>CAYPRK010000004.1:0-337216 GCA_964413325.1 uncultured Novosphingobium sp. | reverse complement strand
TCGCTATCCGTTCGCCCTTTCCGTGCAGATACGTCACTTTCGTGTAGTCACCCCATATATGTCCACAGTGGAGGATTTGTTCCATGCTGCCTTCCGATGTCACCGCGTCGGTAGGGCAACTGCGCGACCATTGGGCTGGCCCCTCCACGCAAGATAGGCGTTAAGGGGTTGCACTTGCAGCCGATCCGGATGTTAATGACAGAATATGTCTTGGGGAGGAAAAATCGTTAAACTTCAGTGCCGATCTGCGGATAAGGTAAAAATCCGGGCCAATGGCGATGAAGAGTCTCGGTTGCAATGCAATCGAATTGGATATTTCGATTTATAACTTTGATTATAAATTTAGGACTCGGTAGCTGAAAACGTCGCATGACGCAGCCGAACGTCAAGCCCGCTTTCCCCGATGATCAGCTCGTTGAAGCCGGCCGGTGTCGCACGCAGGCGCTGCGAGAGCGTGCCGGCGCCAATCATGCGCACCGGGCCGTGCTCGGTGGGCTGCATGATGTCGAAGGCATCGTGGACGTGCCCGGACAGCACCGCCAGCACGCCGCGATTTGCCAGCGCCGCCAGTGCGCGGGTGCCGCCGCGGGTCAGGGCCTTGCCGCGCGTGCCGGTCTCCACCAGCGGGTGATGGCAGGCGACCAGCGTGCGGGTGCCTGGCGGGAGTGCGTCGATCGCGGCAAGGCAGGCGGCGAGGCTGTGCTCGCCGACCCGGCCTTTCGACCAGTTCAGGCGCATCTGCGCGCGCGCGGTCGTCTTGAGCGGGACGATGGAGACACCGGGCAAGGCAAGGCCGTGGTTCACGGCAGTCTGCAGCGCGCGGAACCGGCGATAGGGATCGAAGAAACGCTCGGCGAGATTGAAGTAGGGCAGGTCGTGATTGCCGACCTCCACGGTGACCGGCACGCCCAGCCCGCGAATCCACGCGGCGGCGGCGGCAAATTCCCGCTGCCGCGCACGCATCGTGAGATCGCCGGTGATCGCGACGGCATCGGGACGCTCACGCGCGATGCAGTCCGCCACCCAATGGAGGGCCGCCTTGTCCTCCAGCCCGAAATGGACGTCGCTGATGTGGAACAGGCGGATCATCGGGCGGGGTTTAAACCCGTCCGGACAGAATTAGCCAAGCCGAAATCGCATTGAGCAGGCTGTAGGCGAGATAGCCGAGCGCGCCCCATACGCTTCCCTCGGAGGCCAGCAGCAGCCCGCCGAAGAGCATCAGAAACTCCACGAGCAGCGAGAGGCGGCTGCTGAGGGCGTGGTAGAACCACGGCAACTGGTCGAGCAGGGGGTGGCCGCTGTCCATGATCGCCCGGTGCATTGCGAAGTTTCCGACGCCGAGCAGGAAGATGATCAGAATCGCCATGTGGCCCCAAGGATAGGGCGGCGACCGCATCCTGTCACGCCGCCGGGCGGCCCCGCTTGTCGCTCGTGGAGCGGGATAAGTCGTTGGTCGGGCGCGCTGACGGTTTGTCGGCATGATGGACGGCTCGGTCGACCCTGCCGCGCGCCGATACCCGGAATCACCTAGCAGAATAGTCATGCGGCGGTGGCGCGGCTCCCCAAACGGACCAGCCAGCGTGGCCACCGCTCTGCGATGAAATCTGCAACCCAAGCTCAAGGAAACTGCCATGTTCAAGAACGCTCTGATCGCAACTGGCCTGGTTGGCCTGGTGTTTGCCGCCCAGCCCGCTTTCGCCCAGACCGCTTTCGCCCAGTCCTCGCAGGCTGTGCCTGCTGCCAACCCGGACGTCGTCGTGCAGCATCGGATGGTCCACTTTGCCGATCTCGATCTCGCGACGGCAGAAGGCCAGTCGAAGCTCGACACCCGCCTGCGCCATGCGGCAGCGGCTGTCTGCGAAGCCAACTACGGCCCGCACCCGCTTTCCGAAGCGATGGAAGCGCGCCGCTGCTACCGCGATGCGATCCAGTCCGCGCAGCGCACCATGGCGGCGCGCGGCACCACGGTCAGCAGCGTCAAGGTCGCTGCGCGCTGAACGATACCCGCTCTCACGAAACGTGTGATGCAGTCGGCAACCAGTCCCGCCCGCTGCCAACGTTGAGGGTCGCTGCCAGGTCGGAGTTCCTGCCCCCGGGACCGACCAGGCGGCGGCCCGCTTTTTCAGGATCAGTTGGCGGCGCGCAGACGCGCAGCAGCTTCCTGCTTGCCCGCCTCGATATCCGACCACTCGCGCCAGGTCAGGTCCGCGCCGCCGAGCACGCGATCATCGTGCGCGCGGATGGTGATGGGCAGGATCGGCATGCCATCGCGGCTGTCGCACAGCACCGGGTTGGCCGGTACGTTCATCGCCCACTTCTCACCCCACTGGCGCAGTGCCAGCATGGCGGGGAGCAGGTCCATCCCCTTGGGGGTGAGGCGGTATTCGATCCGGCGGCGATCATCGGCGCAGTGCTCGCGCTTGAGGATGCCTGCCTCAACCAGCCGCGAAAGCCGGTTGGACAGGATGTTCCGCGCGATGCCGAGGACTTCGAGGAATTCCTCGAAATGGCAGACGCCGTTGAACGAGGCCCTGAGGATCATGAAGGACCATCGCTCCCCCATCGCCTCAAGCGCGCTCGGGAGGCCGCAGACGACCAGGTCGGAAAGGGATTCGCGAAGTTTTCCCATGACGCTTTGTGACATACCTCAATCTGCAGGGCAATGTAAGTTTCTAGTTGCAACTCGAAACCTAATGAAGTAGGTATCGATTCGCAACGGAAATCGCATCCTCTCCACCCGGCGGTCCGGGCCAGCGCCAAACGGCAGCTGGCCGGACCGCCAACCCCGCAGTTTCCGGGCACATGTTGTCAGACAAAGACTCAAGGGGAAGTATCATGATCGCTATCCAGAGCAGCGCATTCCGCCAGCTGGTCCCGGCCGTGCTCGCACTCGTCGGCACTGCCGCGAGCTTCGCGTTCACTGCGGCGCCGGTCCGCGCGGCCGATGCCAATTCCTATTACTCGGTGACGCTCGCCGCGCCGGTCGCCAAGCCTGCCAAGCTCATGCTCGGCGATGTGCTGTGGAACTGCGCGGGTGACACCTGCTCGGCTGGTCAGGACACCGCTCGTCCGGTGGTCGTGTGCACCAAGCTCGCCGCCAAGGTTGGCACCATCAACAAGTTCGTCACCCCCAAGGGCGAGCTGGCCGCCGAAGACATGGCCCGCTGCAACACGCCCAAGGCCTGACCCTACCCGGATACCACGTCTCTTCAGCGCGCGCATTCCACCCACACCCTGAACGCGCGCCCCTGACACGGCTGCGGAACAGTTCTCCCTGGACTGCCCGCAGCCGTTTTTTTGTGGCTGACGGGGCGCTGGGCCGCGCCTATGCTCCTGCCGATGCTGCGTTTCCTTGTCCCCCCCCGCGCACTGGTCTGCGCGCTTATCCTCGCGCTGGTCACTTCGCCGGTAGCGGCTGCCCCCGAAGCTCCTGCAGTTCCGGATGCCGCGCTGCGGGCGGACCTGCACTGCGCAGCAGCCTTCGCGATTGCCGCGTCCGAACAGGCACGGGGTAGTGCTGCTGCGCTTGCGCTGCCGCCGCTGGCGGTGCGGGGGAAGCGCTTCTTCGCCGATGTCGGCGCGCGCGCGGTGGAGCAAGGCGGGATGACACAGGCCGCCGTGCGCGATCTGCTGGTGGGTGAAGTCACCGCCATGCAGCGCCGCGCCGCGGCTGATCCTGACAAGGAGCTGGCCGCCGAGGTCAGGCCCTGCCTCGCCCGGCTCGATGCCGCCGTCCCGCCGCTGCAGACGCCTGATCTTGCCCAATGCGCTGCAATCCTGACGCTGGCGTGGGAGGAAGAACGTGCCAAGGGCCCTGACAGCGCCGCCGCGCGCGATCTCCAGACCCTTGCGCAGGTTCTCACCACGCGTGCCCGCAATGCCCAGATCGCTGGCGGCAAGAGCGGCGATGGTGCCGATGCAGCGGTTGAGGAAGCGCGCGATGCGATGCGCAAGGAAGCGGCCAGCCGCCCCGGCGGTGTCGACAACTACAACATCGCGCATTGCTACGACCTCGCCGCGCCGGACGCGAAATCGCACTACTAAAGCGCTGCGATTGCGGTAGGTTCAGCGGCACGAGCAAGCTTTGGGAGGGCTGGGCGTGGAAGCGGTGCTGATCCTGATCGTGGGGCTGGCGGTGGTCTATCTGGCGACGGGTATTCGCGTCGTGCGGCAAGGCCATGTCTATACGATCGAGCGGCTGGGCCGCTTTGCCCTCGCCGCACAGCCGGGGCTCCATTTCATCGTGCCGTTCATCGACCGGGTCGGGCACAAGGTGAACATGATGGAGCAAGTGCTCGATATTCCGGGCCAGGAAATCATCACGCGCGACAACGCGATGGTCGGCGTCGATGCGATCGTGTTCTTCCAGGTGCTCGATGCGGGCAAGGCGGCCTACGAGGTCTCGAACCTCTATGTCGCGATCATGCAGCTCACGACGACGAACCTGCGCACGGTGATGGGGTCGATGGACCTCGACGAGACCTTGTCGAAGCGCGACGAGATCAATGCGCGGCTGCTTTCGGTTGTCGATCACGCGACCTCGCCGTGGGGCGTCAAGATCACCCGCGTCGAGATCAAGGATATCCGCCCGCCCGCCGATATTTCCAACGCGATGGCCCGCCAGATGAAGGCCGAGCGCGAGAAGCGTGCGCAGATCCTCGAGGCGGAAGGTTCGCGCGCATCGGAAATCCTGCGCGCCGAGGGCGAGAAGCAGGCGCAGATTCTGGAAGCAGAAGGCCGCCGCGAGGCTGCCTTCCGCGATGCCGAAGCGCGCGAACGCGCGGCAGAGGCCGAGGCGCGGGCGACCACGGTTGTCTCGGAAGCGATTGCCGCCTCGGGCACGCAGGCGCTCAACTACTTCGTGGCGCAGAAGTACGTTGAGGCAGTGAAAGAGTTTGCCACTTCTCCCAATGCCAAGACGATCTTGTTCCCGATCGAGGCGACGCAGTTAGTCGGTGCGCTGGGCGGGATCGGCGATCTGATCAACGATGCTGTGGGCAAGCCAGGTGGGCCCGGTGGACCGCCGCCCCCGTCCGCAGGCCCGCGCGTACCGCGCGTGGTGCCCCCTCCCCCGCCGGTGCAGGGCTGAGGGCATGGCGATGGTGACGCAGCTTTTCGGCCTGCACTGGGGCTGGATGGCGCTGGGCGTGGCGCTCGCCATCGCCGAGATCGTCGCGCCGGGCTATTTCCTGATCTGGCTCGCCGCTGCCGCGCTAGTGACAGGGCTGGTCGCGGCGACGATACCGGTCGGGCTTGAAGCCGAGATCATGCTGTTCGTCGTGCTCTGCGCGCTGGCGCTGGCAGCTGGTCGGCGCTGGGTGCTGCGCCACCCGGTGCAGAGCGCCGATCCGATGCTCAACGACCGAGGCGGGCAGATCGTCGGGCAAAGCGTGGTCGTGACCCATGTGATCGAGGGTGGCAGCGGCCGGGTGCGGCACGGCGATACCGAATGGCTCGTGCGTGGACCCGATGCGCAGCCCGGCACGCGGATGCGGGTGACGGGCGCCGATGGCACCGTGCTGCTCGTCGAACATCTGCACTGAGGTCCGCTTGCAGGGCACATGGGAGTTTCCCATATTCGCAGCGGCGGCCAAAACCGATCCAGAGGATACTGATCCATGCCCGACAAGATGAACCTGACCGAAGCCGAATGGCGTGCGCGGCTTTCGCCTGAGCAATACCAGGTCCTGCGCCAGGGCGGCACCGAGCGGGCCTTTACCGGCAAGTACGAGAAGAACAAGCTGACCGGGCAGTATCACTGCGCCGGCTGCGGCGCACCGCTGTTTGAAAGCGGCACCAAGTACGACAGCGGCTCGGGCTGGCCCAGTTTCACCGCGCCGGTCGATCCCGAAGCGGTCGACGAGCACCGCGACGTGAGCCACGGCATGATCCGCACCGAAGTGCGCTGCGCGCGCTGCGACGGGCATCTCGGCCACGTGTTTCCCGATGGCCCAGGGCCGACGGGCCTGCGCTATTGCATGAACAGCGCCGCGCTCGATTTCACCCCTGAGGATTGAGTTTCGGCACCTTCGGCTTGTCCCCGACCCAATTGTGTCTCGCGGGTTAACCCTGTGTTCCGAATCGCCTATGCATCAGGCGCCGCGAGGAGGCGCGCCCAGCAGGGTAATGGCGCGCGCCGCATGAGGGAGCTGACGCAAAGCTGATGGCCAGACGGGATTTCCCCAACCGTTCCGGTTCGGAGCGCTCGTCCTCGCGGCGCCGGCGCGAGCCGGAGCCGGAGCAGCAGTCGTTCCTCCGCCGCTGGGTGCGGCGCATCCTCGTATGGGGCGCGGCGCTGACCCTGCTCGGCGCGATGGCGCTGGCGGTGGCGGTGTTCGTGACCGAACGCTCGCTGCCCAGCTACGAGCGGATGAAGACGACCCAGACCGGGCAGACCATCGTGGTCCGCGCCAGCGACGGGTCGGAGATCGTGACGCTCGGGCCGAGCTATGGGCGCTGGGTGCCGTATGAGCGCATTCCGCAGACGCTGAAGGACGCGATGATCTCGGTCGAGGACCGGCGCTTCCGTGAGCACTGGGGCGTCGATCCCATCGGCATCGTGCGCTCGGTCATGGTGCGCATCCAGACCGGCCACTGGAAACAGGGCGGCTCCACGATCACGCAGCAGCTGGCGCGCAACATCTTCCTCAACAACAGCCGCACCTTCGATCGCAAGATCCGCGAGGCACTGCTGGCCATGGCGATCGAGCAGAAGTTCACCAAGGATCAGGTGCTCGAGCTCTATCTCAACAAGGTCTATTTCGGCGGCGGCGCCTATGGCGTCGATTCTGCTGCACGCAAGTTCTTCGGCCATTCGGGCGAGCAGCTGAACCTCGCTGAAGCGGCGATCATCGCAGGGCTCGTCAAGGCGCCGTCGCACTATTCGCCGACCGCTGATGCCGCCGCTGCCGTCGACCGCGCCAAGGTCGTGGTGCAGACGATGCAGGAAGCGGGCAAGATCACCCCCGCAGAAGCCGCCGCGACCGACTTCAAGACGGTCAAGCTGGCCGATGAGCAGGGCCAGAACTCCGCGCGTTATTTCACCGACTGGGTGCTGCCGCAGCTTGATCTGCTGTTGCCGGATAACGATCAGCCGATCGAGGTGTGGACGACGCTCGATCCCGCCGCCCAGCGCGCCGCGACCGATTCGATCCAGGCCAATGTGCCCAAGGGCGCACAGGGCGCGCTCGTCAGCCTTGACCGCGACGGTGCGGTGCTGGCGATGGTTGGCGGCACCGACTACGTCACCTCGAACTACAACCGCGCGGTCAACGCAGTGCGCCAGCCCGGCTCGGCGTGGAAGCTCTTCGTCTATCTCGCCGCGCTCGAGGCCGGATACACGCCCGACGCCAAGGTCAAGGACGAGCCTGTCACCATCGACGGCTGGAGCCCGCGCAACTCAGGCGGGACTTATGCCGGCGAGATCGATGTGCGCAGCGCGTTTGCCTATTCGAAGAACACCGTGGCGGCGCAGCTCGGCAATGAAGTGGGCTTCGGCGCGGTGGCGCAGATGGCGCGGCGCTTCGGCATCACCACGCCGATCAATACGTTGCCTTCGATGGTGCTCGGCTCGTCCGACGTGCGCGTGATCGACATGGTGCGCGCCTTCGCGGCAGTGCAGGCCAAGGGCACCGCCGTCACCCCCTATGGCATCCGCAAGATCACCTCGACCGAAGGCGAAGTGCTCTACAGCCATCGTCCCGATCCGGCCCAGCAGCTGGTGCCCAATTTCGTCGCCGCAGGGATCACCGATCTGCTGCAATCGGCGGTGAGCATCGGCACCGGCCGCGCCGCGCAGATCGGGCGGCCCGTGGCGGGCAAGACCGGCACGACCAGCTCGAACAAGGACGGCTGGTTCCTTGGCTTCTCGAGCGGGATTACCACCGGCGTGTGGATGGGACGCGATGACGCGCATCCGGTGCCGGGTCTGCAGGGCGGCACCGCGCCCGCGCGCGCCTTTGCCGCCTACATGAAGATCGCCACGGCCAAGCGCCCGCCCGAGAAGTTCGACACCGATCTCAAGATGCCGCTGTGGCAGCTCGAGCCGGACGACGAAGTGATGCAGGCCAACCCGGACGGCTATTTCTATGCCGATCCCGATGGCAACATCGTGGAGCCCAATGGACCGGGAGGCGCTCAGAATCGTCCGCCAGCAGGTGATAGCGCCTTGCCGGGCGGGGAGCAGGGTGTGCCGGTGCCGGATGGTCCTCCCGCTGCGGGTGATGATTTCCTCAATCGCGCCACCGGCAAGCAGACCGATCCGGCGCGGCCCCGTCCGAAGCCGGCAGCCACGCCCAAGCAGAACCAGTAGCGATTACCTCCAAGGTTATTGAAGCGCCGCAGCACGCCTGCGACACTTGCGGCCATGGACATGAGCTTCGATGGATTCCCCCGCCTCCTGCGCGAATGGCGGCAGAAGCGGCGTTGGTCGCAACTCGATCTCGCGCTGACCTCGGGCGTGTCGCAGCGGCACATCAGCTTCCTTGAATCCGCGCGGGCCAATCCCAGCCGCGCGATGATCCTGCAGCTGAGCGAGGCCCTGGAAGTACCGCTGCGGACCCGCAACCAGTGGCTGACCGCCGCAGGCTTTGCCCCGCTGTATCGCACCCGTACGCTCGATGATCCGCAGATGGCGCAAGTGATGGGTGCGGTTCGCATGATGCTCGCCGCGCACGAGCCCTTTCCGGCGCTGGCGCTCGACCGCGCGTGGAACGTGCTGATTGCGAACCGGCCGTTCGAGGCGCTCATTGCGATGCTCGGCGGCGATATCTGGGACCGCGTGAGCGGGCCGGAAGGCGGGGGCACGCGCAATCTGATGCGGCTGTTCTTCCACCCGCAGGGTATCCGCGCCGCTGTGACGAACTGGGCTGCGGTCGGCCCGCTCCTGTGGCAGCGCGCGGCGCGTGAGGCGCATGAACTGGGCGGGGCGGACATGCAGGCGGTGCTCGATGAACTCGCGCCGTTTCAGGAACCGGATGTCCTGTGGTCGGCCCTCGACAGCGCGCTCCTGCCGGTCGCGCCGTTCAAGCTGGCAGTGGGCGATCAGCGCATCGCGCTTTTTGCCGTGATCGCGACATTCGGCACCGCGCAGGACGTGACGACGGACGAACTGCGGATCGAGACGCTGTTTCCCGCCGATGCCGAAACCGAAGCGCTGCTGCGCGCACTGCCGCTGCCGCCCATCAGCCCCGAATACCTGCCGCAATAACCTGCGGCGTAATTGGCAGCCTTCCGGGCCCGGCTCATGCTTCCTTCCGGCGCAAAGCACCCAGGGAGAAGACTGATGACCCCGCTTGAAACCGTGAAGGCCTTCATGAAGGCGATGGAGCCGCTCGATTACGATACCGCGCTCCAGCTTGTCGCGGAGACGTGCGAATATACCAACCCGCCGCCGATCGGCACGGTGACCGGCCCCGCCGGGGTCCGTGCGGTGCTGGAGCCGTTCTTTTCGCCGACGCTGGAAAACGAGTTCCGCATCGTGCGTGAAGTGGCCTCAGGGCCGCTCGTGGTGCTGGAGCGGCTTGACCGGCACCGGCTGGCCGACACGTGGGTCGAGCTGCCGGTGACGGGCGTGTTCGAAGTTCACGCGGGCAAGATCACCTACTGGCGCGATTATTTCGACGCGGCGACGATCCTGTCGCAGTGGCCTACCGGCTGACCGCCATGGAAAAGGGGCTGGCGAACCTGTGTCCGCCAGCCCCCTTTTTGTCCTGCTTGCTGATCAGCGGATGCGGACTGGCAGGTAGAGCGCCGGCTGGCCGCGGCGCTGGATGCGCAGCAGCACCGCCTCGCGGTTTTCTGCCTTGGCCTGCCGCACCACGGCTTCGAGGTCGGCGGCCGTGGCGACCGGCTTGTTGTTGGCTGAAAGCACGATGTCGCCGCGCTGCAGGCCCTTGGCTGCCGCGTCCGCCGAATCGTCGACGGCGGTGATGACCACGCCCTTGGTGTCTTCGCTCGCGCCAAGCTGGCGGGCGATCTGCGCGGTGAGCGGGATCGCCGCGATGCCGAGGGCCTGCTGCACCACCGGGCCTGCGGGCTTGCTCGGCTTGGCCTGACCGTTGCCGCCGAAGCCACCGTCGTCACCCTGCTGCGCATCGGGATCGAAGGTCTGCTGGGCGAGCTCTTCCTCGCTCGGACGCTTGCCGACGACGGCCTGCACTGTCTGGCGCTGGCCATTGCGGATGAGGTCGATCGGGATGCGCTTGCCGGGCGGGGTGTTGGCAACGATGAACGAGAGCGTCTGTTCCGGCGTCACGTCCTTGCCGTCGACGCGAACGACGACGTCGCCCGGCTGGAGGCCTGCCTTGGCGGCGCCCTGATTGGGTTCGACCGACTGGATGAATTCGCCGCGGTTCTTGGCAAGGCCAAGGCTGGCGGCAAGATCATCGTTCAGCGGCTGGATGCGCACGCCGAGGTACCCGCGCTCGATCGGCTGACCGGTGCGCAGCTTGTCGACGATGGGAGCGGCGATTTCGGCGGGAATCGCAAAGCCGATGCCGACGCTGCCGCCAGTGGGCGAGAAGATCGCGTTGTTGATGCCGATCACGTTGCCGGCCATGTCGAACATCGGGCCGCCCGAATTGCCGCGGTTGATCGCGGCGTCGGTCTGCAGGTAGCGATCATAGGCCGAGCCCTGGCCGGTGTTGCGATAGACTGCCGAGATGATCCCGGCGGTGACCGTGCCGCCAAGGCCGAACGGATTGCCGATGGCGATGATCCAGTCCCCCACGCGGGCGCGGCGCGAATCCCCGAACTTCACGAACGGGAACGCCTTCGGGCCGGTGATCTTGAGCACGGCAAGGTCCGAGGCGGCATCGCGGCCGACGAGCTTGGCCGGGTAGTCGGTGCCGTCGGTCATCGTGACGGTGATCGATTCGATCTCGCCCTGCCCTTCGGCGGTGATCACGTGGTTGTTGGTGACGACATAGCCGTCCGACGAAACGATGAAGCCCGAGCCGAGCGACTGCGCCTCGCGCGTCTGCGGCTGGCCGCCACCGCCACCCTGGCCACCGCCGAACAGATCGCTGAACGGGGTGCCGGCGAAGGGATTGTTGTTCTGCACCTTCACGCGCTGGCGGGTCGAGATGTTGACCACCGCCGGCTGGAGCTGCTGGGTCAGATCGGCAAAGCTGGCAGGGGCGCCGCTGCGCGGGACGACCGACTGCATCTGGGCCGAATCATTCTGCGCCACCTGGGCTCCGGCCGGGAAGCCCGTCGTCAGGGTCAGCGCGCTGCCGGCGAGGAGCAGCGCCGTAGTCACTCCGTAAGCGTATCGCACTTGGCAATTCCTCTTCATCTCAGCGGCGGATTGCGGATGCCCGCACCCCTGGTCCCCGGCCCGATTCCGCGTGCCCCGCTTTCACAACCGGGCGCCTGAACCGGGATTGAATAACATATTCGGCCAGCGTTCGATGCGTTTACTTCCCGCCTTTGAACTGGCGCAGATAGGCGTTGTCGGGCGAAAGCACGATCGAGGTGCTGCTGCCCTTTTGCGCGAACGTCGCGTCATAGCTCTGCATCGCGCGGTAGAAGTCGTAGAAGTCGGGATCCTTGCCGAAGCTGTCGGCATAAGTCTTGGCAGCGATCGCTTCTGCGGTGGCGCGGATGATCTGGGCGTTCTTCTGGCCCCCGGCTCGGATCGTTGCGGCTTCCTGCTGGCGCGCGGTGCTCATGCGCGTGAACGCGGCGTCGAGCGGCGCGCCGTCGGGCAGGTCCGCCCGCTTGATGCGCACATCGATCACTTGCGCGCCATATTCGCGCGCTTCCTTGTCCAGACCCTTGCGGATGTTGACCATCGCCTGCCCGCGATCCGCCGTCAGCAGCGAGCCGAAGGTGCGCTTGCCCAGTTCCTGCCGCAGCACCGAATTGAGGATCGGCTGGAGCTGTTCGGCCACCTTGTCGACCGTTCCGGCAGTTTCGTACATCTTGACCGGATCGATCACGCGGAAGCGCGCATAGGCATCGACCTCAAGCCGGCGCTGGTCCGCCGAGGTGACTTGCTGGCGTTCAAGATCGACATCGAGCACGCGCTTGTCGATGCGCACGACCTGTTCGATGAACGGGATGCGCAGCACGATGCCGGCGCCGGTCTGGCCGAAATCGGCGTTGGGGCGGAAGCGATTGACCACGCGGTTGGGCTCGCCCAGCCGGACGATCACCGCCTGCTCCTGTTCGCCCACCACGGTCACGCAGCTGAGCAGCGCAACCACCGCGATGGCGACCGCGATGATCACGGCCTTCTGTTCGTCCCACAGACGGATCAGGGTCTGTTCCATCTTAGCGGCGCTCCCCGGAATTGGCGGTGGCAGTGGCTGCCGGATCAGGCGGCGCGGTCTGCTTGAGACCGGGCAGCGGCAGATAGGACATGACCCCCGGGGCTTCCAGAATGACCTTGTCGGTCTGGCTGAGCACGCGCTCCATCGTCTCGTAATACATGCGCCGCCGCGTCACTTCGGGGGCCAGCTTGTACTGGGCATAGACCTTGTCGAACGCGGCCGCCTCACCCTGCGCGCGCTGGGTCAACTGGTTGGCCCACTGCTCGGCGCGGTTGATCTCGCTCTGCGCGTCCTGCTGGGCGGCAAGCACTTCCTTGAAGGCATCGACCACCTTGGCCGGCGGATCGGTCTTCTTGATTTCCACGCCCTGGATCTTCACGCCCGAGCGATAGGCATCGAGAATGCGCTGCATCCGCTCGCGCACATTGGCCTCGATCGACGCGCGGCCGGAGCCCATCGCATCGTTCAGCGTCACTTCGGCAATCGACTGGCGCATCGCGGCCTCGGCCACTTCCTTCACCGTCGCATCGGGTTCGGCGAGCTGGAAGGTGTAGAGCTTGAGGTCCTTGATGTTCCAGCGGACGAGATAGGTGAGATCGACAAGATTCTGGTCGCCCGTCAGCATCAGCCGTTCGCCATCGCCTTCGGGAATGGAATCGCGGCGGATCGAGGTAACGTCTTCCACGCTCACGGCCTGGATCGGCCAGGGCAGCGTGAGCGAGACACCGGAATCGATGGTGTGGCTATAGGCGCCGAAGGTGGTGACCACGCCCTTTTCCTGCGGGGCGACGCGGTGAACCATCGTGGCACCGAGCCAGAGCAGGACGACGATCCCGACCGCGACCGGGACCCACGAGCCGCCACCGGGGCGCTGGGGCAGGCGGAAGGCGGGGCCGCCGCCTAGTCCGCCGGGGCCGCCACCCCCGCCGCCGCGGCGCTTGAACAAGTCTTCGAGAGTTTGCCCGCGGCGACCGTCGCCCGAGCTGGGCGGCAGCCACGGATTGCGCGGACCATTGCCGCGCGGGGGCGGTGGAGGGCTTTCGGGCGCGGGATCGCCGCCATCGCCCGTCGGTTCGCCCGAAGGCTCTCCGCTCCCCGCTTCGCCCGCGCCCCAGGGGCTCTTCTTGCCGGCCATAGCCAGACCGATCCGCGACATTCGTCCACCGAAAGAAATCATGCTGAGGACTATAGGTACGCTCTGCGGTTAAAAACAGTGTCTCACTGGGAAAATTCCTCTGCTAGGGGACGCCCTACAGGGCAAGAACGGGACAGTGGCATTGAGCCTCGATCAGACAGCATTGGAACAGGCCGTACGCATGGCCGCGGGCGCGCGGTTGCAGACGGTGAAAGCGGACGGCGAGACCGCCTCGATCATCCTCGAAGTGAGCGGGCTGGACCGGGCAGCGCGCGATGCGCTGGAAGCGAAGGTGAAGGACGCGGCGCGCGCCGCCGGGGCCGCCGACGTGCGCGTCGGGATGACCGCCGAGCGGGTCACGCGGCGCATTGTCGCGGTGGGTTCGGGCAAGGGCGGCGTCGGCAAGTCGACGCTCTCCGCCAACCTCGCCGTCGCGATGGCCAAGCTGGGCCGCAAGGTCGGGCTGGTCGATGCCGATATCTATGGCCCCTCGCAGCCGCGCCTGCTTGCCACCGAAGGCCGCAAGCCGGAGGCGGAGGACCAGAAGATCCATCCGGTGCAGAGCCCGTGGGGCGTGCCGATGCTGTCGATGGGGCACCTCGTGCAGCCGGGCCAGGCCATCGCGTGGCGCGGGCCGATGGCGGGCAACGCGCTCGGCCAGCTGATCGATGCGCATTGGGGGGATGCGGAAATCATCGTGGTCGATCTGCCGCCGGGCACCGGCGATGTGCAGCTGACCATGCTCCAGAAGCACAAGCCGGCGGGGGCGGTTATCGTATCCACCCCGCAGGACCTCGCGCTGATGGATGCGGCGCGCGCGATCCGGCTGTTCGAGCAAGGCGACGTGCCGCTGATCGGCATGGTCGAGAACATGGCGGGCTACGTCTGCCCGCATTGCGGCGAAAGCAGCGATCCGTTCGGGCAGGGCGGCGCGGAAGCGGCGGCCAAGACGATGGGCCTGCCCTTCCTCGGCCGCGTGCCGCTCAATCTCAAGATCCGGCAGGACAGCGATGCGGGCAGTCCGCCCGCCGCGGGTGATGGACCCGAGGCCGCGATCTTTGCCGGGATCGCGCAGAAGGTGCTCGACTGGCTGGACGGCCCGAAATGAAGCGGCGTGCCGAAGCACGCCGGAGGGGCTGATGCGGCTCACCCGGCGCGGGCTGCTGATCGGCGCGGGCGGCGCGGGCGCGCTGCTGGTTGCCTTCGCGCTTTCGCCGCGCCGTTATGCCAGCGCGCTCGTCGCCGGGCCGGACGAGCATGTGTTCGACAGCTTCATCCGCCTCGCCAAGGACGGCGCGGTGAGCGTCGCCGTGCCGGTCTGCGAGATGGGGCAGGGCATTTCCACGCTGATGGCGCAGATCGTCGCGGTGGAACTGGGCGCAGACTGGAAGCGCGTGGGCGTGGAGCCTGCGCCGCCAAGCCCGGTTTACGGCGATGCGGTGCTTGCCGCGCGCTGGGCCCCGCTGTGGCAACCGCGCTTCCTGCCCGCGCTGGCGGATACCCCTGACGACTGGCTGGCGCGCATGCATGCCGAGCGCGAGCCAATGATGATCACCGCCGAAGGCACCGCGCTTGCCGCGTTCGAAGCGCCCTTGCGCGCGGCGGCTGCGGGCTTGCGCAGCATTCTGATGCAGGCGGCGGCGGCGCAGTGGAACGTGGGGTGGGAAACGCTCGATACCGCCGAGCACTTCGTCGTGAACGGCAAGCAGCGCCTTGCTTTTGCGGCGCTGATCCCGGCTGCGATGGAGTACGATCCGCCCGAACCGCCAGCCCTTCGCGCGGAGCCGCCGCGTGAGCGCCCCGGCCAGTTCCCCGAAGGTGCAAGACCGCGCTTTCCCCGGCTCGATCTGCCCGCCAAGGCCGATGGCAGCTTTGTCTACGCGGGCGATGTGCGCTTGCCGGGCATGGTTCATGCCGCGATCGTGCATGGGCCGCAGGGTGATACGGTACTGTCCAGCTTCGACCGCAAGGCGGCGGAGCGGGTGCCGGGCGTGGTCGGCGTGGTGCAGTCCAAGCGCTGGGTCGCGGCGGCGGCCAAGACCTGGCACGCCGCGCACAAGGCGGCCCTCGCGCTGGAGCCGCGCTTTCATGCGGCGGGGCGGATCGCCGATTCCTCCGCGCTCGATGCCCGTATCGACAGCGCGCTGCGCAAGGGTGCCGCCACCCGGCTCATGGCAGAGGGCGATCCCGATGCCCTGCTCGCCAAGCCCAGCCTCACCGCGCGCTATGATATCGAGCCCGCGCTTCACGCGCCGCTGGAGACCGCCACCGCCACCGCGCGGCTGACGAGCGGCAAGCTCGAGCTGTGGCTTGCCACGCAGGCGCCCGAACTGGTGCGGCGGCAGGCAGCGCGCGCGGCGGGCCTCTCGCGGCGCAATGTCGTGGTCTATCCGATGCATGCGGGTGGCAGCTTCGATGCGCGGCTCGATGCGCGGATTGCAGTCGAGGCGGTCGAGATCGCCAAGGCGCTGGGCCGCCCGGTCCAGCTGATGTGGAGCCGCTGGGAAGAAGCGCTCGCCGGTTATCCGCGCACGCCGGTTTCGGCGCTCGTCTCCGCCTCGATTGGCCCGGACAAGCGCCAGTTGCTGGGCTGGCGGACGCGCATGGCGCTGCCCGCGACAGCCATCGAGGCCGGCGCGCGGCTGCTCGACGGCATGGACGCGGCGGGTGCGCAGGCCGCCGCCAAGGGCCGCGCCGATCCGCTCGCGTGCGAAGGCGCGATGCCGCTCTATGCGATCCCCGAGCGGGCGGTGGATCACGTACCTGTGGCGCTGCCGCTGCCGACGGGGCGCTATCGCGGCAATGCGCAGGGCTACAGCGCCTTTTTCACCGAGAGCTTCATCGACGAGTGCGCGCATTTCGGAGGGGCCGAGCCGCTATCGTACCGCATCGGCATGCTCACCGGGCAGCCGCGTCTTGCTGCCTGCCTTGTCGGCGCGGCGCGCATGGCGATGTGGGGCGGCGGGGCGGATGCCTCAGGGCAGGGCATCGCCTGCCACCGCATGGACCTCGCCGCGCCCGAAGGCCTGCGCAGCGGGTTCATCGCGGTCGTTGCCACCGCGCGGCAGGAGGAGGGCGCGATCCGGGTGGATCAGCTGACGGCCTTGCTCGATATCGGGCGGATCGTGAATGTCGACGTGGCGCGCCAGCAGGTCGAGGGCGGCATGCTGTTCGCCCTCGCGCAGGCCATCGGCGGCAGCACCGCCTATGCCGCGGGCCTGCCCACGGCGGGCCGCCTTGCGCAATTGGGCCTGCCGCTGCTTGCCGATTGCCCCAAGGTTGATATTGCGTTTGCCGAGTCGGACGAGCAACCGCTCGACCCCGGCGAGCTGGCGACCACAGCTGTCGCGCCTGCCATTGCCAATGCGCTGTTTTCTGCCACAGGACTGCGCTTCCGCCGTCTCCCCCTGCTTTCTGAAGGCCTCTGATCAGCGCCATGGACCAACCTGCCGACCATCCCCGGATTCTGACCGGCAAGATCGGGGTGCTCCTGGTCAACCTCGGCACGCCTGACGCGCCCGATGAAGGCGCCGTGCGCCGCTATCTCGCCGAATTCCTGTCTGACCGCCGCGTGGTGGAGATCCCGCAGATATTCTGGCAGCCGATCCTGCGCGGGCTGGTCCTGCGCACGCGGCCGAGGAAGTCCGCCCATGCCTATAGCCAGGTGTGGACCGATGAAGGCTCGCCGCTGGCGTTCCACACCGCTGCGCAAGCCCGCGCGCTGCAGGCCCGGCTGGGGGACGCGGCCATCGTCCGCTACGCCATGCGCTACCAGAAGCCGGCAATGGCGGCAGAGCTCGACAAGCTGCTGGCGGACGGCTGCGAGCGCATTCTCGTCGCTCCGCTCTATCCGCAGTATTCAGGCGCGACGACGGCCAGCGCGCTCGATGCCGTGGCGAACTGGATCAAGGACCGCCGCCGCGTGTCCGCGCTGCGCACCCTGCCGCCCTATTTCGATGATCCGCTGATGATCACCGCGCTGCACACGGACCTCTCCGCCCAGATCGCCGCGCTCGATTTCGAGCCCGAGCTGCTGGTGCTGAGCTTCCACGGCATGCCCGAGCGGACCTTGCGGCTGGGCGATCCCTATCACTGCCATTGCCAGAAGACCGCGCGCCTGCTGGGAGAGGCCTTTGCCGTGAGCCATCCCGAGCTCAAGCTCGCCACCAGCTTCCAGTCCCGCTTTGGCCGCGCCAAGTGGCTGGAGCCCGCAACCGACGACGTGATCAAGGTGCAAGGCGCGAACGGCATCCGCCGCATGGTCGTCGCCGCGCCGGGCTTTTCGTCCGATTGCCTCGAGACGATCGAGGAGCTTGGCATCCGTGGGCGGGAGGATTTCGAAGCGGCGGGCGGCACGCATTTCGCCGCGCTGACCTGCCTCAATGCCACCGAGACCGGCATGGACATGATCGAGGCGCTGATACGCCGGGAACTCGCTGGCTGGATTTGACTTTACTGACAGGTGTGTCACTAACCGACCGGTTAAACGCACTTGCAGGAGCAGACCCGTGGCAAGCTTGGCAGCGCCGCAATCGCGCACGATCCGTCCGCATGACGCGCAGTCCGAACGCGGCAATCCGCACTGGATCCGCCTGCAGGACGAGAGTGAGCTCGATTCGATCCCCGGCGAGGACGGCTGGCCGCTCGTCGGCACCACGTTCATGCTCCTCGCTGATCCCATTGGCTTTGCGAAGCGCATGCGCGCCAAGCACGGCGACGTCTATCGCACGCGCGGTTTCGGGCGGCGGCAGGTCGTGCTGATCGGGCCGGATGCGAACGAACTTGTCCTGTTCGACCGCGACAAGATCTTCAGTTCCGAACAGGGCTGGGGCCCGGTGCTCAACCTGCTGTTCCCGCGCGGGCTGATGCTGATGGACTTCGCCGCGCACCGCGCGGACCGCAAGGCGCTTTCCATTGCGTTCAAGCCCGAGCCGATGCGGCATTACTGCGATCTGCTCAACGCCGATATCGCGGCGGGCGTGGAGGCCTGGGGCGAGGGGGAGCGCAAGTTCTATCCTGCGATCAAGGCGCTCACCTTGCAGACTGCGGCGACCAGCTTTCTCGGCCTGCCGTTCGGGCCGGAAGCGGACAAGCTCAACAAGGCCTTCGTCGACATGGTGCAGGCCGCTGTCGCGCCGATCCGGCGGCCGCTGCCGTTCACCGCGATGGGCCGGGGCTATGCCGGGCGCCAGCTGATGGTCGAATACTTCACCGGCCTGCTGCGCGAGCGGCGCGCCAATCCCGGGCAGGACATGTTCAGCCAGTTCGCCCTCGCACGGCGGGATGATGGAGCTGGCGATCTGCTGCCCGAAGACGTCGTGGTCGATCACATGATCTTCCTGATGATGGCCGCGCATGACACGATCACTTCGTCGTTCACGACCTTGATCTGGCACCTCGCGAAGAATCAGGACTGGCAGGACAAGCTGCGCGCCGAAGCCCGTGCAGCGGCGGGCGGCGACGGAGTGCCGCTGGCGTTCGATGCGCTGGGCAAGCTGGAACTGGCCGAAATGGCGATGAAGGAGGCGCTGCGGATCATGCCGCCGGTGCCCTCCACCCCGCGCCGGGCGCTCAAGGACTTCACCTTCCGCGGTTTTCGCATTCCAGCCGGCACCGATGTCGATGTCAGTGCCTCTGCGGTGCACGCCGATCCGGTGCTGTGGCCCGAGCCCGAGAAGTTCGATCCCATGCGCTTCACACCCGAAGCCGTGGCGGCGCGGCACAAGTACGCGTGGATCCCCTATGGCGGCGGTGCGCATATGTGCCTGGGCCTGCATTTTGCGACCATGCAGACCAAGCTGCTGGTGCACCACATCCTCACTCGCTACCGGGTGGACGTGGCGCCGGGCTACACACCGACCTGGCAGCCGTGGCCGATCCCTAAGCCGCGCGACGGGCTGCCGGTGAAGTTCACAAGGCTGACGTGAGCGCGCGCACCACTCACCGGTTGACGATTCGGCATGCCCTAGCTATGGGCCGCGCTTTCCGGAGAGTCTGACAGGGCTTTGCCGGGCCCACAGGTTTACTCGCCGCCCGCGGTTCATGCGGTTCCGGCTCTTGAAACAGGACAGTCATGGCCAATACGCCGCAAGCCCGTAAGCGCATCCGTCGCAATGCCAACCGTGCCGAGATCAACGGCAACCGTCTTTCGCGCATCCGCACCTTCGTGAAGAAGGTCGAGGCCGCGATTGCTGGTGGCGACAAGGCTGCTGCGGCTGAAGCGCTCCATGCCGCCCAGCCCGAACTGGCGCGCGGCGTGGCCCGCGGTGTGCTCCACAAGAACACCGTGGCGCGCAAGATGTCGCGCCTGTCGAAGCGAGTCGCCTCGCTCTGATTCGCATCGCGTAGGAGCCTAGCGGCTCTTGCTACGTACAAAAACGGAACGCGGCTGGTGTCTCTGACACCGGCCGCGTTTTGTTTCACCCCTGTTACAAGGCGGGCTGTCATCTTCGGCATTGGCCATGTCACGGACAAGTCGCAGTTTTCTGCCGATTCGCAGGGATCTCTGTGCAAAATCCAACAAATTCAGGATCTTGATTGATTTCCGCCACGTTTGGGGCGTCAAGATTCTTTATTTCAGTTTTTTTGCGGCTCAGCGCTTGCGAATCCCTCCGGAAGGCCAATAGACATGTTTCTCCCGGTGCGGCGCCGGCCTTGCCTCAGCAGGTCTGTCAGCCAATCCGGGGTCACGACATTCGCAAGTTTCATGGCCGGGAGCAGGGGTGCTTTCCCGGCGCAGGGTAGATTTTTGCCTGCGGCAGGGGGTGCTGAAGCAGGCTTTCTGGGTGAGGGCAGCGACGCGTGAAGATCGATGAATTTGGCAGCGGCGGACGGGGCGCCGCGGCCCAGGCAGCTGACGCTGTCTCGGGCAGGAAGGGACGTGATAACGCAATGATCGAGGACCAGGAAGCGCTCGATCTTGCGGCAGATTGGGCCGACATCAGCCAGGGTCTGAAAAAGGACCTCGGCCCCCAACTCCACAGCCAGTGGATCAAGCCGATTCAGGTCGGCACGTTCTGCAAGGAAACCGGCACGCTGGACTTGTTCCTGCCGACCGAGTTCTCCGCGAACTGGGTGGCCGACCGCTTTGCCGACCGGCTCTCGCTCGCGTGGAAGATCGCACGGTCGGAAGTGCGGCAGGTGCGCATCGCCGTGCACCCGCGCCGCCGCGCGATGCCCGAGCTGCGCATGGGCGGCATGCCCGCCAACGACACCGGCCCGCTGCCGAGCGTGCAGCGCCAGCCTGCGGTGCCGCTCAGCGCCGATGCCGCCGTCACCGGGCTCGATCCTTCGCTGACTTTCGCGGAATTCGTCTCGGGCTCGGCCAACGTCCTCGCGGTCAATGCAGCGCAGCGCATGGCCGCGCTGGAAACGCCGCAGTTCTCGCCGCTCTACCTCAAGGGCGCGACCGGGCAGGGCAAGACGCACCTGCTCCACGCCATCGGCCATGCCTATGCCGCTGCCCGCCCGGGCGCGCGCATCTTCTACTGCTCGGCCGAGCGCTTCATGATCGAGTTCGTGCAGGCCATGCGCTCGAACGAGATGCTCGAATTCAAGGCGCGCCTGCGCGGGTTCGACCTGCTGCTCGTCGACGACATCCAGTTCATCATCGGCAAGGCCTCGACGCAGGAGGAATTCCTCCACACGATCGATGCGCTGATGAGCGCGGGCAAGCGCCTCGTCGTCGCCGCTGACCGCGCCCCGCAGGCACTGGACGGGGTCGAGCAGCGCCTGCTCTCGCGCCTCTCGATGGGCCTCGTCGCCGATATCCAGCCTGCGGACATTGATCTGCGCCGCAAGATCCTCGAACACCGCCTCGCGCGCTTCACCAGCACGCAAGTCCCGGCGGACGTGATCGAGTTCCTCGCGCGCACGATCAACCGCAACGTCCGCGAACTCGTCGGCGGGCTCAACAAGCTGATCGCCTATGCCCAGCTGACCGGCCAGCCGGTCTCGCTGCAGCTGGCCGAAGAACAGCTGACTGACATCCTCTCGGCCAACCGCCGCCGGATCACCATCGACGAAATCCAGCGCATGGTCTGCCAGTTCTACCGCGTCGACCGCACCGAAATGGCGAGCAAGCGCCGCGCCCGCGCGGTTGTCCGGCCCCGGCAGGTGGCGATGTACCTCGCCAAGGTGCTGACGCCGCGCTCCTACCCGGAGATCGGCCGCAAGTTCGGCGGGCGCGATCACTCGACCGTGATCCACGCAGTGCGCCTGATCGAGGAACTGCGCACGCGCGATGCCGATATGGACGGCGATGTGCGGACGTTGCTGCGGCAGCTTGAGGATTAAGGGATAAGGGAAGGTGCGAGGGCCATTGCCCTCGCGCTCCCGATCATCGGTGCCTGACGGATCGGTTGTGCATCCCGGCGAAGCCGGAGGAATGATGCCCCTTCGCGGATAGTGCACAACCGAAAGGTCATGCACCAAACTCCCGGGAGCGCGAGGGCAATGGCCCTCGCATTTCTCTTCCTTCCTCCCTAACTCCATTCTCATGACTCCCGACCGCCTCGACCGCTTCGCCCGCCATATCGTCCTTCCCGAAGTGGGCGGCGCCGGGCAGGCGAAACTTGTGGCAAGCCATGTCGTGCTGGTCGGCATGGGCGGGATCGGCAGTCCGGCGCTGCAGTATCTCGCGGGCGCGGGGATCGGGCGGCTGACGCTGATCGACGATGATGTGGTCGAGGCGTCCAACCTCCAGCGCCAGACGATATTCGGCACGGATGATATCGGCCGCCCGAAGGCGGAGGCTGCTGCTGAGTGGCTCAAGGTGTTCGATCCGGCACTTGAGGGCACGGTGCATGTGACCCGGCTGACGCGAGACAATGCGGCGGCGCTGATTGGCGGCGCCGATGTCGTGCTGGACGGCAGCGACAACTTCGCGACGCGGCTGGCGGTTTCGGATGCTTGTGTCGCGGCGGGCATTCCGCTGACGAGTGCGGCGCTGGGGCGGTTCCAGGGGCAGGTGGCGAGCTTTGCGGGGCACCGCGTGGGGCACGCCTGCTACCGCTGCTTTGTCGGCGATGCGTTCGATGCGGAGGATTGCGACAGCTGCGCCGATACGGGCGTGCTGGGCGCGATGGTCGGCATGGTGGGGGCGTTTGGCGCGATGGCCGCGCTGCGGGTGCTGCTGGAGGGTGTTTCGACCTTGGGCGATCCGCAGTGGGGGCAAGTCCATGTGCTCGACGGCTTGAAGCCCGCGCTGCGCACGATGCGGATTGCCAAGGACCCGGAGTGCCGGGCCTGCGCCTCAGCGGCCTAGTAATTCCTCGACCCAGGCGGGGACGATTTCGCTGGCGGGGCCGAGGCGCGTTTCGTCGAACCACTGCGAGCCTTGGGAGCGTTCGAGATTGAGTTCGAGCGTTGCCGCGCCGATTTCGCGCGCGGTGCGCACGAAGCCGGCGGCGGGGTAGACTGCGCCGGACGTGCCGATCGAAACGAAGAGATCGGCTTCGCTGAGCGCGGCGAAGATTGCGTCCATGTGGTAGGGCACTTCGCCGAACCAGACGACATCGGGGCGCAGGGATGGCGCGGCGCATTCCGGGCAGGGCGGGCGGTCGATCAGCGCGCCGGTCCAGCGGTGGCGGGTGTCGCAGGCGGTGCACCAGACGGTGAGATGTTCGCCGTGCATGTGGATGACGGAGAGCGAGCCGCCGCGTTCGTGGAGGTCGTCGACGTTCTGGGTGACGAGCGTGACGCTGCCGCCGGGCACGCGCTTGGGCCATTCGCGTTCGAGGCGGCCGAGTGCGTGGTGCGCGGGGTTGGGCTCCTTGGTCTGGATCGCGGCGCGGCGCATGTCGTAGAAGCGCAGCACGAGGTTCGGATCGCGCGCGAAGCCTTCGGGCGTGGCGACGTCTTCGACGCGGTGCTGTTCCCAGAGGCCCCCGGCTGAGCGGAAGGTATCGATGCCGCTTTCGGCGGAGACGCCGGCGCCGGTGAGGATGACGATGTTGCGGTATGTCTGCATCGCGGCCATGAAGCACGCCGGACACGAGGTGATCAATGACTAGAGTGGGCATTATCGGCAGCGCCGGGCGCATGGGGCAAGCGCTGGCGGAAGCGATTGCGGCGGCGGGGCATCAGGTCTCGGGCGGGATCGATCAGGGCGGCGATCCGCTGGCGCTGGCCAAGGTGAGCGACGTGCTGGTCGATTTTTCCGCGCCGGATGCGCTGGAGTTCAATCTCGATGCAGCGATCCATGCGGGCATTCCTATCGTGGTCGGCACGACGGGGCTGGCGGAGCGGCACCACTGGCTGGTCGACGCGGCGGCGGTGAGCATTCCGGTGCTGCAGACGGGCAATACCTCGCTCGGCGTGACCTTGCTGGCGCATCTGGTGCGCGAGGCGGCGAGCCGGTTGGGCGAGGACTGGGATATCGAGATCGTCGAGACGCACCACCGCATGAAAGTCGATGCGCCATCGGGCACCGCGCTGCTGCTGGGCGAGGCGGCGGCGGCGGGCCGGGGCGTGCGGCTGGCGGAGGAAACCGTCAGCGGGCGCGACGGGGTGACGGGGGCAAGGAAGCAGGGCACCATCGGCTTTGCGGCGCTGCGCGGCGGCACCGTGGCGGGGGATCACACGGTGCATTTCCTGGCGGACAACGAACGGATCGCGCTGTCGCACCTCGCCGAAAACCGCGCGATCTTTGCACGCGGCGCTGTCCGCGCGGCGGAGTGGCTGATCGGCAAGGAGCCGGGGCGCTACAGCATGCCCGAGGTGCTGGGGCTTTGAAGAAAGACCAGATCTTCGAGTTCTTCCGGCGGCTGGCCGCGGCCAATCCCTCGCCCGAGACCGAGCTGGAATTTGGCAATGTCTACCAGTTGCTGGTGGCGGTGACGCTTTCCGCGCAGGCGACCGATGTTGGCGTGAACAAGGCGACGCGGGCGCTGTTTGCCAAGGTGAAGACGCCGCAGGACATGCTGGATCTCGGCGAGGAGGGCCTCAAGGCGCACATCAAGACCATCGGCCTGTTCAATTCCAAGGCGAAGAACGTGATCGCCATGGCCGAGATTCTGGTGCGCGAGCATGGCGGCGAAGTCCCGGCGGACCGCGACTTGCTCACTGCGCTGCCGGGCGTGGGGCGCAAGACGGCAAACGTGGTGCTCAACTGCGCGTTTGGCGCGGAGACCTTCGCGGTCGACACGCATATCTTCCGCGTGAGCAATCGCACCGGGATCGCCAAGGGCAAGACGCCGCTGGCGGTGGAAAAGGGCCTCGAGAAGAAAGTGCCGCAGCCGTTCCGGGTGGGCTCGCATCACTGGATGATCCTGCATGGGCGCTATGTCTGCAAGGCGCGCACCCCGGAGTGCTGGCGCTGCGAGGTGGTTGACCTTTGCGGCTTCAAGGGGAAGATTCTGGAGCAGGGGGCGAAACCCGCGACTCAGGGGAAGGGGAAGCGGAAAGCCGAGGAGAAGAAGCCGTGAGCGCTTTGAGACCAACGACCCTGAAAACGGCCGCCTTACTGACGATTTCCGCTGCAGCCCTGTCGCTTGGCGGCTGCGCTCCGCAGGCCGGGGCGAAGTGGGCTGCTGATGGCCACGCCGCCAATGTCCCCGCCGCCACGCCGACCGGCAAGGCAGTGAGCTGCATCCCGATCACGTCGATCCGCGAAAGCCGCGTGCGCGATGATTGGACCATCGATTTCCGCACCGGCGGCGATACCTGGTATCGCAACACGCTGCCGTACCGTTGCAGCAACCTCGGGTTCGAGCGGGCGTTCTCCTATTCGACCTCGCTCTCGCAGCTGTGCAGCGTCGATATCATCACGGTGTTTCGCAATGGCGGTGGGCCGACCGGTCCGCTGGGTTCGTGCGGGCTGGGGATGTTCCAGCCGGTAAAGCTGGCGAAGGAAGGGTCGAAGTAGGCCTTACGCATCCGGATCGAGATGCAGGCCCTTTCGCCCATGCTCCGGCGTATCGTGCGGGGGCATAGCTTCCGGCGCGTCGGGACCCAGCGGCACTTGCAGCATGCCTTCCCACTTGGTGATCACCGAAGTCGCCACGGCGTTGCCGACAACGTTGGTGGCGGTGCGGCCCATGTCGAGGAAGGTATCGACGCCCAATAGCAGCGCGACGCCTTCGACCGGCAGGCCGAACTGGGTGAGCGTTGCCGCGATCACCACGAGGCTGGCGCGCGGGACGCTGGCGATGCCCTTGGACGTGACCATCAGCGTGAGCAGCATGGCCACTTGCTGTCCGGCGGAAAGCGGGATGTTGTAGGCCTGCGCGATGAACAGCGTCGCGAAGCTGGTGTACATCATCGAGCCATCGAGATTGAAGCTGTAGCCCAGCGGCAGCATGAAGCCCGAAATGCGGCGCGGCACGCCGAAGCGGTCGAGCTGCTCGAACAGCTTGGGCAGCGCGCTTTCGGAGCTTGCGGTCGAGAAGGCGAGCAGGATCGGCTCGCGGATATAGCGCGCGAGCAGCAGCACGCGTTTGCCGAGGAAGATCCCGCCCATGCCCAGCAGCAGGGTCCACAGGATCAGCAGCCCGAAGTAGAACTCGGCGACGAAAGCGCCGTAGGTCACGATGATGCCGAGCCCGCGCGTGGCGATGACCGAGGCCATGGCGCCGAACACCCCAAGCGGCGCGGCGCGCATGACATAGCCGGTGATCGTGAGCATCAACGTCGCCAGCGCCTCGCAGCCGCGCACCAGCGGCGCGCCTTCCTCGCCCATCGCCGAAAGCCCGAGGCCAGCGAAGATCGAGAAGACGAGGATCTGTAGCACGTTGTTGTTCGCCATCGCGTCGAGCGCGCTGGTCGGGAACACCGACAGCAGGAAGTGGCGCAGGGTCAGATCGGCCGTGGCGAGATCGGAGACCGGCGTCGAGGATGTGATATTGAGTCCGGCGCCCGGCTGGAACAAGTTGACGAGCAGCAGGCCGAGCCCGATCGAAATGAGGCTGGCGGTGATGAACCAGGCGAGCGCGCGCCCGCCGATGCGGCCCAAGGCTGAACTGTCCCCCATGCTGGCGATGCCGGTCACCAGCGTCGCGAGGATCAGCGGCGCGATGATCATCTTGATCAGGTGGAGAAACACCTCGGGCAGCAGCTTGAGGAGATCGGCGATCTCCGCGAGGTGCTTGTCGCCCGCCGGATAGGAGACGTTGAGCACATAGCCCACGCCGATGCCGGCAAACAGGGCGATCAGGATGTAGAGGGTCAGGCGCGTGCCCAAGTTTTCGGCTCCCTTGTGTTCTGGCCGGTTGGTTTGGGGCGGGAGACTAGCGGGGCTGGTGGTTTAGGCAAGAAGAGCGAAGTTCGCCTCCGGCGGGCAAGGCCCTTCGACAGGCTCAGGATGATCCACCCTTGCATCCCGGGTGCTTTTTTGGGGCTGACATGGCGAGGTGGCGCAAGGTTCGCGCCGCCGGAGGCTCTTCCTTCTCAGCCGCCGCACTGCGCCCGGTGCAGGAGCTTCTGATCGGCCAGCACCAGCGCCATCATCGCTTCCACCACCGGCACGCCGCGAATGCCGACGCACGGATCGTGGCGGCCCTTGGTGAACAGTTCGGTGGCCTCACCTTCGCGCGTGATCGTGGGCACCGGGGTGAGAATCGAGGACGTTGGCTTGAAGGCGACGCGGACGTGGACCGGCTGGCCGGTGGAAATGCCGCCCGCGATGCCGCCAGCATGGTTGGCGAGGAATTCCGGTGCAGCCTCTCCGGGTCGCATAGGATCGGCATTGCCTTCACCGGTGTTGGCGGCGGCGGCGAACCCGTCGCCGATTTCGACGCCCTTGACCGCGTTGATGCCCATCATCGCGTGGGCCAGTTCGGCATCGAGCTTGGCGTAGAGCGGTGCGCCCCAGCCGGCGGGGACGTGGCAAGCGGTGCATTCGACCACGGCGCCGAGCGAGGAGCCGGCCTTGCGGGCGTCATCGACCAGCTTCTCCCAGCGCGCGGCGGCCTTGGCGTCCGGGCAGAAGAAGGGATTGCGGGTGATCTCGGCGGCGTCGAAGTTGGCGGGATCGATGGCATCGCCGCCAATCGCGCTGACCCAGCCGAGCACGCTGACTTCGGGGATGACGAGGCGGGCGACCGCGCCTGCTGCGACGCGGGCGGCGGTTTCGCGTGCCGAGGAGCGCCCGCCGCCGCGATAGTCGCGGAAGCCGTACTTGGCGTCGTAGGCATAGTCGGCGTGGCCGGGGCGATAGGCCTTGGCGACATCGCCGTAGTCCTTGGAGCGTTGGTCGACGTTTTCGATCATCAGGCTGATCGGGGTGCCGGTGGTCTTGCCTTCGAACACGCCGGAGAGGATCTTGACCTGATCGGGTTCCTGCCGCTGCGTGGTGAAGCGCGACTGGCCGGGGCGGCGGGCGTCGAGGAAGGGCTGGATCTGCGTCTCGTCCAGCGCCAGCCCCGGCGGGCAGCCGTCAACGACCGCGCCGAGGGCAGGTCCGTGGCTTTCCCCCCAGGTGGTGAAGCGGAATACGTGGCCGAAGGTGTTGAAGCTCATGGCGCTGGCCTTTGCGCAAATTGCGCGGATTGTCACGCCTGCCTTGCGTGAAACGTGCTTCGACAAGCTCAGCACGAGCGGTTATCTGGCACCAATCACTGACCCGCTCGTGCTGAGCTTGTCGAAGCACCAAACGCAAGATTCGCCCATGTTCCTCGTCGTCTTCCGCAACCGCAAGCGCGCCGATCTTGATGCGGCGGCCTATTCCGCCGATGCCGATGCGATGGAAGCGCTCGCCGCCGCGCAGCCGGGATACCTCTCGTTCAAGAGCTATACCGCCGAGGACGGCGAAGTCGTGGCGATCAGCGAATGGGTGGACGAGGCAGCAGCCCTGGCGTGGCGGCGGGTGGCGGAGCATGCCGAAATGCAGGCCAAGGGCCGCGAGACCTATTACGAGGACTACACCCTTTTCGCGGGCACGCCGAACAGGGTGCACCGCTTTTCGAGGACCAAGGCATGACGATCACGCTCTACGGTATCCCCAATTGCGATACCGTGAAGAAGGCGAGGGTTTGGCTGGAGGCCAAGGGGATGGCCTATACCTTCCACGACTACAAGAAGGCAGGTGCGGACCCGGCCAAGATCGCGGAGTGGATCACGGCGGCGGGGCGCGACAAGGTGGTCAACCGGGCGGGGACGACATTCCGCAAGCTCTCGCCCGAGGATCAGGCAGCGCTGGGCGGCGAGGGGGCTCCGGCGGTGCTGGCGGCCAATAGCTCGGTGATCAAGCGGCCGATCGCGGAGCATCCGGGCGGGCTGCTGGTGGGCTTCAAGGAAGCCGAATGGGCTGCGGTTCTGGGCTGAATTGAAACAAAAAGATATCCGAGCTGCCCTGTTCAGATCGGGGCCCGCATGCTATCTACATCAATGTGAATACTACGCCTCCCTTCGCCTTCGCGATCACCGTCGATCCTTCGGACATCGACTTCATGGGGCACGTCAACAACGCCTCCTACCTCAAGTGGGTGCAGGATGCGGTCATCGGCCATTGGCGGACGTTTGCGCCGGCGCAGGCGGTGGCGGACCTCGTGTGGGTGGCGACGAACCACAACATCACCTACCGGCGACCGACGTTCCTCAACGACCCGGTGATCGCGCATGTGATTCTGGAGCGCGTTCAAGGCGCGCGGGCGTTTTACGAGACGATCATCAAGCGCGGCGAAGATGTGCTGGCGGAAGTCAAATCGAGCTGGTGCTGCCTTGATGCCGCCACCCTGCGCCCGGCGCGGCTGGCGCGCGAGCTGGTCGAGAAGTTCCTGCCGGCTTCGGGGGGATAGGTCTTACCCCTATTTCACTCCATCCCGTTCGTGTCGAGCGAAGTCGAGACACCGGGCGCTGCGTTTGGTGTCTCGACTTCGCTCGACACGAACGGAACGGGGTGTGGGGGCGAAATGCCGTTTTTCAGCGCAGCTTCGCGATTTCCAGTCCGTCGGCCTTGGCGCGGATCCGAATCGATTCCTCGCT
This sequence comes from uncultured Novosphingobium sp., assembly GCA_964413325.1. Lineage (GTDB taxonomy): Bacteria > Pseudomonadota > Alphaproteobacteria > Sphingomonadales > Sphingomonadaceae > Novosphingobium. The sequence goes on along the minus strand of CAYPRK010000004.1, from coordinate 307,885 downwards.
GCGGGTGAGCGCCTTGGCGAGGCCCTTCAGCGCCATGCCCTTCTTCGCGAGCATGTGCAGCTTCTGCACTTCGTCCGTGGTCCAGGCCTGCTTGTGGCGTTCGAAAACCTTGCCGGTGGCCATCAGATGTCTCCCCCATCGGCTTTGCGCGCCGTCACGATGTAATTGAGCGCGAGATCGTCCGAGAGGTGCAGGCCTTTCAGCGGGCTCCACGAAATGCCCTTCGGATTGCCCATGGCGAAACCGGCGTCTGCGAGCAGGTCGCTGAGTTCGAGCGGAGTGATGAAATCGTCCCAGTGGTGCGTTCCCTTGGGCACCATGCCGACGCTTTCCGCCGCGCCGACCAGCAGCAGGCGCGATGCGGTGGTGCGGTTGGGGGTGGAGAGGACGAGGAGGCCGTCTTCCGCAACAGTCGCGACGAGGCCCGCGATGAAGGCGGCCTTGTCGGCCACGTGCTCGATCACTTCCATCGAAGTGACGAGATCGAACGGGCCGAGGCCCAGCGCGGCGAGTTCGCCATGTCGGTAGTCGATGGCGAGCCCGGCGCCTTGCGCATGAGCCTCCGCCGCCGCGATGTTTTCCTCCGCCGCATCGACCGCCGTGACGGCCGCGCCCATCCGCGCGAGGGGCTCCGCCAGCAGCCCGGCGCCGCAACCGACATCGAGCGCGCGCTTGCCCGCAAGGGGGCGCAGGCCCTTCGGATCGCTGCCGAAGTGCGAATCGATGGCCTCGCGCAGGAAGGCGAGCCGCACCGGGTTCAGCTTGTGCAGCATGGCCGAGCTGCCCTTCGGGTCCCACCATTCGGCGGCGAGTTTGCCGAAATGGGCGGCTTCTTCGGGCCTGATCGTCGCTGCGCTAGTTGCCCTGATGGTTGCATTGCTCATGCGCCGACTCTAAAGCGCCGCGTCCGCAGGGTCGAGAGGCCGTGTGGGAATGTTCAGCAAGCTGCGGGGGAGTAGACGTGGCCCGGATCGTGATGAAATTCGGCGGCACTTCGATGGCCGGGACCGAGCGCATCCGCCGCGTGGCCGGCATCGTCAAGCGCCAGCAGGAAGCGGGGCACGAAGTTGCCGTCGTCGTTTCGGCCATGGCGGGCGAGACCGACCGGCTGGTGAACTTCTGCCGCGAGGCCAATGCGCTTTATGACCGCGCCGAATACGACGTCGTCGTGGCGGCGGGCGAACAGGTCACCTCGGGCCTGCTCGCGCTCCATCTGCAGGCGCTGGGGTGCAAGGCGCGCTCGTGGCTCGGCTGGCAGCTGCCGGTGAAGACCGACGATGCCCATGCCGCCGCGCGGATCGAGGATATCGAATCCGGCGCGCTGCTCGCCTCGATGGCGGCGGGCGAGATCGCGGTGATCCCGGGCTTTCAGGGGCTCGATCCCGAGGGCCGCGTCACCACGCTGGGCCGTGGCGGTTCGGATACCTCGGCAGTTGCAGTGGCAGCGGCCGTGCAGGCGGATCGCTGCGACATCTACACCGATGTCGACGGCGTCTATACCACCGACCCGCGCATCGTGGCGAAGGCCCGCAAGCTCAAGTACGTGACGTACGAGGAAATGCTCGAACTGGCCTCGGTCGGCTCGAAGGTGCTGCAGACCCGCTCGGTCAGCCTCGCGATGAAGGAAGGGGTGCGCGTGCAGGTGCTTTCCTCATTCATCGACGAAAGCGCGCCCCCGGCGGACAGCATCCCCGGCACGATGATCGTCAGCGACGAAGAACTGGAAGGAACTGACATGGAACGCCAGCTGATCACCGGCATCGCTGCCGACAAGAACGAGGCCAAGGTGACGCTGACCCGCGTGCCCGACCGTCCCGGCGCGGTGGCGGCGATCTTTGGCCCGCTCGCCGATGCGAACATCAACGTCGACATGATCATCCAGAACATCGCCAAGGACAAGGGCGAGACCGACGTGACCTTCACTTGCCCGCAGGCGGACCTCGCCCGCACGCAGGCGCTGCTTGAAGAGCGCAAGGACAAGATCGGCTACTACCGCATGATCGCGGACAGCAAGGTCGCCAAGGTCTCGGTCGTGGGCGTGGGCATGCGCAGCCACGCAGGCGTTGCTTCGACCATGTTCAAGGCGCTGGCGGACCGCGGGATCAATATCCAGGCGATCTCGACCAGCGAGATCAAGGTTTCGGTGCTGATCGATTCGGACGAAGTGGAACTCGCGGTGCGTGTGCTCCACACCGCTTACGAGCTGGACGCAGCCTAAGCCGCAGCAGCCTGGGCCCGGTTGGCGGCGAAGCTGCGGGCAAGCATGGCGCGGGCGGGACGGTCCCAGTGCCGTTCCATCCAGCTCGACAACAGCCAGGCGGCAATGAGCGCAGCAGCAGAGATGGCCCAGCGCCCGGTGATGTCGAGATCGGTGCGGGTTGCCACCGCTCCGGCGAGCAGGACCGGCGGCAGGTGCAGCGCATAGAACGGATAAGACACCGCGCCGAGTCTGCGGGTCAGCGCTGAGAGCCGGCCCGCAGATTGCTGCGCGGCGTGGGCGCCGAGCCAGACGATCAGCGGCATGGCGAACACGGTGGTCGCCAGGGCGGCAAACCGCCTGTTGCCCGGAATGCAGAACAGCACCAGCACCAGCAGCAGTGCGGGCAGGAGCGGCGGCACCGTGCGGCTGGGCTCGCTGGCGGCAAACCTGCGTTCGACCAGAACGCCCAGCGCAAACGGCAACAGGACGCGCGGCACGCCGAACACGAACAGCACCGGATTGCCAAAGCCGAGCAGGCCAGGATTGACGCCTTTCGCGGCCACGATGAGGAGGATGACCGCGCTCGCGGCGGCGATCATCGCCCAGACCCGGTCGCGGCTGCCGGCAAGGGCGGCAAAGATTACGCCGGCGACCAGTTCGAACAGGAGCGACCAGAACACGTTGTTGAGGGGAAAGGCGATGTCTGCGAAGGCGAAACCGGCCGGCACCAACAGGAGCGTCCCGAGGCCCATGGTGAGCGTTTCGTGCGCCGGCCCCGAGCGCATGATCAGTCCGATGGCGATGGCCAGCACGGCCCCGGCGAGGATCATCGGGTAGAGGCGGCAGACCCGCAGCACGAAGAACGCGCCGGGCCGCAGCGTGCCTTCGGCGAGCCGCGCGCCATAGGCATGCGACAGGACGAAGCCGCTCAGGCAGAAGAAGAAATCGACAGCGAGGAAGGTCAGGCAGTCGAAGCCTGCGTGGAGGATCAAGCCGTCCACATGCAGCATGCCGACGCTGAGCGCCGCGACGCCGCGCAAGTCATCAAGGCCATCGAACGCCCGCCTTGCCACCGAATTGTCACTTTCCGAAAGTTTATCCCCGCTCCGCACAATGGCCCGGAATGGTTAAGGAAGCGCTGCGGGCGCTGTATCGGGGGACTGGTGGCTGGCGGGAAACTCGCCTCCCGGCCCCCTTGCGGGGACCGGAAGGCGAGTCCGCGACCCGGGACCGAGGCTTGCTGCCCCGGTTCTCGGCTACCAACAGGCGAAGGGGGGACTACCTGATGCCGCCTTTCTACGCGCTGTACGGTTATCGGTGAAACGAGGATACTTGCGCTCAGATATCGGAGATGGCGATCAGAAGTTCCCGATCCCGCCTTGTTACCGCCACGAAGCGTCCTTAAAGCGCGCCGAAATTTTGAATCAGGATTGTCTGCCAATATGAGCTCTACCCCCAAGACCGATGCCCTCATGCGCCGCGGCGCTGCGTTTCTGGGCACCGAACATGCCATCCTGTGCGGGGCGATGAGCTGGGTTTCGGAGCGCAACCTTGTCGCCGCGATCAGCAATGCCGGCGGCTTTGGCGTGATTGCCTGCGGGGCGATGACGCCCGAACTGCTCGATGCTGAAATCACCGCGACGGCAGCGCTGACGGGCAAGCCCTTCGGCGTGAACCTGATTACCATGCACCCGCGCCTGTTCGATCTGATCGCGGTCTGCGCGGACCACAAGGTCGGCCATGTCGTGCTGGCGGGCGGCATTCCGCCCAAGGGCGCGGTCGAGGCGATCAAGGCATTTGGCGCCAAGGTGCTGGTGTTCGCGCCGACGCTGGCGCTCGCCAAGAAGCTGTTCCGCTCGGGCGCCGATGCGCTGGTGATCGAGGGTTCGGAAGCGGGCGGGCATATCGGGCCGGTATCGACGTCGGTGCTGGCGCAGGAATTCCTGCCTTCGCTGGCGGAGGATCACATCGTGTTCGTAGCGGGCGGGATCGGCCGCGGCGAGATGATCGCGAGCTACCTCGAGATGGGGGCGAGCGGGGTGCAGCTCGGCACGCGGTTTGCCTGCGCGAGCGAATCCATCGCGCACCCGGCGTTCAAGGCGGCGTTCTTCCGTGCCAATGCCCGCGATGCCGTGGCGAGCGTGCAGATCGACCCGCGCCTGCCGGTGATCCCGGTGCGCGCACTGCGCAACAAGGGCAGCGAAGAGTTCATCGCCAAGCAGCGTGAAGTGGCGAACCTGCTTGATCAGGGCGCGGTCGACATGGCCGCTGCGCAGCTCGAAATCGAGCACTTCTGGGCGGGCGCGCTGCGCCGCGCGGTGATCGACGGCGATGTCGAGAGCGGTTCGCTGATGGCCGGCCAGTCGGTTGGCATGGTCACGAAAGAGGAACCGGTGAGCGCGATCATGGGCGAATTGATGCGCGAGTGCGAGGCGGCGCTGACGCGCGGCTGATCGCAGCGAACGGGGGGCGAGCACCATGGCGAACCGGGCTTCGATTGGTTTCGTCTTCGCCATCGTGCTGATCGACATGCTGAGCTTCGGCATCGCGATGCCGGTGCTGCCCGGGCTGATCATGACGCTGGCGCATGTGCCGATCACCGTTGCGGCGGAATATGCGGGCTGGCTGGGCGCCGGCTATGCGGTGATGCAGTTCGTCTTCGCCCCGGTGATCGGCAATCTCTCGGACCGGTTCGGACGGCGGCCGGTGATGCTGGCAGCGGTGCTGGCGATGGCGCTCGATTACGCGCTGCAGGCCATGGCGCCGACATTTGCGTGGCTGATCCTCGGGCGGATGGTCGCGGGGGCGGCCGGGGCGAGCTATTCGGCGGCCTATGCCTATATCGCCGACGTGACGCCGCCCGAACAGCGCGCGGCCCGGTTCGGGTTCATGGGCATGGCGTTCGGGATCGGCTTCGTGGTCGGACCGGCGCTGGGCGGGATCCTCGGTTCGTTCGACCAGCGCCTGCCGTTTGCCGCCGCCGCGACGCTGGCCCTGGCCAACTTCCTGTTCGGCCTGGTGTTCCTCACGGAATCGCTGAGCGCTGAAAACCGCCGCCCGTTCGACTGGCGCCGCGCCAATGCACTGGCCTCGCTGCAGGCGCTGCGGCGGCAGAGCACAACGGTGCTGTGGTTCGTGGCGGCACTTGCGACGTGGCAGCTGGCGCATATCGTCTATCCGGCGGTGTGGTCCTACTTCGCGATTGCCGCTTATGGCTATTCGGCGTGGGATGTCGGCCTTGCCCTGGCGATGGTCGGGATCACCAGCGCGCTGGTGCAGGGCTTCGCACTGAAGCTGGTGCTGGCGCGGCTCGGCGAGCGGCGGACGGTGATGCTGGGGGTGGCCGGCATGGCGACTTCGGCGGTGATCTACACGCTCGCCACGCGGACCTGGCAGGTCTACCTCGGCATCACCATCGGCGCGGCGCAGGGGCTGGTGCAGCCTTCCATTGCGGCGCTCAACAGCCGCGCGGTCGATGCGAAGAGCCAGGGCGAGTTGCAGGGCGCGACACAGGCGATCGGGTCCATTGCGGCGATCATCGGGCCGCCGCTCTATACCCAGACGCTGGCGCGTTTCAGCGGACCCGGCGCGATGCTCAACCTGCCCGGCATGCCGATGCTGCTGGCGGCGAGCATCGGATGCGTGGCCATGCTGCTGTTTCTGAACGGGGCGAGCCTGCTGGCGAAGGCGCCTCAGCCCTCGAGTTCGACGTCCCAGTAGAGCCAGTCGCGCCAGCTTTCGTGGAGATGGCCCGGCGGGAACAGCCGGCCGCGCTCCTGCAGGTGCCAGGACGTCGGCCGGATCGGCTGCGTGATCAGGCGCATCGCGGCCTGCGCCGGGGTGCGCCCGCCCTTGCGCATGTTGCAGGGCGCGCAGGCGGCGACGACGTTTTCCCACGTGGTGCGCCCGCCAAGGCGGCGCGGCACGACGTGGTCGAAGGTCAGCTGATCCGGGCAGCCGCAATACTGGCACTGGAACTTGTCGCGCAGAAACAGGTTGAAGCGCGTGAAGGCGGGAAACTCGCTCGGCTTCACATATTGGCGCAGCGCGATGACCGAGGGGATCTTCATGTCGAGCGAGGCGCTGTGAACCTCGCGGTCATAGGTTGCGACGATATCGACGCGTTCGAGGAACACCGCCTTGATCGCGGTCTGCCACGGCCAGAGGCTCAGCGGATAATAGCTCAGCGGCGTGTAATCGGCATTGAGGACGAGCGCCGGGCAATTCGAGAGATGGCGGCTAGCCCCAAGAAACGCGTGTTCGCCCCCGTGAGGGCTTCCACTGTGGGGCCTGGCATCCGCCGCCCGCTCGATCAGCGCCCTGTGAAGCATGCTCCCGTTCGGCCCTTTCGCATGGATGCGCCGAAAGTCCCGCCCGGAATGGGCGCGTGGCGCCTGCCGGGTGCGATTTGGGGGACGCGGATGACCGCTTCGTGACGCATGGCCGGAAAAGAACACAGCGGCGAGTCATGCGTCAAGGGGACACGTGAAATCCTGTCCACAGGTGCATGGACCTGTGGACAGGATGTGGATCAATTCAGCTAAACCGAACGATTACAGGGATGTGACCGCTCGGGCTTACTTCGTGTAGGCCTTCACGAGTTCGTAGAGGTAGGCGCGGCCGGTCATCAGGGCCTTGATCTCGATCCGTTCGTTGAGGCCGTGGACGCCGTTGCCGTCCGGGTTGCCCCAGGCGCCGGGCACGCCGTAGGTCGGGATGCCCACGGCGGCGAGGAAGATGCCGTCGGTCGCGCCGGTCGACATCGTCGGCACCAGCGGCACGCCCGGGAAGTACTTGGCGGCGAGCTTCTCCATCGGGCCGATGATCGCGGCGTCCATCGGCGGGGTCTTGGCGAGCGGGCGCAGCGGCGGGACTGGGGTGATCGTCACGCCGCTATCGGCGACGACGGTCTGCAGTTCCTGCTGCACTTCCTCGACCGAATGGCCGGGGAAGATGCGGCAATTGACGTTGGCCCCGGCGCGCTGCGGCAGCGCGTTGTTGGCATGGCCGCCATCGAGCAGCGTGGCGACGCAGGTGGTGCGCAGCATCGAATGGAAGGTGCGGTCCTTGTTGAGCACGGCCTCAGCCGCGCTATCGCCGGGATTGGCGGCAATCGCCTGCATGGCCTTGCCGATCTCGTCGGTGCGCGCGGCACCGGCCTTGGCGAAGAACGCGCGGGTCGTGTCCGAAAGTTCGAGCTTGAAGTCGTAGTTCTGCAGCTTCACCAGCGCGGCGGCGAGTTCGTAGATCGCATTCTCGCGCACGGGGATCGAGCTGTGGCCGCCCGGATTGCGCGTTTCGAGGCGGTAGTTCTGCACGCCCTTTTCGCCGACCTGGATCGATTCCACGGCAAGCTTGCCGCCTTCGGAAACGCCCTTGCCATCGGTGCGGCCACCGCCGCCTTCGTTGAGCGCATAGGCTGCATCGATCAGATCGCGCTTGTTCTTGGCGAGCCATTCGGCGCCGTTGAACGCGTAAGTGGTCTCCTCACCGCACGTGAGGGCCAGCTTGAGTGTGCGCTTGGGCTTGAAGCCCTCCTGCTTGAAGCGGATCAGCGTATCGACCCAGGTTGCGGCCATCGCCTTGTCGTCCTCGGTGCCGCGCGCATAGAGATACCCGTTCTCCTCGATCAGCGTGAAGGGATCGCGCACCCAGTCCTCGCGCTTGGCTTCGACGACGTCGAGGTGGGCGAGGAGGAGGATCGGCTTCTCGGTCTTCGACGTGCCGGGCATGACGGCGACGAGGCCGCCTTCCTTGGGCTTTTCGGGCGTTGCGAACAGGGTCAGCTGGTCATCGGTGAAGCCCGCCGTCTTGAGCCGGGCCGCCATGCGCTCTGCCGCGAGCGTGCAGCTGCCGGACGAGAGCGTCGTGTTGGTCTCGACGAGTTCCTTGTAGAGGCTGCGGAAGGCTTCCTCGCCGCCGTAGGGATCGGCCTTGGCGGCTGACGCAGCGAGCGCGGGTGAGGAAAGCATGGCGGCGGAAATGACGCCGGTCAGCAGCTTGCGCATGGGGCGATAAGTCCTTTGTCTTGAAGGTTGTGGGGCGTGTTTCAGCACGATTGCGGGAGCTTCGCCAGCCCCCCGCGGTTCGGGGCGTGAAAAGGGGCTTTCCCTTGTGCAAAACGGGCTGGTTTCGCTTGGGAAATGGCCCCTGAGTGCCTATGTCCGAAGCCATGGCCAGCACGAACGAAAACATCCCCAACGCCAACGAATATGGCGCCGATTCCATCAAGGTCCTGCGCGGGCTCGATGCCGTGCGCAAGCGCCCTGGCATGTACATCGGCGATACCGACGATGGCTCGGGCCTGCACCACATGGTGTTCGAGGTTTCGGACAACGCGATCGACGAAGCGCTGGCCGGCCATTGCGATCTGGTGCTGATCGAACTGAACGCCGACGGCTCGGTTTCAGTGGAAGACAACGGGCGCGGCATCCCCACCGGCATCCACGCCGAGGAAGGCGTTTCTGCCGCCGAAGTGATCATGACCCAGCTCCACGCGGGCGGGAAGTTCGAGAACACCAGCGACGACAATGCCTACAAGGTTTCGGGCGGCCTGCATGGCGTCGGCGTTTCGGTGGTCAATGCGCTCTCCGAATGGCTCGAACTCACGATCTGGCGCGACGGCGAGGAGCACTGGATGCGCTTCGAGCACGGCGATGCGGTTGCCCCGCTCAAGGTCAATGGCCCCGCTCCGGCGGACGGCAAGGGCGGGGTCAAGAAGGGCACCCGCGTCACCTTCTTCGCCAGCCACGACACGTTCAAGAACGTCACCGAGTTCGATTTCGACAAGCTGGAGCACCGCTACCGCGAGCTCGCGTTCCTCAATTCGGGCGTGCGCATCCTGCTGCGCGACAGGCGGCACGAGGAGGTCAAGGAGCACGATCTCTACTACGTCGGCGGCATCGCGGCCTTCGTGAAGTACCTCGATCGCAACAAGCAGCCCCTGATGCCCGAGCCGATTGCGATTGGCGCGGAGCGCGACGGCATCGGCATCGATGTCGCGCTGCAGTGGAACGACAGCTATTACGAGAACGTCCTCACCTTCACCAACAACATCCCACAGCGTGATGGCGGCACGCACCTTGCGGCCTTCCGCGCGGCACTGACGCGCACGCTGAACGGCTATGCGGACCGGTCTGGGATGCTCAAGAAAGAGAAGGTTTCGCTCACCGGCGACGATATGCGCGAGGGGCTGACGGCGATTGTTTCGGTCAAGCTGCCGGACCCCAAGTTCTCCTCGCAGACCAAGGACAAGTTGGTCTCCTCCGAAGTGCGCCAGCCGCTTGAGGCCCTGATGGCCGACAAGATGAGCGAATGGCTGGAGGAAAACCCCGCCCACGCCCGCGCCGTCATCCAGAAGGTGATCGATGCCGCCGCCGCGCGTGAGGCGGCGAAGAAGGCGCGCGAGCTGACCCGGCGCAAGGGCGCGATGGACATCGCCAGCCTGCCCGGCAAGCTGGCCGATTGCCAGGAGCGCGATCCCTCGAAGTGCGAACTGTTCCTCGTCGAGGGCGATTCCGCAGGCGGTTCGGCCAAGCAGGGGCGTGACCGGCATTTTCAGGCGATCCTGCCGCTCAAAGGCAAGATCCTCAACGTGGAGCGCGCGCGGTTCGACCGGATCATCGGCTCGAAGGAAGTCGGCACGCTGATCCAGGCCATGGGCACCGGCATTCGCGACGAGTTCAACCTCGCCAAGCTGCGCTATCACAAGATCGTGATCATGACCGACGCTGACGTTGACGGCGCACATATCCGCACGCTGCTGCTCACGTTCTTCCACCGCCAGATGCCCGAGATCATCCGCGAAGGGCATCTCTTCATCGCCCAGCCGCCACTGTACAAGGTGGCGAAGGGGCGGAGCGAGGTCTACCTCAAGGACGGCCCGGCGCTCGATCGCTATCTGGTCGAAGCGGGGCTGGCCGGGCGCATGTTGGAAACCGCCGGCGGTGCACGTAGCGGGGCGGATCTGGCAGGGCTGGTCGAACACGCGCTGCGGCTGCGCAACCTGATGGCGTTTGCGCCCAAGCGCTATGACCCCACGATCATCGAAGCGCTGGCGCTGGCCGGAGCGCTCGATCCCGAGATGACGGCGGACGCGCGCGAGGCAGCGCTGGCCGCCAGCGTGCGCTGGCTGGACCGCGGCGACCGCGAGGCGCGCTGGATTGCCGAAGTGACTCCGGAAGGCGGCTATTCCATTCAGCGGGTGTGGCGCGGAGTGACCGACCAGCACCCGATCGAGGCCGGGTTCCTTGCCAGCGCAGAAGCGCGCAAGCTGGCCCGGCTGGCCGGGGAGCAGGCTGAGGTCTACGCCGTGCCGGCGCGGCTGGTACGCAGCGGCGCGGTGGCAGCTGAGCCTGAACCGGAAGTGGTTGCCGAAGAGCAGGAGGGCGAGGGCGAAGTTGCCGCTACCGCTGCCCCTGCGCGACCGGCGGCGAAGGAAAGCGCCGGGATTACCCGGCCATCCGAACTGCTCGATCAAGTGCTGGCGGCGGGCCGCAAGGGCCTTTCCATCTCGCGCTACAAGGGCCTCGGCGAAATGAACGCCGAGCAGCTGTGGGAGACCACGCTCGATCCCTCGCAGCGCTCGCTGCTGCAGGTGAAGATGGAAGACGCCGACGTGACCGACGAGATCTTCACGCGCCTGATGGGCGACGTGGTCGAGCCGCGGCGTGATTTCATTCAGGAAAACGCGCTCAACGTGGCGAACCTGGACGTCTGATGGCGGTGGGCGCGACGATTGCCGAGATCCCGTGGGATCAGGCGGCAACGATGATCGACCTTGAAGGCCGCGTGCCGATCATCGGCACGGTGCGCGAGTGCGCGATGCACTTTTCGCTCTACAAGCCGCACGCGAAGGAGAATGCCCGCCTGCTGCTGACGGTGCCAGTGCACCGCGAAGGCAGGGCGACGCGGACATGGCTGCTGGAGCCGGCGGAGATCGCCGTGCTGGCGGCGCGGCTGGCGGATGAGGGCAGCGAGACGGCGCACTGAGCACCGACCTTGCGTCCATCCCCAAGCCCGTCACCCCGTGCTTGACACGGGGCCAGGCTTTTCTTTCAGCGCGCTGCCGGACAAGAAAAGCCAAGGCCCGTGTCAAGCAGGGGCCGACGATGTGTGCTTTGTCCTTCTTCGTGTGGGCATGGGCGGAACCTTAACCCGCCCATGCGATGCTTCCGGCGATGAAGCTGTACTTCCTCCTTGCGGGCCAGCTGCTGTGCCTGTTCAGCCTGTGGGTGCTGGCGCGCCGCGATGTCGTGCGGCTGACGCGGCCCTCGCGGCGGGTGATTGGCGTGGTGACGGGCTACCGTTCGACCTGGGACGAAGGCGCGCGGGCCTATGCGCCGGTCTACCGGTTTGCCGGCGAGGGCGCAGAGCACGAGGTGGTCGATGCGCTCTATTCGAACGCCGCGAAGCCGCCGGTGGGGACGCAAGTGGCGCTGCGCTATCCCGAAGGCCGCCCGGATCTGGCGCAAGTGCCGCGCCCGCTGCTGTGGGCGGCTGTCAATGCGCTGCTGGCGGGGCTGGAGGCGGTGCTGTTTGCGGTGATGATGGGCTGGCTGCGGGACTGATCCTTCGGCTGATCCCATGCTCGTCACCCCGTGCTTGACACGGGGTTGGGCTGCCTTTCCAGCGCAGCGCCGGAAGGAAAGCCAAGGCCCGTGTCAAGCACGGGCCGACGACTGCAAAGGGTGGATTGCCGGTTCGCAGGTGCGCCTGTTGGATTTGGGCGCGTATCGGTGCGGCATCCGGGCAAGGGAGAGATCGCGCGGCCGGTGCGGCGCCTGCGAAACCCCGTGAGGGGACTGCGGGGCGGCACGCCATAAGCTGCATCGTTTGCGAATGGCCGGATGGGGCAGGACCTGACCCGGCTCGACCTCATGCCGTCAGTGCCCGGACCCGGGGGCGGCTCGCATACCAGCCGGGCTCCTGCAGGCGCGGGGCGCCTCTGGGCACTGAACGGAGCGGGCGTGGTGAATGCCTGGCCAAGGGTTGGGGACGATAGTCCCGCCTTGAACCCCGCAGCCCACACCGGCCGCGCTGGCCCTGTGCATGACGCTTCGGGCCAGAAGAGCGAGGGCGAGGCTGGCCTTGCCGGCTCCCGATCTGGGTGGGGCATATAACCTATTTGGTTTGTTTTGTCAAGGGGGCGTGGGGTGTGGTGGAGGTGTTGCTGGCCCACCCCCAGCCCCTCCCGCAAGCGGGAGGGGAGGAAGAAGGGAAGGCTCCTCCCGCGAGCGGGGGGAGAAGAAACGCTGCATCTCAATCCCCCTCCCGCTTGCGGGAGGGGTTAGGGGTGGGCATTCTGGCGCTATGGTTTCGTTCAAGCCTCGCGACACAGAGCGCGCCCGCGAGCTGCGGCGGGCAGCAACGCCGGCTGAGCGGCTGTTGTGGCGCTATCTGGCGAGGGGGCAGCTTGGCGCGAAATTCAGTCGGCAGATGCCGATAGGGCCTTACTTTGCGGACTTTCTGTGCCGGGAGCTGATGCTGGTGATCGAGCTTGACGGCTTCAGCCATGAGATGCGGCTTGATGCCGATGCAGCGCGGACAAAGGTGATTGAGGCGCTGGGCTATCGAATGCTGCGGTTTACGAATGCGGATGTGCTGGGGAATGCGGAAGGGGTGGCGCTGGCGATTCAAGAGGTTGTGCGGGCGGTGAGGTTGCGGGCCCACCCCTGACCCCTCCCGCAAGCGGGAGGGGGATGGAAGTGCGGTGTCTTTGTGCGGCAACGCGGGGCAACCGCCTACGGCAACTTCCAGGTGCCGTTGGGGCCCTTCTTGAGCAGCTTGCCTTCGCCCTGGAGTGACTGGCCGGCCCAACGCATATCGTATTGCCAAGTATAGAAGACATCGCCTGAGGCCCGAAGTTCGGCTTCATGATGCTCTCAGATATGCTTTGCGATCTCGGTGACTGTTGATGGTCCGCGGAGGGTCAACGCTTCAAGAACGTAGCCTTTCAGGAAGGTCTTGTCCGCCATCTCGTTGGTCCAAGTTAGAGATCTGAGGCGATACTCTGCCAAAGTTGTTGGGAGCGCGAGGGCGATGGCCCTCGCACTGTCCCTTGTTCCTGCTTACTCCGCCGCGATCCCCGCTGCCTTGAACATGTCCGCCTCAGCCTCTTCCACCAGTTCGTTCGCCGGCTCGGCCGCCTTCGCCTTGCGGCGTGAGTCGAAGCTGGACCACACGGTGTTCCAGTCGCCGCGGGTGGCGGCCTTGGAGTATTCGGTGGCGCGGGTTTCGAAGAAGTTGGCGTGTTCGACGCCGTTGAGCAGCGGGGTCAGCCAGGGGAGGGGGTGTTCCTCGATCATGTAGATCGGCTGGAAGCCCAGCTGGCCGAGGCGCCAATCGGCGATGTAGCGGATGTACTTCTTGATTTCCTTGGGGCTCATGCCCGGGACCGGGCCCTGCTCGAAGGCGAGGTCGATGAAGGCGTCCTCGAGGCGAACGGTCTTCTGGCAGCAATCGATGATGTCTTCCTTGACCGCCTTGGTGAGGCAGCCGCGTTCCGCCACGAAGGCGTGGAACAGCTTGGTGATGCCTTCGCAGTGGAGCGATTCATCGCGCACCGACCACGAGACGATCTGGCCCATGCCCTTCATCTTGTTGAAGCGCGGGAAGTTCATCAGCATCGCGAAGCTGGCAAAGAGCTGGAGGCCTTCGGTGAAGCCGCCGAACATCGCGAGGGTGCGGGCGATGTCTTCATCGGAATCGACGCCGAACTGCTGCAGGTAATCGTGCTTGGCGCGCATTTCCTCATACTCGAGGAACATCGCGTACTCGCTTTCGGGCATGCCGATGGTGTCAAGCAAGTGCGAGTAGGCGGCGATGTGCACCGTCTCCATGTTGGAGAAGGCGGCGAGCATCATCTTGACCTCGGTCGGCTTGAACACGCGGCCGTACTTGTCGTGGTAGCAATCCTGCACCTCGACATCGGCTTGGGTGAAGAAGCGGAAGATCTGGGTGAGCAGGTTGCGCTCGTGGTCCGAGATCTTCTGCGCCCAGTCGCGGCAGTCCTCGCCCAGGGGCACTTCCTCGGGCATCCAGTGGATCTGCTGCTGGCGCTTCCAGAACTCGTAGGCCCAGGGATACTCGAAGGGCTTGTAGGAGCTGCGGGCTTGGAGAAGTGACATGGGGACGAGTCCTGTTCGGGTTCAGCGCGAGGAAGATAGGGCGAGCCGCGCGCCGGTGAAAGCGCGCGGGGTGTAAGGAATCAGAGACTTGGCCGCTTTTCCACTGCCTGTTCGGGCGCCCCGAAGGACAGGTGATGCTACTTCCAGAACCAGCGGGGCATCAGCTTCCGCTCGGCGCGATTGCGCCACATCTGGATGTAGAGCCAGAGGCCCGAAAAACTGAAGAAAATCATCGCGAAGCCCGAAAGCGTCGCGATCACCACGCCCACGGGTCCGAAGCTCTCGCCCGAGTGGAGATGGTGCAGCAGGCCGACCAGCGCGCGCGGATCGCCCGGCTTGGGCTTGGGCCGGCACATGTAGTCTGGCGGGCAGGTGAAAGCCGGTTTCGCCCCGGTCTGCTCGGACTTCTGCTCCGCCTTCGGCTTGCCGCCCTCGCCGCCCGCCATGAGCGGAACGATCTGGCTGAGCGTGCCGGTCACGGCGATCCAGAGGAGGAAGACGCCGAAGAAGACGGAAATCCAGCGGTGAAACTTGCGCACGACGAGGTCCCTTTTGCATTTGCGAATTATTCGCAAGTGTAGCCTGCTCTTCACGCGAAGAGCAAGCGGGGACCGTGTCGCGGATTGTAACCGTGCCGGGCAAGCCGCAATGTTTGGCCGTTTGTATCAGGCAGTCCGGCATGGTCTGGGTCTCAAGCGGGGATGCAGGGCACCCCCGGTGTCTCAAGGTGTTGTCTCAGGGCGGGGTCTCACTGGCAGGCGAGGCATTCCTCGTAGTCCGTCGGCTGGGCGGCAAGTTCCATCACCGGAGCGGCGGCGGTGTTGTCTGCCTCCACGCCGCCGGCGAAACCGGCGCGCTGCACTGACTTCGAGCGGAGGTAGTAGAGCGACTTGATGCCCTTCTCCCACGCCTGGAAGTGGAGCATCATGAGGTCCCACTTGTCGACGTCTGCCGGGATGTAGAGGTTCAGCGACTGCGCCTGATCGATATAGGGCGTGCGGTCCGCCGCGAATTCGAGCAGCCAGCGCTGATCGATCTCGAAGCTGGTCTTGTAGACGGCCTTTTCCTCCGGCGAGAGGAAATCGAGGTGCTGGACCGAACCGCCGCGCTCGAGGATCGAGTTCCACACGTTGGTCGAATCCTTGGACTTCGACTGGAGCAGCTTCTCGAGATAGGGGTTCTTGACCACGAAGCTGCCCGAGAGCGTCTTGTGGGTGTAGATGTTGGCCGGGATCGGCTCGATGCACGCCGAGGTACCGCCGCAGATGATCGAGATCGACGCGGTGGGGGCAATCGCCATCTTGCAGGAGAAGCGCTGCATCACGCCCATGTCTGCCGCATCGGGGCACGCGCCGCGTTCCTGCGCGAGGAGGAGCGAAGCCTCGTCCGCCTTGGCCGCGATGTGCTTGAACATCTTGAGGTTCCACGCCTTGGCCATGGCGCTTTCGAAGGCGATGCCCTTCTGCTGCAGGAACGAGTGGTAGCCCATCACGCCCATGCCGACGCTGCGTTCGCGCATGGCCGAATACTTGGCGCGGGCCATCTCGTCCGGCGCGCGGTCGATGTAGTCCTGCAGCACGTTGTCGAGGAAGCGCAGCACGTCCTCGATGAAGCGCTCGTCCTTGTTCCACTCGTCCCACGTCTCGAGGTTGAGCGAGGAGAGGCAGCACACGGCGGTGCGATCATTGCCGAGGTGGTCGCGCCCGGTGGGCAGCGTGATTTCCGAGCAGAGGTTCGAGGTCGAGACCTTGAGGCCGAGATCGCGGTGATGCTTGGGCATCGTGCGGTTCACCGTGTCGTTGAACACGATATAGGGCTCGCCGGTGGCGAGGCGGGTTTCAACCAGCTTCTGGAACAGCGAGCGGGCATCGACCGTGCCGCGCACCGAGCCATCCTTGGGGCTGCGCAAGTTGAAATCGGTGCCATCGCGCACCGCTTCCATGAATTCATCGGTCAGCAGCACGCCGTGGTGCAGGTTGAGCGCCTTGCGGTTGAAATCGCCCGACGGCTTGCGGATTTCGAGGAACTCCTCGATCTCCGGGTGCGACACATCAAGGTAGCACGCTGCCGAACCGCGACGCAGCGAGCCCTGCGAAATCGCGAGAGTGAGGCTGTCCATCACGCGGACGAAGGGAATGATCCCGCTGGTCTTGCCGTTGAGGCCGACAGACTCGCCGATGCCGCGAACCTGGCCCCAATAGGTGCCGATGCCGCCGCCACGGCTGGCGAGCCAGACGTTCTCGTTCCACGTGCCAACGATGCCTTCGAGGCTGTCCGAAACCGAATTGAGGTAGCACGAGATGGGCAGGCCGCGCCCGGTGCCGCCGTTCGAGAGAACGGGGGTGGCGGGCATGAACCACAGCTTCGAGATATAGTCGTAAAGGCGCTGGGCGTGGTCCTGATCATCGGCATAGGCGTCTGCGACGCGGGCGAAGAGATCCTGATAGCGTTCGCCGGGGAGCAGGTAGCGGTCGTCGAGCGTTTCCTTGCCGAACGCGGTGAGCAGCGCATCGCGATCGGAATTCGTCGCAATCGTGAAGCGGCGCGCGTTGATCGTCTTGGAATCGCTGACCGGCTTGGCCGCAGCGGCAAGTGCGGTGGCGGCGCCTGCCGTCATCGCCGCGACGAGCGCCTCGCTGCCTTTGTCGTCCGCACTCATGCCAATTGCCTTTCCGTTCTCACGTGCGGGGGCCGCTTCGCCGGCGAGGCTGAACTCGCTCTGGCCGTCATGCTCCACAACGCCTTCTCCAGTCCTGAAATCCACGCCCGCAGTCCCCTGTTCCATCCACCACGCCCGATCGAAAGTGCCGACTCGGAACGCGAAATCCATCATACGCCTCGCGGAACAAAAAGAGAATATAATTCCCCCCGCCTGCCCGCGCAGGCACCGAAATCCAGGGTCAAGACCATGGGCGGCGGCAGTGAAGCCACCGTTGCCGCGAGCTAACTGCCCGCTGCGCCACCAAAACTAGGTTTAGAGGTTCCCCCAGGACCCGACCACTACCCATAGTGCCTCAACCGGAATCAGACACAAGAGGGTAAACACCCCATTACTGATTCGGCTCGTCGCACGTACGATTCGTTTCATCGTCATGACAGCCATGCTGCAGCGCAGCGACGCGCGCGGAAACGGGCGTTTCAAGTCCCAATCTGCACTGCTGAAAATTTTTTAGGGCGTTTCGCCGATCTTGTGGACAAGATCGCTGTCCAGACCCACCCGCGAATTAGCCACCTGATTATCCACTGGCGCGTGCACGGATGTGCGCGATATGCCTGCAAGGGCAAGTTAGGCGGAGTAGTCCCATGTTCAAGCTCATCTCGATCATTTTCAGCGGCTTGCTCGTGGGGCTGGCTGCACGGTTCCTCTATCCCGGGCCGGTGCCGATGGGGCTGGGGCGGACGATCCTGCTGGGGATTGCCGGCTCGCTGCTGGCGGGGCTGGCGGCGAGCTCAGGCCGCAGCGGGCGTGACGGGATCGACCGGGCTGGGTGCCTCGCATCGGTGCTGGGCGCGCTGGTGGTGATCTTCATCGGCCGCCATTTGTAGCGGGCGTTGAATTGCCTCCGGCGGGCAAGGCCCTTCGACAGGCTCAGGATGATCCACCCTTGCATCCTGGGTGCCTTTATAGGGCTTACATCGCGAAGGGTGCGCGGCGCGGCACCGCCTGAGGTTGTGAAAGCCGCTGCGCCGCGGGTGCTACGTGGCAAGTCCTGCGCTGAGCTGATGTACGGGATGCAAGGGCCGATGGCCCTTGCCCGCCGGAGGCAAAAACCCCCCGAACCTCAGCCCGGCACCAGCACCGTATCGCGCGCGGCGGGCTGTGTCTGGGGGTAATCCTCGTTGAAGTGCAGGCCCCGGCTTTCGCGGCGGGCGCGGGCGCTTTTGACGATAAGTTCGGCGGTCTGCAGCAGGTTGCGCAGCTCGATAAGGTCTGCGGTCACGCGGAAGTTGCCGTAGTAGTCGTTGACCTCGCCCTTCAGGAGCTTGATGCGGTGCGCGGCGCGTTCGAGGCGCTTGTTGGTGCGCACGATGCCGACATAGTTCCACATGAAGCGGCGGAGCTCGGTCCAGTTCTGCTTGATGACGACTTCCTCGTCGGAATCGGAGACGCGGCTTTCGTCCCACGGGCGCAGCGCTGGCGGGGCAGGGAATTGGTCCCAGCGGGCGAGGATGTCATTCGCGGCGGCATCGCCGAACACAAAGCATTCGAGCAGGCTGTTGGACGCGAGGCGGTTGGCGCCGTGGAGGCCGCTTTCGGAGCATTCACCGACGGCATAGAGCCCGTCGAGATCGGTCCGCCCGGCAAGGTCGATCAGCACGCCGCCGCAGGTGTAGTGCTGGGCGGGGACGACCGGAATCGGCTCCTTCGTCATGTCGATGCCGAGGCCCATCAGGCGCTCGTAGATGTTGGGGAAGTGGCCGCGGACGAAGTCCGGGTCCTTGTGGCTGATATCGAGGTGGACGTAATCGAGCCCGAGCCGCTTGATCTCGTGGTCGATCGCGCGGGCGACGATGTCGCGCGGCGCCAGTTCTTCACGGGGATCGAAGCGCGGCATGAAGCGTTCGCCGCCGCCGGGGACGCCGGGTGGGAGCTTGAGGTGCCCGCCTTCGCCGCGCACCGCCTCGGTGATCAGGAAGTTCTTGACCTCGAGGTTGTAGAGGCAGGTCGGGTGGAACTGCATGAATTCCATGTTGGAGACGCGGCAGCCCGCGCGCCAGGCCATGGCGATGCCGTCTCCGGTCGCGCCGCGCGGGGCGGTGCTGAAGAGATAGGTGCGGCCCGCGCCGCCGGTGGCGAGGATCGTGGCGCGCGCCGAAAAGCATTCGACACGCCCGGTCGAGGCATCGAGGGCGTAGGCACCCCAGACGCGCCGGGCCGCTGAGGACTCGCCCGCGTGCTCGGCGCGGTGCCGGTCGGTGACGAGATCGATGGCGACCATGTCGGGCCGCAGCGTGATGTTGGGATGGGCCTTGGCGGCGGCGATCAGCGCCTGCTGGACCGCCCAGCCGGTGGCATCGTCAACATGGACGATGCGGCGGTGCGAGTGGCCGCCTTCGCGGGTAAGGTGGAGCGCGCCGGCATCGGCGTTGAACGGTACGCCGAGATCCGCGAGGCGCCGGATTGCTTCAGGCGCGTTTTCGACCACGAACTCGACCGTATCACGCCGGTTGAGGCCGGCGCCGGCAACCATGGTGTCGCGGATATGGTCGTCGAAGGTATCGCCTTCGTCGAGCACGGCGGCGATGCCGCCCTGGGCCCATGCGGTGGACCCACCATCGAGCGCGCCTTTGGCGAGCACGAGCACGCGGCAGCGTTCGGCGAGGACGAGCGCAGCGGTGAGCCCGGCCGCGCCGGAACCGATGATGAGGACGTCGGGCGCCTCAGCGGCGCTGGCCATGTCGGCGGTGCTCATGAGCGGGCCCGCCGCGCATCAGGATTACGTTCGTTCACGCGAGGCTCTTTGCCCGTCCTTGCTGACTTTGGGAAGAAAGAAGCACTTCGCCTTGAAAGGCAAATCGGAAGTCTTTCCGCCTTCAGATGGTTTGTTCTCGCGCCTGCAAAATGATAGTAATTGCCCTAAGGGGCGCATGTTAGGGATTCATGACTATGCTGTTGCGATTGCCGTATTGCCTGATGAACAGGCATCGCGCCGACAAGGCATCGGTCAAGTGGAACGGCACCCGCCATGTGGGTACGTGCCGCGATTGCGGGAAGCCGGTACGCAAATCCGGCCGAGGCCTCTACTGGCGCCTGCTGGACCCGCTTGAAGTGCCAAGTTCTCAGTAATAATAATGATTTAGGCTATGGTGACAAGAGGTCGTCGGCTTCTGCTGCCGATCAGGCCAGGACGATGTCCGGCCCGCTCGTCAGCTTGACGAAGACGTCCTCGAGGTCCGCTTCGTCGGTCGAGACATCGACGATTCCGTAGCCCAGCGACTGGACCAGCGAGAGAACATCGCCCGCGTTGATGCGGTCCTTGTTGTAGGTCAC
Source organism: uncultured Novosphingobium sp. (assembly GCA_964413325.1). Taxonomy (GTDB): domain Bacteria; phylum Pseudomonadota; class Alphaproteobacteria; order Sphingomonadales; family Sphingomonadaceae; genus Novosphingobium. Next base: position 287,565 of record CAYPRK010000004.1, on the reverse strand, counting down.
GCGCAGCTCGCGCTCGCCGGAAATCACGCTCTTCACGAAGGCCTCATGCTGCGGTGCGGCATCGATCGGGCGGTCGAGCGTGAGCACCACAATTTTCTCGCGCATCATGCCCACGAGGTCGCGAGTCGGCTGGTCGGTAATCAGCCGTCCGTGATTGATGATGGCGATGCGGTCGCACAGCTGCTCCGCTTCTTCGAGATAGTGCGTGGTCAGGACGATGGTTACGCCCTGATTGTTAAGATCGACCACGAGCTCCCACAGCAGGCGGCGCAGTTCGACGTCGACACCGGCGGTGGGTTCATCCAGCACGAGGATCGGCGGGGTGTGGACCATCGCCTTGGCGATCAGCAGACGGCGCTTCATGCCGCCCGAGAGCGAGCGGGCGTAGGCATTGGCCTTGTCTGCGAGATGGACCGACTGGAGCAGTTCGAGCGAGCGGCGGGCGGCAGGCGGCACACCATAGAGCCCGGCCTGGATATCGAGCACTTCGAGCGGGGTGAAGAACGGATCGAACACGATCTCCTGCGGGACGATGCCGATCGAGGCCTTGGCGTTGCGCGGCTCGCGATCGATGTCGAAACCCCAGATGTCGACCGTGCCGGAGGTCTTCATCACGAGGCCGGCGAGGGTGTTGATCAGGGTGGACTTGCCCGCGCCATTGGGGCCGAGCAGGCCGAAAATCTGACCCTGCGGGACATCGAAGCTGACCCCGCCCAGAGCGAGCTTGCCTTCCCCCGACTTGCTGCCAGCTGGGGCGTAGCGCTTGACGAGATCGCGGATGCGGATGGCGGGGGGCGTTTCCATGCGGTCCTCCCTGCCCCCGGATGCGCAGTTCGTAAAGGGTGCGCGTGCATCCTCCAGCTTGTCGTTTGGGGCACGGTTTGCTACCCGCGCCGCCATGAGCACGATCAAGGCACCCGAGACGGTTCTCACCACCAGCACACGCGTTCGCTGTGATGGCGCGGACAATATCCGCGGCGGCGCGGCGCTGGGCCATCCGCGCGTTTGGATCGAGATCGATGAGCGCGGTTTTGCCGAATGCGGCTATTGCGACCGCCGCTTTGTCCTCAAGGGCGGGCCTGCCGACCACGCGTAATCGCGGTGGCATGATCCGGCAGGGCTGCCTATATCCCTGTCCATGACGCACACGCCTGATCCCCGCTCGCTGCTTTATCGCCCCGGTCTGCTGACGCCCGAGGAAGCCAAACGCCTCACCGCCACGGCGCTCGGGGCCTGCGAGGATGGCGAGCTCTATCTGCAATTCATCGCCAGCGAGAGCTTCGGCTTCGATGACGGGCGGCTGAAGACGGCGGACTATTCGCGCGATGCCGGCTTTGGCCTGCGCGGGGTTTCGGGCGAGATGACCGGATTTGCACATGCCAACGAGATTTCCGCCGCCGCCATCGCGCGCGCCGGGGAAACGCTGAAGCTGCTCGATCCGGCGAAGACCGCGCCTGCCGCCGCGCCGCGCCAGAACAACCGCCACCTTTATACCGATGCTTCGCCGCTCGATGCGATTCCCTTCGCGGCCAAGGTGAAGCTGCTCGAGACCATCGATGCCGCCGCGCGGGCGCGCGACCCGCGCGTGGCGCAAGTTTCGGCGAGCCTTGCCGCGAGCTGGTCGGTGGTCGAGATCGTGCGGGCGGACGGGTTCGTGGCGCAGGATGTGCGGCCGCTGGTGCGGCTTAACGTTTCTATCGTCGCGGAGCACAACGGGCGGCGCGAGACGGGTAGCTTCGGGATCGGCGGGCGGCGGCTCTATGATGACTTGTTCGAGGCCGATACGTGGAACCGCGCAATCGATACCGCACTGGCGCAGGCGCTGGTCAATCTCGAATCCGTCGATGCCCCGGCGGGCGAAATGACCGTGCTGCTCGGGCCCGGCTGGCCCGGCGTGCTGCTGCACGAAGCGGTCGGCCATGGCCTCGAAGGCGATTTTAACCGCAAGGGCACCAGCGCGTTTTCCGGCCGGATTGGCGAGCGGGTGGCAGCGCCGGGCGTGACCGTGGTCGACGATGGTTCGATCCCCGGTCGGCGCGGTTCGCTGACCATCGACGATGAAGGCACGCCGACCGAGGAAACCGTGCTGATCGAGGACGGCGTGCTCAAGGGCTATATCCACGACCGCATGAGCGCGCGGCTGATGGGGCTGGCGCCGACGGGCAACGGGCGGCGCGAGAGCTATGCCCATGCGCCGATGCCGCGCATGACGAACACCTTCATGCGGGGCGGCAATGACGATCCGGCGGAACTGCTCAGCCGCGTGAAGAATGGCATCTTTGCGAAGTCGTTCGGCGGCGGGCAGGTCGATATCACCAGCGGCAAGTTCGTGTTTTCCTGCACCGAGGCCTACCGGGTCGAGAATGGCAAGCTCGGCGCGCCGATCAAAGGCGCGACGCTGATCGGCGACGGGCCGAGCGTGCTGACCCGCGTGACCGGCATCGGCAATGACATGGCGCTCGACGAGGGCGTGGGCGTGTGTGGCAAGGGCGGGCAGAGCGTGCCGGCAGGTGTGGGCCAGCCCACGCTGCTGGTCGAGGGCCTGACGGTGGGCGGGACGGCCTGAGCCATCTCGGCGGCCGTCGTCTGACCAGTCCCATAATGCGACTCTAGGGAATCTACGTAGTTGGCGTGGAGCCTGCGCCCGGGTTTATGACGCCCTCAGGAAAACTACAGTCAGCCACGGTTAAGCCGGTGCGGCGCACTCTGGTCTTCGACCAGTATGAGAAAGGGCATGTCATGATCCGTAAGGCCACGAAGCTCGGGCTCGTTGCCGCCGCTGGCGCGCTGATGCTGGTTGGCGCGGCGGCTGATGCCCGCCCCCGCCTGTCTGGCGAGGAGCAGCTGGCAAAGCTGCTCGAAGGCCGTGTCGCAGGGCAGCCGGTGAACTGCATCAACCTGCCCCAGGCGCAGTCCTCGCACGTGATCGACAAGACCGCGATTGTCTATGGCAGCGGCAGCACGATCTATGTGCAGCGCCCGAAGGCCGGTGCGGACTCGCTGGATTCCAACGATATTCTCGTCACCCAGCTGACGACTTCGCAGCTGTGCAACATCGACGTGGTGCAGCTGCGCGATCGCAACGGCCTGTTCTGGCGCGGGTTCGTCTCGCTCGACAAGTTCGTGCCCTACACCCGGGCCCCGAAGGTCGCGCTGGCCGATTGATCTGCGGCGGATTGTGGCAGTATGGGGTGCGGCATGACAGCCACGCCTCCAAATCCTGCCGCCCAGAATCCTGCTGCCCAGAATCCTGCTGCCGAGCCGCTCCTGCGCCTCGCAACGCTTGAAGACACTGCCGCGCTTGCCGATCTGGCGCGCCGCGCGGTGAGTGCGAAGTTCCAGCATCTCTACAAGCCGGAAGATTTCGCGACGTTCATGGAAGCCGCGCACAGCGATGCGAAAGTGGCGAAGGAAATCGCCGATCCGGGCATGCGCGTGGCGGTGATCGAGGAAGACGGCGCGCTGATCGCCTTCTGCAAGCTGGTGCTGAGCAGCACGTTGCCGACCGGCCACAGCGATGCGCGCGCGCCGCTGGAGCTGAAGCAGCTCTACACCGATCCGGCGCGGATTGGCGGCGGGCTGGGCAAGCGGCTGATGGACTGGGCACTGGTGCAGGCCGGCGAGGTGGGCGCCGACGAGATCCAGCTCACCGTCTATAGCGAGAACCCCGAGGCGCAGCGGTTCTACCACCGCTATGGCTTTGCCAAGATCGCCGACATCGAATTCTGGGTGGGCAATCACTGCGATCCGGAATTCCTCTATGCCAAGCGGCTGGTCCCGGAAACCCATAGTCAGGCGCAGGCCGAGCAGGTATAGGAAGCGCCATGTCATCCGTACGCCCCTGGCGCGATATCACGCGCCGCAAGAGCCGCCAGATCATGGTTGGGTCCGTCCCCGTTGGCGGCGATGCGCCGATCACGGTGCAGACCATGACCAACACTCTCACCAGCGATCCCGTTGCGACGATCAACCAGATCCGCCGCTGCGAAGATGCGGGTGCGGACATCATCCGCGTTTCGTGCCCGGACGTGGAAAGCACGGCGGCGCTGGGCAAGATCGTGCGCGCGGCGCGCATTCCGATCGTGGCGGACATCCATTTCCACTACAAGCGCGCGCTGGAAGCGGCGGACGCCGGCGCGGCGTGCCTGCGCATCAATCCCGGCAACATCGGCTCATCCGAGCGCGTGGCCGAAGTGGTGCGCGCAGCCAAGGCCAATGGCTGCGCGATCCGCATCGGCGTGAACGCGGGCAGCCTCGAGAAGGACCTGCTCGAAAAGTACGGCGAGCCGTGCCCCGAGGCGCTGGTGGAATCTGCGCTCGATCACATCAAGCTACTGCAGGACCACGATTTCCACGAATACAAGGTGGCGGTGAAGGCCTCTGACGTGTTCCTCGCGGTGGCGGCCTACATGGGCCTTGCCGAAGCGGTCGATTGCCCGCTGCATTTGGGCATCACCGAGGCGGGCGGCCTGATCGGCGGCACGGTCAAGTCCTCGATCGGGCTTGGCAGCCTGCTCTGGGCGGGCATCGGCGACACCTTGCGTGTCTCGCTTTCGGCGGAGCCCGAAGAGGAAGTGCGCGTCGGCTTCGAGATCCTGAAGTCGCTCGGCCTGCGCACGCGCGGCGTGCGTGTTGTCTCGTGCCCCAGCTGCGCGCGGCAGGGCTTCGACGTGATCCGCACGGTCGAGGCGCTGGAAAGCCGCCTCAGCCACATCAAGACGCCGATCTCGCTTTCGGTGCTCGGCTGCGTGGTGAACGGCCCCGGCGAAGCGCGCGAAACCGACGTTGGCCTGACCGGCGGCGGCAACGGCAAGCACATGATCTATCTCTCTGGCGTGACCGACCATACCGTGCAGGACGAGGACATGCTCGAGCACATCGTGTCGCTGGTCGAAGCCAAGGCGGCGGAGATGGAAGCGGCCACGACTGACGCAGGGAAGGCGGAAGTGCCGGCCGAGTAAGCGCTGCGGGCCGCGCCATCACAGCGCACCATCACAGGGGGGGGACGAGGCGCGATGGGACTGTTGAGACGCTGGCTTGTGGCCGCGGCGCTGCTACTTGTGCTGACTGGCAGCCCGGCGCTCGCCAAGAGCAAGGTCGATCCCGCGGCGATTGCGGCGATGGTCGAGAAAGCCAAGGCGAACGATCCCGCCACCGACATGCTGTGGCTGCGGCGGGAAAACGCGAAGGCGCTGGGCTATGTATCGCCACGGTGGGAAGACGGGCGCAAGGCCTTCGACTTGCTCGACAAGGAACCGGCAAAGGCGGCCGCGCTGGCGGAGGACTGGCTCAAGGCCAATCCGCTCGATATCGATGCCAACTACCTCTGCGAGATCGCCTACGACAAGCTGGGCCGCAAGGATGACGAGGCCCGCACACACAATCTGTTGATGGCGCTGCTCCAGTCAGTGATGGGCGGCAAGAACGGCAAGACGCCGGAGACGGCGTGGAACGCGGTGAGCGTGGACGAGGAATACCAGATCCTGCGGCTGATCGGGGCCAAGCCGAAATCCCAGGCATTGCTGAGCGACAAGGGCAGCCACTACGACGCGATGACGGTCACCCGGGGTGACAACGACAAGGAAATAACGATCCACTTCAACATCGACTACTTCTTCAACAAGCAGTTCGAAGGGCTGGGACTCTAGCGCGACGGCGCGATCTGCGCTGGTCTTGGCAATTTCCTAACGCCTTTGCGGGCACAATCGGCCTGTCATGACCCGCTTTATCGTCATTGCTGGCCTTGTCGTGTTCGGCAGCGTGCTGCTGGCGCCGCGGCTGTCGCTCGAGCCGCCGGCTGACGCGCATCCGGTGCGGGCGGAGCATCCCTCGCCGTGGAGCAAGGATGCGCCCGCGCCGTCTCGCATGCGGCCGGCCGAGATGGTCGAGATCGCGCGCGATGCGCAGGGGCAGTTTCACCTCAACGTCGATGTCGGCGGGGAGTCGGTGCGGTTCCTGGTCGATACCGGCGCCGATGTGGTGGCGCTCACCGAGGAGGATGCCGAGCGGCTGGGGCTGAAGCCCGATCCGTCCGAATATCGCCCGATGCTCCAGACCGCATCGGGCACCGGCATGGCGGCGCCGGTGGAGATCGACCGGCTGACCATCGGCGGGCATGACCTGACCGGGGTAGCGGCGGTGGTCGTGCCCGATCTGCCGGTCAGCCTGCTCGGCCAATCGGCGCTGCGGCGGCTGGGCAGCGTGACCTTGAAGGGTGACCGGCTGATCATTGCGGGCTAAGAGCCTGCTTATGACAATCTCGATCCGCTTCGCCACGCATGATGACCTGCCCCTGATCGCCGACCTGATCCGCGGCCTCGCCGAATATGAGAAGCTGGCGGACGAAGTGCGTTTTGACGAGGCGGTGCTGGGCGCCAAGCTGTTCGGCCAGAACAACGGACATGGTCCCTATGCAGAGGTGATCATCGGCGAGGTTGATGGTGCGGCGCAGGGCTTTGCCTTGTTCTTCCACAATTTTTCGACCTTCGAAGGCAAGCCCGGTGTCTATCTGGAAGACCTGTTCGTGCGGCCCGAGGCGCGTGGGAGCGGGCTGGGCAAGGCGCTGCTCTCGCGGTTGGCGGCCATCGCCGTGGAGCGCGATTGCGCGCGGCTCGAATGGTCAGTGCTCGATTGGAACGAACCTGCGATCGGCTTTTACAAGAAGCTCGGCGCGCGGTTGATGGACGAATGGACTGTCATGCGGGTGGATGGCGCAGCTCTGGTGCACCTTGGCGCAGATGCTGGAAAATCAGCCTGATTCGACGTATATAAATCGACATGACGGGACTGGTGAACAGACGCGGGCTCATCACGGGCGCGGCGGCAACGATTGTTGCGGCGGCAGCGCCGGTGCGTGTGTTCGCGCAGCCCTACAGCGTTTCGGAACAGAACCGGCGCATTCTGGCAGTCGCCAAGGAGCAGGTGCAGCGAGTAGGCTCGGTGCTGTGGCGGACCGATGTCGTCGGCGTTGCCGATTTCGCGCTGCCGTCCGCGATGCCGCGGCTCCACTTCGCCGATCTCGAGAAGGGTGAGGTGCGCTCGTTCCTCGTCGCGCATGGCAAGGGCTCGGACCCGGAGCACGACGGGTTCCTCAAGACGTTTTCGAACGATGTCGGCAGCCTCGCTACCTCGCGCGGGGCGTTCATCACGTATGAGTGGTACAAGGGCAAATACGGCACTTCGATCCGGCTCGGCGGGATCGATGCGGAAAACAGCAACACGCTGGACCGCGCGATCGTCATGCACCCGGCGTGGTATGCGAACCCGGACATGCTGGAGAAGTGGGGCAAGCTGGGCCGCAGCGACGGCTGCTTCGCGATGGCGGAGGCCGATTTCAACGAGGCGCTTTGGCACCTTTCCGGCGGGCGGCTGCTCTACGCGGACCGGTTGGGGATTTATTGAGGGGACGCGCCGCTCGTTCCCCTCTCCCAACCCTCTCCCCTCAAGGGGAGAGGGCTATCAAAGCGGATTATCCAGCTTGATGATCGCTTCGTTGCTCTTGCGCTGGTCGGTGTGGAGTTCGCGGGGCTTTGCAAAGCTGGCGATCACGGCGGCGTCGCGCTGGTAGATGTCCGGGAAGCTGCGCATCAGGCCGGTCACGTCGCGGGCGACGGTGAAGTAGGTGATGTAGACCGCCCAGGGCTTGGTCATCGGGACCTTGGTGTACTTGCCCGAGAGGTTGTACTGCACGGCGGTCTCGGGCGGCAGGTCGGCGCCGAGGATGGCCATCGTCATCGCCAGTTCGGTGGCGCGTTCGGCGCGGATGCAGCCGTGGCTGAGGGCGCGTGCCGGAAGCGCGAAGAGGTTCCGGTTGGGCGTATCGTGGATGTAGATCGCATGCTCGTTGGGCATGTCGAGCTTCACGCGGCCCAGCGAATTGGTGTCACCCGGCTGCTGGACAACGGTGATCGTGCCGTCCGCGTTCTTGGTCGCGACATAGCCCTGCCGCTTGGCGAGCGCGGGGCTGGCGATCAGCTTCTGGCCGAGGCCTTCGCCCACGACGATCGACTGCGGCACCGTCCATGTGGGGTTGAACACCACGTTCTTGACCTGCTCGGCGAGCTGCGGCGTCGCGGTCTTGCCCGGCTTGCCGACGATGGCGCGGTAGGTGCGGATGATCTTGTTGTTCACCGTCAGCCGGAGCTCCTGCTCGGGCACGTTGATGATGAGGTACTGCAGGCCGAGATCGCGCGCGAGCCAGCGCCAGCGGTCCATGTTGGCCTTGATCATCGCGATCTGGCGCGGGTCCTTGGCCTTCGACAGCATGTCCTTGAGCAGCGCGTAATCGGGGTGCGTCGGGTTGAGCGAGGCGAGCACGCCGGGGACGTCATGCGTCTCGGTCGCCTGTGCAAGGAGCTGGGCATTGGGGTGCAGGTCCTGATCGGGATCGATCGCGAACCACTGGATGCGCGCGGGCATCGGCGTGCGGCCATCGCGCAGGTCTTCTGCCAGCCAGACGAAGAGGCGGCTGGCGAGCGCATCGAGGTCGTCACCCTCGCCCTTGGCGATCTGCGCGGCGAGGGCGGCGGGTTCGTAGTCGGCCGGAGTGAGGCCTTCGGTGCGGATGCCCTTGATCGCGGCGAGCAGCGCCTGCGCGTCCGCCACGGTCCAGTGCGCGAGCGGCGGCGCCACCGGCTGGAACACGGGGACGGGCGCGGTAGTGGCCGCAGCGGTGGGGGCCGTTGTCGCCTGCGCCGACGGCGTCTGCTGCGCCGCGGCTGCGGTGGGCGTGGGCTTTGGCGCGGGCTTGGCGGGCTGGACGCCGGCGGTCAGGTCGACCGGGCCCTGCTGGGTCGCAGCAGCAGCGGCCGGAGTGCCCAGCGCGGCCCAGCCGATGGCTGCAGTGCAGAGCATGCCGCTGAGACTGGCCCTATAAATCATGCGCATGAATCGATTTCTTTCCCTGTTGCCGCCCGGCGCGGATAGGAACTGCTAACCGCTGATTCCTGCCCCAAGCGGCCGAAGCAATCAAGCAAGCCGGCTGACTGTTTGCTGAATCGGGTAACTGTTCCCGGTTGCAGAACAAGACTGGCCTTTGCGCTGCGCCCAAGTGGTCGCTATGGGCGAGCGATGAAGCGGTCTGCTCCCCTTTTGCCGATCCTTGCCGCGCTGACCGGGCTGATGTGGTTCGGCGTGATGGACGGCCTGATGAAAATCGCGGCCATCGCGATCGGGGCCTATGCCGCCATGTTCTGGCGCAACATGGTGGGCTCGATCATCATGCTGCCGATCTGGCTGAAGCGCGGCAACAAGGATGGTAGCCGCGGTCTGCCGCGCTGGCCGGCGATGCGCTTGCACCTCCTTCGCTCCTCCGTTTGCGGCGTCATGGCGACGCTGTTCTTCCACGGCCTCGCGCGGACGCCGGTGGCCGAGGCGATGGCGCTTTCGTTCATCGCTCCGCTGCTGGCGCTCTATCTGGCGGCAGCGACGCTGGGCGAGCAGCTGTCGCCCCGGGCGGTTGGCGGGTCGCTGCTTGCCCTCGGCGGCGTGGGCGTGATCGCAGCAGGCAAGTTCGGCGGGCAATACAATGCCGAAAGCGTGCAGGGGCTGATCGCGATCCTGCTATCGGCGGTGCTCTATGCGTGGAACCTCGTGCTGCAGCGGCGGCAATCGCAACTCGCCGGGCCGGAGGAAATCTCGTTCTTCCAGACGTTCTTCATCTTCTGCCTGCTGGGAATCGGCGCCTGGTGGTTCGCCCCGGTGCCGCCCGCGCAGATGTGGCTGGTGCTTTCCGGCTCCGCAGTGCTGTCGACCGGCTCGCTGATGATACTTGGTTGGGCCTATGCGCGGGCCGAGGCGCAAGTGCTGGTGCCGCTGGAGTACACGGCGTTCATCTGGGCGGCGCTGACCGGCTGGATCGTGTTTTCCGAGCCGCTGACGCTGCGTACCCTGGTTGGCGTGGCGCTGATCGTGGCGGGATGCCTGATCGCGCTGCAGCGTGGGCCCGCGCCGGAAGCCGCCGCCGAGCGGGCCTGAAGCGCCCCCTGTAACGTCTTGCCCGGTCCGCGCGTATGGTGTGCAGCGCCCTATGCATTTCAAGCGCTGCGCAAGCCTTGACGCAGCGGCTGTCTCGGCGCATCGGGCAGGGTGTCGCGGGGGCGGCTCCGGCGCGGCAAACGGTTTCAACTTGAAGGGATTACGCATCGCCATGACCCAGGTCGGACAGGACACGCTCGGCGCGCGCAGCACGCTTTCCGTTGGTGGCAAGGACTATGCCTACTACGCGCTCGGCAAGGCCGCAGCGGCCTATGGCGACGTTTCGCGGCTGCCTTTCTCGATGAAGGTGTTGCTCGAGAACCTGCTCCGCTTCGAGGATGGCGGCTTCACCGTTTCCACCGACGACATCAAGGCGCTGGTCGACTGGCAGAAGGACCCTTCGAGCAGCCGCGAGATCCAGTACCGCCCGGCGCGCGTGCTGCTGCAGGACTTCACTGGCGTGCCTTGCGTGGTCGACCTTGCCGCGATGCGCGATGCGATCGCCACGCTCGGCGGTGACACCAGCAAGATCAACCCGCAGGTGCCCGTGCACCTTGTGATCGACCACTCGGTCATGGTCGACGAGTTCGGCCACCCCAAGGCTTTCGAGCAGAACGTCGAGATCGAATACTATCGCAACGGCGAGCGCTATGACTTCCTGAAGTGGGGCTCCAAGAGCCTTGCCAACTTCAAGGCTGTGCCTCCGGGCACCGGCATCTGCCACCAGGTCAACCTCGAGCACATCGCGCAGGCGGTGTGGACGAGCGAAGGGCCGGACGGCGCGACGGTGGCTTACCCCGACACTTGCGTCGGCACCGACAGCCACACCACGATGATCAATGGCCTCGGCGTGCTGGGCTGGGGCGTCGGCGGGATCGAGGCCGAAGCGGCGATGCTCGGCCAGCCAGTCTCGATGCTGATCCCCGAAGTCGTGGGCTTCAAGTTCACCGGCAGCCTGCCGGAAGGCGTGACCGCGACCGACCTCGTGCTGACCTGCACCAACATGCTGCGCAAGCACGGCGTGGTGGGCCGCTTCGTCGAATACTACGGCCCCGGCCTTGCCTCGCTGACGCTGGCGGACCGCGCGACGCTGGCCAACATGGCGCCGGAATATGGCGCGACTTGCGGCTTCTTCGGCATCGACGACAAGACGCTGGATTACATGCGCCTCACTGGCCGCGACGAGGACCAGATTGCGCTGACCGAAGCCTATGCCAAGGCGCAGGGCTTCTGGATCGATCCTTCGGTCGAGCCGATCTTCACCTCGACGCTGGAACTCGATCTCGGCACCGTGGTGCCCAGCCTTGCCGGCCCGAAGCGCCCGCAGGACCGCGTTTCGCTGCCCGACGTTGATGACGTGTTCAACGCCGACCTCGCGAATACCTACAAGAAGGCGCAGCAGCGCGTGCCGGTCGAGGGCAAGGACTTCGACATCGGTGATGGCGACGTGACCATCGCGGCAATCACCAGCTGCACCAACACCTCGAACCCGGGCGTGCTGGTCGCGGCAGGCCTCGTTGCCAAGAAGGCCAACGAGCTGGGCCTCAAGCCCAAGCCCTGGGTCAAGACCTCGCTGGCGCCGGGTTCGCAGGTGGTGACCGACTACCTCGTCAAGGCCGGGCTGCAGGAGCACCTTGACGCGGTTGGCTTCAACCTTGTCGGCTATGGCTGCACCACCTGCATCGGCAACTCGGGCCCGCTGGCCGAGCCGATCAGCAAGGCGATCAACGAGAACGGCCTTGTTGCCGCCGCCGTGATCTCGGGCAACCGCAACTTCGAAGGCCGCGTCTCGCCCGACGTGCGCGCGAACTTCCTCGCCAGCCCGCCGCTGGTGGTTGCCTACGCGCTCAAGGGCACGGTGATCGAGGACTTCGTTTCGACTCCCATCGGCAAGAGCAAGGACGGCGTCGACGTCTACCTCAAGGACATCTGGCCTTCGAACCATGAAGTCTACGAGACGATGGCCGGCTGCATGGACCGCGCGATGTTCCAGGCCCGCTATGCCGACGTCTACAAGGGCGACGTGCACTGGCAGGCGATCAACGTCACCGGTTCGGAAACCTACCAGTGGCGCGCGGGCAGCACTTATGTTGCCAACCCGCCGTACTTCGACGGCATGTCGATGACCCCGGCGCCCGTGAGCGACATCATCGAGGCGAAGCCGCTGGCAATCCTCGGCGATTCGATCACCACCGATCACATCTCGCCGGCCGGTTCGATCAAGGCCGACAGCCCGGCGGGCAAGTGGCTGATGGAGCACCAGGTCGCCAAGGCGGACTTCAACTCCTACGGCGCGCGCCGCGGCCACCACGAAGTGATGATGCGCGGCACTTTCGCCAACATCCGCATCAAGAACGAGATGGTGCCCGGCATCGAAGGCGGCATGAGCCGCTATGGCAGCGATGTCGGCGCGATCTACGACGTGGCGATGAAGCACAAGGCCGACGGTACGCCGCTGGTCGTCATCGCGGGCAAGGAATACGGCACCGGATCGAGCCGTGACTGGGCGGCCAAGGGCACCAACCTGCTCGGCGTGCGCGCGGTGATCGTCGAAAGCTTCGAGCGCATCCACCGCTCGAACCTTGTCGGCATGGGCGTGCTGCCGCTGCAGTTCAAGGATGGCGAGAGCCGCGAGACGCTGGGGCTGACGGGTGACGACAGCTTCACCATCCGCGGCGTGGCGGGGCTGAAGCCGCGTCAGGACGTCGAGGTCGAAGTGACGCGCGCCGATGGCTCGACGTTCACCTTCACCGCGCTGTGCCGCATCGATACCGCCAACGAGCTGGAATACTACCTCAACGGCGGCATCCTGCACTACGTGCTGCGCAACCTGGCAGCCTGAGGGCTGCCAGCAGTACCGCTGGAATCAGAAAGGGCGGCTCCCCCCGGAGCCGCCCTTTCCTTTTGTCCGCGTTCTCTTCGTCCGTGACGGTCCGCGGAAGCGTGTGCAGGCCTTCAGGCCGTGGCGGCGCCCTTGGCCTTGAGGCCCTGGCGGCGGCGGGCAACGAGGCCGGCTGCGGCGGCACCGAACAGCAGGACCATCGACGGTTCCGGCACTTCCGTTCCGCCCGTCGACGACGATGTCGACGTGCTGGTGCTGCCGTTCGACGACGACGAAGTCGAGCTGCTGGTGCTGCTCGAGGTCGACGAGGATGTGGAGCTGCTGGTGCTGCTCGAAGTGGAGGACGACGTCGATGAGCTGCTCGTCACGTTGCCCGAGCTGGTCGACGTGGACGAACTGGTCGAGACGTTGCCCGACGACGTGCTGACATTGCCCGAGCTCGTCGAGACGTTGCCGGACGACGTGCTGACGTTGCCGCTCGACGTGCTGACATTGCCCGACGAGGTCGAAGTGCTGGTGCTCACGCCGCCCGTGCTGGTGCTGACACCGCCGGTGGTGCTCGATGTCGAACCGCCGGACGTCGAAGTCGAGCCGCCTGAAGTGGAGGTGGAACCGCCCGAGGTGGAGCCGCCGGAGGTCGAGGTGGAGCCGGTGCTGGTCGAGGAGACGACCACACTGCCGCCGCCGCTGCTGCCGCCGCCGAAGAAGCCGCCGAAGAACCCGCCGCCGAAGCCGCCGATGCCGCCGCCGCCGATCACGACCGGTGCTGCGCTGCCGCCGCCGGCCTGGGGCGGCATCGGCGCCATATAGGGCACGGGGGCATAAGCCATCTGTGCCTGGGGCATCGCGCACGACTTGGTGACCGTGGTCTTGACCACACGGCGCAGGCGGCGAACCGGGCGATGCTTGACCACCTCGGCGTAATGCCGCTTCACCTGCTTGACCTTGATCGGCTTGATATGATGCAGTTCGGCAGCCGACGGCGCTTCCGACACGTGTACCGCACCGCCGCCCAGCACTGCACCGCCCGCTGCGCAGGCCGCCAGTTTTGCCAATGCCATCCGAACCGACATGATCTTTGCTCTCTGTTCCCTTAGGAAAAGGCCTTATCCCCGCAATGGTGGACAAACCCTCTCCTGACAGATCGAACAACGCAGATCAGACCGGCGGCGGCAATGCTGTTAACCGGGTTTCACCCCTTCGCGAGGGCCCGAAATGGGTCAAAACGGGGCTTCCGAGCAAGTCTGTGCCAATCTGGAACCGAATTGAACCCAGCAGTTACGCTTACCGCGTTTACTATCAGCCCTCGTCGCCCGCGAAGAGGCCGGGGAGATCGGCGGCGGGCGGGGTGAGTCCCAGATGCCGCCAGCCGCGATCGTTGAGGCAGCGGCCGCGCGCCGTGCGGGCGACGAGACCGAGCTGGATGAGGTAGGGCTCGATCACGTCCTCGATGGTGTCGCGCGGCTCGGACAGGCCTGCCGCCAGCGTCTCCACCCCGACCGGGCCGCCCTTGTAGATATCCGCAATCATGCTGAGATAGCGCCGGTCCTGCAGATCGAGCCCGAGCGAATCGACTTCGAGCCGGGTCAGCGCGCGGTCCGCCACTTCGCGGGAAATCACCTGTGCGCCTGCGACCTGCGCGAAATCGCGGACACGCCGCAGCAGCCGGCCCGCGACTCGCGGGGTGCCGCGCGAACGGCGCGCGATCTCGCCCGCGCCGCCGCTGTCCACGCCGATGCCGAGGAGGCCGGCGCCGCGGGTGACGACGCGCTCAAGCTCGGCCACAGTGTAGAACTGCAAGCGCACCGGGATGCCGAAGCGATCACGCAAGGGGGTGGCGAGGAGGCCGGCGCGGGTGGTCGCGCCGATCAGGGTGAAGGGCGGCAAGTCGATCCGCACCGAGCGGGCGGAGGGCCCTTCGCCGATGATGAGATCGAGCGCGCGGTCTTCCATCGCGGGATAGAGCACTTCCTCGACCACCGGATTGAGGCGGTGGATCTCGTCGATGAACAGCACATCGCCCGCTTCGAGATTGGTGAGCAGCGCCGCGAGATCGCCCGCCTTGGCGATGACCGGGCCGGACGTGGCGCGGAAATTCACCCCCATCTCGCGCGCGATGATCGCCGCCAGCGTCGTCTTGCCGAGGCCGGGCGGGCCATAGAACAGCACATGGTCCATTGCCTCGCTGCGCTGGCGCGCGCTTTCGATGAACACCGAAAGGTTCTCCCGCGCGGCTTCCTGCCCGACGAATTCGGCGAGCGTCTTCGGGCGCAGCGCGGCGTCCGGGTCCTCCGTCTGGCGGCGGGGTGTAAGGATGGGGTTGTCGGTCATGGATTGAGGTGAGTAGCCGCGTCTTGCGAATGATGGAGAATGCGTTGGATGAAAACAGTGTCGTTGGCAAAACGGTAGAAGATCACGTGGCTGCGATACGTCTTGCACCGGGTGTCGGCTGGTAGCTCCGGGCGCGGCCTGCCGGACAAGGGGTATTGGGTGAGGAACAGAAACGCGTCCGTCAGGCCGCGAGCATAGGCTTCGGCCGCCTCTTCACCAAACCGCTCCACGCTGTAGTCGTCGATCTCCGCCAGATCATAGCGCGCGGCGACGGAGACCTTGAAACTAGCCACGCCGGGCGCGGCGTTCTGCGATGATCTCTTCGATGAGAGTAGCCGGATCGGCATCGATGTAGCCGGACGCCTCACCTTCTTCGATCAGGGCGCGGAGCCGCGCCACGTCCTCGGCTGCCGCGCGATGCCGCCTGATGAGGTCGCGCAGATAGTCCCCGGCATCGGCATAGTGCCCTTGGGCGACTTGGGCTTCGATCCAGCTTTGCAGCGTGGAGGGGAGGGAGAAGCTGAGGTCGGTCATTCGGCGTTTATCCTCCAACACAAAGGGGGCGGCAAGTGGGCCTGAGGCGAACTGCGGCACGGTGAGGAAATGAGGCGTCCGTCATTTCAGAACGCAAACATCCATCTTTCTGTCCCATCGTCCGCCATGATCGAGGCAACGGTCAACCTCTTGCCAATCCCACACCCATAGCCCGACGAGCACCCCAGCGAGAAACAGCATCAGGCCAAGGCATGCCAGCGCGGTGAGATGACGGCGGAGCACCAACGCTACCCCGCCGCCCGCTTCAAGGCCACGCGCACGAGGTCGTTGAGCGGGGCATCATCGCCCAGTTCCTTGACGGCGGCGGCGACGGCCATGCTGGCGGTGGCGGGTTTGAAGCCGAGGTTCTGGAGAGCGGAGATTGCGTCGGCGCTGGTAGAGCCTGCGGGGGCGGCGGCGAGGCCTTCCATCGGCGGGCTGCCGGCGCCGGTGGGGATCGGGCCCAGGCCACCTGCCTTGTCCTTGAGTTCGTTGACGATGCGTCCGGCGAGTTTGGGGCCTACGCCCTGCGCGCGGGCGACCATTGCGGCGTCACCGCTGGCGCAGGCGCGCTGGAGGTCTTCGACCGAGAGCGCGGAGAGGATGGCGAGCGCGACCTTGCTGCCGACGCCCTGTACGGCGGTGAGCAGGCGGAACCAGCCGCGTTCGGCGGCGCTGGTGAAGCCGATCAGGCGCTGGTCGTTTTCGGAGACCTGCAGTTCGGTGTGGATGACCACCTTGTCCCCGCGGATGCCGAGCCGATCCAGCGTCTTGGCCGAGCAGTGGACGAGATAGCCGACGCCGTTCACGTCGATGATTGCCCAGTCGGGTCCGAAATCGTCGAGCAGGCCGGTAAGCTTTGCGATCATGGTTTGTTCTATGGCAGGGCCGTGGGCGGGGGGCAAGGTGGCGCAAGCATCCTTCGACAGGCTCAGGATGAGCGGTGTTGGGCCTATTTCATGTGGCGGGGGAGTGGACCGGTGCCGCCTACCCTAGAATGGTGCTCAGCACGCCGGGGTGGAAGCTGCCGCCCGCGAATCCCTCGATCCCCATGAACAGGCCGAATGCGCCGAAGGCCCATGCCGCCCAGAGGAGGGAGAACGTCTCCACCAGCGCGGCCACGGCTGCGAGCGAGATCGCGGTGGAGATCGCGGCATCGGCGGCGTCGAACTGGTCGTCGTGCACATTGAGCGCATCGTAGAGATCGCCTTGCGCCTTCGCGGCCTTGGCCAGATCGGGCGCCTCGGCCTTGTACTTGGCGATGTCCTTGTCGAGCCCGGCGATGGCGGTGTCCGCCCGGCCGGGGGCTGCCAGCGTTGTCAGCTGGAGGCGGGTGGCCTCGGCGAGGTGGAGTTTGGTTCTGGTCGCCTGATATTCATTCCACGTATCGATCGAAGCGGCCTGCGCGGCTTGCATGGCCTGGACGATGTTGCCATCCTTGATGCCGCAAAGCCCGGTGAAGACGGAGAGCACGACGACGGTGATGGCGACAAGCCGGTTGAGCCGCTTGTCCTTGGCTTCGGCGCTGACTTCGATTTCCATGGCCGCATTGTCGCCGCAGCGGGCCGGCAGTCAAATGACGGTTTGGCAAGCTTCGGTGCCAAGGCCTAGGGTCAGGACCAATTAACCACGCATTCGAGGTTTGAGGCAAAATGGCGCAGTGCAAGGAAGGAAGCCGCAGGGATATGTCGATATCTCAAGGCTTCCTGACGCAGCAATGGGCCATTTTGGTCAGCCGAAGGCCACCGCAAGGTAAATCCCGAAGGGACGCTGGAATGGCTTCCATCTCAGACAGAAACTCACTTGGAAAGGCGGGCCAGCCTTCCCTGCGTGAATTTCCGCCTGATATGTTCGCCATTCCAGCGCCTCGAAGGCGCGGTTAATAGGTCCTGACCCTAGCGGTGGCTGCCCATCATGTTGGCGTGGGTGATGGCAACGGCGAGGGCATCCGCCGCGTCGGCCCCGGTCAGCACGGCGCCGGGGAGCAGGACCTTGAGCATCGCCTGGACCTGCGTCTTCTCGGCGCCGCCGGTGCCGACCAGCGCCTTCTTGATCACCTTGGTGGGATATTCCGCCACCGGCAGCCCCGCGCGCGCCACCGCGAGCAGGGCGACTCCCCGCGCCTGGCCGAGCTTGAGCGTCGACTGCGGGTTCACGTTGACGAAGACTTCCTCGACCGCCCCGGCATCGGGCTGGTGGAGAGCGATCACGGCGGCGAGTCCTGCGTCGAGTTCGACCAGTCGCTGCGCCATCTCCGCCTTGGCATCGGTGCGGATCTGGCCATTGGCGATGTGGCTGAGGCGGCTGCCGGACTTGGCGACAATGCCCCAGCCGGTGCAGGTGAGGCCGGGGTCGATACCGATGATGATCACAGCTTGAGTCCGAAGCGCGGACCGAGATGCATCATGCCGAGGTAGAGCCCGACAGTGAGCACGCAGCCGAGCGCCAGCGCGATCCAGAACGATACGCCGTGGCGCAGCAGCGCGGGGATCACGAGGAACATCGGCAGGCTGGGGAGCACGTACCAAAAGGTCGCCTCGGCATGGATCGCCATGTTTTCGGCATCAGGCCGCGCGCGCCACAGCAGGATCATGCCGAGCACGGAGACGAGGGGCAGTGAGGCGACCAGCGCGCCGACGGTCGGCAACTTGCGCCCGATCTCGGAGATGAGCGCGATGAGCAGGCCGGACAGCAGGGCCTTGATGGCGAGCGGCATCACGGCTCAATAGACCATGTCGAACGGGCCGCCGGGTGTCTCGTTGCTGTCCCAGTTCTTGGGTGCGGCATCGGCAATGGCATCGAAGGCCTCGAGATTGAAGCGGCTGCGGGCCCTGCAGCTGAGGCTGGCGAGCGATTGCTCGCCCTTCGCGCCGCGCAGGACTTCGATGCCGGAGAAGGTGCGCCCCGGTGTCTCGTTGAGCGAGCCGGTCTCGTCCTGATGGACGACATAGTGCGTGTTGCCATTGGTGAAGCGGATGGAATCCTGATTGTCGCCGCCCTGGCTGCGGTTGCCGCCCTGGTGAATGTTGCGCCAGTCAGGCGCGCTGGCGACGTCGATCGCGGCGTGCCCGGCAGGGCCGAAGCGGTAGTGCAGGCTGCTCTTGCCGAGGCACACGCTGCCAATCTTCGCGCCGAAGCGGCAGGAGTAGACCACGCGTTCGCCGCCAGCGCAGAGGCTGGGAACGGCGGCGCGCGCGGTCTGTGGCACCTTCGCCGCCGATCCGGCCGTGCAGAGCAGTGCGGCAACGCTCAGGGCTGCCGCGAGGGCTCGCATCAGCCCAGCTTTTCCATCACGTCGTCCGGGATTTCGTAGTTGCCCCAGACGGTCTGCACGTCGTCGTCATCCTCGAGCACGTCGATCAGCTTGAGCAGCGTCGCCGCCGTCTCGGCATCGACAGTGGTTGTCATGTTCGGCTTCCACGCCAGCTTGACGCCCTCAGCCTCGCCCAGCACCTTTTCGAGCTCGCGCGCGACGGGGTGGAGCTGCTCGATGGCAACCCAGATCTGGTGGCTGCCGGGGTTTTCGTCGCCGTCGCCCAGATCGCTCTCGACGTCTTCGGCGCCCGCTTCGATCGCGGCTTCGAGGACCTTTTCCTCGTCACCAGCCTTGCCCGGGTATTCGATCAGGCCAAGCCGCTCGAACCCGTGGCTCACCGCGCCCGAGGCGCCGAGGTTACCGCCGTTCTTGGCGAAAGCGGTGCGCACGTTGGTGGCAGTGCGGTTGCGGTTGTCGGTCAGCGCCTCGACGATGATGGCGACGCCGCCCGGGCCATAGCCCTCGTAGCGCACTTCCTCGTAGTTATCGCCTTCGCCCTTGGTCGCCTTGTCGATCGCGCGGGCGATGTTGTCCTTGGGCATGGACTGCGCCTTGGCCGCGTTGACGGCGGCGCGCAGGCGCGGGTTCATGTCCGGATCGGGCATGCCCATCTTGGCCGCGACGGTGATTTCGCGGGAGAGCTTGGAAAACATCGCCGAGCGCTTTTTGTCCTGCGCGCCCTTGCGGTGCATGATGTTCTTGAATTTGGAATGGCCTGCCATGGTCTGCCGCTCAGAGCTTTCTGGGTTTGCTTTGGCGGCTCCCCTAGCCGAGACGGGAGCGCTGGGCAATTGGGCCCGCACACCCGGTCTTAACCCGAACTGCGGCATCAGGGCGGCGATGAAAGCGCTGTATCAAGACTTCGCCGCATGGCTGGCCCGGCCGCACCTGCTGACGCCGTCCGGCCCGCGAGCGCCATATGCAGGGCAGGCCTTGCTTTCCATGCTGGGGCTGCACCTGGCCGTGTTGCTGCTCGTGCTGCTGCCGCTGCTTGGCCTATGGCAGACGGCGATGAGGCTGCCCTCGCCCGAGGCGTTCGATCAGGTCTCCAAGGCGATGCTGGTGCCCTTCGTGGTGGTGCTGGCGCCAGTGGCGGAGGAACTGGCATTTCGCGGCTGGCTGACAGGGCGGGTGCGCGCGGTGTGGCTGGTCGGCTGCGGGTTCGTGGCGGCGGGGTTCCTCGCGATGGTGAGCTTCCATGTCTACGAAGTGCCGGCGAGCTTTGGCGTGCTGGGCATGGGGCTGGTGGCGCCTGCCGGCTGGTTCTGGCTGCGCAAGCGCGGCGTGGTGCCGGGGTTCGAGGCGGCGTTTCCGGTGCTGGTCTGGCTGTCGATCCTCGTCTTCGCGCTCTCGCACCTCAGCAACTATCCGCGCTTTTCGTGGGCGCTCCTGCCGATGGTGTTGCCGCAGCTCTGGGCGGGGATGACGCTGAGCTACACGCGGATGCGGATCGGCATTTTCGGCTCGATGCTGATCCATGCGACGGCCAACGGGATTTCGGTGAGCCTTGCGCTGCTTGGCGTCTGACGAAAAATGGGGACTGTCCCCATTTTTCAGAGCACCCGTTGCCACCAGCCGACATCGCGCCACGCGCCCATTTTCCAGCCGACTTCGCGGTACACGCCGACGGGAGTGAAGCCGCAGGCTTCGTGCAGCGCGACGCTGGCGGGGTTGGGCTGGGCGATGCCAGCGAAGGCTGCGTGGAAGCCCTTGGCCTTTAGCCGCGCGAGCAGGTCGCCATAGAGCGCGCGCCCGATGCCCGAGCGCGGGAGGGCGGCGCTGACATAGATCGCGACGTCGCATGAGGACGCATAGGCGGCGCGCGTCCGGTGCGGACTGCCATAGGCATAGCCAAGGATTTCGCCGCCGCGTGTCGCCACGATCCACGCGTGGCTGGCGCCGTAGCCAGCGATGCGGCGGGCCATTTCCGCCGCATCCGGGGCCTCGAGTTCGAAGCTGATCCAGCTGCCTGTTACGTGCGGTGCGTAGATCGCGGCGCAAGCCTCGGCGTCTTCGGGGCGGGCATCGCGGATCGTCAGCGCCTCGGTCACCGCGTCACTGCTTCACGACTGTGCCGCGCTTCATCACGAAATCGACGTGTTCGAGGCGGGTCACATCAGTCAGCGGATCGCCGTGGACCGCGATGATGTCAGCCGGCATGCCCGGCGCGATGCGGCCGACCGTGTCGGTGCGGCCGAGCGCCTCAGCGGCGTTCACCGTGGCGGCGGCGATGGCGGCCATCGGGGTCATCCCGGCGCGGACCATCAGCGCGAATTCCTGCGCGTTGTCGCCGTGCTTCGAGACGCCGGTATCGGTGCCGAATGCGATCTTCACGCCCATTTTGATGGCGAGTTCATGCGATTTGCGCTCGGCAGCGGCCGCGTTTTCGGCCTTGGGGATCGTCGCGGGCGGGAGCAACCCGGCGCGGGCCTGCGCGAGCGCGGCGACCGGGGCGAGCATGGTGGGCACGAGCCAGGTGCCGTGGGCGAGCATTGCCTTGATCGTCGGCTCATCAAGGAAGGTGCCGTGATCGATCGTATCGACCCCGGCATTGACCGCTGCCAACGTCCCCGCCGCAGCATGGCTGTGCGCAGCTACCTTGCGGCCGAAGCCGTGCGCGGTGTCGATCACGGCCTTCATTTCCTCGTCGGTCATCTGCTGGCCAAGGCCGCCAGCGACGTTCGACAGCACGCCGCCGGTCGCGGCGAACTTGATCACTTGCGCGCCGAGCCGGATCTGTTCGCGCACGGCGCGGCGGCAATCGTCAGCCCCGTTGCACAAGTTGTTGTAATCATGCGGGGCGAACGCGCCGTAGCTTTCCTCGTTAAGCCCGCCGCCATCGCCGTGCCCGCCGGAAACCGAAATCATCGTTCCGGCGTTGATGATGGTCGGCCCGGGCACTTCGCCCGCATCGATAGCGTCGCGCAGTGCGCGGATGCCGCGCGGCGGACCGCCGAGATCGCGGACGGTGGTGAAGCCGGCGTTCAGGGTCTGCTTCGCGTGGAGCGCGGCAAGATAGGCGGCGTCTTCCCGGTCGCGGGTGGACTGCTCGAGCCGCTCGCGCAGCGGATCGCCATCGCTGAACAGATGGACGTGCATGTCGGTCAGGCCGGGGAGCACAAAGGCATCGCCAAGCTCTACCGTGGTGGCACCTGTGGGCGCGGGCAGAGTGCCGTCGCTGACGCTGGTGACCACGCCGTCCGTGATGACCACGGTGGAGGCGCCGCGCGGGGGCTTGCCGGGCTGATCGAGCAGCTTTCCGGCGTGGAGGTAGACCACTTTGGGCTGCGGTTTGGCGGGGGTTTCCGCTGCTACCGGAGCGGCAACGGCAATCAGCGCGGCGAAGCCGGCAAGCAGGGCGGGGCGGGCAAGACGCATCAGCAATACTCCGGCGGCAACATTTCGTCGCAGCCTAGCGCTTCACCGCCCCGCGTAAAGCATTCCTACTCGATGCCGAGCGCGTTCTTGTAGGTATCGAGAATCATTTCCATTTCGCGGCGATCGTCGGGCTTCAGCTTACGCAGGCGGACGATCTGGCGCATGATCTTGGGATCGTAGCCGACCGCCTTGGCTTCGGCGTAGACGTCCTTGATATCGTCGCCGATGCCCTTCTTTTCTTCCTCGAGGCGTTCGATGCGCTCGATCAGAAGGCGCAGGCGGTCGTCGGCGGATTCGGCCATGGGGTAAGGTCTCCGGTCAGAAAATGGTGGGGACCGTTAGGGCGGGCGGGCCGATTCGCGCAAAACCCAGCCTGTGGATAGGTTGAAGTTTGTCGAAATTCGCAAAAGAGCGGGCTGGTGCCGCCCTTCGAGATTTTAATCTCGAAGCACAGGCGCTTCCTCGCGCCCTTTGAAGCCCTGCGCGATCACGTACCATTCCGAGGAGTCCTTGCGGCTCGCGGGGGGCTTGGCGTGCTTCACCGTCTTGAAGTTGCGCTTCAGGATCGTGAGCAGCTCGCCGTCGGTGCCGCCGGCGAAGACCTTGGCGACGAAGGCGCCGCCGGGGGCCAGCGTCTGGATAGCGAAATCGACGGCGGTTTCGACGAGGCCCATCGTGCGCAAGTGGTCGGTTGCCTTGTGGCCGACTGTGTTGGCCGCCATGTCGGAAATGACGAGATCGGGCTCACCGCCGAGCGCGCCGAGAAGCGCGGCGGGTGCTTCGTCGGCCATGAAGTCCATCTCGAAGATCGTGACGCCTTCGATGGGTTCGACCGGCAGCAGATCGATGCCGACGACTTCGGCCTGTGGAGCCTGCTTGCGCACGACTTGTGCCCAGCCGCCCGGCGCGATGCCGAGATCGACGACGCGGCGCACGCCCCTGAGGAGGCCGAAGCGGGCGTCGAGCTCGATTAGCTTGAACGCCGCGCGGCTGCGCCAGCCCTCGGCCTTGGCCTGCTTGACGTAGGGATCGTTCAGCTGGCGGGCGAGCCAGCGGTTGGACGAGGCGGTGCGGCCCCGTGCCGTCTTGACCCGTGTGCCCGGGTCGCGGCCGCTTCTGCTCATGGGTTAGGGGTCATGCGTGGGCGCCTTTAGCCTGAATTGCTTCTGCCGCGCGCCGATCACCCAGCCCGCCTGCCGCCATCAGGCTGCGCAGGATCCCTTCGCGGATGCCGCGGTCGGCGATGCCGAGCCGTTCGGCGGGCCAGATGTCGAAGATCGATTCGAGAATGGCGCAGCCCGCGACGACGAGGTCTGCCCGCTCCCGCCCGATGCAGGGCACGGCGACGCGCTCGGCGGGGGAGATATGCGCAAGGCGCTGGCTGATTTCGCGCATCGAGGCGGTGGGCACGATCAGCCCGTCGACCGCGCTGCGATCATATTGCGGCAGGCCGAGGTGGAGGCTGGCGAGCGTGGTGACGGTGCCGCTGGTGCCGAGCAGGCGCAGACCGCCTTCCGCTGCTGCCGTTTTGCGCGCGGGCGTGACACGCTCGGAGAAGTGCGCGAAGCCTTCGTTGATGCGCCGGCGCATTTCCGCATAGGCAGCGGCGCGCGCTTCGGCGGTGAGGTCGATGGGCCCGATGCTCTCGGTGAGCGAGACGACGCCCCAGGGCACCGATTGCCAATCGAGAATGCGCGGCACCGCGTCGCTGGTATCGACAAGCACCATTTCGGTCGAGCCGCCGCCGATGTCGAAGATCATCGCCGGGCCGCAGCCGGGTTCGAGCAGGATGTGGCACCCCAGCACGGCGAGGCGCGCTTCTTCCTGCGCGGTGATGATGTTGAGCCGGATGCCCGTCTCGCGGTGGACGCGCTCGATGAATTCCTCGCCATTGGTGGCGCGACGGCAGGCTTCGGTCGCCACCGAACGGGCGAGGTGGACGCCGCGCTTGCGCAGCTTGTCGGCGCAGATGTGCAGCGCGCCGAGCGCGCGGTCCATCGCCGCATCGGAAAGGCGGCCGGACTGTGCGAGGCCTTCGCCGAGCCGGACGACGCGGCTGAAGGCATCAATCACCATGAAGTGATCGCCCGAAGGGCGCGCGATGAGCAAGCGGCAATTGTTGGTGCCGAGATCGATCGCGGCATAGGCCTGGCGATGGAACGGCGGTGTTTTTTGCCACGGCGGGCGCGGGGCTTCGATGGGCGGGGGCACTGGCAGTGGCTGGGCAGAGACGACAGGCGAAGGCGCGTTCATGGCCATGCTTGCCTCCGAGGCGGCTGCCGGCTGCGATGCGGGCGGCTGCGGCGCGGGCGTAGGGACTGGCCCATCAGGGATGCTGGCCGACGCTGCGGGGGCAGGACGGGCCCCCCTGGGCTTGCCGCGGGACGCCGATTTGCGTCCGCGCCGCTTGCCTGGCCGCGTCTTGCGCTGCTGCGCCGGCGGATCGAATTCCGCCATGTCTACCAATCGCTTATGTTTTCCCGCCAAGGGTATGCCCGGCAGGTACTTGACACGCACTCTAGCGTTCCTGCGGCTTTGGGGCAAGTACAGCGCAGGAAGGTGGTTGCCTTGCTTGACTCGGGCCCAAGCCCCGCCTAAAGGCGCGCCCTCATTGCCCCGTCGTCTAATGGTAAGACAACGGATTCTGATTCCGTTTATCGAGGTTCGAATCCTCGCGGGGCATCCAACCTTTCGCCATTCATGAACGCCGTCAGCCGGGTTTCGCGCCGGGGCTATTCGCTTGCGATGCGGATCAATGCCGTGATCGTCAGGCGGTCACTGCTGGACCATGAGCCGGCCACATCGCCGCAGTGCAGGCAATTGGCGGGATAAACGACAAGCCGGTTGAAGCGCAGTGCGGCGGTGCCGATGCGTTCGAAGCTTGCCGTGTCCGCTTCGTGATAGCGCGCCGGGGGGAGGCCGTGGCGCTGCCCGTCGGCGACGAGGGCCTGACGCCAGAGCGGGGCGCGCGTGGGAGGGATGCGTTCAAAGCCGGTGGCGCGGTGGCGGTGAAAGCTGGTGCCCTGATGCGGCGCGTCGCAGAGATAGTGCAGCACGGCGTGCACGGCGGAATCGGTCGTGTCGAAATGCGGGATGCGCTGGACGGGGGTCAGTTTCGCAGGATCGTGGCAGGCAACGGCGAAATCGGCGCGGAGGACTTCGATATGCTCGAATTCCGGCCAGACGCTGAGCGCAGTGGGCAGCCATGTGCCCCAGGTATCGGGCGCGGGTGCGCGTACGCCGGGGTAGAGATCGCCTGCGACAGGTGCGAGGTTCGCGGTGCGCGCGGCGGCCAACAGGCTTTCCGGATCGGGATGCGCCGCGTCCGCAATCCACAGGGGCACGCCCTCGCGGCCCAGATGCCTGACCGGGTGCGCTTCCAAGCGTTCAGCCGCCCGGGGTGAACCATGCGGACTGCGCTTCGATCCGCGCGTTCTTGCGCCGGACCAGCGCCGCCACCTTGTCGAGCGAGAGCGCCATGGCGGCGAGGATCATCAGGTCGTCGAACGCAGTGATCCGCTCACGCGAGCGGCCGAGCGCGACTTCGTCGATGCCGTAGAGCCCGGTGAGCAGGCTGGTGCTGCCATCGTGGAAGGCGAGGTCGAGCTTGATCTCGCGCACCACCTTGGTTTCCAGCATCAGGTCGACGAGCCGGCGGGTTTCATCCTGGCCCTGCAGCAGGCGGCCGAGAATGGTCTGGACCGAACGGAAGTATTCGGTCTCGCCGCCTTCGGCATCGACGATCGAGCAGGGGCCATCCGGCGCCAGCGCCGGGCTGGCCTCGTCGATGGCAATCGCGGCTTCCGCGCCTTCGCCGACGACGAAGAAAGGCAGGCGCAGCAGGTTGAGCGGGAGGACATCGGCTTCGAGCGCGGCGCCGTTCCAGAACAGGTTCTCCTGCGGCTCCAGCCCCATCAGCGCGGCGGGATAGAACTGCCCGGTTTCGGCATCCTTGGCGAGGAACACCGGGAACTGCCCGGCCACCTGGCGGATCTCGCTCACCACCAGCGGGACGAGGTGGACGGCGGCGGCAGCTTCCGCGGCGCGGGCGGGATCGATGCGCAAGGCGGCGTGGGCGGTCCGATTGAGGGGGACGATGGTCATGGCGGCCTTCACAGCGGAGGGAAGCGGTATTGCGCCAGCCGGCCCAGCAGCGCGCGGTTGGTTGGCATCGTGGCGGTGAGCTTGCGCTTCAAGGCGGCGGTGCGGTCGAAGGCGTCCTGCGCGGCATCGGCGTTGGCGAGGCGGCCGGGGCGCGGGCGGGTGCGGAAGCCCATACCATAGAGCACGTACTGGTAGCTCGCGGCGGGGAACATCTCGTGCGCGCTGGCGAAATCGTGCTCGCCGGGCGGGGTGTCGCGCCAGAGTTCGAGCTGGTCCTGCAGGTCCTGCGGGATCGTCGCGGGATCGCGGTTGTCGCGCCAGAACGCACTGTCCTCGCGTTCGGAGAGGACATAGTGCAGCTTGAGGAATTCGATGATGCGGTCCCAGCGATAGCGGGTCATCGTGTTGAAGCGGCGCGCGACGAAGTCCATCGCGGCGCGGTTTGCCGGCATGGCGGTGGCGATGTAGTCCGCCGAAAGCTCGATCAGCACGAGCGCGGAGGCTTCGAGTGGTTCGAGGAAGCCTGCCGCAAGGCCGACCGCGACGACGTTGTTCTTCCAGAACTGGGCGCGGTGGCCGGAGCGGATGGTGATCTCGCGCGGGGAAAGCTTGGCGAAATCGGGGCCCACATAGGCCGCGAGCTCTTCCTCGACGCGCTCGTTGCCGGCATGGCGGCTCGACCACACATAGCCGATGCCGCGCCGGGTGGGCAGGCCGATGTCCCAGATCCAGCCGTGGCGCTGCGCGGTGGAAATAGTGTGCGAGGCGATGGGGCTGTCTTCCTCGACCGGCAGCTGGACCGCGAGCGCGCGGTCGACGAACAGCACATCGGAACGGTCGATGAAGGGCACGCCAAGCGCTTCGCCGAGAAGGCGCGAGGCAAAGCCGGTGCAATCGACGTAAAGGTCGGCTTCGATGTCGCCATGGCGTTCGCCGACGACGGCGGTGACATCGCCGGTTTCGGACAGGCGGACGTCGATGATGTCGTCATCGATGTGGTGCACGCCGAGCTTGCCGGTGCAATGCTCTGCCAGCAGCTCGCCGAGGCGCACGGCATCGAGGTGATAGGCGTAGTTGGCGACGCCGACATAGTCGGGCGAGGTCATCAGCTTGGGCGCCAGCGAGGCCTCGCACAGTGCTTCCTGAAAGCACACTGCGTCGGAGAAGCTCTGGTTCGGATCTGCATTCCAGTAGGGCGCGAGATCGAGATCGGGGAAGCCTTCGGGTAGCACCAGCGGGTGGTAGTAGAAATCGTCCGCCGCGCCGGTGCGCCAGCGGGCGAACTTGGCGCCCTGCTTGAACGAGGCATGGGTGGCGCGCATGAAATCGGTTTCGGAGAGGCCGATCTTGCGCAAGGTGTTGCGCATGGTGGGCCAGGTGCCCTCGCCAACGCCGATGATGCCGCGCCGCACGCTTTCGACGAGCGTGACCTTGAGATCGCCGCCATGACGGGCCGCGATGAGCCCTGCGGTCAGCCATCCGGCCGAGCCGCCGCCGACAATGCAAACCGAACGAATTGCGCCGTTTTCGGCCATCCTGATCCTACTTCCCATGCTGGCCTGACTCGTCCTGGTCAGGTTCTACGCAAAACGGGGCGTGCACCGCAATGCACGCCCCGATCCCATTGTTAACGCTTCAGAAGTTCACCCGCGCGCCCAGCTTGAAGCGCCTTCCGGTGTCCTCCGCATAGAGGAACTGGTTCTGGTAATAGGCGTACTTCAGGGTGCGCGAGTTGGTGAGGTTGGCCCCTTCGGCAAAGACCGAGAACTGCGGGGTGATGTGGTAGGTCACGCTCGCATCGACCTGGGAGTAGGGCCGCACTTGCGTGACCGCCTGGCCCGCACCGTTGAGGGGCGGCGGGGCGAGGTATTGCAGGAAGCTGTCGCGCCAGTTGTAGGCGACGCGGGCTTCGATCCCGTTCTTGTCGTAGAACAGCACCGCGTTGGCCGAGTTGGACAGGCCGGTCAGCGCGAACTTGTTGGCAAGGTTCTGCGGATTGAGCTTGCGGTTCGACCCGACGAGAGTGCCGTTCACCTGGAAGCCGAAGCCGGTATCGCCGATCGAGTACTGCCACGCGGCTTCGATACCGCGCACCGTGGCGTCCTGCCCGTTGACCGGCGCGGTGACGGTGAACTGCGCGGGCAGGCCCGTGCCCGGATCGATCAGCGCGCCGCCATTGGCGTCGGCCACCGTGCCCGTGGTCTGGTTGAGCACGATGAAGTTGTTCACGTTCTTGAGGTAGCCGCCGATCGAAACGTAGCTGCCGGGGGCGTAGTAGTACTCCAGCGAGAGATCGAGGTTGTTCGACTTGAACGGCTTGAGGTCCGGGTTGCCCCGGCTCGCCGCGAAGTTGCCGGGCCGCAGCGTGACGAGCGTGGTGACCGGCGAAAGCTGCTCCAGCGTTGGCCGGGTAATCGTCTGCGAGGCAGCGAAGCGCACGGTGAACTTGTCCGTCACCTGCCACTTGATCGCGATGTTGGGCAGGATGTCGATGTAGTGCGTCTTGCCGACCGTGCGCGTCGTGCCCGACGAGGCCGAGCCGTACTGCGTCTGGTCGTTCGCCAGCTTGACCAGTGCGGTATAGGCCGTGGCGAGGCCATTCACGTTGGTCTGCGTGTCCTCGAAGCGGACGCCGCCGACGATGCTGATCGGAGCGCCTGCGATCTCGCCCTTGAACTCGGTTTCCAGATAGGCGCCGAGTACGCGTTCGGTCACGATCGTATCGTTCACCAGCGGCGGGGCGAAAGTGAAGTTCGGGTTCGTCGCGCGCTGCTGCTGGGTGATCGCATCGAACAGCTGCGGGCCATCGAACGTCAGCCATTGCGTCGGCAGGCGCTGCGAGCCGCTGATCCCGGAGAGGAAGCCGCTGCCCGCGTTGTAGGTGCTGATCGCCACGCCCGGCGGCGAGGGCAGGTTGTAGCCGCAGGTCGTGCAGCCGGTGCCGCCATCGTTCGAGAAGAGCGACGTGCGCTTCTGGTCGCGCGAATAGTAGAAGCCGAGATTGGCGTTCACGAGGCCGACGTCGGAATCCCCCTTGTAGGCAAGGTCGGCACGGCCCTGGTAGACTTCATCGCGGGTGCCATAGCCGCGCAGCAGCATCACGTGCTGGCATAGCGGCTGTCCGGCGCCGACGACGTTGGGGTCTGCCGGGGTGCCGGAATTGGTCACCGCGCTGCCGCAAGGGCTGGCCGGATTGGCGAACGTGGGCAGGGTCTCGGTCTGGTAGGGCAGGATCGAGCCGTCCGACTGGTAGCGCGACGAGCCGGTGAGATAGCCGAGCAGCGAGAGATAGGCCTGCCGCCCGCCGTTGGGGTCCTGTTTTGCCAGCGAATAAGTGCCGTCGACCGTCGCGGTGAGGTTGGGCGAGACTTGCCATTCGACATTGAGGCCGAACTCGCGGGTGTTGGTCCGCTTGTCGAACTTCTTGTCGTGGAAGTCGGTGGCGATGCCGCTGGCCTGCGTCATGTCGGTCACCGTGCCGTTGGCGTCGGTGGTCACGTTGGTGAGGTTCGAGGCGGTGAACCAATGGCCATAGGAACGCGCGTCGGTGGTGTTGGTGAACTTCGAATAGAGCGCGTCAGCGGTCACCGTGATGTCGTCGGAGGGACGGTACTGCAGCACGAGCGTACCGCCGATGCGCTCGCGGTCCTCGCGCGTGACCTTGGTATCGAAGTTCTGCGGCACGAAGATGTTGCCAGCGGGATTGCTGCTGCTCACCGTGCCATTGCCGCCGTTGACCTCGGCTGCGGGGACCGCGGGATTAACCAGCCAACCGTCGGTCTGCGCCTGCTTCAGCAGCGTGTAGCGGCGCTGGTAAGTGCCCGAGAGCAGCACGCCGAACTTTCCGTCAGCGAAGGTATCGGCGAACAGGAATGTCGCGTCAGGCGCGGCCTTTTTCGAGTTCTGGTCGTAGTTGACGTCCAGCGAGGCCGCGATCTTGCGTTGCTTGTAGTCGAACGGGCGGGCGATCTTGATGTTCACCGTCGAGCCGACGCCGCCCGACTGGTAGCGCGCGGTGGACGACTTGTAGACCTCGACGCCCGAGACGAGTTCTGAAGCCAGCGTATCGAACGAGAAGGCGCGGCCCGAGGCCTGGCTCGGGTCGGTCGGCGTGGCGATCTGGCGGCCATTGACGAGGACGGTGTTGAACTCGGGGCCGAAGCCGCGGACGGTGA
Source organism: uncultured Novosphingobium sp. (assembly GCA_964413325.1). Classification (GTDB taxonomy): domain Bacteria; phylum Pseudomonadota; class Alphaproteobacteria; order Sphingomonadales; family Sphingomonadaceae; genus Novosphingobium. The sequence continues at coordinate 256,910 of CAYPRK010000004.1, read as the reverse complement.
TGAAGGCGCCTTCGCCGCCGGAGCGGTCGATCGAGACGCCGGTGATGCGTTGGAGCGATTCGGCGAGGTTGGCGTCAGGAAGCTTGCCGATGTCCTTGGTGGAGATCGCATCGACGATGCCGGACGAGGCGCGCTTGATGCCGCGCGCGTTGTCGAGGCTGCTGCGCAGGCCGGTCACTACGATGGGCTGCGGTTCGGGTTCCGGTTCCGCTGCCCTGGCAGGCCCCGCAGGCTGGGGTTCGGCGGCCTGGGCGGCAAGGGCCACCGGCGCTACGCTGGCCGGCTGGCGTGCGGCGAGCGGGCGGCCGATGACGGCAAAGGTGCCCGGGCCGGTCTGGCGCGCGGCGAGGCCGGTGCCCGCCAGCAGCCGATCGAGCGCTTCGCCCACCGTCAGGCGGCCGCGCACTTCATTGGTGCGCACGGCATGGGTCAGCTTGCGCGAGGCGATGATCTGGACATTGGCCTGGTGGCCGAGCAGCCCGATTGCGGACTCCGCAGACTGGGCGGGAATGGCGAATTGCCGCAGTTCGGCGTTGGCCTGCGCCACAGCGGGCATGGATGCCACGGCAACAACGCTGGCGGACGCAAATAGTATGCCACGTAAAGTGGTCGTCATCACTAATCCCTCCCAAAAGGAATTCATCCCATTTCAAGCCATTTTTGGCCTGTACTCCCCTAGAGACGTGGGTGTTGGATTTCCTTCCGCGCTGTGTGCAATTAATTTTGGAAATTTACTTCGGCGAGCCTGCTTCACTGGCGCGCTCAATGCGGATCGTGCCGGGATCGCTGGTGTCGATCGTCACCGGCAGCGTGACCTTGAGCGTCTGGACGAAGCCGTCGGGGTCATCGAGTTTGAACAGCCCGTCGAACTGCTCGCCCGCGATCCCGGGGTCGGCGATAACGATCTGCCGCTGGTTGTAGCGATTGAACTCGTCCGCCGCCTCGCGCAGCGTGGTGCCGTTGAGGTCGATCATCCCGTTGCGCCACGCGAGCGCGCGGTCGACCGGGGTGTTGTCACCCTCGCGGTAGTGGACGAGCGCCCATTCCTTGATCACCGCGCGCTCGCCCGCGACGACTGTCAGGCGGCGGCTGGCGTCCTGATCGGACCAGGTTTCGACCACGCCTTCGGTGACGAGCACTTCGACGCCTTCCTCGCGCTTGCGCACCGAGAAGGCGGTCCCGACCGCCTTGGCGCGGACTGGGCCGGACGCGACGATGAAGGGCCGCTCGGCATCCTTGGCAACGTCGAACCAGGCCTCGCCCTGCAGGAGTTCGATCTCGCGCGCTCGGCGTGAGAGGCTGACCTTGAGTTCGGAGCCCGAATTGATCGTCATGATCGAGCCGTCGTCGAGCGGGACGCGGCGAATCTCGCCGACGCGCGTGACAAATTCGGCATCGCGCGAGAAGCCGGTGCGGACGGTGATGAGAGCTGCGGCGCTGGCGGCAACCATGCCGCCCAGCACCCCGCGCCGCATCCATTTACCGCGTGCGTCGTTGGCGGCGACCGGCGTCTCAACCGGTTCCGGTTCGCGCACGGTATCGGGCAGCATCCAGGCCGCCTGCGTCTGGAGGAGCAGGCCATGGCGGCGCGGATCGGCGGCCAGCCACGTCTGCAGCGCGGCCTCGTCGGCCTCGGTCCAGTGGCCCGAATCCATTCGGGCGACCCATTCGGCGGCCATGTCACGGTCAGCCATGGGGGTGTTATCCGATGCCATGGCTACACCACCCGCCGGCTGTCGCCGGCTGCTTCGGGCTCGCGGTCGATCGCATCCCAGCCGCTGCGAATGGCGCGCACACCGACCCAGACCTGCTTCTCGACGGCCTTTTCGGTGATGCCGAGATGATCGGCGATCTCGCGCTGCGACCAGCCTTCGATCTTGCGCAGTTCGACAATGCGCCGGCAGCGCTCGGGCAATTCCGCGAGCAGGGCGCGCACGCGTTCGGACGCCATGCGCGTGGCGACCTGCTCTTCGGGTGTGGGCGTGCCAGTATCACGGTAGCTCTCGATCTCGCTGATCGCGTCGAAGGGGGCGATCTGTTGCCGTTTGAGCCTCCGCGCGAGGAGGTTGCGACAGATCGAGAAGAAGTAGGCGTGGGCACACTCGATGTGATCGACCGTCTCGAGCATGACCACGCGGCAATATGCGTCCTGGACCAGCTCATCGATCACGTCGTGCGCGATCCGCCGCTTCACGAACCATGCGCGGATGCGCGGTTCGTGCGGCACGATCTCGCGCGCCACCCATTGCGCAAGCGCGCGGCGGCGTTCGAGCGTGGCTCGCAAATCCGGTCCCGTCCCATCCTCCATAAGCTGGTGGAGTTTCTTTCAGTTATTGTCCTAGAGTCAGGACCGCGCGATTTCCTTCCGGGGTGCCGCAAATAAATTTTGCTGTGAAGCTGGGCGTCCACAGGCCTGGGATGGAAGGCGGCGCAAAATGGCCGACCTGCTTTGGACACAGGCCGGCCATCCCGGGGGAGGGACCGTCAGCCCCGGCTGCGGCGGTGCCGCAGCTCAGGCTGTCCTTGCGGCCATGGTGGCCAAACTTTGCACGCTCGGGGTGCGAACCACTGCGTATTGGCCCGCGGCCGGTTGAAACTTCTTGTTAGGACCGGGTTACCAAGCGTGGTGGATTTCGCCCTAACGCACACCGTCCGGACGATGCGATTGGCCCGGAAGCTGGCGGTGCGGCTTGGTCGCAACGCTCTTAATAGACCCGGTTCGGGCCATTCTTTCGCGCGGCGGCCCTCAAGGCAGGGCGTCACCCATTGCGATTTGGTGCGGCGCTTGCGACATCCCGGCCATGACCGAAGAAGAAATCGCCCACGAGCTGACCCGCCGGAAATTCTACAAGGCCGAGCAGGAAGCCGAATTCGTCGAATCGCATCAATGCGTCACCCCGCAGCAGCAGGACCCGGCCTACCGGCTCGCGTTCAGCGACACGGATTTCCTGCTGCGGGAAGAGCTGCGCCCGGTCCGCTTCCAGCTCGAGCTGCTTAAGCCCGAGATGCTGCTGGATGAAGCGGGCATCGGCTCGACGCTGGTGATGTATGGCTCCGCGCGCATCCCCTCGCCGGAAGAGGCGGACGCGGTTCGCGCCGCAGCCACGACGCCGGAAAAGCAGGCCGTGGCCGAGCGCCTGATCGCCAAGGCGCGCTACTATGACGAGGCGCGCCAGCTGGCGCAGATCGCCAGCCGCAGCGCGATCATCGAGGATGGCAAGCGCCACTTCGTGGTCTGTTCGGGCGGCGGGCCTTCGATCATGGAAGCGGCCAATCGCGGCGCGGCGGATGTCGGCGCGGAATCGATCGGGCTCAACATCACGCTGCGGCACGAGCACACGCCCAATGCCTATGTGACGCCGCACCTTTCGTTCCAGTTCCACTACTTCGCGCTGCGCAAGATGCATTTCCTGCTGCGCGCGCGGGCGGTGGCGGCGTTTCCGGGCGGGTTCGGCACGTTCGACGAGCTGTTCGAGCTGCTGACGCTGGTTCAGACCGGCAAGATGCAGCCGATCCCGATCCTGCTGTTCGGCGCGGAGTTCTGGAGCCGCGTGGTGAACTTCGCGGCGCTTGCTGAGGAAGGGGTGATCAGCCCGGGAGACCTTGACCTGTTCCACATCGTCGAGACGGCGGAGGAGGCCTGGGGCCATATCACCGCGTTCTATGGGCTGGATGTGAGCTAGCGGACGGCGAAGTGCCCCAGCGGGCCATGCCCCGCGCCAAAACCTGGCGCCGCCAGCAGCGCGGCGCGGACGAACTGGCGGGATACGTTCACGGCATCGGGGAGCGAGATGCCCCGCGCAAGGTGCGTGGCTATGGCGCTGGAAAGCGTGCAGCCGGTGCCGTGGGTGTGGCGCGTTTCGATCCGCGGAGCGGTCCACACCACATCGTCTTTGCCCGGCATGGCGAGCTTGTCCGTCACTTCCGGCCCTTCCGCATCGCCGCCCTTGCCGAGCCACGCGATGCCGCGCGCGCGCAGCGCTGCTTCTCCGCCGAGTGCGACGAGTTCGGGGACATTGGGCGTGGTCAGCGTAGCGAGTGCCATGAGGCGTTCGAAGACGGCGATGGTGGCGGCGTCGGCCAGTGCGGCGCCGCTGGTGGCGATCATTACGGGATCAAACACGACGGGCACCGACAGGCGCTCCAGCCTTTCCGCCACGACAGCGGCGATGTCAGGCGAGCCGAGCATGCCGATCTTCACTGCATCGACGCCTAGATCACCCACGCAGGCATCGATCTGCGCGGCGACCATCGCGGGGCTGGCGGCCTCGACCATGATGACCCCGGTCGTGTTCTGCGCGGTCAGCGCGGTCACGGCGGTCATTGCATAGCCGCCGAGCATGGTGATCGTCTTGATATCGGCCTGGATGCCCGCACCGCCGCCCGAATCCGAACCGGCGATAGACAGCACGCGGGGGGCCTTGCTCATCCCTTGAACTTGCGCGCGGCTGACGGCGGATACTTCGCGTGGAGCGACTTGGCGCGGCTGGGGCGGTCCATCAGTTCGCCGCCGCAATTGGGGCAGCGATCATCGAGTGCTTCGGCGCATTGAGCGCAGAAGGTGCATTCGAACGAGCAGATGAACGCGCCCGGGGCCTCCGCCGGAAGATCGGTGCCGCAGCGTTCGCAATCGGGGCGCATTTCGAGCATGCTAGGGCTTCCTTCAGGCGGCCTTGCGGACGGCATCGCAGATCGAATCGACCACTTGCGTCACTTCGCGCGCATCGTCGCCCTCGGCCATCACGCGGATCACGGGTTCGGTGCCCGAGGGACGGATGACAAGGCGGCCGCGCCCGGCGAGCTGCGCTTCGGCAGCGGCAATCGCGGCCTTGACGCTGTCGGCGTCGAGCGGCTTGCCCCCGGCGAAGCGCACGTTCTTGAGGAGCTGCGGGACGGGATCGAACAAGTGCAGCGTCTCGCTTGCGGGCTTGCCCGAGGCGACCAGCGCGGCGAGGACTTGCAGCGCGGCGACGGTGCCGTCGCCGGTCGTGCCGTGGTCGGTCAGGATCATGTGGCCCGATTGCTCGCCGCCGACATTGTAGCCGCCCTCGCGCATCTTCTCGAGCACGTAGCGATCCCCGACCGAGGCGCGGACCAGATCGAGGCCGAGGCTGTTCAGATAGCGCTCGAGGCCGAGGTTCGACATGACGGTCGCGACCACGCCGCCGCCACGCAGCTGGCCCTGCGCATGGAGGCGCCCGCCGATGAGCGCCATGATCTGGTCACCGTCGACCGTCTGGCCCTTCTCGTCGACCACGATCAGCCGGTCCGCATCACCGTCGAGCGCGATGCCGATATCGGCGCGGACTTCGCGCACGCGTGCCTTGAGCGCATCGAGGTGGGTGGAGCCGACCCCTGCATTGATGTTCTTGCCATTGGGTTCAACGCCGATGGCGATCACTTCGGCGCCAAGTTCCCACAGTGCGGAGGGGGCGACGTGGTAGGCCGCGCCGTTTGCGCAATCGACGACAATGCGCAGGCCATCGAGCCGCACGTTGTGGGGGAGCGAGGCCTTGACCGCGTGGATATAGCGGCCGCGCGCGTCCTCAATGCGGCGGGCGCGGCCGACGTCATTGGCGTCGGCCAGCGGCAGCTCCTGCTCCAGCATCGCCTCGATCGCGAGTTCGTCCTCGTCCGAAAGCTTGAAGCCGTCAGGGCCGAACAGCTTGATGCCGTTATCCTCGAACGGGTTGTGGCTGGCCGAGATCATCACGCCGACATCGGCGCGCATTTCGCGGGTGAGGAGGGCAACGGCAGGCGTGGGCATCGGCCCCAGCAGCACGACATCCATGCCGACGCTCGTAAAGCCCGCGGTCATCGCGTTTTCGAGCATGTAGCCCGAAAGGCGCGTATCCTTGCCGATCACCACGCGGTGGCGGTGATCGCCGCGCAGGAAATAGGTGCCGGCGGCCTGGCCGACTTTCATCGCGGTTGCCGCTGTCATCACACCGGCGTTGGTCCGGCCCCGGATCCCGTCAGTGCCGAAGAATTTGCGTGCCATGGCCTGAAACTATTCCTTGTCAGATGCGCCGGACTGCGCGGATTGCCATATGTCCCTACACGCTTAATGTCACCGCCCCATGAACCAAGCGATTAACGATACGTCATCCGGCCCGGAATCCTTCGAAACCGCACAGCGCGCGCCAAGCCCGCTGCCCGAGATCACCAAGGTGCCCACGCTGTGGACCTTTGTCGGGCTGGTAGCCGGACTGGGCCTTGGCCTCCTCATGGTCATGCGCGCGCCGGGTGCGATGGCGCCGCTGCTCGCGGTGGCGGAGCCGGTGGGCGACATGTGGCTGAGGGCCTTGCGCGCGACGATCATTCCGCTGGTCGTCTCGCTGCTGTTCATGGGCGTGGTGCAGACCGTGGCGGCGGCGCGGGCCGGGGCGATGGCACGGCGCGCGCTCGGGTGGTTCTATCTCATTCTTGCGGGCGGCTCGGCGATGGCCGGGTTCGTGGTGCCCGCCCTGATTGCGCTGATCCCGAGCCCGCCGGGCGCAATCGAGGCGCTGCGGGCCAGTGTCGCTGCGGCGGATGCTAAGGCGGCAGGGCCGCTGCCGGGGGTCGGCGATTTCGTCGCCTCGTTCGTGCCCGCCAACGTGTTTGCCGCTGCCGCCAATGACCAGATCCTGCCGCTGCTGCTGTTCACCGCAATCTTCGCCGTGGCCGCCGCTCGGCTCGCCAATCGCCAGCGCGAGAGCCTGCTGACCTTCTTCGAGGCAGTCGGCGGAGCGACGCTGGTGGTCGTCGGCTGGATCCTGTGGACCGCACCCGTCGGCGTTTTCGCGCTGAGCTTCGCGGTGGCGGCGCACACGGGCGCGGCAGCCATCGGCGCGCTGGCCCACTATGTGCTGATCGTGACGCTGACGGGCACGGTGATGTTCCTCAGCGCCTATCCGATTGCCGTGCTGTTCGGTCGCCAGACGCTCGGCGGCTTTGCCCGCGCGGTGATTCCGGCGCAGGCGCTGGCGCTTTCGACGCAGTCCTCGCTCGCTTCACTGCCTGCCATGCTCGGCGCCTGCCGCCAGCTTGGCATCCGCGACCGTGCGGCGGAGTTCACCCTGCCGCTGGCCGTCGCGCTGTTTCGCGGGACCGGCCCGGCGATGAACTTTGCGGTGGCGATCTACCTCGCGCACTGGCTCGGCGTGCCCGTTGATACCTGGCACATGGTCGCGGGCTTCGCGGTCGCCTCGGTGATGAGCTTCGGCGCGGTGAGCCTGCCCGGCGCAATCAGCCTCGTCACCTCGTGCGGGCCGATTGCGCTGGCGATGGGTGTACCGGTCGGGCCGCTGGCGCTGCTGGTGGCGGTGGAAGTGCTGCCCGATCTGATGCGCACGCTCGGCAACGTGACGCTCGACGTGGCAGTGACCGCGGTGGTCGATGCGATGCCGGGGCTTGAGGACGAGCCGGCTAGCGCGTGACCCCCGGCGCGGGCCGGAACAGTGGCTCGCCAAGCAGGAAGCCGATCACGTTGGGGCGCCCGAGATTGTCGAGCATGGCCTCGATGATCAGCAGGATCGGCACCGAAAGCAGCGCGCCGGGCACGCCCCAGATCCACGAGAAATAGCTGATCGCGACGAGGATCGACACCGGGCTCACCGTAAGCCGCGCGCCGAGGATCGCGGGGGTCACGAAGTTGGCCTCAATGGTGTGGAGCGCGAGGAAGGCGAGGACGGGGACCACGCCCACCGCAATCGAACTCGCGGTGCCTAGGCCGACGAGGCCGAGCAGCGCCATCATCGCGAGCGGGCCGAGGTAGGGCAGAAAGTTGAACACGAAAGCAAGGCCGCCCCACATGATCGGCGCGCTGAGCCCGAAGGCATAGGCACCGCCCGCAACGATCATGCCGACGCCGAGATTGATCAGCGCGACGGTGAGGAGATAGCCCGCCACCCGGTCCTGCACATCGCGCATCACGCGGGCGATGCGGACCGAGGCGTTGACGCTCTCGCCATCGCGGGCGAGGCGGCGGCGCACGCGCAGGCGCGTCTCGATCATGAAGAAGGTCATCAGCAGCGTGACCAGCGTTTCCAGCACGACGCTCGGTGTGGCGAAGGCGACCTGCTCGATCACGGAGGGGCTGGCGAGCACGACTTCGCGCGGGCTGTGGCCCATGAGGCGCGCGAGCTGGCGGTTGAAATCGTTGATCCACGCCAGGTTGCCGCGCAGCTCGGCAAAGCGGCGGCTGACCACGGTGAGCATGTCCGGCACCTGATCGACCATCGCGAAGGCCGGCTGCAGGATCAGCGCGAGCGCGAGGACGATCACGCCAGCCATCGTCAGCATGGCGAGTAGCGCAGCGAGCATGTCGGGCAGGCCGATGCGGCAGAGCCGGTCCGCCATCGGCGCGAGGATGATCGTGATGACCACGGCCGAGACCGGTGGCAGGAACACGACCGAGCCAATCGAGAGCACGAACGGCAGGGCGAGGAACAGCCCGGCCATCAGGAGTAGCACGATCGCCGATTGCAGCCGCGCCCGCGTATCACCCGTCCACTCATCGGGCAGGCGGGGCAGGGTGGTGCCTGCTTCCAGTTCAGGATCGGGCATGTCGGCCATATGTTCGCCTTCTGGACCCCGCGTGTGGCCGGATCAAGGCGACTAACTTGCGAAGCGCGCGAAAAAGCGCGCTTCGAAGGCGGTACCAGCCCGCTCCCCCGCCCGGCCACCCATCCAGGGTACTCTCGTGGGTGGCCGGGCGGGGGAGCGGGCTGGTAAGGCCTTCCGGACCGTCAGGTTCGTCTAGAGTCCCTTGCCGTAGATCACGTATTCCTTGTTCACCTTGCTATCGATGGCGTCGGCGATGGCGACCATTCCCTGGTTGTCGTCGAGGATCCAGCCGATCTCGCCGCGGCTCGCGCCGTAGTTCGCCACCGAATTGCGGCGGATGTACTCGATCATCATGAAGGCCAGCTGACTGGCGAGGCGTGAGGCCTGCAGCCGCTTGCGCACGCCCATCAGCGGCACGCGCATGGTGCGCACGCGGGGCTTCCTTAGCCACAGCAGCAGCTTCGCCCAATTGAACGGAAACAGCGAGCCGCCCATCGGCTTGAGCACTTCGTTGAGGTCCGGCAGCGTCATCATGAAGGCCACCGGCTCGCCGTCGTACTCGGCGATCATGATGAGGTCCTCGCGCACGATCGGTTTGAACTTCTTGCCGGCGTAGGCGATCTCGGTGTCGGTGAACGGCACGAAGCCCCAGTTGTCCGACCAGGCATCGTTGAGGATGTCTAGGATCAGCTTGGCTTCGGAATCGAACTTGCTCTTGTCGACGCCGCGGATGCGGATGCGAGGGTTCTTCTCGCCCGAGGCGACGATGCGCTGGATCAGCGGCGGGAATTCCTTGCTGATGTCGAGCTCGTAGGTGAGTAGCGACTTCGCCGGGGTGTAGCCCATCGCCTCGATATAGGCGGGGTAGCGCGCGCTCTGGTGGCCCATCATCACGGTCGGCGATTGCTCGAATCCGCGCACGAGCTGGCCGGGCTCTTCCCAGATCGACATCGAGATCGGGGCGAGCACGCGGGTCATGCCCTTTTCGCGCAGCCAGTCTTCGGCGCGGGCGATCAGCGCCTTGGCGACAGCTTCGTCTTCGGCCTCAAGCAGGCCCCAGTTGCCAGTGCCGGGGCCCATGCCCTGCACCGGGTCCATCGCGACGGCGAGGTGATCGATATGCGCCGAAATGCGCCCGACGATCTTGCCGCCGCGCCGGGCGAGGAACAGCTGCACGTCGGCATGTTCGAAGAACGGGTTCTTGCCGGGGGTGACGAGCTCGACCGCTTCCATGCGCAGCGGCGGCACCCAGGCCGGGTCATTCGCGTTGATGCGGTAGGCATAGTCCACAAAGGCAGTGCGATCGGCCTTGCCGGTAACCGGGGTGATGCTTACTTCGCCGAGAGTGTCTGGGGTTCCGGCCACGATCTTGCCTTTGTTTGGAAGTATTGCAGAAAAATGCAGGGCTTGCCTGCGTTGGCCCGGACCGGATTGTCAAGCCGGACGCGGCATAAGAAGCTTCGGGTCAATCAGGAAATATCGCATGCTCGCCTCTCCCTCGCTCGAAACGGCTCCGCTGCCGCTGACCGCCGCGCCTGCTGGCGCCGCGATCCTTGCGCGCATGCCGGATGACAAGGCGATGCTGCGCGCGGCGGTGGAGCTGACGCGCGATCTGGGCGAGGCCAAACCGTCGATCTTCTGGCCGGACATGCTGGCTTCGGCGCTGACCGGCTACGTTGGCCTCGCCGGCGCCATTCTTTCGGCCAATCTCTGGGTGGCGATTGCGTGCGGCGTGCTCTCCGCACTCGCGTTCTACCGCGCGCTGCTGTTCATCCACGAGCTTTCGCACATCCACCGCAATGCGCTGCCGGGATTCCGCTTCGTGTGGAACGTGATCGTCGGCATTCCCATGCTCACGCCCTCGTTCATGTACGAAGGGGTGCATCCGTTGCACCACGCGCGCACGCGCTATGGCACGGCGGAGGATCCCGAGTACCTGCCGCTGGCGCTGATGAAGCCATGGTCGCTGCCGGTGTTCCTGCTGACGGCGCTGCTGCTGCCGGTGGCGCTGCTGCTGCGCTCTGCGGTGCTGACGCCGCTGGGCGTGATCGTGCCGCCGCTGCGCCGGCTGGTGTGGGAGCGGGCCTCCGCGCTGGCGATCAACCCTGCGTTCCGCCGCCGTCCGCCGGAAGGTGACTTTGCCCGCATGGTGTTCTGGCAGGAACTGGGCGCGATGGTCTGGGCGTGGTTCCTGATCGGCTGGTCCGCGACGCATAGCTGGCGCCCGCAGCTGATCGGCATCGCCGTGATCGCGCTCGGCGCAGTGCTCAACCAGGCGCGCACTCTTGTGGCCCACCTGTGGGAGAACGAGGGCGAGACGATGACGGTGACGGGGCAATACCTCGATTCGGTCAACGTGCCGCCGCCAGGCTGGCTGACGGTGCTGTGGGCCCCGGTCGGCCTGCGCTACCACGCGCTGCATCACTTGCTGCCGAGCGTGCCCTATCACGCGCTGGGCGAAGCGCACCGGCGGCTGACCGCAGAGCTGGGCATGGGTTCAACCTATGTGAAGTCCAGCTATGCGGGGTTGTTCCCGCTGCTCGGCCGGCTGGTGCGCAGCACGTTGGGTAAGCGTTCCGGGGGCGAGCGCTCCGGGGGTCAGCGCCCGAGCGCGACGTAGGCGCCGACTGCAATCACCAGCGCGGCGAAGGCTTTCTCGACAAGCCCACGATGCGACGCAAGCGCGGCAGTGCCCTTGATGCCGAGCGCTGCACCTGCTGCGCCGCCAATGGCGAGCACGCCGACCAGCGGCCAATCGACATAACCTGACAGCGCGTAGGACGTCGCGGTGGTCGCGCCCAGCGCGGCGACGATCACCAGCGAAGTGCCCGAGGCATAGCGCATCGGCATGGCGGTCGCAGCGATCAGGCCGGGGACGATGAGGAAGCCGCCGCCTATCCCGAAGAACCCGGCAAGCAGGCCTGTGCCGAGGCCGATGGGGATCAGTCGCGGCAGGAGTTGGCCTGCGCTGGCGGCGGTCAACCGCACGTCGGCACGTTCCTCGCTGCGGCGGGGGCGGAGCATGGCGAGGCCGACGACCACCATCAGCACGCCGAACAGCATCAGCAGGCGCTTGCCATCAAGCGCCTTGCCCAGCTCTGCACCGAGCGCCGCGCCGATCACTCCGGCGGCCGCGAAGACCCCGGCGCAGCGCCACTTCACCGTCCCGGCGCGGGCATGGCCGGTGAGTCCGACGAGCGCATTCAGCGTGACCGCGACCGCGCTCGTCCCCACCGCCGCATGGGCCGAGGGCACGCCCACCGCATAGACCAGCAGCGGGGTCATCAGGATCGATCCGCCTGCGCCAAGCCCGGCGAGGATCAGGCCGATTGCCGCGCCAGAGCCCAGGGCGGCGAGGATCATCGCCAGTGGCATGGGATCAGGCAGCCATGTTCCGATTGCGTGACCGGTTCCACGGCATTGCGGCGAGCAGCTTGGCCATCCCGCACCAGCCCGTCGTACCCGCAAACATCAGGCCCGCGCCGACGAAGGCCGAAAGCGCGAAGAAGATGGGTTGGATCAACACGCCCAGAACCACGCCGAGCACGACCAGCGCACCTGCGGTGATCTGCACCTGCCGCATGATCTCCAGCGGTGCCTTGCGGTTTTCTGCAACCGGCAGGCCCGCCGCGCGCCATGCATCAAGCCCGCCTTCAAGAAGGTAGGCCGGGCAATCGCTGGCCGCCGCAAGCCGGGTGGCATTGGCCGCCGTGCGCATTCCGCTGCGGCAGTGGAAGACCACCGCGGGGGCATCACCGACGCGGCCAAGCGCTTCGATCGGGCGGTTTTCGGAACCCGGAATGCGAATGCGGTCGAACTCGTCGGCAGAGCGGATATCGATCAGCCGCGCGCCACCGGCCATCAGTCGGCGCGTTTCGGCAGGGGTGATCAGAGGCAGGGTCATGGCATCAGTCCTCGTTGGAATCCGGAGTGCAGTAGAGCTGGTAGAGCGTGGCAAGCAGCGCCTCGATCCGCGCGTCGGCGATCCGGTAGCGCAGCACTTGCGCGTCGCGCGTGAAGGCAACGAGGCCTTCATCGCGCAGGCGGGCGAGGTGCTGCGACAGCGCCGATTGCGAGAGTCCGATGCGCTGGGCGATGTCCCCCACTTTCATCTCGCCCGCTTCCGCCAGCGAACACAGCACCATCAGCCGGTGCGGGTTCGCCAGCTCGCGCAAAATGGCCGCAACCATGCTGGCGTTGGCTTCGAAGGTGGCGGGATCGAGTGGGGGGTGGATCTGCATGGTCCCTATATATGAGAACTTGCTAATTTAGCAAGACCTAATATATGGAGCTTCCGAAAGGACCCTGCCATGGACGCCAAGCCCGCCATTCTCGCCTTCTTCGATGAGCCGACCTTCACCGTGACCTACCTCGTGGCCGATCCGGCCAGCGGCGCGGCGGCGGTGATCGATCCGGTGCTCGATTACGATCAGGCTTCGGCGCGCATCGGTTCGGCATCGGTGGAGGCCGTGCTGGCAGCGGCGCAAGAGCGCGGCTGGCGGATCGAAATGGTGCTCGAAACGCACGCACATGCCGACCATCTCAGCGGCGCGAAGGTAATCGCCGCACGCACCGGCGCGTGGATCGGGATCGGCGCGCTGATCACCGAAGTGCAGGCCACGTTCGCGCCGATGTTCGGCGTGGACGACCTGCTGCCCGGGGGGCGCGATTTCGACCGGCTGCTCCACGATGGCGAGGTCCTCCCGCTGGGCAATCTCGCCTTCACCGTGATGCACACGCCGGGGCACACGGCGGCTTGCATCAGCTTCCGCATCGCCGATGCGGTCTTCGTCGGCGATACGGTGTTCATGCCGGACTATGGCACCGCGCGGACCGATTTCCCCGGCGGCAATGCCCACGCGCTCTACGCCTCGATCCGCCGCCTGTTCGCGTTGCCGGACGAGACGCGGCTGTTCCTCTGCCACGACTACAAGGGGCCGGAGCGGTCCGAGTTCGCGTGGGAGACGACTGTTGCAGAGCAGCGCCGCGCCAATGTGCAGGCGCATGATGGTATCGATGAGGCGACTTTCGTCGCGCAGCGCAAGGCGCGTGACGCGACGCTCGCGCCGCCGCGGCTGCTGCTGCCTTCGATCCAGGTGAACATTCGCGCCGGGCGGCTGCCGCCGGCAGATGCGCATGGGGTGCGCGCGCTGCGTCTGCCGCTCAGTGCGGCGGACGCGGGGGCGGCTACTCTTCTGTCCTGACCAGCACGGTCTCGCCGATCAGCAGGAACAGGAAGAACGGCGCCCAGGCGGCGAGCAGCGGCGGATAGCCGCCGAAGTTGCCCATCGCGAGCGCGGCATTGTCGACCACGAAGTAGGCGAAGCCCAGCGCCATGCCGATCACCGCCCGCAAGAACAGCATGCCCGAGCGCGCAAGGCCGAAGGCGGCGACGGCTCCGAGCAGCGGCATGAGCAGCGCGGAGAGCGGGCCTGACAGCTTGTGCCACCATTTGCCTTCAAGCTCGCTGGTGCGATAGCCGGCGCTGCGGATCGCGGTGATCGAGTCCGAAAGCTGGCCGATCGACTCGCCATCGGCATCGGCCTTGCGGATCACCACTTGCGCGGGATCGACGCTTTTCGCGAAGACCTGGCCGGCGCTGTAGGTCAGGCGGCGCGCGCTCTGGACGTCAAAGCCACTGGGCTTGGTGAAATACCAGCCGGGCCGCGCAAAGGTCGCTTCGGGCGAGCGCACGATTTCCATCACCATGCCGGCGGGATCACGGCGATACCAGCTGACGTCGGTCATGCGGGTCTCGCGCCCTTGTCCGGTGACCGAACGCGCGAACAGCAGGTTGTTGCCGTCCTGCAGCCAGACGTTGCTCTTCACCGCGCTGTCGCGCGGGATCGCCTTGTACTCGGCCGCCTGCCACGCCTTGAGCGTTGCGGAAGAGCGCACCACGACACGCTCGTTGAAGCCGAACGTGACCAGCGACGTCAGCGCGGCGACGAGGAACAGCGGCGCCAGCACCTGATGCGCGGAAAGGCCTGCCGCCTTGAGCGCGATGACCTCGCTGTTCTGGTTGAGCGTCATCAGCGTGATGATCGTTGCCAGCAGCACCGAATAGGGCAGAAAGCGGCTGATCAACTGGGGAACGCGCAAGGAAACATACGTCAGCAGCTCGCCCTGTCCGTTGCCGGGAGCGGCGAGGATGCGGCCGCTTTCGCTGAGCAGGTCGAGCATCTGCAGCACGAGGACGAGCATCAGCAGCACGGCGATGATCCGCACCGCGAACATGCGGCCGATGTAGAGCGTGATCGTGCGCGAGGGGAAGAAATCAAGCTGCATCGATCGCTCCCGCTGCATCGATTCCGCGCGGCTGGCGCGCGGCAAACAGCTTCATCACCGAGCGCGCGATCTTGGCAAAGCCCGTTTCAAGCGCGCCGATCGGCTGGCCGCCGGGGACATAGGCAAGGCGCCAGTACATCGAGACGATCAGTGCCGAGAACAGCACGAACGGCCCCCACAGCGCGAGGGTCGGGTCAACGCGGCCAAGGCTGGAGACGTCCTGCCCGTATTCGTTGACCTTGTGATAGGCGACCACCATCACGATGGAGAGGAACACGCCAAGCGCCGAACTCGAGCGCTTGGGCGGCACCGCCAGCGCCACGGCGAGCAGCGGGAGCAGGAACATCATCGCCACTTCGACGAGGCGGTAGTTGAGGTTGGCGATGCTCTGGGCGCGCGCCAGCTTGCTTGCATCCTTGCTCCAGCCGATGCGCAGCAGTTCGGGCAGGAAGTACTCGCGGTCGATCTCGCCGCGGCTGCGGAACTGCTCGATCTTGGGCAGGTCGATCGGCAGGTCGTGCGTCGCGAAGGTGAGCACGCGCGGTGAGGTAATGCCGGGGCCGTCCTGGACGATCTGGCCTTCGGAGAGGCGCAGGATCACCGTGTCGGGGTTTTCCTTGTTGGCGAAGAACTGCCCCTCGCGCGCGGAAATCACGAGGACCTGCCCATCCTTGCTGGCGATGCGCGCGAAGATGCCGCGTAGATCGCGGCCCTCATCGCGGCTGGCATCGACGCGCAGCGCGGTGCGGTCCTGCAGCGTATTGAACTCGCCCACCTTGATCGAGGCGCCCAGCGCGCCCGAGCGCAGATCGAACTGCAGTTGCTCGTAGTAGTAGCGCGAGAGCGGCTGGAGATAGCCGACGATGACGAGATTTAGCGCGGCGAGCACGAGCGTGAAGAGATAGGGAACGCGCAGCAACCGCGTGTAGGAGAGGCCCACGGCGCGCATCACGTCGAGTTCGGACGACGTGGCGAGGCGGCGGAAGGCGAAGAGAATGCCGAGCATGAGCCCGAGCGGGATCGCGAGGCTGGCATATTCGGGCAGGAGGTTTGCCAGCATCTTGAACACGACGCTGACCGGGCCGCCCTCGGTCGCCACGAAGTCGAACAGCTTGAGCATCTTGTCGAGCACGAGCAGCGACGCCGCGATCACGAAAACCGCGCACATCGGCACGAACACGAGCCTGGCGATATATCGGTCGGTGGCAGTGAGAAATGGCAAGGGCTGAGCGGCTCGCTGGACCGGATGAACAGTTCCGGTTAGCCCGGTTCAGGGGCCGGCGGAAGGCGGAAATGCTTGGAGCCGCAAGCGCCTCGTCGACGCTGGCGGGCGCTCAGGCGCGAATCAGGCCTTCTCCAGCGTGCACTGGAGCGGATGCTGGTTTTGCCGGGCGAAATCCATCACCTGGTTCACCTTGGTCTCGGCGATCTCGTACGGGAAGATCCCACAGACGCCGACGCCCTTCTGGTGGACGTGGAGCATGACCCGCGTGGCCTGCTCAAGGTCCATGTGGAAGAAGCGCTTCAGCACCATCACGACGAATTCCATCGGCGTGTAATCGTCATTCAGCATCAGCACCTTGAACATGCTGGGCTTCTTCGGCCGGATGCGGGTCTTGGTGGCGATGCCGATCTGGTCATCACCGCCGCCGTCGCCGGGGCCTTTTGAATCGTCGTCCGCAGCGCGCACGGGAATGCCGGCCGCGAATACGGCAGCAAGGGCGGCAGTGCCCTCAAGGGCGCCGGGGTTCGATTTGATGCTCATGGCGTAGGGGGAATATCGCATCGCAGGCCCCCGCGTACAAGAGGCGGGTGAACACTTGGCCTCAAAGTCCAGCATCGGGGCCGCATTTTGCAGCCCGAAACGTGAGCGGGCCGGACAGGAAATCCCGTCCGGCCCGCTCTCGTGTTCAGGCCCGACCCGCGCCGAGGCGCGTGGCCGGAAAGCCGATCAGGCGGCCTGCTTGATCTTCTCGACCGCGAGGCTGACGCGGTTCGAGATCGGCTGGAAGGCTTCGCTGGCGAGCTTGAGCATCGCTTCGCTGTTCTTCGAGGTCGCGGCAACCGCAGCGTCGAACTGCTTGCGGAGCAGGGCGTTCTGCTTCTCGAAGAACTCGGCCGGCGACTTCACGGCGGCGAGTTCCTTGATCTCGGCCTGCATCGTCTCGACCACGGTCTTGGTCTCGGCGGCGTAGCTCTTGGTCATTTCCTGGAGGCCGGTGGCGAGAATCTTGGTCGATTCGACGACGGCTTCCACGTTGCCCTTGGTGAAGGTGCCCATGTCGCCCAGCGCGGCCTGGCTCTTTTCGAGCGCGGCCTTCGCCTTCTCGGCAGCTTCCTTCATCGCGGTCTGGATGGTCTCGGTCATTTCGGTGGTGGTGGCGTTCATGATGTAGTCCTTCTGCTTGGCGGTCGCGCTCTTCACGGAGGTGACCTCATTCTTGTTGGTTTTGAGCGTAAGCGTGCTGATTTTCGCGGCAGGCTTCGGCGCGGGCTTGGCGGCCTTCACCGCCACCTTTGCCTTGACCTTCCGGACCGGCTTCACAGCCGGAGCTACCGGAGCATCCGCAGTCGTTTCGAGGACAGGCGCGGCGACCTTGCGGGGACGACCGGGCTTGCCCTTGGGCTTGGGAGCCTGCTTCTCAGCGGCAACCGGAGCGGCAACCACTGCAAGCTCTTCCGACTGCGCGGGCAGCTCGGCCGGGGCGATTTCAGCCTCGACAGCCGGCGCCGCAATTGCTGCGTCTGCGATGTCCTTGACTTCATCTTCCATAACCTGACTGCTCCTGCGCCGGACACGCTCCATCAACAAAATCCAACGAGTTGGATCCGCAGCGGACCGTGTTGCAGTGCACAAAATAGGGAGTGGGTCGAGTCGGGTCAAGTGTTATTGTGCAGTGCACAATGGGAAAAGGCCCCACAATGGCGGGGCTTCATCCGATATTCGGCAGACTTCAGCGGGTCTTCACGTAGCGGCCGGGTGCATCCTCGATCACCGTATCGCCGCGCCCGCCCGGCACGCGCTTGCCTTTGGCGGGGACGGTGGCTGCATCCGACTCGCGGATCCATTCGATCCAGTCCGGCCACCAGCTGCCCTTGGTCTCGCGCGCGCCGGCAACGTATTCGGCGAGCGTGGTGGCCGGGCCGTCATTGCGCCAATACTGGTACTTGCCCGCATCCGGCGGATTGACGACGCCCGCGATATGGCCCGATCCGGCGAGCAGGAACCGCCACGGTCCGGACAGCAGCCGCGTCAGCTTCCACACGCTTTCCGCCGGTGCGATATGGTCCTCGCGCCCGGCCTGGATATAGCAGGGAGTGGCGATCAGGCGCAGGTCGATCGGCGTGCCGTCGATCTCCAGCGAATCCGGCATGACCAGCCGGTTGTCGCGGTAGAGGTCTTCGAGATAAGCCTTGTGCCACTTGGCCGGCAGGTTGGTGGTATCGCCGTTCCAGTGCAGCAGGTCGAACGCCGGATAGTCCTCGCCCAGCAGGTAGTTGCTGACGACGTAGTTCCAGATGAGGTCCGTCCCGCGCAGCAGGTTGAAGGTCGCCGCCATGTAGCGCCCGTCGAGGTAGCCGTCGGTGACGAAACTCTCGAGCATCTTGATCTGGTTGTCGTCGATGAACGACTTGAGATCGCCTGCCTTCTCGAAATCGACTTGCGCGGTGAAGAAGGTGGCCGAGCGCACCTTGTCCGCCTCGCCGCGCCGCGCCAGCAGCGCGAGCGTTGCGGCGAGCGTGGTGCCCGCGACGCAGTAGCCGATCGTGTGGATCTGCGGCACGCCAAGGCGCTCCCGCACCACATCAATCGCCTCGACCTGGGCCAGGACGTAGTCGTCCCACATGATGTCGGCCATCGAGGCGTCCGCCGATTTCCACGAGACGACGAACACCGTCAGCCCCTGCTCGACTGCCCAGCGGATGAAGCTCTTCTTGGGATTGAGATCGAGGATGTAGAAGCGGTTGATCCACGGCGGGAAGATCAGCAGCGGCACCGCGAGCACATCGGGGGTCGTCGGGCTATACTGGATCAGCTGGTAGAGCGGCGTTTCGTGGACCACCTTGCCCGGCGTGATCGCGATGTTGCGGCCAAGCTCGAAGGCTTCGGGATCGGTGTGGGTGAGCTGGCCCTTGCGTACGTCGGCGAGCATGTGCTCGACGCCCTTCACGAGGTTTTCACCGTGCGTCTCCAGCGTTCGCTCGATCACGATCGGGTTGGTCATCGGGAAGTTGGCGGGACTCAGCGCATCAACCACCATCTTGGTGAAGAACTGCACCTGATGCTGGCGCTCGGGCGGCAAGCCCTTCACGTCAGCGGCCATCGCGGTGAGCTTGTCGGCGAGCAGCAGGTAGGTCTGGTGAAGCAGCGCAAACCACGGCTGATCGGCCCAGCGCGGATCGGCGAAGCGGCGGTCCTTGCGCGGCAGCGGAGCGTCCTTTGCGTCGGGCGCCGCGGGGCCAATGCCATAGCGGCCAAGCACCTTGGTCCACAGCTCCAGCCCGTCTTCCCAGAGCTTCGCCTGCGTTTCGGCCTGCGAGAGCGGGAGGGCGGTGTACCAGTCGGTAAACATGCCCGTCCAGCGCGCGGGATCGGCAAAGCGCGCCATGGCCGGTTCGACCTGTCCGGCCTGTTCGGCGCCGAAATCGAGCCACATCTTCTGCAGCTTCGCGGCGGACATCGCCCAGTGCTGCATGGCGGCGGGATCGGCCGCCAGATTGGGCAGCGGGGTCGACGCGGTGGGGAGGAACGGGGCGAACAGCGCCTGCACCGCCTCGCCCTGCTGGCGCATCAGGTCCTCGATCACGCCAGCGTCCATGGGTGTATCGAGCGGATTTTCCGGCGGCGTTGCGGCGTCAGCCATGGTGGTCCCTGTCCCTGTTGCGCTTCGCGTGCCTATAGCGCCGATTCGGGTGCTTGTGATCCCTTCCGGTTTCCATGCTGGTGCGATTGTCGTAAGGGGCGTGCTGGTCTGGTGCTTTTGCCGGACCGAAGGAGTGCGAGAAACCACCGTGACCGAAGAATTCTACCGCATGAAGCGCCTGCCGCCCTATGTCATCGCCGAAGTGAACGCGATGCGGGCCGCCGCTCGCGCCAGCGGTCGGGACATCATCGATCTCGGCATGGGCAACCCTGATCTCCCGCCCCCGGCGCATGTCATCGAAAAGCTCTGCGAAGTGGCGATGAAGCCCGATGCGCATGGCTATTCGGCGTCCAAGGGCATTCCCGGCGTGCGCAAGGCGCAGGCCAACTACTATGCGCGCCGCTTCAACGTGGAGCTCGATCCCGAGAACGAAGTCGTGATGACGATGGGCTCGAAGGAAGGGCTTGCCAGTCTCGCCACCGCGATCACCGCGCCGGGCGATGTCGTGCTGGCGCCCAATCCGAGCTACCCGATCCACACCTTCGGCTTTATCATCGCCGGGGCAACCATCCGTTCGGTGCCGACGACGCCCGACGAGCGCTACTGGGAAGCGCTCGACCGCGCGATGCGCTACAGCGTGCCGCGTCCTTCGGTGGTGATCGTCAACTACCCCTCGAACCCGACCGCCGAGACGGTTGACCTTGCGTTCTACGAGCGGCTGGTGGCGTGGGCGAAGGAGAACAAGGTCTGGGTCCTGTCCGACCTTGCCTATTCCGAGCTCTATTTCGATGGAAACCCGACGCGTTCGATCCTTGAAGTGCCGGGCGCGAAGGATGTCGCGGTCGAGTTCACCTCGATGTCGAAGACCTTCTCGATGGCCGGCTGGCGCGTCGGCTTCGCGGTGGGCAACAAGCAGCTGATCGCGGCGCTGACCCGCGTAAAGTCGTACCTCGACTACGGCGCGTTCACGCCGATCCAGGCGGCGACCTGCGCCGCGCTGAATGGGCCGCAGGACATCGTCGAGCAGAACCGCCTGCTCTACCAGAAGCGCCGTGACGTGATGGTCGAAGCCTTTGGCCGCGCCGGGTGGGAAATCCCAAGCCCGCGTGCCTCGATGTTTGCGTGGGCTCCGCTGCCCCCGGCGCTGCGCGAGATGGGCAGCCTCGAGTTCTCGAAGCAGCTCCTCACCCACGCCGAAGTCGCGGTTGCGCCGGGTGTCGGCTATGGCGAGGACGGCGAAGGCTATGTCCGCATTGCCATGGTCGAAAACGAGCAGCGCCTGCGCCAGGCCGCGCGGAATATCCGGCGCTATCTTTCCAGCATGGGCGTCAACGCCAGCGCCGCATAATCAGCACAACGGGAGCAGGACAGAACCATGAAGTTCCACGATCGCGTCAGCATCACCATTGAAGACCACGTTGCACACGTCCTGCTCGACCGGGCGGACAAGATGAACGCGCTCGACGATGCGATGTTCGAGGCGATCGTAGCGGCCGGAAGCCACCTGCATCACGCCAAGGGCGTGCGCAGCGTGGTCCTTTCGGGCGCCGGGCGTTCGTTCTGCGCGGGGCTCGACCTTTCGAGCATGGGCAACACTGATCGCTGGGGCAGCGGGGGCAGCCTGACCGATCGCATCCACGGCAATGCCAACCGCGCGCAGCAGGCCGCGATGGTCTGGCGCAAGCTGCCGGTGCCGGTGATCGCGGCGGTCCACGGCGTGTGCTTCGGCGGCGGGCTGCAAGTGGCGAGCGGGGCGGACATCCGCATCGTCCACCCCGATGCACGCCTGGCGGTGATGGAAGTGAAGTGGGGCCTCGTGCCCGACATGGCGGGCTATGCGCTGTGGCGCGGCAATGTCCGCGACGATGTGCTGCGCGAGCTGACCTATACCCACCGCGAGTTCAACGGCACCGAGGCGGCCGCCTTCGGCTTTGCCACCCACGCTGATGCCGATCCGCTCGGCCGCGCGATGGCGCTGGCGCGTGAGATCGCGGGCAAGAGCCCGCATGCCGTGCGCGGGGCGAAGCTGCTGACGAGCCGCACGGCGTACATGGACGAGGACGCGATCCTCATGGCCGAGAGCGTGGCGCAGCACGAACTGATGTATTCGCGCAACCAGATCGAGGCGGTCAAGGCCGGCATGGAGAAGCGCGCGGCCGATTTCGTCGATCCCTGAGGGCGAAGGGGCGCGCCGCTGAAAGAAACCCGTTGCGAGGCGGGCAGTGCTCGGCTAACCGCCCCGTTCCACGCTGATGTGCATCGGGGCCCGATGGCGGAGTGGTTACGCACCGGACTGCAAATCCGTTTACGCCGGTTCGATTCCGGCTCGGGCCTCCATTTTCTGCCGATGCAGTTTGATGCCTGCGATTGGACACCCCCGAAAATCCGCCATAAATTACCCTCATAGGGTTCGCATGTGTTCGTCTCCGTTCCGGAACAACCAAGGCGACTAGGGGCCACGTTGAGGGTCACTGCCAGCGACCCAAAGCAACTGGCCCCCACGGCGGCCACGATCGGGAGGGCGTGCGTTCATGGCTCTAACAGATGTTGCGATCCGCTCGGCGAAGGCGAAGGACAAGCCTTACAACCTGGACGATACCCAAGGGTTACTCCTGCTGGTCCAGCCGACCGGCGCGAAGCTATGGCGGTTGAAGTATCGCGTGGGCGGCAGGGAACAGAAGCTCTCCTTGGGGGCCTATCCTGAAGTGGGTCTGAGTGAGGCACGTAAGCGGCGGGATAAGGCGCGGCAGCTCCTCGCGGCTGGCAAGGACCCCGGGGTCGAGAAGAAGCAGGAGAGGCTTCGTGCTTCAATCCAGAGTGCGAATACGTTCGCCATTCCAGCGCCCCGAAGGCGCGGCTAATAGGTCCTGACCCTAGCATGCAAGAGTGCTATTCAATCGATCAGGCCGTACCCGTAGGTCGGATCGAAGCCCGTGGGTCCAAGATCACGTGCCGAGCGGCGCAGGTCTTGCGTGCAGTCTCTGGGTTCCTTGCCTGAGAGCCTGCACCTGCTGATCCAGCCGGTCACATGCGGCGTCGCGAACGAGGTGCCGGCAAACGTCGCAAAGCCGCCTTCCGCGCGGGCCGCGACGACGTCGACCCCGCGTGCGGCGACGGCGATATAGCTGCCGTGGTTTGCGTAGCGATAGATTCGGCCATCGTGATCGACGGCGGTCACCGCGATCACCCCCGGAACGGCCGCCGGATAGGCGGGTGGCGCGGCGGGACCACCGTTGCCGGCAGCGGCGATCACCTGGATGCCGCGCGCCGTGGCGGCCTGGATCAACCTGTCGAGAATGGCGTTGCGCGGACCGGCGAGGCTCATGTTGATTGTCGCCAGCCGGTTCGCCACCATCCATTCGAGCGCATCGGCAATCACGTCCGCCGAAGTGAAGGGCCGCGCTGCCGTTCCGCGGAAGATATTGGCCGTGTAGATCGTCGATGCGCCTTCGCGCTGGAGCAGCGAAGCAACGGCAGTGCCATGATCTACCGGGGCTGCCGGCAGCTGGCCGGCGGGCCACGCGACCAGCCGCACCCCGCGCAAAGCCTGATGCGGCGCAACGCCAGTATCGATCATGCCCATGGCAAGCCCGGGTGTGGCCGGTGCACCAGCGGCGGAGCCCTTGTGCGCCACGCGGTGTCCTCGGCCGCCCGCGGTGAGGTTGAGGCCATAGTAGTGCACCACGTCGACCGTCGCGGTCGGATCGATAGCACGCAGGCGGTCGCGTGCTTCGGTGGCCGAAAGCCCGGCGGGCACCCGCAGCCGCGTGACCGCACTGTCAAGCGTCTGGATCGAGCGCTGTTCGATCAGGCCGAACCCGGCATCCTTTGCCCGTTCGAGCGTGGCGGGAGACAAGTCGATCCCGACGACTTCACCGCGGCGAACCGGAAACCCGCGTTCGTCGTGCTCGGCACCCTCGGCCTCGCCCAGATCGCGGATCTGCTCGGAACTGCCCGTCTCGCGCATTTCGGCGCGATCGCTGCTGCTGTCGTCGCCCTGTTCCGCAAGGCGCTTGGCCGCATCTTCGGCCTCCTTGGCGGACCGCTCGGTGAAGTCCGCCTGATCCTTGGCCTGGTCTTCGGCCAGCTTGGACTTCTCGCGCGTCAGGTCGGCATCGAGCTTGGCGAGGTCGCCAGCCGCCTTGTCCGGGTCCTGCGCCGCGCGCTGCTCGATCCGCGAACGTTCCGCCGCATAGCGCGCGGCGAGTTCGTCAGCTCGTGCCGCGGCGCGCTGGGTATCCCGGTCGAGCCGGTCCTGCGCCGCGCCGCTGCCGCTCACGCGGTCGGGATCGCGGGCTGCGACAGGCATGGCGAGCACGGCCGCTCCCGCCAATCCCGCCAGTAGTGCCATCCTTCGCATCAAGCTCTCTCCGCCGCGCAGGCGCCCTCATCACGGGCCGCGATGACCAGACAACGTATTGCAATGGGAACTATTCCGCAGATCAGGCAAAAATAGTGGGACTGGCGCTACAGGAACGTGCGGAATAAGACGGCGAAAGGATCGTTGTCGCGGGGAGGTTTCATGAACGGCGGAGCCGCTGCGGATGAAGCGTTGCGGGCTGCGGTGGTTGCCGCCCTGCCACGACTGCGGCGGTTCTGCCATGCGCTTGCGGGCAGTTCCGCGGATGGAGATGATCTTTTGCAATCCACTGTCGAGCGCGCGCTTGGCCATATGGACCAGTTCACGCCTGGAACGCAGGTCGAAAGCTGGATGTTCCGCATCGCGCAGAACCTGAACATCGATCGCAGCCGTGCCGCGCGTCGGCGGGGTGTCGCCGTGCCCGTCGAGGAAGCCTACGATCTGGCGGGCGACGATGGCCGCCGGGTGGTCGAGGGGCGATCCGAACTGGCAGTCGCCCTCGCCGCCCTCGGAGCCGTGCCCGATGACCAGCGTGCGGCCTTCGTGCTCGTCGTGATCGAGGGGCTCAGTTACCGCGAAGCGGCGGACATTCTCGACGTGCCGATCGGCACCATCATGAGCCGCATCGCCCGCGCGCGGGGCCGGCTCCAGCAGGCGCTGCAGAGCGGAGCCATGACATGACCGACGACGAAGCCCTGCTGACGGCCTACCTCGATGGCGAGATGAGCGAAGCGGAAGCCGCGGCGTTCGAAGCGAGGCTTGCCGCCGAACCGGAACTGATGGCCCTGGCGGGTGACTGGCGTGCTGTCGACCAGCGGATAACGCAGGCGCTGGCCCCGGTGGCAGAAGCGCCGGTGCCTGAGGACATTCTCCGGAGACTCGGGCTCGCCGCCCCGCCTGCTGCAGCCCTGTCTCCCGCAGCACTCTCTCCCGCAGCCCAGCCGATGGCTGCACCCGTTGCGGCCAACGACAATCGCGAATTCCGGCGCTACGCCATCGGGATCGGCGGCGCGGTCGCGGCCAGTCTTGCCGCAGTCCTGCTGCTCATCCCCCGCGAGGCGGCCGGCCCGCCGCACGATCTCTCGTTCGCGCTGGAAACGTCGCGCTCCGGACAGACCGTGCGTCTTGCTGATGGTGCCCAGATCACCCCGACCCTGACCGTGAAGGCCGCCGATGGCCGCTATTGCCGCGAATATCGCGCGCCGCAGGGACTGGGGCTGGCCTGCCGCAACCCGGGTGGGGGGTGGACCGTGACGGCGACCGGCGCGGGCACCGGGCCGGCCGATGGCGGAAGCATCGCCGTTGCCGCTGGCCCATCCGGCGCCAGCCTCGACTCTGCCTATCGCAAGCTGGGTGCTTCGGATCCCCTCGATCCGCGCGCCGAGGAGCAGCTGCTGCGTGGCGGCTGGTCTGCGCAACCGTAAACCCGCCCTGCCGCAAGGACAGGGCGGGCCCGACTGAACCGGTGAGGGTCAGTTCAGGCGGTAGCTGATGGTGAGGCCACCGCTGAAGTTGGCGCTGTTGGTGGTGAACCCGGTCGATCCGAAGACCTGCAGACGCAGCTTCGGCCCCAGCCCGAAATTCACCCAGCCGGTCACTTCGCTGCTTGGTCCGAACTGGCGGCTGGCGGACTGCTGCCAGTCATAGTCCGCGCCGATGATCGTGCCGCCCGGGAGGCGGTACGACGCGCCGGCGCCGGCGCCCCAGGTGTCGCGCAGGGTCGAACCGGCGGGCGCATTCTGGAACTTGCGCCGTCCGCCGGCGTAAATCGTGGCATTGCCGATGTCCTTCACCAGATCGGCGCCGACGGTTGCATCGACCCGGCCGGTGCCAAGGCGCTTGCGGGTCGAGGCGGTTGGCAATTTCACGCGCGCCGTCACGTCGAGATAGGTGTCCTCGGCAAAGTTCAGCGAGTACCCGAGCGTTACGGCCACGTCTCCGAACCCTGACCGCCGGTTCGAGGCAATCCCGGGCACCGGCGGCACTCCGCTGCCGGGCGTCACCGTGGTTCCGGTCGGTACATTGTCGTCGCCGCCGCCACCGCCTGAGCCGCCCGAACCGCCACTCCCGGAACCGGAGCCGCTGGAGCCTGAGCCGCCGCTGGAGCCTGATCCGCCGGAGCTGCCCGAGCCGGAGCTGCCCGAACCCGAATTCCCCGACCCACCCGACGAGCCCGATCCGCCGCTTGAACCCGAGGACCCGGATGAACCCGAGGACCCGGATGAACCGGACGATCCCGAAGAACCCGAAGAACCGGACGATCCCGAAGGGCCCGAGTTGTCTCCGGACCGGAGGGTACGATCATCCACCGGACGATCACCAAAGCCGGCATCGCGGCCTTGCGGCGTATCGAGCAGGGCACCGGGGCCGGAAATACGCACGTAGGGAACCGAAACGCGGATCGAGAACCCGCCGCGGCGATACTTCACCGCGACCGGGACCGAGACGACTTCGGTCTTCGCGGTGTCGCCATAATCGCCGGTGGAATAGTTGATCCCGGTGCTGACGCGCCAGACGCCGGGATCGCTTTGCTCTTTCTTGGCCTCATCGGCGTGGGCTGCCTCCGGCAAGATCGCCAGGACAGTTGCTGCCATCAGGACAGACTTGGAAAACGTGCTCATCATTGATGCCCTCACAGCATTTTGACCCGCTGCGAGCGCAACATGGTCGATTGACTGCGAACCCCTGTTCCAGCCGATCGAACAACGGCACCGGGTGCCAGTTATTCCCGCGCTCGGACGAAATTATCTTTTCCGATGGACGGGAATAGGTGCGGGAAGCGGTCGTTGTTGCCTCGTCCCAGTTCAGTCGGACAATCCATCGGGAGACTATCGATGCGTAACAGCCTCAAGATTTCACTGCTCGCCCTTGCCGCCGCTTCTGTGTTCGCGGCGACTCCTTCGTTCGCGCGCCATGATGCGGACGGTCCCGCCACCGAAGTCCGCCAGAGCCGCGGTGCCGATGATGCTGCCGGTGATATCCGCCGCAGCCGCGGTGCCGACGACGCTGCCGGTGATATCCGCCGCAGCCGCGGTGCCGATGACGCTGCCGGTGATATCCGCCGCAGCCGCGGTGCCGATGACGCTGTCGGTGATGTCCGCCGCAGCCGGGGCGCCGATGATGCCGCGCGCGACATGCGCCGTAGCCGCGGCGCCGATGATGCGCCCCGCAGCGCCGACGATCAGGGCCGCGGGCGCGGCCGTGGCGCCGATGACATGCCGGGCCATTGATCGCCGGACAGCACGCATGTCGGCATGGGAAGGCGGGCGCAGTGATGCGCCCGCCTTTTCTGTATGGGTCAGCTGCAAAGCAACTCCGGCTGGCACTGCGCTTGTGCAGACCAGCCTCCGCCGAGGCTCCTGATCAACCGCAGCGTTGCATCGACCTTCGCAAATTGCTCGCGCAGGCTGTCGCGGGCCGCCTCGTCCGCCGCCTTGCGCGCCTCGATTTCGGCAAGCGCGCCGATGGTGCCGAGCCGGCGGCGGTTCGAAGCGGTCGCTTCCGCGCCGGAGCGGGCCGCCATCACGACGGCGCTCTGCTCGAGCCGAGCAGTTGCTGCCTGCGAACCTTCCAGCGCGTCGTTCACTTCGCGCAGCGCGCGCAGCACCACTTCTTCGTAGTGCGCCCGCGCTTCGGCAGTCTGGGCCTTTCGAATGCCGGTTTCCGCCTTGTGACGGCCGCCGTCGAACAGTGGCAGTTCCAGCAACATGCCAAGGCCGAACTGGCGCGAGGCCGCCGACAGCAAGGTGGACAGCGACGACGAGGCGCTGCCGCCTGCGGCGGTGAGTGCAAGGTTGGGCAGCCAGGCATGGCGAGCTGCAGTGTAGCGGTGATCGGCAGCGGAGAGTATGGCATAGGCCGCTTCGACATCCGGCCGGCGTGCGAGGACCTGTGCCGGAACCCCTGCAGGAATCGCCGGGAAGGACTGCGGCAGGGACGGCGACAATTGGGCGACCGTGGCTGCACCGCACAGGAAGGCCAGTGCATTGCGCGCCTCGGCCAGCGCGAGGCGCAGGTCACTCCGGGTCTGGCGGAACCCGGCCATCTGCACGGCGAGCGTATCCAGCTCGATCCGGCTGGAAAGCCCGTGCTCGGCCCGCTTGGCCATGATGGCGAACTGCTCGTCAAGCAAGGCGGCGCGGCGATCGGCGAGGTCAAGCTCTGCCTGCAGAAACTGGGCCTTGAAATAGGCGTAGGCCACGCTCGTCTGCACTTCGAGCCGCGCGTCCCGAAGCAGCGCGGCTTCCGCCACGGCGTCGAAGTGGGCCGCCTTGCGCGCCTCGCCGAGCCAGCCCGAGAGATCGAGCTCCCACGAAAGCTGGCCACTGCCGACGAATAGCGATCCGCTGCCGCCCGCGTCGTTGATCAGCGGGCCCTCGGCATGGGATGCACTGAGGCCGAAATTGACTTGGGGTTTTGCGGCACCGGCGCTCAGCCGGGCAGAAGCGCGCGCCGCATCGAGCCGCGCGGCGGCAATAGCCAGCGACCTGTTGGTGCGGTCCGCCTGTTCGATCAGCTTGGTGAGCTGGGGATCGCCAAAGACCTGCCACCAGTGCCCGCCGTCATTTCCCGCTGCGCTCGTCGGGGGCGGGGTGGGGGCATTCCAGCCCTCGGGCAGCGCAAGGTCGCTACCGCTTGCCGCATGCGCCGGTGCGCCGCCCCACAGGGCGAGTGCGGCAAGGCCGGCCAGCAGGCGCAAGCGATGCTGGCCGGACTGCACAGTCCGGCCAGCATGTCGACTGAAGCTGCGCTCAGTAGCCCGCACAGCGGGTGTAGACCACGGTCGTGGTCGAGGACGAATTCTTGCCGTTCTGGTTCTGCTTCTGACCCGAAACGTCGGTCGTGCTGGTGCTGGCGCTGCTGCCGCTGCCGGCGCGGAGGTTGGTCTTGATCTTCATGGCAGGTTCCTTCTCGTCATGGGTGGAGTGCGTGCACTCCGTTTTATCCGGCCTGAGCGATTGCTTCGGCAGGAACTCGTGGCGCCGCGTCCTTGCGCGGCGCAATCTGGATGGCATGGGCGTCCACCGCGATGTCGAGGTCCAGTACCTGCGCGAGTTCGTCGGGCAGGAACGGAACCGAGCGGACATCGGCGCCCAACAGCACGTTGTGGAGATTGAGATCGGCGAGCGTCAGCGCCGCAAGGGGCGACGGGCGCGACAGATGCAGTCGCTGCCGCTCCTGCAACTCGCTCGCCACCGCCAGGATGCGCTGCCCGCGCTGCAGGAAATCGAACACGGCCCGTGCCAATTGCTGTGCGGTCTGCGTTGAGGCAACGCGCTCGAATGCCTGCTGCAGCGCTGCAAGGGATCTGGTATCGGAGTTTTCCGCCCGGCGCGGATCGAGCAGGACTGAGAGCAGTTCCGCTGGATGCGCCGTTCCCAGACCGTCGAGCGTCTGCGCGAACATGTCGTCGTAGACCGCCTCGCGCCGCGCCCGCCACGCCTCGCTGGCGATGTAGGATCGGTGGCTGAGCGCATCGAAATGGGCGGCAAAGCGCGCGGCGATGGCAGCGGCCGGGCCATGCTCGCCCTCGCGCGCCAGCAGGGCATCGATCTGCTGATAGGTTCGCGCCATCGCCGGCCAGAGCGAGAACACCGTGCCGTAGGTCGCAAGGCCGAGGAAGGCATAGTCGATTGCCGGCTCGATTGCGGCGACAGCATGCTCCAGCGCAGGCTCCAGCGGGGCGCCCCAGCCCGAGCGGGGTTCGGCGCCTTCGAACACCACTCCCAGCATGTCCTCGATCATGAAGCGCGGCCCGGCGCAGACCGCGTGATCGGAATGGAAGGAGAAATTGCGGTCGGCATAATCGAGCACGCGCGCGGCATCGACCGGTTCGTCCGGGCCGACCGTCGCTTCGTACTTCGGTACGAACAGCATCTGGTGCATCACTGTCCGCAGCCCGTCCACGACCCGGAACAGGTTGGACAGCACCGGATGCAGCGCACCGTTGGCAACCGGATCGGCGCAGTTCAGCAGGAGATAGCTGGGCAAGGCCAGCGCGCAGACGGTCAGGCGTTCGACATGCCCGACAGTCCAGCCCGCGCGCGCGGCGGGGTAGCGTTCCAGATAGCTGCTGCGGACGAGGGCCAGGACCTGCATCATCGGCCGCCAGTGCTGGCGCATCGCCTTGATCGCGCTGGCGTTCATCGGTTTGTCCGGCTGATAGCGATTGCCGGCATAGGGGCAGCCGCGCCAGTCGGTCGGCACTGCGATCCGCGCGTTTGCCGGAAAGACATTGGCCTCGCCGATCTGGCGGCCTTCGGCATCGACAAAGAGGTGCGCGGTGCGGAACACCGGAACCACCGTCTCGAGCCAGGCAAGATCGAGCCGCGTGCCAGTCAGCTGTTCGACGAGGTTCTCCTCGTCCATCCAGCTGCGGGCAAGGCCCATCGGTGCGGGCGGGAGAGGCGAGGGCATGGGCCGGTTGTCGTACCGGTCAGGTGCCTGCCACTGGTCCGCATGCTGCAGGATTCCGGCGCCGAGCAGGTTTTCCAGCATGATGCGCGCCCGGCTCCAGCCGATGGCGCCCCATTGTGCCGCGTCGCCCGCAAGGAATTCGGGCGAGCGCACCAGCATTTCGGCAAAGCCGAAGTCTGCCGCATCTTCGAAGCAGAGCTCGTGCCCGCCGACGTAGATCACGGCCATCCGTTCGCCGCTTGCGCTATCCTGCCATTGCAGAAACGCGGAACGCATGTCCGGGAACACCAGCCGCGCAAACGGGCCCAGCGCGGCAGCAGACTGCTGCGCCTCCCGGTTGCTGGTGATGGACTGGCCGGCTGACATGCTCGCAACTCCGAACGGCGGGTTCTGGTGTTGGAAACGACAGGCACGGGGCGATTATTCCCCTCGTGAAATGTTTTTTGGTGCCCGGAATAAACGGGGTGGATGATCCGTTCATCTGGCGCGAACCCCCGCTCTTGCGAGAGGCACACCACCGGCATGAGCGTTGCCTTCTCCCGAACCACCCGAGCGCTGCAGGCTGATCGCGGGACACGTGCCGATTTGATCGTCATCACGGTGGCCGCGCTGTTCCTCGCGTGGGCGACGTGGATGCTGCTCGGCCGCGTGACGGTTTATGCCACCTCGCGGAGCGCCCGGCTTGAAGTGGTGGACGCCCCGCGCACTTTCGCCATCGGCGAGGGCGGGCGGCTGCTCGCCGTCCATGTCCACGTAGGCGAGAAAGTGCGTGCCGGTACGCTGATCGCCCAAATCGAGGCCGAGCCGCAGCGCTTGCGGTTGGCCGAAGCGGAGGCCCGGCTCGCAGGGTTCCCGGCCCGCATCGCTGCCCTGCAAGCTGAGCTCGACGCTGCACGCTCTGCCACCAGCGCGGCGCAGGACGCCACGACGGCACAAACCGCCTCGGCCAGGGCGCATGCGCGTGAAGCGGCAGCAGATGCCGACTACCGCAAGACCACTGCCGAGCGCCTTGCCGCCGATGTTGAGACCGGCGGGAGCCCGGCGGCCGATGCGGACCGCGCCCGCAGCGAGGCCCGCCGCGCCGAAGCGCTGGGCACCGCGCGGCGCGAGGACGAGCGTGCCACTGCCCACGAAGGCGCGGCGCGCGTCGCCGATCGCGCGGCGGGCGCAGCAGGCATCGCAGAAGCGCTCTCCGCCTTGCGCGCCGAGCAGGCCGCGCTTGAAGCCAGCGCGGCACAGGCCCGCTATGCCCTTGCCGAGCGGAGCATTCGTGCCCCGGTCGATGGCACCATCGGCGATCTCGGCGCATGGCGTCCGGGCGACATGCTCCCGGCAGGCGCGCGGATGGCGACGCTGGTGCCCGACAGCGCCCTTCGCGTCGTGGCGGATTTCGACAGCGCCGGAAACTTCGGCTGGCTGAACCAGGGGCAGAAGGCGCAGATCCGGCTCGACGGTTTCTCATGGGTGCAGTTCGGTCAACTCGATGCCGAAGTCTCGCACGTAGCCGCCGAAGCGCACGATGGCCGGCTGCGCATAGACCTTGTGCTTGCGCCGGATCGTGCCTCGCGATTGCCGCTGCGCCATGGCCTGACCGGCGAGGTCGATGTCGCGATCGAACAGGTGCCGCCGGTCGTGCTCGTCCTCCGGGCGATCGGGTTGCTGCGCGGATGATCGCGCTGTACGCAGGGAAGCGCCGCCGCGCGCGGTTTGCGCCGGAAGTCGTGCAGACAAGCGCGATGGACTGCGGCCCGGCGGCACTCAAGTGCCTGCTCGAAGCGCACGGCCTGCCGGTCTCCTATGGCCGTCTGCGCGAGGCCTGCCAGACCAGCGTCGACGGCACCTCAATCGACACCATCGAGGATGTCGCGGTCCGGCTGGGCCTGCATGCCGAACAAGTGCTTGTCCCGCGCGATTTCATCTGCCTCGATGTGCCCTCGTCGTTCCCCGCGCTGGTGGTCGTGCGCCATGCCGAGCACTTCACGCACTTCGTGGTCGTCTGGTCGCGCCATGGCAATTGGCTACAGATCATGGATCCAGCGGTCGGTCGCCGCTGGGTGCGCGCGGACGACTTTGCCGAGGACATCTATCCGCACGAACAGTCCGCCGACGCGCGCGACTGGCGCGGCTGGTGCGACAGCGATGCGTTCCGCCTGCCCTTGCTGCGCCGGCTCACCCGGCTCGGGTTGCGGACCGCCGAAGCAGAGGCCCTGCTTGCCGAAGCCCATGGCGATACAGGCTGGTTCGCGTGCGGTGCGCTCGATGCTTCGGTGCGGCTCTGCGCATCGCTGGTTGCCGCCGGCGGATTACGCAAGGGACGCGAAGCGGCGCAAGTGCTCCAGGCGCTCTACCGCAACACGACCAGCAGCGGGCACGATATCTTCGCGGTGATCCCGCCCGATTACTGGTCGGTGCGGCCGGATCTCGCCAACACCGACCCGGCGCGCGAGATGCTGGTGGTGCTGGGCGGCGTGATGCTGCGCACCGGCGAACAGCCCCTCCTCGCCGCTCCGACAGACCGCGACCTCGAGCCCGAGCTGTTCCATGCCTTCCACGATACGGAGCCGCGTCCACTGCGCCTTGCCTGGGCCTGGCTGCGCGAACAGGGGCATCTGCGCCCGGCGCCGCTCGTGGGCGCGATGCTGCTGCACGCCCTGGTTCTGCTTTCGCAGGCACTGCTGATGCGCGCGCTGCTCGATCTCGCCCAAAGCTTTACCCTGCCGCTTCAGCGCGTGGTCGGCCTCGGTCTGCTGGTGCTGGTCGTCCTGATGGGCGCGGTGATCGATTTCGCGATGGCTGGGCAGGCGATCCGGCTCGGCCGCTCGCTCGAGACACTGCTGCGCCGCGCGATCCTCGCCAAGCTGCCGCGCCTCCACGACCGCTATTTCCAGAGCCGGCCGATTACCGACATGGCCGATCGCAACCATGGCCTCCACGCGGTGCGGGATCTGCCCGCGCTGGTGCTTGGCGGCGTGCAAGGCGTGACGGACCTCCTCGTCACGCTCTGCGCTGTCATCTGGCTCGCCCCAGAAGGTTGGCCGCTTGCCTTGGGAACACTGGCCGTGGCGCTGGTCGTGCCATTGGTCATGCAAGGCGGGCTCAATGAGCGGGACCTGCGCGTGCGCAATCATGGTGCCGCGCTCTACGGGTTCTATCTCGATGCGCTGATGGCGCTGGTGCCGATCCGCTCGCACCGCGCCCAGCATGCGGTGGCGATGCGGCACGAGGGCCTGCTCGTCGAATGGGCGCGGGCGATGCGCGCACAGGCCCGCTGGACGCTGACGGCGGAAGGCGTGCAGGTGTTCCTGACCACCGCGCTCACCGGCAGCCTCATCTTCCGCCACTTCGCGCAAGGCGCAGCCGCCTCGGGCACCGATCTGCTGCTGGTTTTCTGGGTGCTGCGCCTGCCGCAGGCGGCGGATCAGGTCGGCGGGCTCGCACGCAGCTATCCGGCAATTCGCAATGCCCTGCTGCGGCAGATGGAGCCGCTGCTCGCGCCCGAAGAGGAGCGCCCGTTGCACACCCGCACCGACGCGATCAGCCCTGCAGCCGCCGCAATCCGCATCACCGGCGGCCGCCTGCTGGCCGGAGGGCACGAGATCCTGCGCGGCATCGACCTTGCCATCCAGCCCGGCGAGCATGTCGCCATCGTCGGCAAGTCGGGTGCGGGGAAGTCCTCGCTGCTCGGCCTGCTGCTGGGCTGGCACAAGCTGGCGGAAGGCGAGCTGCTGGTCGATGGGGAGCCGCTTGGGCCCGATGCGCTGGCCGCGCTGCGCAAGGATACCGCCTGGGTCGATCCGCAAGTGCAGATATGGAACCGCAGCCTCCTCGACAACCTCACATATGCGGTCGAGGAGCGCGATTTTACCCGTGTTCGCGAACTGCTCGAAGCCTCGGGCCTGATGGGCATTTCCAGCCGCTTGCCCAATGGCCTGCAGAGCCCGCTCGGCGAAGGCGGTGGGCTCCTTTCAGGGGGCGAGGGCCAGCGCGTGCGGCTAGGCCGAGCGCTGCTCTCGGACGGTGCGCGGCTGGCCTTGCTCGACGAACCGTTCCGCGGACTGGATCGCCAGCAGCGCCGCGATCTGCTCGCCTCCGCACGCACGTGGTGGGCGGACGCCACGCTGCTCTGCGTGACGCATGACATCGGCGAGACGCAGGGCTTCGACCGCGTGCTGGTGATCGAGGACGGGCGGATCATCGAAGATGGCAGGCCAGCCGAACTGATGCGCCAGCCGGGCCGCTACCGCGCCTTGTGCGAGGCCGAGACCGCCGTGCTGCGCGGCATGTGGAGCGCGGCGGGCTGGCGGCGCTGGCGCGTCGGCAATGGCCGCATCGGCGAAGGGATCGCGGCGTGATGACCGACGCCGCCCGCAAGCTCTCTGCGGCATGGTGGCCGCTGGCGCAGTTGCCTGATGCACTCGCGCTACTGGCCGGCCACTACGGGCTTGCGGCGTCGGTCGATGAGCACGACGCACGGCCTGACCCGGCGCAGCTTCCGGCATGGCTCGACCGTGCGGGTGGTCGCCTCGGCCTCGAGGTCGTGGCCGTGGAAAGCGAAGTGCGCGATCTGGTCGCCATGCTGGCCTGCGGCGGCCCGGCCCTGCTGATGCACGACCGGCAGGGCGAACCGGGCTTCCTCGTGCTGCAGGCTTCGCGGCGCGGCACTGTCCGGCTGCTGGCCACCGATCACACGGCCATAGCCTGCGATCCGTCCGCACTTTGCGATCTGCTGAACGAGGAACTCGCCGCGCCGGTGCGCCATGAGATCGACCAGGTGCTCGCGACCGCAGGCATCCCGCCGCACCGCCACAACCGGGTGGCAGAGGCGATGCTGGCGCAGCGGATCGGCAGTCAGACGGTGGGCGGCATCTACCTGCTGCGGCTGCCTGCCGGCAGCAGCTTTGCAGCGCAATTGCGCGAAGCCGGGATCGCACGCCGCATGCTGGGGATCACTGCGCTGTTTCTCGTGCTTTACGGCGGCGAGATCATGGGTTGGCAGCTGATCGGCGGAGCGAGCCTTTCGGGCCGCTCCGATCCGGGCTGGCTGGCCGCATGGCTCATCCTAATGTTCACCCTGCTGCCCGCCCGGCTCTGGGCGAGGTGGAACGAGAGCCAGTTCGCGCTCGACGTCGGCCGCCTGATGAAAAGCCGCCTGCTCACCGGTGCGCTTGCCATGCCGATCGATGTAGTGCGGCGCAGCGGGGTGGGGCAGCTGATCAGCCAGGTGATGGAGGCGCAGGCGCTCGATGGCCTCGCGATGGGCGGCGGCTTTGCTGTGCTGGTGGGCGCGGTCGAGCTCGGTCTTGCGGCATGGGTACTGTTGCACGGCGCTTCACCAGTTCCGCACCTGCTGCTGCTCGGCCTGTTCACGCTGCTCACGCTGGCGCTCAGCTTCGGCTTTCACCGTGCCATTTCGGCGTGGACCGCGCAGCGGCTGGGCATGACGCATTACCTCGTTGAAGTGATGGTCGGCCACCGCACGCGGCTGGCGCAGGAGCGGCCCGGGCGGCGCGACTCAACCGAGGACAGCCAGCTCAACGCCTATCTCGAAGGATCCCGCGCGATGGACCGCATGGGGCTGCGCCTCGGCTCGGGCCTCGCCAGCGCGTGGCAGCTCGCCGCGCTGCTCGCCTTCCTGCCGGCCATCGCGACGCGGGGAAGCCTGCCGATCAGTGCGCTGGCGATCAGCCTTGGCGGTATCCTGCTCGCCCACCGCGCGCTTGCCGGGATCGGCTCGGGGCTGACGATGCTCTCTCGCGCCGGGTTTGCCTGGCAGCGGGTCGCCGCGATGTTCAAGGCCGGTGCGCTCGCGCCGGCGACCGGCATCGGCCATCGCCGCCGCGCGGAAGGGCGCTCCGGCCGCGTCATCATCGAGGCGCGCGGCCTGCGCTTCGGCTATGCAGGCGGCGGCGACCGCGTGCTCGACGGTGTCTCGCTCGATATTGCCCACGGCGACCGGATCCTCGTCGAAGGCCCTTCGGGTGGTGGCAAATCGACTCTGGCATCTGTCCTCACCGGCTTGCGGACCGCCGATTCCGGGCTGCTCCTGCTCAATGGGCTCGACCGCCCGACGATCGGCGATGACTGGCACCACGAAGTAAGCGCGGCCCCGCAGTTCCACGACAACCACATCCTGTCGGGCACGCTCGCGTTCAACCTGCTGATGGGCCGCAGCTGGCCACCTTCTGCAGCCGATCTCGCCGATGCCGAGGAAATCTGCGAGGAACTCGGCCTTGGCGATCTGCTCCGGCGCATGCCCGGTGGACTGCACCAGAGGGTCGGTGAAACCGGCTGGCAACTCTCCCACGGCGAGCGCAGCCGGGTGTTCCTCGCCCGCGCGCTGTTGCAGCGGGCCTCGCTCACGATCCTCGACGAAAGCTTTGCCGCGCTCGATCCCGCGACGATGCGGCAGTGCCTCGATACGGCGCTGCGAAGGGCCGAGACGCTGATGGTGATCGCGCACCCCTAGGGGTAGGCGATCTCCTCGTGGGCATCCGTGCGCCAGTCCTCAAGGCGGAAACCCTGTGCGCCGCGCTGGAAATGCAGCAGGGCAAAATCCTGCTGTCCCAGCATCGCCTCGGCAGGCGCACCGGCGCACCGTGCGGCAAGGTCGGACCAGAATGTATCCCGCTCCACCCCCAGCCCGGCAATGTGGCTGTCGCTAAGGAAGGCGCGGGCAAAGCCCAGATCGATCGGGCGTTCCTGGCGGAACAGGCTGATCCCGGCGGGGGCGATGGCTGCAAGCCCGGCGCGGGCGTGTTCCGGATCGTGCCGCGCGACGTGCGCATCGCCCAGCGCCGCGAAGAGCAGTTCAAGCCGGCGAAACAGCCCACGGACTTCCTCGGCGAATGGCACCCTCTGCTTGTCGCCCAGTGGCGTGCGGTCGCCCAACAAGTGTGCCAGCGGATGGGCATCGGGCAGTGTCAGCGCGGCATGGACGACGAAGAAAGAGCCGCCCTCGGCCAGGCACTTGATCACGCCCTTGGTCACAGCCACGTCGTCGAGCCAGTGCAGCGCCTGCGAAATCGTGATCGCGCCGTAGCTGCCATCATGCAGCGGCAACCGGTTTGCACTTTCGCAGATGGCATCCAGCTGGACGCCGCGCGCCAGTGCCTCTGTCTCTGCCGCCGCAACGAACCCGCGCGACAGCTCGATCATCCGCACCCGCTGGCTCGTCCGCGCAAGTTCCAGCGCAAGACTGCCCGGCCCGGCGGCCAGATCGAGCACCGGCGTTTCCGCGCAAATCCCGGCAAGGGCCTCGATCCGCCGCGCTATCGGGGCCGGAAAGGGCCGATAATCGAGGTAATCCCGAGCCATCGTGCGATCATAGCGCGAAAGCTCGCCGTCCGGCGCAATCAGCACGCCCGCCTCCGCCATCCCTGCGATCGCCGCCGCGATCCTCCGGCGCTCGGCACCGGGGTCGCGGCGCGGCGTCATCCGTAGGAGGGCGTTTTCGGCGGCCCTCGCGCTCATCCCGCCGCGCTGGCCGAACAGCGCGAACAGCATCTGCTCGCGGCGGTCCAGCCAGAACTGCGGGTAGGGCTCGGTTTCACCCGCAGCGTAGCAGGTCCCGTCGGCGGCGTGGGTCAGCGCAAAATTCGGAGAGGTGACGAGACGGGCGGCCATGTCTGCCTTGCTGCAAGGGTTGTTCTTGCACCAACGCGCGCACGGGGCGATTATTCCCTCCAGCGGCATTTTTTGGAGCCACGGTTAATCGCCGTGGAATAAATTCGCGGCGGCTCCGTTGTGACAGGTGGAGGATCAATGCCGACTGCCGATGCCAAGTCCGACGAAGCTGCGTTTCGCGCCCATCTGGTCGCGTTCCTGCCACGGCTGCGCCGGTTCTGCCACGGTCTCACGGGCAATCGCGACAACGGCGATGACCTGATGCAGATCGCGGTCGAAAAGGCACTGGCACGGCGCGAACAATGGCAGGTGGGGACGAGCCTGGAGAACTGGGTGATGAAGATCGCGAGCAATGCCAATATCGACCGTCTGCGCAGCGAACGCTCGCGTGGTACGGTGATCGATATCGACGAGGCCAGCGATCTGCCCGGCGGCGATCTGCTGGTAACTCTGGAGTTCCGCTCGGATCTCGAAGCGGCACAGGCGGCTCTGGCGGCCATGCCCGATGGGCTGCGCGCGGTGCTGACGGCGGTGGTCATCGAAGGGTTGAGCTACCGCGATACGGCTGAATTGCTCGGCCTGCCGATCGGCACGGTGATGAGCCGCCTGTCGCGGGCGCGCCAGTTCATCGACAGCTATGTCCAGCGCGGCCCGGAAAGGATGGCGGCGGCATGACTTCCACACCGAACGATTCTTCCCGGCCGGACGATGAACGGATCGCAGCCTGGGTAGATGGCGAACTGGATGACGACGGGATCAAGGCCATGGACCAGCTAGCCCTGAACGACCAACCCACCGCGGCGCGGGCCCAGCGACTGCGCCAGCTCGATGATCTGGCGCGCGCGGCGGTGCCGCTCGAGGAAACGATCCCTGACGACCTGCTAGCGCGCATGGGTCTGGCCGAGTATCCGGCGGCGACAGCCGAAGTGATCGATCTCGGCTCGGCGCGGGCCGCGCGGCAGGCGCAGGCAGTGAGCCGGTCGGCACCCGGCGGTTACCCGCTGCGTCGGCTTGCGGCGAGTGTTGCCCTGCTGGTCGGACTGGGCTTCGGCGTGCTCCTCGTTACCGGGCGCGAGCCGGAGGCGGACGGCCCCTATCGCACGCTCAGCAGTCCCGCGCAGCCCGGCCCTTCCGCCAATGCCATGATCATGGTCGCCGCCGATGCCTCACGCCCGGCGATCGAGGCGGCTGCGCGCCGGGCCGGCGCCGAGGTGCTTGGCGAGACTGCCGAGACCGGGGCGATCCGGCTGGCGATCGATCCGGTCCGCCGCGACGCCGTGCTTGAAGAGCTGCGCACTGTGCCCGGCGTGACCATGGCCGAACCGCTGGATGGAGCGCGGCCGTGATACGGTGGCTCGGCCTCCTGCTCGCGCTGGCGCTCGGGCTGGCTTCGTCTGCCGCGCTGGCGGAGCCAGCGGCGACACAAGGCGACACGCCCGCGGCAAAACGCGTGATGATGATGCTGCAGCTCGGCCCGGAGCACTACCGGTCGGGCAGCGACTATGGCGGTACTTACGGCGATGCCATGGCCGAAAAGGCTCAGCTCCGTATGGCGCGCCGCATTGCCCGCGATCATGCGCTGGTCGTGGTCGACAGCTGGCCGATGCCGCAGATCGGGGTGAATTGCATCATCCTCGAAATCCGCGATGCGCGCAGCGTTGAGGCGGTGGTTGCCGAACTGGGCAAGGTAGACGGCGTCTCGTGGTCGCAGCCGCTCAATGAATTCAACACCTTGAATGGCAGTCCGCCAGGCCACGCGGCCACCTCCGCCAGCTACAACGACCGGCTGTTCCTCGCACAGCCGGCCGCAGTGCGCTGGCACCTGCCGAGCCTGCACGGCGTGGCGACTGGTCGCGGGGTGAGCATCGCGATCATCGACAGCCTCGTCGATGTCAGGCACCCGGACCTCGCCGGCCAGATTGCCGGCGCGGTCGATTTCGTCCCCGGGCGTCCGCTGGCCGAGCGGCATGGGACCGCGGTCGCCGGCATCATCGCCGCGCGGCCCAACAATGCCATGGGCATTGCCGGCGTGGCGCCCGGCGCACGAGTCACCGCGCTGCGCGCCTGCTGGGAGCGCAGCCTGGGCGGCGCAACGGTATGCGACAGCCTCAGCCTCGCCAGGGCGCTGACGTATGCGCTCGATCACGAGATCGGCATTGTCAACCTCAGCCTGACAGGGCCGCGCGATCCCCTTTTGACCAAGCTGATCGAACTGGCCCGGAAGCGCGGCGTGATCGTGGTCGCTGCGATCGATCCGGCCAACCCCCCTGCCAGTTTCCCTGCGTATTTGCCCGGAGTCATCCCGGTGGCCGACGAGCGCTTGTCAGGCAAGCTCGCAAACGCCTACATAGCACCCGGGCTGGACGTGCCGACGACGGAGCCGGAGGGGAAATGGGACTTGGTGAGCGGCAGCTCGTTTGCCGCAGCGCATGTAAGCGGCCTGTTCGCGCTGCTGCGCCAGCTGTCCGGTCGGCATCTTTCGCCTGAGGCCCTGCTTGGCCCGCACGGGACGATCGACGCATGTGCGGCCATGGCCAGAGTTTCGCGGCTCGATCGGTCGTGCCTTCTGCGCTAGCCGGGCCGCCCGGTACCCCATACTACTGTTGATCGCCTCAGCCGCGCTGGTCGGCCCTGCTCCGGCCTTGGCGCAGCTCGCCGGCAACGTCACCTTGCAAAGCAACCAGACCTTTCGCGGCGAAACGATCAGCCGCGATGATCCCGGTATCGCCGTCGCGATCAGCGTTGACAGCGACAGCGGGCTCTA
The DNA here is from genome assembly GCA_964413325.1 of uncultured Novosphingobium sp. Taxonomy (GTDB): domain Bacteria; phylum Pseudomonadota; class Alphaproteobacteria; order Sphingomonadales; family Sphingomonadaceae; genus Novosphingobium. The sequence goes on along the minus strand of CAYPRK010000004.1, from coordinate 216,043 downwards.
TGCCGGCGCCGACGCCAGCTTCGCTGCCGGCAGCGGCAAGCCGCGGTTTACCGCTGCGAACCAGTACGCCGGCTATGCGATCAAGCGCGGGGCGCTCTCGCTCGAGGCCGGTGTAGTCCACCGCAACTACGGGTCGATGTTCGACACGGCCTATCGCATGCGGTTCTTCGAGTTCTACGCCGGCGCCAGCTTGCGCCGCATTCGGCTGCGGGTCTACGTCTCGCCGGATTACCTCATCGACGGCCGGACGACCTATTACATCGATTCGAGCGCCGGACTTGCCACGATCAGTCGCTGGAAGATCGACGGGCATGCAGGTCTCTCACTCATCCCGCCAGACCTCACCGAGCGGCGGGGCCACCTGCGCAGCTACGTGGACTGGAGCCTGCGCGCGAGCCGCCCGCTGGGCAGGTTCACGTTCAGCGCAGCGCTGACGGGGACCAACTATCCGGTCTTCAGTCCGAGCGGCAAGGCACGATACAGCGCGAGCCTGAGCCGGGCGTTCTAGGCTGTTCGCTGCATCATCGCGGCGAATGAGCCAGGTGTTGCTACATGCTTTATGCTTTTGCTCTTTTTTGCGTTTTTGAAGCCAATGTTTCGGTTTGAGGGCAAAAGCCAGGTTGATTTTGATCCGCACCAATCGTTTTCGCGAACCCTTCTTCTGTCGAGCGCCAGCATGGCCGCCATCCTTGGCCTCGCCAGTGCGGCGCACGGCCAGGGCGTGGGCACATTCCCGCCGCCAGCGAGTGGAGTCTGCGCGGCCAATGCCGATCTTCAGACCCTCGTTTGCGGATCAGGCGCGAGTGTCAGCACCACTCCGCCTGCAGCCATGCCCACGCAGGCGACGGCGGTCGGGCACGCAGCCCACGCTTTCAACACGGATACCACGGCCATCGGCGCCAATAGTGCGGCGACCGGCACGGAATCGTCCGCACTGGGCAGCGGCGCTAGCGCCGCTGGAGATCAGTCGATTGCGGCCGGTTCGGGCGCTGCGGCAACTGGTGAACGTGGCGGCTGGCGCTGCGCCGACTGATGCAGTCAACCTTGGCCAGCGAGATGCCCGGGTCACGTCCAGCAATGGCGGCACCATCATGCAGGCCGACGCCAAGTTCGCCGTCTCGTTCAACCTTGCGACGTACCGGGGCCAGCAGGGCTTTTCGGGGTCCGCCGTGGTCAAGGCGAGCGACCACGTGTTCTTCAACGCGGCCGTGGCCGGATCGACGGTCAAGGGCTCAAGCGGGGGGCGGGTTGGCGTGACCTTTGCCTGGTAGCCAAGGCTCTGGGGGAGGGCCGCTGCCTAAAGTGAGCCTTTCCCGACAATTGCATCACGACTGATACAAATCGCGATAGAAGATTTCTTGCGCCCCTACAGTCCATCGCCGAAGATCGATGGCGTTGTCGCGGAATTATCGAATCGATTGTGATGCAAAGGTTTTTTGATGCAGTCCGCTGAAGCGAGCAATTCCCAGACATCTGATCATCAGCAAACCCATGATCACCAGCCCAGCCGCAAGCGGAGCTGGGTTATCGCTCTTGCCATCGTCGCTGCATTTGCGGTCGTCGCTTTAGGCGCGCGTTGGCTCGCGAAGCGCGGTGGTGATCGGCCCAACGGGCGCCCGCCCGCTGCGGTCAACCTTCAGGTCGCGGTCAAGGCCGATATGCCGGTGGTGGTCAACGCTCTGGGCACCGTCCAGCCCGTCGTCACTGCCACGGTGCGGACACAGCTTTCAGGCGTGCTGTTCGAAATCTTGTTCAAGGAAGGGCAGATGGTCCGCAAGGGCCAGGTGCTGGCGCAGATCGATCCGCGTCCCTATCGGCTGGCGCTGCAACAGGCTCGTGCCAATCTGGCGCGGGACGAGGCGCAGCTCACCGCAGCCCGGCTCGATCTCGCGCGCTACACGACCTTGCTGAAGCAGGACTCCATCGCCAGCCAGCAAGTGGATACGCAGCGCGCCACGGTTGGCCAACTGTCGGGTACGGTCGCAGCGGATCGCGCCGCCATCGGCACGGCCAGCCTCAATCTCGAATATACCGCAGTCCGGGCACCGATCTCGGGCCGGGTGGGCATTCGGCAGGTGGACATCGGCAACTACCTCACGCCATCGGATGCCAACGGCGTGGCGGTGGTCGCCCAGACCGATCCGATAGACGTGAGCTTCGCCTTGCCGCAGGCACAACTGGCCGTCATCGGCAACAATGCCGGGGCGGGCGCCGGCCTGCGCGTCGATGCGAACGACCAGAACAACAACACGCGCCTTGCGACCGGCCAATTCCTGACGTTCGACAATCAGGTCGATGCCGCCACCGGCACGGTCAAGGCCAAGGCGCGCTTTGCCAATGCCGGCAACGTCCTGTTCCCCGGCGCCTTCGTCAACATCTCCATGCTGGTGCAGACGCTGCGCGGTGTGGTGACGGTGCCGGTCAGCGCAGTCCGCCATGGCAGCCAGGGCGATTTCGTGTTCGTGGCCAAGCCGGACAATACGGTGAAGCTCACGCTCGTGAAGACCGGGCCGTCTTCGGGTGACCGGATCGCCATTCTGTCCGGCCTCAAGGCTGGCGCACCGGTCGTCACCGCCGGAGCTGACGGGCTGGAGGACGGGGCCAGCATCAATGTTGGCGGCAAGCGCGGTGCCGGTCGGGGCCAACGTCAACGCGGCAACGCGGGATGAGCACGCCAGTGTCCGAAGCCGCCGATCCCGCCCCGCAGGGCGGGCCGTCGCGGCTGTTCATTCTGCGGCCGGTGGCAACCACGCTGCTGATGGTCGCCATCGTTCTGGCGGGCCTGATTGCCTATCGCATCCTGCCCCTGTCGGCGCTGCCGCAGGTGGATTATCCCACCATTCAGGTGAGCACGCTCTACCCCGGCGCGAGCCCCGATGTGATGGCTCTCACCGTCACGTCGCCACTGGAGCGGCAGTTCGGCCAGATGCCGGGCCTGACCCGCATGACCTCGGCCTCGTCAGCGGGGGCATCGGTGATCACCCTGCAATTCCGGCTGGACCTTCAGCTCGATGTTGCCGAGCAGGAAGTGCAGGCGGCGATCAACGCGGCCAACAACCTGCTGCCGACCGACCTGCCAGCCCCGCCGATCTACGCCAAGGTCAATCCCGCCGATGCGCCGATCCTGTCGCTCGGCGTCACGTCGAAAACGCGTTCGCTGGGCGAAGTGCAAGGCATCGTCGAGCGCCAGTTCAGCAACAAGATCGCGCAAGTCGCCGGGGTGGGCCTTGTTTCGATGTCCGCCGGGCAGCGGCCTGCGGTGCGTATTCAGGCGAATGTGCCCGCCCTCGCAGCGCGCGGGCTTTCGCTGGAATCGATCCGCAGCGCGATCGCCAGCGCCAACGTCAATGCGGCCAAGGGCAGCTTTGACGGCCCGACCAAGAGCTGGACGATCGATGCGAACGACCAGCTCGCCGATGCGGAGAGCTACCGCAATCTGGTGATCGCCTTCGCGGGTGGCGCGCCGGTGCGCCTCGGCGATGTCGCCAATGTCGTGCAGTCTACCGAGAACACGCGCATCGCATCGTGGATGAACGGCGAGCCCGCGGTGGTGATCGACGTGCAGCGCCAGCCGGGCGCCAATGTGATCGGGACCGTGGACGCGATCAAGGCGTCGCTACCCGAGCTCGAGGCCCAATTGCCGGGCGATGTCCACGTGACGCTGCTGACCGACCGCACCGCCGGTATCCGTGCTTCGGTTGCGGATGTCAGGGCCGAACTGATCCTCGCGGTCGTGCTCGTCACGCTGGTGATCTTCCTGTTCCTCGGGTCGCTGCGCGCCACGGTCGTGGCCAGCATCGCGGTGCCGCTCTCGCTGATCGGCGCCTTTGCGGCGATGTATTTCCTGAACTTCTCGATCAACAACCTGACGCTGATGGCGCTGACCATTGCTTCGGGGTTCGTGGTGGACGACGCCATCGTCGTGCTGGAGAATATCGCGCGCCACATTGAAGACGGCATGCGCCCCTTCGACGCAGCGCTGAAGGGCGCGAGCGAGATCGGCTTCACCATCATCTCGCTGACGGTTTCGCTGATCGCGGTGCTGATCCCGCTGCTGTTCATGGGCGACGTGGTCGGCCGCCTGTTTCGCGAATTTGCCGTCACGCTGGCCGTTACCATCCTGATCTCTGCGGTCGTGGCGCTGACGATGGTGCCCATGCTCTCGGCCCGCTGGCTGAAGCCCGAGCACGAGGAGCGGCAGTTTCGCGTCACGCAGATGACGCGGTCGTGGTTCGATGATCTGGCCGCCCGCTACATGCAGGGGCTCGATTGGGTCATGGCCCGCAGCAAGCTGACCCTCGGCGTGTTTGCCGCGACGCTGGTGATCACCGGGCTGCTGTTCTGGGTCATCCCCAAGGAGCTATTTCCGCAGCAGGATACCGGCCAGATCGCGGTGACCACGATGGCCGGGCAGGACATCGGCTATACCCGCATGGCCGCGCTGCAGAACGAGGTGGCGAAGGCGCTGATCGCCGATCCTGCCGTCGACAGCCTGAGTTCGTCGGTCGGGGTCGATGGGCAGAACACCACGCTGTCCCAAGGCCGGATGGTGGTCAACCTCAAGAGCGAGAGCGAACGCGGCGACCTTGCCCGTGTGATCGATAGTCTGACCCGTGCGACGAGCGGGATTGCCGGCATGAAGGTCTACTTCCGGCCGGTGCAGGATCTGACGATCGACACGTCCACCGGCGTTAACGCCTACCGCTTTTCGCTGCAGGGCGCCGATCAGGCGCTGGTCGATCAATGGGGCGAAAAGCTGACGCAGGCCCTGCGCAGCGACCCCCATCTGCGCAACGTCACCTCCAACGTCATGAGCGGCGGGCAGGCGGTCACGGTCGACATCAACCGCGATATCGCCGGACGTCTGGGCCTTTCGGTGCTGACCATCGACAACGCACTGTATGATGCGTTCGGCCAGCGCATCGTCTCGACCATCTACACCCAATCGAGCCAGAACCGCGTGATCCTTGAAGCGCTGCCGGGCTCAGTTACCAGCCCGCAGGCGCTGGGTGATTTGCGCATTCCGCTGGCTGGTGGCCAGAATGTGCCGCTTTCGGCAGTTGCCACCATCCGGACCGGACCGACGCCGCTGGTGGTATCGCGCGAGGCGCAGTTTCCGGCGGCCACGATCGGCTTCGATCTCGCGCCCGGGGTCTCGCTGGGCGAGGCGGTCTCGGCCATCGAGGCGGCGGAAAGCAGCATCGGCGTTCCGCCTGCGATCACCACCAATTTCGCGGGCGCGGCCTCGGCGTTCAAGTCCTCGCTGTCCAACCAGGTCTGGCTGATCCTCGCGGCGATCCTCGTGGTCTACATCGTGCTGGGCGTCCTTTATGAAAGCTTCGTCCACCCGATCACCATCCTCTCGACGCTGCCTTCCGCGGGCATCGGCGCGCTGCTCGGGCTCTGGCTGACGGGTTCCGGGCTCGGCGTGATCGGCATCATCGGCATCGTTCTGCTGATCGGGATCGTGAAGAAGAACGCGATCATGATGATCGATTTTGCGCTGGACGCGATGCGAAACGAAGGCGCTGATCCCGAGCAGGCCATCCGGCAGGCCGCGCACTTGCGCTTCCGCCCGATCATGATGACGACGTTTGCCGCGCTGTTTGCCGCCTTGCCGCTGATTTTCGGCGGCGGGATGGGCCACGAACTGCGCCAGCCGCTGGGCATCGCCATTGCTGGCGGCCTGATCTTCAGCCAGGTGCTGACGCTGTTCACGACCCCCGTGATCTTCCTTGCGCTGGAACAATGGCGCGAACGGCGCGAGACCGCGCGTAGCGGCACTCCGGAGCCGGAGGCCACATGAACATCGCCGCGCCCTTCATCCGGCGACCAATCGGCACGATCCTGCTGACCATCGGGCTGATGATCGCGGGCGTGGCGGCGTTCTTCAACCTGCCGGTCGCGCCGCTGCCGGCGGTCGATTTTCCCACTATTCTCGTGCAGGCCAATCTGCCCGGCGCGAGCCCATCGACGATGGCTTCGAGCGTCGCGGCCCCGCTCGAGCGGCGGCTGGGCACGATTGCCGGGGTCGATGAAATGACCTCGCGCTCAAGCGTGGGGTCGACGCAGATCACCCTGCAATTCGATCTTTCGCGCAACATCGATGGCGCGGCGCGCGATGTGCAGGCGGCGATCAATGCCTCACGCGCGGATCTGCCCGCCACGCTCCGCAGCAATCCCAGCTACCGCAAGGTCAATCCGGCGGAAGCACCGGTGCTGATCCTCGCGCTGACCTCCGATACCCGCAGCCCGTCCGAAATCTACGACGCAGTTTCCAACGTGGTCCAGCAGAAGCTGCTGCAAGTGCAGGGTGTGGGCAATGTGGAACTGGGCGGCGCGGCGCTTCCCTCGGTGCGGGTCGAGGTCAACCCGCTTGCCCTTGCGCGCGCCGGAATCGCGCTGGAAGACATCCGCACCGCGCTGCAATCGCAAAGCGCCAACCGCCCACGCGGGGTTCTCGATACCTGGAACGGCAGCTTCCAGGTCTATTCGAACCAGCCCGGGCGCTATGCCGCAGACTATGGCAACACGGTGGTGGCCTGGCGAGGTGGCGCGGCGGTTCGCCTGTCCGATATCGCCAAGGTGAGTGACGGCCCCGAAGACTTGCGCACGACCGGGCTGTTCAATGGCAAGCGCGCGGTGCCGATCCTGATCAGCCGTCAGCCCGGTGCCAATATCGTGGAAACGGTCGATGCGTTGAAAGCGCAGATCGCGCCGCTGCAAGCCGCCTTGCCGCCGGACATCCACCTTGCGGTAGCTTCGGACCGCACCAACACGATCCGCGCCTCGCTGCATGAAGTGGAAGTGACGCTGCTGATCGCCACGCTGCTCGTGGTGCTGGTGGTGGGACTGTTCCTGCAATCGTGGCGCGCTACCGTGATCCCGGCCGTGGCGGTGATCGCATCGCTGCTCGGCACGCTGGGGGTGATGTATCTGGTCGGCTTCTCGCTCGACAACCTTTCGCTCATGGCGCTCACCGTCGCGACAGGCTTCGTGGTGGACGATGCGATCGTGGTGGTGGAGAACATCAACCGCCATGTCGAAGAAGGCATGCCCCCGCTTGCTGCCGCGCTCAAGGGCGCGCGGGAAGTGGGCTTCACCGTGCTGTCGATCTCGGTCAGCCTTATTGCGGTGTTCGTGCCGCTGATCTTCATGGGCGGACTGGTCGGCCGGCTGTTCCGCGAATTCGCGATCACGATGTCGGTGGCCGTGGCGATCAGCCTCATCGTCTCGCTGACCACCACGCCGATGCTGTCCGCGCGCCTGCTGGGCGGGCGCCCCAACGAAGGCCGGGTGATGCGCACTGCGGGCCGCTGGGTCGCATGGTCCGAAGCGCGCTATGCCAGGAACCTCGATTGGGCGCTGGCCCATCGCGGGCTGGTCATGCTGGTGCTGGTGCTGACCGTGGCACTCAATATCTGGCTGATTGCGGTTTCGCCCAAGGGTTTCTTCCCGCAGCAGGATACCGGCGGTCTTGTCGGCGGCTTGCGGGCTGACCAGTCCATTTCGTTCGGCGATCTGCAGGACAAGCTTGGCCAAATCGCCCGCATCGTCAAATCCGATCCTGCCATCAATACCGTGGTGGCTTTTGCCGGGGGCACGCGTGCGGGCGGCGGCTTCCTGTTCGCCTCGCTCAAAGACCGCTCGCAGCGCCCGCCTGTCACCGAGGTCATTGCGCGGCTGCGGCCCAAGCTGGCGCGCGTGCGCGGGGTGAGCCTGTTCCTCAATCCGGTGCAGGATCTGCAAGCCGGTGGCCGCCAGTCCAACAGCACCTACCAATACGTGCTCAAGGCCGATCATGCCGCCGTGCTGAAGGCATCCGGGCAGAAGCTGGTGGATGCGCTCAAGGCCCATGGCGATCTGATCACCGATGTCGACATCGATCAGCAGGATGCCGGTGCGGCTGCCTTCGTCGAGGTGGACCGGGATGCGGCGGCCCGGCTGGGCATTCCGATGCAGACGATCGATGCCACGCTTTACGATGCGTTCGGGCAGCGGCAGGTCGCGAACATCTACTCTGGGCTCAATCAGTATCACGTGGTGATGGAGGCCGATCGGCGCTTCAACGGTTCTCCCGATGCGCTGGGCAACATCTATCTTCCGGTCGGGGGTACCATCAGTTCGCCGGGTACCACCCCGAATGTCTCCGGCGGCAGCGGCGCCGCATCTGGTGGTGCGGTGCTTGCGGGCGGCACCGCTGTCAGCACGGCGGCGCGGACGATGACGCCGCTTTCGGCCATTGCCCGGTGGAACGTCACTTCGACCAACGCGCAGGTCAACCATTCCGGTGGCGAGCCCTCCGCCACGATCTCGTTCAATCTGCCGCGCGGCGTCTCGCTGGGGCAGGCCTCGCAACTGATCGCGGAGCAGCAGGCAAGCCTTGGCCTCCCCGCCAGCGTGCATGGCGATTTCGGCGGCACCGCGAAAGTGTTCGCGCAATCGACCGCAAGCCTGCCGCTGCTGATCCTGGCGGCACTGGTGACGATCTACATCGTGCTCGGCATTCTCTACGAAAGCGCGATCCATCCGCTGACCGCGCTTTCCACCATCCCGTCCGCCGGTGTCGGCGCGATGATCGCGCTGATCGGCAGTGGCGGGCAGTTCGATATCATCGCGTTGATCGGGATCATTCTCCTCATCGGCATCGTCAAGAAAAACGCCATCATGATCATCGATTTCGCGCTGGAGGCAGAGCGCAGCGAAGGCCTTTCGCCGGTCGAGGCCGTGCGCGAAGCCTGTCTCAAGCGGTTTCGCCCGATCCTGATGACCACGCTGGCCGCCGCGCTGGGCGCCTTGCCGTTGGCGATCGGTTTCGGTGATGGCGCCGAATTGCGCCGACCGCTGGGCATTGCGATCTTCGGCGGTCTGGTCGCCAGCCAGGTGCTGACCCTGATGACCACGCCTGTCGTCTACCTCGCACTCGATCGCTTCCGCCGCCGCCGTCCGGTCCGGCCACCAGCCGCTCAAGGAGCACTCGCCTGATGCGCGCACCTACTTCCCGATTGCTGTTCCTGCTTGTTTCGTCCGCATGCGTGGCCGGTTGTTCGATGGCGCCGAACTACCAGCCGCCCGCGACCGCTGCGATACCGGCTGCGTTCAAGGAGGCACCGGGCTGGTCCGTCGCCACGCCTTCCGATGCGGTGGCGCGCGGCGCGTGGTGGGACCTGTTCGGCGATCCGGTGCTCGACGGGCTGGAACGGCGCGTGGAAGTGACGAACCAGAACGTGGCGAGCGCGCGTGCCGCCTATCAGGCAGCTCGCGCCCTAGTACAGGTCCAGCGGTCTGGTCTCTTCCCGTCGCTCACGGGCTCGGCAAGCGACACGCGCTCCCAGACATTCGCAGGCCAGAACCTGACGGGAACCACTGGCCCCGTCGTCAACACCGCGGGCACGGCGAACTCACGCTATGCCCTATCCATCGGCGCGAGCTGGGAGCCGGACCTGTGGGGGCGGCTGGGCAATGCCGTCAGCCAGGCCCAGGCTTCGGAGCAGGCAAGCGCAGGCGATCTCGCCAATGCGACGCTGTCCGCGCAGGGCGAACTTGCCACCAACTACATGCAGCTGCGCGGCACGGACGCACAGCGCTTGCTGCTGGATCGCATCGTGGCCGACTATGAAAAGGCCCTCACGATCACGACCAACAACTACAACGCAGGCACCGTTTCCCACGGCGACGTGTTTCAGGCGCAAACGACGCTGAGCAACGCCAAGGCAACGCGCGCCGATCTCGAACGCCAGCGCGCGCAGCTTGAACATGCGATTGCGGTGCTGGTGGGAGAGAACCCGTCCACGTTCTCGATTGCGCCGGTGGAATGGAAGCCGGTCGTGCCGGACATTCCCGCGCAAGTGCCCACGGCCCTGCTGCAACGCCGACCCGATATTGCCGCAGCGGAGCGGCGGGTGGCCGCTGCCAATGCCAACGTCGGCATCAAGAAGGCGGGCTATTTCCCGAATCTCACGCTTTCCGGCAGCGTCGGTACAAACAGTCCGGTTCTGAGCGAGTTGTTTGGCGCTGCGACCAGCCTCTGGTCAGTCGGTGCAAGTGCCGCGATGACCCTGCTCGATTTCGGGGCACGGCGCGGCAATGTTCTGCAGGCGCGGGCGCAATACGATCAGACGGTGGCGGCCTATCGCCAGACCGTGTTGGCCGCGTTCCAGCAGGTCGAGGACAATCTTGCCGCCACGCGGGTGCTGGCAACCGTTGCCGAGCGCCGAAGCGAGGCTGCATCTGCGGCAACCCGGGCCGAGACCGTGACGTTCAATCAGTACCGCAACGGAATCGTGCCCTACAACGCCGTGATCACCGCACAGCAGAACGCACTGACCGCGCGGCAGACAGAGATCCAGTCGGTGATTGATCGTCAGGTTGCAGCAATCGCCCTGGCACAGACGGTCGGTGGGCGCTGGATTGACGGGCCAGCGCCTGCAAGCAGCGCTGATGCTTCACCCGGGGCGCAGTAATACCTCAAGGACCAGCGGGCTAAGGAGGCTCCCCGGTTCATTTGTGCCGGGTCGATCCCGGCTCGATACTGGCTCGGGCCATCTTCCCCTCAGGTTACGCTCTGATCGCCATGCCCCGGCAGATAGGCGAAACGTGCGGGTACGATCAGGCGAATTTCGGTGCCGAAGCCTTCGGCGCTTTCGATGCGCAGCTTGCCTTTCATCCCGCGTGCGCGCTCGTACATGCCGAGGAGGCCGAAGTGGCCGGGGCGCCCGCGCGCGGTGGCGAAATCGCGGGGGATGCCCTTGCCGTTGTCCCTGACAAAGGCGCTGAAGTGGAGACTGCCGAAGACAACGCCGATATCGACCCGGTTCGCGCCGGAATGGCAGGCGGCATTGTTGAGCGCTTCGGTCAGCACGGCGATCACTTCGTCGAGCAGCTCCGGCAGCAGCCGACGCGGCTTGCCTGTGACGTGGAGCGGCGAGATCAGCCCGGCGGGATAGATTTCCTGCTCCGCGAGCCGGGTCAGTTCCTCCACCACGTTGCGATCATCCATCCTGCGCAGGCCGATCACGCGGTCGCGCCCCTCGACCAGCATTTCCTCCGCGCGATCGAGCGCCGGGATCAGCACCGCCTGCGCCTTGGGATCATCGGCAAAGCGGTCTGCCACGGCCTGAAAGCGCATGATCAGGCCCTGCACGCCCTGGATCATGGTATCGTGCAATTCGCGGGCGATGCGTTCGCGCTCGCGGTTGCGCGCCAGCATGCGCTGCTGGATCTCTCCGCTGACCTGCCGCAGCCGCAGCGCGTAGACCGCATAGAGCAGCCCCGCGATACCCAGCACTGCGAGCAGGTGGAACCACCAGGTCTGGTAGAACGCGCGGGCAATCGTGAAGTGCAGGCGCGCCGGTTCTGTGCTCCACACGCCGTCCTCGTTCGCTGCGACCACTTCGAAAAGATAGGACCCGGGACCCAGATCGTTGAACATCGCCTCGCGCCGGTTGCCCAGCGTCTGCCATTCCCCGTCGGCCCCGCCGAGGCGGTAGCGGAAGCTCACGCGCTGAGGGACTGAAAGACTGGTGGCGGTGAAGTCGGCCTCGATCCACGTCGTGCGGGCCGGAAGCGTCATCCCGTCGACCGCAGGATAGCGGCGCGATCCTGCGACAATGGCCCGGATGATCACGGTGGGTGCAAGGTGGTTGGTGGAGACCGCCGCCGGCTCGATCATCAGGATGTTGCGGCGCGTTGCGAACCACACCCGGCCATCGCCGCCGACCACGATCTGGCTGCCGCCGCCCTTCTGGACGAAGCTGTTGAGCCCGTCGCGGAAATCGAACTTGCGCACCGGCACACGCGCACCGGGGCGGGTCAGCGCGGCGGCAAGGTCAGCGGTCTCCATCCGGAAGATCCCATCATCGCCAATGCCCCAAGTCTGGCCTGCGGTGCTCACAGCTATGCCGTTGAGCGAAGCGGCCCACGGATAGCGCGCCTTGCTCAGCAACGGACGCCCGGGGCGCAGCGGCGCGGCGAGGCCGGAGGCGCCGCTGGTCAGCAGGGTTCCCTGCCAATCGAGCAGGCCTTCTACACCGTCCGTCGGCGCCGTATGGTCATCGATTGCGGTGAAGGGCAGGGGGCCGGCGGGGATCTTGCCCCGGAAGTAGATCGCCGCGCGTCCGTCGCCGAGCACCAGCGCATTGCCGGGGACGCCGACGCCCGGCCCCAGCCTCGGCCAGGCGAGCCAGCGCCCGCCGCGCAGCTGGAACAGGCCCTGATCGAGCGCGGGCATCCACAAGGTGCCGTCCTTGTCCTCGGCGCACGCCTGCGCGATGAACTCTCCGGATTTCGCGAATGTCTCCTGCCGACCGGCACGCAGGCGGATCGCGGCATGTCCGGTGATGGCCCACATCCCATCCCGCCCGGCCGCGCAGAGTGCATAGACCGGCGTATCGGTGGCGAGCACGCGCACCGGCTGTCCGCCGGGCGCGATGCGGTAGACCCCGGTCGCCTCGGCGGCATAGACCGCGCCATCGCCTGCCAGCGCGAGCCGGTAGGAGCTGTAGGAATTGACCGGAATCCCGGTCGCGACGCGGATCGGCACCCGGCGCAGCATGTTGAGGCCCAACTCGGTGCCAACCCAGATATTGCCCTCGCGGTCTTCGAAGATCGCGCGGGTCTGGCTGGACAGGAGCCCGTCGGCCATGCCGAGCCGCGCAACATGCGCCGCTCCCCCGGGACGCTGGGGATCGATCACGCGGACGAGTCCGTCGCTCCAGGTGGCTTCCCAGATGTCGCCATGGCGGTCGAACAGCGAGCGGGTGCCGCCAGCGGGTTCGTCGTGGGGAAAGTACCGGCCAGTAGTGATCGGACCCGCGCCGCTCGTGGCGATGCGCCGGGTTCCGGTGCGGTCCGATAGCCAGATACCGCCAGCCGCATCTTCGGCAAGGCTCGAGCGCGGGACGATGGGAAGGCTCGTCGGTTCGAAGCGGGTGCTACCGGGATGCAGGCGAAACAGCGCGCGTTCGAGCACGACCCACAGCGTGCCGTCGCGCGCGGCGAGGAGGTTCCACACCTGCTGTTCGGGCAGGCCCGAACTGGCATCGAATTCCTGCCAGTGTCCGCCGGCATAGCGCGCGAGCGAGCGCACGCCCCGGCCGCCGCGCGCCACCCAGATCGCGCCGCTGCGGTCCTCGATGATATCGTTCACCTCGCGCGAGGTGCCCGGCATGCCCGCCGACTTGAGCTGCCCGCCGCGATAGACGAGCAGGCCCTGCCCGCGCGCGAGGCCCACCCAGATCTCGCCCGAGCGCGCGACATGGAGGTCAGAGACGACCATGCGCCGGGTGCCGCCCACTTTCTCGAACGACATGCCATCGAAACGGTAGAGCCCGTCCACCCCGCCGATCCACAGCATGCCGTGCGCCGACTGGGTGATCGCGTTGATCCGGCTCGGCGCGCCTTCGTCAAGCGACCAGTGGCTGATCGCGAAGCCGCGCATCGCCTCGCCGCCAGGGGCGGGGGTGGACCACGATGGCGTGGGGCACAATGCGAGGAGCAGGAGGATTGCGGCCTTCGCTGTCTGCAGTACTGCCCAGCGCCGTAGGGCCGCGTCAAAGGTCAATGATGCCCCGTTTGGCGGCAGTCGTCACCGCATGGGTACGGTCGCTGACATTGAGCTTGGAAAAGATGCTCTTGATGTTGGACTTGATCGTTTCCTCTGCCACGCCGAGCCGCCACGCGACCTGCTTGTTGGCATGGCCGGCGGCGATCATCTGCAGGATCTCTACCTCGCGCGTGCTCAGCGGATCCTCGATCGCGTGGAGCGCAATCTCGTGGGCGACGTCGGGATGCAGATGGCGCTGCCCCTTGTGGACGGTGCGGATCGCGCCCAGCAATTCGCGGCGCAGGCTGCTCTTGAGGAGGAAGCCGGAGGCGCCCTCGCGCATCGCTTCGAGCGCCTTGGCATCGCCGGAATAAGTGGTGAGCACGATGATCCGCGCCTCGGGCGCCTCGGCCCGGATCGCGCCAATGGCTTCCACGCCGCTCATTTCAGGCATGCGCAAGTCCATCAGCACGATATCGGGGCGCAACTGGCGATAGAGTTCGACGGCCTCGTGCCCGGTGGCAGCTTCGCCCGCGATCTCCATGTCATCCTGCAGCGCGATGACCGAGCCCACACCCTCGCGCAGGAGCGGGTGATCGTCTGCGATCAGGATGCGGATCGGCTTGTCCGGCGCGGTTGGCATGCGGCTGTTCCCTCGCGGCGAGGCGCAGACTTCCGTCGGTTCCCGCCGCCAAGCCACGGATAACACGTGCAATCCCATGTTGGTAGCCACTCAAAAGCGGGCTGAAGATCCCCCCGTCCGGGTGTTTCCGGCGGGGTGGCAGCGGCGCATTCTTGGCTGGCATCGCAACGGGGGAACCGCCGCCATGGACACCGAACAATCCGACCCCGGCGGGATCGACCGCCGCGCCTTTCTTGCCGGCACCAGCGCCGGCGCCGTTCTGGCAGCCTTGCCCGGCCACGCACTTGCGGCCGCCGCTGCCGGATCACCGAAACACGCAGGAGACAGCACCATGAGCACCGGGACGATCACCACCAAGGACGGCACCACGATCTTCTACAAGGACTGGGGCCCCAAGACCGCGCAGCCGATCGTGTTCCACCACGGCTGGCCGCTCACTGCGGACGACTGGGACAACCAGATGATGGTCTTCCTCCAGGCCGGCTACCGCGTGATCGCACATGACCGGCGCGGCCACGGCCGTTCGAGCCAGAGCTTCAGCGGCAACGAGATGGACACCTACGCAGCCGACGTTGCCGAGCTGACCGATCACCTCGACCTCCGCGGTGCGGTGCATATCGGCCATTCCACCGGTGGCGGCGAAGTGGCGCGCTATGTCGCCCGCGCCAAGGCGGGCCGCGTGGCGAAGGCCGTGCTGATCGGCGCGGTGCCGCCGCTGATGCTCAAGACCGCCGCCAACCCGGATGGCCTTCCCATCGAGTTCTTCGACGGCTTCCGTGCGGCGCATATCGCCAACCGCGCGCAGCTTTACCGCGATGTGCCGAGCGGGCCGTTCTACGGCTTCAACCGCCCCGGTGCGAAGGTCAGCCAGGGCCTGATCGACAACTGGTTCCGCCAGGGCATGTCGGGCGGGGCGAAGCCGCTCTACGATTGCATCAAGGCCTTCTCGGAAACGGATTTCACCGAGGATCTCAAGGCGATCACGGTGCCGGTGTTGCTGCAGCATGGCGAGGATGATCAGGTCGTGCCGATCGGGCCTTCTGCCCATGCTGCGATCAAGCTGCTCAAGCACGGCACGCTCAAGACCTATCCCGGCCTCTCGCACGGCATGGCCTCGACGCATCCCGAGGTGATCAACGCCGACATCCTCGCGTTCATCAAGGCGTGAGTGCGATGAGCTACACCAGCCGAATCGACCTTTCCGAGCACGTGCGCAAGGAGGCCTGCGCGCTGCTGCAGGCCCGCCTGTCCGACGCGCTCGACCTCGAAGCGCAGGCCAAGCAGGCGCACTGGAACGTCAAGGGCCCGCACTTCCTCCAGCTCCACGAACTGTTCGACCGTCTGCACGGCGAGATCGAGGATTTCGTCGACTTGCTGGCAGAGCGGATCACCACGCTCGGCCACGTGGCAGACGGGCGCATCGCGACGACGGCCGCGAACTCGACGCTCTATGGCTATCCACTGGAAGCCAG
Organism: uncultured Novosphingobium sp.; assembly: GCA_964413325.1. GTDB lineage: Bacteria > Pseudomonadota > Alphaproteobacteria > Sphingomonadales > Sphingomonadaceae > Novosphingobium. The sequence continues at coordinate 200,385 of CAYPRK010000004.1, read as the reverse complement.
CGGCGGCGAGGCGCACCTCAAGGCGCTCGCCGGCAGCCTTGGCGCCTTTGGCAAGGCCGCGCGCGAGGCGATCGATCAGGCCAGCGAGATCGGCGACGCCGATACGGCGGACCTGTTCACCCAGATCTCGCGCGAGACCGACAAGCAGCTCTGGTTCCTCGAAGCCCATCTCCAGGCGCACTGACCAGCCCACCCCTCTCCCCGCAGGAGCAAAACCATGTCCTTCCGATCCCAGAAACTGATCAATGCCGACGACTGCCTGTTCATCTTCATCGATCATCAGCCGCAGATGGCCTTCGGCGTCACCAGCATCGACCGCCAGCTGCTCAAGAACAACACCGTCGCGCTCGCCAAGACCGCCAAGCTGTTCGGCGTGCCGACGATCATCACTGCAGTCGAGACTGAGTCCTTCTCGGGCTACATCTGGCCCGAACTGATGGACGTGGTGCAGCAGAAGCCGATCGAGCGCACCTCGATGAACTCGTGGGATTCGGATGAACTCGTCGCGCAGGTCAAGGCGAGCGGCCGCAAGAAGCTCGTCATCGCCGCGCTGTGGACCGAAGCCTGCCTGCTTTTCCCGACGCTTTGCGCGATCGAGGAAGGCTTCGAGATCTACTTCGTCACCGATGCCTCAGGCGGCACTTCGCCCGAAGCGCATGAGGCCGCGATCCGGCGGATGGAACAGGCCGGTGCCCACCCGCTGACCACGATCAACGCCCTGCTCGAACTGCAGCGCGATTGGGCGAAGCGCGAAACCTATGACGGCGTGATGAACATCGTCCGCGAGCACTTCGGCGCTTACGGCATGGGCGTCGATTACGCCTACACCATGGTTCACAAGGCACCGCAGCGCGCGTCGTTCCCGCACGAGGCGCCGCACCCCGCCGGGCACTAACCCGCCCTCCCTGCCCGGCCCGGGAGGCCTCCTGCCCATGAAGCCCTACCTCCTCGCCCTCGGCATCGGCCTCATGGTCGGCGCCATCTACAGCCTGCTCGGCACGCGATCGCCTGCCCCTCCCGCGATCGCGCTGCTCGGATTGCTCGGCATGTTGCTGGGCGAACAGGCTGTACCGCTGGCGATGCAGGTGCTTCGTGGGCAGGAGGTCGTCGCCTTCTGGAAGAAGAATTGCGCCGCCCGCGTGACCGGGCTGCCGCCTGCCTCCGAACCCGCCGCGCCGCCGCCGCATCAGCCATGACGGCGACCCGGCGCGGCGCGCTGTCAGGGATGGGCGGCATGGCGGCGCTCTCGCTATTGCCCGGTGGTCTGCGTGCTGCCCCCGTTAGGAACGCTGCGATGATCAAAGATATCGTGATCCACAACGCGCTCGTCACCACGCTCGACCGGGCCAATCCGCGTGCCGAAGCTGTTGCCATCCGCGATGGACGGATCCTGCTGGCGGGAAGCGAGGCCGAAGTGCGCGCCGCAGCGCCCGATGCGGCCATGATCGATGCGGGAGGTCGCCGCCTGATCCCCGGCCTGATCGACAGCCATATGCACATCATCCGCGGCGGGCTGAACTTCAACATGGAACTGCGCTGGGACGGCGTGCCCACGCTGGCCGACGCGATGGCCATGCTCAAGGCGCAGGTCGACCGCACCCCCGCGCCGCAATGGGTGCGCGTGGTGGGCGGCTTCACCGAGCACCAGTTCGCCGAGAAACGCCTGCCGACGCTGGCCGAACTCAACGCAGTCGCGCCCGATACGCCGGTGTTCATCCTCCACCTCTACGACCGCGCGCTGCTTAATGCTGCCGCGCTGCGGGTGGTCGGCTACGGCAAGGATACGCCCAACCCGCCGGGCGGCGAGATCGTGCGCGATGCGGGAGGCAATCCCACCGGGCTGCTGCTGGCCCAGCCCAATGCGACAATCCTCTATTCGACGCTCGCCAAGGGGCCGAAGCTGCCCGAGGACTACCAGATCAATTCGACCCGCCACTTCATGCGTGAGGTCAATTCGCTCGGCGTGACCAGCGTGATCGATGCGGGCGGCGGTTTCCAGAACTATCCCGACGATTACCGCGTGATCGAGCACCTCCACGCCGAAGGGCAGCTGACCGTGCGGATCAGCTACAACCTCTTCACGCAGAAGCCGAAGGAGGAACTGGCCGACTTTGCTGGCTGGGTGAAACAGGTCAAGCCGGGGCAGGGGGACGACACCTATCGTCACAATGGCGCGGGCGAGATGCTGGTCTATTCCGCCGCCGATTTCGAGGACTTCCGCGTCGCCCGGCCCGATATGCCGCCTTCGATGGAAGGTGATCTCGAACCGGTCATCCGCCTGCTGGCCGAGCATCGCTGGCCGTGGCGGCTCCATGCGACTTACGACGAGACCATCGGCCGCGCGCTCGATGTCTACGAGAAGGTCAACCGCGACGTTCCGTTGACCGGTATCAACTGGTTCTTCGACCATGCCGAGACGATCAGCGACCGCAACATCGACCGGATCGCGGCGCTGGGCGGCGGAATCGCGGTGCAGCACCGCATGGCCTACCAGGGCGAGTACTTCGTCGAGCGCTACGGCCATCGCGCCGCCGAGCGGACGCCCCCGATCGCGCGCATGATCGCAGCTGGCTTGCCCGTAGGCGGCGGCACCGACGCGACGCGCGTGGCGAGCTACAACCCGTGGGTCTCGCTCTCGTGGCTGGTGACGGGGCGCACGGTTGGCGGCCTTTCGCTCTATCCCGGCGCCAACCGGGTCAGCCGCGAGAAGGCGCTGGCGATGTGGACGCACGAGAACACCTGGTTTTCGAGCGAGGTGGGCAAGAAGGGCCAGATCAAGGCGGGCCAGCTTGCCGATCTCGTGCTGCTCTCGGCGGACTACTTCGCCGTGCCCGAACACGACATTCCGCATATCCGCGCCGTACTTACCTTGCTTGGCGGCAAGGTCGTCCACGGAGAGGGCGACTACGCCGGTATTGCCCCTGCGCTGCCGGCGCCCATGCCGGACTGGTCGCCGGTAAAGACCTTCGGCGGCTATTACCGTGAGCCCGAGACGGCGCAGAAGATGGCCTCTGCCTGCGGCTGCGCTTCGGCCTGCGCGGTGCATGGCCACGATCACGCCCGCGCGCTGGGTACGGCGGCCCCGGCGGCCGATGTCCAGAGCTTCTGGGGCGCGCTTGGCTGTGGGTGCTGGGCGGTCTGATATGGCTGCCGCCGCACCGCGCGTGATCCACCGGCTGCTGGAATGGCCGCCGGTGTGGTTCCTTGCCCGGCTCCTGCTGGTCAGTGCCTATCTGATCGGCGCGGCGGCAAAGCTCACCGATTGGCCCGGCGCAGTCGCCGAACAGGCCCACTTCGGGATGAACCCGCCCGCGTTTTGGGCGGCGCTGACCATAGCCGTCGAGATCGCCGGGCCGCTGCTGATCCTGAGCGGAAGGCTCGTCTGGCTGGGCGCGGGCATGCTCGGCGTGTTCACCCTGCTTGCCGCGATCAAGGCCAATGCCTTCTGGACCATGGCCGGGCCGGAGCGGTTTGGCGCAACCAATGCCTTTTTCGAGCATCTCGGCCTTGTTGGCGCATTCATCCTCGTGGCTATGATAGCCGCGCGCCGTGGATACGGGGAGAACATCTAGCGTCATGGCCAGCCAGCCGACCGTTTCGCTCAAGACACCCGCGCCGGTGCTGCGGCTGTTGCTCCTGCTCTCGGGGACAACCGGGATGCTCGATGCGGCAAGCATCCTGTGCCTCGACAAGGTGTTTACCGCCAACATGACTGGCAATGTGGTGTTTCTCGCCTTTGCCGTGGCGGGTGCGCCGGGCTTTTCGCCGCTGCCATTCGTCGTTGCGCTGGCCGGTTTCATCGTCGGGGCGACAGTAGCCGGGCGGATCTGGCGGACACGCGGCGCGCATTTGCTGCGCGATTGGCTGGTGGTGGCCGCCGGGATCGAGACCGTTCTGTTGCTGCTCGCTGCGCTCGTTTCCTCAGGCTACGACGCGGGCCGGACCGAGCCGATCTGGAAGCTGGCGGCGATCCTCGCGCTGCTGTCGAGCGCGATGGGCTTCCGCAATGCGGTGGTGCGCCAGCTCAAGGTCCCCGATCTGACGACGACAGTTCTGACGCTGACGATCACCGGAATCGCTTCGGACTCGCGGCTCGCGGCAGGACCGGCGACCAACCTGCCGACACGCCTCGGTGCAGTTGCCTCGATCTTCGGCGGCGCGGTGATCGGCGCGCTGTTGGTGCTCCATGTCGGTCTGGCGGCGACCTTGACGTTCACTGCGGCGCTCATCCTGATCGGCACGCTGATCTTCGCGCGCCATCCGCTGATGGCAGACCTGCAGCGGTGAGCGCGCGGAGGGTCCTCTACGCGGCCCTGCTGCTCGTGGGTACGGCGGTTCATGCGGCACCGGTCCAGCGAACCAATGTCCGTTTCGACGAGGACTGGTCCGCCAATGCGGGCAAGCCCGGCCTTGAGGGGCTGAAATTCCTCAAGCTCGACGATGCGGGCGATGTCCATGCGACCTTCGGGATCGAGATGCGCGCGCGCTACGAAGGGTTCGACAATCCGCTGTGGGGTAACGAGCCGGACAACGGTTACCTCTGGCTGCGGGCCATGCCCTATGTCGATCTGCAGGCAGGGCCGGTCAGGGCCTTTGTCCAGCCGATTGCCGGGTACACCCGGGGACTCACCGGGCAGAAGGGGCCTGCGGACGAGACGGGGCTCGATATGCTGCAGGCCTTTGCCGACCTGCGGCTTGGTTCGCGGGAGACGGGCACGCTGACGGTGCGCGGGGGGCGTTCGCTGATCTCGCTCGGTTCGGAGCGGCTGGTCGGGCTGCGCTATGGGCCGAATATCCCGCAGGCGTTCGACGGTGTGCGAGTGATCGCCACCCGAGGCCGGCTGCGGCTCGATGGCTTCCATGTTCGGCCGGTGCAGGTGGGGCTGGGTGATTTCGACGATCGCACCTCTGACACGCGGCGGCTGGACGGCGTCTATGCCACGCTGGCGCTTGGCGGCGGGGCGAATGCGGACCTCTACTGGCTGGGCTATCGCAATCATGTCGCACGGTTTGGCGGTATCTCCGATGCGGAAGCGCGGGACACGTTCGGCTTGCGCCTGTTCGGCAAGCGTGGTCGGTTTTCATGGAACTGGGAGACGATGATCCAGCGCGGCAGCTTTGCCGGCAAGCGCATCCGCGCGTGGTCGCAGGCGACCGAGACCGCGATCAGCTTTCCGCATATGCGCCTGCAGCCGCGCCTGCGCCTGCGCGCCAATATCGCCAGCGGGGACCGTGATCCGCAGGATGGCACGCTCGGCACGTTCAACGCACTGTTTCCCAAGGGGCGCTATTTCGGCGAGCTGACCCCGATCGGGCCGCGCAATATCATCAACGTGCATCCCAGCATCGACGTGAGCCTCGGGCCCAAGGTGACGCTCGAACTGTCCAGCGCGGCGTTCTGGCGCGAGACGGTGGGCGACGGTATCTACGACGTGCCGGGCCAGCTGCTCCGCGCCGCTGGTGGCAGCCGCGCCCGGCATATCGGCAATCAGGCGGAACTCGTGGCCAGCTGGCAGATCAATCCGCTGCTCAATTGCAGCGCCTCGCTTTCGCTGTTCACTCCGGGCGCGTTCATGCGCGACACCGGCGCTGCAAAGACCATCGGAATGGCGGGCGTGGAAACGGCCTTCAAGTTCTGACGCTTCAGAAGCGCGCGCCGAACCCGAGCAGGACTTGCGGCCCCGGATAATAGACCGAGAACGGGGCATTGGCGTAGCCCAGCGTGGTGCGCAGCGGGGCGTTGTTCACATTGAGCGCGCTGGCCGTGAGCTGGCAGTGGCACCGCCCGACGCGCACCCGGTAGATCAGCGAGAGATCGAGCTGGCCGCGCGGATCGGCATATTGCGCAAGGTCGAGCCCGTTGAGCGGGCCGTTGGCGGCGACGAACCTGCCACTCCAATCATAACGGGCGCTCGCCGAGACCGGTCCGCGCTCGTAGAATAGCTCCGCGGCTGCCGACCACTGCGGAACCCCCGGCGCGACAAGGCCGGAATCCGAGTTCTGGTCGAGATAGCTCGCGGTCAGGTTCACCCCGGCCCCCTTGAGCAGCCGGTCGAGCGGCGAGGTCAGGCCGAAGTCGAGCCCCTGGATCAGCAGGCTCTGCAAGTTGACCGGACGAGTGAGCGAGACGGGCAGCTGCGCTACCGGCACGCCGGTTTGGAACGAGCGGTCGTTCAGCACGTTCTGCTGGGTGGAGGAGAGCGCCGCGAAGGGAATGCCGAGTGAGCCGAAGGTGACCTGATCGGACTGCACCACCGTGAACCCGTCGATACTGCGCGAAAACGCGGCGAGGCGGACCGAGCCGATCCCCCCGGTCGCCCATTCGAGCGCGAGGTCGAAGTTGCGTGACGTGTAGGGTCGTAGCGCAGGATTGCCTGCCGCCGCGATCTGCGCCGAGGAATCGGTGAAGACCGTGCTTGGCAGCAGCAGCGAGGGATCGGGCCGCGTCAATGTCCGTGCGAAGGCGAAGCGCAGGGTGAGCCGGCGGGTCAGTTCGGCGCGGAGATTGGCTGAGGGTAGCCAGTTGCCATAGCGGCGCCGCGCCGGGATTTCGACGACCTTGCCATCGAGCAGCGCGACGCCGGTCACGTCCTGCCGCGTATCGACCCGGCGCAGCCCGGCGTTGAATGCCAACTTGCGTCCGGCGAGGGTGAGGGTGCCGTTGGCCTCGCCATAGGCGGCGAGCATGCGTTCGCCGATGTCGCCCGGCGGATTGCCGCCGACCTGCGTCGTGGCGAGCGGCGCCGCATCGCTGAACGCCTGATAGCCGGTCGCTGCCTTGAGCTTCGCAAAATCAGGCGCGATGAAGCTGGTGTAGCCCACTGGACCACTGGCGAGATGACCGAAGTCGGTGATCGGCGCGCGCTTCAGATAGTTCGCGAGCGCCGTGTTGGGGACGCTGCCGGTGATCCCCGCGCAGCTCGCTCCGCAGACGGCAAGCTGATATTCGGCGCTGTTGTCGTAGGAGCGGATCATCCGCTGGGCGAAGTCGTACGAACCGCCGAGCTTCAGGTTCAAGCGCTCGCTGCCCCAGGTCAGATCGATCCGGGCATTGTCTGTCCGCGTCTCGCGCGCGATGTTCTGGATATTGAGGCGCGACCACTGCCAGCCGAGCCCCGGATCGCCGAGATCGCGATTGGCTGTGACGATGGGTTGGCGCGGATTGGTGCGGTTGTCGAACGTGACATCGATGCCCGATTGCATCGGCGTCTGGAACAGGAACGTCGGTTGCTCGCGGTTGAAGCTGCTGCGGGTCAGCCTCCCCTGCGCTTCGATGCGGATGGTATCCGCGATCTGCCACGATGCCTCGCCGCCAATGGCATGAAAGTGCGTGTCCTGATCGGTCAGCGTCTCTTCGGCGAGGAATGCGGAATTGGCGAAGAGGCCCGAGGTGACGACGCTATTGGTGTCTACGGTCAGGCCGATGGGCACCATGCCGCCGGTCGATTGCGGCGTCTTGCCCGGCCCGGAATTGCGGACGTACCATTGCATGCCTAGCCGCTCGTAGCGCCGCGTCGCCTGCGCGTAAGTCCCGTCGAGCGTGACGTGCAGGCGGTCGCTGGGGCGCCATTCGAACGAGGCAAGCGCTGCTGCCCGCCGCCGCTTGCCGGTCAGCGCCAGCTGGCGCGCGAGCCGGGGCAGCAGCGCGGCGCTGATCTGCGGCAGCGAGAGACCGGACGTGCCGACCAGATCGACCGGATCGCCGGGGCGCAGACCATGCCCGGTATTGGACGGCACGAGCGAGGCATAGCTGAAGCCGTTGCCGGTATCGCCGGGCAGGCGGCAGGCGGGGCCGCAGGCCGACACATTGGCGTCAGTCCAGCCGATCGTCTCGAACCCGTCGAGCCGCTGGTCCGCCTCCAGCACCGAAACGCCGGCGAGGAGGCCGAACCGCTCGCCCGACCAGCTGGCAATCAGCGATCCGCGCGGGGCGACCTTGTGGTTGGCGGCGGAATATTGCGCTTGCCCGGTAGCCGAGATGCTGAAGCCGCCCCGGTCGGAGGGGTGCAGTGTGCGCAAGTTGACCGTGCCGTTGATGCCGCCTTCCGGCAGCCCCGCTGAACTGGCGAGTATCACATCGCCGCGCGCGAAGAATTCGGCAGGGAGAATGTCGAGATCGACCCCGCGTCCGCGTGATCCGCCATTGGTGCCGCCATCGGACGCCACTTGCAGCGGCGCGCCGTTGAGCAGCACCCGCGCGAATTCCGGCCCCAGCCCACGGATCGAGATCTGCACGCCTTCACCCGTCGCATCGCGGCTCAGCCTGACGCCGGGCAGGCGATCTAGCGTCTCGGCAATGTTGGTGCCGGAGGTCCTGGCGATGTCTTCCAGTGCGATGGTTTCGATCAGCACTGTAGACCGGCGCCGCGTTTCCAGCGCCTCGAGCAGTGAGGACTGCAGCCCGATCACTAGGATGGGCTTGTCTGGTTGGTCGCCCAGGGTTGGCGGGTGGGCGGGCTGCGGGATCTCGCCCGTGGTCTGGGCACACGGCTTCCCCGGAACGGCGATCAGGGCGCCGCCGACGGCTGCCATCAGGCATTTCTGTCGATACATGAGTCCAACTGCCACCCGCATGGCAATACGCCCCCCAAGCGCCAGCAAAATACGAATATTATAAGCAGATGTCCCTAGTTAATTGCGGTGGTGCGCCAGTTTCCGGTTGTCGCTGCGGGTCCGCTGGGTCTGGCACTGCAAGTTTGACCGGATGACTGTTGCGCCGCCGATATGCCTTGCAGGGCTGCTCGCACTCGAAAGTCTGAGGTGGCCGTGAAATCAGTACTTTGCAGTGCATTGCATACCGTGCTTGTCACACGTTGGGTTTGACCCAAGTTTCATTGTAAGGCACTTGTAAGTGGCCCGGCCTATGGGCTCGGCACTTGCTCAGGTGCTGCCTAATGTCCTCCACACATTCCGAAGATACTCTCCCCATCGCGCAGCGACTGCCTGCTCGGCAGCAAGTCCGCCTGCTCGGTTTCGCGGTCGCCGGCCTCGCCGTGCTGGCAGTGGTCGCCTGGCTGGTTTCGATGCTGCTCACGCCTGCGCCGCAGCAGCCGCCGGTTGATCCGCCGGGCACGTTCCGCCCGACGCAGGCCCAGCTGGCGACGCTATCCTTCGAAAAGGTGGGCTCGGGCGTTGCCGAGCAGATCACCACGGCTTCGGGCTCGATCGTGGCTGACGGCGATCTCAGCACGCCTGTGCTGCTGCCCTATTCCGGACAAGTGATGAAAGTGCTGGTCGATGCGGGACAAGTCGTCACCGCGGGCCAGCCCCTGCTGACGATCCGCACCACGGATTTCGTCGACGCGCGCAACACGCTGTTCTCGGCCGAGGCAACCTGGCGCTCGGCGCAGGCGGCCCTGCTCAATGCCCGCCGCAATGCCGAGCGGGCGAAAGCACTGGTCGAGACTGCGGGCGGCGCGCGCAAGGACTACCAGCAGGCGATGACCGATCTGGCCGCCGCGGAGGCGCAGGAGCGCAGCGCGGAAGCGGCTGTGGGCGCCTCGCGTGACAAGCTCGCTATCCTCGGCAAGTCCGCTGGCGAGATCCAGCGGCTGGAATCGGTGCGCGAAGTCAGCGGCTTGCACGAAGTGACCACCTTCCATGCGCCCATCTCCGGCACCGTCGCGCTGCGCGATGTCTCGCCCGGCCAGTACGTGGGTGTGGGCGGCGACAAGCCGGTCTTCACGATCACCGATGCCTCGCGCGTGTGGTTGCAGGCGCAGATCGCGGAAAGCGATGCCTCGGGCGTCCATGTCGGCGACAAGGTGGACGTCGTCACCCCGGCGTGGCCGGGGCGCAAGTTCAGCGCGGTGATCGATCTTGTCGGCGCGGGTCTCGATCCCATGACCCATCGCCTGCCGGTGCGCGCAACTATCGCGAACCCCGATGGCGCACTCAAGCCGCAGATGTTCGCCAGCTTCTCGATCCAGCATTTCAGCAGCGGCTCGCGCATCCTCGTCCCCTCGACGGCGGTGATCCATGAAGGCGACAGCGCGCGGGTGTGGCTGCTGCGGCCGGACAGGCGCCTCGCCAGCCGGCAGGTCCGCACTGGTGAGGATCAGAACGGCCGCATCGAGATCCTGAGCGGTCTGCGCGGCGGCGAGACCATCGTCACGGCTGGTGCGCTCTTCGTGAACGAGGCGGGGCTCGGCAAATGAACCGCCTGCTCCGTTTTGCGCTGCGGCAGCGGCTGCTGATCGTTGCTGTCTTCGTGACGGTGCTGGTCGCGGGCGGCTTCGGCTTTGCCGCGCTCAATATCGAGGCTTATCCCGACCCGGTTCCGCAGATGGTCGAGATCGTGACGCAGACGCAGGGCCTTTCCGCCGAGGAAATGGAGCGCAACGTCACCGTGCCGATCGAAGTGGCGATGGCGGGCATTCCGCATCTCACCACGGTGCGCGCGATTTCGCTGTTCGGCCTGTCCGACGTGAAGGTCCAGTTCAGCTATGACCTGACGTTCCAGGAAGCCCAGCAACAGGTGATCAATCGCCTCGCCCAGCTGCCACCGCTGGCGGGCGGAGCACAGCCGACGCTTTCGCCGACGAGCCCGATCGGCGAGATCTATCGTTACCGCATCGTTGCGCCCGACGGCTATTCGCCGATGGACCTCAAGACCCTGCAGGACTGGATCCTGCAGCGCCGGTTCAAGCGGATTCCGGGCGTAGCAGACGTGACCGGGTGGGGCGGCAAGCTGCGCGCCTATCAGGTGACGGTCGACAACGACCGGCTGGTGGCGCACGGCGTGACCACGGCGCAGGTGATGCAGGCGCTGGCCAAGAGCGACAGCAATGTCGGCGGGCAGACGATCAATTTCGGCTCGCAGGCGGCCATCGTGCGCGGCGTCGGCCTGATCCAGTCGCCTTCTGCTATCGAGAACGTGCTGGTCGGCACGGCGGGCGGCACGCCGGTCCTGCTCAAGGACGTGGCGCAAGTCTCGATCGGAAATCTGCCGCGCCTTGGCATCGCCGGGTACAACGGGATCGATGATATCGTCGAAGGCATCGTGCTGATGCAGCGCGGCGCCAAGTCGATGCCGACGATCCTCGCGGTGCAGAAGGAAGTGGCGGAGATCAACGCCTCGGGCATTCTGCCGCCGGGCGTGCACCTCGAACGCGTCTATGACCGTTCGGACCTGATCCGCCTGACGACCCACACGGTGCTCGAGAACCTGATGGCGGGGATCATCCTGATCTTCGGCCTGCAGTGGATATTCCTCGGCAACCTCAGGAGCGCGCTGATCGTCGCGGCGACGATACCCTTCGCGCTGGCCATCGCGGTGCTGATCCTTGTCGCGCAGGGCGAAAGCGCCAACCTGCTGTCGGTCGGTGCGCTCGATTTCGGGCTTGTCGTCGATGCCAGCGTGATCATGGTGGAGAACATCTTCCGCCACATGGTCGAGCGATCCGTCGCGGTGGAATCCGGCCATGGGCATTTCAGCCCGGCCAGCCGGATGAGCGCGATCCTCCATGCCGGGTCCGAAGTAAGCCGGGGCATCTTCTTCGCCGCCGCGATCATCATCGCAAGCTTCCTGCCGCTGTTCACGCTGACCGGGGTTGAGGGCCACATCTTCGGGCCGATGGCGAAAACTTACGCCTATGCGATCACCGGCGGCGTCATCGCGACCTTCACGGTGACGCCGGTGCTGTCCGCGATCCTGCTGCCCGACCAGCTGTCCGAGGTCGAGACCAAGCTGGTGGCCTGGCTGCGCCGTCTCTACGAACCGGCAGCGGCCTTCGCGCAGGCCAACCGCGTGCTCACCTTCGGCGGCGCCGCGATCGCGCTGGTCGTTGCCGGGATCGGCGTCCGCTCGCTTGGTATCGAGTTCCTGCCGCATCTGGAGGAGGGCAACCTCTATATCCGCGCCAGCCTGCCGCCCTCGATCAGCCTTGAGGCGGGGCAGCCGGTCGTCAACGCGATCCGCCGCGATCTGGCGAGCTTCCCGGAGACCGTGTCGGTCCTCTCCGCCCACGGCCGGCCCGATGACGGCACCGATGCGACCGGCTTCTTCAACGCGGAATACTTTGTCCCGCTTAAGCCCGCCAGCGAGTGGCCTTCGGGCATGACCAAGGAAAAGCTGGTCGATGAGATGTCGCACAAGCTGGGCGAGCGCTATCCGGGGGTCGATTTCTCGTTCTCGCAGATCATCGAGGACAACGTCGAGGAAGCCGCATCCGGCGTGAAGGGGGCAAACTCGATCAAGCTCTATGGCCCTGACCTTGCCACGCTCGAGAAGACCGCAGACGCGATCAAGGCGCAGATGGCCAAGGTTCAGGGCATCGAGGACCTCGGCGTGTTCCAGTCGCTTGGCCAGCCGACGGTGCGGATCGACGTCGATCTCGCCCGTGCCTCGCGCTATGGCCTGACGCCCGACGATATTAACCAGACGGTTGCTGCCGCCATCGGCGGAAGCAGCGTGGCGCAGCTCTATGAGCCCGGGACCGACCGGCATTTCCCGATCGTTGTGCGCTTGCGCGCCGACCAGCGCGGCTCGCTCGAAGCCATCCGCCGCATCACCGTGGGCGCCCCGGCACCTGGCGGCAGCGGCCAGATCCAGGTGCCGCTTTCGGAAGTCGCAAACATCCGCCTGACCACCGGTGCCTCGTTCATCTACCGCGAGCATCAGGAACGCTACATCCCGATCAAGTTCAGCGTGCGCGGGCGCGATCTGGGCAGCGCAGTGGGTGAGGCGAAGGCGCGCATCGCCAAGCATGTCACGATCCCGGCGGGCTACCACCTCGAATGGGCGGGTGAGCTCGACAACCTGCAGAACGCCATCGCGCGGCTGGAGATCGTCGTGCCGATCAGCCTGATCCTGATCCTGATCCTGCTCTACGCGAACTTCGGTTCGGTGCGCGACACGTTGCTGGCCTTCTCTGCGATCCCCATGGCGGTTGTCGGGGGTGTGCTGGCTCTGGCACTCACCGGCACGCCGTTCAGCATCTCGGCCGCGATAGGCTTTGTCGCGCTGTTTGGCATTGCGGTGATGGACGGCATCCTGATCGTCACGACGTTCAACCAGGTCGTCGATGATGGCGCGGGGCGGTACGCAGCCGTCCGTCGCGCAACGGCAAACGGCATGCGGCCAGTGCTGATGACCTGCCTGGTCGCCGCCATCGGCCTGCTGCCTGCGGCCTTGTCGAACGGGATCGGCAGTCAGGTGCAGAAACCGCTGGCGCTCGTGGTGGTCGGCGGCATGACGCTGGCACCGCTGCTGATCCTGCTGGTGCTGCCCGCCCTCGTCGAGCGCTTCTCGCTGCACCTGCCGCCGGAAGATCGCGGGGCGCATGGACGCGATATCGGCCACCATACTGACGAAGGGGAGCCGGCCTGATGCTCCGCCTGCGTCTTGCGCTCCCCCTTGCGGCATGCTTGCTGGTGGCTGGCTGCACCGGGATCGGTGATCCGACTGCTACCGCACCGCTGCCCACTGTCGCCGGGGCCTCTGCGCCGACCACGACTGCCGGCGGAGGCGTTGTTCCGGCGCAGACTTTCGCGGTTGGCGAAACGACGCCGCGCGCGTGGTGGACACAGTTCGGCTGCGATCAGCTCAACACGCTGGTCGATCAGGGCCTTGCCGGAAGCAACGACATTGCCGCCGCCGACGCCGCCCTGCGCGCCGCCCGCGCGCAGGCCGGTGTAGCCGCGGCGGCGCTGGGTCCGGGCGTGGACGTGTCCTACTCCGCCCAGCGTACGCGCAGCCCCAGTTCGCTGCAGTCGCCGCTCGCCGATGCCAACCAGTTGCTCTATTCGCTGCAGACGGCTCAGGTCTCGGTGAGCTATCCGCTCGACTTGTTCGGTGGCCTTCGCGCCCGGCGCCAGTCGGCGCGGGCTGCGGCCAAGGTTGCGGCGGCTCACCTCCTCGCCGCGCGCCAGACGCTGGCGGCCAATCTCGTGGTGGCCACGGTCAGCCGGGCGGCGCTCGAGGACCAGATCGCCGCCACCGAGGTTTCGATCAAATCGGCGCGGGAGATGCTGGAGCTGACCCGCCAGCGCCGCGCGCTCGGTGCTGCCGGGGATGCCGACGTGGCCGCGCAGGAAGCCGCGCTCGCGGCGCAGGAAGGGGCGCTGCCGACCCTGCAGCGCAGCGAAGTCCATCAGCGCGCTCTGATTTCGGCGCTGCTTGGCCGCGCGCCGGGTGAGCCTCTGCCTGCGCTGCCGGGCAGCACTTGCCTCGCCCTGCCGCCGCAGGTGCCGGTCGCACTTCCCGCTGCGGTGGTGCAGGGCCGGCCCGACGTGAAGGCCGCTGCGGCTGCTGTCGAAGGCGCGGCTGCCGATGCCCGCGCTGCGGTTGCTGCGCGGTTCCCCTCGCTGATGCTCGGCGCGAGCGCGGGCGGCACGGCGCAGGCGTTTTCGAGCATGTTCACTGACGGCAACGCGTTCTGGTCGCTGATCGGCAGCGTGAGCGCGCCGGTGTTCCATTCGGGCGCGCTGCGCCGCCAGCAGCAGGCGGCGGTTGCGCTGCTGGAGGAAAGCAAGGCGCAATACCGCACCGTGGTGCTGCAGGCGTTCGTCGATGTTTCGGATGCCATCAACGGGCTGCAGGCCGATGCGCGCACCGAGGACGCTGCGGTGCGCGCGTTGTCGGCGGCGGAGCAATCGTACACCTTCACCCAGCGCCAGCAGCAGCTCGGCGATGTGGGCACGTTCACGCTGCTCCAGGCGCAGGCGGCAGTGCAGCAGGCGCGCCTGCAACGCAGCGCGGCATGGGCGGCGCGGCTGGTTGATACGGTAGCGCTCTATCAGGCGAACGGGCAGGCCGAGTAGCGGCGTTAGGCCGCCGGGTAACGCAGCGTGACTGCGGTCCCACCTGCCTCGCTGGTGCCAAAGCTGATCGCACCGCCAGCGGATTCGATCAGCCGCGTCACGATCGCGATGCCAAGGCCGGAGCCGTGGGTCTGCCCGCCATCGGCGCGGGAATAGATCCGGCGCCCGTCCGAACCGCTGCGCATGCGGATGCCCGGCCCGCTGTCCGCCACGGTCACGGTGGCGGCGACATCATCGCAGGTGATCGTGATCGTGGCATCCGGCGGGGTGTGGCGCAGCGCGTTTTCGACGATGTTGGTGAGCGTTATCCGCACGAGCGATTCCGGGGCGAGCAGGGCCGCGCCTGCACCGATCCGGCCCACGCTGATATCGCCATGGCCAGAGGATGCGATCAGGGGCTTGAGGTTTTCGACCACCTCATCCGCGACGTCCGCGACCGCGCGGGGATCGCCGGCGATTGGCTCGCCATCCCGCCCGTGGAGCTCCAGCATCTGGGTTATCACCCCATTCGCCCGGTCTACCGCCTCGACGACTTTGTCGCGCGCGTCCCCATCGGCCACAAGTTCGGCCCTCAGGCTGATCGTGGCAAGTGCCGTGCGCAGTTCATGCGCCACCGTGGCCGAAAACACGCGCTCGCGTTCGTAGCCGGAGACGGCGCGGTCGAGCAGTTCGTTGGCGGTGTGGACCAGCGGAACGATCTCGGTCGGAACCACATCCTCGCGCAGCCGCGCCTTGCCCGGGCGAATGGGGTCAAGCGCCCGCGCATCGCTTGCCGCCTGCCGGATCGGCCGCATCGCCCGCCCCACCGCGACAAGGCTCGCCAAAGTCGAGCAGACGAGCGCGACCAGCACGATCACGGCAAAGCGGCTGAGGAACTGCGCGGTGATATCGTCGCGCAGCACGGCGGGGTGGCGGCGGTCTTCGGCGACGATCAGGGTCTGCCCTGCGTTCAGGGGGCGCGTGAGAAAGTCCGAAAAGCGGCCATGCAGGAACAGCGGCCGCGCGAGCTGGGCAGGCGTGAGGTCCGCAATATCGGCGATCTGCGGGCCTGATACCCGCCGGATCTGGCTCCCGGCCACCATGTAGATGGCGACCGCGCCGCCGTGCAGGCCGCCCATCGACTTGCCCGTCTGCGGGTTCGCCAGCATCGCCGCATACTGGCTCGCCTCGCCGCTCATGAAGCGCTCGGTGAGGTCGTCGCCCACCGTGTTGATCGTCTGGTGCACCACGATAGGCAGGCCGAGCGCCAGCGCGAGCGCGACGGCGACTTGTGCGAAGACGATGCGCGACCACAGGCTGCGGGTCATGCCGCGGCTGCCTCGAGGCTGTAGCCGAGGCCGCGCAGCCACGCGATCCGGGCCGAGCACCCTGCCGCCGCAAGCTTGCGGCGCAGGCGGTGAATGCTCACTTCAAGCGCGTTGGCGGTCAGTGCTTCGTTGGCGGTGCAGAGGCGGTCTTCGAGCTGGGCGGCGTTGAGCGGCCGGCCCCGTGATCGCATGAGGACTTCGATCAACGTGCGTTCGCGCTGAGAAAGGTCGACCGGTGCGCCATCGACGCTGACCACTCGGCTGTCGAGATCGTAGACGAGGTTGCCGCAGAGCATGGTGTTCGACAGGCGCTGTTCGGAGCGCCGCATCACCGCGTTGAGGCGGGAGCGCAGTTCGGCAAAAAGGAAAGGCTTGCCGAGGTAATCGTCAGCCCCGGCATCTAGGCCATCGATCCGTGACGCTACATCGGACTGGGCGGTGAGGATGACGACGGGGATGCGGTTCCCGGTGCGGCGCACGTCGCGCAGAAGGTCGAGCCCGTCCATGTCCGGCAGGCCCCGGTCGATCACGGCAGCGTCGAAGGCGTAGAGCGCGAGGAGTTCCGCCGCGCCGCGGCCAGTACCACAGAATTCGGCGTTGATATCCGCCCGCTCGAAGGCTGCAAGCAGAGCCTCCGCAAGAGCGGCGTCATCTTCGACCACGAGCAATTTCACGAACGTCGTCCCTCGGCTGCGATAGCGTCACGGGTTTCGATCGCGCGCCACGGTCCTGCGCTGATCTTGAGGCTTGCGCCGTTTTTCTGCGTTCCGGGCGATATTGTCAAACCTGCAGCGAGCAATCGGCGCGCATTCACCGCCCGGCACTACCAGCGTGTTTACCATTGCTCCCGCTGCGCTTGCGTATCCTGCGTAAGGGTGCGGTGGCGATTTTTTCCGCAAATTTACGATTTGGAAGGCGATCCGCCCGCATGGACTGAGATTGGGTCACACTCGTGCCCGTGCTTCGTCCGCTGCGGCGGGGTTGCGGTGCATGGTGACGACGGCCCAGCTGTTGGAGGACTGTCGCCAGATGCCGCGCCGATCGAAAGCACCGGTAGACCAGAACCGCGCCGCGCTGCGTGTGCTGATCGCAAGCCTGCTGCGCGATACGGCAGGCACGACGATGGGCATTGCCCTTGCCACGATCATCCTTCTCGTCAGCCTCGTGGGCAGCGGCACCGACATGGCACGCGCCTACATGACCAAGACCAGCCTGCAGAACGCTTGCGACGCGGGTGTGCTGGCGGGCCGCAAGGCGATGGCCACGACAGGTACCTACGGCACTTCGGAGACGGCGAAGGCGAACAAGATGTTCAACTTCAACTTCAATCCGCTTGCCACCAATTCGCAGAACGTCAACTTCACCACGGTCTCAAGCGGCACCGGTGCTGTCAGCGGCACCGCGTCGACCCAGATGCCGACGGTGATCATGGGCATTTTCGGGTTCAAGAGCATCACGCTCACCGTCGCGTGCAGCGCCGAACTGCAAATGGCGAGCGCCGACGTGATGTTCGTGCTCGATACCACCGGCTCGATGGCTGATACGCCGACCAATGGCTATTCCAACAGCGGCCCCGATTCCAAGATCGTCGGCCTGCGCAATGCGATCCGCGATTTCTACAAGACCGTGGCCGGGGCCGTGGTCGACAAGGCCAACACACGCATCCGCTTCGGGTTCGTGCCCTTCACCGCCACGGTGAACCTGGGCGGCATCGTCGCGGCGGGGCAGATCCCGTCGAACTACTTCGCTGACAGTCAGCCGTTCCAGACCGCGCTCGCGTTCTACAATACGCCGGTCTACGTGGGCACCACCGGATCTCCGACTGCTACCACCGAGACTTACGGTTCCGCGCTCACCCGTACCCAGTGCAACAACTACGGGACGAACAGCTACCCGACGAATGGCGGCAACCCTGTCATCGTCTCGGGTGGTCCGCCGCCTGCCGACACGACTTACGCGACCTATTCGTTTCGCTCGTACAACTCGTCGAGCGGCACCTGCGTGCGCAACAAGTCGGTGGCGACGACGACAAATTACGTGCTGCGCTATCAGTTCACCAACTGGATCTTCAAGGCTCAGTCGATCGACATTTCCGCATTCAAGGACCTGAGCAACCGGACCGTGGTAACCAACATCGACCCGACCTCGACCGTCCCGAGCCAAGGGACCTACGATATGGTCGCGCTGGCTGCCTTGAACGGGACCCCCGGCGTGACCGGGCTCACCACGGCGACAGCGAACTGGGACGGCTGCATCGAGGAGCGCCAGACGGTCCAGAACCTTGCCATGAATCCGGTGCCGAGCGGCGCCAAGGATTTCGACATCGATTCGGCGCCGGTCAGCAGCGATCCCACAACCCAGTGGAAGCTCAATCTCAACGACGTGGAATGGTATCGCGGGAGCAGCAATGTCACTTCGCGGACCGAGACCAGCTTGCAGAGCGACACGTACCGTGTCGGTTCGCAGTGCCCGCCGCGCGCGATGCTGTTCACCGAAGTCGATACGACCAACCCGACCGTGGTGCCGACCTGGCTCGACAATTACGTCAACACGCTCGTCGCCTCCGGCAGCACATACCACGACATCGGCATGATCTGGGGCGCGCGGCTCGGCAGCCCGACCGGGATCTTCCAGTCGAACGTGAACGCGGATCAAAACAAGTATCCTTCGGTCAGCCGCCACATCATCTTCATGACCGACGGCCTCATGGCGCCGACCACCACGGCTTACAGCGCCTATGGGCAAGAGCTCTATGACAACCGCGTTGCGCCCAACCGGTCGAGCAACAGCACGCTGGTGAACTATCACAACAACCGCTTCCTCGCGGCCTGCACCAAGGCGAAGAACCTTGGCTACACGGTGTGGGTGATCGGGTTCGGGACCGGGATCACCACGCAGATGTCGACCTGTGCGACCGCCGGACGCGCCTATCAGGCGAGCGATACCACTGCGCTTTCCAATACCTTCAAGTTCATCGCCGGCCAGGTGGCCGACCTGCGGATCAACAAGTGATGGCAATTCATCCTATCCGATCAGCACTCTGCCGGATGCACGTCCGATCCGGGTTGCGCGCCCGGTCGTTGCTGCAGGACCGGCGCGGCGTCAGCGCGGTGGAGTTCGGCATGACCGCGCCGATCCTGTTCCTCGTCCTGTTCGGCTCGTTGCAGGTCGCGCAGGGCTATTATGTCCGAACGGTGCTGACTGGCTCGATCAACGCGGCAGCGCGCAAATCCTCGCTGCAGAGTGGCCCGACCAATTCGACCACGCTCGACACGCTGGTGGCGACCTCGATCAAGTATGTGATGCCCACGGCAAACATCACGTTCACGCGCAAGAACTACGCCGACTTCACCTCTGTCGGCAAACCCGAGGACTTCACCGATACCAACAAAAACGGCGTCTACGATGCCAAGGAATGCTTTGTCGACATGAACGGCAACAACGTGTGGGATGCCGACATGGGCAAGACCGGCCTTGGCGGCGCGAATGACATTGTCGTCTACACGGTCACCGTTTCGTACAAGCAGTGGTTCGGCTTCGCCAAGATGTTCGGCCTGCCCGAATATCAGACGGTTCCGCAGACGACCATTCTGATGAACCAGCCTTACGCGACCCAGGCCACACGCACAGGGGTATCGGTATGTCCAACTTGATGCGGAAGCGCCGTGTTTCCGGCATCCCTGCGCAGCGGTTTGGCCGCTTCGTCAGGCGTCTGGCGCGCAGCACCGGCGCGGTCAGCGCGGTCGAGCTTGGCCTGGCCATGCCGTTCCTGATGGGCCTCACGCTTACAGGTGTGGAGGTCGTGAACCTTGCGCTGATCCACGTGCGGCTCAACCAGCTTGCGATCACCGTGGCGGACAACACCAGCCGCGCCAAGCAGACGCAGGTCAACGGCGCGCCGCAGTTTCGCGAATACGACATGAATCAGGTGTTCCGCGCGGCTGCGCTGCAGGCAGAGGACCTCGACATGACCAATCGTGGCCGGGTGATCGTCTCTAGCCTTGAACTGAATGGATCGGGCGGGAACTGGATCCACTGGCAGCGCTGCTGGGGCAAGAATACCTGGGCATCGCGTTATGGGGTGGAGGGCACCGGGGCGAGCGGGACGTCGTTTGCCGGGATGGGCTACACCACGCCGAAGATGACCGCGGACACAAACACCGCGATCATCTTCGTTGAAGTTGCCTACAACTACAAACCGTTCTTTCTCGGGACTCTGCTGCCCTCCAAGGTGATCCGAAAGGAAGCCGCGCTGTATGTGCGCGACGACCGCGATCTGACCCAGATCTTCAATCCCTCGCCGGTCCAGCCCCAGGCCAAGTGCTAGGACGCCGCTGCTGGTGAAGGAGCCGGGACGATCCGGCTGATCACGAAGGCGACCACGCCGAACCACACCGCGCCCAGCGCGATGGCGATGATCACCTGGCGGAAATCCTCTCCGGCCTGGATGACAGGGGCGTTCAGCACGGTGATGAACAGCATCGTGCTCTGGTTGCACACCAGGGCCGCGCGGCCTGCGACGACAAGGAAGAGCGCGACGATCATCAGCGCCAGCGCCAGCAGGATCAGGGGCAGGCTTCCCATGGCCGTGCCCGTCTGCAGCAGGAAGCTCATGCCAGCGCCAGTCAGTGCACCGGCCAGCGCGCCGGGCAGAGCCTTGATCGACAGCTCGTGTAGCGCCGACCACGCCCACAACAGCAGGAACCCGGCATAGAGCGGCGTGACATGCAGCCACGCGCCAAGCGCGACGAAACCGGCGATGACAACGATAACGCCCAGCGTTACGATGGCGGCTTGCCCCAAGGGCAGCTGCGGCGGCGCACCCGCGCCGGCGGATGTGGTAGACATGTCTGGCTCTCCCGCGGTGCCCGGTGCGGAAGTCCGCCCGGATCTGAGCGCGAGGCTCGCCCGCGCGTGCGCCCTTGTCAACTCCGCCCTTGTCAACTCCGGCATTGTCAACTCCGGCATTGTCAACTCCGGCGCCTTTGCGCGGCTCTCCGCGCGGTGCTAGATCGCGCGGCATGACCCCTGAGCTCGATCCGTTTCACGCCATCACCATTTCCGCCATCGCCCAGCGCCTGATCGCCGAAGGGCGTTCAGTGATCCGCATGGAATATGGCCAGCCCTCGACCGGCGCACCCGCCGCCGCGCTTGCCCGCGCGCGAGCCGTGCTGGACGAGGAAGACAAGGGGTACTGGGAAAGCACCGAGCTGCTGGAGCGGCTGGCCCGATACATGGAGGAGACCACCGGGGTCGCCGTCTTGCCGAACCAGATCGTGCTGACGTGCGGCGCCTCGCCCGCGCTGGTGATCGCGCTATCGCTGCGTTTTGCTCCCGGCGCGCGCGTCGCCGTCGCGCGGCCGGGCTATGTCGCCTATCGCAACACCTTGCGTGCGCTGTCGATCGAACCTGTCGAACTGCCGTGCGGACCCGAGGTTGGCTACCAGATCACCGCCGCTGCGCTCGCCGCGCTCGAGCCTGCGCCTGACGGCGTGATCATCGCCAGCCCCGCCAACCCTACCGGCACGGTGATTGCGGCGGAAGAGATGGCCGCGATTGCCGAAGTCTGCCGCGCGCGCGGCATCCATATCGTTTCGGACGAGATCTATCAGGGCATCACCTATGGCGCCCCGGCCAGCTCGATGCTGCCCTTCGCGCCTGACGCGATCGTGGTGAACAGTTTCTCCAAGTATTTCAGCATGCCGGGCTGGCGGCTCGGGTGGCTGGTCGTGCCGGAGGACCTTGTCGGCCAGGCGCGCGCGCGGATGGGCAATCTGTTCCTCACCCCGCCGTCGCTGAGCCAGCATGCGGGTCTGGCCGCACTCTATTGCGGCGCGGAGCTTGATGGCCATGTGCGGACTTATGCGCGCAACCGTGATCTCCTATTGGCGGCGCTTCCGGCGATGGGCCTTGCCCGCATCGCTCCGCCGGACGGGGCGTTCTACGTCTATGCCGATGTCGGCCATCTGACGCAGGATTCGATGGCGTTCTGCATCCGCCTGCTCGAGGAAACCGGCGTCGCAACCGCGCCCGGGATCGATTTCGATCCGGTCGATGGCCACCGCTTCGTGCGCTTCAGCTTCGCGGTTTCGACCCCGCTGGTGGAGGAAGCGATCGCGCGCATGGTGCCATGGTTCCAGGCGCAAAAGGCGCTGGCGCTCGCCTGAAACGAAAAAGGGGGCGGCCCTTCGGCCACCCCCTGATCGCTTGCGCTGCAGCGAGTCTTAGAGCGCGATCGCCAGCGAGGCGCGGGCCGAATAGCCGGTGCCGCCACCTTCCAGCTTTTCGTAGCCAGCGCCGATCTTCCACGTGTAGTCGAGCCCGCCCTGCATCAGGCTGACTTCGCCGACCCATGCCGACGGCAGCTGCTGGCCGGTCAGCGTGAAGCTGTCGCCGCCGCTCGCCGCGCCGCGGTTGAAGGTGGCGATGGTGCTGCCCACCTCGCCCGAGATGCGGCTGCGACGGCCGCCTTCGACTTCGATGGTGAAGGGGCGGTTCTCGTAATCGCCCGGCGCGGTGCTCCAGCTGGCCACCAGCGTGGTGTTGGCATTGGCGACCGTGCTGGTGCGGCCCGCCAGCGTCAGCACGAGCGGGGTGCTGCCGGTTTCGGTGTAGCCGTTTTCCTTGAGGCGGAAGTATTCGAACGTAGCACGCGGCTTCAGCTTGAAGTGATCGCCGAGCGGGATCGCGTAGGAAACGCCGCCCGATCCGGAGATCAGCGAGCCCTTCCAGCTGCCGCCCGCGCTGTAGGTGAACGACTGGCTGTTGACCGCGCCGGTGAAGGTGCGGGTCGAAGTGAACTTGGGCCGGCCATAGCCGACGCGGGCATAGGCGTAGAACGGACCCGAGGCGAGGCGCCAGAAACCGGCGATCTCGATGTCGCTGACCTTGACCTTCTGCGTGGCGTCCGTCGTCGAAGTGCCGGTGAAGTAGGTGAACGATCCGCCGACGTGGCCGAAGCCGAGCGCCTTTTCAAAGCCCAGCGAGAGACCGCCGCCGCTGTTGCTGTAGCCCTGCGTCACACCGGCCTTCTTCTTGCCCTTGAAGTAGATCGGTTCGATCCACGCGCCGGCGTTGCTGATCGTGAACCAGCTCGAATCGTCGTCGATCCGGCGCGCGGCAAGGCGCGTGCCGCGGGTGAGCAGATCGAGCGAGCCGCCGGCATAGTCAGGCAGCATCTGGTTGAACTGGGTCTGCAGCGTGGCGGTGTCCGCCGCCTGCAGCAGGCTCGATTGCAGCAGCGTATCCTGCGCCGCATTGGCGAGGATCGCGCTGTAGGCTTGCGACTGCGGGACATTGAGGCCAATCTCGCTCGCGGACTTGCGAGCAATGGTCAGCGTGAGGTCGTTGCCGGATTGGGCGACACTGCCCTTGAACAGGGCCGGCAGGTTGAGTGCCGAAGTGCTGATGTTCGAAGCACCGGTGAGCGTGCCCGCGCTGAGCACGGTATAAGTGCCCTCGGCCTTGGCGATCGAGGTGACCGTAGCCGAAATCTTGGAGCCGCTGGCAAAGGTGGCGGTTGTCGTGATCAGCTTCGATGACGTGCCCGTAGCGCCGTCGACATAGACCCCCAGGGTGCCACCCGAGGCGACATTGAGCGAATTGATTGTGTAGGTCGTCGCCGAGTTGGCCCCGAAGGTGCCACCCGCGACGCTCACGGCCAGCTGCGAGCCGCCGGCGACGGTGCCGCGATAGATCGCATTGTCGGCAAGGGTCAGCGTGCCGAGCTGATCGTTCAGGGTCAGCGTGCCGGTGAAGCGCGAGTTGCCCGCCATCGAGAGTGCGGCCGTGCCGCTGCCGAAATCGATGTTGCCGACATACTTGGCGTCATCCGCCAGCTTCACCGTGTCGTTGCCGGCGCCGAGGAAGCTGTTGCCGGTGACCGTGCCGGAGCCGATGTCGAGCGTATCGTTGCCGCTGCCGGTGTAGATGTTGCCCTTGATCGAGGTGTAGACCGTGGCGGTGTCGGGGTTGTAGCCGGTCGCCGCCTTGTCGGTCGTCTGCGAAGCCGCATCGGTGCTGTTGAGCGACTGCTTGATCGTCACGCCCGTGGTGTTGGCCGAGACGTCGATCGCCGCCAGCTGGTCCTCGCTCGAACCGGTGACCGAGATGGTCTTGTTGTTGGTGATCGTGGTGAGCGTGCCGGAAAGATCCTTGATCGCCGCCGAGGAGCCAATGCCGGGCTGGCTGATCACCGCGCTGATCGTGCCATTGTTGTAGAGCGAGGGAACGGTCGAACCGGAATTGATGAGAATGGCCGCAGCGCCCGCATCGACCGTGGTCGCGGTGACGCTGCCGCCGATGCCGATACCCTTCGTGAGCGTGACGTTGCCGCCCTTGCCGCCGATCACCACCGCCGCGGCATTGGTCGAGCTGAAGGTGGCATTGGCGCTGACGCTGCCATCGATGCCGAGCGAATAGGTGCCGGTGGTGCTCGCGTAGCCGCCGATCGTGATGTTGTTGGCGCCGCCGATCTGGATCGCCGGGCTGTTGCCGACCGACGTGATCGTGCCCGTGGTCTCCGTCGTGGTGCCGCTGCCCGATGCCGTGGTGACGACAACGCCGCCCGCCACGTTGCCGTTGATCTCGACCGCAGCCTTGCCGGTGGACAGCGCGCTGCGCGGCAGGTTCTGCGTCGCGCCGCTGTCTGCCGTGTAGGAGGCCGATTGCGCGAGCGAGCCGTTGATCTTGACGTAGCCGCCGACATCGCCGTTCACGACGAGCGCCTGCGTGCCGCTACCGACCACGCCGATGCTGCCACCCGCCGAAACGTTGCCGGAAACCGCGCCTGTGCGGATGCCGACCGAATTATCGCCCTTGATTCGGATCGTGCCGGTGTTGGTGACCGAACCGGTCAGCGCGGAATCAACCGAGATAGCAGCCGAATTGATACCGTCGATGGTGATCGTGCCAGTGTTTGAAATGGTGCCGGTGGTGGCAGCGCCCGGCGCCACGCGGATGCCATAGCGCCCGGTTGCCTGCGCGATCGGGCCTTCGGGGATGCCGTTGCTGTCTGCGTCGGGTGCCGTGAAGGTTTCGAGGACCTGGATCGTGCCCGCGTTCGAAACGTTCGAGGTGGTGCCACTCTGGACGACCACGCCTGCTGCGCCGTCGCCCGCGCCCATGTCGAGCGTGCCGCCGCTCGCCACGGTGACGTCCTTCGACGCGTCAACCGTCACCGCCCTGCCGGTATCGAGCTTGATGATGCCGCCGCTCGCGACAGTGACCGCGCCGGCCGCCGACGTCACCAGCGGAGTGGTCGTTGCGGTGCTGACGGTGGTGTCGGCAAGCGCTGGCGCCGCGCCAGCGATCAGGGCCGCCGGTGCGGCCGTGGCGAGAAGGCGCGTTGCGCGCTTGCCCGCGTGCTTGAAGGTGCGGGCGATCGGGGTTGAGCTGTCCATCGGTATCTCGTCATCCGGCATGGGGAGCGTCGCCTGGGCGGCAAACGGTGCCCGTGTGGTACTAGGTCCAGCGCGCCGCGTCATCGCGCACCGGGATTGATCAGTGCAAAATCGCCCTGAATCCTCCCCTTCCGGCAGCTTGTACCGAGAGGTTCGTGGGCGATTTGCGCGCGTCTTAACGCGATTCGGCGCTATGCCTTAGCGGAAAATTTCAGCAACATTTCTATGCGGTAAAGCCAGCGTTCAGGTCCGGCTCGCGGGTGCTGCAGAAGGGGTTACCAAGCCCCGCCGGAAAGCTCTTGCGGGCGGCTGCTGCGGTCTCCATTGTGCGCGTCCCTGATTTCGCTTTTGTTGCAACATGGAAATGGCCCAGTGGCAGGACGCATTCTGCTTGTCGAGGATGACCCCCAGATCGCGGACTACATCATGTCCGGGCTTGCCGAGGAAGGCTTTACCGTAGACCGCGCCGATAACGGCCGCGACGGACTGTTTCTGGCGACGGACAGCCAGTTCGATCTCGTCGTGCTGGACCGGATGATGCCCGGCATGGACGGCCTTGCCCTGCTCAAGGCCATGCGCGCGGCGGAACTGGCGACGCCGGTGATCATGCTGTCGGCGCTCGCCAGCACTGATGATCGCATCGCCGGGCTCACGGCGGGGGCGGATGACTATCTTGGCAAGCCGTTTTCCTTCGGAGAGCTGCTCGCGCGCATTCAGGCCTTGCTCCGCCGTTCGAGCGGCGGGGTGCAGAAGGCGCAGGAAACCACGCTGCGCTGCGCCGATCTGGAGCTTGACCGCCTGACCCGGCAGGTGAAGCGTGGCACGCGCAAGATCGCGCTGCAGCCGCGCGAGTTCCGCCTGCTCGAATATATGCTGATGCACGCCGGCGAAGTGGTGACACGCACGATGCTGCTCGAAGCGGTGTGGGACTATCACTTCGATCCCGGCACCAACGTGATCGACGTCCACATCAGCCGTCTGCGCCGCAAGATCGATGATGGTGAGGAGCAGACCCTGTTCCACACCGTGCGCGGAGCGGGCTACCGGCTCGCCGCCGACTGACGACGCCGATGCCGGCCCGCGCATTTCGCCGCACCGTCCGCCGCGGCCTCTCGCCGACGATGTTGCGGCTGGTGACCGCGATCTTCGTTCTGCAGCTCGTTTCCAGTGCGCTCGTCATCCTGTTCCTGCGCGGGCAGATGCTCGATGTCGTGCGGCTCGACCGCGAGCGCCAGGTCACCGATGTGCGCGATGACCTGCTCGCCGCCTACTACGATGGCGGGCGGGAGGAACTGGCCGAATTCATCGCCGCCCGGCGCGGCAGCGCGGCTGATCCTGCCGTGTTCATCGCGCTGATCGGCAAGGGCCAGCCGGTGCTCAGCAACCTCGTGCGGGTACCGGACATCGCTTCGGCAAACCGGCCGCAGCCAGTGGTGGTGCGGCGCGGACCGGACCAGCCGCCGAGTGAGGGCCTCGCGCTCGTCGGCCAGCTGCCTGATGGGGAGCGGCTTGTCGTCGGCGTGGTCAGCCTCACCGAACGGCGCATCAATGTCGCCTTTGCCTCGACCGCCGAATTGACCATCGCGGTCGCCGTGCTGATGGCGCTGCTCAGCGCGGTCGTGGTCGGTTTCGTGATCAGCCGCCGTACGCACCTGATTGCCGAAACTGCGGCAGAGCTTGCTTCGGGCAACTTCGGCGCGCGCGTGCCGATTGAAGGCACGGGTGATGGCTTCGATCACTTGCGCCAGCAGCTGAACCTGATGGCCGAGCGGATCGGCGAACTGGTCGGGCAACTCAGCGCTGTCTCTGGCGCGCTGGCGCATGACTTGCGCTCGCCCGTCACGCGGCTTTCAGCAGCGATCGATCTCGCGCTGGCGCGGGCCGAGGAGCCGCGCGCGATCGAGGCGCTGCAGGCCGCGCGCGCCGATGCCGATGCCTTGCGCACGATGCTGGAGAATGCGCTCGAGATCAGCCTGATCGAAGGCGGCGCGGTCGAGGATCGCCGCCGCCCGCTGGACCTTGCGGCAGTGGCTGAGGATCTTGTCGAGCTTTACGATCCACTGGCAGAACAGTCCGAGGTGCGGTTGGAAGCGCGGCTGGAGCCGGTGACGGCGCCGGCGGACCGCGAACTTGTCTCGCGCGCGCTCGCCAACCTGATCGACAATGCGCTCAAGTACGGCGGGGATGCGGTCGTCGTCTCCACACGCGCGGTGCCGGATGCGGAGGGTGCGCTCTGGGCCGAGATCGCGGTGGAGGACAACGGGCCCGGTATTCCGCCAGCCGACCGGGCGCGCGTGGTCGAACGGTTCGTCCGGCTCGACGATGCGCGCACTTTGCCCGGCGGCGGACTGGGCCTTGCCATGGTTTCCGCCGTGGCGCGGCTCCATGGCGGCAGCTTCCTGCTCGGCGATCCGGCGGCGGACGGTCCTTCAGGCGGCAAGGGCCTGGTCGCCACCCTCCGGCTTCCCACCTGACGTCTGGCCACCTGCTACCAGGCCACCCGCAACCTGATTCGCTGAAACCCGGCCCGTCCGTTCCAGCTTGCCCCAGCCGATGCCAAGGCCCTGCAGTGCCGCGCCCACCGCGCGGATCACCACGCTGTACATCAACTGGCGATAGACGAAGCGCTGGCTCAGCAGCAGGATCGGCGGGAAGCGCCGTTCCCGCACGTCGAGCCGGTAGGCGACCCAGCCGCACAGGAGGTCGATCGTGGTGAACGCGGCCCAGTAAAGCCCCATGCGCAGCACGTCCGTCTGCGTCTGCGCCCAGCCGTGCTGCATGATCCGCAGCGCCGTGCCGAAGATCGAGACGCCGAGCGCGAGATCGATCAGCGGCGAGATCAGCGCGAAGAGGATCTGGAACAGCCAGGCCTGCGGCATGCCGACGAAAGCGAGCCCGGCCGGCTGGCGCTGCCACAGCACCGAGCGATGCTTCCACAGGCACTGCAGCGTGCCGAAGGCCCAGCGGAAGCGCTGCTTGGAAAGCGCCGCCAGCGTCTCGGGCGCTTCGGTCCAGGCGACCGCATCCTCGTCGTAGCACACCTTCCAGCCCTTGCGCTGGATCGCGATGGTGAGATCCTGATCCTCGGCCAGCGTGTCTTCCGGATAGCCGCCCACATCATTGAGCGCGCTGCGCCGCCACGCACCGACCGCGCCGGGCACGACCATGATCGCGCCGAAGCGGGTGAGCGCGCGCCGCTCGATGTTCTGCGCAGTGATGTATTCCACCGCCTGCCAGCGCGTGACGAGATTGACCCGGTTGCCGACCTTGGCGTTGCCCGCCACGGCGCCGACGCGCTCATTCTCGAACCAGCGCACCAACCGCGCGATGGTCTGCGGCTCGAACTGGGTATCGGCATCAAGCGCGACAACGATCTCGCCCGAGGCCGCTGCCAGCGCGCGGTTGAGCGCGGAGGCCTTGCCGCCGTTGACCATGGTCATCAGCCGCACGCGCGGGTTGTTCCCGAAGGCGGCGGCGACGATCGCGCTGGTGCGGTCCTTCGAACCGTCATCCGCCACGATCACTTCCATATGCGGATAGTCGCTGGCGAGGATGCGGTGCACGGACTCTTCGATCACGCGCTCCTCGTTGTACGCGGGGATGATCACGCTGACGACGGGCTTGTAGCCGTTATCGAGCGTGGGCACCTTGCGCCGATCCGGCACGAGCGCGAGGCCGGTGAGGCCGAGCGCGCGGATCACGCCCAGGGCAATCGCGAAGAAGAAGCTCCAGTTGAGCGCCGCCAGCAGCACCGCGAGCACCGAGAAGATGGCGACGTCGACGCGCACTGCGGCAAGGTCCCAGCCCTTGACTTGCGGCATCACGTCATCGCGCTTGAGACCCGCCAGCGTGGAGGCCGGTACCAGCCGGTAGCCATCGGCCTCGAGCCGTTCGATGATCCGAGGCAGCGCCAGCACGGTCTGCTCACGGTTGCCGCCGCCGTCGTGCAGCAGGATCACGTTGGCGCTGCGGTCGGGTGTCGCATGCTCGACTGCATCGACGGTGCGAGCGACGATGTCGTCGGCGCTGCGCTTCATCCAGTCGCCCGGATCGGCGTGGAGGCCGACAACTGTGTAGCCTTCCTTCTGGGCGATGAGTGCAGGCCCGATTTCGTCCGCCGTCGTCGGCTCGGCGTCGCCGAAATAGGGCGCGCGGAACAGGCGGGTCGAGCGGCCGGTATAGGCTTCGATCAGGCGCTGCGTGGCATTGAGTTCCAGCTTCACCCCGGTTTCGGAATCCTCCGCCATGTTGGGGTGGGTGTAGCTGTGATTGCCGATCTCGTCGCCGTCAGCGACCATGCGCTGGAGCAGGCTGCGCCCCGCGACTCCGTTCTCACCGATGATGAAGAAGGTGCCGGGCACGTGGTAGTGTTCGAGCACCGAAAGCACTTCGGGCGTGTACTTCGGGTCCGGGCCGTCGTCGAAGGTCAGCGCGACGAGCTTGGGCCGGTCGCCGGTCTTGCGCACCACATAGGGCGTCGGCAGGCTGTCATAGCGCTCGTCATCGATCAGCGTGGGGCGGCCGAATTGTGCCGCACCATAGTGAACCGCGCGCGAGCCCTGTTCCGGCGTCGCGTCGATGCGCAGGATTTCGCCATTGCCTTCGACGTCGACGTTGTTGGTTTCCATCACCCTGCTCAGGTCAGGGGTGACGCCATGTCCGCTGCGCCAAGCCCTGAGCACGTCCCAGAATCCGGGGTCTTCCGATCCCAGCCGCCACAAGGCGACCGAGCCGACGCCGAGGCGCGAGAGCATCTGCATCTGATTCCAGCTCGATGCGGCATCCAGCATCCACACCTGGTGGCGCTCGGGCGGGGTGGCGGCGTTGATGTCCTCGTCGTCGAGGTAGCCGAAGCCGGTGTTGCCGCTGGCCTTGTCCCACGTCGGCGTGGTGCCGCTGTCGTGCGCGGAAAGCCACGCTTCTTCAACGGTCTGCACATCGGCATGGCCCTTGTACCAGTCGTAGCCATAGTTGCCGAGCGCGACGATGACCTTGTTCGAGGCCAGCCCCTTGAGCTGATCGGCAAGGTGGCCTGCAAACCAGCCGTTCGAGGCAATCGGGCCGGGCTCGCCGCCCTGCCAGTGCTCGTCATAGGCCATCAGCACGACCTTGTCGGCCACTTCGGCCATCCGCTTGGCGGACCAGTCGGCATCGTCGATCGGCATCGTCACCGCCACCACGCGGTGCTTCGGCGCCAGCCGCGCGTGCAGATCGGAGACAAAGGTGCGCAGCGCGGCAATGCCGGGCTTGGGCAGGTTCTCGAAGTCGACCATCACGCCGCCGTCGCCTGACTTGTCGAGCGCGGCGTCGATCTGGTTCACAAGCGCAGCGCGGCGGCCCGAGTTGGCCATGATCGCCGTCGCGCCCGCGCCATCCCACTTGGCGTTGGCGGCATTCTGCAGCACCGGCACCACCAGCGGGTGGTGAATGGCCGAGGCGAGGATGCGGCGCATGGGGGCATCGTCGTTCACCACCAGATTGCCGTCATGGCCGAGCGAAAACAGCGTCGGCGCGACCCAGTCGAGCTGGCCGACATGGCGGCGCAGCGTCTCGGCGCTGCCATCCGACCACGAGGTATAGAAGCCGACGTTCAGCGCCTGTCCGCCGCCATGGGCTGCGGGCGCCGTGTGCCGGCCGAACAGCTGGGCCAGCCGCTGCGAAATGCGGCTGACCTGCGTCTTCAGGGGGAAGGGGGCCTGCCGCTCGAAACCCAGCGGGAGCGGCGCGGCAGGCGGCACGGCCACCACGGTCGTCGCGAAGATCACCGCAGCCACAAGCAGCACGATGAGCCCGATGAACGCACCGCGGCGTGTGAGGCGGCGGCGGCGGCCGGTGGGATCGAAGAAGATCGGACGAGACACGTGGCAGTTCCTCAAGGCTTGCACCGGAGACGGCAAACCCGCGCACGAGGCACTCGCCACGCACGGACTGGATCTGCGGCAGCCGGATGGGTGACGATGGACGCCCGACCGGAAATCGGAACAGGGGACCGTCACGTCACGATCTCCGTGACTGGCGCCCATCGTCGGAACCCCATCTAGGGTGCGGCGTCCGTCCGAGGTGTGAGCAGATCATTACGCTTTGGCCATTTTCGCGAAATAGGCTTCCGCCAAGCACTTGCTTTCGTGATCGGCACTTGCCCGCATGACCATCTGGGCCGCCGCAGCGCGCGGGGCCAAGGGCGTGGGGATGCTTCCTTCCCCCAAACGCCGCGCTTCGCTTGACCATCTGCGCCGTTTCGTCCCCCGCGCCGGGGCGTCCTACGCTTCGGGCCGCAACACCGATGCGGGCCCGGGGCGGCCCACGGCGGTTTCGCGCCTGTCGCCTGCGGTGCGCTACCGGGTGGTCACCGAACAGGACGTCGTGGCGGAAGTTCTTGGCCGGCACAGCTTCAATGCGGCCGGCAAGTTCATCCAGGAGGTCTGCTGGCGGACGTACTGGAAAGGCTGGCTGGAATTGCGCCCGGCGGTCTGGTCGCGATTCCTGGCCGAGCGTGATGACGCCGCGGTGCGCAGCGCCGATGTGGTTGCGGCGGAAGAAGGGCGCACCGGGATCGATTGCTTCGACGCTTGGGCGCGCGAACTGGTGGAGACGGGCTACCTCCACAACCACGCACGGATGTGGTTCGCCTCGATCTGGATCTTCACCTTGCGCCTGCCATGGGCGCTGGGCGCGGATTTCTTCCTGCGCCATCTGATCGATGCGGATGCGGCCAGCAACACGCTCTCGTGGCGCTGGGTGGCGGGTCTGCAGACTGCCGACAAGACCTACCTTGCGCGGGCGGACAATATCGCGCGCTACACCGAGGGCCGCTTTGCCCCGCAGGGGTTGGCCGAGGATGCGGTCGCCCTCACAGAGCCGCCGGTTGGGCCAGCGGGTAGGCTGGAACCGCTGGCTACGCCTGATGCGGCGGCACCCAGCCTCCTGCTGGTCCACCATGAGGACCTGAACGCAGAATCGCTGTTTGCCGCCGATGCTCAGGTGCGGGGCGTGCTGGCGGTCTGCGATCCCGCGCTGCTATGGGGCGATGCGGCGCGGCGCTTTGCGGGCGAGGCCACGGTCGATGCTGCGACGCGGGCTGAAGCGCACTTCCGCTGCGGCTCCACCTTGGCCGACCGGCTCGATGCCGAAACAATCGTCGCTGCGGCGCAGGCCAGCGGCGCAAGGCAGGTGCTGACACCTTATGCCCCGGTCGGCCCGGTCGCCGATGCGCTCGCTGCGCTGGAGCCTGTGCTCATGGCCGAGGGCATTGCGCTGCGCCCGGTGCGGCGGCGCTGGGATGCGGGCCTGTGGCCCCACGCGCGGCGCGGCTTCTTCGCTTTCGACGCCGAGATCGAGGATCACTTGCGCGGCGAGGGGATGCTGTGAAGACGCCGCTGCAGGTCGTTTGGTTCAAGCGCGACCTGCGCATCGAAGATCATCGCCCGCTGGCGCTCGCTGCGGCGCAAGGGCCGGTACTGCCGCTCTATATTGCCGAGCCCGGGCTGTGGGCTGAGGAGGATGCCTCGGCGCGGCAATGGGACTTCGCGGCTGAATGCCTCGCCGAATTGCAGGCGGCGCTGGGAGCGCTCGGCCAGCCGCTTTGTGTGGTGCGCGGCGATGCCGTTGCGGTGCTGCGCAAGATCCACGAACGCCATGGCATTGCCGCGCTGTGGAGCCATGAGGAAACCGGCAACGGCTGGACATATGCGCGCGACAAGGCAGTGGCGGCATGGGCGCGTGAGGCAGCAGTGCCGTGGCATGAAGTGCCGCAGAACGGCGTGATCCGCCGGCTCAAGACGCGTTACGGCTGGGCGCGTGCTTGGGATCGGCGGATGGCCGAAGCCATCACGCCGCCGCCTGCCGCGTTGGAGCTGCTCGGCAGCGATTGGCCGGCGCGCATTCCTTCAGCTGCCGATCTTGGTCTTGCACCCGATTGCTGTCCCCACCGCCAACCCGGCGGACGCGCTGCGGCACTCGCCACGCTTGCTGGTTTTCTGGAGCGGCGCGGACGGGATTATCGCTGGCAGATGTCGAGCCCGGTGACAGCGTTTGATGCCAGCTCGCGCCTCTCGCCGCACCTCACGTGGGGCACGCTTTCCATGCGCGAAGTGGCGCAGGCCAGCCAGACGCGGCTGAAAGGCCTGCGCGGAGAGGACAGCGCCGCCGCGCGCAGCTGGCGCGCCTCGATGGTTTCATTCACCGGGCGCCAGCACTGGCACTGCCACTTCATGCAGAAGCTGGAAGACGAACCGCGCATCGAGTTCGAGAACCTGCATCCCGCCTACAACGGCTTGCGCCCCGATCTGCCCGATGCCGAGCGGTTGGCGGCGTGGGTAGCGGGGCGCACCGGCTATCCTTTCGTCGATGCCTGCATGCGCGCGCTGGCGGCGCATGGGTGGCTCAACTTCCGCATGCGCGCGATGCTGGTCTCGTTTGCCAGCTACCAGCTCTGGCTGCCGTGGCGCGCCACCGGGCTGCATCTGGCGCGGCAGTTTGTCGATTATGAACCGGGCATCCATTGGAGCCAGGTGCAGATGCAATCGGGCACGACAGGGATCAACACGATGCGCGTCTACAATCCGGTCAAGCAGGGCCACGATCAGGACCCGGAAGGCTCGTTCGTGCGCCGCTGGGTGCCAGAGGTGGCCGAGGTGCCCACGCCGCTGATCCACGAGCCGTGGCGGTGGGAAGGTGCGGCAGGCCTCGCCTATCCGCCGCCGGTCGTCGATCACGTCAAGGCCGCCGCCGCCGCGCGCGATGCGCTTCATGCGGTGCGCAAGGGATCGGGGCATCGGACCACCGCGAGCCGGATCGCCGAGAAGCATGGCAGCCGGAAAGCAGGCATGCCAATGACGGGGCAGAAGTCGCGCAAGCGGCCTGCCACCACCCAATTGGCGCTCGATCTGTGAGCCGGCTTGTCCTTGTGCTGGGCGACCAGCTCAGCCCTGCGCTCAGCTCCTTGCAGGCTGCGGACAAGACGCGTGACCGCGTGCTGATGGTCGAGGTCAGCGAGGAAGCCACTTACGTCCGCCACCACAAGAAGAAGATCGCCTTCGTGTTCAGCGCAATGCGCCACTTTGCGGAGGAACTGCGCGGGGCAGGCTGGACGGTCGACTATGTGAAGCTCGACGAACCGGGCAATACCGGGAG
Organism: uncultured Novosphingobium sp.; assembly: GCA_964413325.1. Lineage (GTDB taxonomy): Bacteria > Pseudomonadota > Alphaproteobacteria > Sphingomonadales > Sphingomonadaceae > Novosphingobium. The sequence goes on along the minus strand of CAYPRK010000004.1, from coordinate 165,782 downwards.
CTTCACGGGTGAAGTCGCCCGCGCTGTCGCGGCCCACAAACCGGAACGCGTGCTGGTAACCGAAGCCTGCGAATGGCGCGTCGCGCAGATGTTTGGGGCATGGGAGGCGCAGTTCGGCCTGCCCGTCGAATTGCTCCCCGATACGCGCTTTATCTGTCCGTTGCCGGTGTTCCGCGAATGGGCGGAAGGCCGCAAGGCGCTCAGGATGGAATACTTCTACCGCGACATGCGCCGCCGTACCGGCCTGCTGATGGAAGGCGACAAGCCCGCAGGCGGCGAGTGGAACTACGATGCCGAGAACCGCAAGGCCGCCGCGCCCGACCTGTTCATGCCGCGTCCGCCAGTCTTTGCGCCGGATGCGATCACGAGGGAGGTCATGGCGCTGGTGGAGGCGCGCTTCGGCAACCACTTCGGCGATCTCGAACCCTTCCAGTTCGCCGTCACCCGCGCCGATGCCGAAGCCGCTTTCGCCGCCTTCGTGAAGCGCGCGCTGCCCCGGTTCGGCGATTATCAGGATGCGATGCTGGAGGGGGAGCCGTTCCTCTACCACGCTGTCATCGCGCAGTATCTCAACTGCGGGCTGCTCGATCCGCTGCAGGTGTGCCGCGCGGTCGAAGCCGAATGGCAGGCGGGCCGAGTGCCGCTCAATGCCGCCGAGGGCTTCATCCGCCAGATCATCGGCTGGCGCGAATACGTGCGCGGAATCTACTGGCTCACCGCACCGGGCTACGAACGGCGCAATTTTCTCGAACATACCCGCCCGCTGCCCGCATTCTATTGGACCGCCGAAACCGACATGGCCTGCGTCCGCGCTGCGGTCACACAGACACGCCAGCACGCCTACGCGCACCATATCCAGCGGCTGATGGTGACCGGCACCTTCGCGCTGCTCGCCGGCATCGATCCGCACGAGCTCCACGAATGGTATCTCAGCGTCTACGCCGATGCCTATGAATGGGTGGAATTGCCCAACACCGTAGGCATGAGCCAGTTCGCCGATGGCGGCCTGCTGGCCTCCAAGCCCTATGCGGCGAGCGGGGCCTATATCAACCGCATGTCGAACTACTGCGGCACTTGCCGTTATGATGTGAAGCAGCGGACGGGTGCGAACGCGTGCCCGTTCAACCCGCTCTACTGGGATTTCATCGCCCGGCACCGCGACAAGATCGGCGGTAATCCGCGCATGGCGCAGATGGTGCGGACCTACGACAAGTTCGCCGAGGCGGAGAAGGAGCGCATTGCCCAAAGCGCGGCGGCGGTGCTGGCCAAGCTCTGATCGTTCGGATTTCTTGAATGCAGGCCTCCAGATATTGCCTCTGTTGCGAACGCCGTGTGCCACCTAGATTGGCAGCATGAAACAGCCCGTGTTCTTCCTCTCGCATGGCGGTGGCCCGTGGCCTTGGCTTGACGGCCCTTTCCGCGACAACTTCGCGTGGCTGGAGGCTTCGCTGAAGGCGCTTCTGGCGCAGTTGCCCGAACCGCCGCGCGCGGTGCTTGCGGTTTCGGGCCACTGGGAGGAGCCAGAGTTCACCGTTTCCAGCGCGGCGCAGCCGGGGATGGTCTACGATTACTTTGGCTTTCCCGAGCATACCTACAGCATCCGCTACGCCGCCCCCGGCGATCCGGCGCTGGCGATGCGGGTGCGTGAGCTGGCGGCAGCGGCGGGCATTGCCATGGGCGATGATCCGGCGCGCGGGTTCGATCACGGCACGTTTTCGATGATGCAGCCGATCCGGCCTGAGGCGGACCTCCCTGTCGTCAGCCTCTCGATGAAGATCGGCTACGATCCTGCCGCGCACTTTGCGCTTGGCCAGGCGCTAGCGCCGCTGCGCGATGAGGGCGTCGTCATCATGGGTTCGGGCCTCACCTACCACAACCTGCGCGTCTTCGATGCGCGCGCAGCCGAGCCTTCGCGCCAGTTCGACGTGTGGCTGCGGCATGCCTTGCTCGATCTGCCACCCGAGGAACGCGCTGCTGAGCTGATGCGCTGGGAAGCGGCGCCTGCGGCCCGGCTGGTCCACCCGCGCGAGGATCACCTGATCCCGCTCATGGTCGCACTCGGCGCGGCGGGGGCGGACCCTGCCACCTGCATCTATTCGCAAGCCGATCTGTTTGGCGGGATCACCGTCTCCTCGTGGCGCTTCGGCGAGGATGTGACCGCAACCGGGTTCGACCGGCTCGCGGCCTAGGTCCTGACCTTAGGGATTGCATTCCTCGCAGTGCATCGGCTCGGCGGTGGCCCCGGCAACGGGGCGTTCTTCGCTGTGCCCGCAGCTCTCGCAAGTCCATATATCCGCTCGGGCGAGGTGCGTCGGCGCGGCGCACCATGCGCAGGGCAGGCCATAGGCGCGGCTGGTTGCCGCAAAGCCGGGCCGCTCGCAGCGCGGGCATCTGCTGCGCGAACGCCGGATCAAGTCGATCATCGCCCGCCCGATCGCGCGCATCCGGCGGGGGTTGCGGTGCGCGCGCATGTCGGTTTCCACATGCGCCGCGCCGGTCAGCGCGATGGTACGTTCCAGCGCGGCCGCAAGATCGGCCTCGGTCTCGATGGACTTGAACAGCGCAAGGTGCGGGGCTGGCTGGCCATCCAGCACGCCGATCACGATCACACCATGTGCCGGAAATCCGGCCTTCGCGGCGAAGGCCAGTCCCGCCTCCGCGTCCGTTATCACCTGATGTGCATAGTTGGTCGCCATCGTGGCGTGATGGCCCACCAGTTCCAGCCCGCTCTCGCGGTCGATCAGCAGCACGAGTTCCCGGTCCAGCGCGGCGAACGGCAGGCTGGGGTGCGAGCCGAAACTGCCCTCGCTCGCGATGCCCACGCGGGCGTCATGATCCAGCTTGAACGCTGCCGCGATCTTGGCTCGTGCCGCCTCACGCGGAGTACCCTCCCGGTCGATATCCCGGCTGAACGTGCCGAACCTGTCGGTATCGAGTCCCGCCGCGACGTGCACATCCAGCCCGAGGAAACGCGCGGCTAGGGGGGCGATAGCCCGTTCCTTGCCGTGCATTGTCGCGAGCACCGCCCGCGCGCCGGTCATGGTTCAGATCGCCATTTCCGTCGCAACCGGCGCCGCCTCGGTCATCGCTTCCCACTTGAGATCGCCCGCATAGCGCCACGCCAACTTGCCCTCGTCGTCGATGGCAAAAAGATGGAGCCACTTGTTGTCGAACAGCGCGCGCACCCCGGCGTGCTTTTCAAGGACAGCAGTCATCGCCTCGCGCGGGGCTTCGATGCAGACCGAAAGCCGCAGCGGTTCGTGCATCAGCTGGTGCCCGTCGTGGACCGACTGCCACGGTAGACCCGCGCGCAGCGGCCCGCCGTTGCCTTCGATCACGCCGATCCCGCCGACCACGTTGTGCAGCAGCTTGTTGCCGCCGCCGAACAGTTCGGGCGCCACGCTCGAGCCATAGTACTGCAGGCTGATCCAGCTGGCGACGACGACCGGCGCGGTCATGATGAGCTCCAGCACGCCGAAGCCTTCGTCGCGCTGCCAGACGTAGTCATGCAGGAACGCGCGGCCTTCAAGGCTGCGGCCCGCAGTGCGCGTGCGCGGCGCGGCGATGAAGGCCTTGCAGCCTGCCAGCGCCCATTCCGCGCGGGTTTCGGACCAGTCACGGCTGCGCTTGATCACGCTGGCGTCGCCATTGGCGCGCGGCAGGCGCAGGGCGCGCTCGCTGCGGGTCAGCACGGCGGCGGCGGCCAGCCACTGCTCGGCCTGCGCGATGGCTTCGCGGTGGGCGTCGGTCAGCTGGTCTTCGGTGTAGAGCGTCACCGCGTCAGTCGTGGTATCGTGCAGCGCGGCAACGAACAACGTGGTTTCCGGGATCTCGATGCCTTTCCCGGCCAGCCCGGCGCGCACTTCGGGATCATTGAGCAGCCCGGCGAGCAGCCGCGCGTTCACTTCGCCCGAATAGCCGCCGCAGGCCCCGCAGTGGAGGCCGCTGGCATGCGGGTTGTTGACCACATTGGCGCCGTGCCCAGCGAGCAGGACCAGCGGCGCGAACTCGGTCGTCAGCGACATCGCGCCGAGGATCGAGGCAGCCATGCCGATGCGCGTCGTCACGTCGGGCGCGGGATCGGCAAAGGGCTTGGGATCGCGCGGCGGCTTGTTGCCCTTGAGGCCGAGCGCGTCCTTGAGCAGCTTGCCGATGTAGATCGGGCCCGCCGCCTCGACGAAGGCGAACGAGGAGACTGCAGCGAGCTTGAACCGGCCCCAGGCCCGCTCGGCGCGAGCAGTGTGGCGAGCATGGGTTGCGCCCTCGCTGCCCGTCCGGCTGGTGAGGCCGGCATTCAGCAGCACCGGCAGCCGGTGTTCGTGCACGTCCGAAGCGTAGCGCTGGTGCGAGGCAGTGAGGCCGAAGAAGCCTGCGAAGCCCAGCGTCTGGATGCGCAGGTCGATCGATTCCAGCGCCCGGCGGAACACTTCCGAGCGCACGTCGATGCAGAACGCGGCCTGCAGCACCGGAGGCTGGCGTTCGGTGCCGAGCAGCTGCTGGGTAAGCGTCTGCGCGAGAGCCGTTTGTCCGGCGCGCTCGGCGGCTTCCTGCAGGATCGCGTCGACGATCTGGTCTGCGTTCGGCGTCACCGGCTCCTCGTGCGCGGCGATGGTTGCCAGCCAGCCCTGGCCGATTTCCGAGCCATAGCGGATGAGCAGGGCCTGCTCCCAGATCAGCCGGATCGTCAGGAAATCGGTGATCGTCTCATCGCTCTTCCCGGCGAGTTCGGCCTGCCACAGTTCGTAGCGGGCGACATGGGCCCAGCCTCCGAGCGTGACGAGCAGGCTGTGGAAGTAGGTCGGCAGGGCGGCTGACGGCAATGCGAGCGCATCGACAGCGCAGGCGAGGGCCTCGGCGGCGCGCTCCGGCGCATCGGCGACGAGGCTGCCGAAGCCGGTGAGGCCCGCGATTTCCGGCGTCAGGTCATGGCTGGCAACCGCCTGCCAAGCTGCGTAGGCGCCCTTGCCACGCGGTGCGGCCCAGAGGGCTTGGCCCTTGTCGAAATAGCCCCCGGCCCAGGCGCCGAAGCGCTCGGCGATGATGCCGGGCCAGTCGATGCCGGTTGCCTTCGCGGCAAGATCGGCGACGGTGGGCACGGCCTTGGCAGGGGCTGGATCAAGGGCCAGCGCAGTCTGTAGCGCGGCGAGCGAACCCGGCTTGCCTGCATGGGGCGCGGCAGCCAGCGCTGCAGCGAGGTGGGCTTCGGTAATCGCCCCGCTAGCGATTCGGTCGCGGTACCACTGGCGCGGCATCGTGACCGGCGTGCCGGAGACGCGGGCCATGAGAGCGGCGGTCTCGGCCAGCGTCAGGCCCGTCTGGCCAAGGTAGGGGTTGACCGCGACGCTCGAGGCGAGCGGCCAGACTGGCGGGATCGCGCGGGCGGCACCATCGGCGGCGACCTTGAGCTGGGCGAGGGTCTGGCTGTTGTCGGTGGGGATCATGAGCATGGGAGATCCTTCGAGAAGAGGGGTATTGGCTCAGGCGGGCCGCTTCAGAGTCCAGCCGCCGAGCATCCGGTCGAACAGAGCATTGGCGTAAAGGCCGTTGGAAAGGTGGACGCGCAGGCCCGCCGCCGCCGGGTGGTAGGCCCAGAGCGGGAACATCGATTGCGCCACCGCGACAAGTCCGAAGCTCAGCACCGCCAGCACCATCAGCGTCCATTCAAGCGGACCCGGTGCAGGCGTGGCGGGCAGCGTCCCCGCAGTGAGCCAGAGCGCGAGGCCATGAAGCGTGAAGTAGCCGATCGAAGCGGCGACCGCGTAGACGGCCATCTTGCGGGTGAGAGCGCGGGGCGCGCTGTCTGCCAGGCCCTGCGCGAAGAGGTAGGCGACGCCGAAGATCAGGATGGCGCCGAGCGCGACCGCTTGCGGCGACTTGTGGTGGAAGCCGGGGACCGCGTCGAAGGCGAAGCTCATCAGCGTGTAGATGGCGAGCGCCGCGACGAAGGCCCGGCCAACCGCTGCGGGGCGCGGGATGGCGACCGGACCCGGCCGACGCGCCGCCGCGATCTGCTCCACCGCACCGCCCGAGGCGAGGAAGGCATGCGCCTTGTAGAGCGAGTGCAGCACGATGTGGAGCAGCGCGAGGGGGAACAGCGCGAGGCCGCACTGCATGATCATGAAGCCCATCTGGCCGACCGTCGACCAGGCAAGCGAGGTCTTGATCGCAGGCTGGGTCAGCATCACCAGCCCGCCGAACAGCGCGGTGAAGCCGCCGATCATGACAAGGACCGCAAGAACGCCCGGCGCCAGCAGCATCACATCGGCGAAGCGGATGAGGAGGAAGCCGCCCGCATTGATCACGCCGGCATGCAGCGTGGCGGAAACCGGGGTCGGTGCTTCCATCACTTCGGTCAGCCAGCCATGCAGCGGGAACTGTGCGGATTTGAGCAGCGCGGCGATGGCGAGGAGCCCTGCGGCGGCCATCGCGGCATAACCGCCCATGCCGGCATGGGCCGCAGCGAGGATCGCGGGCATGTCGGTGGTGCCATAGGCCTTGAACAGCAGCAGCACAGCGCCGAGCAGTGCGGCGTCACCAGCGCGGGCGGTCACGAACTTCTTGCGCGCGGCCCGCTGGGCAGCGACGCGGTCGGGATAGAACAGCAGCAGCTTGTGAAGCGCGAGGCTGGTCGCGATCCAGGCGCCAAGCAACTGGACGAGCGAGCCTGCCGTCACCAGCAGCATGACCATGGCGAGGGTCGTCGCCAGCCAGGCCATGAACACCCCGTGGCGTGTTTCGCCATCGAGGTAGACGCGGGCATAGCGCACCACGATCCAGCCGACGAAGCTGACAAGCAGCAGCATCGTCGCGCTGATCAGGTCGAGCCTGAAGGCAAGCAGCGGGAGCGCAGGGCCAGCCGCGGCAAGGGTCAGCGTGGTCGCCCCGCCGATGGCGAGCGAGGCCATCGTGCCGCCCGCCATCGCCACCGCGATCAGCGCGAGCAACTCGATCAGCGCCAGCGGGCTGCGACCGATCCGGCCGGGCTGGGCGAAACCCAGCGCTGCGGCGATGAGTAGCAGTGCAGGCGGGGCAAGTACGGCGAGCGATAGGGGCATGATCGGTGCTCCGCAGGAGGGGCGTTCGAAGTGGCCTTGCTCCTAGCGGAACGCGCTTCACGCAAAAAATTCATTGTTTAGCCGATATCGTTCGCTTTATGTGAACGATATGGCCGAGCTCAACTACAACCACCTCCGCTATTTCTGGGCTGTCGCGCAGGACGGGAACCTTTCGCGCACCGCCGAGCGGCTCAACGTCTCGCAGTCCGCGCTTTCGGTGCAGATCCGCAAGCTGGAGGACCGGCTGGGCCATGCGCTGTTCGAGCGGCGCGGGCGCGCGCTGCACCTGACCGAGGCGGGCCGCATCACGCTGGACCATGCCGAGGCCATCTTCGCGACGGGAGAGGAACTGCTCGGCACGCTCAAGGAGACCGGAACGGCGCGGCAGGCAGTACGGATCGGCGCGCTCGCCACGCTGTCGCGCAATTTCCAGATCAGCTTCGTCGAGCCCTTGCTCCCGCGCACCGATATCGAGGTCGTGCTGCGCTCGGGCAGCCAGGGCGAACTGCTCGGCGCGCTGCAGTCGCTGGGTCTCGATGTCATCCTGACAGATCAGGCCCCGGCGAGCGATGCGCTGACTCCGTTCATCGTTCACCGCTTGTCCGAACAGCCGGTCAGTCTCGTCGGTGCGCCCGCGCTGCTCGGGGAAACGCGGGCCGTGGCCGATCTGCTGCGCACGCATCCTGTCGTCCTACCCGCCGCCGGCAGCGGCATGCGCATCGGTTTCGACGCGCTCGCCGACCGGCTCGGCCTGCGACCGCAGATTGCCGCCGAGGTCGACGACATGGCGATGATGCGTCTCATCGTGCGCGAAGGCCACGCGCTCGGCGTGCTGCCGCCCATCGCGGTGCGCGACGAGTTGGCCGACGGTACGCTGGCCGAAGCCGAGGCGTTGCCCGGGATCGCCGAAACCTTCCTCGCCGTGACCACCCAGCGGCGCTTTCCCAATCCGGTAGTGCGCCAGCTGATCGACCGCGCAATGCGCGACCGCTTCGATCATGCCTGAGTGGGCCCGTGGGGGGGTGTTTACCAGGCAGCCCCCAACTATAATTGCAAATGACGCTCAAGTTAACATTGATCTAGGTCAAAATAATAATAAAATATTTACCCTTTGAAGAATGGTAAATAAATCCCATCTCATCCCTCAGGAGGTGAGCCTGCTATGGCCATTGATGATGTGGTGATGCATTCAGTTGCGGGTCTTGGCGAGGCTATCATGACGCTTGATCGCAGCGGTCTGGCCGATCTGTTGATCGGGGATCCGGACTGGTTGCTCGCGCGACTGGAAGACATGGAGGTAATTGTCGTCCGGCAGGCCTTCTGTCCGGAACGGCCGCTGCGTTCGTTTGCCGAGCGGCTCGAGGCCATGCTCCATGGCCCGCTGGCACCAGCACGCCCCCCGGTGCCCGAGGATTACCTGATCGTCGGCGATCCCAAGGTCTCGGCGCTTGCCGAATACCTGCAGAACAGCCGTGTGTGGGAAAGTGACCATGTGATGCGGCGCGCGCCTGGCGGTGTCTCGATCATGGCGATCCCCGGCGAGGGCAGCATTGCCACCCCGACCGAATTTGCCTGCACGGCGGCAGCATGGGACGGACTTGCGCCCGCCATGCAGCGCGAACTCGCTCCGCTGCGCATTTTGCACGGGTTCTGGGCGGACCGGCTCTATCACGAGCGCGAGCCGCGCCACGAGGCGCTGATGCAATGGATGGCGAAGCAGAGCGCGGAATTGCCGCTGGTCCAGCCCCTGCCCGGAGGCCGCCACGGCCTGCTGATCGACGATACCGCGATCCAGGTCGCCGATGTGGAGTTCAGCCAGAGCGAGGCCTTCCTCGGCGACTTGCGCACGTGGGCGACGCAGCCCGCTTTCGTCTATCGCCATAACTGGCAAGCCGGCGATCTGGTCATCTGGAACAGCGCTTCGGTGCTCTACCGCGATCTACCCCGACCGGATGATCCGATCTGGAAAATGGCCCAGACCTGGCGCGGATAAAGCGCTGTTTTTCGGGGCTTTGGACGAGCCCGGCCGGTTCAGCGCCGGCCCGGTTTTTTTATGGTCATTTCGGCACCATCGGATCTGCACTCGTCATCAAAGCGGCATCATTCGGAGTCGAAGAATCGGCCTGCATCTGCTCATGTTGCTACTAGACAACTGTCCAGTTCTGTCCTTTCAGCGCCTTGTGCACTACCGGAAAACCATACCCGATGAACGTTCTTGCCCTCATCCCTGCGGTCACGCGCGACAAGGCATGGATCCATGATCAGCTCGGGAGCGTCCGTGGCCTTGTTGCCGATCATGTGCCGGAAATTGCGGTAACCTACCGCTATCTCGCCGGGCTCGCACCGCATGGCGCCGCCAATGACATGTCGGACCAGCTGGTGCAGGAACTTGAGGCTGCCGATCTGGTGGTGATCGGCGCGCCGATCAGGCACCATCCGGTCACTCTCGCGCTCACCGAATGGTGTCGCCGTGCCCGGTCGAGCAAGGGCTTCGGTGCGCCGCTCTATGCCATGGGGCTCAATCCCGGCCTGCAGGCCTGGTTCAGCCACGTGATCCGGGCCGACCGGACGTTCCGCTACACGGCGCAGGGGCCGCGCGGGCTGCTGCAGGACAAGAAGGCGATCGTCCTCGCCGCGCAGATGGGTCCGTGGAACAACGACGCGATCATGGACCATCAGGTGCGCTGCATTGATACCCAGCTGCGTTTCATGGGCATCGACGAAATCGCGATGATCGCATCGGACTGCGACACGAACCCGGTGAGTGATCCGCGTCGCTGGCAGCCCCGGCTGGCAGAACCGCTCGCGGCCTGACCACCGCAGGAGCGGTCGTCACGGCTTGGTGCCGAGCGGCCCGATTCTTTCGCGCGGGTTGCTGAACTGGATGAAGCGCACGACCTTGCCAGCCGCGTCCCGTTCGAAGCGGATCTCGTCAGCCTCGCTGCAATCATCGCGGACACGGCGGAAGGTGTCGTTGCCCTTGGGCTTCCAGAACGCGAGGCTGGCCGCCGGATCGTTTGACGGCAGGCCTAGCGCGGCAAGTCCACCTGCCCAGGGCATGACCGCGATTTCGGTGGTCCAGGGCTGGCCGGAATAGCGGCCAACGTAAGGAGCCAGATCGACATTGGCGGGTGGTGCCCCCTTGAAGGCAAAGCCCCTGCGCTTGTCGAGCAGGTCGAAGATGGCGGTTGTGTAGGCGGTGGGCTGTTCGGCCCCCGTCAGCATGCCGACGACAGCGGTTTCGGTGGCAGGGCGCATCAGCAGGCTTGAGTGGTAGCCGGGACAGTCGCCGCCATGGCCGACATAGGTCGCATCGCCTTTGCGCCGAAGCTGGAAGCCAAGCCCGGTCATCACCTTCCATTCGGGATCGGTGAACTGCACCCGCTGCATTTCCGCGAGCGTCGAGGCTTTGAGCACTTCGGGTTTGCCCGTGCGAGCGAGGCGGAATTGCCAGATCGCAAAGCGGGCGAGGTCCTCGGCGGTCGAGGTGTAGCCCGCAGCCGGTCCAAGGCCGCGCGTATCGAACGGCTTCAGCAGATCCCGCGAACCGTCGCGCTTGATCGCCCCCCAGCCGACGGCCAGCCGCTTGCCATAGAGCGGCATCGGCATGAACGGCCGCGTATCCTTGAGGCCGAGCGGCTCGATCACGTGGCTCTGCGCATAGGCGGCCGACGAAGTGCCCGAAACCGCTGCCACCGTCTCGCCGACCAAAGTCAGGCCGAGATTGCTGTATTGGTAGCGGCGCGAAGCTGCCCACAGCGGTTCCTGCTGGCCGATGCGCGCGACGATCTGGTCATGGGTCGGAAAGGGATTTCCGGGGCCAGTCCAGTACGGATAGTCCGACTCGCGCGGCAGGCCGGCAGAATGGGTGAGCGCGCCGCGCAGGGTGATCGGAAGACTGTCCGCCTCAACCGGCTTGAGCTTTGCCCACGGCAGGTAAGTGGTGATCGGCTCGTCGAGCTTCACCAGCCCCTGTTCCCACAACTGCATCAGGCTGACAGAGGTGAACAGCTTCGAGATCGAGCAGATCGAATAGATCGTGTCCGGCCCGGTGGGAACGGTGCGGGCGCCATCGAGCGTGCCATAGCCGCGAGACCACACCACGCGGTCGCCCTGCACGATGGCCGCCGATAGCGACGGGATGTGCTCGAAGGTCTGGACACTGTCGAGCCAGACGTCGGCGACGGTGTCGGCTTCCGCCTGCGCGGTGACCGACATCGGCGCTGGGATCGGCGCAGTGGTCTGGGCGCCGACCTCGCTCCCGGGCTGGCCGGTGGCGAGCAAGGTTGCCGCAAACCCGACCAGAACGCGCCTGCGACTTCTTCCCATGATGTTCCGCCCCTCAGATCAGAGGCAGAGGGTAACCCGCAGGCAGAAGCCTGTCACTCCCACTCGATCGTGCCGGGCGGCTTCGAAGTGTAGTCATAGACCACGCGGTTGATGCCCTTCACCTCGTTGACGATGCGGGTTGCCACGCGGCTCAGGAAAGCGGCGTCGAAGGGGTAGATGTCGGCGGTCATGCCGTCGGTCGAGGTGACGGCGCGCAGGGCGCAAACGGCATCGTAGGTGCGGAAATCGCCCATGACGCCGACAGTGCGCACCGGCAGCAACACTGCGAAGGCCTGCCAGATCGCATCGTAGAGCCCGGCGTTGCGGATTTCCTCGAGGTAGATCGCATCGGCCTTGCGCAGAATGTCGCACTTTTCGCGCGTCACTTCGCCGGGGATACGGATGGCGAGGCCGGGGCCGGGGAAGGGGTGGCGGCCGACGAACACGTCCGGCAGGCCCAGCTCGCGGCCCAGCGCGCGCACTTCGTCCTTGAACAGCTCACGCAGCGGCTCGACGAGCTTCATGTTCATGCGCTCGGGCAGGCCGCCCACGTTGTGGTGGCTCTTGATCGTGACCGATGGTCCGCCGGTGAACGAGACGCTCTCGATCACGTCAGGGTAAAGCGTGCCCTGCGCAAGGAAGTCCGCGCCGCCGACCTGCTTGGCCTCCGCCTCGAACACATCGATGAAGGTCTTGCCGATGAACTTGCGCTTGGCCTCGGGGTCCGTCACCCCGGCAAGGCCGCCGAGGAACAGTGCCGAAACATCCTTATGGACGAGCGGGATGTTGTAGTGCCCGCGGAACAGGCTGACGACCTGCTCGGCCTCGCCCATGCGCATCAGGCCGTGGTCGACGAACACGCAGGTCAGCTGGTCGCCAATGGCTTCGTGGATCAGCACGGCCGCCACAGCCGAATCGACGCCGCCCGAAAGGCCACAGATCACGCGGCTGTCACCGACCTGTTCGCGGATCTCGGCGATCTTGGTCTTGCGGAACTCGGCCATCGTCCAGTCGCCGGCGCAGCCGCAGACGTGGCGCACGAAATTGGCGATGAGCTTGCCGCCATCGGGCGTGTGGACCACCTCGGGATGGAACTGCGTGCCGTAGTAGCGCTTTTCCTCGTTGGCGATCACCGCGAAGGGTGCGCCATCAGAGACTGCCACGATGCGGAAACCGGGCGCGAACTGGGTGACCTTGTCGCCGTGGCTCATCCACACCTGATGGCGTTCGCCGGGCTGCCAGAGGCCATCGAACAGCGCGCAAGGCTCGGTCACGGTGAGGAAGGCGCGGCCAAACTCGCCTGCATCGCCCGGCAGCACTTCGCCGCCCAGCTGCTGGCTCATCACCTGCTGGCCATAGCAGATGCCGAGCATCGGGAGGCCGCTGTCGAACAGCACTTGCGGCGCGCGCGGGCTGCCCTCGGCGGGCACGCTGGCCGGCGATCCGGACAGGATAATGCCCTTGGGCTTCATCCGGTGGAACGCAGCTTCGGCCTGGGTGAAGGGGGCGATTTCGGAGTAGACCCCTGCTTCGCGCACGCGGCGGGCGATCAGCTGTGTGACCTGACTGCCGAAGTCGACGATAAGGATCGATTCTGAAGGCTGGATGCTCATGGCAGGCCGATAATGGCGCGGGCCTTTCCTGTCCAGCGAGGTCGGAAAAAAGCCCAGTCGCAGCGATTGCGCTGTGTGCATCTGGTTTATAAAATGCTTTTTCGTTGAAACATTCGTGCTTCACCAAAGGGCAAAATGGCAAAAAATCCAGTGTTTTCAGAGGAAAAGTCCTAATTAGGTACTGATTGCAAAACATGCAATCGCTCTTGCTCTGTTCGCACTTGCAGCACTGCGCGGAAGGCCTATTTGCGCCCTCGTTCCGAACGCTCCTGCAATCCACCACCCTGCCGGCGCCTCGCGAACGGGAGAGTCCCCTGAAAGTGCCCAAAACAGGAGGACATTATGCGTAACTACACTTCGGCGATCCTTTCGCTGGTTCTCGCTGCTGGCATCAGCAGCATGTTCTTCGGTGCCACGCTCGTCTGAGCGGGTTCCGATGAAATGGCCCCCTTCCCGCGGGCTGAACCAAGCGGGTCTTCCAGACTAAAGCGGCTGCCTTGCACTTTGAGGCAGCCGTTTTTGTTTTTGGGCCATGTGGCTATGGTCCGCGTCCATGACCGGTCCTGTTGTCACCCGTTTTGCCCCCAGCCCCAATGGCTCTCTGCATCTCGGCCATGCCTATGCGGCGATTGTCGCGCATGATCGTGCGATGCGCGATGGCGGCCATTTCCTTTTGCGCATCGAAGACATCGACGGCGTGCGCAGCCGGCCGGAACTGGCCGACGAATTCCGCGCCGATCTCGCGTGGCTCGGTCTGAGCTTCGAGGAAGTGCCCGCCCAGTCGACTCGCGTCGCGCGCTACCTTGAGGCTGCACAGAACCTGCGCGCCATGGGCCTCCTCTATCCCTGCCGCTGCACCCGCGCCGAAGTTGCTGCAGCCGCGACATTGCAAGGGCCGGACGGGCCGATCTATCCCGGCACTTGCCTGCGCAACCCGCCGCTTGGCTCTCCTGATCCGGTCTGGCGGCTCGATGTCGAGCAAGCGGCGGAACTTGCTGGCCCACTCACATGGTTCGACGAGCTGCGCGGACCGCAGAGCGCGCGCCCGGCCATGCTCGGCGATGTCGTGATCTGGCGCCGCGATGCGCCCGCCAGCTATCTCCTCGCCGCCACGGTGGACGATGCCGAGGATGGGGTGACCGTTGTCACGCGCGGCGCGGACCTGTTCGCTGCCACGCATATTCACCGCCTGCTGCAGGTCCTGCTCGGCTTGCCCGAGCCGCGCTGGCACCACCATCCGCTGCTGACAGGGCCCGATGGCCGCAAGCTCGCCAAGCGCCGCGATGCGCCCTCGCTGGCCGATCGCCGCCGCGCCGGGGAGGACGGCGCTGCGCTCGCGGCCGCTTTGCGAGCTACCCGCTTTGACAGTGGCATTTCGCTGCATGAGGGCCTAGACCTAGCGCCATGATCCTTTTCCTTGTCCCCGTGATCCTCATCCTGATGGGGCTTACAGTATGGTCGCTGCTGCGTGGCATCGGCGCCTTCCTCAACAGCACCAAGGCGGAGCTCGATGGCGATGGCACCCGCGCCACCGAAATGCAGCTGCTGCAGAACAAGATGATGTTCAACCGCATCAAGTATCAGGGTCTGGCCGTCGCTGCGGTGGCGGTCCTGCTGCTGCTCACCCACGGCGGCCGCTGATCAGCCTTATCCGTGGTCAAGCTCAACAAGATCTACACGCGCACCGGCGATGACGGCACGACGGGCCTCGTCGATGGCTCGCGCCGCGCGAAGCACGATCTGCGCCTCGAAGCGATCGGCGAGGTCGATGAACTGAATTCCGTGGTCGGCTTCGCCGCGCTGGCGCTGGAGGCGGATCGCGCCACCGCGCTGCGCCGCATCCAGAACGACCTGTTCGATCTCGGCGCGGACCTCGCCACGCCGCTGGGCGATGTGGGCGGTGCGGATTTCACCCCGTCCGAAATGGTCTTGCGCGTCGTGCCCGCACAGCCCGAGCGGCTCGAGGCCGAGATCGATGCGCTCAATGCCGGGCTGCCTCCGCTGACGAGCTTCATCCTGCCCGGCGGCAGCGAGGGTGCCGCGCGCGTCCACCTCGCCCGCGCGATCGCGCGCCGCGCCGAACGCGCGGCCACCGCACTGGCGGCCAGCGAGCCGGTAAACCCGGCGGCGCTTGCCTATGTCAACCGGCTCTCCGACTATTTCTTCGTGCTTGCCCGCGCGATCAATGCCGGGAACGATCCCTTGTGGGTGCCGGGCGGCTCGCGCTGATCACCCCCTCAAATTGGCAGCTTTCCATGCCGGCCATTCCCCACTAGGCAGCCCGCAAAGTGTAATCACGCGGGGTTGAGTTCATGCAGACAATCGCAGTCATCGGTGCCGGGCAGATGGGTTCGGGCATTGCCCAGGTCGCAGCCGCGTCGGGCAAGGCCGTGCTGCTGTCCGATATCTCGCTTGCCGTGGCCGAAGCCGCGCGCGCGAAGATCGAGAAGGGCCTGATGAAGCTGGCCGAACGCGGCAAGATCCCCGCCGAGGATGCCGTCGCCACCGTCTCGCGCATCACCCCCGTCGGTGACTACGCCCGCCTTGGTGAGGCCGATCTCGTGATCGAGGCCGCGACCGAGCGCGAGGATATCAAGCACAAGATCTTCGAAGCCGCCGGCAAGCACCTCGCCACGAGCGCGATCATGGCGACCAACACTTCGTCGATCCCGATCACCCGCATGGCCGTTTCCTCGCCCGATCCGGAGCGTTTCATCGGCATCCACTTCTTCAATCCCGTGCCGCTGATGAAGCTGGTCGAGGTGATCCCCGGTCTCGCCACTTCGGTGGGCACCATCGAGGCAGTGCGCGGCTTCGTTGCCGATATCGGCAAGGAAATCGTGCTCTCGCAGGATGAACCCGGCTTCATCGTCAACCGCATTTTCGTGCCCTTCATCAACGAGGCGGCCTTCGTGCTCGGCTCTGGCACCGGTTCGATCCAGGATATCGACAAGGGCGTGAAGCTGGGCCTCAACCACCCGATGGGCCCGCTTGAGCTGGCGGACTTCATCGGGCTCGATACCCTGCTCGAGATCATGAAGATCTACCTCGCCTCGACCGGCGATCCGAAGTACCGCCCGGCGCCGCTGCTTCAGAAGTACGTCGAGGCGGGCTGGCTCGGCCGCAAGTCGGGCCGCGGCTTCTATGACTACAGCGGCGAGGTTCCGGTTCCGACCCGCTGAGTTACTGGCTGAGGGGCGGGTTCGCGGACTCGTCTTCAGCCAGCTCTTCCGAAAACGGCACGGTGCGGCGCTGCGCACCGGCCATGTCTTCGCGCGGTGGCAGGCCGTCGCGGACCCGCTCGGGGCTGGACGGATCATAGCCGGTCTCGTCCCCCGTGCGGCGCTTGTCGTCTTCTGCCCAGGCGCTGTACGCGCTCTCGCGGGCTTCCTGGCGCACGCGGGTGTTGCTGTCGGAAGATGTGAGCGAGGCGCCCACGCCGGTCATGGTGAACATCACGGCGCTCATCGCCATGAACATCGCCCAAGCGAAAGCATACCAGCGGCTGCGGAAGAGCAGTTCGTGCACGGTGCGGCGGGTCCAGTTGGTTACGTTACGAGAAGCTTGCCGCGTGCGTGGTTAAGAAAGCGCAAAGCGGTCCGAAGTGGATGAAAAGTTTCTAAGGAGTGGCCCTAAGTTATTGCACGATAAGTCTTTTTGCGAATGGAACAAAGCGGGAAAATTGACCATCCCGGACGCATGAATCAGCCATTCCTAGTCCGCACCTTGCCGATCCTCGCTGCAATAGCAGCATTCAGCTTCACGCTTCCGCCCGCCAAGGCAGCCGGAACCGCCGCAGCGTCGAGCGACAGGGAGGCAGCCGCCTTCACGCGCTGCGAGGGGCCGGGGCGGGTCACCTGCGTCGTCGATGGCGACACGTTCTGGTATCGCGGCCTCAAGATCCGTATCGCCGATATCAACGCGCCCGAACTGGGGCATCCCTCCTGCGCCTATGAAGCCCGGCTTGCCGAGACGGCGACCCAGCGGCTGACCGCCTTGCTTAACGCGGGGCCGTTCACGCTCGCCGTCGATGGGCGTGAGACCGATCGCTATGGCCGCGCGCTGCGGGTGGTCATGCGCGGGGGGCGCAGCCTGGGGGAAGTGCTGGAGCGTGAGGGCCTTGCCGAACACTGGCACGGTCGGCGCGGCGATTGGTGTGCTACCTAGAGCGAAATCCGTTCCGATTGCATCGAAGGGATCGCTCCAGGTTATTGTTTTACCGCGTTTTCCGAGTCACCAGATGATTCCATCTGGTTCGAAAACGCTCTAGAGGTCAGGCCCCTAGGCGGCGCGTAGTCCGCTGACGCCCATTGCGCCGCGATCCTGCGCGGAGAGGCCATCGAACACTGCGTCGATGATCCGTGCGAGCTTTTCCTCCGTCAGCCGGTCCATCAGCATGCCCATCACCCCGATGTTGCAATAGGGGGAGACCATCTGGTTGATCAGGCTCAGCGCCATGTCGATCTCGAGCCCGGGGAAGTGCCCTTCGCCCATCGCCTCGGCGATGATCATGCTGAGGTAGTGATCGGCAAGGTCGACGTAGCTGCGCACCTGCTCGAAATACTCGTTCCCCAGCTCGACATACATCTCGTGCGCTACAGGATCGGCGCGATAGGCATCCCGCATCATCACGAAGCGGCGTGCGAAGAATTCGTACATCTTGCGGCGGGGCGGCAGCTCGCTGGCGACCACTTCCTCCATGATCGCGACCTTGGGGCGGAACCAGTACTCTGCGACGGCTTCGAGCAGCGCCTCGCGGCTGTCGAAATAGCGCAGCACTTGCGCCGGTGACATTCCGGCGCGCAAGGCCACTTCCGGCATCGTCAAGGCCTGCCCGCCGCGCTCTTCGATCAAGGCGCAGGCCAATTCGACCAGGCGCTCCTGGCCGGCTTCGATATCGGACTGCGCGCGTGGCATGTTATGATCCTGTCGCCGGGGAGGCCTATTGGCCATTCTAGGCATTGCCGGAGCCGGATTCAATTGCGCGTCGGGTAATTGATTGTGTCCGGATTTGCGGCGATGCCGGGAACAGGAGATGAATTGATGACGTTCATGGGCAATACGCGCCGCGCGGGCATTCTTGCGGCGGGCGCGCTTGCATTCACCGCGCTGCTTTCCGGCTGCGCCGCGCCGCAGAGCGGTGGCACTTTGGCTTCGGCCCCGCCGCCGGTCGCACCCGTCGAAGTGGCGGTCCTCGCGTTCAACGACTTCCACGGCAATCTCGAACCCCCGCGTCAGAGCGTGGGCACGCCGGACGGGCAGGGCGGCACCGCGCAAGTCCCCGCTGGCGGCATCGCCTGGCTGGCGAGTGCGCTTGATTCGCTGCGCGCGAAGCATCCCAACTCGCTCACCGTGGCGGCAGGCGACCTGATCAGCGCCTCGCCGCTCGCCTCGTCGCTGTTCCTCGATGAACCCTCAGTCGAAGCGCTCAGCCGCATCGGGCTCGATTACGCGGCGGTCGGCAACCACGAGTTTGATCGCGGCACCCGCGAACTGCTGCGCATGCAGACCGGTGGCTGCGAGAAGCTCACCGCGCGCGAGCCCTGCCAACTCGAACGCTTTGCCGGTGCGCGCTATCACTATCTCGCCGCGAGCACGCTGACCGCATCAGGCACGCCGCTGTTTCCGGCGAGTGCGATCCGCACCTTCGGCAGCGGCGCGGCGCAAGTGAAGGTCGGCGTGATCGGCCTGACGCTGAGAGGCACGCCGATGCTGGTCAACCCGGCCGGCGTTGCCGACGTGACCTTTGCCGACGAAGCCGAAACGATCAACGCTGAGGTACCGAAGCTCAAGGCGGAGGGCGCCGATGCGATCATCGTGCTGATCCACCAGGGCGGCAAGCAGGGCGGGGCGCCCGATCCCAATGGCTGCAACGGCTTTGCCGGGGATATCGAGCCGATTCTTGCGCGGATGTCGTCTGCCGTCGATGTCGTCGTCTCGGGCCATACCCATGCCGACTATATCTGCGAGATGCCGACGGCTGACCCGGCGCGGAAAGTGCTGCTCACCAGCGCCGGGCTTTACGGCAAGGAATTGACCGAGATCACGCTGACCATCGATCCCGCCGCGCACCGCGTCACCACTCGCAGCGCGCGCAACCTGATCGTGCAGTCGCAGCCGTTCACTTCGGCCAAGGGGCCGGTCGCCCTCTCGCCGCTCGTCCCGACTTACGCGCCGCGCAGCGATATCGCCGCCTATGTCCAGCGCTACGTCGATGCCGCAAAGTCCTTTGCCACGCGTCCGGTTGGCAAGCTGTCCGGCCCGGCGGATCGCGGCGAGGCGCCTGCAGGCAGCACCGGCGGGCCGCTCGCGCACCTCATTGCCGATTCGCAATTGGCCGCAACCCGCAATGCCGGCGCGCAAATCGCGTTCATGAACCCCTATGGCGTGCGTGCCGCGCTCGTCCCGGCGGCGGATGGCACGGTCACGTTCGGCGACATCTACCTCGTCCAGCCCTTCGGCAACGCGCTCGTCACCGAGACATTGACCGGCGCCGAGATCAAGGCTGTGCTCGAGCAGGGTTTTGACGCGATCGGGCCCGAGCAGGTGCTTGCGCCCTCGGCAGGGTTCGTCTTCCGCTATGATCGCCGCCAGCCCATCGGCAGCCGCGTGACCGCGATGACGCTGAACGGCAAGCTGCTCGATCGAGCGGCCAGCTACCGCGTGACGGTGAACGGATTCCTCGCGCTGGGCGGAGACGGCTTCACCGTGTTCAAGTCCGGGCGCGATACGGTGACCGGGCCGACCGACATCGAGGCATTTGAAGGCCTGTTCCGCAGCAAGGCGATGGTCGATGTGCCGCGCGATGTGCGGAGCGTCGACGCGAGCCGCTGACGGCTAGAGCGATCCGTTCCGGTTGCATCGGAACGGATCGCTCTAGGTTATTGTTTTACCGCGTTTTCCGAGTCACCAGATGATTCCATCTGGTTCGAAAACGCTCTAGCCGAACAGCCAGCGGCCAAGCAGGCGGTGGAACGGGAACGTCAGCGCCCCCGCCGTCAGCAGGCCGCCGATGACCAGCCCGCGCACCGTGCGGCGGTGCGCAGCATGGTTGTGCGCCCGGGCGGTAAGGACGAGGCGCGGGGTCTGCACCACGACGAAAGCGGACAGCAAGTGGATCGGGCTGAAATGGCCGTTGTTGGCTTGCAGGATCCAGAAGCTGTCCACCGCCGAAACGAACATCGCTCCGGCCCAGACATAGCCCAGCCGCCGGTGCAACCGGGTGCCGCGCGGCTGCCACAAGATCACCGGGGTGAGTGCCAGCGCGATAAGCACTGTGCCGAGGTGCAGCCAGATCGCCAGGGGCAGTTCAGTCCACTCGGCCCGGCCGCGCGCCACTGCGGCCAGCGCGGCGGCCAGCAGCACCAGCGCCGCCCAGCCCAGTACTTTTTCGACAAGGTCCGGCGCCAGCGTGGGCCGGAGCACTATTGCTTCGGTGGCCATGGGAAAAATCCGGATGTGCGTTCGATATAGGCGGCATAGTCAGGCCGCCGCTGCACCAGTCCCTTCTCCAGCAGTGGCTTGCCCGACCAGCGGGTGAGCGTGAAAGTCAGGAACACCGGCCCGGCGAGCGAGGCAAGGGCGACTGGCAGTCCGGCTTCGCTTGCCGCGATCCAGATGCCCCACCACACGCACGTGTCGCCGAAGTAGTTGGGGTGGCGGGTATAACGCCACAGCCCGGTATCGAGCACGCGGCCCTTGTTGGCAGGATCGGCGCGGAAGCGGGTAAGCTGCGCATCGCCGATCGTCTCGAAGGCAAAGCCGATCAGCCAAAATGCCGCGCCCGCCATGGCCAGCGGCCCGATGCCTTCGCTACCGGCAGCCAGCACGCCGAGCTGCGCGGGAAGGCAGGTCACGAAAAGCAGCACCGCCTGCACCGCGAACACCTGCGCGGCTGCCCTGCCATACTTGCCGGCCTTGCGCGCCTTGCCGAGCATGCGGGCATAGCGCACGTCCTCGCCATGCGCGCGCCAGCGGGAGTAGAGATGCCAGCCGAGCCGTCCGCCCCAGAGCACCGCCATCGCCGCGATCAGGCTGGCGCGGGGGCCTTTTTCCGCCGCCTGCAACCAGGCCAAAGCGGCCAGCACCGCCATGCCTGCGCCCCATACGGCATCGATGAAGCTGACATCGCCAATCCTGGCAGCCGTCCGCGCGAACAGCGCCATCATCACTGCCAAAACCAGCGCGTTTACGATCAGACCTTCAAGCATTGGATTTCCCGGCATTGAACATCCCCGCAAAGTCCTTGATCCCGCGTTCCGGGTGCTTTGGCGTCACGCTCTGGTAGATTTCGGCGACCTGCTGCATGTCCGCCTTGTAGTCTCCCGTTGGCATGATCGCGGGGCCAAGGCCGCCAAGCTTGCGGCCATAGTCCATCAGGCCCACGACCATCGGCACCTGCGCGCCCAGCGCGATATGGTAGAAGCCGGTGCGCCACTGGTTCACTGCGCTGCGCGTACCTTCCGGCGCGATGGTCAGCGCGAAGCTCTTGCGCCGCGCAAACTCTGCGATCATGGCATCGACCACGTTGTGCCGCGCCGAACGGTCGACGGAAATGCCGCCCATATCGCGCATGAAGCCGCCCATCGGCCAGCGGAACAAGCTGTCCTTGGCCATGAAATGCGCATCGAGCCCGAGTTCGTTGACGAGGCCGAGGAAGTAGATGAAATCCCAGTTCGAGGTGTGCGGCGCGGCGATGATCACATAGCGCCCGCCCGGTGGCGGCGTTCCCACCGCTTTCCAGCCCTGCATCCGGTAAAAGCCCAGCAGCGCGCGCTTGACCAGACGCGATGACAGGCTTGCCTTCCGGCCGCCCGGACCGCTCTCCAGCACCCCTTCGCCCATTCATTGTTCCCCTCTTACCCCATGGTCTAGCGGGGACATTTTGGCTTGTCGAAGGGAACAAGAGGGCCACCTGACACTTTAGGCAAGCTTGACGATAATAAGCATAGTTATTATGTGCGCGCTTATGCAGAATAACATCGCTTTCCTGACTTCGGACGTGAGCCGCCTGCTGCGCAAGCGCTTCGATGTGGTCAGCCGCCGCTTTGGCGTTACCGGCCCGCAATGGCGCATGCTGGCGGCGCTGCGCCGCAGCCCCGGGATCAACCAGGGCGCTCTCGCACAGTGGCTTGAAGTCGAGGCGATCACCGCCGGGCGCATGATTGACCGGCTGGAGAAGTCCGGCATGGTCGAGCGCCGCGCCGATCCCAACGACCGCCGCGCCTGGCGCCTGTTCCTCACCGATGCGGCCACCCCGCTGCTCGACGAACTGTTCGGCTGCGCCACCGAAGTGTTCGAGGAAGCGCAGCAGGGGTTTGCGCCCGCCGAGCGCGAATTGCTGCTGGCCTTGCTCGAACGCATGCGGGCCAACCTCCTTGAGGAAACGCCGCCCGAAAAAAGCCTTGCCGAAGGAGCGCTCGCCCATGGCTGAGGCCGATCCCTTCAAGCCCGCCGCTGCGGCGGAAACGTCGCTCGACGAGCGCCGCAAGGCGACCCGCATCAAGCGGTTCCGGCTCGCTGCGATGCTCATCGTTCCCGCGCTGATCGTGGGCGGGGCGCTGTACTGGTGGTTCGGTCAGCCCGGCGAAGTTTCCACCGACAACGCTTATGTGAAGCAGGATATCGTCTCGATCGCGGGAGAGGTGAACGGCCTCGTCGTTGAGGTCAACGTGCACGAGAACCAGCAGGTCAAGGCCGGCGACGTGCTGTTCCGGATCGATCCGACCAGCTACCGCGTCGCGATCCAGCAGGCCGATGCCCAGATCGCCGGTGCGCAGGCGCATATCACCGCGCTGCAGGCCGATGTCGGCGCCAACGCGGCCGATCTTGCCGCTGCGCGCGATGATCTGGCGCTCGCCGAATCGCAGTACGCCCGCGAAAAGGCGCTGCTCGACCGCGGCTTCAACACCCGCGCGCGGATCGATGAAGCGCAGCATGCCGTCGCCGTGGCGCGCGATCGGCTTGGCTCCATCGGCGCCGAAGTCGAAAAGGCGCGCGCGCAACTCGCCACCGGCGCGCAAGTGCCGGGGCTCAACCCGCAAGTCGCCGCCGCGCAGGCCACCCGCGCCAAGGCCGCGCTCGATCTCACCCGCACCGTCGTGCGCGCGCCGGTCTCTGGCCGCGTCACCCAGGTCACGCGCCTGCAGATCGGCCAGATGGTGTTCACCGGCGTGCCGATGCTCTCCATCGTCCGCGAAGGCGGCGCGCGGGTCGAGGCGAACTTCAAGGAAACCGATCTTGCCCACATGCGCCCGGGCCAGCCGGCAGACGTGAAGCTCGATGCCTATCCTGGCCTCAAGCTCAAGGGCCATGTCGACAGCATCGGCGCGGGTACGGGCTCCGAATTCTCGGTGCTCCCGGCGCAGAACGCGACCGGCAACTGGGTCAAGGTCACGCAGCGCGTGCCGGTGCGCATCGCCATCGATTCGTCGAGCGGCGACCGCCCGCTGATCGCTGGCCTCAGCGCGGATGTGACGGTGCATGTCGGCGGGAACTAGCGCGCAGCAACCCGCATGGCTGGTGAAAAACCGGCCGCTGCTGTTCACGTCGGTGATGGCGGCGATGGTCATGCAGGTGCTCGACACCACCATCGCCAACGTTGCGCTGCCGCACATGGAAGCCTCGCTTTCGGCGACGCAGGAAACAATCAGCTGGGTGCTGACGAGCTACGTGCTGGCTTCCGCTGTCGCGCTGCCGCTGGGCGGATGGCTGGTGGACCGCTTCGGCATCCGCCTCGTGTTTACGCTTTCGGTCGTGGCCTTCACCGCCGCTTCTATCCTTTGCGGCTTTGCCCAGAACCTGGGGCAGATGGTGGCGTTCCGCATCATCCAGGGGGTTGGCGGGGCGTTCCTTTCACCCTTCGCGCAGACCGTGATGCTCAACGCCAGCACGGCGGAAGAGCGGCCCAAGATGATGGCGCTGTTCACGCAAGGCGTGATGCTGGGCCCTATCGCGGGCCCGCTGCTCGGGGGCTACATCACCGAGAGCTATTCGTGGCGCTGGGTGTTCTTCATCAATGTGCCGATCGGCATCACGGCGGGCTGCGTGCTCTGGTGGCTGCTGCCGCGCCAGCCGGCGATCCGCCGCCCGGTCGACCTCACCGGCTGGCTGCTCGTCGCCCTCGCGCTGGCCTCGTTCCAGCTGATGCTTGATCGCGGCCCTTCTCAGGACTGGTTCGGCAGCCCCGAAGTCGTCACCTACGCCGTAATCTGGGCCTGCAGTGGCTGGATGGCGGTGGTTCACCTCATCACTGCCGACAAGCCGCTGTTCCCGGGCCGCATGTTTGCCGATGCCAACTTCGTCGCGAGCCTCATTTTCATGTTCCTGATCGGCTGCGTGATGATGGCTGTGCTCGCGCTGCTGCCCGGGCTCTTGCAGGGGATCTACGGCTATCCGGCGGTCGATGCGGGCTGGCTGCTTGCGCCGCGCGGAATTGGCCTGCTTGTCACGATCACGCTGCTCGGCCGCTGGATCACGAAAATGGACCCGCGTATCGCGCTGACCATCGGCATGGGCCTGTCTGGCTGGTCGCTGCTGCTGATGTCGCGATGGTCGCCGGATATGCCGATGGCGCCGATCTTCGTGACCGGCCTGATCCAGGGCGTGGGCATCAGCTTTACGATCATGCCGATCAACCTGATCGCTTTTGCCACCCTGCCGCCGGAGATGCGGACTGATGCGGCGGGGCTTAACAACCTGATGCGCTCGATCGGTGCTTCGATCGGCATCGCCGTGTGCACCTTCATGCTCGCGCGCAACATTCAGGTGAACCATGCCGAAATGGCCGCCCGGATCACCCGGATGAGCGTGCCCTTCGATCTCGACCGGATCACCGCCTATGGCGGCGTTTCCGAGGCCGGAATGCGGATCGTCGACGGCATGGTCAACAAGCAGGCCGCGATGATTGGCTACCTCAACGATTTCTACATGATGGGGCTCCTGTGCTGGGCCTCGATCCCGGTCCTGTTCTTCGTCAAGGCTGGCAACGCGCCTCCGGCTGGCGCGCCGCAGATGGCGGCGGCGGATCACTAAGCGGTTGCTGGCGCACGGAGCGGGGTCTAACGGCGGGGACATGGCGCTGATTTCCAACCCCAAGCTTGCATGGATCGTGCGCTGCGGCTGGCAGGGCAAGTGCCCGCGCTGCGGCGAAGGGCACATGTTCGCGGGCTGGCTCAAGCTGGCCAAGACCTGCGACAAATGCGGCCTCGATTTCGGCTATGCACAGACGGATGATGGCCCCGCCTTCTTCGCGCTGTGCCTCACCGCGCTCCCGCTCGTTTTCGTGGTGGTCTACGTTCAGGTGAAGTTCGATCCGCCGTGGTGGGGCCACGCGCTCACCTCGGTGCCGGTTCTCGTCGCGGGTTGCGTCGCTTCGATGCGCCCGTTCAAGGGCTGGCTGGCTGCCTCGCAATATGTGAACCACGCCATGGAAGCAGGCACCGAAGGGCTCTGGGCCGATCTCAACGCCCGCGAGAACGTGGACGAAAAGCCCTAGACCTTCCGGTAGTCCGCCAGGATCTCACCCGCAGCGGCAAGTTCTTCCTCGTGGCTCACCTCGCGCCATGCTTCCAGCAGCGCTTCGGCTTCCCACTGGCGCATTGGTTCGCTGGCGAGGATATGGTCGACCCACTCCCGCCCCTTGCCAACGTCCAATCCGTAGGTGCGTATGCGGAAGGCCACTGGCGCATAGAACGCGTCGAGCGCGGTAAAGCTCTCACCCGCCAGCCACGGCCCGCCGAACCGCGCGAGGCCCTCTTCGAAGATTTCGCGCACGCGGGCCAGGTCCTTCACCAGCGCAGCCCGCATCGGGCGCGGCTTGACCCGCACGCCCACGTTCATCGTGCAATCGTTCCGGAGCGCTGAGAAACCGCCGTGCATTTCGGTCACGGCGCATTGGGCAAATGCCCGCGAAGCGGGGTCCTTCGGCCAGATACCTTCGTGGCGATCTGCCAGATACAGCGCGATTCCCAGCGAATCCCACACGGTCGTCTCGCCGTCGAGCAGCACCGGCACTTGCCCGGTGGGCGAAAAGGCGCGGAACTCTTCGTAGTTCACCGGCTTGGTGAACGGCTCGATGCGGTCCGCGAACGGAATGCCCAGACCCTTCATCAGCACCCACGGGCGCAGCGACCAGCTCGAATAGTTCCGGTTGGCGGTGATGAGGGTATAGGCCATCCGGCTACTCCACGTAGTGTGCGGTCGTCTTGGCGCGCAGGTCTTCTGCGCTGACGCCCGGAGCGAGCTCGACCAGCTTGAACGGTGAGGCATGGTCCGGCCGCGCGAAGACGGCGAGATCGGTGATCACCATATCGACCACGCCCTTGCCCGTCAGCGGCAGGGTGCACGCGGGGATGAACTTGGGGCTGCCGTCCTTGGCGCAGTGCTCCATCACCACGATGATCTTCTTGACACCGGCGACCAGATCCATCGCGCCGCCCATGCCCTTGATCATCTTGCCGGGCACCATCCAGTTGGCAATGTCGCCGTTCTCGGCCACTTCCATCGCGCCCAGCACGGTAAGGTCGATGTGCCCGCCGCGGATCATCGCAAAGCTCTGCGCACTGTCGAAATAGGCCGAGTGCGGCAGTTCGCTGATCGTCTGCTTGCCGGCATTGATGAGGTCCGGGTCCTCTTCACCCGCCAGCGGGAAGGGCCCGATGCCGAGCATGCCGTTCTCGCTCTGCAGCGTCACCGTCATCCCTTCCGGGATATGGTTCGCCACCAGCGTCGGGATGCCGATGCCGAGGTTCACATAGAAGCCGTCCTGCAGCTCGCGCGCGGCGCGAGCGGCCATCTGGTCGCGGGTCCAGCCCGCGGTCATGCCATCATGCTTGGTCATCAGCCGACATCCGTGCTGCGAGTGGTGCGGAATTCGATCTTCTTGTCGTAGGGCGCGCCCACGATCATGCGTTGGACATAGACGCCGGGCAGGTGGATCGCATCGGGATCGAGGCTGCCCGCAGGGACGATCTCCTCAACCTCGACCACGCAGACCTTGCCGCAAGTCGCCGCTGGCACGTTGAAATTGCGCGCGGTCTTGCGGAACACGACGTTGCCGGTCTCGTCCGCCTTCCACGCCTTCACCAGCGCGAGATCGGCGAAGATGCCCTGCTCGAGAATGTATTCCTGGCCATTGAAGACCTTGGTCTCCTTGCCCTCGGCCACCAGCGTGCCAACGCCGGTCTTGGTATAGAACCCCGGAATGCCGGCGCCGCCCGCGCGCATGCGTTCGGCGAGCGTGCCCTGCGGGCTGAACTCCACCTCAAGCTCGCCCGAAAGGTACTGGCGCTCGAATTCCTTGTTCTCGCCCACATAGCTGGCGATCATCTTCTTCACCTGCCGCGTGCGCAGCAACTTGCCGATGCCTTCGTTGTCGATCCCGGCGTTGTTGCTGGCGAAAGTCAGGTCCTTCACGCCCGAATCGCGAACTGCATCGAGCAGGCGCTCCGGAATGCCGCAAAGGCCGAAGCCCCCGCAGGCGATGAGCAGACCATCGCGCAGCAACCCGTCAAGGGCGCTGGCAGCATCGGGATAAAGCTTCTTGGCCACGCGAATCCGGCTCCTGTGCAGTGCAGCGTCTATCTAGCGCGCGGGGCCGGATTGTCACCCCAGCGCCAGCCCCAGCACCGCTGAAAGATCGGCCAGCGCCTGTTCGCCGCTCGTTACCTTTATCGCGTGCATGCCCAGCTTTGCCGCCGGTTTGCAGTTCACGCCGAGGTCGTCGAGATAGACGCAGGCGGCGGGTTCGAGCCCCAGCTTCTCGCACATCATGAGATAGATGCGCGGGTCGGGCTTGCGCACGCCAGCCTTGCTGCTTTCGATCACGTGTTCGAAGCGCGCGAAGATCTGTTCCAGCGCGTCGCTGCGGTCGGCGCTTCGCGACATGCCGGCACCGTGGCCGGTCGGCACGTTGTTGGTGATGCAGGCGATGCGGTAGCCAGCGGCCTTCAGTTGATCGAGCGCGCGGACCATCGCCGGGCGCACCGCGCCTGCCAGGACCGCCAGCACGTCTGCGCCTGCAAGGTCATGGCCCTGCGCCTTGGCTTCGGCGGCAAACAGTGCGTCGAATTCGGCCGCGTCGATTTCAGCGCGTTCGAATCGGGCCCAGGCATTGTCGTCGGGATTGGCCGCGTTCACGCGGCGGACGAAATCCTGCGGCAGCCCGCGCTCCGCTTCGAGCCGGTTGAACGCCTCGAACGGCGACGAGGTGATCACCCCGCCGAAATCGAAGATCACTGCCGAAATTGCCCGCTCCGCCATCCTGTCCGCTCCCTGTTTTCGTGCCTTGGCGGCATAGCGGTCGGCGCGCTGCGCGCAAGGCGCGGAATTGACGTGGATCATTGGGCATGGGTCCGGATCGGGTGTATTGGGGTTCCGCCAGTCCGCTTCTGGGAGAAAACCGATGCGCTCCATTCTTTGCCCGGCCGATACTGCCGATACCCTCGACGACCGCGTCGAAACCGCGCTCGCGCTGGCGCGGGCCGTGCGCGGCCACGTCTCGTTCCAGATCGCGACTCCGTTCGCGCAGATGGCGCTGTGGGAGCCGTTCGGCGGCGCGGCCCTTTCTGCCGAAGTGATCAACGAAGTGCGCGCGGCCGACGAGCAGCTCGCCAAGGATCTCGATACGCGGCTGGCGAACGAAGATGTGCCGTTCGACGTGGTGCTAACGGATCAGGGCCGGGTCGAAGGCGTGGCCGCCGCCGCGCGCTTTACCGACGTGATCGTCGCCAGCCTCGATGATCCGGCGCTGGAGGAAGTGGCGCTCGGCTCGCACTGCCCGGTGCTCGCCCTGCCGCGCGGGGTGCCGCTGGTCGTGTTCGACAAACCGGTTCTGCTCGCATGGGACGGCGGTCATGAAGCGGCCGCAGCGATGCGCGTTGCGCTGCCGCTGCTGGCGCTGGCCAGCTCGGTGCACATCCTGATGGTGCGGGAGAAGGAGGATAGCTTCCCGGCGCGCGATGCCGCCTGCTACCTTTCGCGTCACGATATCCATGCCGAAGTGCATGAAGTGGCCAAGCATGGCGCGATCGCCACGACGATCGCCGACAAGGCGCACGAACTGGGCGCCGGGCTCATCGTCATGGGCGTGTTCGGTAAGAGCCGCTTGCGTGAATTGCTGCTCGGCGGGGTCTCGCGCGATCTGCTCGACAAGTCGATGGTGCCGCTGCTGCTGGCGCATTGAGCGTGTCGGACCTACCCCTTGGGGCATGGTGCGGCGCAACGATAGCGTTATCAGGTTTTTGCATTGGCGGCATGTGCAAGAGTCATAGTGCTGTAATAGCGCAGGAAATCGGCGGCTCTGCTTGGGTTTTGGGCGTCTTGTTGCAAAAAATGCAACCATTGTGGCTCGTTTCGCACTTGCGAGAATGAGGGGATAGTTGCATATGAAAGCTGCCTTTCAGGCATCCTCTCCCAAAACTTTCAGGCCCGGTTGGCAACGACCGGGCCTTTTTTCTGCCTGTCGTTTTCAAGCGGCAAGGGAGCGCGGATGGCCGGGAGGCCGCCGCAAAGCTTGACTGCACGGGCATCGCAGCGTATCGGCGCCCACCTGATTCCGGGCCGCGTTCTGCGCCGGCCTCGGCCAAACCGATTCGATAGAAAAGAGTAGACCGATGAAGCGCACTTTCCAGCCCAGCAACCTCGTGCGTGCTCGCCGCCATGGTTTCCGCACCCGCTCGGCAACTCCGGGTGGCCGCAAGGTGCTCCGCGCCCGCCGTGCCCGCGGCCGCAAGAAGCTCTCGGCCTGATCGCTGAGGCGCCGGTTGCCCCTGTCATGGGGTGCAAGCTGGAAACCATTGCGAAACGCGCCGATTTCCTCGCCGCGAACAACGGAATCCGGGTCGCAAGGCCCGGTTTCGTGCTTTTGGTGAACCCGCTGGCGCGCGCCGATGGATTGCAGCGCTTCGGGGTCACGGTCACCAAGCGCATCGGCAACGCGGTCGCGCGCAACCGCATGAAGCGCCGTTTGCGCGCGCTGGCCCGCGAAATCCTTCCGATTCAGGGCGTCCCCGGTGCGGACCATGTGCTGATCGGCCGCGAAAACGGCATCGAGCGCGATTTCGCACTGCTCCGGCAGGAACTCGAAGCTGCACTCTCCCGCGCCGCCGCCGGCAAGGGTGATCCGCCCAGGAAGTCCGGCCCGAGAGGCAAGCCGAGGGGGCGCGGCAAGTGATCCGCCGCCTGCTCATCATGCTGGTGCGCCTCTGGCAGCTCGGCCCGTCGGTCGTCCTGCCGCCCTCCTGCCGCTACAGCCCGTCCTGTTCGCACTACGCGATCGAGGCGCTTGGCAAACACGGTGCGATTAAGGGTGGTTGGCTGACGGTGAAGCGGCTATTGCGCTGCCATCCTTGGGGTGGCCACGGCTACGACCCGGTCCCCTAGAGCCTGGGCCGCGATTCTCCGAACCGGCACACAAGACTTACAAACGCGAGGCAGAGTGGAAAATCAGCGCAATGTGATCCTGGCGATGGTGCTCATGGCCCTCATGCTCGTGGGCTGGGACATCGGCATGCGGTACTATTATCCGCAGCCCGCCAAGTCTGCCGCCGCAGCGCCCGGCACGCCCGGCGCCGCGCCGTCGCCTGCGCCTACGCAGAAGCCCAACCGTGAAGGCGGCCTGCAGGCCCCGGCGGACGTCGCGCTTGAAAAGCAGGACCTTGCCCAGGCGCTCGCCGCCGGTCACCGCATCCCTGTCGACGCGCCGGGCCTCAAGGGTTCGATCAATCTCCTCGGCGGCCTTGTCGACGATCTGACGCTTGCCCGCCACCGCGAGACGCTGGACAAGAACAGTCCGCCGGTCCGCCTGTTCTCGCCGGCCGGTACGCCCGCCCAGCATTATGCGCAGGTCGGCTGGATCGGCCAGAACGGCGTGGCCGCGCCGGGGCCTGACACCATTTGGCAGGCCGACGGCGCGAAGCTGACGCCCGCCACGCCCGTCACGCTCAAGTGGACCAACCCCACCGGGCAGACTTTCGCGATCCGCTATGCGATCGATGAAAACTACATGATCACGGTGACCCAGTCGGTCAGCAACGCAGGCGCCGCGCCAGTTGCAGTGAAGCCCTTCGCGCTCGTCAACCGCACCGACCGTACTGCCAGCATCGATACGTGGAACGTCCATTCGGGCCCGATTGCCGCGTTCGACGGCGCGGTCACTTTCGACAACAACTATTCGGACGTGAAGACCGCCGGCACTGTCAGCCCGGCTGGCTCGGCCAACTGGATCGGCTTCACCGATATCTACTGGCTCTCCGCGTTGATCCCCGACACCACGAACGGCGCGGTGCAGCCCAAGGGCGATTTCCGCAGCGTCTCGCCCGATATCTTCCGCGCGGACCTCATCTACCCGGTCGCCACCGTTGCACCGGGGCAGACCGCGACGCAGACCGTCCGCCTGTTCGCCGGGGCCAAGGAAAACAACGTCCTCGAAGCCTACGAGAAGCAGGGCGCGACCAATCTCTCGCTCTCGATCGACTGGGGCTGGTTCCGCTGGTTCGAGAAGCCGATCTTCTGGCTGCTCGATTCGCTGTTCCGCGCGGTGCACAATTTCGGCCTTGCGATCATTCTGCTCACGCTGATCGTGCGCGGCATGATGTTCCCGGTGGCGCAGCGCCAGTTCGCCTCGATGGCGGCAATGCGCGCGATCCAGCCCAAGCTGAAGGT
This sequence comes from uncultured Novosphingobium sp., assembly GCA_964413325.1. GTDB lineage: Bacteria > Pseudomonadota > Alphaproteobacteria > Sphingomonadales > Sphingomonadaceae > Novosphingobium. The sequence continues at coordinate 134,122 of CAYPRK010000004.1, read as the reverse complement.
CATCCAGGAGCGCTTCAAGGACGACAAGCAGAAGCAGCAGCAGGAAATCATGGCGCTCTACAAGGAGGAAGGGGTGAACCCCCTCGCCGGGTGCCTGCCGATCTTCCTGCAGATCCCGGTGTTCTTCGCGCTCTACAAGGTGCTCGTGCTGACCATCGAGATGCGCCACCAGCCCTTCTACGGCTGGATCAAGGACCTTTCCGCGCCCGATCCGCTGCATGTGCTCAACCTGTTCGGCCTGCTGCCGTTCAACCCGCCCGCGTTCCTCGCGATTGGCGTGCTGGCGATCCTGCTCGGCATCACGATGTGGGCGCAGTTCAAGCTGCAGCCGGCCGCGATGGACCCGTCGCAGCAGCAGGTCATGGCGCTGATGCCGTGGATGATGATGTTCGTGATGGCGCCGTTTGCGGCGGGCCTGCTGATCTACTGGATCACCTCGAACCTGCTCACCATTGCGCAGCAGAAGTACCTCTACAGCCGCCATCCGCAGCTGAAGGCGCAGGCGAGCAAGGACCAACTCGATATCGACCGCGTCGCCCTGCGTGAGCAGAAGGCGCAGGATCCCAAGGGCAGGCCACGGGGGCCCAAGACGCGGTGACTGAAATGACCGAAGCGGAAGCCGCAGCGCGCGCGGAACTGGAAGAGCGCGCGCGGCGGTTGTTCGCCGGGCCGATCACCTTCCTCAAGTCCGCGCCAGCCTTGAAGTTCATCCCCGATCCGGATGTGCCCGAGATCGCGTTTTCCGGCCGTTCCAACGTCGGCAAGTCCTCGCTGCTCAATGCGCTGACAGGCCGCAATTCGCTGGCGCGCACCTCGGTCACCCCGGGCCGCACGCAGGAGCTGAACTTTTTCGACGTCGGCACGCCGTTGCAGATGCGGCTGGTCGACATGCCTGGCTACGGCTTTGCCAAGGCGCCGCCCTCAGTCACAGAGCAGTGGAAGCGCCTCGTGCGCGAATTCCTGCGCGGGCGGGTCGTGCTCAAGCGCACGCTGCTGCTGATTGATGCGCGCCACGGCATCAAGCCGGTCGATGAGGACATGATGAAGATGCTCGACGAGGCGGCCGTCGGCTACCGCGTCGTGCTCACCAAGGCTGACAAGATCAAGGCGAGCGAGCTTGCCGCCACGGTCGCCGCAACGGAAGCGGCAGCGCGCAAGCGGACTGCGGCCTTCCCGCAGGTCCACGTCACTTCGTCGGAACTCAAGATGGGCATTCCCGAACTCCGCGCTGCTATCCTCGAAGACGCTGCGATTTAGGCTACGCGGGCGGCCTGCCGCTCCAGCAGGGCATCCAGCGCCACCGGGCGTTCGATGAAATACCCTTGCGCGTAGTGGAAGCCGGCAAGGGTTGCTTCCATCAGCTGCATTTCGGTTTCGATCCCCTCGAACACGCACTCGAGGCGCAGCGAGCGGGTAAGGTTGAAGATCGCGCGGACGAGCCGGCGGCCTTCGCCATCGTCGAGCCGCACGGCGAAGCTGCGGTCGATCTTGATGATGTCGATGGGCAGCATGTGCAGCGTGCTGAGGCTGGAATAGCCCGTCCCGAAATCGTCGAGCGCGATCTTGGCCCCGCAGGCGCGCAGCTTCTCCAGCGCGGCGCTGGCGGCGGCAAAGTCCCCGATCAGCGAAGTTTCGGTGATTTCGAACACAAGGCGCTGCGCATCGATGCCGCTGCGCGCGATGCGCTCGATCAGCGCGGAGACAGTGCCGGGATCGGTAATATCGGTGGGGGCAAGGTTGAACGAGAGGCGCTTGTCCGGCGGCAGGCGGGTGAAATCGCTCAGCACGCGCTCGAAGGCGGCCAGCGTCACCGTGCGTCCCATGCCCAGCCGTTCGGCGGTGGCGAAGAGCTGCTCGGCGGGCACTGCGCCGATGCTGGGCGATTCCCAGCGCGCCAGTGCCTCCACGCCAACCATCGCCATCGAACGGGTGCGCACGATCGGCTGGTAGACCATTGCCAGCTCGCGTTTGAGGTCCGCGCTCTGCAGCGCTGCTTCGAGCGTCTGTTCGGAACGTATGATGCGCTCGAGATCGGACGAGAACCGCACGATCCCGCCGCGTCGCGCCTTCTTGGCGTGATAGAGCGCGAAGTCTGCGCGGTCGAAGAGGTCGTGTGCGCAGGCACCGGCCTCGGGCCATGCCGCGAGGCCGACCGAACAGCCGACCGAAACCACGATGTCGCCCAGCGGCACCGGCTCCTGCACCCGCGCGCAGAGCCACGCGCCCATCGCTTCGGCGGCTTCCATCGTGCCCTCGATGATGAGGCCGAATTCATCCCCGCCGAGCCGCGCGATCACCGCATCGGGGCTGCTGGCTCCCCGCAGCCGCTCGCCGATTGCCTGCAGCAGCCGGTCCCCCTGCGCGTGGCCGTGAACGTCGTTGATCGGCTTGAACCGGTCGAGATCGATCACCCCGATTGCAAACGGCGGGGCCTGATCCCCCCGCGCCAGCAGCGCATCGAGCCGGGCGAAGAAATAGCGGCGATTGGGCAGGCCGGTCAGCGGGTCGGAATGCGCCAGCCGTGCATTCTCTTCGGCAAGGTGCTGTGCCTGGCTCCGCTCGTGCTGCAGCGCCGCCTGCGATTCCTCCAGCGCGGTGAACGATCCGAACGAATCGCGCAGCACTTTGAGCACCACCACGCCCACCATCAGGATGTTGAGCGCCATCGAAGCCATGGTCACGGTCCCGCGTGCCAGACAATAGGTCAGGAATACGCCAAGGACGATAAAGCAGACGAGATGGGCGGCGCGGGGCAAGTAGGTCAGGCAGAAGATGCAGCCCATCACCGTGATCGCGACGAACACCGTGACATGGCCGTGCTCGTCACCATGGCCATACTGGTCAAGCGCGAGCGCCCAGCTGACGAACAGGACTGACAGCAGCGTGGCCATCACTTCGGTCCGCCGCAGCATGCGCTGGGCATAGGGCTCGTCGACGCGGCTCTCGTCGATCGGGCGCATCCACTGCACCACGCGAACTGCACACGCGATGATGAGCAGGATCGGCAGCCAGAACGAAAGCCACTGCGGTGCAACGGTGTGATGGGTATAGGCGAGGGTCGCCGCATTCATCGTCAGGATGAGATACATCGGCGGCAGCTGCTTGCGCAGGCGGAGGAACTGTTCGACGGGCAGGGGGCGCCCGCCGGATACCAGCTCGGGATATCCGCCAGCCGCCGCAAGGGGCGGTGCCGCCAGGTCTGCACGCGATGCCATGAGGCTCTATCGCGCAGGCGGGCTTGTCGACGGGTTGTCCCCGCCATCCGCGCGACCCCGCCTGCTTATGCTTCAAAAAACTAACCTTGCCGCTCGCGGCGACCTCGTGCCTCGACACCGCCGCGCGGAAGGGATAGGCCTGCTCGCCCATGAAGCTTGTCATCGGCAACCGCTCCTATTCCAGCTGGTCCCTGCGCGGGTGGCTGGCTGCCCGCCAATCCGGTCTTGCGTTCGAGACGCAGGTGATCCCGCTCTATGGCGAGAACTGGGAAGCGGTGAAGGCCGCCATCCCTGAACTGGCCCCCGCCCAAGGCAAAGTCCCGGTGCTGTGGCACGGGACGGGTGTCGTGTGGGACAGCCTTGCGATCCTCGAATACCTTGCCGACAAGGTCGGGCGCGACCGGTATTGGCCCAAGGCCGACGATGCGCGCGCACTGGCCCGTGCGATGGTCGCCGAAATGCATTCGAGCTTCGGCGCGCTGCGCAGCGAGCTGCCGTTCAACTTGCGGATGGAGCCGGTGGCCAAGCCGCTGACGGATGCTGTGCGGGCTGACGTCGAGCGCATCCTCACCCTCTGGGCGCAGGCGCGTGCGCGGTTCGGGCAGGGCGGTCCGTTCCTGTTCGGCACGTTCAGCGCGGCAGACATCTTCTTCGCGCCGGTCGTCGTGCGGTTCCGCCAATATGGCGTACCGGTGCCGGGCTTTGCCGCTGCCTATATGGATGCGATCTGGGAGCACGAGTGGCTTGAGGCCTGGCGCGCGGCTGCGGCGGAAGAGAGTTGGGCAATCCCGCATTTCGATGCGGCGGGGCAGGTCTGAACCACACCGCTTTGCTCAGCGAATGCGGTCGCTATCGTAAGGCGTCCCATCCTTGCGGAAATAGCCGTCGCCGCTGAACATCATGTCGATGTCTGAATAGCCGCCGTCGCCGTCGTGATCACCGGCTGCCGCCGCGATCAGAACGCAGTCCGCATCGGATACGTTGCGCAGGCAGTGCCCATTCTGCTCGCCCGCCGGAAAACTGGCGCAATCGCCCGCACGCATGATGTGTACGCCGCTGTCATCCACCAATTCCGCCTCACCCGAGAGGACCACGACAAATTCATCCTCGGCATCATGCCAGTGCCGCTGTGAAGACCATGCGCCGGGTTTCAGCACGACATGGCTTACCCTGAGGTGTGTCATCCCGCTTGCCGCGCCGAGTCGGCGATACCAGCGTCCCTGCACCTGTTCGTTGTAGGGCGCTGGATAGCCCGTGCGGTTGGTCTGGGGGATCGTTTCGAGATCAAGCTTGGGCATGGCTGGTCCTTCCTTCCTGAGGCGCGCTGGTCTAACGCCGGATCATGTCAGTTCCTACCGATGTCCTTGCCCGCACCGCCGCGCTGATCGAGGCGCCCAGCGTGACCCCTGCCACCGGCGCGGTGTTCGATGTGCTCGAAGCCATGCTCGCACCGCTCGGGTTTGCCGTGCACCGTTTTCTGGCTGGTGAGCCGCCTGAAGGCCCGGTCGAGAACCTCTTCGCGATCCGGCAAGGGCCAGCTGGCTCGCGCCATTTCGCCTTTGCGGGCCATCTCGATGTCGTGCCGCCGGGCGAAGGGTGGTCGAGCGCGCCGTTTGCAGCCGAAGTGCGCGATGTGCCCGGCGGCAAGGTGCTCTACGGGCGCGGCGCGGTCGACATGAAGGGCGCCATTGCGGCCATGGTCTCGGCGGTCGAGCAGATCCCGGCCGAAGCCGGCACGATCAGCTTCATCATCACCGGCGATGAGGAAGGCCCGGCCAAGTATGGCACCGTGCCGCTGATCGCCCACATGCGCGAGATCGGCGCGATCCCCGATTTCTGCCTCGTGGGTGAGCCGACTTCGGTGCACCGGTTGGGCGATATGGTGAAGATCGGCCGGCGCGGCTCGGTCAACATATGGCTCACCGCCAAGGGCGCGCAGGGCCACGTTGCCTATCCGCACCTCGCCGATAACCCGATCCCGCGCCTCGTCGCGCTGCTGGCGGAACTTGACGCGCTGGTGCTCGATGAAGGCAGCGACTGGTTCCAGCCCTCGAACCTCGAAGTGACCGATCTCGAAGTGGGCAACCGCGCCACCAATGTGATTCCGGCGGAAGCCCGCGCACGGCTCTCGATCCGCTACAACGATCACCATTCCGGGCAGGCGCTGGTCGACCGCGTGACCGCAATCGCGGCTAAGCGCCGCACCGACGTGCGCGCCACGCTGCATGGCGAGGCCTTCATTACGCTGCCCGGTGCGCAATCGGCGCTGGTTGCGGCGGCGGTCGAGGCGGAAACCGGCCTCAACCCCGAACTCTCGACCACTGGCGGCACGTCCGATGCCCGCTTCCTGCGCGCGCTCTGCCCGGTGATCGAGTTTGGCCTCACCAATGCAACCATGCACAAGACCGACGAAGCCGTTGCCGTGGAGGACCTCGAAGTGTTGACCCGCATCTATCGCCGCATTGCCGAGGCGGCGCTCACATGAAGGCGCTTGGCCGGATCGCCGCCTGCCTCGCCGCTTGCCTCGCCGCAGCCTCGCTGTTTGCCGCGCCCCTGTCCGCAAGGCCAGTGCATTCGCTGACCGAGCGCAACCGCGCGATCATCACGGACTTCGCGCACCTGTTCTACGACAAGCGCGATGTCCGCGCGGCCTTCGCGAAGTACGTCGCGCCGGACTATATCCAGCACAACGCCAATATCCTCGATGGCCGCGAGGCGGCGATTGCCGCGTTGGAGCCGATGTTCCGGCAGGAAGGCTCGCGCTTCGAGATCAAGCGGATCGTCGTCGATGGCGACATGGCCGTCATCCACCTCCATGGCCGCGCGGGTGGTCAGGGCAATGGCGGCACCGTGGCGGATATCTACCGGCTCAAGGGCGGCAAGATCGTCGAGCATTGGGACATTCTCCAGCCCATCGCCGACAAACCACTGAATCCCCACGCCTATTTCTGAAAGCTCAGCGCGCTTTCCTGAGCACGATATAGACCGCGCCGTCGCCGCCATGGCGCGGCTGCGCGGGCCGCACCGACGCGATGCGCCCTGCGTGCGGGCTCGCCGCCAGCCAGTCGAGCAGCTTGGCGCGGATCGCGCCGCGCTTCTCACCGCGCAGGTCGTTCTCCGGAACCGGGCGATGCTTGCCGGCGATCAGCAGGATCACGCGTGCGCCCATCGCCAGCGCCTGCGCGATCCCGCCGTTCAGCCGGTCGTGCGCCATGGCGAGGGTGAGGCCGTGGAGATCGATCGTCACGTCGGGCTGGAGCGGCCCCCGCGTCAGCTTCCGATCCCAGCTTGAATCGAGGCCGCCAGCTGTCAGCGGACGCACCGGGTTCGCCACTGGCCCGGGCTCTGTGCGGGGCGGCGGGATGCGGCCCTTGATGCGCTTGGGCGGTGGGGGAGGAGGCTCGATAGGCCCACCCCCGGGTGGGAGGGGAGCAGGCGACACCTTCTTGGGATGCAGCGGCGTGACGGTTGCGGCGACCCGCCGCCACAGCGCGGCTTCGTCGGGGCTGAGCCCGCGCGGGGGCGCTCTCACTGTCCGTCCGATCCGGGCCCGTTCAACCGGGCGAGGGTGCCTTTGGGGAGAAGGATCAGCGCCTGCCCTTGCGCGCGCATGCCGCCTGCGATGGTGCGCGCATCGGCGCCCGCGCCCCAGAAGCTGTCGAAGCGGTTGGGCCCCTTGATCGCGCCGCCGGTGTCCTGCGCTACCCAGAGGCCGCTGATGGTCTGGCCACCCGCTCCGCCATCGCCCTGCAGCCAGACTGGCGCGCCAAGTGGGACATAGGCCGGATCCGCCGCCAGCGTGGTGCGCGGCATGATCGGCACGTTGAGCGCGCCCACCGTGTCCGTCCCGCTGCGCTCGCGGAAGAACACATAGCTCTGGTTCTGCTGCATCAGCGCGCTGCCTTCCACGGGGTGTTCGTGGATATAGCGCAAGATGCCCTGCATCGAGCCGGGGTATTGTCCCGGCCCGCTGCCGATCAGGCCCTGACCACGCATGACGCTGCCGATGCCGGTGTAGGGATAGCCGTTCTGACCCGCGAATCCGAGGCGAATCACCGTGCCGTCGGGCGCGCGCAGCCGGCCCGAGCCTTGCACTTGCAGGAAGAACAGTTCGGCCCGGTCCGCTACCCAGCCGATTTCCAGCCCCCGCCCCGCCAGCGCGCCATTCTCGATCGCGGTGCGGTCGTAATAGGGCACGAAGCGCCCGGTCTCGTCATAGCGGCCCAAAGGCTGACTGCCATCAGGCTGCGCGGGCGCATCGCCGGGCCGGGCGCGGACGAGATCAGGCGGCAGGGCATAGACCGGCACATCGAAGCCCGGTTGGCGCACGCGGACTCCGGCGATCTCCGGCTCGTAATAGCCCGTCACCAGCGCGTCGCCGCGCGCCACGGTTGCTGTCTCGAAATAGCGGGTGAAGAAGCCCCGCGCGTCCTCTGCCGGCCACGCAGCGGCTGCGGCGCAGGCGGGCGCCCAGTCTTCCGGGCGGGTCAGGCCGCTGGTGTCCGTGCGCTTGGTCAGGCGCGGGCAGCTGGTAATGAAAGCGGAGAGCGCCGCGCGGGCGTTCGTATCGCTGAAGCCCAGACCCGCCGCAAGCGGCCCGCGATGCGTACCGATCAGCGCGGCGTTGGGTGCAGTGGGCGGCACCGGTGGAACCGGTGCGCCTGGCGGGATGAGCGAAACGCAGCCTGAGAGGAAAGCCGGGGCCATAACGGCAAGCCAGGCCAGCTTCCCGGCCCGTCCTGCACGCCGCACACCCACGAAAAATCAGCCTTCGTCGGTCTCGTCGACCACCCAGTCCGGATCGCGCGCGGTGAGATCGCGGGAGAAGGTCCAGACGTCGCGGGTCTCGATCGCATCGTCCAGCGACCCGGCGACAACCACGCCGTTCGCGTCGCGGGTGACCGAAGCGACGTCGGCGGCGAAGCGGACGGTGATCCGCGCGCGCGGCGCCGTGTAGTTCGCGTCGACGATGCGCGCTTCCTCGATGCGGATCAGGTTGGCGGTCACCGCTTCACCGGCGGCAATGCGCGCGTCGATCGCTTCGGCAAACCCGGCGTAGACGTCGCTGTCGCACAGCTGCGAAAGTTCATCCTTGTCGCCGCGCCAGAAAGCTTCGAGCACCATGCCATAAGCGCCGCGGGCGCCGGCGAGGAACTGGCCGACATCGAAGCGGCGATCCGCCCCGACGATGGCGCGAATACCGGCCTCGGCGCGGGAATCGAGCTGGCTGTCCTGCGGCAGCGGCAGCGCGCGCGGGGCTACGGTGGTCTTTTCCGGCAGGCGCGGCGCCAGGGCGCGCGGCGCGCTCGACGGATCGGGCTGCTCCACGCGGCGGCGCAGCGGCTCTTCGTTCTGTTCCGGACGGCGACCCAGCACGGCATAGAGTCGCAGGCCCAGGAATGCTGCGATCATCGCGAGAATCACAATTTCAACAATCACTAGGCCAAATCCTGCTTGATCAGGGCGGTGGCCGGGCCTGCGGGTCCCGGTCGCCGCCAACACTTCATCGTGCCCTATGTGGTTACGAAATACAAATGAACAACGCGTGGACGGCACCCCGAATGCTGCCCTCAGGCGGTTTTTCGCCTGCCTCTAGGTGCACTCTGCCGCAATCGGGCGGGAAGTCTCACTTGGGCGCCCATCTCATGCGAGCGCGATTGCCCCGTTCTGCGGCAGATGCTAGGCGGCGCGCCAATCTTCTCAACTCATTCGCATGAAAGCACGATCATGGCCGAAGAAGGCGATATCATCACTCCGCTCGATCTCGACGCAAACGGACCCGTTCCCAACGGCGAAGACACCAGCCCGGCGATCGGCCTGATCTCGCAGTACATCAAGGATCTCTCGGTCGAGAACCCCAATGCGCCCGACAGCTACGGCTGGACCGAAGCGCCGGAAGTCTCGATCGATTTCAACATCGGCGCGCGCCCGCTCAGCCCCGATGTGCACGAGATCGAGATGAAGATCACCGCCACCTCGAAGGCGCCGCAGGGCACGCAGTATGTCGTCGAGCTGCTTTACGGCGCGCTCATCGGCATGCGCAACGTGACCGACGAGCAGGCCCACCCGTTCCTGTTCGCCGAAGGCCCGCGCCTCGTGTTCCCGTTCGCCCGCCGCATCATCTCGGATGCCGTGCGCGATGCGGGTTACCCGCCGCTGTTGCTTGAGCCGATCGATTTCAACGGGCTCTACCTCCAGCAGCTCCAGGCCCGCCAGGCCGAGGAACTGGCCGCCGGCACCGCCGGTCAGGCTTGATCCGGGCGGCTTCATGGCCATTCCAGCCATGAAGCGCCAGCCATGAAGCGGCCAGCCATGAACCGGATGCCATGAACCTCCTGAAGGCGACCGGCACGATTGGCGGGCTCACGCTCGCCAGCCGCGTGCTCGGCCTCGTTCGCGACAGCCTGTTTGCCCGCTACGTGGGCGCAGGCTTCGCGTCCGACGCCTTTCTCGTCGCTTTCCGCCTGCCCAACATGTTCCGCGCCCTCTTCGCCGAGGGCGCGTTTGCTTCTGCCTTCATCCCGATGTTCAACCGCAAGGTTGGCGATTCCGAGGGCCGAGGCCTGCCCGACGGACTCGACTTTGCCGAGCGTGCGCTGGCCGTGCTGCTGCCGGTGCTCGTCGTGATGACCGCGCTGCTCGAGATTTTCGCCTGGCCGGTCACGCTGGTGCTTTCGGGCCAGTTCCACGGCGTCAGCGCCGAGCAGTTCGCCTTCGCCGTCGCGCTTTCGCGCATGACGATCCCCTATCTGATGCTGATCAGCCTCGTCTCGCTGTGCGGCGGCATCCTCAATTCGCTGCACAAGTTCTGGGTCAACGCAGCCGCGCCGATCCTGCTCAACCTCACGCTGATCGCCGCGCTGCTGTTGTTCCATTCGGCGGACCCGATGATCACCGCGCGCAATCAGGCCATCGGCGTTTCGGTTTCGGGCGCGCTGCAGCTGGCATGGCTGGTCTGGGCCTGCCGCCGCGCCGGGGTGAGCCTGCGCCTCAGGCTCCCTCGCCTCGATGCCGATGTGAAGCGTCTGATGGCGCTGATCTGGCCCGCTGCCGCAGGGGCCGGCGCGGTGCAGATCAACCTCGTCATCTCCACCGCTCTCGCCGCCTCGCTCCTTGCGCATGGCTCGGTGACCTACATCTACATGGCGGACCGGCTGAACCAGCTGCCGCTCGGCCTGATCGGTATCGGCCTTGGCACGGTGCTGCTCCCCACGATCTCGCGCCAGCTCGGCGGTGGTGACGAAGCGGGCGCGATGGAAACGCAGAACCGCGGGCTGGAGCTCGCGCTCCTCCTCACGCTCCCCGCCACGGTCGCGCTGGTGCTGTGCGGCGAACCCATTGCCGCCGCGCTGTTCGGCTATGGCCGGTTCACCCCGCAGGACGCGCACTACACCGCGCAGGCGCTGGCGGCCTTCTCGATCGGCCTGCCCAGCTACATCCTCGTCAAGGTGCTCACGCCGGGCTACTACGCGCGGCAGGATACGGTCACGCCGGTGCGCTATGCCACGATCTCGATGGCGGTGAACCTCGTCCTCAATCTCGTGCTGATCGTGCCGCTGCAACATGTCGGCCCGCCGCTTGCGACGGCGATTGCCTCCACAGTCAACGTGGCGATGCTCTACCGTACCCTTGTGGCGCGCGGACAGTTCACCACGGACGCGCGTCTCAAGCGCCGCGTGCCTCGCCTTGCGCTTGCGGCGCTGGCGATGGGGGTGGTGCTCTGGGCCGGGCAGGGCCTGCTCATGCCCTATGTCCATGGCACGTGGCTGGTGCGCTTCCTCGCGCTGGCGGTGCTGGTCTCGGCAGGTGGGTTCGTCTATGGGCTCAGCGCGATCATCCTCGGCGCATTTTCCAAGGCTGACCTCCAACTTCTCCTGCGCCGCAAACGCGGCCCAGCCCAATCCTAACCTAGAGTGACACGACCCATGCGTATCGTCTCGGGCATCCAGCCCACCGGCAATCTCCACCTCGGCAACTATCTGGGCGCGATCCGGAACTGGGTGGCGATGCAGGACGAATGGACCGCGAAGGGCGGCGAGTGCCTCTATTTCCTGGCCGATCTGCACGCGATCTCCATGCCGCATGTGCCCGCCGAACTCCGCGCCGGAACGCGTGAGATGGTCGCCGCGCTGGTCGCCTGCGGGATCGATCCTGCGCGCTCGATCGTGTTCAACCAGACGCAGGTTCCCGCCCATGCTGAACTGCAATGGCTGCTCAACGGCACGGCCCGCATGGGCTGGCTGAACCGCATGACGCAGTGGAAGGACAAGGCAGGCAAGAACCGCGAAGGCGCTTCGGTCGCCCTGTTCACTTATCCCGTGCTGCAGGCGGCGGACGTCCTGCTTTATCAGGCGACGCATGTGCCGGTGGGCGAGGACCAGAAGCAGCACCTCGAACTCGCGCGCGACATCGCGCAGAAGTTCAACAACGATTTCGCCACCGAAGCCGATCCGGTCTTCACCCAGCCCGATGCGATCATCCCGCCCGAGGCCGCGCGGATCATGAGCCTGCGTGATGGATCGGCAAAGATGTCGAAGTCCGATCCATCGGACATGAGCCGCATCAACCTGACCGACGATGCCGATGCGATCATGCAGAAGGTGCGCAAGGCCAAGACCGATCCCGAGCCGCTGCCGGGTGAGGCGGGCGGTCTCGAAGGGCGTCCCGAAGCTGCGAACCTCGTCGGCATCTACGCCGCGATGGCCGGCATCACCCAGGCCGATGTGCTCACCCAGTTCGGCGGGCAGGGCTTTGGCGCGTTCAAGCCGGCGCTGGGCGAGTTGCTGGTCGAGAAGCTGGCGCCGATCACCGCGCGCTACCGCGATCTCCGCACGGATACCGCCGCGCTCGATGCGATTCTGGCCGACGGCGCAGCGCGGGCCAAGGCGCTTGCGGCGCCCACGCTTGAACGCGCCTATGCGGCGCTTGGCCTCCTGCGCGGTTAACCACTATTGCTGTGTTTGCATTGCTTGGCGGCGATGTAACAAATTGCATCAGATTGCCGAATTGGTGCGTGAAAGCCCCGGAATCGCGGGGTTTTTGCCCACTTGTTCAACCAGCATTCAGCACCTGACGCGCACCCTTCGGGCATGCTACGAATGCATATGGTGCTGGCTAACAGGGGAGCTGGCTCATGCACCAAGGAGTTGCCGGATATGAGTCTGATGCCCATGCGTAATCGCTTCGCCATGCTGGCAGCGCCCCTGCTGCTCGCGCTTGGCGGCTGTGCCACGCCCTTCAATGCCAATGTCTCGCGTTTTCAGGCCGAACTGCCGGCCCCCGCGGGCCAGACGTTCGCCATCGTGCCGCAGGATCCCCGCAACGCCGGCGGCCTCGAATTTGCCCAGTACGCCAGCCTTGTCGCCTCGCAGATGCAGAAGGTGGGCTATGTCCCCGCGACCAGCCCGCAGGCGGCTGATCTCGTCGTTCAGTTCGACTACGGCGTCGACAAGGGCCGCGACAAGGTGCGCACTACCGGTATCGGCGATCCCTATTGGGGCGGCTGGTATGGTCCGGGCTGGGGTCCGGGCTTCGGTCCTGGTTGGGGTGGCGGCTATGGCGGCTGGGGTCGCCGCGGTTTCGGTGGACCGTGGGGCTACGGCTTCTATGATCCGTTCTTCTACGGCGGCTACAACAATGTCGACGTCGTCACGGTCTACACCAGCGGCATCGACATGAAGATCGACCGCCGCGCCGATGGCAAGCGCCTGTTCGAAGGCAAGGCCGAAGCGGCTTCGACCTCGAACCGCCTGCCCTACCTCGTGCCCAATCTGGTCGAGGCGATGTTCACCGGCTTCCCCGGCCATAACGGCGAAACGGTGAAGATCTCGATCGCGCCGGAAAAGAAGAAGAGCTGATTGCTCGCACCGGTTCGGCTCAGCCGGGGAGCGCCGCAAGGCCCCCGGTAGAGCCGAACCCGCCCGCGCCGCGCGCGGTTTCGTCCAGCGTATCGACTTCGAGCCAACTCGCCTGCGTCACCGGCGCCAGCACCAGTTGCGCCACACGGTCGCCCCGGCGGATCGAAAACGTCTCCGCGCCGAGGTTGATCATGATCACCTTCAATTCGCCGCGATAGTCGCTGTCGATCGTGCCGGGCGTGTTGGGCACGGTGACGCCGTGCTTCAGCGCAAGGCCCGAGCGCGGCCGCACCTGAATCTCGAAACCTTCCGGAATCGCCATGGCCAGCCCCGTCGCCACCGCATGGCGCGCACCCGGCGCAATCTCGACGTCCTCTGCCGAGACGACATCCATGCCCGCCGCGCCCGCCGTCGCATAGGCAGGCAGGGGCAGGTCATCGTTGCCCGGCAAGCGCTTCACCATCACGGGCACGGGCTCAGCTAAGTGCATCGGCAATCCTCTCGACCAGCGCGGCGGCGACCGCGTCCTTGGGCATTTCGGGCAGGCTCTCCACCCCGTCCGCGCGCACGATATGTACCGCGTTGAGGTGGCCGCCCATGACATCGCCGGACACGTCGTTCGCCACGATCCAGTCCGCGCGCTTCTTGATGAGCTTGGCCTGCGCGTGCGACACCACGTTCTCGGTCTCGGCGGCAAAGCCCACCAGCAGGCGCGGGCGATCGGGCGATGCGCCGAGCCGCGCGAGAATGTCCGGGTTCTCGGTCAGCGAGAGCGCCGGGATCACGCCCGAGCCATCCTTCTTGAGCTTCTGCTCGGCCTCGGAGGCAACCCGCCAGTCCGCCACGGCCGCGACCATCACTGCCGCATCGGCGGGCAGCGCGGTTGCCACGGCAGCCGCCATCTCGCGCGCAGATTCGACATCGACGCGCGTCACGCCCGGCGGCGTCGGCAGCGTCACCGGCCCCGCCACCAGCGTCACCCGCGCACCCAGCCGCGCGGCGGCGGCGGCAATCGCGAAACCCTGCTTTCCGCTCGAACGATTGGCGATGTAGCGCACCGGATCAATCGCCTCATGCGTCGGGCCTGCCGTCACCAGCACATGCTTGCCGGCCAGCGGCCCGGTCGGCACGCCGCCCAGCTTGGCAGCAATGGCAGCAAGGATCGCGAGCGGCTCGGGCAGGCGGCCGGGGCCGAACTCGCCGCAGGCCATCGGGCCCTCGTCGGGCTCCATCACGTCGATACCATCGCCGCGCAGGGTCGCGACATTGCGCTGCGTCGCGGGATGCTGCCACATGCGGACGTTCATTGCAGGCACGGCCAGCACCGGCTTGTCGGTCGCGAGGAGCAGCGTGGTCGCGAGGTCGTCAGCAATCCCCGCCGCCATCTTCGCCATGAGGTCCGCCGTCGCCGGACAGACCACCACGAGATCGGCATTCCGCGAAAGCTGGATGTGGCCCATCCTGGCCTCGGCATCGAGGTCCCACAGCGTGGTGTGAACCTCGTTCTCGCTCAGCGCCGCGAGCGTCATCGGGGTGACGAATTGCGTCCCGCTCTTGGTCAGAACGCAGGTCACCGAACCACCGTCGCGGCGGATCAGGCGCACGAGTTCGCTGGCCTTGTAGGCCGCGATGCCGCCGCCGATGATGAGCAGGATGCGCTTGCCGAACATGGCCGCGCTTGTGCAATGCCGCGCGAGGCGGCGCAATCCGTTTTGCGCGTATCAGGCGGGGACGGCGTCCCGGCTGCGCCGCCGACCGGCCAGCTTCAGCACCAGTTTTTGCGCCGGCCGCTCGAACCAGCGGTGCGAGGCAAAGCCCGCCAGCACGCTCGCGCCGACGAAGAGCAGCAGGAACGCCGGCTGCCGCGCAATGCCGCGCGAGCCCAGCGTCGCGTCGATCAGCAGCACCAGCACAAGCTGGATCGGGAAGTGCCAGAGGTAGACGCCGTAGGACGCATCGCCGAGGTGCCGTGCCGAGGCGAGCTTGTCGTGGCGGTCTGCGGTGTCGATCGCCAGCACCGCCAGCAGCGAGGCGAACGTGCCTGCAAGGGTGGCAGCGTCTTCCCAATGGAGGCTGAGCCCCATCCACAGCGCCATGACGGCGAGCGTCGCTGCAAGGGGGGCAAGCACGCCAGTGCGCAGACCGCCCTGCAGCGCTGCGCCATAGACCGCTGCGCCGCCGAAAAAGTAGCCGATGCAGGTAAACACCGGCCCATCAGGTGCCTTGAGGAAGAACAGCGCGAGCGCGAGCGTCGCCGCGGTCAGCGCCAGCATGGTCGGCGATTTGCGTAGGCCCGGCAGCAGCAGCCAGAACACGGCATAGGCAAGGATCTCGGTCGAGAGCGACCACGAAGGCCCGTTGAAAGATTGGTCCGCCTGCCAGCCCCAGAAATGCGCGAGGCCAAGGCTCAGCGCGAAATGCTTGATATCCTGATGGTGGTAGATGAACTCGGTGCCGTTCACCCCGCTGTAGGCCGCCTGCAGCACTGCCACGAGCACCAGCGTCAGCAGATGCAGCGGCCACAGCCGCGCCACGCGCGCCAGCCAGAACCGCCCGCGCGCGCCTTCGTCCGCGAGGTACACGTGGGCAAATACGAAGCCCGAGACCGCCCAGAAATACTGCACCGCGACGTGGCCATAATCGTAGAGCCAGGCCAGCTCGTGGTAGAGCGGCGACACGCGCGCGCGGGCCACATGGAACTGGAAGTCCACCGGCGGCACGAAGAAGTGCTGGTAGTGCCAGAACAGCACCGCGCAGGCCGCGAGCAGGCGCGACAGGTCGAGCGCGTTGAAGTGCCGCTTGGGGAGGCGCAGGCCGGGAAGAGAGGGCGTCTTGCTCACCTCAACCCCCCATTCACGACCAGGGACCGAGCAGCATCACGCCCGCACTCGCCGCAGCGCCGAGCACTGCGGCCACGGCGTAGCCCAGCCACTTGAACCCGCCGCCATCGCCGATCAGGGCGACCGGCGGCAGTGGCGGATCCTCGGGTGCGCCGCCCTTGGGCGGGAAGCGCTCTTCCACGCGGCGGACAAGGTCCGGCAGGCCGAGCAGCGTCTTCACGTTCTCGCGGATGCGGTCGGCAATCGCGGCTTCCGGGCCCAGCTCGTCGCGGATCCAGTCGCGCACGAAGGGGGCTGCCACGTCCCACATGTTGATCGAAGGGTCGAGCTGGGTCGCGATGCCTTCGACCATCACCATGGTCTTCTGCAGCAGCAGCAGGTGCGGCTGGGTCTGCATGTCGAAATCGCGGGTGATCGCAAACAGGCCGTCCAGCATCTGGCCGACCGAAAGCTCGCTCACCGGCTTGCCGCGCATCGGCTCGCCCACCGCCCGCAGCGCCGTCGCGAACTCGGCCACCGAATGATAGCTCGGCACGTATTGCGCTTCGAAGTGGATTTCGGCGACGCGGGTGTAGTTGCCCGTGGTCAGGCCATAGAGGATTTCGGCCAGCCACTGCCGCGCGCGGCGGTCGATCCGGCCCATGATGCCGAAGTCGATCGCGGTGATCGTGCCATCGGCTTCGATGAACAGGTTCCCCTGATGCATGTCGGCATGGAAGAACCCGCCGCTGATCGCCTGCCTGAGGAACGCGATCACCAGCCGGCTCGCCAGCACCTTGCGGTCGTGCCCGGCAGCATCGATCGCAGCGTTGTCGCTGATCTTGATGCCGTCGATCCAGTCGAGCGTCATCACGCGGCCGTTGGTGCGGTCCCAGTCGATGTTCGGCACGCGGTAGCCGGGGAACGCGTGCATCTGCTCGGCCAGCTCCGAGGCGGAGGCCGCCTCGCGCCGCAGGTCAAGCTCGCGCAAGGTCCAGCGCTTGAAATTCGCGATCACCATGCGCGGGCGAAGCCGCGAGGCCTCGCCGCCAAACGCTTCGAGATGCGCCGCCGCCCACTCATAGGTCGTGATATCGGCAGCGAACTTCTCGCGCACGCCCGGGCGCAGCACTTTGACCGCAACCTTGCGGCCATCGGTCGTCACCGCGCGGTGGACTTGCGCCACCGAGGCCGCGCCCACCGGTTCTTCCTCGAATTCGGCAAATAGCGATTCTAGGGGGCGCTCGAAGCTCTCCTCGATCTCCTTGCGGATTAGCGCGAAGGCAACCGGCGGCAGCTTGTCCTGCAGCTTGAGCAGGTTTTCCGCCGGCCCCGGCCCGACCAGATCGGGCCGCGTCGCCAGCGTCTGCCCGAGCTTGATCGCCGCCGGACCAATGGCGCGGAAGGCGCCCGCATAGTCGCGCTCGCGGTTTTTGCCGGTGAGCGAGACCCACCGCGCCAGCTTCGCCAGGCGGCGCACCTGCGGCGGTGCGTTGCGATCGTTCTCGATGCCGATCAGCGCGCCATGCCGGGCAAGCGTGATGCCCCAGCCGAGCAGGCGGCGAATATGAGCGGTGTGGCGCAGCAAGGGCCGGTCCTAGATCTTCCAGCCCGAATGGATCGCCACGGCGCCGCCCAGGATCGGCTCGACCTTGGTGTGGCGGAAGCCGCTCTCGCGGATCATGCCCTCGAATTCGCGCATCTTCGGAAAGCGGCGGATCGATTCGATCAGGTAGCGATACGATTCGGAATCGCCCGCGATCATCTGGCCCAGTTGCGGCACGATCTTGTGCGAATAGAAGTCATAGGCCTGCGCAAAGCCCGGCCATTCGGTGGTCGAGAACTCCAGCACGAAGAACCGCCCGCCCGGCTTCAGCACGCGGTGTGCTTCGGCCAGTGCCTTGTCGATCCGCGTCACGTTGCGGATGCCGAACGCGATCGTGTAGGCGTTGAATTCCTTGTCGCCGAAAGTCAGCTCCTCGGCGTTCTGGCGCGACCACGTCAGGCCCTGAATGCCCTGCTTTTCGGCGCGTTCGATGCCGACATCGAGCATGTCCTGATTGATGTCGGAAACGGTGATCGCAGCGCCATGCCGCGCCATGCGGAACGCGATGTCGCCGGTGCCGCCCGCCATATCGAGGATTGTCTCGCCCGCGCGCGGCTTCACGCGGCGCACGAAGCGGTCCTTCCACAGCCGGTGCATGCCCGCCGACATGGCATCGTTCATCCGGTCGTAGTTCTTGGCGACGGAGGAAAACACCGCGCCCACGCGCTCGGTCTTTTCCTCGGGTGTCACCTCCTCATAGCCGAAGGAGACGGTTTCGGGCTCGGCAGCGGTTGCGTCGGTCATGACACGCGCCTTTACGTGGGAATTGCCGCAACCGCAAAGCCTGTTAGGTGCAATGCACGATGCCCGAATTGCCCGAAGTCGAAACCACCGTCCGCGGCCTTGCCCATGTCCTCGATGGACAGGTGATCGCACGTATCGAGACCCGCCGTGCCGACCTGAGGCGCCCGTTCCCGCCGCAGCTGGTGCAGGCGCTGACCGGCGCGCGCGTGACGAGCCTTGGCCGCCGCGCCAAGTATGGCCTGATCCATACGGACCGCGAGCAGACCATGGTGTTCCACCTCGGCATGAGCGGGCGCTGGCGAATCGATCCCGACGAGATCGGCAAGCACGACCATCTCGTGCTGGAAACCGGAGCAGGGCGAGTCCTTGCGCTGAACGATGCGCGCCGCTTCGGTTCGGTCGATCTCGTCGATACCCATGCGCTGGAGCAATGGCCGCAGTTCGCCGCGATGGGCCCCGAACCGCTTGGCCCCGGCCTGACATCGGCGCACCTTGCCAAGGCCTTCGAAGGCCGCTTTGCCGCCGTGAAGCTGCTCCTGCTCGATCAGCAGATCGTCGCGGGCCTCGGCAATATCTACGTCTGCGAGGCGCTCCACCGCGCGAAGATCCACCCGGAGCGCGAGGCGGGCAAAGTCAGCCGCGCCGCGCTGAACCGGCTGGTGCCCGAAATCCGCGCTGTGCTCGAGGAAGCGATTCGCGCCGGTGGCTCCACCCTGCGCGACTATGTCCGCCCTGATGGCGAGCTGGGCTATTTCGCCAAGGACTGGCGCGTCTACGGGCGCGAGGGCGAGGACTGCGCTTGCGGCAAGCCCGTCCAGCGGCTGGTGCAGGGCGGGCGCTCCACCTTCTTCTGCTCTTCCTGCCAGAAATAGCAGGAACAGAAACCGGCCCCTTGCGTGCAGGCCTCACGCTGGCCAATCTCTCCGCCAAAGGGAGAGCACACATGAAGACCCGTATTACCGAACTGTTCGGCATCGAGCATCCGATCATCCAGGGCGGCATGCACTATGTCGGCTTTGCCGAGATGGCTGCCGCCGTGTCCAACGCGGGCGGCCTTGGCATCATCACCGGCCTCACGCAGAAGACCGCCGCCGATCTCGCCAATGAAATCGCGCGCTGCAAGGACATGACCGACAAGCCTTTCGGCGTGAATCTCACCTTCCTGCCCACGGTCAATTCGCCCGATTATCCGGGCTACATCCGCGCGATCATCGAAGGCGGGGTGAAGATCGTCGAAACGGCGGGCAACAACCCCGCGCCGTTCCTGCCCTATTTCAAGGACGCCGGGATCAAGGTGATCCACAAGTGCACCTCGGTGCGCCACAGCGTGAAGGCGCAGAACGTGGGCTGCGATGCGATCTCGGTCGATGGCTTCGAATGTGGCGGCCATCCGGGCGAGGACGATATCCCGAACTTCATCCTGCTGCCCCGCGCGGCGGAAGAGCTCACCATTCCCTTCGTCGCCTCGGGCGGCATGGCCGATGGCCGCAGCCTCGTCGCCGCGCTTGCGCTGGGCGCGGAAGGGATCAACATGGGCACGCGCTTCATCGCCACCAAGGAAGCGCCGGTGCATGAGAAGGTGAAGCAGGCGCTCGTCGCCGCTTCGGAGCTCGACACCCGCCTCGTCATGCGCCCGCTGCGCAACACCGAGCGCGTGCTGACCAACGCGGCGGTGGAGCGCCTGCTCGAAAAGGAACGCCGCCTCGGCCCGGACATCAAGTTCGAGGACATCATCGAGGAAGTCGCAGGCGTCTATCCGCGCATCATGATGGAAGGCGACATGGAAGCGGGCGCGTGGAGCTGCGGCATGGTCGCCGGGCTCATCCACGATATCCCGACCTGCAAGGAACTCGTCGACCGCATCATGGCGCAGGCCAACGCGATCATCCGCGAGCGGCTGGCGGGGATGGCCTGATACGAAAGAGCCCTCTCCCCGCTGAGGGGAGAGGGCTTCGCGCTTCGCTGTCAGGCAGCCTTACGCCGCCAGCGTCAGATCCTCGAACCGGCCAAGGTGGAAGTCCGCCGAGCCGAACTGGTTCTCGATCATCGTGGCGCGCTTGAAGTAGTGGCCGATGGCCAGTTCCACCGTGATGCCGATGCCGCCGTGCGTCTGGATCGCGTTCTGGCCGACGAAGTTGATCGAACGCGCGACCTTCGCCTTGGCGAGGCTCACTGCCGCCTTGCGCTCGTCGGCGGGCAGATCGAGCTTGAGCGTGCCCATCAGCGCCATCGAGGCGATCTGCTCCATTTCGACGAACATGTCCGCCATGCGGTGCTGCAGCACCTGGAACTTGCCGATCGGCTGGCCGAACTGCTTGCGCTGCTTGATGTAGTCGAGCGTGCCTTCATGCAGTTTGCGGCTGACCCCGCAGGCTTCGCCGCAGATCGCCATGGTGGCTTCGTCGGCCAGCAGTTCGATCAGCCCGATGCCGCCGGGGATATGCGCGTCGCCCGGAATGGCGACGTTCTCGAAGTAGATCTCGCTCGCCTGGAAGCCGTCGACGCACGGGTAGTCGCGGCGCACGATGCCGGGGAGAGTGGCGTCGATCAGGAACAGCTCCACGCCCTCCCGTTCGCGCTGACCGCCTCCGGTGCGCGCGGTGACGAGAAGGTGCGTCGCCCACGGCGCGGCATAGACCACCGCCTTGTGGCCCGAAAGCACATAGCCCGCGCCGTCCGCCTTCGCGGTAGTGCGCAGGTTTGCAAGGTCATAGCGGCCCTGCGGCTCGGCATAGGCAAACGCGATCACGGCATTGCCCGCGATAATCTCCGGGATCACCGCATCGGCCATGGCTGCCGGCGCGCGCTTCATCGCGCCGCCGCCAATCACCACGGTCTGCAGGTAGGGCTCGACCGCGATGACCTTGCCCAGCTCTTCCATCATGATCATGTTCTCGAGCGCGCCGCCGCCAAGGCCGCCATGCTCTTCGGCAAAGGGCGCGCCCAGAATGCCGAGTTCGGTGGCCAGCGCCTGCCAGATGCCTGGATCGCGGCCCTCGGGGCGCAGCAGCATCTTCTTGCGCGTCTCGAAATCGTAGGTGTCGGCAAGGAAGCGCGCGAGCGTGTCACGCAGCATGCCCTGCGTTTCTGTGTAGCTGAAATCCATTGTCCTCAAATCCCGCTTAAGGGGCCGCCGCGACTGTTGTCTGCGGCGGCCTCATGTCATTTTCTCAGAGCCCCAGCACCATCTTGGCGATGATGTTGCGCTGGATCTCGTTGGAGCCACCGTAGATCGTCGTCTTGCGGGTGTTGAAATAGGTCGGCGCGGCGCGGTGCGCGTAGTCCGGACCGATCGGGTGCTCGTTGTCGCCCTCACCGAAGCCGCGGAAATAGGGCGCGCCATAGTGGCCCACCGCTTCCAGCGTCAGCTCGGTCAGGCGCTGCTGGATTTCCGAACCCTTGATCTTGAGCAGGCTGGATTCCGGCCCCGGACCCTTGCCGGCGCTTTCACCCGCAAGGCTGCGCAGCTCGGTAAACT
This sequence comes from uncultured Novosphingobium sp., assembly GCA_964413325.1. Classification (GTDB taxonomy): domain Bacteria; phylum Pseudomonadota; class Alphaproteobacteria; order Sphingomonadales; family Sphingomonadaceae; genus Novosphingobium. The sequence goes on along the minus strand of CAYPRK010000004.1, from coordinate 112,403 downwards.
CGAGCGCGGTGAGGTCCATTTCCAGTTCGGCGATCTTGCGCTTGAAGAACGCGTTGGCGATCAGCGGCTTGTCTCCGTCCATTTCGGCGCGGGCAATGGTCTTCACCTTTTCGATGCCGCGCTTCGAAGCGGCTACGCCCGCGATCCCGGTGCGCTCGTGCGCCAGCAGGAACTTGGCGCAAGTCCAGCCCTTGTTCTCTTCGTAGACGCGGTTCTCGACCGGCACGCGCACGTCTTCCAGCCACACTTCGTTGACTTCGTGCTCGCCGCCGAGGGTAATGATCGGGCGCACTTCGATGCCCGGCGTCTTCATGTCGATCAGCAGGAACGAAATGCCTTCCTGCTGCTTGGCATCGGGATCGGTGCGGACGAGGAAGAAGCCCCAGTCGGCATGCTGCGCCATCGTCGTCCAGGTCTTCTGGCCGTTGACGATGTAGTGGTCGCCGTCCCGCACCGCCTTGGTGCGCAGCGAGGCGAGGTCCGAACCCGAACCCGGCTCTGAATAGCCCTGGCACCACCAGTCCTCGCCCGAAAGGATGCGGGGGAGGAACTTGGCCTTCTGCTCGGGCGTGCCGAAGGTGTAGATCACCGGGCCGACCATCGAGAGGCCGAACGGCATCAGGCGGATGCAGTCCGCGCGCGCCGTTTCTTCGGACCAGATGTAGCGCTGCGTCGCGGTCCAGCCGGTGCCGCCGTATTCCACCGGCCACGCAGGGGCGACCCAGCCCTTCTTCGCCAGCACCTTGTGCCACGAGAGAAAGTCTTCTTTCGAAAGCTCGTCGCCCTCGTCCTGCTTGCCGCGCAGCTCGGCCGGGTAGTTCTCGGCGATGAACGCGCGCACTTCATCGCGGAAGGCGAGGTCCTCGGGGCTGAAATCCAGATGCATGGTGCTCTCCCTTATGAATTCAGGGGCTTGCGGCCCGTAATGCGTTGGGACTCGGCGGCGCGAAGCGCTCCGGTCTCCTGCTCCCTCCATCCTTCCACTTTACGTAAACGTCAAGAGGGACAGTGGTCCTCACTCTATCTGCGTGGCGGAAGCAGGGCAGGGGTGGCTCGCGGTACGGCAGCGAATGGCTGTGGCTGCAAGCGTGGCGCGGAAGACACAGGTTGCAACGTCTTGCCTGACTGGTGATTCAATCGCTTGAATTTTTCCTTGCACGGCGTGGGGGCTTTTGTCAGAGAAGCTGCACGAAGGCGGATCATCGAATTGATTCGCTGCGTAAGCACGCACAGAAGTGCTCGCAACCGGGGAGGAAAACCTGTGAAGTCATCCATGATTCAATCGTGTGCATCGGTGTTCGCGCTGGCCGTCGCCGGCCTTGCGGCACCTGCCCACGCACAATCGGCCGCGCCCGCCGCTGCTGAAACCGCCGCGACCGATGCGCCCGCCGATACGCTGAGCGAAATCGTCGTCACCGCTTCGACCGGCACGAAGAGCAAGCTCGACAGCTCGGTCTCGATCTCCTCTGTCGATTCGGCGGTCATCGCCAACTTCCGCCCGATGTCGGAAGGCGATCTCCTCCGCCTGCTCCCCGGCCTTCAGCCTAACGTTTCGGGCCCGGGCGGTAACGGCAACTTCGCCGTTCGCGGTCTGCCCGTCGCCACCGGCGGCGCCACTTTCGTGCAGCTGCAGGAAGATGGCCTGCCCACCGTGCTGTTCGGCGATATCCAGTTCGGCAATAACGACTACTGGACCAAGTCGAGCCCGATCGACGCCCGCGTCGATGCGATCCGCGGCGGCACCGCCGCCACGCTCGCCAGCCAGGCGCCGGGCGCGGTGATCAACTACATCAGCAAGACCGACCGCAGCGAAGGTGGCTATGTCCAGGTCGAGCGCAACCTCACCTACGATTACACCCGCGCCAGCTTCCGCTACTCGGGCGGCATCGACGACAAGACCTACTTCAACATCGGCGGCTACTACGGCGCCGGCGATGGTCCGTGGCACTCGGGCTACCAGCTCAGCAAGTCGTACCTGATCAAGGGCAACGTGACTCGCGAGTTCGATGACAACCGCGGCTTCTTCCGCCTCTATTTCAAGGCGCAGGACACGCAGGAGCCCAACACCCAGGGCGGTATCGCCTGCGGCAACCTCTCCGGCGGCAAGGTCTCCGGCCTGACGGCGTGCCCCGGCTTCGATCCGCGCCGCGCGTCGAACTTCTCGCCCTACAACACCAACATCAACTACGTCGATTTCAACAGCGGCGGCCTTGCCAGCACCCCGCTGAACGGGATCACCACCAAGGCCCAGTCGGTCCAGGCGCAGCTGCACTACAAGTTCGACAACGGCATCACTGTCGACAACAATGCGCGCTACACCAGCATGAGCGGCGGCTTCTCGTCGAACTTCCTCAGCGTTGCGCCGCTTTCGGGCCTGATCGGTTCGACCAAGAACGGCAGCGTGGTCGCCCGCGCCGTCTACTCGGCCGGTCCGAACGCGGGTCAGGATGTCAAGGAAGCGTTCTACAACAACAACGTCTCGGTCTACACGCGGATCCGCGACGTCGGCAGCTTCGTCAACGATGCCAAGCTCAACTGGCAGGGTGATCTCGGCGGCGTGAAGGCCAACCTCACCGCCGGCTGGTTCTATATGAACCAGAAGATCGCGATGGATTGGCACCCCAACCAGTTCAACGCCTCGCTGACCCCGGCCGCCTCGCCGATCGACCTGCTTGATTCGGCCGGCAACCTGCTCAGCGCCAACGGCTTCACCGGCTACAACAACAACTGGGGCGGTTGCTGCGCCCGCACCTACGACTACACCTTCACCGACAACGCACCCTACGCCGACTTCATCTTCGATGTGGGCAAGTTCGAACTCGACGCCTCGATCCGCCACGACATCAACAAGGGTTCGGGCTCGGGCATCAACGCGAACGATGCGAACGGCAATGCGGTGACGCACTTCATCACCACCAATGCGATCAACCCGGTGACGGGCGCGTCGCAGGCGGTGACCCTGCCGTACTACCTGCCCGACGGCGTGCGTGAGACCATCAAGTACACCAAGCAGACCACCTCATGGTCGGTCGGTGCCAGCTTCAAGCCGATGGACAACCTCAACCTGTTCGTCCGCGCTTCGAAGGGTGTCCGCGCCAACGCCGATCGCCTGACCTTCAGCGGCTACTTCAACCCCAACGGCACCCTGAACGACAAGGGCAACACGGCGGTTTCGAACAACGTCTACCAGTACGAAATCGGCCTCAAGAACCGCGGCAACATCGGCGGTGCGCGTTACACCGTCGAACTGACCGGCTACCACAGCCACTTCAACATCACGACGTTCGAACTCAGCCAGACAATCTGCCCGATCGTCACCGGCAGCCCGACGACGTTCACCTGCATCATCGCCGACAAGTACAAGACGACCGGTGCGGAGTTCTACGGCACGCTGAGCATGGGCGGCTTCAGCCTCTTGGCCAACATGACGTACAACAAGTCGAAGAAGCAGCCCTCGGCGCCGGGTTCGGTGTTCTCGCGGTCGAACAACATTCCCGACCTCTCGTACACTTTCGCCGCCAACTACGATGTCAACGACATGGTCGGCATCGGCGCCAACATCACCGGCGTGACCAGCACGCTGGATGGTGCCGGCAACCAGTGGCCGGGTGGCAGCGTAGTCGGTGCGAACGTCAAGGTGCGTCCGCTCAAGAACCTCGAGCTTGGCGTCAATGTGGTCAACCTGTTCAACAAGCTGACCCCGCTCGGGCCGGCCGGGACCGACTATCAGCCGGGCAACGGCACCTTCGTCGGCGGCATCTCGCCGGTGCTGGGCCGCAACGTCAACGCCTCGGTCCGCTTCAGCTTCTGATGGCTGAGGCTCGCCCGAAAGGGTGAGGTGACTTCAATGGGGGTGGGTGCGGCCAATGGTTCCGCACCCACCCTTTTTTGCGTAGAGCTTTGCTCGTGCCGGGAAACGGCAGGGCACTTTGGCAGGGGATGGGAAGTGAACCAGAGTGATCGGCGCATCCGTTCGGTGCTCGTCGTTGGCGGCGGCTCGGCCGGCTGGATGTCGGCAGCGATGCTCGCTACCATGCTGCGGCAGGATTGCCGGATCACCCTCGTCGAATCCGACGAGATCGGCATCGTCGGCGTCGGCGAGGCGACCATTCCCCCGATCCGCCTGTTCAACGAGACGCTGGGCATCAGCGAGGCGGACTTCATCCGCGAGACGCGCGGCAGCTTCAAGCTCGGCATCGAGTTCGTCGATTGGGGCTCGGTCGGCACCCGCTATTTCCATCCGTTCGGCCCGCATGGACGCAATTTCGATATGGTGCCGCTGCACCAGTACTGGCTGAAGACGCGTGAGGAGCCGGGCGCGTTCCCGCTCGAAGATCTCTCGATGGCCTGGCACATCGCGCGCGCAGGCCGCATGGCGCGTCCGGTGCCGGATCAGCGTTCGCTGCTCTCCACCTTCGATTATGCCTACCACTTCGATGCCTCGCTCTACGCCGCGTTCCTGCGCCGCCATGCCGAAGCGCGCGGCGTTACCCGCGTCGAAGGCAAGATCAGCGATGTTTCGCTGCACGGGGAGACCGGCTTTGTCGAAAGCGTCACGCTGGAGGATGGCCGCAAGCTGGAGGCCGATCTCTTCATCGATTGCTCGGGCCTGCGCGCCCTCCTCATCGAAGGCGCGCTGAAGACAGGCTTTGAAGACTGGAGCCACTGGCTCCCCTGCGACCGCGCTGTCGCCATGCCCTGCGCGCAAACCGGGCAGCCCACACCCTACACCCGCTCCACCGCGCGCGAGGCGGGCTGGCAGTGGCGCATCCCGCTGCAGCACCGCATCGGCAACGGCTATGTCTATTCCAGCCAGTTCATGGAGGACGACAAGGCGGCGGAACTGCTCGCCTCGCGCCTTGATGGCGAAGCGCTGGGCGATCCCCGTTTCGTGCGCTTCCGCACCGGCCGCCGCAAGCAGCACTGGAACCGCAACGTGATCGCGGTCGGCCTTTCGAGTGGTTTCCTCGAGCCGCTTGAATCGACCTCGATCCATCTGATCCAGGCCAATATCTCGAAGCTGATCGGCCTGTTCCCCGATCGCGACTTCGATCCCGCCACGATCGACGAATTCAACCGCATCGCCCATGCCGAAACCGAACGCATCCGCGACTTCATCATCCTCCACTACAAGCTGACGCAGCGGCAGGATCATGAACTCTGGCGCTACGTTTCCGCGATGGACGTGCCCGAAACACTGGCGCTCAAGCTGGAGCACTTCCGCCGCCATGGCCGCCTGATCGCGCGCGAGATGGACCTGTTCGCACCTGCCTCGTGGCTCGCGGTGCATATCGGTCAGCACAACTATCCCGAAGGGCTCGACCCGCTGATCGAGCATCGCGGGATCGATGCCCGCGATTACCTCGCCAAGCTGCGCGCGGCGATGGCAGCGGAAGCGGGCAAGCTGCCCAGCCACGAAGGCTTCATCGCTGGTCTCACCGGCGCTGCGGCTGCGGCCTGAAGCCCTTGTCTGCGGCCCTCGAAGCTGAAGTCTGGCGCGAGCGGGCCAGAGACTTGCGCGCCGTGCAGGACATGGCCGGGGCCGACCGCGCGATTGCCGAAGCCGCGCGCCTCGCCCCGCAAGACCCGCTGACCGCCTTCCTGCGCGCACAATCGGCCTATGAACTCGGCTATTCCGCCGCCGCCCTCTTTGCCGAAGCAGTCCGGCTCTGGCCCGAAAATCCCGATGTCCTGAAGAACCATGCGCTCGCGCTTGCCTCCGAAGGCCGCCACGCGGAGGCCGAAGGCGTGCTCGCCCGCGCGCTGGCCGCTCGGCCTGACTGGCTCGAAGGCCAGCGGGTTCTGGCCAGCCTGCGCTACAGTCATGGCAACGCGCAGGATTACGACGCCGGCTTTGCCGAGGCCGTGAAGGCGCAGCCGCGCAGCCAGGGCCTGTGGCTCGGCTGGTTTTCCTTGCGTGCGCAGCAGCGCGATTGGCCCGCCGCGCGCCGCATTCTCGATCTTGCGACGGTGCAGCTGGGAGAAACCCGCCCCATTGCCGTCGCCCGCTCGTTCCTGGCAAGCGAAAGCGGCGATCTGGCCGAAGCGCAGGCGCGCCTCGCCGCGCTTGCCGGTGCGGATGACGAATTCCTCGTGCTCTGCCGCATCCGTACCGCGCTGCGCGCCGGCCAGCCGGAGCGTGCGCGCGATCTGGCGCTGCCGCTCACCGCCACGCAGCTGGCCGGGCAGGTGTGGCCCTATCTCTCGACCGCGTGGCGCCTGCTGGGCGATCCCCGCGCGCAGTGGCTGGATGGCGATCCCGTCCTTCACGGTGTGCTCGATCCCGGCCTCTCGGCGGTCGAGATCGCGCAGCTCGCCGCGCTGCTGCGCCGCCTGCACACCGCCTCGCTGCCTTATGCCGAACAATCGGTGCGCCACGGCACGCAGACCGATCGCTCGATCCTGCTGCGCCACGAACCGCTGCTGGGCACGGTCCGCCAGCGCCTGATGGAAGCCTTGCGCGATTACGTCGCCGCCTTGCCGCCCGTTGATCCGCGCCATCCCGTTCTGGGCCGTCCGCGCGGCGGCTTGCAGATTTCGGGGAGCTGGTCTGTGCGCCTCGGGGCAGGGGGCTACAATGTCACGCACAGCCACCCGGTCGGCTGGCTTTCCGCAGTGCTCTACGTCGCGCTGCCCGATGATCCCGGCCCGGACCCCGCCGGTGCGCTCCATCTCGGCGCGCCGCCGCCGGAGCTTGGTGTTTATCTGCAACCCTATGCGGTAATACCGCCCCGCACGGGTCACCTTGTGGTCTTCCCCTCGATCCTGTGGCATGGAACATATCCGTTCGCGGCGGGAGAACGGCTCAACATCGCGTTTGATGTGGTTCCCACCTCTGCTGCCTGAAGACAAGATATTGCCATGAATGCGCCCAAGACCCTCAAGGATCTCGCCGAGCTGGCCGGTGTCACCAGCGGCACGGTTTCGCGCGCGCTTTCGGGCTCCGATCTCGTCACCCCCGCCACGCGCGACATGATCGTGGCGCTCGCCCGGCAGCACGGCTTCACCCCCAATGCCACCGCGCGCAACTTGCGCATGCGCAAGACCAACACGATCGGCGTCGTCATCCCGCTCGGCCACGAAGTGCGGCAGAACATCTCCGATCCGTTCTTCATCACCTTGCTCGGCCTGCTGGCAGACAAGCTGACGGGGCGCGGCTACAGCCTCCTCCTCAGCCGCGTGGTGCCGACCGACGAGGACTGGCTGCTCAAGCTCGCGCGCTCGGGCCAGTCGGACGGGATCATCGTGATCGGCCAGTCGGACCAGTCCGCCGTGCTCGACCGCGTGGCCGAACTTTACCGGCCGCTGGTGGTCTGGGGTTCGCACATCGCGGGTCAGGCGCATTGCTCGGTGGGGTCTGACAACTTTCGCGGCGGCGCGCTGGCGGCGCAGCACCTCATTGAGCGCGGGTGCCGCAACATCGTGTTCTTTGGCGATTCCCGCGCAATCGAAATCGGCCAGCGCCTCGAAGGCGTCCGCTCGGTGGTGGAGAAGGCCGGCGTGCGCTTTGGCGTCGTGCCCACCCACCTCGTGCCCGATGCCGCGCAGGGCGAGATCGGCAAGTATCTGCGGGCAAAGGCAAACAGACCTGATGGCGTGGTCGCCGCGTCAGACGTCATCGCGGTGACTGCGATGCGCGTGCTGGCCGAGCAGGGGCTATCGGTCCCCGGCGACGTGAAGGTCATCGGCTACGACGGGTTGCCGCTGGGCGAGCACACAATGCCTCCGCTCACCACGATCGCGCAGGATCTGGAGCAGGGCGCGGAAAACCTCGTCGCCAGCGTGATCCAGCGCATCGCGGGGGAGGAGATCCACTCGGTCATCCTCCAGCCGCGATTGCTGATCAGGGAATCGACTTGAGCGCGAGGGCAAGGGCTCCCAGCAACCCGGCGTTATCGCCCAGTCCCGGCGGCACGATCAGTTCGTCGATCTTGCCCACGGTATAGCCGCCGTTTGCTGCCAGCGCTTCGGCGCGGATCAGGTCGAGCAGGCCCTCGGTCGCCGTCACGCCGCCGCCGAGCACGATGCGGGCGGGTTCCATCACCGTCTGGAATGTCGCCAGCGCGCGCCCGATATACCATGCGATGATGCGCTTGCCGGGATGCCCTTCCGGCAATTCAGAGAGCGAACAGCCCCATCGCGCAATCACGGCAGGCCCGCACGCAAGGCCTTCGAGGCAATCGCCATGGAACGGGCAGGTCCCGGCAAAGTCCGCATCCTCCGGATGGCGCGGCATGCGGATATGGCCCATCTCGGGGTGGGACAGCCCGTGCAGCAATTGCCCGTCGCTGCAGAAGCCCCCGCCGATCCCGGTGCCGATGGTGAGGTAAAGCACCGAACCCAAACCTTCGCCCGCGCCCCACAGCGCTTCGGAAAGCGCCGCGCCGTTTACATCGGTGTCGATCGCCACAGGCACGCCAAAGCGCTCCCGGAAAGGCGCAATCAGGCTTGCCCCGCTCCAGTGCGGCTTGGGCGTCGGGCGGACGCAGCCATAGCCCGGCGAGGCCGGATCAAGATCGAGCGGCCCGAACGAGGCGATGCCGAAAGCGGCATAGTCCGCTCCCTGCGCCGCAAACCATTCGGTCGCCGCGCCGAGGGTTTCCTCCGGCGTCGTCGTCGGGATGCGCGTCCGCGCGAAGATCGCGCGCTCTGCGTCCGCCACGCCAAGCACAAACTTGGTGCCGCCCGCCTCGATCAGGCCGTAGCGGGCCGCCGTCATGCCGCCACCTCCGCACGCGCTCCGTCCAGCACCAGGCGAAACACCGGCGCGGGCACGCCGGCAAAGTGGGCGCGGCGCCAGGCTGCATCGCCGTGGTCGTTGCCCTTCAGCGAATTGGGATAGTCGACGAAACCATGGACGGTGAGCTCCTGCGTCACCCACCAGCTATAGGTCTGGACCGGTGCTTCGGGCGGATTGCCCGCAACAAGCCCGCTGCCATTGAGTGGCAGCCACGGGCCTTCCATGTGGTCGGCAACCATGCCGTAGAGCCCGTTCGGCCCGTTGGGCGCGCCCGGTGCAAACACCTTCCGCTGGGTCGACCAGAACAGGTAATAGCGCCCGGCGTGGAACACGATGTGCGGGCGCTCCTGCTCGTTGTTGAGCCCGTCCGCGCTGAGCAGCGGGGGCAGCACGTCCCAGCTCTCCCCTTCGCGCCGGAGCAGGCCGATGCAGCCGTTCCAGTCGCTTGTCGCGTCCTGCAGCGATCCGGTGAACAGCAGGTATTCGGCCCCGTCCGCCGGATCGCGGAAATGCGCCGGATCGCGGAAACCCTTGATGAAGCCCGGCACGCCTGCGGCCGAGGTCACCAGCATGTAGTAAGGGATCGGCCCGCCCGCGATCTCGCGCGGCTCGCTCCAGCCTTCGATGGCGAAGGCCGCGGCATCGCCGGTGAGCGTCCCCGCCGTTTCGAACATGCGCTGGATGAACGTGCGGGGTTCCTCCCCGCGCAGGCCCGATGCCGTCCAGTAGAGTGTCACTGTCGCCGTTTCCGGATCATAGAGCGCCGAACCTGCCCATTCGCGGCTGCCGGGATTGAGCGCCTCGGGCAGGGCATCGCCATGGTCGCGCCACGCCCCGTCGCGCGCTGCCATCAGTCGGATGCGCACGATATCGTGCCGCGCCTCGGGATCCTCGCCCGCCGGGGCGGACAGCACGAACCACAGCGTCCAACCATCGACCACTGCCGTGCTGCCGTCCGCCAGCTGCAGCGGCCACAAGTCCCACAAGTCAAAGCCCGGCAGCGGGTGTTGAAGCTGCGTGCCATCGACCAGCGGGATCTGATGGCTGGGCCCCAATTGCAGCGCACGGAGGTGTTCGCCGGTCCAGAGCGTAGTTGGGGAAGTGCATACGGGCATGAAGGTCGGTCCTGAAAACAAACGATTAAAACGGCCCCTGCAAGCGGGGGCGATCAGCAAGAAACAATTACGGCATGATGAGGCCAGCCCCGGCGCAGGCGGTCTCGCGCAGCACCAGCGGCGGCATCCCGTCGGGCCTGCGATAGGTGAGGGCAGAGAGCACGGCATCGGCGCGGTCCGCGCGGCACAGCGCCACGACCGCGCCGCCAAAGCCGCCACCGGTCATCCGCGCACCGCCTTCCGGCCCGATCAGCGCCTGCAGCTCTTCCGCCAGCGCATCGACCTTGGGTACGGTGATCTGGAAATCATCCCGCATCGACAGGTGCGATGCGGCCATCAACTGGCCCATGGCGAGGAGATCACCCGCCGCCAGCGCTTCTGCCGCCGCCAGCACGCGGGCGTTCTCGCTCACCACATGCCGCGCCCGCGCATGAGTCAGCGGATCGAGCCCGGCGGCATCCAGCATCGCCATGTCCGCATCGCGCAGCGCGGCTACGCCCATTGCCGCAGCCGCCGCCTCGCACTGTGCTCGCCGCTCGTTGTAGGCCCCGTCAACCAGCCCGCGCGCGACGCCTGAATGGACGATCAGGATTTCCGCGCCTTGCGGCAACGCCACTGGCTGCACATCCAGCGAACGGCAGTCGATCATCAGTGCATGGTCTGCAACGCCTGCCGCCGACGCAAGCTGGTCCATGATCCCGCAACGCATGCCGACATGGTCGCACTCGCCGGCCTGCGCCATGCGGGCGATGTCGGCGGGCGCAATGGCGAGCCCAGCCAGCGCGGCCAGCGCGGTGCCGATGCCCACCATAAGCGAAGCGGAGGAGGACAGCCCGGCGCCCTTCGGCACGGTCCCGCTCACGGCGATATCCGCGCCGGTCAGCGCGTGGCCGCGCTCCATCATCGCGGTGGTCATGCCGCGCACATAGTCGGCCCAGGACTGCGCGGTGTCGGGCGCGTATGGCGCAGCAAGCGGCCATTCTGCCACGGCTCCGCCGAAATCGCAGGCCACCACGCGGATCATGCCGTCATCCCGCGGGCTCGCGGCGAGGCGCGATTCCACGCTGATCGCGCACGGCAGCACGAAGCCGTCGTTGTAGTCGGTATGCTCGCCGATCAGGTTCACGCGGCCCGGCGCCCGCGCAAGGAGGGTAGGGGCCGCGCCAAAGGCCGCCTCGAACTGCTGCGAGAGGGTCATGTGCCGCTCCTGAAATGCGGGCCACCGCAGGCGCGCAGCCGCTCCGCGGCTTGCTCCGCCGTCAGGTCGCGCTGCGTCTCGGCCAGAATCTCGAAGCCCGCCATGAACTTGCGCACCGAAGCGGAGCGCAGCAGCGGCGGATAGAAATGCGCGTGGAGCCGCCAATGTGCGCTCGGTTCCTGCCCGAAGGGTGCGCCGTGCCAGCCCATCGAATAGGGGAAGGGGCACTGGAACAGGTTGTCGTAGCGTGTCGTGAGATCGGCAAGGATCACCGCCAGATCGCTGCGCTGCGCATCGGTCAGATCGGGCAGGCGCGCCACGTCGAAGCGCGGCAGCAGCAGCGTCTCGAACGGCCAAACCGCCCACCACGGCACGATCGCCAGCCAGTGCTCGGATTGGCATACCACGCGCGGGCCGTCCGCTTCCGCCTCGACCAGCTCCGCCAGCATTGCCCGGCCCTTGTCGGCCAGCCATGCCGCCTGCGTGCGGTCCTCTGTCGCGATCAGCTGCGGCACGTGGCTGGTCGCCCAGACCTGTCCGTGTGGATGGGGGTTCGAGCACCCCATCATCGCACCCTTGTTCTCGAAGATCGAAACGACGCTGTAGCGCTGCCCCAGATCCGCTGCCTGTTCGCACCAGCAGTCGATCACCTCGCGAAGTTCGGCCTGCGAAAGCTCGGGCAAAGTGCGGCCATGATCGGGCGAAAAGCAGATCACTCGCGCCTCGCCGGTCGCCTGCTCAGCGCGGAACAATCCGCCGCCAGCCTCGGGCGCTGGCGTATCGGGCAGGAGCGCGGCAAAGTCATTCGCGAAGACGTACGTCCCGGTATAGTCCGGGTTGCGCTCCCCGTTCACGCGCGTGTTCCCTGCGCACAGGTAGCAGCCGGGATCGTGCGCGGGCGGGCGCGACACGTCCGGCACCTCTTCCGCGCCTTGCCACGGCCGCTTCGCGCGGTGCGGTGAAACCAGCAGCCAGGTGTCGCTCAGTGGATCGTAACGCCGATGGGGATGCTCGGCCGGATCGAAACTCATGAACGCACCTCAAGGACCAGCACAGCCTCGCCGGGAAGCGGCGGGACGGCGATGCCTACGCGGCTCAGCCAGCCACCGTCCATGCTCGCGAGCACGCCGCTGTCCGACGCAATCGTATACGTGCGCCCGGGCACCGCCATCGGCAGCCTGAGGTTCGGTTGATGCCGCATCGTCGTCGGCGATGTGCGCGTGACGAGCACGACCATGTCCTCGGCCGAGCCATGCGCCTGCCACACCACGCCGTCGCCCAGGTCGCCCATCCAGACGCGCCCCTCGTGCAGGCGTTCCCGCAGCGCCTTGTAGCGCGCGATCCCCGCCATCAGCTCGGTGCGCTCCTTGTCGCCGAGCTTCCGTGCATCGAGCTCCACGCCGAAATGCCCCGGCAGCGCCACGCCGCAGCGGAACGCCATGGACTGCGAACGCCCGGTCGAATGCGCCGGGCTCGCTCCCACGTGGCTGCCCATCACTTCGGGCGGCATGAACTGCAGGAACCCGCGCTGCATGCGCACGCGCGAAACCGCGTCGATGCAGTCGCTCGTCCAGAAGCGGTGTGTGCGCTTGATGATCCCCGCATCGATCCGCCCGCCACCGCCCGCACAGGCCTCGATCTCCACGTTCGGGAAAGCCGCCCGCAGCCGGTCCATCAAGGCATAAGTCGCCAGCACTTGCGCCCGGTAGTGCGGCTGGTTCCCCGCATGGACGAGATCGCGGTTGTGGTCCCACTTGAGGTAGCTGATCGGCAGTTCCCGCAGCAGCGCCGCAATCGCGTCGAACAGGTAGGCGCTCACTTCCGGCTTCGCCATGTCGAGCACCAGCTGGTTGCGCGCCTCGAGCAGTGGCCGCCCGTCGACATGCAGCGCCCAATCGGGATGGCGGCGATAGAGGTCGCTGTTCCGGTTCACCATCTCCGGTTCGACCCAGAGGCCGAATTCCATGCCCAGCTCGGTCACGCGCTGCGCCAAGGGGCCCAGCCCGCGCGGGTACTTGCGCTTGTCGACGGTCCAGTCGCCCAGCGAGGAGGTGTCATCGTCGCGCTTGCCGAACCATCCGTCATCCAGCACGAAGCGCTCGATCCCGATGTCCGCTGCCGCCTTGGCCAGATCCATCAGCGCGGCTTCGTCGTGCGCGAAGTAGAAGCCTTCCCAGGTGTTGATATGCACCGGGCGCTTGGCCGCGCGATCTGCACCGCCGGGCCAGGTCATCCGCGCGCGGATGCCGCGGTGGAACGCATGCGCCACACCGTTGGGCCCTTCGGCAGAGGCGGTCGCCAGCACTTCGGGGCTTTGCAGCACTGCACCCGGCGCGAGGATCGCCTCGCCCGGTGCCAGCCATTCGCCCAGCTGCCACTGCCAGCGCCCGTCATCGACCCACTCGATGGACTGGACGGAATTGCCCGACCACGCGATCTGCGCGCCATAGGCGCTGCCATCGCCGCAGGTCACTACCGCGCCGGGGAAGCAATCGTGCGAGGTCAGCCCGCGCCGGTTCTCGCGCCGCCACAGGCTGCGGGTGAGGGGGTCGCGCACGGGGACGAATTCCGAATTGTGCCGGCCCGCCAGCGAATGGACTTCTGCCGCGTCCTCGGGCAGCGGCAGCGCTGCCGCCGCCAGCCACTGGACATGGAGCGGCGCATTGCCCTCGTTGGAAATCGCGGTCCGCACGGTCATCACGTCGGTCGCGGGATCGAGCGAATAGCTCGCCGTCACCGCGATCTTGGCGGCGGCATCGTGGAGCACGAAGCGCACTGTCTGCGCATCGGGCCGCTCGACCTTGCATTCGGTCGCCTGAAAGCTCCAGTCGCGCCCCGCCCGGTCGGCCAGCAGTGCGCTTTGGCCAAACCAGCCCATGCCGAAGCCGGGAAACACCGTCAGCGGCTGGTCGAAATGCAGCGAAAAGCTCGGCTCGGGCCGCTCGCTGCGCAGCGAGGCGCTGGGCCGTGCGCCATCGGGCAGGCGCGGGCCCCAATAGCGCCATAGGGGTGCCTCGCCGGGGGGAAGTTCCCAAACGGCGCTGCAGCCGGGGCTTTCCAGCGCGATGATCTCGGGTTTCGTCATGTCAGGCATGGGCCAGCTCCGCCGCGCGGCGCGGATCGCGCACCCGCAGCATGGTGAGCGATGCCGCCAGCAGCAGCGCACCGGCAAAGCTCAGCGCATTGCGCGGATCTGCGCCCAGCACGTGGTTGTAGATCCAGCCGAAGGTCACCCCGTTGATCAGCATCGGCACCACGATCATCATGTTGAAGATGCCCATGTAGACACCGGTCCGCTCAGGCGGGATCGACCCGGCAAGGATGATGTAGGGGTTGCCCATGATGCTCGCCCAGCAGAACCCCAGCGTCACCGCGATCAGCAGCAGCGGGGTGTGGCTGCCGAGGTCCGGCATCGCCAGCGCGGAGAACAGCGCGCCCGGCGCGGTGGCCGTGCCCGAGACGTGCGCCATCGCCACCATGCCCAGCCCGCCTGCCGCAAGGCACGCCATGTGCACGCGCGAAGCGCCAAGCGCGCGCGAGATCGGCACCATCGCAAAGGCGGCGGCAAAGCCGATCAGGTTGTAGAACGCACCCAGTTGCTGCGTCGTCAGCACGGCGGCGCGGAAAGCTTCGCTGCTCTTGTCCGCCGTGTCGTAGATCGAGCGCCCGATCGAAAGCGAGCTGTAGGACCAGTAGATCGAGAAGCCGTACCACTGGAACAGGCTCATCCACGCCATGCTGCGCATCGCCTGCGGCATCTCGACGATAGCGCGGCCGATCTCGCCAAGGGTCGCGCCCATGGAACGCGGCGCGGCGGCGATGCGGACCTTTTCGTCCTCGCTGAGCGGCAGTTCGGGCACGCGCCAGATCGACCACAGGATCGTGGTGATCGAAAGCACCGCGCCGATCATGAAGGAGATGTGCGTGATCGTCGGGATGTTGTGCGCATCCACCGCATTGCGGTCGATCCCCACCCAGTAGACGAGGATCGAGGGCGAGAGGAACGCAAGGCACTGCGCAAGGCCGGTGAACGCGCTCTGGCTCAGATAGCCGATCTCGTGCTGGCTCTCGTCGAGCCGGTCGCTCACATAGGCGCGGTAGGGCTCCATCGTGATGTTGTTGCCGGCATCGAGCAGCCACAGCAGACTTGCCGCCATCAGCAGGCTGGACGAGAACGGCATGAACAACAGGCCAAGGCTGCACATCACCGCGCCGAGGAGGAAATAGGGTGTGCGGCGGCCGAACTTCGAATTGGTCCGGTCAGAAAGGGCGCCGACCAGCGGCTGGATCAGCAGCCCGGTCATCGGCCCCGCCAGCTGCAGGATCGGGAGATTGGATTCGTCCGCGCCAAGCCACGAATAGATCGGCACCATGTTGCCCTGCTGCAGGCCGAAGCTGAACTGCAGGCCAAGGAACCCGAGGTTCATTTCGATCACGCGCGCCAGCGAAAGGATCGGCTTGTGCTTTGCCGCACCTATCGCGCTCGTCTGGGGCTTGCTCAGGTCCAACGGCTCTCTCCCGCACGACTCTCGAAGGAGCCTTTATTGATCCGCTTAGCCCAAGATTTGCCTTGATTCAATCGAGTGAATCAATTGCGCATGCAATCACGTTTCCTCATTAAGCCAGGCCACAGCCGGCTTGGCGCGGCGGTCCACCGTCAGGCGGAACACGTCAGGCCGGGAATAGTGGCCCACGGGGTCGAAATCATAGCGGGCGCGGGCGATTTCAGCCGGGTCGATATCGGCATAAAGCACCGTCTCGCCGCCATAGCCCGGCCCCGCCAGCAGCTCGCCAAGCGGCCCCACGATCAGGCTGCCGCCGCGCATCAGCACGGTATCGGGCTCTTCGCCCAGCACGCATTCCTGGCCTTCGGGCAGATCGCGCCGCCGCAGGAACTGGCAGGCGGAGAGCACGTGGCAGCGCCCCTCCAGCGCGATGTGGCGCATGGTCGAAACCCACCCGTCGCGGTCGTCCGCCGTCGGCGCGCAGTAGAGCGTCACGCCTTGGCCATACATCGCCATGCGCAGCATCGGCATGTAGTTTTCCCAACAGATCACCGCGCCCACGGTGCCCAGCGCCGTTTCCACCGCCGGCAGGGTGGAGCCATCGCCAAAGCCCCAGACCAGCCGTTCCGCCGCCGTCGGCATCAGCTTGCGGTGGTGCGCCATGGTCCCGCGCTCACCATCGATGATCAGCGCCGTGCAATAGAGCGTCGAGCCCAGCCGCTCGATCACGCCGATCACCACGACCATGCCCGCAGCCTCCGCGGCCTCGCGCACCAGCGCAATCTCCGGCCCGCCGAGCGCAACCGCTGCGGCATAGTAACGGGCATAGGCCTCCCGCCCCTCGGGGAACCGCAAGCCGATCGGCGCGCCGAACCGCGCGCCTTTGGGATAGCCGCCGATAAAGGCCTCGGGAAACACCGCCAGCCGCGCGCCTGCGCCTCCGGCTTCGGCGATCAGACGGGCGGCCTTGGCAGCGGATGCGCCGCTTCCGGCCGGATCGGATGCCGCCTGCACAACGGCGGCACGAAAGGGTGTGATGCTCATGCAGTCCACGCTAGCACGCCTCTGCTGGCGCGCGAGGGGCAAATCTCAGCCGAGCCGCGCGGCGACGGCTGCGCGCAAGGTCGGCAGGATTTCCGCCTCGAACCACGGATTGTCCTTCATCCAGATCGCGCTGCGCCACGCGGGATGCGGCAGGACGAAGATGTCCGGCGAACCGCTGCCCCGCCGTACGCGGTCCGCAAGCGTGCCTTTGCCGGGTGCATAGCGCGCGTGCGCATAGCTGCCGATGAGCAGGGTCAACCGGTCCGGCGGCAGCACATCCAGCGCCCGCTCGTGCCACAGCGGTGCGCATTCCGGGCGCGGCGGCAGGTCCCCGCCGCTCGCCTTGCCTGGATAGCAGAACCCCATCGGCAGCATCGCGACTTTGCCCGGATCATAGAAATCGGTCTCGCCGATCCCCATCCACTCCCGCAGCCGCCGTCCGCTATCATCATCCCAAGGCACACCGCTTTCGTGCACCCGGCGCCCCGGCGCCTGTCCGATCAGCAGCACGCGCGCACCTGCGCCCAGCTGGACCACGGGCCGCGGCGGGTGCGCCAGCTTCTCCGCGCAGACCCGGCAGGCGGCAATTTCGTCCAGCAGGATGCCGAGGCGGTTCATGCCGTCTTGTCGCCGATCCCGCACCGCATTGCCAGCCGCACCACCGGCAAGCTACGACACGCACAGAAGCAAAACGGGGGAGAGCCATGAACGAACCATCGCGTGCAGGCGTCTGCCTTGTCATCGGCGCGGGCGAAGGGCTGGGCGGCGCCATCGCGCGGGCTTTCGCGCGTACCGGGCTCACCGTTTGCGTCACCCGCCGCGCCCGCCATCTCGACCAGCTTGAGGCCCTTTGCGCCGAGATTCGCAGCGCAGGCGGCAAGGCCCATGCTTTCGGGATCGATGCGCGCTCCGAGGACGAGACAGCGGCACTGTTCGACCGGATCGAGCGCGAGATCGGCCCCATCGAAGTCACCGTGTTCAACATAGGCGCCAATGTCCGTTTCGGTATCCGCGAGACGACGGCGCGCGTGTTTCACAAGGTCTGGGAAATGGCCTGCTTCGCCGGCTTCCTCGCCGGGCGGGAAGCAGCGCGCGTGATGGCGCAGCGCGGCAAGGGCACGATCCTGTTCACCGGCGCAACGGCGTCGCTGCGCGGCGGTGCCGGGTTTGCCGCGTTTGCAGCCGCCAAGCACGGCCTGCGTGCAATCGCGCAATCCATGGCGCGCGAGCTTGGCGCGCAAGGCCTCCATGTCGCCCATGTCGTCTGCGACGGCGCGATTGACGGCACTTTCCTGCGCAGCCGTGTGGAGGACGTGGCGCCGCTGCTTGCCGAGGATTCGGTGCTCAAGCCCGAGGACGCCGCCGAGGCGTTCGTCTGGCTGCACCAGCAACCCCGCTCGTCGTGGACGCACGAGCTTGACCTTCGTCCCTGGCAGGAGCGGTTCTGAGATGCCCAAGACCCCCGAAAAACGCTCTATCGAGTTCATCTTCGATTTCGTCAGCCCCAACGGTTACCTCGTCTGGCAGCCGCTGAAAGAACTGGCTGCGCGCAAGGGCGCGACGATCACGCTTACCCCCGCGCTGCTCGGCGGCATGCACAAGCTCACCGGCAACGCCCCGCCGTTCATCCGCGACGCCGACGTGAAGGGCAAGAACGCCTATAGCCAGCTCGAAATGCAGCGCTTCGTCGTGCGCCATGGGCTGACGAAGTTCCGCATGAACCCGGCTTTCCCGTTCCGCTCGGTCGAACTCCTGCGCATGCTGCTGGCGGCGATCGACCTTGGCTGCGGCGAGGCGTTTGCCGACGCATTCCTGCGCGCGATCTGGGAAGATGGGCTCAATCCCGCGGATGCCGCTGCTGTCGACGCCGTCATCGCCGCCGCCGGCCTGCCTGCCGCTGCTCTTGCGGACGGTGCGCAGTCCGCCGAAGTGAAGGACCGCCTCGCCGCCAACACCCAGAATGTGGTGGAACGCGGCGCGTTCGGCATCCCGACCTTCTTCATCGATGGCGAGATGTATTTCGGCAAGGAGCGCCTTGGCCAGATCGAGGAAGTGCTCTAGGCCACCGCGATCACCGCGCTTGCAGCGGCCGCCACCACGCTTCGTTGTCGAGATACCAGCGCAGCGTGCCCCTGAGGCCTTCTTCGAAGTCGTGCTCGGGCACGTAGCCCAGCTCGCGCCGGGCTTTCGTCTCGTCGATTGCGTAGCGGCGGTCGTGGCCCTTGCGGTCCTCGACGAAAGTCTTGAGCGTCGATGTCGGCACGCCCTTCGCCGCCGGGGCATCGGGGAACCGCGCGGCGAGCCCTTCGATCTCGGCGAAGGCGCTGTCCACTTCCGCGCAGATGCGGTCGATCACGGCCATGTTGGGCAGCTCTTCGCCGCCGCCGATATTGTAGGTTTCGCCGGGCTTGCCATTGCGCAGCGCGGCCTCGATGCCGCGGCAGTGGTCACGCACGTAGAGCCAGTCGCGCACGTTCATCCCGTCGCCATAGATCGGCAGCGGCTTGCCGGAGAGCGCGTTGAGCACGAACAGCGGGATCAGCTTTTCGGGGTAGTGGTACGGCCCGTAGTTGTTCGAGCAGTTGGTCGTCGTCGTGTTGAGCCCGTACGTGTGGTGATAGGCGCGCACGAGATGGTCCGAGGCCGCCTTGGACGCGGAATAGGGCGAGTTCGGCTCGTAGGGATGAGTCTCGGTAAACGCGGGGTCCGTGGGCCCAAGCGAACCATAGACTTCGTCGGTCGAGATATGGTGGAAGCGGTGCTCGCGCCCGCTGCCGCTGTCGAGCCAGGCGGCCCGTGCGGCCTTGAGCAGGTTGTTGGTACCGATGACATTCGTGTCGATGAAGGCATCGGGCGTATCAATGGACCGGTCGACATGGCTTTCAGCCGCGAAGTGGACGATCGTCGCGATATCGCGCTCGCGCAGCAGCCGGGTGACGAGATCGGTATCGCGGATATCGCCCACCACCAGCTCGGCCTGTTCGACGCCCGCAATGGTCGAGCGGTTGCCGGCATAGGTCAGGCAATCGAGCACCACGATGCTGTCGGCGGGGTGCGTTTCCGCCCAGTAGTGGACGAAGTTGCCACCGATAAACCCGGCACCGCCGGTCACAAGCAGATTAGCCAAGTGTCTTTTCCTCTTCGAGCATGGCGCGAAGGTTCCGCCGCCAATGCACCATTTCGTCGCCCAGCAAGGCCCGCGTCGCGCTCACATCGAGCACCGAGAACGCCGGGCGGCGCGCGGGTGTGGGATAGTCCGCTGTCGCAATCGGCGTGATGCGCGGCACTCTCGCCAGCAGGCCCAGCGCATGGGCTTCCTCGGCAATCGCCACGGCAAAGTCGTACCAGCTCGCAACGCCCGCATCGCGGTGGTGGTAGATGCCCGGCTGACCGGCCAGCGCGAGGCCCCACAACGTGCGCGCGAGGCCCGGCGCCCAGGTCGGGCTGCCGATCTGGTCGGCCACCACGCGCAGCTCGTCGCGCTCGCGCATCAGACGCAGCATCGTGCGCACGAAGTTGGCGCCGCCCGCCGCATAGACCCAGCTGGTGCGCACCACGATGGCGCGGTCGTCCAGCCGCTCTTCGCCGGCTGCCTTGCTCCGGCCATAGATCGATTGCGGATTGCGCGGGTCATCCGGGCGATAGGCCGTGCTGCTCGCGCCATCGAAGACGAAGTCGGTCGATACGTGGACAAGCTGGCCGCCGGTCTCGGCCAGCGCCTTGGCGAAGGCAGCCGGCGCCTCGGCATTCACCGCGAAAGCCAGCTCCGGTTCGGACTCTGCCTTGTCGACGGCGGTGTAGGCGGCGGCGCTCAGCACGAGGTCTGGCTGTTCGGCTTTGACCAGCCGGGTGATGGCCGCCGCATCCGTCAGATCGAGCGCCGCGCGGTCCAGAGCCACGCAGGTCCAGCCCTCGGGCGCAGTGGCCAGCAGCGCCTTGCCGACCTGACCGGATACACCGGTAACGAGCGCCTTCTTCACGCGAACACCGGAACCTTGGCGAGCGGGAGGCCCGCTGCATCTTTCCCCGAAAGCTTCACCTCGATCCCGTCCAGCGGCCATTCGATGCCGACCGTCGGATCATCCCACGCGAGGCTGCATTCGTGCTCGGGCGCGTAGGGCGTGGTGCACTTGTAGAGGAAGTCGGTGTCGTCCTCGAGTGTGACGAAGCCGTGGGCAAAGCCTTCCGGCACCCAGAACATGCGCTGGTTCTCGGCTGACAGCGTGACACCGGTCCACTTGCCGAAAGTGGGCGAAGAAGCGCGCAGGTCCACCGCCACATCGAACACCGCGCCGCGCACGACCCGCACCAGCTTGCCCTGCGGGCCGGGGTTCTGGAAATGCATGCCCCGCAGCACACCCTTCTGCGAACGGCTGTGGTTGTCCTGCACGAACGTCAGGTCGAGGCCTGCCGCCGCAAACTTCGCGGCGTTCCAGCTCTCGAAGAAGAACCCGCGGGCATCGCCGAATACTTTCGGCTCGATGATCAGGGGGCCTTCGATCTCGCAGGGAATGATGTTCACGCGTGGCCTTTCTGGTGCAGGATTTGCAGCAGGTACTCTCCGTAGCCTGACTTGCGCAGCGGCTGGGCAATGGCATCAAGCTCGGCATCCGTGATGAAGCCCTGACGCCAGGCAATTTCCTCGGGGCAGCAGATCTTCAGGCCCTGCCGCTCCTCGGTGATGCGCACATAGGTCGCCGCATCCAGCAGCGAACCATGCGTGCCGGTATCCAGCCAGGCATAGCCGCGCCCCATGATTTCTACCGCAAGCTGCCCGTCGTCCATGAAGAGGCGGTTGAGATCGGTGATCTCGAGTTCCCCGCGCGGCGAAGGCTTCAAATCGCGGGCGCGGTCCACCACCGTCTCGTCATAGAAGTATAGCCCGGTGACCGCGTAGTTGGAGCGCGGCGCCTTGGGCTTTTCCTCGATCGACTTGGCGCGCCCCTCGGCATCGAAATCGACAACGCCGTAGGCTTCCGGATTGTTGACCCGATAGGCGAACACGGAGGCCCCGCTGCGCCGTTCATGCGCGCTGCGCAGCAGTTCGGGCAGGCCGTGGCCGTAGAAGATGTTGTCTCCCAGCACGAGCGCGCTGTGATCGCCCCCGATGAACCCGGCGCCGATCTGGAAGGCCTGGGCAAGCCCGTCAGGCGAAGGCTGCACCGCGTAGGACAGCGCCACGCCAAACGAGGAGCCATCGCCGAGCACGCGCTGAAATTGCTGCGCATCCTCAGGCGTGGTGATGATCAGGATGTCCCGGATGCCCGCGAGCATCAGCGTGCTGAGCGGATAGTAGATCATCGGCTTGTCGAAGACCGGCATCAGCTGCTTCGAGACGCCGCGCGTCAACGGATAGAGACGCGTTCCGGACCCACCGGCGAGGATGATGCCCTTCCGGCGAATTTCTGGCACATGTTCAGTCAATTTCGGGGAAACTCCTTGGTGCAGCAGGCCAAATCAGCCGCGCCGCCAGTCAAACCCATTTCAAGAAGCATCAGAGCTGATCCAGTGCCGGCTTCGTAATACAATCCGCATTGCCCAGATCAACGCTTATTCGGCCATGCTGCATCAGGTCGCCTGCCCTTGCCGGAGAATGCCAGCAAGCTCGCTCCCGGCGCTGCAAAGCGGCATTTCGCACCATTCTGGAGGAAAGCACTTTGCGTGATCTGGAACGGGGATTCGCTTACCTCTGCGGTATCGGCCGGTCCGGCTTGTCGTCACAGGATGGCTATGCAACATGGCGCGGCCCCGCATGGGATACGGAGCGTGTGCCCGGCACCGCATCGTCCTCGCGTCCCCGTTCAAGGTTCCCCGATGGAAATAGCGCTGCGCAGCAATATCGTCTTCTCGAACGAGCGTCCCTTCGTGCTCATCGGCGGCATGAACGTGATCGAGGACGAAGACACTGTGATGGAAGTGGCGCAAGCCTTCGTCGAGGTGACGTCGCGGCTCGGCATTCCCTATGTGTTCAAGGCTTCGTTCGACAAGGCCAACCGCTCCTCGATCACCTCGTTCCGCGGACCGGGCCTGGAGCGCGGACTGCAGGTGCTGGCTGCGGTCAAGGCGCGCTTCGGCGTGCCGGTGCTGACCGATGTGCATGAGCCGCACCAGGCCGCGCCCGCCGCCGAAGTGGCAGACATCATCCAGCTTCCCGCCTTCCTCGCCCGGCAGACCGACCTCGTGGTCGCGATGGCGCGCACCGGGGCGGTGATCAACATCAAGAAACCCCAGTTCCTCGCCCCACAGGAAATGACGCACATCATCCGCAAGTTCGCCGAAGCAGGGAACGAGCGGGTGATCCTGTGCGAACGCGGCAGCAGTTTCGGCTACAACAACCTCGTTGTCGATATGCTCGGGATGGACATCATGAAGCCGATGGCCCCGGTCGTGTTCGACGTGACGCATGCCTTGCAGAAGCCCGGCGGCCGCAGCGACAGCGCCGATGGCCGGCGCGCGCAAGTGGCGGCGCTGGCCCGTGCGGGCATGGCACTGGGCATCGCAGGCCTGTTTCTCGAAGCCCATCCGGATCCCGATGTGGCGAAGTGCGATGGCCCCTGCGCGCTGCCGCTTGCCGCGCTGGAGCCATTCCTTGCGCAGGTCAAAGCCATCGACGAGGTCGCCAAGGCCCTCCCGCCGCTCATCACGGGTTGAGGGCTTGCTCATCCCCTGATCCTGTCCAGCCCCATCCGCAGCGCGCGCGCTGCCCCGGACGGGCCGGTGACGACCTTGCGCAGCAGCGGCCAGAAGTCGGTCCACACCGTGCCGCGATGATCAAGGCTGCGGTAGAAGTCCCAGAAGCCCTCAAGGCCGACCACGCCGGGCAGGTTGAACACGCCGTGGAAGCCGAACGTGCGCAGGCCTTCGCCATCGCGCTCGCGTGAGAAGCGGCTGGCAAGGCCTCGGTCCGCGAACAGGATGCCATAGCGTTTTTCGAGCATCGTGCGGTTGGTCCGCGCAATGACCAGATCCTCCGCCGTTCCATCATCGTGGAAGCCGGGCTCGCGGCAGGCGAGCATCAAGCGGCGGCTGCGAAGCGAGAAGCCGCCGTTGCCGACATCATGCCCGTCGGTAAACTGCGGCCATGGCGCCCCGATATAGTCGCAGGCAAGGAAAGCCGAGTCCCAGGCCTCCGGTGCTGCCACAAAACCGTCCCACTGCACGATCAGGCAATGGCTCGTCTCGATCCAGTCGGCGAGGCGGTGCAGCACGAACTGGGAGTAGGCTGCCGATGACCGCAGCGGGGCAATGCCGATCCGTTCGATCCCTGTAGGCAGATCCGGCACGGCCGCATCTGTGAACAGCAGCGCCCGCGCGCAATCGACAAGGGCCAGGCTGCGCACCAGCGCCTTGATCGTCGCCTCCACATTGACGCTGGAGACCGCACAGATCGTGACGTCCGGCAGCGCAAGCCGCGGGGAAGGGGGCGCCACGGCCGTGCTCCTCAGACGATGCCCCGTTCGGCAAGGATGCGCTCCATCACCGGAACGTCGCTCGGATTGTTGAGCTCGATCGGATCCCACTCGAGCGGGTCCAAGTGGACGAGGCCGACCGCGATCCCGAGATCGAGGAAGCGCAGCTGCTCCAGCCCTTCGAGCTCCTCAAGGCGGCTGACCGGTCCGGCCATGTAGGCGCGCAGCGCTTCCCGGCGATAGGCATAGAGGCCAAGATGCAGGCTGATCGGCGGATAGTCCTGCTCGGCCACAGCTGCCGGCAGATAGGGGATCAGGCGCTTGGAGAAATAGAGCGCACGATTGCGGCTGCTGCCCACCACGGTGGTGCCGCCGACCCGGCCCTGCGCCGCGTCTTCGGCAAGGTGCGCATAGGTGGATCGGGAGCAGCGCAAGGCCGGGGTGGTCATGCCAAGGTCCGGATCCCGGGTCAGGCTGGCGACCATTTCGCTCACCACCTGGCTCGGCGAAAGCGGCGCATCGCCTTGCAGGTTCACGATCACGTCCGCCACATCGCCCAGCTGCGCGATCGCATCCGCGCAGCGCTCGGTTCCATTGGCGCAGCCCGGATCGGTCATCACCACGTTGCCGCCGAACCGGCGGACTTCATCGGCGATGCGCTCGTCGTCAGTCGCAACCCACACGGCGCTGCAGCCCTCGACGGCGGACGCGCATTCCCAGCTTCGCTGGATCAGTGTCTTGGCGGTACCGGTGGCGCCGCGCAGCGGTACGAGCGGTTTGCCGGGGTAGCGGGTGGAAGCATAGCGGGCGGGGATGAAGATCGCGAATGACGGGGAAGGCATCACGCCGCCATATCCTCAGCCCAGTCCGATGCGAACGAAATCGTGCATGTGGATGACGCCGACCGGGAACTTGCGCCCCTTTGCATCTTCCTCGGCGACGAAGGCCACGGAGATCTTCAGGTCGTTGAACAGCTCCAGCGCCGCCTCGGCGCTGATGTCGCCGCTCAGGCACCGGGGCGATTTCGTCATCACCTCACGGGCGGTGACGACCTTCAGCACTTCGAAGTGGCGCCGCAGGTCCCCGTCGGTGATCACGCCTTCCAGCGCGCCATCGCTGTCGATGATTCCCGCAATCCCGAACCCGCGCGAAGTCATCTCCGAAATCACGTCGGGCATGCGGGCATCGGCGGAGACCAGCGGCATCGCGCTCTTGCCGTGCATGATGTCGCGCACGGGCAGCAGGCGCAGCCCGATCGCGCCGCCGGGATGCAGCAGCTTCATCCCCGCGCGCGAAAAGCCGCGCATGTCCATCACCGCCAGCGCGAGCGCATCGCACAGCGCGAGCTGCATGGTGGTCGATGTGGTCGGAGCAATGTTGTTGTGGCAGGCCTCCCGCGCAACAGGCAGGTGCAGCTGCACGGAGGCATGGCGCATGACCAGCGATCCCGGGCGCGAGGCGATGCCGATCACCGGCACGCCCAGCAGCATGGCGTGGCGCAGGATCACGTGCAGTTCGGCAGTGCTGCCCGAATTCGAAATGACGATGAGCACATCGCCTTCCACCAGCATGCCGAGATCGCCATGCGCGGCTTCGGCCGGGTGGACATAGATGGCCGGAGTCCCGGTCGCTGAAAAGGTCGCGGCGGCCTTGCGTCCGATCTGACCGGACTTGCCCATTCCGGTTACGATCACGCGGCCCTTCGCGCCGAGTATCGTCTGGCAAGCCTGCACGAAGCTTTCGTCGAGCGACTCTTCAAGTTTCAGCAGAGCTTCGGCTTCGAAGCGGATCACTTCGCTCGCGCGGTTGAGAATGGTCCTGGTATCGTTCTGAAAAACGGCATGGACGGATTTCATTCAGGGTTCTCACATCTGATCGGCCATCGACACGGCAGCGCTGGACTGCCGTGGCAAGGGGTGTGGCGGTAAGTGATGCAGAGCAGCTCCCGCTGCGCGCCGAGGTAAGCCATTCCGGTGAACCCTTGGCAGATACTCATAACACGCCAACGCAAAGCCAGCCGAGTTATGAGGAAGCGCCCTCGAATGTGTCATACCCTGACGAAGCCTTCTCCCACAACTTGCACGAAGTGACAAATCGGATCACCGTGATTTGACCACCTCAGGGCGCACTGCGCCGCAACAGATGCGTCCAATTTGGATTAAACCGATTTGTGCCGGAAAGGCTCCTTGTGATCTTAATCCTAGCTGAATAGCCCTGTAATTCTTTGTAACATCTTTTACCGCTCTCGCAGATCAGCGATGGCTGCGCATGGCCGGTAGCCAATCTGGTACTTTGGGACAGGCTGAATATCCGATGATCGATACGCTCGGCACGATGGTGATCGCCGCCATGCGCGAAGCGGCGGAGACGGCCATCCTGCCCTGTTTCGCGCCCGGGCAGGCGGTCCATGCCGACTACAAGTCTGCCGGTGAAGCGGTGACTGCGGCCGATCGTGCCTGCGAGGCGCTGCTCTCTGAGCGTCTCGCCGGGCTGGTTCCGGGCGCCGGGATTGTGGGAGAGGAAGCTGCTGCGCGCGACCCGGCCTTGCTCGACCAGATCGGGCGGGGCACGTGCTGGATCATCGATCCGCTAGACGGCACCGGCAACTTCGCCCGCGGCGCGCCGCCGTTCGGCATTTTGGTCGCGCTTGCCGACCACGGCATTCCGATCGCCGGCTGGATCCTCGATCCGCTGTCGGGCAGGCTTTGCCACGCCGTGCGCGGCCGCGGGGCGTGGATCGATGGCCAGCGCTTTGTCGCCCCGGCGGAGCCCTTCGATCCCAAGCTGAAAGTCGCCGTGACGCGCCTCTTCGCCGATTTGCAGCGCCGCGAGCATCTGATCGCGGCGCTCGCCAAGTCCTTCACCGTGTTTGACAGCCCGCGCTGCGCCGCCGATCAATATCCGCGCGTGGCCACCGGTGGCTGCGACGCCACCTTGTTCACCCGCACGATCAGCTGGGATCATGCGGCCGGTGTCCTGTTCATCGAGGAAAGCGGCGGCGTTGCTCGAAGGCAGGATGGCCGCGCCTATCGCTGTGATGAAGACGATGGCGGCCTGGTCATCGCGACCGGACCCGCCCGGTGGGAGAGCGTCGTGCGGCTGCTCGACGAAGCGGGCATCAGCCTTGCTGGCGGCCACCTTGCGGGTGGCGCAAGTATCCGCCCGGGGCAGGCGCCCTCCGATCCGGGCTGATCAGCCCATGTTTCCACATGCGCCGTGCAGGTCAGCATGAGGCGCGAGCGCCCGGATGCCGTGATGTGGATAGAACAGCCGTCTCAAATCGCCTTGTGAGAACCTTCGCCGCCGCTATACGCTGCGGCCAATGGCGTCGAATCCACCTTCGAATTATGTCAGGCGGGTTACGGCCATCTGGCTCACCATCCGGGTTCATCTTGATGCCTTCTTGCGGTTCCCTTCGCGCTACCTGACTGCGGCCAAATGGTGGGTGCTGCGCAAGCGCGTTCGCGCGCGCGGGCAACTCGCGCCGTTGCTCGGTCATTCTCCCCGGGCCTACGCGTTCTGGATGCTCACCGAAGACCGCCGCGCCGCCGCGCCCGATGGTGCCGCCGATCTCAGGATCGCCGCGCTTGTGCAGGCCGGCGACGATGCTGCCCAGATCGATGCAACGCTGCAAAGCCTTGCCGCCGCCTGCATCGAAGCCTTCGTGATTCCCCAGCCTGGCGCTGCCGCCTTGGCCCGGCTTGCCGCCCAGCCAGACTTTCAGCAGGCACGCTGGCTCATGCCGGTGATCGCCGGCGATCTGATCGCTCCCCATGCCGCCACCATCTATCAGGCCGCGATCCGGCAGGCGGCGCCTGAATGCCGCGTGATCTACGCCGATGACGATGGCCTTGATGAGCGGGGGCGCCGCGAGGAACCGTACTTCAAGCCGCAGTGGAACCCGGAACTGCAGCAGCATCACGATATCCTGACGGGGGCGTGCATTGTCCACACCGATGCGGCGGACCTCTCCACGGCTGCGCAGCACGCGGATTGGGCGGCAAGGCTCGGCGAAGCCGCTGCGGCGCGCGGCACGGTCACGCACGTTCCGGTTGTCCTCCACCATCGCCGGTCTCGCCCCGCCGCCCCGGTGCACGCAAAGCCGCTGATCGTTGGCGAAAGCCTGCCGCTCCTCAGCGTCATCATCCCCACGCGCAATCGTGCCGATCTCCTGCGCACCTGCATGCATGGCCTGCGCGCCACCGATTATCCTGCGCTCGAGATCATCATCGCCGACAACGACAGCGACGATCCCGAAACGCTTGATTATCTGGCCGCCCTCGCCGGCGAAGGGCACGTGATCCTGCCTCAGCCCGGCCCGTTCAACTATTCGGCCATCAACAACGCCGCCGTACGCGCGGCGCGCGGCGAACTGCTCTGCCTGATGAACAATGATGTCGAGGTGCTCTCGCCCGATTGGCTCGCCATTCTTGCGACTCAGGCGATGCGTCCGGAAGTCGGCGCGGTCGGTGCCCAGTTGCTCTACCCCGATGGCCGCATCCAGCATGCCGGGGTGGTGATCGGCGTCGGCAACGCGGCGGGCCATGCGCACCGGTTTCTGGCGCCTGACGCGCAAGGCTATTTCCGCCGCCACGCCCTGCCGCAGTTCGTCTCGGCCGTGACCGCCGCCTGTCTCGTCGTGCGCAAGGATCGCTTCCTCGCGGTCGGCGGGCTGGATGAGCGGAATTTCACCGTCGCCTTCAACGATGTCGACCTGTGCCTGAAACTCAACGCGCGCGGCTGGCAATCGCTTTACGAACCGCGCGCGGTGCTGGTTCATCATGAGTCCATCTCGCGCGGGTTTGATACCGATCTCGTCGGCGCGGCGCGGTTTGCCGGAGAACTGGCGGCCTTGCAGCGCATCTGGCGAACGAACGAGATCGTCGATCCTTATCACAATCCCAACCTCAGCCGCGCCTCCGAGCAATTCACAATCGATCTGAGCCCCACCAAGGCTTCCGCATCATGAGGTCCCGCCATGCCGGACGCTCCGCCACAAGAAAGGATCTGCCGTGAACAATCCGTTGCCCGGCCTTCCCCTGATCGATTCTCCGCTGTTCCCCGCGCTCGCGCCCGGGATGGGGCTGACCGAGGATGAGCAGCGCATCGGCCGGGAGCTGTTCGAGCGGGGCTATGCCGTATTCGATTTCCCCGATGCCGATCTCGACCAGCGGATCGAGCGCATCAAGCAGAACCTCGGCCCGCTCTACGGGATCGATTTTGCCGACCCCGATAGCAACAAGACCATCGGCGAACGGCGTATCCAGGACGCCTGGAAAAGTGATCCGGATGTGAAGGCAATCGCTGCCAACGCGGCCGTTTGCGCGCTGCTGACCAAGCTCTACGGGCGGCAGGCCTTCCCGTTCCAGACGCTCAACTTTCCCGTCGGCACGCAGCAGGATGCCCATACGGATATCGTGCATTTTTCGAGCATTCCCGAGAAGTTCATGTGCGGGGTCTGGCTCGCGATGGAAGACATCCACGCCGATGCCGGGCCGCTGTTCTACTTTGCCGGCTCGCACCGCTGGCCGGTCATGAGCAATGCCCTGATCGGGCGGCGCGGCTATCGCACAAATCTCGCTTCGGCGCAGGATCCTTATGGCGAGGCATGGTCAGCCATGTGCGCGGCGAACAATGCTGAGCCTAGCACGTTCCTCGCCCGCAAGGGGCAGGCGCTGATCTGGTGCGCAAACCTGCTCCATGGCGGCAGCCTGCAGACCGATGCCCGCCTGACGCGCTGGTCGCAGGTCACGCACTACTACTTCGAGGACTGCATCTACTACACGCCCGCCTTTTCCGACGAAGCACTCGGCAAGCTGGCGATACGCCAGATTCACAGCATCGGCGATGGCAAGCTGCGGCCAAACCTGTATCAGGGCGAGCGCGCGGATGTGGCCTTTGCATCGGCCTCGGCCGCTGATCCGGCGCTGGCCCGCACGCGTAAGGGCTTGGGAGCAAAGGCGCGGCGGCTGATCAAGCGGGCCTTTGGGCGCTAGATCGATCTTGAGGCAGGCGCAGGGGATTCCAGCGCCCGGCAGTTTCTGGCAAAGCGCGCTGCGGTTGCGGCGCTCACACGTGAACCGGTGTTTAGGAAGATTTGCGATGATGTTGAATGATCCTGTCGTGTGCAGCGGATCGGTGAAGCAGCGGATCGGACCCCGGCTGGCTGCGTTGGCAGCGCTCCTGCTGCTGGGCGGATGCGCGTCGCTGGCGACGAGCGGGCCCACCGGCGCGCAGATCCGCTCCAGCATCGCCGCCGATGCCGGCAAGCTCGGGATCCATCTCGTCCAGGTGACGACGGCTGGCGACTTGCCACCTGCGGCCGAACCGGCGCCGGTATTCCGCCCCGATTACACGCCTCCCCCGCCGACCGAGTTGGTGGGGCCGGGCGATGTCCTCAATGTCGCGATCTTTGAAACCGGGGTCAGCCTGTTCGGCAGGCCGACCGGGGTGCCCACTGAGAATTCAGGCATAGTCGATCCGTCAGCCCACTCGGAGCGGTTCCCGCCCCTGCGCGTGAGCGATCAGGGCACGATCACCATCCCTTACGTCGGCGCGCTCAATGTGGCCGGACGCACCACGCGCGAGATCGAAGTGCAGCTGCGGCAGGCGCTGCGCGGCAAGTCGCAGAACCCGCAGGTGCTCGTCTCGATTGCCGAGGGCTTGACCAATTCGGTGATCATCGGCGGCGAGATCGCCCGCCCGGGCCGCCTCGTCCTGCCCACCAACCGCGAGAGGCTTTCCGAAGTCATCGCGCTGGCCGGCGGCAACAAGGGTGCGCTGAAGGATCTCGTGGTGCGCGTTTCGCGCGCCGGCAACGTGCAGGAATGGCGCCTGAGCGACGTGCTCGACAATCCCGATCTCGACGTGCGCATTTTCCCGTCTGACCGGATCATGCTCATCCCGGCGCAGCGCAGCTTTACCGTGCTGGGGGCTGCAGGCCAGAGCAACAAGTTCCCGTTCCCGGACAACAAGGCCTCGCTCATCGAAGCTGTGGCCATGGCGGGCGGCGCGAACCCGGTTGCCGGCAATGCCCGCGCGATCTTCGTCTTCCGCTCGGATCGCAATGCGGCCGGGCAGCCGATGCCGGTTGTCTATCATTTCAACATGATGAACGCGAGTTCCTACATCCTCGCGCAGGAATTCCAGATGCGCGACAAGGATGTCGTCTACGTCGGCAACGCGGCCGCAAACCAGCCTTCGAAGCTGATCCAGCTGCTCAGCCAGCTGTTCTACCCGCTCGTGGCGCTGCAGCAGGCAGGAGCGATCTGACGAGGCCTTTCATGGCCGGCTGAAGAAGCGCCTTGCCTGCGGCCTTGCACGACGCGACTGCGTAGCCGTACTGATTGCGAACCTGATTGGTTTACTGCTGGTGCGGTTGTCTCCGCTGTTTGGGCTTGATCGCAATGCGCTTCTTCTATGTCCACTTTCCCAAGGCGGGCGGCACCTCCCTGCACACGCAACTGAGCGAGAAATTCGCAGGCAGGATCGTGGCGGACTATGATCACGATCCGCTTGGCGGCAACGAGGCCTGGACCGAGACGAGCTTGCCGGATCACATCGCAGGCGTTTACGGGCACTTGCATCCGGCGCGGTACGTCCGGTGGAGCAACTTCCTCTTCACCATGCTCCGCGATCCGGTCGAGAACCTGATCTCGATCTACTACTTCTGGAAGGACTACCCCTCGGTCGGGCACCCGGTGCACGACAGGTTCCTGAGCGAAAAGCCGGGGCTGGTGGAGTTTGCGACCGGATTTCCGCTGCGGAACCTGATGTCCGAGGCCTATTTCGGCGGCTTCGACATGGGCCGGTTCGATTTCATCGGCTTCCATGAAGAGCGCGAAAAATCGTTCCGGACGTTGTCGGATGCGATGGGGGTCGAACTCGACGGCGGCTTCCACGCGAACCGAACGAACCCGGCCTACGATGGCGAGCGCGACGAAATCCGCTCCAATGCCGCGCTACGTCCGCTCTTGCGCGATACCTTGCGCGCTGACCTGACGTTCTACGAGGCCATGCGGGCGAAGTGGGCGTAACTCCCAGCGCCTGCGGACATGATACTGCGGCATAGGGTCTTACGCGGCAGGCTTGATGATCAACCCCTGGCCGGTCGGAAGTGACAGCACCTGCACGGACTTGCTCCGCGCAAATTCATCCATCGCCAGCTTCTGCGACCGGTAGCCGAAATAGGCATAGTCATCGCACAGGATGATCCCTCCCGGCGCCAGCAACGGCCAGATGAATTCGGCTGCGGCCACTTCAGGGGCGGCGCAGTTCATGTCGAGATGGACGAAGGCAAAGCCGCTTGAATCGATCTGGGAGAGGGTTTCCGGCACCGGGCCCGGAATGATGATCGCATTGTGCCATGAAGCATAGTTCTGCCGCACGGCTTCCAGGTCGAAGGTATAGAAGCCGGTATCGATATCGTGCCGGTTGCGTTCGAGCACGCCAACCGATCGATCTTCATCGGTCAGGTAGCGCTCGTCGATGCCGCTGAAGGTATCGAGCAGGTAAAAGCGCCTGCCGGTCTGGTTCCAATCGAGCATTTCCATGATGGCGGAACTCATGAAACCCCGGTTGACGCCGAACTCCGCGAAATCGCCGGGCAGGTGCGCCGCCATGCGCGCGGCCCACAGCCCGGCATGCACGCGCCAGTGCCAGTTGTAGTCGACCCCGGCCGCCTGCACGCCGCGCGCATAGGCCGCCTGGAACACCGGGTCGGCCATGAATTCGTGGTTGTGGATGCTCCTGAGGCCATCCTGATCATACGCGCCAATGGCCGAAGCGGGTTCTGATATGGCCTGATCCTCCGGGGCTTCAGCCGGCGGCACCGGCGCCACCACGTCATCCGGCACCACGCGGCGGCGATCATTCCAGGCGCTGATCGCGATCGCACTGGGATACTCCACCGCGTTGAGCATGAGGTTCGTGAAGCCCGCCTGATGGACGAGCGTCCAGGCATCCGCGCCAAACTCGGTGTGGACCAGGAAATCGTCCCGTCCCTCCTGGGGTTCGCCGTGATAGCTGGGAGCCAACCCGGCTCTGCCGCGAGTCAGGCGGCCGACGATCATCGGCACCGTGAAACAGAGCCGGCCGGAGGAGGCAAGAACCCGCCGGCATTCCTCGAGCGCGGCGAGCGGGTGTTCGATATGCTCGAGCGTGTCGGAATGAAGCACGAGGTCGAAGCTGCCGTCGGCAAAGGGCAGCGCGCGCATGTCGTATTCCGGATAGTCCGCCCGGACATAGCCTGGCAAACCCGCCAGCGTCGCCGATATGCCCTCGGCGCCATTGCAATCGAGGATCTGCATTGCGTCCAGCAGGCCGCCCGCCACGGCCTCGCGCAGCGATCCGTCCGCATCCAGCATTGCCAGGACGGCCTTGCCCAGCGCGATGATCCGCAAGCTGGCGCCGCAAGTCGTGCACTGCGTTCCCTGCTGGCGGTTGACGTAGTCTTCCTCGTGCCTCGCGAGCTGCCATTCGGAAACGAGTTGCGGCCACAGCACGGCCTGCTCGCGAAAGGAGCGTCCGCCGCAGATCGAGCACTTCAGGTCAGCCATCAAAGCTCCTGCGCTCACGAATACCGGGGCATGGCGCCGCTGGTGTATTGCTTGTTCCGCCTGCGCCCTCAAGTGCCAGATGGCACCGATCCTGCTGGGAATCCCGTTTGTTCCCCATTCAACCGAAACACCGTCAACCCGCACCGATCAGGCTGAACAGAACCTTAAAATCGGCAATGTCACACACCTCTCATGCAGTTTGATTCGGAAGTTTTTGGGCTGGCGCTGCGGAAGGCAACGCGCCATAGAGCCGCGCATGAACCTGCTACGCGATGTCGGTCAAAGAATTGCCCGCAACCCCTGGTTTCTGGTCGGAGTTATCCTGCCGGTTCTGTTCAGCACGATTTATTATTTCGGTATTGCTACGAACCAGTACGTTTCCGAATCGCGTTTCGTCATCAAGGCGCCAAACCAGCGTTCGGCGCAGACCACTTCGTTTGCCAACCTGATCCAGGCGACGGGCCTGTCCAGCGGGCAGGAGCAATCCAATGAAGTGATCGACTTCATCCGGTCGCGCTCCGCTCTGACGGTACTGCAGCGGGAGCTCAAGATCCAGCAGGCCTATGGCGCCGATCGGGCCGATCTCATCTCGCGCTTCCCGCGTCCGTGGCAGAGGAATGCGTTCGAAGACCTGTTCAAGTACTATCAGGACAAGATCGATGTCTCGCGGGATCACGACACCGGGCTCGTCGTGCTGCGGACCGTCGCGTTTTCGCCCAAGGACGCCGCTGACATTAACGGCCTGCTGCTCCGGCAAAGCGAAAACCTGATCAACCAGCTGAACGAGGTCTATCGCAAGAAGTCGATCTCCGAAGCCGAAGGCCGCGTGATCGAGGCCGAGGCGAGGGTCAGGGCTGCGCTCAAAGCCGTGTCCGACTATCGCAGCAAGGTCAAGCTGGTCGAGCCGCTCAAGGAGGCGACCGGGGTCGTCGAGATCACTAACCGCCTGATCACCCAGCGCGCCGCGCTCGAAGCGCAGCTTTCCACCGTGCGTCAGGTGACGCCGGATCACCCCTCGATCCCGGCGCTGCGCCAGCAGATCGCGTCGCTCGACCGCGAGATCGCGAACCAGAGCGCCCGGTTGGTCGGTGAGGGCGACAACACGATCAGCCGCAAGCTGCCGGACTACGAAGCACTGGTAACCGAGCAGGAGCTCGCCACCCAGCTGCTGGTGCTGTCGCAGACCACGCTGGCGCAGGCCCGCACCGAGGCGCTCAAGCAGCAGTTCTACCTCGAACGCGTTGTCGAACCCAACGTGCCGGACTTGCCGGAGTACCCCAAGCCCTTCCGCACCGTGCTCACCATCCTCGGCTTTGCGCTGTGCATCTACTTCATCATCTGGATGTTCGTGGTGGGCATTCTGGAACACGCACCGGAGGACTGAGCCAGTGGCGTCGCTTCGCCAAGGCTGGGATATCCAGGTCCGCGTCATTGGCGCACTGATGGTGCGCGAGCTGACCACGCGCTTCGGCCGCGAGAACATCGGCTTCCTGTGGGTCATGGCAGAGCCGCTCTTGTTCGCCGTGCTGGTCGCGATCCTCTGGCGCGTGATGAAGGGGCCGATGGATTTCGGCGTCGATATCGTCGGCTTTGTGGTGACCGGCTACATTCCGCTGGTGCTGTTCCGCACCTGCATGGGGCGCGGCGTGAAGAGCTTCACGGCCAACGGCGCACTCATGTATCACCGGCAGATCAAGATCCTCGATCTGATGCTGGTCCGCTTCCTGATCGAGTTGATCGGCCACATGATGGCCTATCTGTTCATCGGCACGGTGCTGGGAGTCTTCGGCTTCTTTCCCCGCCCCTATGATGTCGGCTTCATCATGCTCGGGGGCTTCTACTATGCCCTGTTCACCTTCTCGGTGATGCTGGTGGTGGCCGCGGCGAGCGAGTTCAGTGAGACCATCGAAAAGATCGTCCCGGTGACGACCTATCTGATGATTCCCTTCTCCGGCGCATTCTACCTTGTCAGCGCACTCACGCCGGAAGCCGCCGATGCGGTGCTCTATTCGCCTGCAGTGCACGGCATGGAGATGATGCGCTACGGGGTCTTTGGCCCTGTGGTCGATCCCCACTTCAGCTATCTCTATCCGCTCGAGTTCTGCCTGCCGTGCATGGCGCTCGGGTTGCTGCTGTGCCGGCGCGTCCGCCGCCGCCTCGTGATCGAATGATTACGATCAAGAACCTGCGCAAGACGTACCGGAGCGGGCATGGCCGGCACGAGGTCCTGAAGGGTATCAACCTGACCGTGCGCCGCGGCGAGAAGGTGGCGCTGCTTGGTCGCAACGGGGCCGGCAAATCGACCCTGATAAAGCAGATCGGCGGCGTGGAGCTGCCCGACAGCGGACGCATCATCCGCCAGATGACCACCAGTTGGCCCATCGGCTTCAACGGCGGTTTCCAGGGCAGCCTGACCGGCTACGACAATGCCCGCTTCATTGCGCGCATCTATGGTAGCAAACTCTCCGAGATCCGGGCTTTCGTCGAGGAATTCTCGGAGCTCGGTGCCGCATTGAAGCGGCCGGTCCAGACATACTCGTCGGGCATGCGGGCGCGCCTCGCATTTGCGCTGTCACTGGCGATCGAGTTCGATTGCTACCTGATCGACGAGGTCATTCTCGTCGGCGACGTGAACTTCCAGCGCAAGTGCCACTACGAACTGTTCGAGAAGCGGGCCGATCGCGCCATGATCATCGCCAGCCATGACATGAACACCGTCAGTTCGCTGTGCGATCGCGGGGTTCTCGTGCACGGCGGGGTGATCCAGGAATACCCCAGTGTCGCCGAGGCTGTCTCAGCCTACGAGCATCTCTGAGCCGGCAGGGCCGACTGCCCGCTTCAGCGCAGCTCGACCCACGGGTGCATCGAGGAGATGGTCTCATGTACCTCGGCGATGTTCTTCGAAACGTTGGTCTGGGTGCGCAGCATGGACGAGCCATGTTCCCGGTAGCGCGAGAGGATCTCGGGAATGTGGATCGCAAATCGATCTGCTTCGCAGAAGCGCAGCCACAACTCGTAGTCCTCCCAGCCGTGGCGCATGTGGCGGTATCCCCCCATTTCCAGCAGCACATCGCGCCTGATCATCGCCATCGCGTCGATGTAGTTGCCGTATTTCAGTTCGCTTGCCGCGAAGGCGGAATTGCCGATCAGGCTCTTGCGGGCTTCGAACACCTCTATGAGGCTGTAGGCCGCGCTGGCATCCGGACGGCTGTCAAGCGCTTCGACGTGAGTCTCGATGCACCGCGGATACAGCACGTTGTCCGCATCGAGCATGAAGCACATTTCTGACCGGGCAAAATCGATCCCGGTGTTGCGGGTGATCGAAAGTTTCGCGTTCTTGTGATTCTGGCGCAAGTACAAGCTCAGGCCTTGATCGACATGGTCGCGCATCCAGGCTTCCGCCACGGCAGCGGATGAGTCCGTGCTGCAGTCATCCACGACAACGATCGCGATATCGCGGAACGTCTGGGCGGCGACGGAGTCGAGCGTCTCGCGGATGTGCTTCTCGTAGTTGTAGAGCGGCACGACCACGGTCACCCTGGTCTCACGCGGCCCGCTTTCGAACAACGTCCTGGCGTCCTGAATGATCATGACACGGCCTCTCCCTGCTCCATGAGCTGCTTCAGGATCTTCTTTCCGGCCTCGTGCACGCGCGCCAGTTCGGCCTGGCCCTCCCGGGTGCCGAGCAGCCAGTCGAGCTTTGCCGGCATCTGCCGGGCCGTCGCCGTGAGATAGTGTTCGCCCTCGGTGAGGACGCCAATCGCGGTGCACGGCTCGGTCAAGACCACGCAGCCCTGCGCGATGCCCGAAAGGAAAAGTCTGTGCCATTCAAAGTAATGGCTCTCTCCCTGATGGATGTTCAGCAGGATCTTCGTGTTGCGCGCAATGTGCGCAAAGTCGCTGTTGGAGATCATGTTAACGTGATCGGGCGAGACCGGGCCGTGGAATCGCGGGGCATGAATGAAGCACCGGTGCCGCGCGAGAACCGGGGCCGTCCGCGCCAGCACTTCGCCGCGGCGGTCGTTGAGCACCCCGAGGAATGCGACATCGATCGACCGTTCGGCATAGACGGCCGGATCGGTCAGCGGACGGATCCACCGCTTTGCCGTCAGGGCCGGCGAAGGCTTGCCGCCGCCGGAATCGAAAGTCCCGCCCGGCAGCGGGAGCAGCGGCAGGAATGCGGCGTCGATACCAAGGCGGCTGAGGCCCCGCGCCGAGGCCGGATTGATGTCCCAGGCCCGGCCCGATGCCAGCATGCGCCACAGCGATAGCGCGAACCACGAGGTGTGCCATTGCTCGGTGTTGACGAGGATGACGCCTTGCAGCTGCTCCCGGCCCCAGTCCCGCCCGGGCCCATGGACACAGTATTCGTGCGGGGCGACGATGATGAGATTGCAGGACGCAAGGTCGAGACCGTCGTGATGGGTGCGATCTTCAGCCTTGAAGCCAAGGCGCCTTGCCCACTCGGCAACGTACCGCGCAATGTCCGAGAAGAAGAAGTTGCCGCGATCCCAATGCAGCACGACCACGGGCTTGGAACGGTCCAGCTGGTCGGCGGGATTGGCCACCGTCTGGTCGGCCACTTCGGCCATGAAGCGATCGGCCCGGTGCGGCGAGAACGCGCGCCGCCCTTCCTTCATCCCGTACAAGACGAGATGTTCGAGCGGATGGATGCCCCGCACGTCGGGATTTTCCGACTGATAGTGGACGCTGGAGAACAGCGGGCCCGGATCGCACAGCGGATCGATGGCCGATTGGTCGAGGTAGTCCTGGAACAGTTCCTCGTCCGTCATTTCGGGGAGGTCCCGCGATTTCCGATACCATTCCGGATCGAACATCCCCAGGGCAATCGCCTGCGCGCACCAGCCGCTGCCATCCGCCGCGCCTTGGCGCCGCGCATGGGTGTCCGGCATCCCGTCGCGGCTCTCCATGCGGCCGTGAAGCAGATAGTGAGTCAGCGGATCGAGACCGGCCTCGCTGACGTCCGGATAGCGATCGAGATACTCCCTCGCGTGGAAGACGTTCTTTCGGCTGATCCGCCGGATGATGCGGGCACGGATCAGCCATGCCGGCAGCCACCGGCGCCACCCGCGCGGCGCCATGGACAGTTCTGTCGCCACATCGAAGGCCCAAGCTGCTTGCTGGGAAAGGGCCATGTTCGCCCGTGCCAGTTCGCGATACTGCTGCCGGATCTGCTCCAGCGCCGCTTCGGCACCGGTGCCGGCAAGGTGCTCTTCGGTCTCACGGCCCGGATGCGGCGGCGGCACTGCAGGCACCGGCTTGGCGCGTTGCTCTTCCACCGGAAGCGGTCCGGCAGGGCGTTCAGCCAAGGTCTGTTCGGCCTTGCGCAGCGCACTGCGAACGTCCGCAAGCGATCTGTGCATCTCTTCCAGCGCCGCGTTGGCTCGTTCAGCTTCACCGGCAGCCGCAGTGCTGGTGTGCTCGGACTTGGCCAGTTGCCGCTCAAGCGCAACAAGGCGAAGCTCGGCTGTCCGCCGTTCACCGGCAAGCTTGAACACCCACGCTTCGCTGTCCTGCAACTTTTCCTTGAACCGGACGAGTTCCGCGCCAGCAGCTTCCGTTTCCGCGCGCTGGTCTGCCAAGGCCTGCCGCAGCGCTTCAACTTCCTGCCAGGCCTGGCTCACTTCTTCCTGCCGTTGCAGCAGCATGCTTTCGGCAGTCGCCAGCAGGTCCCGAAGGTTTGCGGCATCCGCTGCCGCAGCGCGCTCGACGTCAAGCTCGCTCAGCAGCGCTTCGTTGCTGGCCTGCAGCTCCTCGAGCTTCGCTTCGTGCGCAGCGAGCCTCGCCAGTGCCTCGGTTACCGCTTGTTCCTTATGCTCGAGCTCGCTGACCAGAGCCTCGTTGCTGGTGCGCAGTTCGCCGAGCTGCTCCTCATGAGCCGCAAGCTGCGCGCGCGCCTCTTCTACAGCCTGCTCCTTGTGCTCAAGCTGCTGGGCCAGATCTTGCCGGGCCGCCTCGTAGTCTTCTGCGAGGCCCTGGTACCTTGAAATTTCGCCCTTCGCCCATTCGATATCCAGATGCTGGCGCTGCACAGTCGCGCCCAGTTCGAAAATCTGGCTGCGGCTCTTTTCGTGCCCTGCTTCCTCTTGGGAAAGGCGTGTCTCCGCAACGAGAAGCGCGCGCTCGGCCTTCTGCCATTCGGTCCAGGCGGCCTGCTTCTCCGTGGAGATTTCGGTCACCTGCTCCTCAAGTTCACGAACTTTCGTGCGCGTTCCCTCGATGATGGCCATGTCTTCGGTCATCGCGCTGGGATTGATCAGGTCGTCCACCTGCCAGGTCAGGATGTTGAAGCTGTTGAACTGCTTGTAGACGAAGTCCGTCGGCAGATCGGCACTGGCCTCGCCCTTGCGGAACACGGCGACGAAGTCGTTCCATTGGTCGCCCTTGCGCCCGGCCGTGAAGCTTTCGACGAGTGTGACCTCCTCGCCTTGCGACTTCGCCCAGCGTACCAGCGCGACACCGGAATCGGGGTAGAACCGCCAGCTGTCCTGCGGATGGCGATGGACCGATCCGTTGGAAGGCGCGCTGACATAGATATAGCCACCCTTGCGGGCCTTCCGGATCATCTGGAGAAACGTCACCCAGAACATCGGGTCATGCTCGAACACCGACGAGGCGAGCACGAGATCGAAATAGTCATCCTGAACCGGCCAGGGCTTGCCGGCCTCCACCACGAAGTCGACTCCCGGCCCGGCTTCGAGATCAAGGCCAACGTATTCAGCGGTTGCGGGCGCGTGGCTTCGCAGGGAACCGTTGATGTCGTACGAGCCTAGTTCAAGTATCCTGGCCCGTGAAAGCACTGAGTATCGGTCCATAACGAGGCAACCGATCTCCATTGCAGTATCGTGCATTCAACGGGCTCCATGATCAAAGCAAGGTGTGCAATGCCCGACTTGCGTTGCAACATCAACCGACCGGACTGGATTCGGACATTGTTTGAACAGTGTCGTGAAACCTGCGCGCAAGTATCGATGATCGCAGTTACGTCGATTATGTCTCAATTGAAACATTTGCTCGGCACTGCGCAAGGTAAGAGGAAGTTCTGGATCACGCGCCTTGGTCGTTGCTGCCAGTCGGAAAAAGCCCATTACTCCGGCGGTATCGGCTTTCCTTCGAAGCGCGCGATCGCGTGGCGGACCACTGTGGCAAGCGCGCGCTCGGAGAAGAAGCCGCCGGGGATCAGGCAGCGATCGATCAGCACGCGCCGGAATGCGGCAAAGGTCTCCGCGTCGGGCGCTTGGGGGTTGTGCCAGAAGGCGTCGAGCCCTCCCTGGCAGGTGACCCCGGGAATGTCATAAACCGCGCTGCCCAGCACCACGACCGGCTTGCCCAGCATGAGGCCGAGGGTGCCGCTCGTGCTGTTGATCGTCACCATGCCGAGCGACCGGCGCGCGACCGGCACGATATCGCCGCCGGGCAGGTAGTCGATGCGCTCGGCCACGCCCAGTTCGCGGCCGATCTCGAAGGTGATGGCCCGCCAGTCGCGCACCCAGTTGTCGAGCGGATGCTCCTTGACCAGCAGGCGGCTTTCCGGCGGCGCATGCGCGGCAAAGGATTCGAGCACCGTTCGCAGCGCTTCGCCCATGCCCGAAAAGGGCGAATGCAGCAGAATTTGCGCATCGGAATCGAGCTGCAGCGGGAACAGGAAGAACGGCGCCGCGCCGGGCTCCTCGATCAGGGCCAGCACGCGGGCGGTTTCCGCTTCGCGCGCCTTGCGCTGCCGGAACTTGCGCAGCCAGCCCTTGCCTTCGACCAGCGGCGGCCACGGCCGGTGGTTGTTCCAGTTCGTGTAGTGCCAGCGCGTCAGGACGTCGGCGGTGTTGTAGAGCAGTCCTTCCAGCGCGCGGCGGCGGAACGAGGAGGGGACCTGGCGGTGCTCGGGCACCGGCGGCAGGCTCGCCGCGGTCTGGCGGAACCATTCCGGATCGCGGGGCAGGCTCGAATGGCCGTTCACGCCCTCGCGTTCCAGCGTCACCCAGTCCGGCCGGATGTAGCCTTCCTCGAACACATGGACGGCCACACCCTGCTCGCGGCAGACGCGGGTGGCGCGGATGTGGTGCTGGCGGCAGTCACCGAACAGGATCACGTCGGTGATGCGCCGCTCGGTCAGGATCGCAGCCAGCGCAGCGGGCCAATCCTCCAGCGTGCCGCGATAATCGATGCCGTTCGGCAGGCGCCAGTAGAGCCTGTCTCCGCCGTTGAAGTTGACCTTGTGGACCTCGTGCCCCGCGTCGCGCAGGCCTTGGCCCAGCCTGCGGAACAGCGGTCCCATCAAGCCCTGGAGCAGCAAGATCCGGCGCTTTTCGGGCGATCTTGTCTGAATTGATCCAAATTGGTTAGAATATTCCGGCCGAGCCGGTGAAGTGACGATGTCGTCGACGGGCATGCTGCGGCCATAGCTCCAAGCAATGGCTTCGTCGACGGCGTATTTCTGCCACGGCCCGCAATAGTCGATGACACCGCGAGTGCATTTTGTTAGCGGCCAGGTCCGTGCCGCTGCACCGGTTGCCGCGTGGGAGCTATGTCGCTGTCTCTATTGCTGACGCTCGCGGCCTTGCTCGCGGCAGCCTTTCTGGCCGATGCCTGCGTCCTTCCCAGCAGTTCCGGCCGGGTTCCGGCCCCGCGCAGCCTGGCCGGCGGCGTGCTGCTCGGCCTTGTCGTGCTCACCGGCTGGGGCGTGCTCATGGTGCTGCTGGGCAGCGCCGTGGCGGCGGCCATCATCCTCGGCGGTTTCGTCGCCCTGCTGGCCGCGATTTCCGGTGCCAAGCGCCGCGTGCTGGGAGAGCCGCTGCTGTTCAGCGACTTCGCCCTGCTGGCCGCCGTGTTCCGACATCCGCAGTTCTATTTCTCCGCGCTCGCGCCGTGGCAGCGGGTGGGGCTGGTGGCGCTCATCCCGGTGCTCGGCCCGCTGATGGTCTGGCTGGTGCTGATGGGCCCGCTGGCCGAGCGGGCCTGGGGCCTCGCCCTTGGCGTCGGCGGCTATCTCGCCATCCGGCTGGCGCTGCGCCTGCCTGCGCTGCAGGCGCTGGCGCGGGAGCCGGATGCCGATGCGGACGTGCGCCGCCATGGCCTGCTCGCCGCGCTCCTGCTGCACGTCGTGCGCTGGCGGCAGACGCCCGATCCGCAGCCGCTGTCGCCGCTCCCCGCCGCTGCCTTTGCGCAGGACAACCGGCTGCTGGTCGTGGTCCAGTGCGAATCGTTTGCCGATCCCGTCGCCCTGTTCGGCGATCCTGCGCTGGAACTTCCAGCCCTCACAGCAGCGCGCCGCCGAGCGCGCCAATGGGGCGATCTGTCGGTCCCCGGCTTCGGCGCCTATACCATGCGCACCGAATATGGCGTGATCTTCGGGCGGAGCGAGGCGGAGCTCGGCTTCCGCCGCTTCGATCCATACCTCACCGCGCTGGGCGAGGCGTCCTATGCGCTGCCGATGCGGCTGGCGCCGGGCGGCTGGCGCAGCCTGTTCGTCCATCCGCACGACATGCGCTTCTACAACCGCTCGCAGATCCTCGCCGCAGGCGGGTTTGCCGACCTTGTCGGCGAAGACCGCTTTGCGCCGCCCGCTGCGGGCGAGGGCCGCTATGTGACCGATGCCGCGATTGCCGATGTGCTCGTCGATCTTGCCCGCAAGGCGAGCGGGCCCACGCTGCTCTACGCCGTCACCATCGAGAACCACGGGCCGTGGGATGCCGGCGGCGGCGATCTGCGCGAAGGGTACCTGCGGCTCGTGCGCAAGGGCGATGCGATGCTCGGCAGCCTGATCGAGCGGCTGGACGGGCTCGACCGCCCGGTCACGCTGGTGTTTTTCGGCGACCACCGCCCCAGCGTGCCCGGCCATGTGCTGCCGGGTGGCGATCGCCAGACGCCCTATGTCATCCTTGATCTGGCCAAGGGTGCCGAGCAGGCGCTGCGCGCCGGCGCGCCAGTCGAACTCGTCCCGGCCGAATTGCATCAGGCCCTGCTCGAAGTTGCAATGCGACCGGCCTAATGCCCCGGCGGCGCCAGCGACCGCAGCAAGCGGTCTCGCAGAAAGCCGGGCAGCATGCGGTCGACCATGCGCAGCCACGCGAAGCGGCGCGGTACGATCAGATGGCCCACGCCCCGCTGCGCAGCGTCCACGATCCTTTCAGCCACGGCTTCCGGTGAGAGCACACCCGGCTTCGGTCCCGCCACGCGCCGCGCCGCTGCGGTATCGACAAAGCCCGGCGATACCAGCGTCACGGTCACGCCATGGGGCTGCAATGCAATGCGCAGCGCATCGGCAAAGCGCGCCAGCCCCGCTTTCGAACCGGCATAGCCTGCCGCGAAGGGCAGGGCGTGGAACCCTGCTGCCGATCCGATCAGGGTTAGCCGTCCCGCGCGCCGCTGCGCCATCCGCTCGCCGAGCGCGGCGGCCATGGCGGCTTGCGCGGCGAAATTGACGATCCCCAGCCGGGCGACTTGCGCTGGTGCTTCCACCGCGCGTCCTGGCTCGCGGATATCGCCCGAGCCGGCTGCGAACACCGCGCCTGCGAACCGTGCTGCGGCATCGTCCTGCTCGATGGCCGCGATGGCGCCGCTGACATCCTCCAGATCAATCTGCCTAAGCGTGCACGCCCGCGCGCCCGCCGCACGGCATGCCGCTGCGGTATGTTCGAGGCGTTCGGAATCGCGGCCCCAAAGCCACAATGCTGCACCGCGGCGGGCATGACACAAGGCAATTGCTGCGCCGATTTCGCCGGATGCGCCGACAATAAGGATGCTTTCCAAGCGTGTTGCGTTGTCGCTCGTCGGCGCCAAACCATTCACCGCTCAGTGCTCATGGCCATGTTGCAACAATGTCATACAGTAACGAAATTGCGGCAGCGCGGCAGACGCGGTTCATGAACCATAAACACTCCAATGACTTCATGCTACAGGCCGAAGGTGCTGGGTCAATTTGGATTTTCTAGCTCTTGACAGAGTCCCGGCGGTCATGTCCAGAAAGATGGTTATGGCGTTGCACAATGATCATCCACGTTCGCTTCGGCTGTTTCGCAGC
The DNA here is from genome assembly GCA_964413325.1 of uncultured Novosphingobium sp. GTDB lineage: Bacteria > Pseudomonadota > Alphaproteobacteria > Sphingomonadales > Sphingomonadaceae > Novosphingobium. The sequence goes on along the minus strand of CAYPRK010000004.1, from coordinate 67,797 downwards.
CAGAAGCTTGAGCGGTTGAGCGTAGTTTCCCTCCGCGCCTTTCTTGTTACCTGGGCTGTCGGCTTGCCAGTAATCGCATGGGTTGGCTGGGAAATGACCGGCGCAAGCCTGCTTGTTGCGCCCACGCTGCTTGCCGGTGTTCTGTTCTGGAGCCTGTTCGAATACGCGATGCACCGATTCGCGTTTCACTGGTCTTCTGACGTGCCGTTCATTCGCGGCACGATCTTCGTTCTTCATGGCAATCACCATGTCAGTTCGAACGATCCCTTGCGCAATCTGATGCCGCCGATCGTCAGCATGCCCATCGCGGCGGTCGTCTGGGGCCTCAGTGTGCTGGCTCTGGGGCCTTATGGCACCTGGCTCTTCCTTGGCTTCATCAGCGGCTATGTGGTCTATGATGTCATTCACTTCGGGTGCCACCAGTGGCCGATGAAGGGGCGCTTCGCCAGCATCGTGAAACGCCATCACATGCGCCATCACCATGGCAACGAGGCGGGTAATTTCGCCATCACCACGCCGGTGTGGGACCGCATTTTCGGCACCACGATCACCACGCTGAAGGGCCGCCCCGAAGCAGGCTGATCGCTGCGGCGTAGTTCCTAGCGCTTGGCGCTCAGCGCCGCGATGGCCTCGCCAGCCTTGTCCATGTGCTCGTCCCAGGTCGGGGCATGCCAGCCCGCCATCCGTGCGCGTTGCGCTGCCGCCAGCGGGCCGCCGCGCGCATGGTCGAGGATCGCTGCCAGCCAGCCATGGCCGTCAAGCGGATCGCGATAGTCCGGTGCGGCTCCGCCCACTTCGTGGTGCGCTGGAATGTCGCTGCAGATCACCGGCACGCCCACGGACAGCGCTTCGGCCACCGGCATTCCGAACCCTTCTGCAAACGAGGGCATCAGCAGCGCCCGCGCATGGCGGATCAGCCCGGCGAGCCGCAGGTCCGAACAGCCGTTGATCTCGGTCACATGGCCGGTCAGCCCCGGGCAGCGCTCCAGAAGGTCGAGCACCTGCTCGTTCTCCCAGCCGCGCCGCCCCACGATGATCAGCCGCGGAATGGCATCGGCGGGCATGGTCTCCGCCATGTGGCGCCACAGATGCAGCAGCAGCAAATGGTTCTTGCGCGGCTCGATGGTGCCAACGCAGATGAAATAGGGCCGCGCGTCCGCCATCGGCTCCGGCCCTGCCAACGGCAGCGGTTCGGTTCCCAGCGGCGCGACGTGGATCGCCGGCTCGCGCCCCGCAGCCTTGGCAAACGCCGCAAAGGACCGCCCGGTCGCAGCCGAATTGGCAATCACCGCATCGGCCAGATCCGCCACCGTCTGCATCCGCCGCCGGTGCAGCGCGGCGCCCGATGGCCGGGCATATTCGGGAAACTCGATCGGGATCAGATCGTGGACCATGCACAGGAATGCCGCGCGCGCAGGGCCGAGCATCGCGCGCACGGCCGCCGGGTTCGTCAGATGATGCGGCGAAACCTGCACATAGACCGGCGCCGCAGCAGCGCTTGCGATCCCGCGCGGACGCAGCTTCATCAGTTCGGGCAGCACCGCCGCCAGCGATCGCTGCGCAGGGCCCTCGCTCTCGCGCTTCCAGCGCTCCTCCAGCATGTCCAGATAGGCTATGGCCGCCGACGCAGGCAGATGCCCTTTCCAGCCCAGCGGATGGACGGCGGCAAAGCCGAGGTCCGCACCATAGCGCTGCAGCAGCCCGCGGGCATAGGCCATCTCCACGCGGTCCACACCAGAGGGCGTCGCATGGCGGATGCGCGAAATCAGCCGCGAGATATCGATGATGACCTTGCTCATCGCCACTTCGCCATGATCCGGCCCTGCCACTGGCGCAAGGGCAACAGCCATTCCATCCCGCTGCGCATCTGCTGGGTCGTCATGCGCGCGACAAGCGTTTCGGGCGGGCAGGGCAGCCCGGTCACCGGATCGAGATAGCGCGGATAGAGGATCAGCACGCCCGCCGCCAGTTCGTCGAGCGTGAGGTGGCGGCCCCTTCGCTCCGGCACCGCCCCAAGATCGCGCGTCAGGCCCCAGCCAGCGTAAAAGGGCGTGCCATGGCAGACCACTTCCCGCCCGCGCAGCAGCGCCTCGAAGCCGGTCAGCGAGGTAATCACGTGGACTGCATCGACGGTTCCCAGCAGCGTCGCCATGCTCGGCTCGCGCACGATCCGGTCGGCGATCCCCAGCACTTCGTCATCGGGCACGGCGCCCTTGCGGTGGCCGGCATCGACGTCCGGGTGGGGGCGAAACCAGATTTCGGCGTCGGGCTCCAGCGCGCGCACGCGCCGCAGGAATTCAAGGTTGGAGGTCAGCCCGCCGCCCCCTGCAAGGACCGACATGTCGTCTTCCACTTGCGCCGGCACCAGCACCAGCCGCCGCCCGGGCATGCGGGGCGGGGCGGGGCTCTGCGCCAGCGCGCCATACTTGCTGATCTGCGCGCCCACGATGGTTTCCCGCAGCGCTGCCGCGCGCGCCAGCAGCGCCGGGGTGAACCGCTCGGTGGCAAGGATATGCTCAAGGTCGCTGGGGCCGGAAGGATCGAAGTGGATGCCGCGATGATCGACGACGACCGAGGACGGCGGCACCAGATTGCTGCCAAGACCCACCGAGCGCACGAAGCCGTCCTCCACGCGGACGACCGGCGGCGGATTGGGGCCTGCAGCCTTGCCCAGCGCGGCGGCGCGCGATGGCCAGATCGCGACGGCCCCTCCGCTGCGCTTCGCGATGCGCAGGGCCTGCCCGGCATTGCGCGCGATCGGCAGGCGTCGCCCTGGCACCCACAGGAACCGCCGGATCTCGCGCCGCTTCCACCAGGCCATGCCGTAAGCCACCGTGATCGGGCGATTGGCGGTGATGATCCGCCGCCAGTCCGCGAGCAGATCGATCACCTGCCCGATCGTCGCCGGCGTGCCGTCGAAGGGATCAAGATAGTGCGCCCCGGCCAGCGTGGACCGGGCCCGCGCGCTCAAGGCTTCGGCATCCTCGCCCTGTTGCCCATGGCGCCCATCAGAAAGAAGCTGCACCGGCGTGCCAATCAGGGCCGCCAGCGCCGCCCATTCGTCGTCACCATGCGCCACCAGCAGCGGCGCCGCTTTCAGCACGGACCACGGATCGACCGCACCGCACCACTGCCCGCCTTGCCGCGCTGCGATGCCGCGCACAGCGCCCTCCAGCCCGCGCCCGGCGCACCACAGCGCGCCGCTGCCGCCATGCACGTCCGCTAGCGTGCGCGCCTCGGCCGCGGTACGCGGGCGCAGCACGACGTCCGGTGTGCGGGTGAGTTCAGCCGGTGCTTCCCAGAAAGCTCCGCCCACCCGGGCCGCGCAGATCTGCTCTGCCACATCGTCAGGCAAGGACGCAGCGCCGTCTTCCGCGCGGGCAACAAGCGCAGGCTGGCCGGGAAACGGGGGGGCACGCAACAAGGGGACGTCGGTCATCAAGGCTCGTTCCGGGCGTGTCTCGGCTCCGCCTGACGAGCCTGCCCGACCCCTATAGCCACCCCGACCCGCAGTGCAAAGCGCACCGCCCGCACATTCACCTCCAGATTGCTCCGGACTTGCGGTGTGGGGGCCGCCGACGTCACCTGTTCCTAGTGCAGACCCAGCTCATGGCGGCCCACCACCATGTGGTGCACTTCATCCGGACCATCGGCAAAGCGCAGATGGCGCACGTCGGTGTAGAGCTCGGCCAGCGGCGTCCACTGCGAGATGCCGGTCGCGCCATGGATCTGGATCGCCTGATCGATGATCTGGCAGGTCTTTTCCGGCACCATCGCCTTGGCCAGGCTCACCCAAACCCGCGCCTCGCGGTTGCCCAGCACGTCCATCGCCTTGGCCGCCTTGAGCACGACCATCCGCATCGCCTCGATCTCGATCCGCGCCCGCGCGACGAGCTCGAGGTTCTTGCCAAGGTTGATCAGCGAGCGGCCAAACGCCTCACGCGAAGAACCGCGCTTCACCATGTAGTCCAGCGCCACTTCGGCCTTGCCGATCGTGCGCATGCAGTGGTGGATACGGCCCGGCCCGAGCCGCAGCTGCGAAATCTCGAATCCGCGCCCTTCGCCGAGCAGGATGTTCTCATAGGGCACACGCACATTGTTGAAGCGGATATGCATGTGGCCGCGCGGCGCATGGTCTTCGCCGAACACGTGCATCGGTCCCACGATCTCGACCCCCGGCGTGTCGATGGGGACCAGAATCTGCGATTGCTGCTGCGCGGCCGGACCATCGTTGCTGGTGCGCACCATCGTGATCATGATTTTGCAGCGCGGATCGCCCGCGCCAGAGATGTAATACTTCTCGCCGTTGATCACCCAGTCCTTGCCATCGCGCACGGCCTGTGTGCGGATGTTCTTGGCATCGGAAGAGGCCACATCGGGCTCGGTCATCGCGTAGGCCGAGCGGATTTCGCCCGCCAGCAGCGGTTCCAGCCAGCGCGCTTTCTGCTCGGGCGTGCCGACACGCTCCAGCACTTCCATGTTGCCGGTATCGGGCGCGGAGCAATTGAGCGATTCCGATGCCAGCGGCGATTTGCCCAGCTCGACCGCGATATAGGCATAATCGAGGTTGCTCAGCCCTTCGCCAGTATCCGCGTTAGGCAGGAAGAAGTTCCACAGCCCCGCCGCCTTGGCCTTGGCCTTCGCACCTTCAAGCAGTTCGAGCTGACCGGGGTGGAAGCCCCAGTGCTCGGTGCGCGCTGCGCCGAGGCGGAAGTATTCCTCGGTGATCGGGTCGACATTCTCCGCGATATGGCGCTTCACCGCTTCGAGCAGCGGGCGCACCCCTTCGGACATGCGCAGGTCATCGAGTTCGGGAATGGAATAGATATTGGTCATGGCCAGGGTCACCTCTCTGAGCGGAGCCTAGCTTTCCCGTCCTCCATGAGCCAAGTTCTCATTCCAGATAGTCTTCATGAATCTGATGCATGGTGCTGATCGTAGACGGCGGCGATCACTTCGCGCAGCCACGCATTGCCGCCATCCCCGTCCACGACATCGTGCCAGAACAGCATCAGCGGCCTTGGCGGCACCATCAGCGGCAGCGGAAACAGCGCAACATCGCCCCGGCTCTGCAAGGTTTCCGCGTGGGCCTGCGGCAGCGTGAGCAGCAGGTCAGTCCGCGCGACAATGTCCCAAGCCGCCGCAAGGTTCTGGCAGCGCACGGCAATCCGCCGCTCAAGCCCTTGCGCCTGTAGCGCCATGTCTTCGCTGCCCTGCCCGGCCGGGCGGGGCGAGGCAAAGACATGGTTGGCCGCAAGATAGGCCTCGAGCGGGAGACCCTCTGCAACCAGCGGATGGGCGCGGCGCGCGGCCACCACCAGACCATCGTGCCGCAAACTGCGCGAGCGCAGCGCCGCCGTTGCCTCACTCTCGATATCGAGCGCCATGTCGAGATCGCCGAGGGCAAGCGCGCGTTGCAAATCGGCGCGCCGGAAATCGATGCTGGCGAGCCCGACCACAGGCGCCAGCGTGCGCACCGCCGCCACCAGATCGGCAAACATCCGCGCCTCGGTATTGGGCCGCAGGCCGATGCGGAACAGCCGCGTCGATCGCGCCGGGTCAAATTCGTGCGCGGCGCCAACCGCCATTTCCAGACCGCGCAGCGCGCTCCGCACCGGCTCGATGATCGTCGTCGCAAGGGCCGTCGGCACCAGCCGTCCGTCCACCCTGACAAACAGCGGATCGCCCAGTTCGCGCCGCAACCGGCCCAGCGCATGGCTTACCGCCGATTGCGACAGGTTGAGATGACGGGCCGCCTGGGTGACGCTCGACCGGGTGTAGATCGCCTCGAACAGCGTCAGCAGATTGAGATCGAAACGATTGCCGAGTTTCAAGCGCACCCTCCTCGCAGGCATCCCACGATTCCACCCCCATCGGCTGGTGGTTGGCTACGGACGCGGCGGTAGCGGGAACCGCGAAATGGCCTGAAAAGCACGCTAATTAGCCATTTTTCGACAGACAATTTCGCAAAATACCCCCAATCATACCCCCAAATGCGCTTGCTGGGGGTAGTTGAAGGCGGCTTGATCGCAGCCGGGCGAGCGAATTCCATGGTAACGGAACCCATACCGCAGGTCGATTTCGGGCACCGCGACCGGCCAGAGAAAACGAGAAAAGACCCCACACCGTACGCGACTTGTCGCAGGCAGAAAGTGACTGAAATACTTGCACAAAGTGGTGATTTTCCCCCTTCGTCGCTTCTCCGTCAAAGTGACTTGGCCGCAAATCCGCAAGTCACATTGCCGTCGCTGGTTAGGAAAGCATTTTAGATCAATCGCATAAGGCCCGCCCACAGCGATGGGCGGGTGACTTGAATTGACTTGCTCGCCAGCAACTCGCGTTGGCTTCGCCGCTCGGCTGGTAGCCGTGCGTTGTGGGATTGCACTACAAGAGCCGGGAACAGCGGGAAACTGGGAACACGCGCCCTAACTTATTGGCCTGCCAGCCGAAATGGTGTTCCCAACATTTTCGCTGTCTGTTCCCCGCCGTCATTTCCGGGAACAGGGCGGAGCTTGCCCGATCCAGGGCGAGGGCGGCCTATGGCTGCAACTCATCTCGATAGTGCAGGCGAAGCGTCGGCACGGATATCCCGATCAGCTTGGCAACGTCCGCAGGCCTCATGCCCCCCAATGTTGCCCGCCGGACGATCCTACGTCTTGCAGGCGTCGGAGTGTGGCGACGGCGACCTTTTGGCGGGTTGGCCCCATCGCTGGGGAAATAGTGACGGGCGAGGGTACTCTTGGACACGCCCAAGGCTCGGGTGATGTCGGGCCATGTTGCGCCAGAGGCCTTCATTTCATTCGCAAGCAACAATTGCTCTAGCGTTGGCACATGCGCCTTTCTGCCAACGCGCCGCCGGGGACCGTCTTGCCGCGCCTCGAACAGATCTAACTGCGGCGAGCTATCAGGGGCGGGCATTACCAGCGCCCCCCATCGTCCGCGAATGGATCAGCGTCATAGTCATAGTCGTCCGCACCGGGCGCGGCTGGGGCATCCATCGGCCAGTCCGCCGGTCCGGACGAAGTGCTGCCCGAAGGCGGCGCGGCCGCTTTGCCCAGGTCGCTCGCATCCCACTCCAGAATGGTCGCCCGCACCGTGTAAAACCGTGGGGTTTGGTCGCCGATACGTTGCTTGCGCTTTAGCCGCCCGCCGTCACCGGGGACAAGAACGCCTTGGCCTAGCAGGACTGTTGCCGCTTCCTTCGGATCGCACCCGATCAGGATTTCGGTCCAGCCGCTGTCGTGGAACAGGTAGCAGGACTTCCCCGGCTCGATATCGTGGAGATAGCCCAGCGTCGAAAGCGAGCGAGCCTCGCCCTCGCGATTGCTAGACGCCGCCGCGCCATCATCCGTATCATCCCCATAGAACGAATGGACCTTGGCTTTGGGCACGCTGGCGAAGCGCGATTGCCCTGCCTGTATGGCATTGCGCACCCGCTCCAGTATCTGCCGGTGCTCCCGCAAGCCGGTACGTCCGAACCCAGCCGCCCAGGCATTGAAACAAGCCAGAGCAGCCGCCTCTGCCTCACCGGCCCGCCATGGCACGATTCCAAGCGCCGCTGCCATTTCCCCGGCGGCAGCGACGGCAGCGAAGCGAGCTGCACCGCGATTGGCCTGCCCGCTGTCCCCTTCTTGCGTGGCCCTCGCCACGAAGGCCTTAGCGAGGCGCTTGGCCTCGCCCTCCCAATGCGCAGGATCAGCAATAAGGCCACGAACGAAGGCAGGTCCGGCGTGGCCAAAGTGTGCAGCACAGGCCGCCTTGATCGCATCGGAAAAGGCGGCTGGACTTGCGAGCTTGTGCAGCGTTTCCCAAGCTCCCATGCCCGTGCCTGCATCGGCAGGCAGGTCTAGAAGGCGAAGCTCTTGCCCGGCCATCGTCCGCTCGCCTCGCTTCGCGGCGCGCATGTGATCGGCCAAGCCGATTTCCCCGGTGCTGAGTACCATGACGCGCCACTCTGCCCGGCGGCGCAAAGCCCCGCTCTGTTGCGCCCGCGCCTTGCCTTGGCCACTGGCGAGCGCATAGGCCGCGCTGCCCGCCTCTTGGGGGTCAACAAGCGCCAGCTCGTCCAGGATCAGCAGCGTTTCGGTATGCCCATGGGCGACACCCTCCAGAGCGTTCCCGGTGGCCCGCCAGCTCGAAGCAAAGCCCAGCGACCCGCCACCACCCCACACGCTGCCCGCCGCCATGGCGAGCGACGTTTTCCCGGTGCTAGACGACCCCCGGAAGTGAACGCCGCCGCCCTCCATATCCAGCCAACGCATGATCGGCCCCACAAAGGCGAGCGATATGGCGAAGGTCAGCAGATTGTTGCCCGGAGCGAGCGCAGCCAGGTCGCGTTGCCAGCCGGCCAGACTGCCCTTTTCCCGATAGTGCAGGGCAGAGGCCGCCCCGTCGAAATGCACCGGCTCTGCACCCGGCGGCGCAATCACCGCATTGGGCAAGACGAAGCGGCTGGCATCAACCCAGCCAGTTCTCTCTGCCAGAGTGAGGCGAGCGCTATGGGTCACGGCCCGGAGAAACCGAATGAACCGATCGCTTTGGCCTGTCGCAGAAAGGATCAGCATACCTGCGCCCGCCAGCTCGGCACGCACTGCGCCAGCATCGGACGCCAGCGCCGCGCGCTTGATGGTCCTCCGCTTTTCCACCCCATCGCGGTCCCGGAATCGGATCAGCAGGCCCCAATCGCCGCCGTCCCCGTCGCGCGCCTCGCCCATGATATCGAAGGGATCGGACAAGCGGACCTCCCGCGCGTCCGCCCCGTCTTTGCCCGGCTCTTGCCAGTACAGGCCATCGGCATCGAGCGTATAGCCGAAGGGCAATTCCAGCCGCCCGGCACTTGCGGCATCAACTGCGGCCCCGATCAGCGCCAGCAAGTCAGCTTGGGCAAAGTGTGAAGGGAACGGATCGGCACAATCCCATGCCGCTGGCAATGTGGCGGGGAGTTGGACAATAGCCGCACCTTCCGCCCCAGCGGCCAACGCGGCCTTTCTGACAGCTTGGGCGGCTTCGCGCCCCGGTGTGTCGGCATCTGGCAGGATGGCTACCCTACGGCCCGCCAGCGCAGCCCAATCGGCCTTGCCAACTGCCTTTGAGCCGCCAGACCAAGACGCCACGGCGAGGCCCGGAAACAGCCTCGCTGCCGCGTCCGCTGTCTTTTCGCCTTCGACTATCAGGACGGGCGCGGCTGGAGCCAGGGCGAGCCGATCAAGCCCATAAAGCGGGCGTGGAACAGGCGGTGCACCCCAGCGCCAACCCAGCCGGCCAGCGTCACGCCAGAGAGTTTGCGGCAGGATTTCCTTTGACCCATCGGGCTTGTCGAAGCGGCAAACAAAATGGATCAGCTCGCCGCGCGCATCGCAGTAGCGCCACGTTGCAGACGGCTTGCCATGGTGATTGTGCGTGGCCCGCGCGTCCGGCGCATCGGCTGGAACCGGGCAAACCCATTCGCCCTTGGGCTTGGGCGCGGCCTTGCGCTTCGTTTCGGGTACGTCCCCAGCGGGCACGTCGCCACCAGCCGCAATGGACTTCGACACGCTGGCGAAAGGATCATCGGGCTTGTCGTTCACGCCCATGGGGAAACTCCCATCGATTCCGCCAGCCGAATGCAGGCCTCGCGCTGGGGCAGGCCCGAAACGAAGGCGGCAAGGCTCACCAGGTCGCCGCCGCCGTCCCCGGTAGCGAAGTCAGCCCAGCGGCCTGTCGCGATGTTGACCTTGAAGCTGCCCAGCCGCTTGTCGGGCCGCAGCGGGTTGCGGGCGACATACTCTTGGCCTTCCATCCGGCCTTCAGGGAGCAGCCCCCGAACGACCGCAGAGGCATTGGCCAGCGCCACACGATTGACCCGCCCGAAGTCGATACGGCCCGAACGCACCGCCCCGCCTCCGCCGATCACCGGTCTCCCTCCAGCAGTTTACGCAGGGCATGGGCGGGGATCAGCGTCCGGTTGCCGATCTTGACGGCCTCCAGCCGCCCTTCGGCAATCAACTGATAGAGCCGCGTCCGCCCCAGAGACGTGGCGCGGGTGGCCTCTTTGATCGAATAGGCGAGAGGCGCGCCCGAAGGTGTGTCGTTCATTTCCCAACTCCCTTGTTCATGGGAGTTCGGATCAGTACGCACCGTTATCGGGCTAAGGTGATATCAATTTTTGTCCCGGTGGAACCGGTGAAAGTCCGACAACTGGAACGTGCCATATCTTGCCGCAGCTTCGGCCTTTTGCTCGGCCCGGTTGATTGTGTCTGCAACCCAGTTTGGCCAGAACACAGTCCGCTCCAGATCAAAACCTTGTCGTTCTTCGTCTGCATATCGCGCGGCCAGCACTTCGACAGCGGCAGACGCGAGATGGAGCACGGGCTTGCGCTTAGACCAAATGGCCCGGATCGCATTGCCTTGCTCGATACCGTTTCGGCCCGCGTGTGACTTCGCGAGCTGTCGCGTGGAAGCGCCAAGGCCGCGCATCCCGGCGGCGAGGGGGCCATTGCCGGGGATCATTGCCCACTGTCTGCGGTCGAACCACACGCCCGCGCGAAACGCATCAAGAACGCGCCTATCGAATTGCACGAGCTGCGACGTAAGCCGATTCGGCTTGCCGAGTTCAAAGGGCAGGTCCGGCACGCTCTCTTTGCGGAAGCGCCGACGCGCCCAAAACCATTGGTTTAGCAGGCGGACGCCCGGCTGGGGCCGGTGCGGCATCGCAATCCAGGCGAGAATTTGCGCACCTGCCACCATATCCAGATCATCAAGCCGGACTTCATGCCGCTGGGAAGGATGAACGTCCGCCATTGATGCCGCTCACTGGCTGGCGGGGGTACGGGATGGCCACACGCGCGCGGATTTTCCTGCATCGGGAACGACCATTTCTGTTCCCATGTTCCCGAAACGGCCCGAAGCCTTGGGAACAGGCTCGCAACCCTCAAAGCCAAGGCGTTCTGCCTGTTTGATAATGACTGTTCCCATGTTCCCACTGTTCCCTTGTAATTCATAGCGCCGGAAGCGCAGTCCCGAAAATGGGAAAATATTCGGCCGGAAAACTGGACGGTGCGGGTGGTTGCAAACCCCGTCCGCAAGTGCGCCGGGATCAGGCCGCCAAGGCCATGAGGCGAAGCTGCGCGGCATTTGGGCGGGCGAAGGTCCCAGCAGCTCGGCTGGCCTCTCCCGGCTCGCCTGTCTCCGGCATTTCTGCCCAGCCGTCCCGAATTGCGCGATCCAAGAAAAAAACCTGTCAGTGAGGGGGCATGTGGTCGAAGCCAGGGCCTTTGCTCCAGACTTTCGACCACCCCCCCCGCTGCGGCATTGCGCCCGGCGCGGCTGGCCAGCCGACACGCGGAAGCGCCATGAAATGCCGCGCGCGTGTGGCCATCCCAACCCCCTTACCGCCGCGCGCCATAGCCGCTTCGCGGCCTGTTCAGTCGCTGTCTGGTTGCCGTTGCCTTCGGCCCATGTCCCAAATCGTTTCCCATGCTCGCAGATGCAAAGGGTTGCGAGGATCGAACGGTGGCACGTCCGCCCGCAATTCAGGTTCCTGCGCTTCGCGCTCGGCTTCCCTCACGTACGGAAGGATATAGGGAAACGTCACGCTCTGGCTGGCCATGAGCGCGCGCTTAGCCTTGCCATACGCTCGCCCATACTGTTGCTGCACTTGGCGTGCCGGGGCGGTTGGCAGAATGACCACATTGGCCGGGCGCGCTCGCCGCAGCTCGCGAAGAGACGGAGTGCGGGCCATTGCCATCACTCCGTCACCGGCATGTGGCAGGCAGCGAGTTCGCGCTCCAGCGCCCAGCGAAAGTGATCCAGAGCGGCGCAGCCGTCCTCTGGCATAGAACGGAACTGGTAGACGGCACGTGCAAGCAGGGTTCTGCAAAGCGCCTTCTCGGGCACGCCAGCCTCCAAGACTTCGGAAATCAGATCCTCCAGCACTTCAAGGAAGGCCTCTAGCTTGGCCTCTGTTTGGTTTGGCATGCTCATTTCGCTTTCCCCTTCGCCCGATTGATCGGCACCACGTCCGCGCCCTTGCGCAGCGTGTCGAGATAGTCGCCCCACCATTGCGCCATGGCCACCCGCTCTTGCCAGTGTGCGCCGCGCGTGTAGGCCGCTCGCACCTTGTCAGTATCGCCATGGGCAAGCGCCCGCTCGATAGCGTCCGGGTGCCACTTGCCGCTTTCGTTCAACAGCGTTGCGGCCATGGCCCGGAAGCCATGGGCAGTCATTTCATCGGTGGTGTAGCCCAGCCGCCGCAGACCCGCGTTCAAGGTGTTCTCGCTCATGGGGCGGGTGCGAGTGCGGACAGAGGGAAAGACATAGCCGGCCGGGCCGGTGAGGGCATGAAGCTCCCGCAGGATCGCCACGGCCTGCCGCGACAGCGGTACGCGGTGATCCTTCCGCATTTTCGTTTTCTCGGCTGGGATGGTCCAGAGCGCGCCGTCCAGGTCGATTTCCTCCCAACGTGCGTGCCGCAGCTCGCCGGGCCGGACAAAGACGTGGGGAGCCAGTTGCAGCGCCTTCCGGGTAAGCCCAAGGCTTTCATAGCCGTCTATGGCCCGGAGCAGCTCGCCCACCTTCACCGGCTCCAGAATCGCCGCGTAGTGTGTCACCTTCGGCGTTGCCAGCGCCCCGCGCAGATCGCGCGTAGGATCGGAGGCCAGCCGGGCCGTCGCCACGGCATAGCGGAACACCATTCCGGCGAGCTGCAACGTCCGGCGAGCGCTTTCCAGCGTGCCCTTGGCTTCGATCCTGCGGGCAGCGGCCAGAATGTCGCTCGGCTCAATCTCCCCGATAGGTAAGCTCCCCAGGGCGGCATTCAGCCGGGACAGGAGATATTCGCTCCGCTTGGACGTGGCGGGCGACCAGCCGCCTTGGCCGTCGCTCTTTCGCTTGGCGCAATACTCTGCGGATATGATGGCAAAGGTGTTCATGGCTTCGGCCTGTTGCCGCACCTTCGCTCGTTGCTTTTCCCGCGACGGGTCTTTGCTGGCGGCGAGTTGCTGCCGGGCTTCGTCCCGGCGCTTGCGCGCATCGGCCAGACTCACTTCGGGATAGGCGCCGAAGGCCATCAGCTTCTCTTTGCCTGCGACCCTGTACTTTAGCCGCCAGAGCTTCCCACCGGCTGGCGTCACCAGCAGATAGAGGCCTTCCCCGTCTGCAACCTTGTATTGTTTCGGTCCCGGTTTCGCCTGCCGGATTGCAACGTCTGTCAGTGCCATGGCCTGCCTCGCATACCCCCAAGGCTGCACCCGCTACCCCCAGCCTCTCTTGGCTTCCCCCAATCATACCCCCATCGGCTGGCGGCTAGATATGGACGCGGATGTACGAATGCGGCCTAATTTCCGCAGAATACCTTGGATTTTTGGGGTTTGTCCAGACAGATACGAACGCGGCTGGACGGGAAAATGGAGCGGGTAGCGGGAATCGAACCCGCATAGCCAGCTTGGAAGGCTGGTGCTTTACCACTAAGCTATACCCGCGGTGCCGATGCCTCTGCCATGGCGTGCGCCTTCCCGTCAACCTTCGGGCCATTGCACCTTGCGCCATTCGTCGTGCGCCTTGCCCTGCCTCTTTGCAGCGGCTACTGTTATATCACATAACCTAATCCGGAGAGCGAAGTGTCCGATTCTGCCCAGTCCGCCCCTGCTCCTGCCCGGTCCGCGCTTGAGCGGCTGCTTCGGCCGCGTTCGGTTGCGGTGGTCGGCGCTTCGGACAAGCCGGGCGCGCTTGGCACGACGCTGCTGTCCAATCTCGATGCCAACGGCTTTGCGGGGACGATCTATCCGATCAACCCCAAGCGCGAGAGCCTTGGCGGGCGGGCCTGCCTGCCGGGGATCGAGGCGCTGCCGGAAGGCGTGGACGCTGCCGTCCTCGCGATCCCGCGCGCAGGCGTGCTCGATGCAGTGAAGGCGCTGGCTGCGCGCAAGGTCGGCGGCGTGGTGATCTTCGCCGCCGGTTTTGCCGAGGGCGGGCCTGAGGGCCTTGCCGAGCAGCGCGAGATCGCACGGATCGCGCACGAGGCGGGGATGGTTGTCGAAGGGCCAAACTGCCTCGGCCTCGTCAACTACGTCGACCGCATCCCGCTGACGTTCGTCGAGACCGACGCGCGTCCGCCCGCCGGCAAGCGCGCCATCGGAGTCGTCTCGCAGTCCGGCGCGATGGCGGCGGTGCTTGGCACCGTCCTTCTCGCGCGGGATTGCGGCGTGTCCTACTCGGTCTCGACCGGCAACGAAGCGGCGAGCGGCGTCGAGGACTATGTCGACTGGCTGATCGACCAGCCGGACACCCACGTCATCGCGATGATCGTCGAGCAATTCCGCAAGCCAGAGCGCTTCCTTGCCGCCGCCGCGCGCGCTGCCGCCGCGGGCAAGCCGATCGTGCTGCTGCACCCCGGCACCTCCAGCGCTGCGCGCGAATCCGCCGCGACCCATACCGGCGCGATGGCGGGCGACTATGCCCTGATGCGCGCCAAGGTCACCCGCGCCGGGGTGATCATGGCCGAAACCCTCGAAGAACTGGGCGATATCGCCGAAATCGCGCTGCGCTGCCCCTCGCTGCCTGCAGGCCGCACCGCCGTGCTCGGCGAATCCGGCGCGTTCAAGGCGCTCACGCTCGATCTGGCAGAGACGCTCGGCCTGCCGCTCGCGCCGCTGCACGATGAGGATTCGCCAGCCCTGCGCGCCGCGCTGCCGCCCTTCGTGCCGGTGAGCAATCCGCTCGATATCACCGCGCAGGGCCTCTCCGAACCGGCGATCTACACGCGCTGCCTCGATGCGCTGCTGGATGATCCGCGCGTTGGCACGGTGCTCGCCGGGATCATCCAGGCCGAGCCTATCACCTGCGCGATCAAGTTCCCGCCGATCCTTGCCGCCGCGACAGCACGCCCGCTGACCAAGCCGCTGATCTTCGCGGGCCTTGATGAAGGCGCAGCCGTTCCGGCGGAGCGCATCGCTTCGCTGCGCGCTGCAGGCATTCCGTGGTTCCCCACCACCGAACGCGCACTGCGCGCGATCACCCGCCTCACGCAGTGGTCCGCGCGCGATGTGAGCATAAACGCCGAAGCCCCGCTGCCCGTCACCGGCCTCGCGGATCACACCGGCGTCGTCCCCGAATATCAGGCCAAGGCGC
Source organism: uncultured Novosphingobium sp. (assembly GCA_964413325.1). GTDB lineage: Bacteria > Pseudomonadota > Alphaproteobacteria > Sphingomonadales > Sphingomonadaceae > Novosphingobium. The sequence goes on along the minus strand of CAYPRK010000004.1, from coordinate 52,692 downwards.
TGCTTGGCCCGCTCGGCATTCCCTTCCCGGCGGGCACCTTCGCGGCCAGCGCCGATGCAGCCGTCGCCGCCGCCGATGCGCTTGGCTACCCGGTTGCGATGAAGGCGCAGGCCGCCGCGCTCAGCCACAAGAGCGACGCGGGCGGCGTGATCCTGAACCTCGCCGATGCCGCCGCCGTCCGCGCCGCGTGGGACAAGATGCACGCCAGCGTCGCGGCCTATTCGGCGGCCATCGCGCTTGATGGGGTGCTGATCGAAGCAATGGGCAAGCGCGGCGTGGAAATGATTGTCGGCGCGAAGAACGATCCCGAATGGGGGCCGATCCTCCTTGCCGGCTTCGGCGGTGTCACCGCCGAAATCCTTGGCGACGTGCGCCTGCTGGCGGCAGACATGACCGCCGCAGCGGTCGAGGCCGAACTGATGAAGCTGGGGAGCGCCGCGCTCCTCAGCGGCTATCGCGGCGCGCCTGCGCTCGATGTTCCGGCGCTGGCCCAGCTCATCGTCACGCTCGGCCGTGTCCTGCGCGCCGAACCGGCGATCCGCGAAGTCGATCTCAACCCGGTGATCCTGCATCCCAAGGGGCAGGGCGTCGTCGCGCTCGATGCGCTGATGCTGGTGGAGGGATAGGCACTCGAACCACGGCGGACGAGAAGCCGATTGCTTCGGCGCGGGCGACGGTTAGCTTGCCTGCATCGATTGCGATGGAAGGGGAAATCGATGTCGCTGCCATTCCGCCATGCTCTTGTGACGGCAGTCGCCTTCTGCGCTGCCGCCCCGCTCGCCGCGCAAGTGGGCGGCATCCAGCAGCAGCAGTATGAAAGCGGGTTCCTCGCCCAGCAGAATGCCGCGCTCAGCGCCCAGAACCTGACCGGCGCCGAGATATACATACGCCACGCCGTCGATGCGCTGGAATCCGGTGACTACAAGCGCACACTTGCCATTCTGCGTCCCTACCGGATGAACGCGACATTCACCGACATGCTGATTTCGGGCCTCGCGCATTCCGGTCTTGGCGATTACGCCGCTGCACGCAGCGATTATCAGGGCGCGCTGCACAAGCGGCGCAACTACCTCGCCGCGCAAGTTGCACTGGGAGAGCTTGAGGCTGGCCACGGTGACAAGGCCGCCGCGCTCAAGGTTCTGGAGGACCTGACGGCGCGCCGCGACGCCTGCCATGCCACTTGCGCCGAAGCCACGGAACTCGGCAGCGGCATCGATCGCATCAACGCCGCGCTGCTGCAGCCCGCCGCTCCCGCACACTGAACAAGCGGGGGTAGGCGAGGGGCGGCGCCCCTCAATGCACCGCCGGCAGCATCCCCTGCGCGCGGCGCAGCACGTCCTCCGCCACCGGATCGCGCGGACGCAGCTGCAGCGATTGCTCCGCCGCCGCGCGCGCCCCTGCCGCATCGCTTGAGGCGAGCAGCGCCGCCGCGACATCCCGCCGCACCGGATACCAGAACGCCGGCGGGTCGGAAAACTGCATGAAATCCTTGGTTTCCTCGATATCCGCCGCTGCGGTAAACGCCTTCGCGGCGTCCTGCGCGCGCCCTTTGGCCATCGCGATGCGCCCTTCCAGCACGCCGCGCGTGATGCCCAGCATCTGTTCGGGTGCGCGGTGGTCGCGGTCGATCTTGCCGTCCTTGCCCTTCTCGGCGATGTGGTCCGGGAGCGCGGCCAGCTCCGCCTTGGCGCCTGCCAGATCGCGCAGCCACACCATGGCCTCGCCGCGCGCATAGTGCCGCGCGGCCTTGAGGTAGGGCAGTTTCGGTTCGGGCAATGCCAGCACTGCCGCCGGATCATCGAACCGCGCCAGCGCAAAGTATCCGGCCGCCGCCAGCATCTGCGAAAACGGCTCCGCCTTCTCGCGCTCGGCCGAACGCTCCACCAGCGGTCGCGCCAGATTGAGCGCGGTGCGCGCATCCCCTGCCATCATCGCCCCGCCGAGGCCGAAGATCACGTTGTGCGCATGGTAAGGCAGGTCCCACACCCCCTTCGGCTCGGGCAGGCCCAGCCGCCTGGCATTGGCCTTGCCGATTTCCACAGCGCGCCAGTTGGTGTCCGCCGCATCCTGATAGCGCCCGACCCAGAAGTAGGTGTGGCTCGGCATATGGACGAGGTGGCTGGCATTGGGCGCCAGGCCCGCGAGCTTGTCGGCATAGCGCTCGGCCTTGGCCGGTTCGCCGGAAACTTCGGTCGCGTGGATGTAGAAATGGATCGCGGGCGTATGCTCCGGCGCGCGGGCGAGCACCGTTTCCAGCAAGGTGACCGCGCTGTCGATCGCAGCGTGGTCGAAATCGTCCGCACCTTCCTTGAACGACGAAACCATCAGCGCATCCGCCGTCAGCACCGCGACCTCGTTGTCCGCTGGATAGCGCGCCGCCACTTTGCGCATCGCGGCGGCATAGCGCACATCAAGCGCGTGGACGTCCGTGCCCGGCTGGTAGCGCAGCATGAGCGCGTCGATCAGATCGCGCTCGCGCGCAGTACCCGTCTTGGCCGCCAGTGCCTTGGCGTTGCGCACCATCTCCAGCAGCGGCGCGCGCTCCTTGGGTTCGCTGCCGTAGTTGATCGTCGGCCCGGAAACGAGCGCCTGGCCCCACAGGCACATCGCGCAGGCCGGATCTAGCCGCGCCGCCTCGCCCATCGCCGCGATGGCTGCCTTGTGGGCAAATGCCGCGCCAAGCTCCAGCCCGTTGGAAAAGAACGCCTGCGCTTTGGGCACCGAAGTCGTGATCGCAAATCCGCCATTGCCATAGCCGGTCAGCAGCGTCGACACCTTGGGCACGGTGTTATCGTCGTGCGATGCGTGATCAGCGTGATCACCCCCAGCATGTGGCGCTGCCTTGGCCGCGCCGTCCGCCGTCTGCGCTTCGCTCAGCGGCTTGCCGGTGGATGGCGCCTGCATGTCGTGGCCCGACATGCCTTGGGGCATATCGTGCCCCGCCTGTGCCAGCGCCGGTCCCGCCAGACCAAGCAACGCAGCACCGATGATCGAATGGAAATGCCCTCTGCGCAACGTCTTGTCTCCCTCGCCCGGCGCGCACGCTGGCACGGGCGAGGGGGCAAGACAATGCTTGTGGCGGTTGGCTTCAGCGCTGCGGCGCTGCGGTCTTCTCCGCCTCGGCAATCGCGGCGCGAGTGATCGGCTCCATGATCGCATAGCCTTTGGCATTGGGATGGATGCCATCGGGCGCCACGTCGGGGTTCAGGCCCCCTTCCGCATTGACCAGCGCGCCATGGTAATCGGCATAGACCGCGCCCCGCACCCGCGCCAGTTCGCGCAGCCAGGCATTGAGCGCCACGACCTGCTTTGCCGGAGCCAGCGCAGGCTTCCACGGAAACTTCGCCGCTGGCAGGATACTGCCCAGCACCACGCCGATGCCGTTGGCCCGTGCAATGTCGACCATCGCCAGCAGGTGGTTCTTGTACATCTCCGGGCTGTTCGGCCCGGTGTTCCCGGCAAGGTCATTGGTGCCGATCATGATGTGCACCACGCGCGGGTGCAGGCGCACCACATCCTGATAGAACCGCACGAGGATCTGCGGGCTCGTCTGCCCGCTGATCCCGCGCCCCACCGCGCCGCCTGCAAACAGCGCCGGGGCGAGCGGCACCCAGCCTTCGGTGATCGAATCGCCGATGAACACGACCCGCGGAGGCGCGGCGAGCTGCTTGTTCGCCTCGGCGTACTTGCATTCCCACGCCCAGTCGTTGGCCTTCACATAGGCATGGCCGAACCACAAGCCTTTCTGATCGGGGCAGGGCTTGTCCAGCATCCCCTCGCCCGGCGCGGTGACGGGCGGGGAAGGCGGAGGGAATGCCGGGGGCGCAATCGGCGCGGTCTGCGCAAGCGCCGGAGCTGCCCACAGTGCAGCGGCAAGCAGCAGACCCCGCCTGATTGAAGGCCGCATCAAATGATCCCCACGGCCTTGCCAGCGCGCTCGAACATGCCTGCGATGACCTGAACCTGCTCCGCCGTATGCTCGGCACACAGCGAGCAGCGCAGCAAGGTCATCCCCGCAGGCGTCGCGGGCGGACGGGCAAGGTTCACGTAAAGCCCCTCGCGCAGCAGCGCTTCCCACATCATCGCGCCGCGTTCCAGATCGGGCATGATCACCGCGATAATCGCGCTCTGCGGCTCCTCGGTGCCCAGCTTGAAGCCGAGCTGCGTCAGCGCGCCATGCAGCGTGCGCGAGTTTTCCCACAGATGCGCGCGCTTGTTGCCTGCGAACATCAGCTTGCGGATCGAGGTGGCGGCGGTCGCCACCACGCTCGGCGGCAGGCTGGCGGTGAACACATAGGGGCGGCAGACCAGCCGCATGATCTCGAACTTCGGATGGTTCGAAACGCAGAAGCCGCCCACCGTGCCGACCGACTTGGAGAACGTGCCGATCACGAAGTCGACATCCTCCAGCACGCCCTGGTCCTCGGCCACGCCGCGCCCGTTGGGGCCGATGAAGCCCATCGAATGCGCTTCGTCCACCAGCACCATCGCGCCATAGGACTTGGCGATGCGGATCATCTCCTTGAGCGGCGCGATATCGCCCAGCATCGAATAGACGCCTTCGAGCACGACCAGCTTGCCCGCGCCTTCGGGAATGCGGCGCAGGCGCTTTTCCATCGCCTCGATGTCGTTGTGCTTGAAGGGCACAACTTCGGCGTCGCCCATCTTGCAGCCGTCCCAGATCGAGGCGTGGCTGTCGATGTCGAGCACGATGTAATCGCCCTTGCCCGCGATCGTGCTGATGATGCCGAGGTTCGCCTGGTATCCGGTGGAGAACACCATGGCGTGATCCATGGCGTAGAATTCCTTCAGCGCCTCTTCCACCGCGCGGTGGCCGGCATAAGTGCCGTTGAGCACGCGGCTGCCGGTGGTGCCGCTGCCGAAGTCATCCAGCGCCTGCTTGCCCGCCGCGATCACGTCGGGGTCGAAGGTCATGCCCATGTAATTGTAGGTGCCGAGCAGGATCGTCTCGCGCCCGCTGCAGATCGCCGTGGTAGGCGAAAGCACCTTCTCCATCACCAGGCTGAACGGATCGGTCACGCCCGTCGCCAGCAGCGAACGGCGCGTTTCGATCAGCGGATCGAACTTCGAGAAGAGGTCGGTTTCCTGCACGTCCGGCGGCGTCATGTCGTCCATTGGGTCAGCCCTGCAGCTTGGTCACGGCATCGATCAGCTGGCCGTAGGTCTCGATTTCGGCCTGCTGGTTCATGCTGATGATGATGTCGAATTCGTCCTCGATGGCGGCCACGAAATCCATGACCGTGAGGCTGTCCCACTCCAGATCACCGGCGAACGAGGTGGTCTCGTCGATCGCAATCGCGTTCTTGTTGAACGGCTCGATCACTTCGGCAATGCGGGCGGCGGTGGCGGCGCGATCCACTGAATTGGCCATTTAAGTCATTCTCCAACTGTGAGGCGCCCTTGCCCCAAGAATAAGGCTGAAAAGCGGCCAGCAGCATCGCTTGTCAAGCGCTAGCCCAATGTGTCAGTTTCATGATGCCGTGCAGGGGGCGCGGCGCCTCGCCCGGGAGAGCGAAACTGGCCGATCCGACAAACAGTCTCGAACCTCGGCCCGAACCGTCGAAGGTCACGCCTTCGCCGCTCTCGCCATCGGGCTATTCGAACCACGCGATTCACCTTGTCCGCACGGCGCAGAGCATCAATCTGGCGCTCAGCCAGATGGCCGATTCCAAGGCCTCGCTGCTGATGGGCGCGACCTTCGTGGTGTTCACGATCACCATGGGGCAGGCCAAGAACGGCCATCTGCCCGCCGCGCTGCTCGTCCTTGCCGCGTTCGCCTTTGCCTCCGCGATGTGTGCGGTGATGGCCGTCCTGCCATCCATTGGCCGCCCTTCCAGCTCTGCCGCCCCGCAGCGCCCCAACAAGTTGTTCTTTGGCACCTTCACCGCAATGGACGAGGACGAGTGGACCGAAAGCGTCCTCGCCGATCTGCGCGCGGACGAGACCGTGTTCCGCACCATGCTGCATGACATGTACCAGAACGGCCAGGTCCTCCAGCACAAGAAGTACCGCTTCCTCGGCTACGCCTACCGCCTGTTCATGGCCGGGCTCACGCTCACGGTGATCGTGTTCATCGGCGAATACCTGATGGCGCGGGGTTAGGGATCAAGCTCCCGCTGCCGCTCTGCCAGCGCGCGCGGCAGATTGCGCGAGGCGTGAAACACCGCCAGCACGGTCACCGTGTCTGCGTTCGCCGTATAGACAATGATGTATGGCAAGCGGGAAATCGAATACTCGCGGGTGCCCGCCAATCTCCCGCTGTGGCCGAGCCCGGGGAAATCTGTCAGCAGTCTTGCGGCGTCAGTGATCGCGCGCGCTACGGTTTCGGCTGCCGTTAGATCATCGAAACCGTAGTATGCGATGATATCGGCCAGGTCCCGCTGCGCGGCACGGGCAAAAATCAGCTTCACTCAGAGCTTCCAGCCGTACTTTTCCCCGATCTCTGCAAAAACCTCTTCCGCTGGGACAACCCTTCCCGCACGCATATCGGCAAGCCCCGCCTCGATCCGTTCGATCTGCCAGGCATTGCGCTCGATGAATTCCTCCAGTGCCAGACCCACAAGGTAGTTGCGCGATCGATCCATCGCTGCCGCCATGGCGTCGATCCGCGCCACGGTTTCCTTGCTGGTCCGAACGGTGATGGGTTCGGAGGACTTGGCTGACGGCATATGTACACTCCTGACTTCAGATGTAATCATAGCACGTCGGCACTACCCGGTTAACCCCTCACACCAGCGCTTTCACCGCCATCATGAACGGTCCGATCGAGACGGGCTTGGCGAGATAGCCTTCCGCGCCCGCCTCGCGGATGCGCTCCTCGTCGCCCTTGCCGGCATAGGCCGTCACCGCCAGTACCGGGATCGGGCGCAGGCCGGGATCGCCCTTCAGGGCTTCGATCAGTTCGAGGCCTGAAATGTTGGGCAGCTGGATATCCATGATGATCAGGTTTGGCACGAATTCCCGTGCGCGAACAAGCACATCGCGTCCGTCAGCGAGGGGCTCGACAGCGAACCCCCCGGCCTTCAGCACATCGCAGAACAGCTTGCGGTTGAGGTCGTTGTCCTCGACAACCAGTATTCTTTTTGCCACTGAGCCCCAATATCCTAATGGCGCACCCTCATGCTGCCCCGTGCCCTGCCTAATCACCCCGGAAGGCCCTGACAATCGCCCGCGAAGTCGCCCCTATGCCTGATCCTGCTGCCACGGCGCTGCAGGCGCTTGGCTGGGTGCTCGGCGATGGCGACCGGGCAGAGCGGTTCCTTGCGCTCACCGGGCTCACGCCGGACGAACTCCGCACCGGGCTGGGCGATCCGGCAGTGCAGGGCGCGGTGCTCGAATTCCTCTGCGGGCATGAGGCGGATCTGATAGCGGCGGCCGAAGCGCTGGGCATTTCCCCGGCAGCGCTCGCGGCCACCCGGGAGAGATTGTAATATGAGCAGACCGCTGGTGATCAGCGATTGCGATGAAGTGCTGCTGCACATGATCGTGCCCTACAAGGAATGGCTGGGCGAACATCACGGCATCGATTTCGTGATGGAAGATAGCGATTTCAGCAAGGCCATGCGCTATGCGGGCAGCGGCGATCCGGTCCCCGGACCCGAAATCTGGCGCCTGCTCGGCCTGTTCTTCGATACCGAGATGCACCGTCAGGGCGCGATTGCCGGCGCGGTCGAGGGGATCAATGCGCTCGCCGAACATGCCGACATCGTCATCCTCACCAACCTCACTGACGAACGCCGCGATGCCCGTGCGCGCCAGCTCATGGATGTCGGCATCCATGCCCGCGTGTTCACCAACCAGGGCCCCAAGGGCCCTGCGCTCAAGGCGATCCTCGATGAGTATCAGCCCAGCCGCGCGGTGTTCATCGATGATCTGCCGCAGCACCACGGCTCGGTGATGGAAATCGCGCCCCACGTCAGCCGCTTGCACCTCTGCGGGGAGCCGATGATCGCGCGCCATATCGATTGCGCCCATGTCAAGGGCCACGCCCATGCCCGTATCGACCAGTGGGAGCATGCGCTGCCCTGGCTTATGGATCGAATCCACGGAGTGAACGATGACGTATAACGCCGCCGCCAAGCTCGCCGAACTCGGCCTCACGCTTCCTGCGCCCGCCGCGCCGGTCGCCGCCTATGTCCCTACGGTCGAAGCCGGCGGGTTCCTCTATGTCTCGGGTCAGGTCTCGTTCGTCGATGGCGAACTGGTCAAGGGCCGGCTGGGCGAGAACGTCACGCTTGAGGAAGGCGTGATCGCCGCGCGCGGCTGCGGGCTGATGCTCCTCGCGCAGGCGCAGGCCGCCCTGGGTTCGCTCGACCGGATCGCCCGCGTGGTCAAGCTCGGCGCGTTCATTGCCTCGACTCCCGATTTCACCGATCAGCCCAAGGTTGCCAACGGCGCGTCCGAACTGATGGTCGCGGTGTTCGGCGAGGCGGGCAAGCACAGCCGCAGCGCCGTTGGCGTGCCCGTCCTTCCCCTTGGCTGCGCAGTGGAAATCGATGCTGTATTTGCTCTCTTTCCTGCTTGATCGCCTGCTCGCCCCGCCGCCGCAGGCGGAGAAGGTGGCCTGGCTTAAGGGCGTGACGTATGCGCACCGCGGGCTCCACGGCCCCGGGCTGCCGGAAAACGCGATGTCCGCCTTCGCCGCCGCGATCGAGGCCGGGTTTGGCATCGAATGCGATGTCCAGCGCAGCAGCGACGGGCAGGCGATGGTCTTCCACGATTGGGAACTTGACCGGCTGACGGCCGAGACCGGCCTCGTCATCGAGCGCAGCGCGGCCAAGCTTGGCCAGATCAGGATCGTCGGCAATGACGAGGACACCATCCCCACCCTGCGCCAGCTGCTCGATCTCGTCGCCGGCCGGGTGCCGCTGCTGATCGAGGTAAAGACCAGGCCCTCCACCCGCATCCCGGCGATCTGCCTTGCCGTGCGCCGCATGCTCGAAGGCTATCGCGGCCCGGTGGCCGTGATGAGCTTCGATCCTCGCGTCTCGCGCTGGTTTGCCCGCCATTCCAGCCACATCGTGCGCGGCCTCGTCATGTCAGAGGAGGGCAGCCGCACGCTCTTTGCACGCACCCGCCGCCACATGATGCTGTGGCGCGCCCAGCCTGATTTCCTCGCTTACGACATCACCGACATGCCCAGCCGCTTCGCCGGGTCGCAGCAGAAGCGCGGCTTCCCGGTACTGACATGGACGGTCGACACGCCCGACCTGATGGACCGCGCCCTGAGGCACGGCGATGGCCCGATCGCGGAGGGGGCGGGGATCGCGAAAGCAGCCCGCTCGTGAACGTCACCGCGCGCGTCCACCACGCTGTCGGCGAAATTCCCGCCGAAGAGTGGGACGCGCTCGCGGGTGCCGGCAATCCCTTCACCAGCCACACCTTCCTCACCCTGCTCGAGGAATCGGGCAGTGTCGGCGGGCGCAGTGGCTGGTCGCCGCTCCCGCTGGTGATCGAGGATGCCGCCGGTGTCGCCGCCGCCGCGCTCCCGGCCTATCTCAAGGGCCACAGCCAGGGCGAATACGTGTTCGATCACAGCTGGGCCGATGCGTGGCACCGCGCGGGCGGGCAATACTACCCCAAGCTCCAGATCAGCGTGCCCTTCACCCCCGCCACCGGCCCCCGGCTGCTGACCGGTGAGCACCCCGCGCTCGGCGTGCCCCTGCTGCGCGTTGCCGAGCAGATCTGCGAACAGAACTCGCTCTCCTCCGCCCATGCCACTTTCATCGAGCCCGCGCAGCTGCCGGTGTTCGAGGAAGCCGGCTGGCTGCTGCGCACTGATACCCAGTTCCACTGGGACAACGACGGCTACGCCAGCTTCGATGATTTCCTTGGCGCACTGTCCTCCGAAAAGCGCAAGAACCTGCGCAAGGAACGCGCCAAGGCGCAGGACGGAGTGGAGATTCGCCAATTGACCGGCGATGCGATCCGGCCCGAACATTGGGATGCCTTCTGGCAATTCTATCAGGATACCGGCGCGCGCAAATGGGGCCGGCCCTACCTGACGCGCGAGGCTTTCACCCTGATGGGCGAGCGCATGGCAGACCGCATCCTGCTGGTCATGGCCTTCCTCGGCGAGCGGCCCATTGCCGGCGCGCTCAATTTCATCGGATCGGAAGCGCTCTACGGGCGCTACTGGGGGGCGGTCGTCGACAAGCCCTTCCTGCACTTCGAGCTATGCTACTATCAGGCCATCGACGCAGCCATCGCGCTCCGCCTCAAGCGGGTCGAAGCGGGCGCCCAGGGCCAGCACAAGCTGGCGCGCGGCTACAAGCCGGTGCCGACATGGTCGGCGCACTATATCACGGACCCCAATTTCCGCAGCGCCGTCGCCGATTTCCTTGCGCGCGAACGCCAGGGCGTGGCGCAGGAACAGCTCTGGCTGGGCGAACGGACGCCCTTCAAAAAGGGCTGAACCTCAAGGACGTGGCGCCGACTTGCGCCTGTCAAGAAATGTCCTTAACTTGTGGACAGCACGAAGGGAGTTCGCTGTGGGCAAGGAAATGACGCTCAACGTTCGGGTTAGCGGCGCTCTCGGCGAATTTGTCGCGACGAATGTTTCGGACGCTGGTGCCTTCGAGAACGTGAGCGAGTATGTGCGCCACCTGATCCGGCAGGATATGGAAAGGGTTGAGCAGGAGCGCTTCGAGCAACTGAAGGCAGAGCTTGCGCTTGCTTTCGCAGCTCCGGATTCGAGCTACGTCACCCTCACTGCGGATGACATCATCACACGGCATCGGGCGCGCAAGCAGGCGTGAGTGTCTACCGGATACAGCCGGCTGCAGCGCAGCGCCTCGAAGAAATCTATGCCTACACGCTGGAACGTTGGGGCGACGAGCAAGCCGAGCGATACCTGCGCGGGCTGTTCAGCAGGTTCGATGCGATTGCATCGCGGTCCTTCCCGTGGCGCACCATTCCCGCCGCGTTTGGCCAGAGCGGTTACGTTTGCCGCTACGAAAGCCACTTCATCTACTGGCGGCTGCTCGAAGACGGCGCAGTCGGCATCGTCACCGTGCTGCATGCCCGCATGCACCAGCTGTCCCGTTTCCAGGACGATTTCGGCTGAGCTGAGGCCCTCAAGCCGCCTGGCTGTCAGACCGCATCATGCGCAGCCATTCGCGGGCGCGGCGCTGGGCTTCGGCGATTTCGCGCGCGGTCATGTCGTCCGATACTTCGGCGCGGCAGGTCGCGGCTTCCTCATGCCCGCCCACGGCGGCGAGGTTGAACCACTTGTGCGCCTCGATCAGATCGCACGGCGCGCCGTGGCTGCCAGTCGAGAACGCAACGCCAAGGTCGAACAGCGCGTCCATGTCGCCCGCTGCCGCAGCGGCAAGGCAGGTTGCCACAAGCGTATCGGTGGCGGCGCTGTCCACTGCATCATCGGAAGCTTCGGCCTCGGAAACCAGCTTGATCCAAGTCTGTGCCATAACCATTCCCCTGTCCCCCCGCACCGCAAATCCAGCTTGGCCGGGCAAGGACAAAGTCAACAATCTTGGTCAACAATTGGTTAACGCCGAAAAAAAGTGCCTAGGCAAAGGGGCTGGGTACAACTTCACATGGTGCCGGAGGAAATCCTTGTACGGTTTCCGTGACTTGCCTATAGGCGCGCCAGACCGGGAGCCACCAGCGTCCGTCCGCGGACGCCGCGGCGATCGGGGGCGCAAGAGCAGTTGCTTGGAGGGCCGGAATGGCTGGTGTTTTGGGTGACGAAATCGACGTTCTGGCCAAGGCACGCCGGGCCATGCCCAGCGATTATCTCCCGTCCGATGATGAACCCTATATGGGTGAGGCGCAGCAGGACTATTTCCGCCGCCTCCTGCTCGAATGGAAGAAGTCGATCCTGTCCGCATCCGCTGGCACGCTCTCCGCACTGCAGGATGGTCCGATCCGCGAGCCTGACCTCAACGACCGCGCCTCGAGCGAGACCGAATGGGGCATCGAACTGCGCACGCGCGATCGCCAGCGCAAGCTGATCGCCAAGATCGATGCCGCGATGCGCCGGATCGATGAAGGCGAATATGGTTACTGTGAAGTCACGGGCGAACCCATCGGCCTCGGCCGCCTGATCGCCCGTCCGATCGCCACGATGACCGTGGAAGCGCAGGAAGCGCACGAGCGGCGCGAGAAAATCTCCCGCGATATGTAAGGATCGGCGCGCGGAAACGCTTTGTCCGGAGAGTGTCCCTCTCCGGTACAGCCTCAGCAAAACCACGTTAATGCCGCGCCGATTTAAGATTCTGTTAGCCAGCCTCGCTTAGCAATCCGCCAGAAAGTTGTGCGACTTTCTTCGTGGCGCTCAGTGCGGATCATCGCGCTGATCGTGGAGGCCTCCTTTGGCAGATGAGACGGAAACCAGGCGTGACTGAACTCGATCATCGGCAGGTAGGGCGTGACAGCCTGTTTCTCATGGCGGACGTGCGTCTCGCCGGGGCGGGCGACGAGCACCGCGTCAAGGTCCGCAACCTTTCGGGCGGCGGCATGATGGCGGAAGGGCACGTCAAGGTCACCCGCGGCGCCAAGCTGGAAATCAACCTCCGCAACATCGGCTGGGTCGAAGGCGTCGTCGCCTGGATTCAGGAAAACCGCTTCGGCATCGCCTTCGTCGAGGAAATCGATCCCAAGCTCGCGCGTGAGCCGATCGCGATCCAGCCCAATTCCACCCCGCGCTTCGTCAAGCCGGTGATCGCCACCATCGATCCGGCGCGCGTCCGCAAGATCTGATCCGGCCCCGCAAATATTTCTGATGATTCCCGGGGGCATGCCGCCCTTCCGGCGCTGACCGGCACGGCCCCCTGTGCTAGCACCGCCTGCAATGGTGCGCGTTTCCCGCCTCTCTGTCGCCGCCGCTGTGGCCCTTGCCGGGCTCGGCGCGCTGGTGCTGGGCGTTTCGGGCTGCGGACGGCGCAGCGAAGGACCGCTGCCCATCGCCCTCATCGGTGATCGCACCGCACTCGATACCAGCAGCCTGCGCCTCTCGCCCGCCGCGCGCACCTTGCGCGGCGCGACGGTGGAAGGCCTCGTCAGCTTCGATGCTGAAGGCCACATCGTCCCCGCCCTTGCCGACCGGTGGATCATCACCGACGACGGGCAGAGCTATATCTTCCGCCTGCGCGATGGCACCTGGCCGGGCGGCTCGCGCATCACCGCTGAAACCGCCGCCACCGCGCTGCGCAAGGCTCTCGCTCAGCTCAAGGGCACCGCGCTCGGCCTCGATCTTGCCGCCATCGAGCAAGTCCGCGTCATGGCCGACCGGGTGATCGAGATCGATCTCGTCGCGCCGGTGCCCGACCTGCTCACCCTGCTGGCCCAGCCCGAGCTTGGCATGCCCTATGCCCGCCGGGGCGCCGGTCCGATGGGCCTTGCCCGGCGCGGCACTGGTGTCGAACTCTCGCTGATCCCGCCGGAAAAGCGCGGCCTCGTGCCGGAAGAAGGCTTCTCCAGCCACGCGCGCAACCTCATCGTCGATTTCCTGCCTGCGACCAAGGCGGTCGACCGCTTCAACGAAGGCGCCGCAGATCTGGTGCTCGGCGGGCGCATCGATTCGCTTCCGCTGACCGAGCAGACCGGCCTTGCGCGCGGCAATATCCAGCTCGATCCGGTCATCGGCATGTTCGGTCTGCTGGTCGAAAACGACGACGGCTTCCTCGCCGAAGCGCCCAACCGCGAGGCGCTGGCCCTTGCCATCGACCGTGATGCGATCATCGCCGCGTTCAACATCGCCGGCTGGCTTCCTACCACGCGCATCGTCTCGGCCGATGTCGAGGACGATGCCGGCACCGTCGGCGAACGCTGGGTCGGCGTCGCCCCCGAACAGCGCCATGCACTCGCGGCGGAGCGCGTCACCCGCTACATGGCAAGCGGCAAGCCTGCGCCGCTGCTCCGCATCGCGGCGCCAAACGGGCCGGGAACGCGCCGGGTGATCGATCTGATCGCGACGGATTTCAAGGCCATCGGCATCGTCACCGTGCAAGTGGCGGAGGACAAGCCGGCCGATCTGCGGCTGGTTGACGCCACCGCCCGCTATGGCCGCGCTTCGTGGTTTCTCAACCAGCTCGCTTGTTCCGTCCACAAGCCCGCCTGCAATATGGCCGGGGACCAGCTCCTCGAGCAGGCCCGCAAGACTGCGGACTTGCGCGAACGCGCGCGCCTGCTGGGCCAAGCGGAGGCCGAGATCACAGCGGCCAATCCCTACATCCCGATTGCGCGCCCCTTGCGCTGGTCGCTGGTGCGCGCAGGGGTCACCGGCTTCGCGCTCAATCCGTGGGGCTGGCACCCCCTGCCACCGCTGGCCGCGCTGCCGCGCTAACCGGCCAACTCAAAAGTCGATCGCGATCCCGTTCTTCTCCCAGTCGCCAAAGCGGGTGGGATCAAGGCCATCGGGATCGTCGCGCTTCTCAGCCGGGCGCGGCGCGGGTGCGGGCGCGGTGGACCAGTGGTCGGGCCGGGTGAAGCTGGCAGGGCGCTGAGTGGCGCGGGGTGTCTGCTTGTCCATGGCCTCTCCCTGCCGCGCCGCGCTGCAATGCGCAATTGCCAAAGGGGGCACCGCGCGCGATAGGCTCACCAATGGCCCGCCCACCCTCTCCATCAGACGAACTTCCCGGCGTTCCCGCCCGCCGCGCCGCCTTGCGCCTGCTCGATGCCGTGCTGCGCCGGGGCGATCCGCTCGATCAGGCCGCCCCGCCGGTGCTGCGCGCCATCGAACGCGGCGATGATCGCGCCCTCGCGCTCGCCATCGCGCAGGAAGCGCTGCGCTGGCTGCCCGATCTCGACCGCCTGATCGATGGCGCCACCCGGCAGATCCTCCCCGAGGACGCCAAGGCCCGCTCTGTCCTGCGCCTGATGCTGGCGCAGGCGCTGCGCCTCGGCCTTCCGCCGCACGCCGTCATTGCCACCGGCCTGCCGCTGCTCGTGGGCGGCCCGCGCCGCCTGGCCCACGGCGTCTTCTCCGCCGTGCTCAGGGGAGAGGGCCTGCCCGCAAGTCCCACGCTCCCCGCCGCCGCGCTGGAACGGTGGACACGCGCATGGCCCGGCCGCGCCCAAGCCATCGCCGCCGGTCTCGCCGTCCCGCCGCCGCTCGATCTGGCCCTGCGCGATCCGGCGCGCACGTCCGAATGGACCGAACGTCTCGGCGGCATTTCGCTCGCTCCCGGCCACGTCCGCCTCGCCCGCTCCGGCGCGGTGGAGCAGCTCGAAGGCTTCGCTGAAGGCGCGTGGTGGGTGCAGGATCTCGCCGCTTCGGTTCCCGCCCGCCTGCTCGGCCCCGGCGAGGGCCGCCGCGTCCTCGATCTCTGCGCGGCGCCCGGTGGCAAGACGATGCAGCTCGCCGCCGCCGGCTGGCAGGTCACCGCGCTCGACAAGTCCGCCCGCCGCCTCGAACGCCTGCGCGAAAATGTCGCGCGCGTCGGCCTTTCGGTCGATGTGATTGCCGCCGATGCGATGCAGTGGCGCCCGTCCGAACTCTACGACGCCGTGCTCATCGATGCGCCGTGCAGCGCCACCGGCACCTGCCGCCGTCACCCGGACGTGCTCCACCGCCTCGTCGACCAGTCCGGCCTCGAAGATCTCCAGCGCGGCCTGCTCGAACGCGCCTCGGGTGCCATCCGAGCCGATGGCCGCCTCGTCTACGCCGTCTGCTCGCTGGAACCGGGCGAGGGCGAAGCGCAGGCGGCATGGGTCAAGGCGCTCGGCCCCGTCCCCATCACCGCCGATCAGCTCCCCGCCGGCCTCACCCCCACGCCCGAAGGCTGGTTCCGCAGCGATCCCGGCATGCTGGCTCAGCACGGCGGCATCGACGGCTTCTTCGCCGCGATGTGGGAAAAATAGGGACAGTCCCCTTTTTCGGAGTTCGTTTCTCGCAGAGACGCAAAGGAAAAGAAGACCGCGAAGGCGGAGCGCCCAGCGGCGAAGCCGCGCTCACGCATGAGCGGTGCAGGATGAGAGCGGCCTCGCCGCCTGGCGCAACGCCTCTGCGCCCTTCCTTCTTCTCTGCGTCTCTGCGAGAAACCCCCTACCCCTTCACCTTCGCGGCAAAGCTCTTGCGCAGCTTCTGCAGCTTGGGCGGGATCACCGCGAGGCAATAGGGATTGCGCTGGCCTTCGCCCTGCCAATATTCCTGATGGTAGTCCTCTGCGGGCCACCACTCGGCTGGGCCTTCGATCACTGTCACCACCGGCTTCGGGTTGGCCTCCTGCGCGCGCGCAATCGCGGCTTCCATCGCCGCGCGCTGCTCGTCGTCGGTCGGGAACAGGGCCGAGCGATACTGCGTGCCGACATCATTGCCCTGCCGGTTCAGCGTCGTCGGATCATGCGTCGCAAAGTGGATGTCGAGCAGGTCGTCCAGCGAAAGCAGCGCAGGATCATAGGTCACGCGGATGGCCTCGGCGTGCCCCGTCGTCCCGCTGCACACCTGCTTGTAGGTCGGGTTCGGGCTCGTCCCGCCGATGTAGCCGCTCTCGACATCGGTCACCCCCACCACGTCGCGAAATACCGCTTCGGTGCACCAGAAGCACCCGCCTGCCATGATTGCCTGTGCCATTTCCATTGTCCTTGCTGCCGAGGCAATTGGCCCCGATGTCTGTGCCGCGCGAGATAGGAACGAACGTCCCGGTTGTCATCGTCTCCTGCCCCCTTAGGTTGCGGACTTCGCTCGAATCGCCATCGGAGTTACGTCATGCGCAAAGCCGCCCTGCTTCCCGCCCTCCTGCTGGCGGCCACCGCTGCCCTTCCGGCGGCGCTCCACGCTGCGCCGAAGGCGCATGCCGCAGCCACCGCCGTCGATCCCGAAATGGCCAAGGTCCTCGCCGATCCCCGGCGTGACAAGGACCGCCCGCGCGATGCCTGGCGCCACCCGGCGCAAACGCTGGCCTTCTTCCGCATCAAGCCGGGCATGACGGTGGCGGACTACATGCCCTCCAGCGGCTGGTACACGCGCATCCTCGTCCCCTATCTGGGCGAAAAGGGCACCTATATCGGCATCACCGCCGGCCTTGCCGCCGCCTCGGGCGATACGAAGACACGCCTTGCCGCGTTCCCCACCTCGTTCCCCGGCAAGGCCGCCGGCTGGACCGGCGTCGCCGAAGCGCGCGTCCCCGCCTATACGCTCGATGCCATCCCGGCCGAGCGCAAGGGCACTGTCGACCGTGTGATGATCATGCGCGAAGTCCACAACATGTGGCCCGATGGCTACCTCTACAACGATCTCGCCGCGATCCGCAGCCTGCTCAAGGACGATGGCCTGCTCGGCATCGAAGAACACCGCGCCAAGGCCAATGCCCCCGCCGCCTACACGCAAGGCACGATGGGCTACATGCGCGAGGCCGACGTGATCGCCCTCATCGAAGCCCACGGCTTCAAGCTGGTCGCCAAGAGCGAGATCAACGCCAATCCCAAGGACAGCGCCAACTGGCCCGACGGCGTGTGGACCCTGCCGCCCGTCCTCACCCTCAAGGACAAGGACCGCGCCAAGTACGAAGCCATCGGCGAAAGCGACCGCATGACGCTGCTCTTCGCCAAGCGCCCCTGAGCAGGAACAGCCCCCTCCTCTTGCACGGAGGGGGCCTGCGGGTGGTGGCCGCCAACTGCCGCCCTTTGACTTTGGTGCAAAGGCCCCCCAAGTCGCGCCCATGACCCATCTCACCGTCGCTGCCCTCCAGCTCGCGCTGAATGCCCCTGACGCGCAGACCAACATCGCCGCCGTCTCCGCGCTGGTCGAGGAAGCGGCGGCAGATGGCGCGCAGGTCGTCCTCCCGCCCGAACTGTTCGCCGGCCCCTATTTCTGCACAGTGGAGGACGAGGCCCTGTTCGCCCTCGCGCACCCGCTGGCCGAAGACCCTTCGGTCCAGGCCATGCAGGCGCTTGCCCGCAGCCTCGGCATCGCCATCCCCACCAGCTTTTTCGAGCGCGACGGGCAGCACTACTACAATACGCTCGCGATGATCGGCCCGGATGGCGAGATCATGGGCACTTACCGCAAGAGCCATATCCCGGACGGTCCGGGCTATGAGGAGAAGTACTATTTCCGCCCCGGCAACACCGGTTTCAAGGTGTGGGACCTGTTCGGCGCCCGCATCGGCGTCGGCGTGTGCTGGGATCAGTGGTATCCCGAATGCGCGCGCGCCATGGCGCTGATGGGCGCCGAAGTGCTGTTCTACCCTACCGCCATCGGCAGCGAACCCTACGATCCCAATCTCGATACCAGCCGCGTCTGGCGCCGCGCGATGATCGGCCATGCCGTATCGAACTGCATGCCGGTGGTCGCCGCCAATCGCATCGGCAGCGAAAGTGTGGCGGGCACGCCGCCCCAGCATTTCTACGGCAACAGCTTCATCGCCGACCAGTGGGGTGATCTGCGCACCGAGTTCGGTGCCGAGGAAACCGGCGTCCTCGTCTCCACGCTCGATCTCGCCGAAGCCGCCCGCCACCGCGCCGGCATGGGCTTCTTCCGCGATCGCCGCCCCCAGCTCTACACCCGCCTTGCCGAAGATATCTGACGGCCCGGGCACAAACCCCGTTCGTGTCGAGCGAAGTCGAGACACCATGCCTTACCGTTATCTGATCGCGCTCGGCTCCAACCAGCGCCATCCTCATCACGGCCCGCCGCCACGAGTCCTGCGCGCCGCGCTCGCAGCCATGGCGGGGGAGGGCCTCACCATCGAAGCCGTCTCCCCGATCATCACCAGCGCCCCCGTCGGCCCCTCGCGCCGCCGCTACGCCAACGCCGCCGCGCGGATCACCACAAGGCTCGATCCGCAAGCCCTGCTCGCCCTGCTCCAGCAGATCGAAGCCCGCTTCGGACGCATCCGCCGCGGCCAGCGCTGGGCGGCGCGCACGCTCGATCTCGACGTGATCCTGTGGAGCGGCGGCCCCTGGCGCAGCAAGTCGCTCACCATCCCGCACCCGCTCTTCCGAGAGCGCAGCTTCGTGCTCACCCCCGCCGCCACGGTCGCACCGGACTGGCGCGATCCGATGGGCACTTGCACCATCCGCCACCTCCACGCCCGCTTGACCCGGCCCCGCCCCATCCGTAGGGCAAGCGCGCACCGCCTGCGTGTGGGCCCTTAGCTCAGTCGGTAGAGCAACTGACTTTTAATCAGTAGGTCGCTGGTTCGAACCCAGCAGGGCTCACCATTATTCGCCGCAACGGCCATCACAGAAACGGGATGTGCACGCAGCGCCAGCGCCCGCGCCATTGCCATTCCGCGCTGAAGCCGATGCGCCGCCAGCCGGCCTTCCGGAAGGCGCGCACGGAGGGGGTGTTGGTCCACCAGATGAAGGCCAGCACGCGGTCCGCGCCTGCTTCCAGGTAATGGCGCGTCGCCCCGCGGATCAGCGCCACGGCAAGGCCGCGGCCGCGTTCGGCTTGCTCGGTGGCGATGTCCATCAGTGCCACTTCGTTCGTGCGCAGGGGCCAGGTCGCATGGCGATCATACTGCGCGGCCCGTGCGAAATGGGCGACCGAGGCGGGGCGGCCCTCCTGCAGCACGACCATCCCCGGCAACCCCTGCCGCGCATAGCTCAGCGCGCCTTTCACTTTCGGCGTCAGGCTGTCGGCGATGGCGACATAATGCTCGGGCGCCGCTTCCACCACGTCCGGCCCACCAGCGTCAGGCATGTCGACTGAGGCATAGATCCAGTTCAGCCGGTAATCGGCGATCAGCATGCCGAGCGCCGCCTTGATCGCGTCCTTCAGCCCGTCCTTGACCATCGCGGTCACCGCCGCACCAGTCGCCGCACGCTGGCCATCGCGCCCTTGCTTTCGGCCACGCGCTTGGCGGCTGCCACGCTGCGGTTGAAGCCGTCGAGCGCGGCCAGCAGCAGGCGGTTGGCAAGGCTCGGGCGCAGCAGATAGAACGAGCAGGCCTGCACCGATCCGGTGGCGAACAGCGCCTTGTGCGCGCCTTCGCCCTCGGTGAAATCGAAATAGCGATAGCGTTCTTCCGCAAACAGCCGCTCGAGCGCCTCAAGCTGCAGCACCGTTCCGGGCGAAAGATGCGCGAAGTCCGGATCATAGCCGAGGTGCGCATAAACCACGGTCTCGCCGTCGATGGGCAGGTAGAGATAGCTTACCGCCTTGCCCTCGATGCGCAGCAGATAGGCGCGCAGCGCATCCCGCGCGGCCAGCGCGCGCATCTCGGCAAGCGCCACGTCCCCTTCCGGCAGCCCGGCATCGAGCAGGCGGGCCTGATAGGTCCGGCGCGAGAGGGGCACGGCTTCGGCCACGAAGCGGTCCATGTCCTCCGCCGTGCGGAACTCCTCGAAATCGAGGCTATTGCCGTCCATCTCGGCAATGCGCTTGCGCTTGCGCCGCAGGGTCGAACGGGTCTTGCCGGAGAAGCGGGCGAGGTAGTCGTCGAAGCTGCCCGCCATCTCGATGTAGTAGCGCGGAAAGGCCTGCAGCCCGCCGATGCGGTAGCCCGGCAGCTGCCGCATGATCCGACCGATTGCGGTCTCGGGCGCCGAAAGCACGCGCACGCCCTCGCAGCCATGCTCGATCCCGGGCAGGCGCTCGGCCTTGCCGTCCACAAGGTCGGCCAGCGTGAACGAGAAAGTCGCCAGCTTGCGCGATGCGGCGAACACGCGGCGCGAGCCGACGACGAAGGGAATGGTGACGGCAGCGGTCATCGCGCACCGTAGAGCGCGTTGGCGGCGGCCTGCTCGGCATAGCGCCAGCCGGTCCGCAACAGGCTGTGCGGCAGCAGCGCAGCCGGCGTGCTCGCCGGCTGAGCTTGCGGCGGATGGGCGGCATAGGTCGCGCTGCTCACACCCGGCTCCGCTTCCAGCCAGGCGCAGAGTCGCTCGAACCGGCGCACGAGGATCTGGTTCCGGCGCGAACGGTCGCGGCTCAGCAGTTCGAAGCTGTGCGAGACCAGCGTCATCGGCACGTCCGGCTGGCGGCGCGCATGGCGCAGCGCGGCCGCGATCTCGCCGTCGGTCAGGGCGGTCAGCTGGAAATGGCGGCGCGATCCGCGCGGCCCGGCGATGCAGGAAACCGGCACTTCGGTCACGCCATGGATCGCCACCGGCACGCGGTTTTCCGGTCCCAGCGAAATCCGGCTGTGCGAATCCGTGATGCCCGGCGTGTGGCTGCTGTCATAGGCCAGCCCCAGCGCGGCAAGCGCGCGCAGGGTATCGTCATTGGCGCCATAGTTTCCGGCGCGGAAGGCCACCGGCGCCGGCGCTCCGGCGGCCATCAGCACGCCGCGCGCATAGTCCAGCAACTGGCATTGCTCGTCGAAGGTGAAGTCGCGGATGTTGAGCCCGGTGCGGGTGCCGAGCGGATTGTTCGCCCCGGCAATTGCCAGCCACTCGGTATGTGCATGAAGCTGCACGTCGTGCCCGCGCGCCACAATCGGCCCGACCACATCGGCAATCGCCTCCACACCCCAGACCAGCGCGGGCAGCGGATCGACGAAGAACACGGCCTTGATCCCGTGCCGGTCCATCACCTCCATCTGGTAGAAGATGCCCGCCTCGCCATCACCAACCTGCCCGGCGATGGAGCGCGCAAAGTTCTCGCGCCGGTCATCGCGCCAGGGGAAGCCCGCCGCGTATTCGGTGTCGATGGTGATGTAGAGGCTGACCATCGCTCAGGGCGCCGGAACGAAGCCGGTGCGGCGGATGGCGCGATAGGCGAGCGACTTGGTGAGGTTGCGCGCCGGGTATTGCTGCGGGCTCTTCGGGGCGATCCCGGCGCGGCGCAGGATATGGTTGAGCGCGCGGGCATCGGCTTCAGCGCAGCTCCATTCCGAACGCCACGTCACCGAAAGCGAAATCGACGGGAAGGCGCCGTTGCGCACGTAATGCGGCGCCTTCACCGGCACATGTAGGCCTTGCCCGGGACGCAGATCGAAGGCCCGCCCGCGCGGCTGGAATTCGTCGCGCCACTCAAGATTGCGATGGTGCGCGCCGAGGTGGAACAGCTCGTGGACCTTGGGCGGTGCAATCGCTTCGTCGGTCACCGGGAACATCGTCATCGTCTTCTCGCCCTCGATCTGCAGCAGCAGATTGTGCTCGGGGTCGAAGTGCAGCGGCGTCACCGCGTGCGGTGATGATACGAAGATGAACGCCTCGCAGCGCTCCATCGCGCCGGTGCGCGGGGCGACGACTTCGCGCACTTCGCCGAGCACGTCGTGCAGCAGCTGCGCATAGCCCGGATGCTGCTCGATGTTCTTCAAGGCGAGCCATGATCCGGCGCGGTCAATCTGGCGGATCACTTCTGCGGCAGAGAGGGCAGGGCGCTCGACCTTGTCCGGATCGACACCCAGCGGCAGGTCGCCGAGATTGTATTCCACGCTGTTCGCCGGCAGGAATTCCGCCAGTTCGGCCAGCGCCGCGCGCGTCAGCAGGCCTTCGGCGGCCAGCCGATGCTCGAACGTCACGGGTGCAGCCGGGTAGGCCTCGGCCAGCACGGCCAGAGCCGTCGGATCGAACCGGGCACTGCTCATCGCGATCGAAGTCCTTCCGTTTCCGCCAGCCCTCTGGCCGGGAAACCATCTGTCGGGTTCGGGCTTAGCGAAACGGACTTAACATTCGATTTAGGCTTCTGCGCCGCCGTGGCGGTTTCTCCCGCAAACCATTCCCGTGCCGCTAGCCCGATCAGCTCGTCCAGCGGCCATCTATTCCTAGCAGGCATAAAGCCAATTGCGACGGCGTATCTGCCGGAGCGCGATGCGCAGGGCCATCAAGGTGTCACGGCAAACACGCCGCCCCGATCAAAGGAACCTGACGATGACCGCTTTCACTGTCCCGACCCGCGAAACCGTTTCGGCTGGCAACCAGGGCCTGTTCGATGCCCTGAACAAGCAGCTGGGCTTCGTTCCCAACCTCTACGCCACCCTCGCGTATTCCAATAACGCGCTGGGCACCTATCTCGCGCTGCAGTCGGCCAAGTCGTCGCTGAACGGGAAGGCCCGCGAAGTGGTCAACCTCGTCGTCAGCCAGGTCAACGATTGCGCCTATTGCCTCGCCGCCCACACCGCGCTCGGCAAGATGAACGGCTTCTCGGATGCGCAGATCCTCGAAATCCGCGCCGGCAGCCTCGCGTCCGATGCCAAGCTCGATGCGCTCGCCCGCCTCACCCGCTCGATCGCCGTCAATCGCGGCCAGGCCGATGAAGCCCTCGTCGATGCCTTCTTCGCCGCCGGCTGGACGCAGGAAAACCTCGTCGATGCCATTGTCACCATCGGCGACAAGATGATCACCAACTACCTCCACGCCGTGACCAAGGTCCCGGTGGACTTCCCCGCAGCCCCGGCGCTCGAAACCAGCCTCGCTGCCTGAGCCCGACCGCTCCCTCCCGCCAGCCTGAAAGGATGAGTTCATGACCCAGGATCCCCTGTTTCAGCCGATCCGCTACGGTGCGATCGAAGCTCCCAACCGCATCGTGATGGCGCCCCTCACGCGGACGCGCGCCAATGCCGACGAGGCCCCGCACGAACTGCAGCAGATCTACTACACGCAGCGCGCCAGCGCCGGGCTGATCATTTCGGAGGCCACCCACATCTCGCCGCAGGGCAAGGGCTATGCGGGTGCGCCTGGCATCTACAGCGAACGCCAGGTCGAAGGCTGGCGCAAGGTGACCCAGGCGGTCCACGCGGCCGGCGGGCGCATCATGCTCCAGCTCTGGCATGTCGGCCGGCTCTCGCACCCCTCGCTCCAGCCCGGCGGCCAGCTGCCCGTCGCACCGAGCGCCATCGGGCTTGCGGGCCATGCCTTCACCTACGAAGGCCCGCAGGATTTCGTCGTCCCCCGCGCGCTGGAGCTTGAGGAAATCCCCGGCATCATCGAGGATTACCGCCGCGCCGCGATCAACGCCAAGGCCGCCGGCTTCGACGGGGTCGAGATCCACAGCGCGAATGCCTACCTGCTCGATCAGTTCCTGCGCGACGGCACCAACCACCGCACCGATGCCTACGGTGGCAGCATCGAGAACCGCGCACGCCTCACGCTCGAAGTGACCGATGCGGTCACGAGCGTCTGGGGCGCAGACCGCGTCGGCATCCGTCTGTCGCCTTCGCTCACGATCAACGGCATGAGCGACAGCAACCCGGCGCCGGTCTTCACCTATGTCGCGGAGCAGATCGGCAAGCGCGGCCTCGCCTATCTCCACTGCGTCGAGCCCAGCGATCCGCGCGGCGATCCGTTCCAGCGGATTGTCGATCCGCAGATCGTGCGCAAGGCCTTCGGCGGCAACTACATCGCCAACGGCAGCTACACCGGCGAGCGCGCCCGCGCAGCGCTGACGGCGGGCGAGATCGACGCCGTCTCGTTCGGCCGCCTGTTCATCGCCAACCCCGATCTGCCGCGCCGTCTCGCGGAAGGCCTGCCGATGAACCCGCTCAACGCCGCCCGCATCTACGGCGGCGGGGCAGACGGCTACACCGACTACCCCTTCGCGCCCGCTGCCCGCGCGGCGTAAAGCACAGGGCGCGGTCCCCCCGAAGCACAGGCTGCGGGGGGATCGCGCCGCCCGGGTCTACCCGGTCAGCGTCCGGCACTGCGCCTTGCGGCGGATCGGATCGACCGCCGCCGCCTCGGACGGATCGGCCAGAAGCACGCGCTGCAGCACGATCCCCGTCGCATAACGCACCCGCACGGTCTCGCTTCCGGCTGGCGTCTGCTGCCCCTCCAGCGCCAGCACCACCCGCATCGGGCGCCCCGCCATCTCCTCGTCATTGCGCACGAAGGCGACATCGGTGCGCGCATCGAACACGCTGATTGAACTGTAGCGCCCGGGCACCGGCACCGCGGTCACTTCCAGCGGCCCCGCCGTCAGGTCATAGGGGCACAGCGAATAGAGCAAGTCCGGGCTGGGCCGCACCACGAACTGCCGCTCGGCGCGAACCGGCGGGGAATGCGTGAAGTGGTTGGTCGGCGCGGTGCTCGCCATCCTGGCTTCGGCAAGCCGCATCAGCGCAAAGGGTGCAGCCGCAAGCGCCCCGTAATAGCTGCCCACGGCCACGGCGGCGACGACGAGCAGCGGAGCAAGGCGCCGGATCATGGGCGGCACTCCCGCCTGGTGATCGTCGGCAAGCTGATCGTGGCAGGATCACGCGCCATCTGCCCCCGCGGCCGATAGGCGCGCAAGGTCAGCTCGAACGGGCCGTCGGTGCCGGTGGGAATCCACAAACCGGGCGCCTCCGCCGGGCCGATCAGCACCGTCCAGTGGCTGGCGGCTTCGGCGGGAATCCGCGCGCTGCCGATCGAATGGCGGTGCAGCGGGTTGGGGATCAGCCAGCCGCCCCGGTCATACAGCGTCACGCTCCACCAGCGCGCCTCGACCGCGCCGCCTTCCAGCGCATACGTGCATTTGCCCGAAAGCGGCGCGCCCGCACTGTCGGTCGCGGCGGTGAAATAGCGCGCCTCCCGCGCCGGCAGCGCCAGTAACCCGCGCAGCGCGACGACCGCGCGGGTCTTCATGTCGGCGTTGGCAGTCCCGATGTCGCGGCCGGTGCTCCACGGCCCCACGCGCACATCATTGCCGAGCCCGCTGCCCCTGATCTGCCAGACGGCAAGGCCGATCCCCAGCACGAGGCCGAGGACGATCAGGCCAGTCCATGTGAGCACCGCTTTCACGTGCCGCCCATCCCTCAGAAATAATGCTTCGGGATCAATCCGTTCGCATAGGCCTCGCGCTCCAGCTCCTCGCGGAAATCCGGGTGCGCGATGGAAATCATCGCCTTGGCGCGCTCCGGCACGGCCAGGCCCTTGAGGCAGACCATCCCGTATTCGGTCGCGACATGCATCACATCGGTGCGCGGCACGGTGACCACCGTCCCCGGCGCCAGCCCCGCCACCACCCGGCTCTTGCGCACCCCGTGCTTCTCATACGTCGATGGCATGCACAGGAACGCGCGCCCGCCTTGCGATTCATACGCCGCCCGCACGAACCCCAGCTGCCCGCCCGTCCCGCTGAAATGCCGGTAGCCATCCGCTTCCGAAGCGGCCTGCCCCTGCAAGTCCATCTGCCCGGTGCTGTTCACGGCGACCACATTGTGGTTCTGCGCCACGAACTGCGGCAGGTTCGTATAGTCCACCTGCCGCGCCACGAAGGCCGGGTTCCGGTCGAGCGTGGCGTAGATATCCGCGGTCCCGATGGCGAAGGCATAGACCGCCTTGCCCACATCGACCTGCTTGCGCGCGCCGGTCGCGACGCCCGCCTTCACCAGCTCGACCAGCCCCTCGACCATCATCTCGGTATGGACGCCAAGGTCCTTCACCCCCGCGCCCGCAATCGCGCGCCCTACCGCATTGGGCAGGCCGCCGATGCCCAGTTGCAGGCAGTCCCCATCGCGGATTTCCGCCGCCACCAGCCGCGCGATGGCAAGGTCCACTTCGCTCGAGATCGCGCTCGGCAGTTCGGGGGCGGGGAGGGCGGGCACCTCGATCACGAAGTCCACTTCGCTTTCGTGCACCGCGTTATCCGGGCCGTAACAGTAAGGCAGCGCCGGATTGACCTCGACGATCACCACGTCCGCCTTCTCCACCAGCGCGCGCAGGTAAGACGCCGAAATCGAGAAGTTGTAGAACCCGTCCGCATCCTTGGGGCAGACCTGGAACACCGCGATGTCCACGCGCTCGCAGAAGCGCTTGTAGAGATCGGGCCATTCGCCAAGGTTGAGCGGCACATAGACGCAGCGCCCCGCATCGAACTGCTTGCGGTCGTATCCGCTGAAGTGCCAGCTCGCCGAAAGCATATGCGCGCCTTCGGGATCGGCTTCCTGAAACGCCCTCGGCCGCGTCGTCAGGCAGCTGCGGACCTTCACGCCCTGCAGCTCGTGCACCCGCGCCGCCAGCGCCGTGTCAAACGCCTCCGCCTGCGTCGCGCCGAAGCCGTAGTCGAGCCACATGCCGCTCTTGACCAGCGCTGCGGCTTCCTCTGCCGTTATGATCTGCACCATGTCAGGCGCGCTTTCCTGTCCGCAGCAGCCAGAACGCGGCGGCAAACAGCGCCGCTACCAGCAGGCTCATCCACAGCTGGCTCGCAAGATCGGGCTGCAGCCCCATGAACACCAGCACGGCCAGCATCGCCGCCAGCGCGGTCAGCGTGCCGAACGGGTGGAACCACATCTTCAGCGTCAGCCGCTCCGGCGCCTCGCGCTCCATCCGCGTGCGTTCCTTCAGCTGCGCGATGCCCACCAGCCCATAAAGCAGGATCATCGTCACGCCCGAGGAATTGACGAGAAAGCTGAACACCGTCCCCGGCGAAAGCCACTGCGCCGCCAGCGCGCCATAGGCAAACAGGCTCGCGGCAATGATCGCCCGCGCCGGCACCCCGCGTCCGTTCA
Organism: uncultured Novosphingobium sp.; assembly: GCA_964413325.1. Lineage (GTDB taxonomy): Bacteria > Pseudomonadota > Alphaproteobacteria > Sphingomonadales > Sphingomonadaceae > Novosphingobium. The sequence continues at coordinate 25,387 of CAYPRK010000004.1, read as the reverse complement.
CATGCACCAGCCAGTCCGGCGCATCGCCAAAGCGGGCAAGGCCGAACAGCGCGCGGCTCGTCACATAGAGCCCGCTGTTGAGGCACGAGAGAACCGCCACCAGCACCACCGCGCTCATGATCGTCTCGCCGCCGGGGATGTGCATTGCGGCCAGCGTCGTCGCGAAGGGCGAATGCCCCGGCACGATCTGCGTCCACGGCACCACCGCCACGATCAGCCCGATGGCGAGCACGTAGAAAATCACGATGCGCAGCGCGACCGAGACGGTCATCCGCGCGATCACCTTGGCGGGATCGGGCGATTCCGCCGCCGCAATCGTCGCGATCTCCGCACCGCAGAGCGAGAAGATCGTCGAGGCCACGCCCGCCAGCACTGGCCCCCAGCCATGCGGCGCAAAGCCGCCATGTGCGGTCAGGTTGCCGATGGAGAAACCCTGCGGCGCGGTGATGCCAAACACCCACAGCGCGCAGATCAGGCTGAACACAAGGATCGCGGCCACCTTGATCGAGGAAAACCAGAACTCGAACTCGCCGTAGCTGCGGGTGGACATCAGGTTCACGCCCGTCATCAGCGCGGTCAGCCCTGCGCCGATGGCCCATTCCGGCACGCCCGGTAGCCAGCCGCCGATGATCTTGGCCCCGGCAATCGCCTCCACCGCGACCACCACGACCCAGAAATACCAGTAGAGCCAGCCCGAGAGGAAACCCGCCAGATGGCCCAGCCCCGCCCGCGCAAAATCGGGAAAGGTCCGCACGCCTTCGAGCACAATCGCCATCTCGGCGATCATCCGCATCACCAGCAGGATCAGCAGCCCCGCGATCAGATAGGAAATCACCGCCGCCGGCCCTGTCAGCGAAATCGTGGTGGAGGAACCGACGAACAGCCCCGCACCGATGATCCCGCCAATCGCGATCATCGAAACGTGCCGCGGCAGCAGCGTCCGGCTCAACTCCACGCCGCCAGAATGATCTGGGCCCGCTCCGCCTGCCTCTGCAATCCCCACTGCGCCCACGCAAATCCCCTTCGTCTGGTCTGCCTAAGGGATAAGCGGCGCGGCACTGGTGTCAAACCCCGTCTTGGCCCCGCGTTGCCTGTTGCTAAATAGAAGAATGGTTCTAATTTAGCCGCAAACAATCAGGGGAGAGCCTGTCACCATGTCCGTCCGTCTTGCTCTGGCCATGGCGCTCGCCGCGCCCACCACCGCTTCTGCGCCCGCCACCGCTTCTGCGCCCACCACCGCTTCTGCGCAAAGCATCGTGACCACCACGCTCGGCGAAGTGCGCGGCACGCAGCAGGATGGCGCCGCAGCCTATCTCGGCATCCCCTATGCTGCCCCGCCCGTGGGCGCCAACCGCTGGCGCGAGCCGCAACCGGCTGCGCCGTGGCAGGGCGTGCGCGATGCATCCCGCTACGGCGCCGCCTGCCAGCAAAGCGTGCCTGCCGCATGGGGGCCTTATACGGACGAGTTCCTGTCCACCGCACCGATGAGCGAGGACTGCCTCACGCTCAACGTCTGGAAGCCCCGCAAGGTCGCCGGAAAGCTCCCCGTCCTGGTGTTCATTCACGGCGGCGGCTTTGGCGGTGGCAGCGGCACGATGCCGCTCTACGCAGGCGCAAAGCTGGCCGCGCAGGGCGCTGTCGTCATCACCATCAACTACCGCGTCGGCGTCCTCGGCTTCATGGCCCACCCCGCGCTCACCGCCGAAAGCCCGCTGGGCTCCTCGGGCAACTACGGCCTCCTCGATCAGATCGCCGCGCTCCAGTGGATCAAGGCCAATGCCGCGCGCTTCGGCGGCGATCCCGCCAATGTCACCGTCTCGGGCGAAAGCGCCGGCGCGGCCTCGGTCGCAGACCTGATGATTTCGCCGCTCGCCAAGGGCCTTTTCGCCAAGGCCATTGCCTTCAGCGGCGCGAGTATGGCTATCGACGTCCCCCCGCTCGCCACCAACGAGCAGATCGGCACCGAACTCGCCGCCAAACTCGGCGCCGCCACCCTGGCCGACTTGCGCGCCATGCCGCCCGAAAAGCTGATCGAGGCCACCCGCTACGTCCCCGGCAGCGGCCCGCCGCGCCTGCTCTTCGTCCCCAATGTCGATGGCAAGGTCGTGCCCTTCGATCCCGCCCGCGCCAGCGGCCCCGTCGCCAGTCCGGTCCCCCTCATCTCCGGCTACAACAGCGCCGAAATGATCGACCTTTCGGTCCGCACTCCCGCCCAGCTCGAAACGGCCCTGCGCGCCCGCTACGGCACTTTCGCGGACCGCCTCCTCGCGCTCTACCCCCACGCGACGGATGCAGAGGCCGCCGCCAGCAACGCCCTCATCGCGCGTGATCGCTACATGGCCGGCCTCATCCTGTGGTCGCAGGAACGCACCCGCAGCGCCGGCCAGACGGTCTTCGCCTACCTCTACGATCACCCTTATCCAGTCGCGAAGGGGGGCGTTTCATGGGGCACATTCCATTCCTCGCAGCTCCCCTATGTCTTCGGCACGCTCGGCATGGGCCCGCACACCTTCACTGCGGCCGACACCGCCGTGAGCCGCCAATGGCAACGCCGCCTCCTCGCCTTCCTGCGTACCGGCACCCCGGGCTGGCCTGCCGTGACCCGCACCGGCACCACCGTCATGGGCCTCGGCGACAAGCAAGCCCCGCGCCCCGCCGTCTCGTCCGCTGCCCGCCTCGAAGCGTTCAAGGCCTACGCCGAAACCGGCGGCAAACTCGGCCTGATGTAAGCGGGAATAGCCCCCACCTCTTCAGAGGAGGCGGGTCGGAGGGGTAAACCTCAAAACCCCAACGGCGCATTCTCCTTCACTTCCTTCATCACGAAGAATGTCCGCGTCTGCCGCACCCCCGGCAGGGTCAGCAGCCGCTGGCCGTGCAGCGCATTGAAATCGGCAATATCGCGCACCCTGATTTTAAGCAGATAGTCGAAGTCCCCCGCCACCAGATTGCAATCGAGCACTTCCTTCATCCTCAGCACCGCCCCCTCGAACGCGGCAAAGCTTTCGGGCGTCGACCGATCCAGCACCACGCCCACCATCACCAGCGTGCCGAGCCCCACCACGCCCGGATCAACAAATCCCCGAAACCCGGTGATCGCACCCGCCTCCACCAGCCGCGCCACACGCCGATGGCACGTCGCCGGGCTGATGTTGGCAAGCTCCGCCAGCTCGGCATTGGAGCGCCGCCCATCCGCCTGCAGCAGCCGGAGGAGGTTGCGATCGATCCGGTCAAACTCGATGGAAGTATCTTTCATGGAGCCGGTATTTAGCGGAAGATCACATAAATGAAAACGCCATCATCACTGAACAAGGCCTTCAGACGCTCCAACTTTGCAAGCACCTTCCACACACTTTCCATTAGCTTCCGCTCCGAATCACACTCAAGCCGGAGCCACCATGTCCCTGCTCTCGAAATTCGAACGCTACCCGCTCACTTACGGCCCCACGCCCATCGAGCGCCTCCCCCGCCTCAGCGAAGCGCTTGGGAACAAGGTCGAGATCTGGGCCAAGCGCGATGATTGCAACTCCGGCCTCGCGTTCGGCGGCAACAAGCTGCGCAAGCTTGAATACATCGTCCCCGATGCCATCGCCTCGGGCGCGGACACGCTGGTTTCCATCGGCGGCGTGCAATCCAACCACACCCGCATGGTCGCCGCCACCGCCGCCAAGCTCGGCATGAAGTGCGTCGTCGTGCAGGAAAAGTGGGTCCCGCATTACGATGCCGTCTACGACCGCGTCGGCAATATCCTGCTCACTCGCCTGATGGGTGCAGACAGCCGCCTCGTCGATGATGGCTTCGACATCGGCATCCGCCAGAGCTGGGAAGACGCCATCGAAAGCGTCAAGGCCGCCGGCGGCAAGCCCTACCCGATCCCCGCCGGTGCCTCGGTCCACAAGTACGGCGCGCTCGGCTACGTCGGCTTCGCGGAAGAAGTCGCAGCGCAAGAGGCCGAGCTTGGCTTCCAGTTCGACTATATCGTCGTCTGCGTCGTCACCGGCTCCACGCAAGGCGGCATGATCGTCGGCTTCGCCGCGCAGGACCGCGCGGATCGCGTGATCGGCATCGACGCCTCCGGCACGCTCGAGCAGACCCGTTCGCAGGTCCGCATGATCGTCGACAACACCGCTGAATTGGTCGGTCTCGGCCGCCCGATCCGCGAGGACGAGATCGTCATCAACCCGGACTACGCCTACCCGGCCTACGGGGTCCCCTCGGACGAAACCAACGATGCCATCCGCCTCGCCGCCCGCACCGAAGCGATGATCACCGATCCGGTCTACGAGGGCAAGTCGATGCAGGGCATGATCGACCTTACCCGCAAGGGCTTCTTCCCCGAAGGCAGCCGCGTCCTCTACGCCCACCTCGGTGGCGCTCCCGCGATCAACGGCTACAGCTATTACTACAAGGACGGCTAATACCCCCCCCGGAACGGGGAGGTGGCCCGCCGCAGGCGGGGCGGAGGGGCCTACAACCGCTCCAGCGTCAGCAACCGCCGATCCCCCAGCCACGCCCGGTCCAGCGCCGCTTCCGCTGCCCGCGCTTCCAGCTCATGCCCCAGCGCCCGCTCGGCCCTGGCAAGGCCCCACAGCGCCCAGCCGCTCGCCGGCGCGGCCAGCAGCGCCTGGTGGAATGCCTCGCGCGCTTCCTCCGGCTTGCCGCCCGCCAGCAAGGCCGCGCCCAGCGACTGGCCGACCGGGTAATACCAGTACGGCGGCTCCTGATAGGGGATCGTCCCTTCGATCGCCTGCGCCTTGCGATATTCGTCCGCCGCCGCCCCAAAGGCCCCTCGCGCATAGGCCATCCGCCCGCGCATCACGTGCTGCGCCAGATGGATCAGATCGGTCGCCGGAAGCCCGGTCGCTTCCACTGCCTTGATCCCCGGATCGGCCGTCAGCCGCTCCATCGCTGCCAGCTCCGCCTCCAGCGCGGCGGGCTGCTTCAGCCGCGCATAGGCCACCCCGCGCGCATAGTGCCACATCGCCAGCACATAGGGCAGCCGGCCCGTCGGCTTGGGCAGGGCAAGGATCTGCGCCGGTGTCCCCCCTTGCGCAAAGGCGAACGAGGGCGCCGCGACCACGCCTTCGATCCAGCCCAGCTCCACCGCCTTGTCCTCGGGAATGATCCGCATCAGCTTGCGCGCCTGCGCAATCGCGAGGCCGAGATCGCCCGCCTGCTGCGCCGACGTCACGATGAAGTGCACGTTGTGCGGGTAATAGCCATAGCGATACATGCCATCGTCCGGCACCCGCGCCAGATAGGCCTCGTCCGATTTTGCCGCCGCGATATTGGCCCGGATCGAATCCTTGTAGCGCCCGATCCGGTAGTAGATGTGCCCCGGCATGTGGACGAGGTGCCCCGCTTCCGGCATCGCGCTCAGGTTGAGCGCATCCGCTGCTTTCTCGCCGCGCTTCGGGTCGACGTAGTTCTCCATCAGGTGGATGGTGAGGTGCGCCGCTTCCTGATTTCCGGGATGCCGCGCCAGCACGCCCTCGACCAGCGAAACCGCCTTGTCGATCCGCGCCCGCGGCTCGGCGCGGCCCGGCTGCCAGTAGTTCCACGGGGAGGTGTCCATCGCCGCTTCCGCCGCCAGCACGGCGACGTCGTCGTTGGTCGGCACGCTGTCTGCCAGCTTCAGCATGGCATCGGCATAAACCGCATCCATCGCCGCGCGGTCCGCCTTGGGATCGGCTGAATAGCGCGCTGCCAAGGCCCCCACCAACGCCCGGTCCAGCGCCGGCATCCCCGGTGCGAGCGCTTGCGCCTTCGCCAGCGCGGTCAGCGTCGGCGCCAGCGCCTTGGCTTCCATCGGCGCGTTGATGTTCGGCCCTTGCACCAGCGCCTCGCCCCAGAAGCACAGCGCGCATCCGGGCGCGAGCGCCTGCGCCTTGCGGAACGAAGCGACCGCCGCCGCGTGGTTGAAGTTGTAGGCCATCTCGAGGCCCTGATCGAACCACGGCCGCGCTTCCGGCGTCATCCCGCCCGGCTCCAGCGCAGACCGCGGCACGCCGCCGTAAAGCGGGAACTTGCCCGGCACGACCGGTCCCAGATCTTGGTTCATCAGGGCCGCCGCCTGCCGCAGCCGCCGCAGCAGCACCGGCTCGCTGGCCCGCGCCCGCTCCGCGCAGGCCGCTGCCGCCAGCCGCGAAGGATCGAGCATGGCAAGCGCCGCCGCATCGGAGCGCGGCGTGTGGTGCAAGGTGGTCGCTGCCGTCGCTGCCCCACCCACCAGTAACGCCAGGCCGATCAGCCGATTGATGCGCATCGTGTCTCTCCGGCTCCGTCAGACGGTCAGCCTATGCCTTGCCGGCCATCGGCGCAATTGCCGCCCGCAAGGTGGATCGAGCGCATGCGCACGGTCAGCATTTCCGCCGATTATTGTGCCCCGATGAGAGTAATTTATGAATTCAGTGCCGCAATTTTCAAAAAACAAAATAATATATTTCGGAATAATCAAAGATATAATTAGGTAAAATTATAAATCTGTGCAAAAGAACAAATCAAGATTGAAAACAATCTGAAATCAAAGGTCAGATTTATGCCGTTAATTACTTTTATAGCCATCATCGCGATTATTGGATTTTTGCTATGGATGGTGAATAATTACATTCCGATGGACGGAAAAATCAGGAATATCCTGAACGCCGTCGTGGTGATCGGCGTGGTTGTCTGGATCCTTCAGACCCTGGGCATCATGGGCCCCCTCAGCGCCATCCACATCGGCAAGTAACATCCGAAAAACGAAAGATTTGAATTCCTTATGAAAAACAAGATCATCCTGGGCGTCTTGCTCTCGCTCGCGCCGTGCTCGCTTCTCTTGCCGACCGAGGCGATGGCCCGTCACCGCCAATATTCGCACTATGACAATGGCCGCTACAAGACCTTCACGGGCAGCAATGGCCGCACTTACTGCCGCAAATCCGATGGCACGACCGGGGCCATCATCGGCGGCGTCGCTGGCGGCGTGATCGGCCAAGAAGTGGCCGGGAACGGCAACCGCACGATCGGCACACTTCTCGGCGCAGGGCTCGGCGTCGTCGGCGGGCGGGCCATCGAGCGCCGCCGCAGGACGCATTGCGGATAACCGGCCAGACTCAAAATCGCATTCCGCCGCGCCCTTCGCGCCGGCTCAAAGGACAAGAACCCATGAATCGTTTTATCAACACAACCTCGACACTCGCGCTGGGCGTGATGCTCATGCTGGCCACCCCGGCCATGGCAGAGGGCATGGCCAATCAGGCCCGTGCGGCGATCGCGGAAGCAACTGGCAAGATCGACGCTGCCATCAAGGTTGGCACTGATGGCCGCGCGCTTTCCATTCAAAGCGAGGCGCAAGATGCTCTGGCGCTGGCGCGCAAGGAGCTTGATGGCGGCGAGAAGGCCAAGGCGATCATCGATGCGCAGCACGCCTCGAAGCTTGCAGACGCCGCGATTGCCGAAGTTTCGCGCACGCGTGCCGCCACCGCAAGCACGCAGCGCGCGCAAAGCGATGCTATGGCCTCCGTGGCGATGCAGTCCGCCGCCAATGCCAATGCACGGGCTGATGCGGCCCAGCAGTCCGCCGCGGTCTCGAATGCTCAGGCAGACGCCGCCAACGAACGCGCCAATCGCACGCCGGTCGTGTTCGTCTCACCGCCTGCGCCGACGCAGGCGACCGTGACGACCGAGACCACCGAAACCAGTTCGGTCGCCGCAACTCCGGCCGCGTCTGCTCCGAACAAGCATCGCGCTGCGAAGCATCGTCACGCCCTGCGCAAATGGCACAAGACGACAAAGCGTACGACCACGACGACTCAGGCCAACTGAGCGTCCGAACGGGACCAGCGCACCGGGGAGTACACCCGGCGCGCCGTCCTGCTCAGCGCGGCAGCGTCTACTCCGCCGGGATTATTCGGCCGCTTGGCGCTGCTGCTCGCGGGCGAAGATTTCGACCAGTTCGTCGTCGGTCGCATCCAGCAGCTTCGCCGCCCAGGTGTGGAACACCTGCCCGCCGCGCTCGTTGCGGCCGAACAGCACTTCCTTCATCAGCCCGCTCTGCAGCGCTTCGTGCTGGCGCTTGCCGGTCTTGTAGTCCTCGTCGCGCACCACGATCTCGAGGAAATCGAACTGCTCGTGCGCGGCCTTGATGGCCACTTCGTCGTCGGGCTTCTTTTCCATGACGTAGAACTGGGTGGTGTAGCTTTCGCCCACCTTGTCGCCGGGGAACAGCTGGCTGATCATCGCGCCGCGCAGGCCGCCGCCGTAGAAGCTGGCGATCGAGATGTGCGGGAAGATCGTCCACACGCCCTGCACGAGGATCTCGTCCGAGATGTCCTCGTCCGGCAGCTTGGTCAGGTCGATCTGCTGGTCATCGCCCGAGGAAACCTTGATCGCGAACTTCGAAGGCGTCGACAGGCGCTGGTGCGGGCCGAACTCGAAGTAGTTGGCGCGGTTATAGAAATCCGAACCGAACGTGTTCGCGTGGAGCACTGGCAGGTGGTAGAAATCAAGGTAGCCGTCGTAGGCGGTCTTCCAGTTCGGGCCAGACAGCGTGCGCTGGCTGAACAAGTACCAGTCCTTGAACCCGAACGCTTCCAGCAAGCCGTCATAGCCGCACAGGTAATCCGCGATCGACAGCTTGGAATTGGGATCGAGCGTCGCCCAGATCAGCCCCGCGCTTTCATAGACCGGGAACTTGGTCAGGCAGAGCGCCGCCTTGTCCACCGCGCCGAAGTCCTGCGGGCTCGCCACGCCGAGCAGCGCGCCGTCGTTCTTGAAGGTCCAGCCGTGATAGCCGCAGGTAAAGCGCGTGGCATTGCCGCTTCCGCTTGCGACCGGATTGCCGCGGTGGGTGCACATGTTGAGGTAGGCGCCGACCGTCCCGTCGCGCTGGCGGGTGAGCAGCAGCGGCACGCCGGCAATATCCATCGCCTTGTAATCGCCGGGATTGGGCAGCTCGCACGAAGGCGCGACCATCAGCGGCATGCGGCGGAAGATCTGCTTCTTCTCGCGTTCGAACAGTGCCTCGTCGGTATAGGTCGATGCGGGAATGCGCACCACATCGTCTGCCAGTTCCATCGTCCCGGCATCGCCATGGGCGACGAGCGAACGGGTCATTTCGATCAGCTGTTCACGTGACATATCGTTATCCTCGAATCCCGGGGCAGGCCTTTTCCGCGTCAGAGTGATCTCCGGCAGCCCTGCCTGCAATTGTCATTTTTGTGTGGAGAGCCCTACCGCGCCAGATGCTCGGTGAGAAGCTGGTGGAAGTGGCGGATCTTCGTCTCGCCATAGTTGGCAAACACGATTTCCTTCGACTTGATCGATTTCATCCCCCGCTGCACGTGCGGCAGGTTGACCACGTCCTGGTTGAACACCTTGGCCAGCATGCCCAGCTCCGGCGCGTCGCAATAGTCGTCGTCGAAATCCAGCCAATGGACCTTGGCCGGGGCAGGGCGCTGCTCGCCCTTCGGCACCGGCATCATGAACATCGTCTCGTGGATGCATTCCTCCGGATTGTCGCCCAGCGGACGGAACCGGTAGAAGATCGGGTTGAGGCACCCCCACGGGCTGATGTTGGGGAAGATGTTGTAGTAGATCGTGTCGACGAACTCGGCGTCAGACATCTCGTCCACTTCATCCCCCAGCAGACCCCGCCAGCGCTCGCGCGATTCGCTCGCCATCGCCTTGCGCCGGTCCGGCACCGGGCCGGTCGGAGTATGGTCTTCTTCCAGCTCCCACCCGGCGGGAAGCTTGCCGCCCACCCAGTCGCACAGCTGCACGTCGGCGTGGTCCAGTTCGCCCTCGATATGGTGCGCCTGGTGGTCGAAAATCCCCGTCCGCCCATCGCGCGCGGTCACTTTCACGCGGTCCTCGCTAAGCCGCTCATAGACATTGCCCGAAAGCGCGTGCCGCACCTTGGCGTACGTCTTCGCCCCCTCCAGCGGCTCGGCCACGAACGCCGGGTTCACATGCGGGCTGAGCAGCCCATTGGGCGAGATCGCGCGCGACATGTTGCCGAACACGTCATACTTCGAATTGGCATCGCCCATCACATCCAGCAGCGTCGGGTGCGTCGCCACCACGTGATAGGCCTCCATGAAGGCCTCCTGCGCCACCTTCCAGTTGCAGCGCAGCTTCTTCGCGACATGCACCGCCTTGTAGCGCCGCTCGAACGGGATCGGCTCGAAGTGCCGGTCGATATCGCCAAGGAATTGCTCGAAGGGCTGCGCATTGTCATCCGGATTGATGAACACCCACCCGCCCCAGCGCCCCACACGCAGCGGCGGCAGGCTGTGCGTTTTGGCGCTCACCGAGGGGAAGTCCCACTGGCACGGCACTTCCTTAAGCGCGCCGTCGATGCCCCAGTTCCAGCCGTGGAACGGACAGCGGAAATCGCGCACCCCCTTGGTGTCCTCGGTCAGCAGCGCGCGGCCCCTGTGAAGGCAGGCATTGGGAAACGCCTTGATCTCGTCCGGCCCGGTGCGCACCACGATGTAGGACAAGTGGGCGATATCATAGACATGGCTGTCGCCCACGTTGGGAATGTCGTCCTCGTGGCACGCCATCTGCCACACCCGCTTCCACAGCCGCTCGACCTCCAGATCGAAGAAATCGCGCGAGTAGTAGATGCTCGGATCGACGATCGTCGGCCCCGGCGCGATGGGCTGGTCCTCGCGCAGCCGCTCCGGCACCGCATGCGTATCCATGTCCAGCAGCGCATCATACGTGATGCCCTTGGAGCGATTGGTGCCCGTCAGCGTCTCGACCATGCCTCATCTCCTCTTCCGCCGGAGAGGATGGGGCAGCAGGCCGGTCGCAGGCTTTGACCTGCCTCAAATTCCCGGCCCTCAAAAATGAGAGCGCTCCGTCACGCGGAATCGGCAAGGCTTGCAACCCGCGCCCCCGTGCGTACCAACAGGCGCAAACCACAACGGACCTTCGCCGATGATCCGCGCCCTTGCCCTTCTTCTTGCGGTTCTCTTCGCCGCGCCAGCCATCGCCCAATCCGCGCCGCCCCAATCCGCCCCGCAAGGCGAAGTCGTCACCACCGCGTCCGGCAAAGTCGAAGGCTTCATCCGCAATGGCGTGCTCGAATTCCGCGGCATCCCCTATGCCGCCCCCGTCTCCGGCGATGCGCGCTGGTCCATGCCGCAGCCCGCCGCGCCATGGACGGGCACGCTTCCCGCGATGCACTTCGGCGGTGCCTGCCCGCAGGCCGCGCGCTACGGCCTCACCGAACGCAGCGACGAGGAGAACTGCCTCACTCTCAACGTCAGCCTGCCCACCGCCAAGGCCGCCAGGCGCCCCGTCCTCGTCTGGCTCCACGGCGGCGCCTTCGTCGGCGGCGCGTCCTCGCTCTACCGGCTGGACCGGCTCGCCAAGGGCATGGACGCCGTCGTCGTCAGCGTGAACTACCGCCTCGGCGTGTTCGGCTTCATGGCCCCACCAGCAGGCACCACCGGAGCAGGCCATGTCCTCGGCCTCGAAGACCAGCGCCTCGCCATGCGCTGGGTAAAAGCCAACGTCGCGGCCTTCGGCGGCGATCCCGAAAACATCACCCTCGCGGGCGAATCCGCCGGTGCCGCCTCGGTCTGCATGCAGCTTCAGGCCCCGGAGGCGAACAAGGGCCTGTTCCACCGCGCGATCATCCAGAGCGGCGCCTGCGGCACGCCCTTGCGCACTCTCGCGGAGGCCGAAACATTTGCCGCCAAGGTAGCCAAGGAAGCCGGCTGCACCGATCTGGCCAAGCGCTTGGACTGCCTGAAAACCAAAGACCCGCAAGCCCTCATCGCCGCCGGCTCCCGCGCCGCCAGCGGCGAACTCCTCGCCTTCGCGCCCTTCACCGGCAACGCGACCCAGCCCAACGCCACGATGGACGCCCTGAAATCGGGAGCCTTCCTCCGCGTCCCCATCCTCAACGGCTTCACCCGCGATGAAATGCGCCTCTATGTCGGCTATGACGTGCAAGGCGGCGCGAAGATCACTGCCGAGACCTACCCGCTCGCCGTCCGTGCCATCTATGGAGACAAGACGGCCAAGGTCCTCGCCCGCTACCCGCTCAAACCCGGCGAACGCCCCGCCGAAACCCTCGGCTCGCTGATGACGGACTTCATGCCCGGCCTCGGCATCACCCATTGCCTGATGCTCGAAAGCGGCCGCCTGCTTGGCCAGAACACGCCGGTATTCCAGTGGGAATACGCGGACCGCACGGCCCCCGTGCGCGGCGTCTCGATCCCGATCAGCCCCGAACCCGGCTTCAACCTCGGCGCGGTCCATTCCGCCGAACTGAATGCCCTGTTCCCCAATTTCTCCAACACCTCCGCCATGTCCGGCCCCGATCTCTCCCCCGCCTCGCAAAACCTCGCGGACGTGATCGTCACGACATGGGCCGCCTTCATCCGCGGCAACCCGACAGCGCAGGAATGGCCCGCCACGCGCCCGGGCTCGGTCATGCGCTTCGATACCAGCGGCATCCGCCCGGTCGATGCCTGGTCCGAATATCAGTGCGATTTCTGGAAAGCCGAGTATCCGGCCTTCTTCATGGCAAAGGAACCCAAATGAACACCGCCATCGTCACCGGCGCCGCGCAAGGCCTCGGCCTCGTCACCGCCCGCCGCCTCACCGCCGCCGGCTACAGCGTCGTCCTCACCGATGTGCAGGACGTTGCGGCGCAGGCCGCCGCCATCGGCACGCAGGCCATTGGGATCAGCGGCGATGTCTCCGATGAAGCCTTCGTCGAAGACCTGGCCGCCCGCATCGCGGCAGACTTCGGCGGCGCGGCTGTCCTCGTCAACAATGCCGGTATCTCGATGATCCAGCCTGCCGAGGATACCACGCTCGATCAGTGGCAGCGCATGATGGCGGTGAACCTGCAAGGTCCCTTCCTCCTCTGCCGCGCCTTCGGCAAACAGATGCTGGCCGCCGGCAAGGGCGCCATCGTCAACGTCGCCTCGGTCGCAGGCCTCGGCGGCGTGATCCACCGCTCGGCCTACAACACCTCCAAGCACGGCCTCGTCGGCCTCACCCGCACCCTCGCGGGCGAATGGGGCGGCCGCGGCGTGCGCGTGAACGCCGTCTGCCCCGGCTGGATCAAGACCGAGATGGACGTCAAGGACATGGGCTCGGGCGCCTATGACAACGCCGATATCGAAAACCGCGTACCCATGGCCCGCTTCGCCATGCCCGAAGACGTCGCCGAAGCCATCACCTTCCTCGCCTCGGACGCCGCCAGCTTCATCAACGGCGTCGCCTTGCCCGTAGACGGCGGCTGGACCGGCGACATCAGTTGGGACAGCCTGCGCCTCAAGACGCGCTGACCCGTCATTCCTCCCCAGGCTCGCCCGGGGAGGGGACCGCCGCCAAAGGCGGTGGTGGAGGGGTAACTGCGCGGCGCTGCAGGACCGCCCGTTCTCCGATGCCGGGCTCGAATAAATAACAGACGCGTCTGTTATTTATAAACCGCTGTCCTACAGAGCCTGACTTGCGGCATGATCACGTACATGCCCCTCAGGATGCCAACCCAAATGCCCGCAAATCCGCGCAGAAGCGTGGGTTTTCCGGCCGCCGCCTTTGATCGCCTCAATCGATCAAAGGCTCTAATAAGATCGAATGCAATTATTCCCCAGGACTGTGTCAACTGTGTCAACTTGCGCCTCATGAGCCTGTCAGATTGAGGAGTGGGCAAGGGGCGCTCGCCGGGCGTTTCATGCCGCCAGAAATCAAAAGCCAGAAATCCAAAGGAGGATGCCATGCGTGTTGCTCTGCCCGAAGCCCATCACCAGAACCCGCTCGGCCACTTGTCAGAGCATTATGCGCCCGAGATCGTGAACGCCGCTTTCGGGTTTTCCGATGTTTCGTACCGCACTTCCAAGCTGCCGACCCGCCTGTTCGAAGGCGCGCGGATGCGCACAGCCCTCATCAACGGGTGCCAGCTCTGCCAGAACTTCCGCGTCATCCGCGACCGGCCCGATATCGAGCGCACGAATGGCCCCGCGCCGGACGAGGCGTTCTATGCCGCCGTCCACGAATGGCGCACCTCGTCCGTCCTCTCTGAGCGCGAGAAGCTGGCCATCGAATATGCCGAGAAGGTCGGCCTCGATCCCAAGGCGCTCGCCACCGACAAGGACTTCTGGGCGCGCTACAAGGCGGCGCTGACCGATGACGAGATCGTCGATCTCGCCTTCTGCGTCGCGGTGTGGATGGGGCTGGGGCGCGTCGCCCATGTGCTCGGTCTCGATGCCGTCTGCGCGCTGCCGGCGCTGCGCGAGGTGGCCTGATGAACCGGCGCAGCCTGCTCGGCGGCCTCGCGGCTGGCGGTGCGGCATTGGCGGCTGGCGATGCGGTGGCGGCGGCACCGGGCCCCGCCGCCCCGCGCGCCGTGCTGGTCTACGAAGCGGTGGCGCTGCTGGAGGAGACGATCCCCCACGGCCTCACCCCTTATGGCGAACGGTTCCGCGTGCCGATCATCGGCGGGCATTTCGAAGGGCCGGACCTCAAGGGCCGTATCCTGCCGGGCGGCGCCGATTGGCAATTGAAGCGCGGCGATGGATATCTCGAACTTGTCGCCGACTATTACATGGAGACGGACGACAAGGTCCTCATCCAGGTCACCAATCGCGGCCTCGTCCAGACCACCGGCGGCAACTACGCGATGACCACCCCGCGCTTCGAGGCTCCGATGGGCAAGTACGGCTGGCTCAACCAGTTCATCTTTGCCGGCACCGTGGCAGACGGGGATGGCGGCAAAGTGCCCTCGGTGCGGCTGGCGATCTTCAAGCTGGTCTGAGGCTTTCCCGCCGCGCCGGAACGTGCCACGCTGCGCAGGTTCGTTTACCCGCGTCCGGAAAGCCCTGCCCTGATGAACACGCCCGATCTTGCCGCCTGGTGGATGCCCTTCACCGCGAACCGCCAGTTCAAGTCGCAGCCCCGCCTCCTCGCCGAAGCACGCGGCATGTTCTACCGCTCGGCGGACGACCGCGAGATCCTCGATGGCACCGCGGGCCTGTGGTGCGTCAACGCGGGGCACGGGCGCGAGGAAATCGCGGACGCGGTCTCGCACCAGATCCGCACGATGGATTTTGCGCCCGCCTTCCAGATGGGCCACCCCATCGGCTTCGATTTCGCGACCCGCCTCGCCGAAATCGCACCCGCCGGGCTGGACCGGGTGTTCTTCACCGGCTCGGGTTCGGAGTCGGTCGATACCGCGCTCAAGATCGCGCTCGCCTACCAGCGCGCCATCGGGCAGGGCACGCGCACCCGCTTCATCGGGCGCGAGCGCGGCTATCACGGCGTCGGCTTCGGCGGTGTCTCGGTCGGCGGCATTCTCAACAACCGCCGCGTGTTCACCAGCCTGCCGGGCGTGGACCACATGCGCCACACCCACGATCCGGCACGCAACCGCTTCACTCGAGACATGCCGGAACACGGCGCCGAACTCGCCGACGATCTCGAACGTCTGGTCCAGCTTCACGGCGCGGAAACCATCGCGGCGGTGATTGTCGAGCCGGTCGCGGGCTCCACCGGCGTGCTGCCGCCGCCCAAGGGCTACCTCGAACGCCTGCGCGAAATCGCGACGCGGCATGGTATCCTGCTGATCTTCGATGAAGTGATCACCGGCTTCGGCCGCCTCGGCACCCCCTTCGGCGCAGACTACTTCGGCGTGACGCCCGATCTCATCACCACCGCCAAGGGCATCACCAACGGCACCCTGCCGATGGGCGCCGTCTTCGCCAGCCGCGCGGTGCACGATGGCATCGTCAAGGGCCCGGAGAACCTCATCGAGCTGTTCCACGGCTACACCTACTCCGGCCACCCGGTCGCCTGCGCCGCCGGCCTCGCCACGCTCGACATCTACGCCCGCGAGGGGTTGCTGACCCGCGGCGCAGCGCTCGCCGACTTGTGGGCCGATACGCTCCACGGCCTGCGCGATGCGCCGCATGTCATCGACGTGCGCACCATCGGCCTCGTCGGCGGGATCGAGCTGGCTTCGCGCGATGGCGCACCCGGCGCGCGGGCCTACGACGTATTCACCGATTGCTTCCGCGCCGGCCTGCTGATCCGCGTGACGGGCGATATCATCGCGCTTTCGCCCCCGCTGATCATCGAGCCGGATCACATGGGCCGCATCGCCGAGACGATCCGCGCGGC
Source organism: uncultured Novosphingobium sp. (assembly GCA_964413325.1). Classification (GTDB taxonomy): domain Bacteria; phylum Pseudomonadota; class Alphaproteobacteria; order Sphingomonadales; family Sphingomonadaceae; genus Novosphingobium. The sequence continues at coordinate 9,262 of CAYPRK010000004.1, read as the reverse complement.
ACTGGAGCGTGCAGGGTGATGGACATGCTTGCCGCTGCGGCGGCCCTCCTTGCGGTTCCGGCAGCCGCGGCGCCCGCCGCGCCCGCACCGATCACCATGAGCGAGACGGAGCAGGCCGCGCCAGCCATCCCGCCGATCCTCTCGGCCCGCGAGCGCGCCGTCACCGAGAACCGCATCCTTGCCGAGCGGCTCGACACGGTGATCCCGGCGATCATGCGCGCCGAAGGCATCGACCTCTGGCTGCTGGTCGCGCGCGAGTATTTCGAGGAACCGGTCGTCGCCTCGATGCTCGACGGCGAGAACATGCATGCGCGGCGGCGCACCATCCTGATCTTCCACGATCCGGGGCAGGGCAAGCCGGTCGAGCGGCTCACCGTAAGTCGCTATGGGCTGGGCGGGCTGTTCATGCCGGTGTGGAATCCCAACACGCAGCCGGACCAATGGCAGGCGGCGGCGGATATCATCGCGGCGCGAAATCCGGCGAAGATCGCGGTCAACGTGTCCGATCTCCACCAGTTTGCCGATGGCATGACCGTCAGCCAGTACGACAAGTTCACCTCTGCGCTGCCGGCAGAACTGCGCCAGCGCATCGTCAGCGGCGAGGGTCTGTCAATCCGCTGGCTGGAGACGCGCACGCCGTCCGAGATCGCACTCTACCCCACCATCGAGCGCACGGCCCATGCGGTGATCGCCGAAGCCTTTTCGCGCAAGGTCATCACGCCGGGTGTGACGACGGCGGAGCAAGTGCAGTGGTGGTACCGCGACCGGCTGCTCCAGCTTGGCCTCGATGCGTGGTTCCACCCGTCGGTCGGCATCCAGCGGCAGGGCGTGATGACCATGATCGAGGGGCCCGAGGTGATCCAGCCGGGCGATCTGCTGTGGACTGATTTCGGGATCACGTACCTCAGGCTCAACACCGATACCCAGCACCTCGCCTATGTGCTGAAGCCGGGCGAGACCGAGGCGCCTGCGGGCCTGAGACGAGGATTTGCAGGCACCAATCAACTGCAGGACCTGCTCCTGCGCGAGTTCGCCGTCGGCCGCAGTGGCAACGAAGTGCTGGCCCGTGCGCGCACGGAAGCGAGGGCGGCAGGGCTCGATCCGTCGATCTATTCGCACCCCATCGGCCTCCACGGCCACGGCGCCGGGCCATCCATCGGCTTCTGGGACAACCAGAACGCCGACCCGCGCGGCGAGGGTGCGATCCACGCCAACACGGCCTGGTCGATCGAACTGACATCCTATGCGCCCGTGCCGGAATGGGGCGGCCAACGCGTCGATTTCCGCGCCGAGGAAAACGCCTTCTTCGACGGCAAGACCGTCCGCTTCATCGACGGCCGCGAGACAAACCTCACCCTGATCACGTCCGATCCCTGATCGGCGGGCGGGTGATTGCATGTCTCAAGAAGAAAAATGGTGCCAGAAGAGGACTCGCATCAAGAAATTTTCTACAATTATATCATGATGTTAAAAGATGTGGCCTTCGGCGAGGCCCGCAAAAAGGCCCGACTGGAAGACTAAGCTATTGGTTCGATGCCTTTTATGGGACTCGAATTTCGCAAAAACGGCGGAATTGCTGGACTTCGATCACCAGAACAAAAGCGGAATTCGGGCCTTTCTCACAGCGCAAAATCCTCCGTCTGATCGCCGTCAGTTATCGTGCCGGACGGGCATCGTCTACCACAACCAACTTGGCAGCGTCGGCCTTGTTCAAGGCTCTCGAACGGCTGCTTTAGCTGGTTCACCCGATCCCGAACTCGAACGGCTTGGTGGGCGCCTTCTCCAGCTCCGGCGGCATTCTGACCTCCTCGGCCAGCGTCTGCAGCGCCGAGGTCTTTTCCCCGGACTGCAGCTCGAGCCTCGCTTTTGCTTTGTCGGCCTTGTCAACGAAGACAGTGAGATCGTCGCGCACGCGGGTGACCGACACGAGGAAGTTCTGCCGGGTGAGCAGTCTGGTGTCGCGCGCTTCCAAGACGATGATGGCGCGGTCTGCGGTCATGCCCTGCGCCATGTGGGCATTGAAGGCGTAAGCGAGATCGATGCGAGCCAGCATGGGATCGTGGACCGACAGAGCGAGCTTCACGCCCGCCGAGGTTTCGACGTGGACCCGTCCCCTGTCGATCGCGGTGACCTTCGCCCGATCGGCATTGAGCAGCCCGCGCTCATGGTCATTGGCGGTCCAGCGGATCTGATCGCCGGGATGGATGGTGCGCTGCTTCGGGTCGTAGAGCGCAAGGCCCGAGTCACCTTTACCGTTGGCATCAGGACGCACCCGATCGGGCGTGAACCTGTGCGCCTTGCCATGCTCGTCGCGAAGGTGGACCCGCCCGTTTTGATCGACCTCGGTGACCGTGTATCGGCCCGCATCGAGCCGCTGCCCGCGGATTGCGCGACTGACCACCAGCACGCGGCCGGGCAGATAGTGATGACTGTAACGCAGCTCCTCGCTGGTCAGGTTCACCCGGTCGAGGACCTGGAGCTTCAGGCCGTGTTGTCCAAGCTCGCCCCGCCTGAGGAGCCCGTCCTGCACACTGGTGTTCACCGCATCGCGCAGACGGCGACCCGAGGCAAAGATCATGGTCTGATCGCGTTCTGACTTCGGGAGCGACAGCCACTGCCTTGTCGCCTGCTCGACCACGGTGCCCTCGGCTTCGATGACCTTGCCGCCCAGCAGCTGCAGCGCCTTCGATACATCCCCCGCCTGCGCTGAGGCGGCGACCGCGCGCACGGTCTCATCACGTGCCCGCACGTTGGTCTCCATGCGCGCGGCATCGATGCCCGCGTCCTGCACCAGCGCAAAGGGCTTGCCCGCATCGACTGCCCCCAGCTGGCGCATGTCGCCCACAAAGACGAGCCGAGCCGCTTCGTGGCGGTTGGCGATATCGACCAGCTTCAGGAGGTCGGCATTGGGAAGCATGGAGGCCTCATCGACGATCAGAACCGCGCCCTTGAGGCTTTCCGGAGCGGGAGCCTTGTCACCTGCGCCATACGCTTTGATGAACCGGGCTACGGTCATCGACGGGATGCCGGTGTCGCGATCGAGCATACGCACCAGTGTGTTCTGTACTGCGAGGCCTATGACCTTATGCCCCTGCGCTTCGAACAGGCGGGCGGCGGGGGCGAGCACACTCGATTTGCCCGCTCCGGCGACGCCCTGGATCGCAACAATCCGATCGCGCGATGCGAACATCATCCGGCCCGCCGCGTCCTGCCCTGCGTTCAGCGCATAGCCGCTCCGGGCCCGAGCAAAGGCCTGCAAGCTCTCGGCAGCGATGTCGGCCGAGAGGATCGGATGCACTGCACAGCGTCCTGCCTCGACGCTTGCGAGGATGTGCCGCTCGGTAGCAAGGGCCTGCGCCGTCGTGACCATGCCAGTGCGCTCGTCCGCGCCGCGCTGCAGGTTCCCTTTGGCGATCTGTCGCGCGACGGCACGCTCCACCTCCGCGATCGTCGTGGGCAGCCCGAAGTCGAGCGCGGCCTTGTAGATATCGGTCACGGCAAAGCCCGCCTCGCGTTGCTCCAGATGCCGGATCGCCGAAGCGACGGCATGCGCCGCTGCAACTTCTGAAGGTGACTTGTTGGGGAAGGTCTTTGGCAGATAGGGATCGTCGCTGCGCAGCCCGAGCGCACTCGCAAAGCTGCTGGCCAGGTCGCGCGCCTTGGTGGCGAGCGGTACGACGATTGACCCCACCGTACCCATTACCCTGCCACGTATGCCGGGCTCAATGGCGAGCCTTGCATCAGCCTCAGCCCGGACCGCAGCGAGGTCCAGACCAACCGCAGCCGCTGTCTCTCTCCACCCGGCATAGAGCGCCGCGCGATCCTCCACCGGTGCCTTGTTCTCCCGCGTCATCAAGGTCGCGGTTTGGAAGGCTTCTGGTGAACGCGATGCCATGCCCGCGACCTTGTCGAGGATCTGCTGCCGCCGGGTGCTGAATGCCATGACCACGTTCCGCGCGATCCCGGCGGCCTCAAAGTTGCCGTGTTTGGACCGGTCCCCGACGCGGTAGCCTAGGGCTTCGACGCTCATCCGGAAGTGCGCCATGGTCATGGTATTGAGCAGCGTGTTGAGCGACCACAGCTTGTCATTGCGCAGCGCTCGCCACTCGCCATTGGGCAACTGGGTCACGTTGGCCACGACGGCATGGAAGTGACTCTGCGGCTCCTGCGCCCGGCTCGTGTCATGCTCGAACAGGCCGATCACAAGGTTCCCGGTCTGGACTAACTGCTGTCCCTTGCCGGTATCGACCCGCGCGTGTGCGGCGTTCTTCTCCGCCCAGGCCAGCGTTGCCTTTACGGCCTCACCGTAGGCCTCGACGATGCGCCGATCGCCGCCGACGAGTGCAATCAGCGACCAGCTTTTGGGCATCGAGAAGGTGAGGTCGATCCCGGCGCGATGGATGCCCTCGCGGCCTACCCGCGACCCATCGGGAAGTCTGCCCTGCAGCAGCGCTTCGAAGACTTTGGGATCGACCTTGCCAGTGAGGCCAAGCGCTTCAGCGCCCTTTCCAAACCACTCACCCTGTCCCTGCTCGCGCGTGTAGTAGTTGTCGGCAGCGAAGTAGCTGGCGGCCCCGCCGGCGGAGCGAACGGTGGCCACGGAGAGCATGGCTCAGCCTTCCGGCTTGCGGCGCTTGCGCACCTGTCCCGGCTGCACCAGCGGCGCGCTCGGCGGCGACGGCGGCCGCGGGTTGTCGTCTTCAGACGGGCTTGCCTTCTTCGCCTTGCGCGGCCGCTTGCGCACCTCAAGAACCGGGAAAACGGCCTCCTCTGCAGGTGGCGGAAGGATCGCAGGTTCGGGCTCGTTGAGTTCCTCCCGATACGGCTCGGAAGAGAAGTACGGATGCGATGGCGGAGGCGGCGTGTAAGGCGCTGCCGCCGGTTCGCGTAGCGGTCTGGCCCGGCGCGGTTCGGGATGAAGATAGTCCCACACGTCCCATGCCTTGAGTGCGCCACTCTTGAAGATCGTAGGTGCACAGACGAAAGCTGCTGCCCAGATCGTCCCGCACTCGATCTGCCAGAGCACCGCGCGCCAGCACGCTATAAACATATGGCTATGAGCGACCATCTGGCGGGTCAGATCATAGTCTTTATGGCCAATGGTGATGGTCACGGTCGTGTCGGCGCCGCCGAAGACAGCGAGCATGGCCGCAGCTTCGGCATGGGCAACGCCGAGATCCACGGCGATCGGGTTCATATGCTTCGCCAGCTGGTAACTGATGCACAGATAGAGCAGAACAATGACGACCAGAACGGCAAGCTTCACGCCGATTAGACGCGGCAGATAGAACTCCGGTTCGTCCCAGGTTCCATCGCCATATTCGAACCTAGTCGGCATGGCGGCTCTCCTCGAAAACCTCGCGGTGCCACTCGGCAACAACGCGGTCGCGCAGCTCGCGGTTGTGGGCCACAAGGAGTGCATTCACCGCCCGCACCAGGAACACGATGTTGCGCTCGAGATCGCCGGGATTGAGGATGGAAGAGGCCTCGATCTCCGCCACGACCAGGCGGCGGAGCAGCCCCGTCACGGTCATGTGCCGGTCATGGGCCAGCTTGCCGAATGCGGCGAAGATCTCTGGGGTTACATAGCAGGCAAGGTGATATCGGCGAGACATCCGGGCGAACTCCGCACCCTGAGTAAGCCACCCTCAATAAAAGAACATATATAGAACATATGAGTCGGGCAAGCCAAAAATCCGTTTGCTGTCAGAGCCTTGGAATCCTGATCACCACTGGTCACCATGATCACCAGTGGTCAGTTTTGGCACACGCTGCGAACATCACATTTATCTATTATATTTCAACGGAATAGCTCTCCCGGTGAGGGGTAAGGTGTGCTTACCTTCCCCCTTCCGGAGTGGTGGTTCGAGGCGCGAAGACAGTCGGACAATCGGGATCTGGAAAACAGGACCGGCGGGATCTCCGGTTGCCCTCAGGCGCTGGCCTGATGGTGCATCAGCCAACGCAGGAAAGGGCTTCGCGCAGAGATAAGGGAGGTGCGCTGCCTCGTACGGATGAAACGGTCAGCCCGCTTCCCGCGCTGTGTCTTCAAGCATTGCGATGCGCTCCTCGCAGATCGTCTGGACTACTTGACCGAGCTCCTCGACCTGCTCGCCGAGCCAGGTCAGTTCCTCGGCTGTGATCCTGTAGTGTTTCGAGTAGCGGGCTTTGACGTAGGCCTCCTTGAGCTTCTCGAACATGGCGCGCTGCTTGCGGTTGTCGCGCGGCCAGACGGTGGTCAGCCGCGGGTCGATCCGCTCAGCCTGCGTGCGCAGGAAGGCCAGATTGTGAACGTGGGGGGCGTGGAAACTAACCACGAGAAGGACGCAATTGTACAGGTTCTCGGTGGCCTGATGCAGGAGGAAGGCGGCCTTCTTGTTCCATCCCTTTTCGAGAGTGAACCTGGCAGTCTCGAGGAACTGCTGACTGCTTGGATACCACTCCTCGTAGTACTCCCGCGCCATCGCCAGCGCCTGGGCGGGCGTCTTGGGCTTGGGCTCGTGGAGTTCGCTGTCGTCGGCCTGATAGAGCGCGATGCCATCGCGCGCGACGTCGATGAAGAAGTAGCGGCCGTTCGCGAGGCCGTCGTTCACTTCGCCGAGTGTATGGACGATAAAGTTGACCGGGGTGCGGATGGTCCCGGTCATGCCGTACTCGCGCATCAGCCGCTCATCGAGCCGGGACCAGTACTTGACCCGGTCGGTCAGGCGCTTGTCGTTGACGATGATGAGCAGATCATAGTCCGACTTGTAGCCCTTGGCGGTATGCGGCTCGTCGATCCAGCCGCCCCGGGCATAGGAGCCGTAGAGAATGACTTTGAGGATCCGGCCCTGCTTCTTCCACTCGTCACGGGAGAGCGCAAAGGCGTCTTCAAACTCTTCGAAGACAAGCGCGATCACGCGCTCGAGCTCGCGCTGCTTCTGCGCCGGAAGGTGATCGAGGTCGGTACGCATGGCTGCCTGCTACCCTGTCTGCGCGGGCGCGTATTGGCAAGGGCCGCGCTGGTGGCGGCGGCTCATCGCCGCCACCACTTGCGCCAGCGCCGGCGCGGCGGATGGAGCGTGCGGACGAGAACGAGAAGCGCCTCGGCAAACGCCTCGAGGATGGCATCCTCATGGAGGCCATGGGCTTCGGCCAGACTGGTAACGGTGCCCGTCCCGAAGCGCAGCGCGAGGAAGACCTGACGCTGCAGCGGGGTCATCCGGTGCAGGGCCAGTCGCAGCCGGTAGCGCAGGATCAGGCGGGAGAGGAAGGACCGTTCCATCACTGGTGCTCCCCCTTGCCGAGGAGGAAGTCGGCGGCCTTGCTGGCACCGCTGGCAGCCCGGAAGATGGCCTTCTCGTCTTCCCTGAGGAGGGTCAGCCAGGCACCGATATAGTCGGCATGACGGACTGTCGGCACGATCCCCAGCGCCGCGCAGGTGAAGGCGCAGGACATCTCGGCGACGAGTTCCTCGCGGCCGTATGGGACCGAGCCGAACTTGCCCTTCTGGTCGCGATCGAGGCGGTTCGCATGCCCGGTCCAGTGCCCCAGCTCGTGGAGCACCGTGCGGTACCAGTCGATCGGATCGTGATACGCGGCCTGCGGCGGAACCTGCACATAATCGAGCGGGGGCACGTAGTACGCGTCCGGTCCACCGATGCGGACGTCAGCACCCGTGTCTGCAATCAGTTTGTCCGCCTCAGCGATAGAAAGAACCGGATCGGTCGTGACAGCAGCAGTCTCCAACAGATCCTGAGGCAGCCCTTCGCACTGGTCCAGATTGAAGACGGTGAAGCGCTTGAGGAAGGCGATCGTGCGTGCGTCGCTCCCTGCTTCAGCGGCCCGGTCCCGCTCGGCACGGGGTACGAACCGGTCGGCATAACAGACCACCGTCCCCTTCTCGCCGCGGCGCACGTGACCGCCAGCTGCCATGGCCTGACGGAAGGTCAGCCAGCGCTGCGAGGCAAAGCCCTGTTCGATCGCGGCAGACCAGAGGATGAGGACATTGATGCCGGAGTAGGGCCGATTGCTGACCGCATTGGCAGGCATGGTGCAGGGACACTTGGCTTTGTCCCAGGGCTGCACCCAGGGCAGGTGCCCGGCTTCGAGTTCGGCAACGATCCGGTTGGTGACATCGCCGTAGAGGCTCTGGCGATCGGACGTGGGCATGGCGGCATAGCTCCTTTCTGGCCGCTCGCACTTCGCCGGGATGGCGGGCGGGCGGCAGGAGCGTGTCCACAAGCCCCGCCGGCATCCGGCGGGCCGCACCCGCAGGGCCGCAACCAATGTGGAGGACCCCGGCACCGCCGGGGTTGCGGCCTGCCGAGGCGGGGCTAACGGACCCGCGACGTCCGTCTGCCAGCCCGGGGTGTTGAAGGAGGCAGGAGTGTTCCTCGCCGCCTGTCGAGGACTGCTGCCAAGCTCCGGAGGACAGCGAAGCGGAGCCTCGCCGAAGGCGAGGCTCCTGCCCCGGGCTATGCAGCCCGGCGGCGTTTGCCGGTGCTGGCCGGTGCCTGTTCGGTCCCGGAGGTGGCCTCCGGTTCGGCGGACGCTTTGCCCTTGGTGAGGAAGTCGACCTGCTCGGCGATGATCTCGCAGCCGTAGCGGGTCTGGCCGGACTGGTCGGTCCAGCGGGTGTAGTGGATACGGCCCGTGACCATCACGAGGGCGCCCTTGCTGACGTGCTCGGCAACCGACTTGCCGATGCCGTTGAAGCAGGTGACGCGGTGCCATTCTGTCTCGGTCTGGCGCTTGCCTTCGCCGTCGCGGAAGCTGCGGGTGGTGGCGACCGAGAGGCTGGTGATCGAGGCCCCGCTCAGGGTGGTGCGGACTTCCGGCGCGGAGCCGACAAAGCCTGCGAGGATGACGGTGTTCTTCATGGCGAATTCCCTTCGTGCTGTCTCATCTGTCCAAGGGACCATCCCTTCGACTGAGCCCCGCAAGGTCCGGGGGCGGCGCGGACCGCACGAGCGCATGCGAGGAAACCCCGCCGGCAGGAGTGGTGCGGGCAGCCGTGCAGAGCACGGCAACACGGTCCGCACCGGCGCGGGTTGCGCGCCCGCTCCGGCCTCGGACAGGGGCGTGTTTCAGTCTCGAAAGGGGATGGGCGTTGGACGTGGATGAGCGCTGGGGGGCTGCGGTGGAGAACTGAGTCACTCGGCGGTAGTGCTGTTCAGGCTAGTCGGCAGTTTCCAAATCTAAGCGGGGTATCTGAGGGACTGGGTCTGGGACACCGCGTAATTGATTTAGCCACCCTCCTGGATGGTACGAAGTCGCCATG
>CAYPRK010000003.1:259764-436449 GCA_964413325.1 uncultured Novosphingobium sp. | reverse complement strand
AGGTCATGTCCAAGATGGGCATCTCGACCTACCAGTCCTATTGCGGCGCGCAGATCTTCGATGCGGTCGGCCTCTCGTCGGCCTTCATCGACAAGTACTTCACCGGCACCGCCACCACCATCGAAGGCGTCGGCCTCACGGAAATCGCGGAAGAAACCGTGCGCCGCCACGCTGTCGCCTATGGGGACAGCCCGGTCTACCGCAAGATGCTCGATGTCGGCGGCATGTACCAGCTGCGCCTGCGCGGTGAGGAACACGCGTGGACAGCGGAAAACGTCGCTGCCCTCCAGCACGCGGTGCGTGGCAACATTCCGGACAAGTACCGCGAATTCGCGCAGACCATCAACGATCAGTCGGCCCGCATGCTGACGATCCGCGGTCTGCTCGAATTCAAGCCCGCGAACGATCCCGTGCCGCTTGACGAGGTCGAATCCGCGAGCGACATCGTCAAGCGTTTCGCCACCGGCGCCATGTCGTTCGGCTCGATCAGCCGTGAGGCGCACACCACGCTCGCCGTCGCGATGAACCGCATCGGCGGCAAGTCGAACACCGGCGAAGGCGGCGAGGAGCCCGATCGCTTCGTGCCGCTGCCCAATGGCGATTCCATGCGCTCGGCGATCAAGCAGGTCGCCTCGGGACGCTTCGGCGTCACCACCGAATACCTCGTCAATGCCGATGACATCCAGATCAAGATGGCCCAGGGCGCCAAGCCCGGCGAAGGCGGCCAGCTGCCGGGTGACAAGGTCGACAAGGTGATCGGCAAGACCCGCCACTCGACCCCGGGTGTCGGCCTCATTTCGCCGCCGCCGCACCATGACATCTACTCGATCGAGGATCTCGCCCAGCTGATCCACGACCTGAAGAACGTCAACACCAAGGCGCGCATTTCGGTCAAGCTCGTCTCCGAAGTCGGTGTCGGCACCGTGGCTGCAGGCGTTTCCAAGGCGCGCGCGGACCACGTCACCATCTCGGGCTACGAAGGCGGCACCGGCGCTTCGCCGCTCACTTCGCTGACCCACGCGGGCAGCCCGTGGGAAATCGGCCTCGCCGAAACCCAGCAGACCCTGCTCCTCAACAACCTGCGCAGCCGCATCGCGGTGCAGGCGGACGGCGGCCTGCGCACCGGGCGCGATGTCGCAGTCGCGGCGCTTCTCGGCGCGGACGAATTCGGCTTCGCCACCGCCCCGCTCATCGCGGCGGGCTGCATCATGATGCGCAAGTGCCACCTCAACACTTGCCCCGTCGGCGTCGCCACGCAAGACCCGGTGCTGCGCGCGCGCTTCACCGGCCAGCCCGAGCACGTGATCAACTACTTCTTCTTCGTCGCGGAAGAACTGCGCGCGATCATGGCCGAATTGGGCTTCCGCACCGTCGGTGAGATGGTCGGCCGCGTCGATTGCCTCGATACCCGCAGCGCCATCAACCACTGGAAGGCGCGCGGCATCGATCTCTCGCGCCTGCTCCACAAGGTCGAACCCGCGCCGGGCACCACGCTCGGCTGGAGCGGCCGTCAGGATCACGGCCTCGACGCCGCGCTCGACAACACCCTCATCGCCGCTGCCGAGCCCGCGCTCGAACGCGGTGAAGCGGTGCGCATCGAAAGCAAGGTGCGCAACGTCAACCGCACCGTCGGCGCCATGCTCTCGGGCGAAGTCGCCAAGCGCCACGGCCATCGCGGCCTGCCCTCCGGCACGATCCACGTCACGCTCACCGGCGTCGCGGGCCAGTCGTTCGGCGCGTTCCTCGCCCACGGCGTCACGCTCGATCTCACCGGCGATGCCAACGACTACGTCGGCAAGGGCCTCTCCGGCGGCCGCGTCATCGTCCGCCCGCCCGCGCATGTCGAGCGCGCGGCTGAGGAAAACATCATCGTCGGCAACACCGTGCTCTACGGCGCCATCGCGGGCGAAGCCTACTTCAACGGCGTCGCCGGCGAACGTTTCGCGGTGCGCAATTCGGGCGCCGTCGCGGTGGTCGAAGGCACCGGCGATCACGGCTGCGAATACATGACCGGCGGCGTCGTCGTCGTCCTCGGCAAGACCGGGCGCAACTTCGCCGCCGGCATGTCGGGCGGCGTCGCCTACGTCTACGATCCCGAAGGCCGCTTCCCCGCCCTCTGCAACGCCGCGATGGTGGACGTGCTCCCCGTCTCGGCAGAGCGTGACGAGGAAGATGGCACCGGAAGGCCGCAGCAGCGCGGGGTGGACGTCACCGACTTCGGCATGGGCGACATGCTGCGCCACGATGCGGAACGCCTGCGCATCCTCGTCGAGCGCCACCACCTCCACACCGGCAGCAAGCACGCCCGCGCGCTTCTCGACAATTGGGCCGAAGCACTCCCCCGCTTCGTCAAGGTCATGCCGCGCGATTACGCCCGCGCCCTGCGCCAGCTCGAAGCCGAGCGCAACGCAGCCGCCAGCGTAGCAGCAGAATAATCAGGGTACGAAGAACATGGGCAAGGCAACCGGTTTCCTCGAAATCGATCGCAAGGATCGCAGCTACGACGCGCCGCAGGAGCGTCTGAAGCACTACCGCGAATTCGTCATCCCGCATGACGACATCACGCTGAAGGGCCAGGCGGCGCGCTGCATGAACTGCGGCATTCCGTACTGTCACAACGGCTGCCCGGTGAACAACCAGATCCCGGACTGGAACCACCTCGTCTACGAGAACGACTGGCGCAACGCGCTCGACAATCTCCACTCGACGAACAACTTCCCGGAATTTACCGGCCGCATCTGCCCCGCCCCCTGCGAGGCAGCCTGCACGCTCAACCTCGTCGACCAGCCCGTCACCATCAAGTCGATCGAATGCTCGATTGTCGACAAGGGCTGGAAGGAAGGCTGGATCGAACCGCAGGTCCCCGCGCACAAGACGGGCAAGTCCGTCGCCGTCGTCGGCTCCGGCCCCGCCGGCCTTGCCTGCGCACAGCAGCTCGCCCGCGCCGGCCACTCGGTCACCGTGTTCGAAAAGTCGGACCGCGTCGGCGGCCTGCTCCGCTACGGCATCCCCGATTTCAAGCTCGAGAAGCACCTCATCAACCGCCGCCTCGTCCAGATGATGGCCGAAGGCGTCGAATTCCGCACCTCGGTCGAAGTCGGTGTCACCGTCTCGGTCGCCAGCCTCCTCGAAAACTTCGACAAGGTCGTCCTCGCCGGCGGCGCGGAAGATCCGCGCCCCATCGGCATCCCCGGCTTCGAACTCCCCGGCGTGCGCTACGCCATGGAATTCCTCACCCAGCAGAACAAGCGCGTGGCGGGAGACGATGAAATCCGCGCCGCCCCGCGCGGCTCGCTCCTCGCAACCGGCAAGCACGTCGTCGTCATCGGCGGCGGCGATACCGGGTCAGACTGCGTCGGCACCTCCAACCGCCAGGGCGCCCTCTCGGTCACCCAGCTCGAAATCATGCCGCGCCCGCCCGAAAAGGAAGACAAGGCGCTCACCTGGCCCAACTGGCCGCTCAAGCTGCGCACCTCGTCCAGCCACGAAGAAGGCGTCGAACGCGAATTCGCCGTCCTCACCAAGCGCGTCCTCGGCGAAAACGACGTCTCCGGCCTCGAATGCGTCCGCGTCGAATGGAAGAACGGCAAGATGGAGGAAGTCGAAGGCAGCACCTTCGTCATCCCCGCAGACCTCATCTTCCTCGCCATGGGCTTCGTCGGCCCACGCAAGGCCGGCCTCCTCGAACAGGCCGGCGTCGAACTCGACGCGCGCGGCAACGTCAAGGCCAACACGCAGGACTACCACACCAGCCACGAACGCATCTTCACCTGCGGCGATATGCGCCGCGGCCAGAGCCTCGTCGTCTGGGCCATCCGCGAAGGCCGCCAATGCGCCCGCGCCGTGGACGAAGCCCTGATGGGCGTGACCGAACTCCCGCGCTAATTCCTCCCCGGAACGGGGAGGGGGGCGCAGCCGGATCAAATGACCTGCCGGGGGCAGGTCATCCGGCGAAGCCGGGCGCGCAAGCGCCCGTGAGAAGGTGGTGGAGGGGCACCCACGAGCCTACGCCAACCGATCCTCTCCATTTTCACGAAGTGCAAATGGGGAGGTGGCAGCCCGAAGGGCTGACGGAGGGGTAGTTTCTCCGCAAGCATAGCAAGCCCCCACATCACAAGCGCTCCAAAGCCCTCGCCCCTTCAGGGGAGAGGGTTGGGAGAGGGGGCTTTCCGCCCAAGCCAAGGTTTCAAAAAGATGCCTCCGGCGGGCAAGGGCCATCGCCCTTGCATCCCGGGAACCTGGGCGTATTTACGCTCACCACCGTCGCCCCGTCATGGTGACCGCAAAAAAGGGGTCGCCGGAGCGACCCCCAAGTTGTTGAATGAAGGCTGGACCTAAGCCCAAAGCCTAGCGATACCGGCGCAATATCAGGGCTGCGAGCGCCAGTGGGAGCGAACGTGCTCCACACGGCCAAACCTGATCCGGTAATAAGCGCACACGTGCACCATTACGCAAAATCCTTGCGTTGGGCGGCCAGAAGTGCGATTCCTTGATTTCCACGTCTCGGATTGCGGCTTCTGGCCGGTGATTTGAACAGAAAGGACCGGTCGCAAGATCGGTCCTTTTTCTTTGCGGCTTTCCGGTATCCGCGACCGTAACGCTATCTCAAGGGCAGTGTTCCTTTTGCGCAGGGCTTTTGCCCATCGGAGCGCACGCTAACCATGATTTCGGTCTATACGCAAGCCTGTTCTTCATATTCCGCTTCAATATCCACAGGATGAAGCGATAACCATGACGTAAAGGCCCTAGAGTTTCATGGGTTTTCATGTATACCCGCTTGATCGAGTGGAGAGTTAAGCGAGGATTAGCGGAGATGACGCGTATTCGGAGCCGGGGTTACCCCAATCAGCCTCTTGAGCAAGTTATTGATAATGCACGAAAAGTGCATGAAGCAGATCGACAGCATCCCGTTGATCGTGAGACTGTCGCTCGGCATATTGGGTTTGGCGGCTTGTCTGGGGCGTCGGACCGGGCTTTGTCGGCGCTGCTTCATTATGGGCTTATGGAGAAGGTCAAGAAGGGCGAACTTCGTGTGACCGATCTAGCGCTGGCGATTATCCATCCTCACAATGATGACGAACGACGCCAAGCTCTGCATCAAGCCGGTTTTAGCCCGGATCTCTTTCAGGAATTGCGTGAACGCTATCCAGAGACTCCGCCGTCACGAGAGTCTCTGTCATCGTACCTATTGCGCAGTGGCTTCGCCACGGCGGCTATCCCGGCCGCGACAAAGGCTTTTCTCGAAACTTGCTCGTTCTTGCAGCGAGAGCGGGCTTACGATTTAGGTGTTGCTACTTCGGAACCAGAACCGGAGCCAGAACCGATACAGGAGACGCCTATGCTGCCTCAACCCTCAGTCATACCGGCAACATTAGCCGCAGGGGCTATGCCACCACAGCCGCAGGTCAGTCCAACTGGCCGGTCTGACCTCAACAAAATAAACATGGATATCCGTGGGGAACAAGTTTTCCTCAGCGGGCTTCTTGATGTCAGAGGGTTGAAGCTGCTTCGGAAACGGATCGACAGCCTAGAAGCGCTTTTGGCACCTCTTGACCCCGATGATGGTGCTATCATTGTCCTCGGAGACGAAGAACGCCCCAACTAGGTCGGGGAAAGTCCGGTCATCGAGCCGGAATTTCTTTTAGCGCGTGGGTCACATAGGTATATAGGCCCCTTTCTGAGCTACGTGCGACTACTCCCAAACTCAGGGATGCAAGGGCAATGGCCCTTGCCCGCCGGAGGCTCTTCTCTTCAGCCGCCCAAACCCCTCCGTTATAGGCTGCGCCGATGCCACCTCCCCATTTGTGCTGCGCAAAAATGGAGAGGGAAGGGGCGCGCGGAATAACAGACACGCGTGTCCGTTATAAACCGCTGTCCTACAGGCGGGCGCTTGCGGCATGATCCGGTGATGGCCCTGCGCTTGCTCCAAACCGCTGATTCTGCCGCTATCCCGCATGATCGGGCGGGGTCTGCCGGGGCGGCTGAGTTTTCGCTCAGGACTATGTCAAGGGTGTCAACTTGCGGCTGTGATCACCCCGTAGAGGTCGTGCGCGTCGGCATCCTCCACCAGCACTTCGGCGAAGTCTCCGGCCTTGAGGCCCTCGGTCACATTGCGCAGGTAGACGGCGCCGTCGATTTCCGGTGCGTCGGCCTGGCTGCGGGCGGTGGCGCCCACGTCGCCGTCTTCGTCGGGCTCGCCCACTTCGTCGATGATGACGGGGATGGTGCGACCCACCTTGGCGGCGAGCTTGGCGGCGCTGATCGCCTCGGTCTTCGCCATGATCCGGGCGTAGCGTTCTTCCTTGACCTCTTCCGGCACGGGGTCGGGCAGATCGTTGGCGGCGGCGCCCGCCACGGGTTCGAAGCGGAAGGCGCCGACGCGGTCGAGCTGCGCTTCGTCGAGCCAGTCGAGGAGGTACTGGAAGTCCGCCTCGGTCTCACCGGGGAAGCCGACGACGAAGCTGGAGCGGACGGCGATGTCCGGGCAGATCGCGCGCCAGGCTTTGAGGCGTTCGAGCACCTTGGCTTCGTTGGCGGGGCGCTTCATGGCGCGGAGGACACTTGGGCTGGCGTGCTGGAACGGGATGTCGAGGTAGGGCGTGAGCAGCCCTTCTGCCATCAGCGGGATGACGGCATCGACGTGGGGGTAGGGGTAGACGTAGTGCAGGCGCACCCACGGCGTGTGGCCGTCCGGCGTCTTGAGCTGGCCCAGCTCGCGGGCAAGGTCGGTCATGTGGGTGCGGACTTCGCGGCCCTTCCACTGCCGCGTTTCGTGGCGGACATCGACGCCGTAGGCCGAGGTATCCTGGCTGATCACGAGGAGTTCGCGGGTGCCCGCAGCGACCAGCTTTTCCGCCTCCCGCAGCACGGCATCGATGCGGCGGCTGGCGAGTTTGCCGCGCAGGCTCGGGATGATGCAGAACGCGCAGGCGTGGTTGCAGCCCTCGGAAATCTTGAGGTAGCTGTAGTGCCGCGGCGTCAGCTTCACATCGCCCGGATCGGCCTGCGGGATGAGGTCCACATAGGGGCTGATCGAGGGCGGCGCGGCTTCGTGGACGGCTTCGACCACCGCTTCGTACTGGTGCGCGCCCGTCACCGCGAGGACGCTGGGGAACTTGGCGCGGATCACGTCCGCTTCGTTGCCCATGCAGCCGGTCACGATCACGCGGCCGTTCTCGGCGATGGCTTCGCCGATCGCGGCGAGGCTTTCTTCCTTGGCGCTGTCGAGGAAGCCGCAGGTGTTGACGAGGACGACGTCCGCGCCCGCATAGTCCGCGCTCATGGCATAGCCATCGGCGCGCAGGCGGGTGAGGATGCGTTCGCTGTCGACGAGCGCCTTGGGGCAGCCGAGGCTGACCATGCCGACTTTGGGGGCTTCGGGCAGGATGATGGGTGTCGTGGCCATGGCGGGGGCGCTTACACGCAATTGGCCGGGCCGTCACCACACGCTATGGGGCGGGCATGATCATTCGCATCACCAAGGGCAGCGGCGAGGACCATGTCGCCGCCGTGCGGGCGGATGGCACGCGGGTGGAGACGCGCTTTCCCTGGAAAGGGCCGGTGCCGCACGACGCCATCCACGTGATCGTGGAGCGCGAGTTGGGCCTTGCGGGTGCGTTCTGGGGGCTGGTCGCGGGCGGACGGCATCCCGAGGAGATTCAGGCGCTGGCCAAGGCCGGCGGCCATGCCAGCGCGAGCCGGGCCGGGGTGCCCGATGCGGGGATCGTGGAGCTGCTGCAGGCCGAACGGCTGGTCGAATGCTACGAGGCGCTGCTCTGGGGCGGCGGGGGGACTCTGGCGGATGTCATGGCGATGGCGGGGCCGTCTTGCGCTTCAAGCCATGTGGCCTGCCCGGTGATCAGTGAACTACAGCATGCGGCGATTGTCGCTGCCATTTCGGCTCTCGCCGAAATGTGGCAGGCGGCGCCGCGAGGGGCCGTGCAGGAATGGGCGTGGCCGTGATGAAGAGGCGAGATGCATGGGTCCGGTAAACTGGCTGGCGGTGATCGCGGCGGCGCTAGCGGCTTTGGCCTTTGGCGCGGCTGTGCAGGGGCCTGCGGCGCGGCGGTCAGGGCAGATGCTGCTGGCGGGCGCGCTGCTACTGCTGACGGCGTCGATGATGGGGCACATGTTCGCCCGGGTCGGCGCGGCGACTTTGGCGGTGAAGCCGTGGCTCTACTTCATGATGTCGGGCGGGCTAGCGCTGGCCTTCGTCGCACCTGCGCTGGCGATTGGCGAGGCGCGGGCCGGGGCTTCGGCGGGCAAGGTGCTGCGCGGCGCGGGGTTCTGGATCGCCAGCTATCTGCTGATGGGCACGGTGTTCTGGGCGTTCAAAGCCTGATCGGCAGGTAGAGCGCCGGGTTGCGTGGGGACGTGCCCTTGCGCAGTTCGAAGTGGAGGCCGGGGCGCTTGGCCTCGCCGCTCTTGCCGATGCGGGCGATGATCTGGCGGGGCTTCACCGTCTGGCCCTCGGTGACGAGGACCTTGCCGAGGTAGGCGTAGGCGGTGACCCAGCCGCCGCTATGTTCGATCACGATGAGCTGGCCGAAGCGTTCAGGCTCCTTGCCGGCGAACACGACCTTGCCGGCGGCGGCGGCATGGACGGTCATCCCGGCGAAGGCGGCGAGGTCGATGCCGTTGTTGGGCAGACCCTTCACCGGGGCACCGAATTTCGCGGTGACGGCGCCGGAAGTCGGCCAGGTGAGGCGCGGGGCGCCGGTTTCGCGCTTTTCCGGTGTCTTGGCGGCCGACGGCTGGGAGCGGTGCTTCGGTGGGAGCAGGTTCTCCGGCTGCGCATGCGCGGCCAGCCCTGCGGGCAGGACCAGCGCCGCTGCTGCCAGCCGGAGCGCCTGCATCAGCCGAGCGGGGTGAGGTGGGTGACGCCGCCCATCCAGGGCTTCAGCACTTCGGGCACTTCCACCGTGCCATCACCCTGCTGGTAGTTTTCGAGCACCGCGACAAGCGTACGGCCGACAGCGAGGCCGCTGCCGTTCAAAGTGTGGACGAATTCGGTGCCTTTCGCGCCTTCGGGGCGATAGCGCGCGTTCATGCGGCGGGCCTGGAAATCGCCGCAGTTGGAGCAGGAGCTGATCTCGCGGTAGGCGCCCTGACCCGGGAGCCAGACTTCGAGATCGTAGGTCTTGCGCGCGGTGAAGCCCATGTCGCCCGAGCAGAGCAGCATCTTGCGGTAGGGCAAGCCAAGCGCTTGCAGGATCGATTCCGCCGCCGTGGTCATCCGCTCGTGCTCGGCGTCCGAATCTTCGGGGCGGGTAATCGAGACGAGCTCGACCTTTTCGAACTGGTGCTGGCGGATGAACCCGCGCGTATCGCGCCCCGCCGCGCCCGCTTCGGAGCGGAAGCAGGGGGTGAGTGCGGTCATGCGAAGGGGGAGGGCGCTGTCGGCGAGGATTTGCTCGCGGACCGCGTTGGTGAGACTGACTTCGGCGGTGGGGATGAGCCAGCGTCGAGCTTCAATCTGGGTCGCAGCTTCTAGTTGTTGGAAGAACTCCTGATCATCTGCCCTGATGGTCAAGCTACCATCTGCTCCTCGCTTGGCCGAAATTTGATCCATAAACTTGAATAGGAACTCGGCTGGCAGCTTTTTGAGCGACGTGGTGAACAGGTCTTCCTCAAACTTCGGCAGCTGGCCAGTGCCGAAGGCGGCTTCGTCCTTTACCAACAGCGGCGGGTTGCATTCGGTGTAGCCGTTCTCGCCGGTCTGCTTGTCGAGCATGAACTGGGCGAGCGCCCGGTGGAGGCGGGCCATCTGGCCGCGCAGGAAGGTGAAGCGGGCACCGGCGATGAGCGCGCCGGTCTCGAAATCGAGGCCGAGCGGGGGGCCGAGGTCGGCGTGTTCCCTGGGCTGGAAATCGAAGCTGCGCGGGGTGCCCCAGCGGCTGACTTCGACGTTGCCGGCCTCGTCTTCGCCTTCCGGCACATCAGCGGCGGGCAAATTGGGGTGCGCGGCAAGCGCGGCGTTCAGCTCGGCGGTGAGGCGGCGCTCGTCTTCCTCCAGCGCGGGGAGCGTATTCTTGAGTTCGGCGACTTCGGCCTTCAGCGCCTCGGCGGCGTCCTTGTCGCCCTTGCCCATGGCGGCGCCGATGGCCTTCGAGGCCTCGTTGCGGCGCGCCAGCGCTTCCTGCATGCGGGTCGCGACATCGCGACGCGCGGTATCGAGCGTGAGGATCGCCGCCGATTGCGGGGCGACGCCGCGGCGGGCGAGGGCGGTGTCGAACCCGGCGGGGTTCTCGCGGATCAGGCGGATATCGTGCATGGCCTGCGCGCTATGCCGCCTGAGGCGCGTGGGAGCAAGCTCAGGTGTGGAGACCGAGCACGCTGTAGAGCGGGCAGGTGCCGACAAATGCGGTGATGATCGGCACGATGGCGACCAGCGCGAACAGCGGATGGCCGGCGATCACGCTGAAGACGATCAGCATCGCGGCAATGGCAAGGCGGATTACGCGGTCGGCTTCGCCGATGTTGGCTTTGAACATGTGTAGACCCCTCTGCGTCGGTTGACGGGGGGAGTTATGCGCGGCGATGCGGGGGCGGGCATTGATGTGGGTCAAGTGCAGGCCTTAATGCCGACCTCGCTGCCTTCGTCATTGCTTCGGTACACTCCTCGTGGGTGACGAGGGAAGTGAGAGCGAACCTAAAGCGCGCGATAGCGCGGATGCCCGCCCTGCAGGATCTCGAGCATCGGCAGCGGGAAGGCGGCGTCCGGATCGAACACCGGCTGGTCCGGGATCGGGTGCGACCAGTCGAGCACGTAGTCCCGCTTCGCAATGCGCCATTCGGTGCCGCGCCTCTCGAAAGTGTCGAGGTAGCGGCCGCCGTACATCGTGCCCGCGTACGTGCCGTCGTCACTGCGGCGGGCACCGGCGGTGAGGCCGTAGGTTTCGACCTCGGCGTGGGCGGCACTCGTCAGGCGGATGGCGGGCGGGCCGCTCAGGTGCCAGCGACGGGCGCTGCGGCGTTCGATGGCCATGACGACGGGCACGAAATCAGCCGCCGTGCCCTTGAAGAAACCGTAGTCGATGGGAGCTTCAGGCCAGTAGCAACTGGCATGTCCTTCTTCGTCGAGCCAATCGAGCGTGCGGGAATAGCGGGCGAGGACGTCGGTGATGGCGTCCTTCGCCAGCAGGTCTTCGAGGCTGGTGGCCGCGCTCATGCGCGGCCGGTCCACCATGCCGGGATGGTGAGCGGGAAGCGCTCCTGCGCGGTCTTGAGGTCTGCGTCCGCGTCGTCGGGCAGCGGGGTATCGACCGTGGGCGGAAGACCGCCACCCGCGCCCTTGACCGGATCGACGTATTCGAGGCGGATGTCTTCGAGCACGGCGGCGAAATCGTGGCCTTCGTGGTGGGGCGACATCTGGTGGCGATAGAAGGCTTCCTTGTCGTCGAACGAGAGCAGGCAGTAGTAGAGGTTCGGCGCCTCACCCTTCCAGTATTCGTAACGCTTGACGCCGGTTTCGGTGCTCCAGGTCTGGTGGATCATGTCGGTCATGATCTCTTCCCATTGCGCCTCGGAGCCGGGCTTGATCTTGATGTGCGCGAGCAGGGTGGTCATGCGGCGGACTCCGGTTGGAAAGTGCAGTGGAGGGCAAGCGTGCCGAGCATGATGCCCGGCTGGTGGAGGAAGGTGTTGCCGGGGGCGTAGTCGAGGCTGGCCAGCCGGTCGCAGAGGCGGTTCCATGCGATGGTCTGCTCGAGCCGCGACAGGCCGGTGCCGGGGCAGACGCGCGGGCCTGCGGAGAAGGCGAGATGGCGGGTGACGGCGGCGCGATCGAGCTTCAGGTCGAGCGGGTCCTCGAACTCGTCCGGATCGATGTTCGCCGCGCCCCAGCGAAGGTGCAGCGTGGAACCGGCTGGGACGGGGACGCCCTGAAACACCTCGTCCTGCGAGGTGATGCGCGTGGAAAGGCCCTGCGTGGGGGAGCGCAGGCGCATGCCTTCCTCGGTGAACGGGCGGATCAGCGCGCGGTCTGCCTTGAGCCGGGCGAAGAGGCCGGGGCGCTCGATGAGGAGCTGGGCCTGCTCGACGAGCGCGTACTGCGTGGTTTCGAGGCCGCCGATGACCATGGCATAGACGATGCCGTCGATCTCGTCGTCGGTGAGCTTGCGGTCCAGCGCCTCGTAGTGGACCTGGGTGAGGTAGGAGATCATGTCCTCGCCCGGATTGGCGCGGCGGCGGCGGACGTGGGTCCGCACGTAGTCGGAGAAACCGGCGAGCAGGCGGAACTTCTCGGCGCTTTGCTCAGGTGTGAGCACGTTGTTGTGCCCGCAGCCGTGGACATAGGACATGACCTGCGCGTTGCCCCAGATTTCGAGGTCCTTCACGTCCTCGAGCGGGAAGCCGAGCACATCGGCCATCGTGCGCTGGGGCAGGGGGCGCGCGAAATCCGCGACGAAATCGAAGGTCTCACCCCCATGGTCTTTGGCGATCCATTTATCGATCAGCGCATCGACATGGCCGGTGATCATCGCTTCGTGCCGCTTGGCGCCGGGGCCAACCCATGGGTCGGTCAGTTGCTGACGGTGGGCGCGCCAGAGTTCGGGATTGGGGCGCAGGGTGGCGATCGACTTCACCATCGCGTCGATATCGGGCATCGCGCGGACCGAGGCGGGATCGGCCTTGCGCGCCTCCAGCAGCAGCGAGAGCGTGGGGGGATACCTCTCCCAATCGCGCACGACGCGGGCGATATCCTCGTATTTCGAGAGGATGAAGGCGTCGCGGTCCGGGGTCAGACCTTCACCGGGAAGCTTCAGGACCGGAGCTTCTGCATGCAGGATGGCGTAGGCTTCGTACCAGTGCTCGGCAGCGCCGGGGGCGAACAGATCGACGTCCGCCAGCGCGTGCGGGCACGCCATCGGGCTCAGCTCGTGATTGACGTGGCGCATGGCCCTCTCCCCCGGCTCTATTCAAATCGCCAGTTGTTGTGGGGCCGATGGTGCATGACCAATGGGGATGCTGCCATGCTCACTTTTGCCAAGACCATAATCTGGCAGCGCATGACGGGAGAGAGAAACCATGACCCGCGTCGCCAAGATTGCGCCCGAGGACTGGGACCCGCGCCTGCGCGCGGCCATCAAGCCGGAAGATCGCACCGAGATCGAGCAGGGGATGATCCGTTTCCTCGCGCATTGCCCCGATCAGGTGCTGGGCATGATGCAGTTTGCGGGCGCGCTGAAAGTGCATCGCCAGCTGCCGGAAAAGCTGGTCGAGCTGGTGCGGCTGCGGGTCGCGTTCTTCAACCAGTGCCGCAGCTGCATGGCGATCCGCTATACCGATGCGCTGGAAGACGGTGTGACCGAGGACTTGGTCTGCTCGCTGGAGCGGCCGCAGGAAGCGGAGAACCTGACGCCTGCCGAAAAAGCGGCGATCAAGTTTGGCGAAGCGTTTGCGACCGACCATCTGCGCATCGACGAGGCGATGTACGCGTCTCTGCGCGAGCATTTCAGCGAATCCGAGATCGTCGAGTTGGGCATGACCTGCGCGTTCTTCGTCGGTTTCGGGCGGTTGGCAGCGACCTTGCATATGGTCGAGGAACTGCCTGACGCCTTCAAGCGCGAGGGCGTGGTCGCGCCGTGGGGCGAAAGGCGGGTGGTCGTGCGATGAGCGACGGCGGCGAAGAGCTTGGCATCAACCTGTTCGACCCGGCGGTGCAGCAGTGCCCCTATGACGCCTATCGGACACTCAGGGATCAGGCGCCGGCCTATCGCCAGCCGGGGACGAACATCTACGTCGTCACGCGGTATGAAGACGTGCGGCGGGTGCTGCTCGATTCCGAGACCTTCCCGAGCAGCCCGCGCTCGATCGGGCTGCAGACGCTTTCCGCCAATGTCGAGCGGCAGCGCAAGGTGGTCGAGCGCTTCAAGGAGCGCGGCTGGCTGCCCGAGCCGACGCTCAGCGGGCGCGACGATCCGAACCACAAGCAGATGCGCGCCATGTTCAACGAGGCGTTCAAGCCGAGCCGGATCAAGGAAATCGATCCGCTGGTGGAGAACCTGGCCTACGAGCTGATCGACGGCTTCGTGGCGGATGGGCGCTGCGAATGGGTCAGCCAGTTCTGCGTGCCGCTGCCGCTCTATATCATCGGCGAGCAGATGGGCGCGAAGCGCGAGGACATGTGGAAGATCAAGCGGTGGACCGATGCTTTCTTCAAGCGCATCTCGATGATGCTGCCCGAGGAAGACGAGATCGAGATGGTCGATCGCGAGATCGAGGCGCAGCACTATTTCCAGCCGATCTTCGAACGGCTGCGGGCGAACCCTGACGACTCCCTGATCAGCGTGCTGGTCAACACGGTGATCGAGGGCTGGGGCCGTCCGCTCAACGACAACGAACTCCATGCCGAGATGATGGCGGACACCTTTGTCGGCGGCAGTGAGACGACGACCAATGCCCTCGCGGCGGGGATGAAGCTGCTGATCGAGAACAAGGACGTCTGGCACAAGCTGAAGTCCGATCCCGAGCGGTACATGAAGACCTTCGTCGAGGAGGTCGTGCGGCTGGAATCGCCGGTGCAGAGCCTGATGCGCTTCTGCGCAAAGGATACCGAACTGGACGGCGCTGTGATTCCCAAGGGCGCGCTGGTGAACGTGCGCTTTGCAGCGGCGAACCGCGACGAGCGCGTGTTCGAATGCCCGGAGAAGCTTGATCTCGACCGGCCCAAGGCGGGATCGCACATGGGCTTTGGCTCAGGCACGCACCACTGCCTTGGCGCGCCGCTGGCCCGGCGGGAGCTGACCTGGGGCTTTCAGGCGGTGGTCGACCGGTTCGAGGACATGCACTTTGCGGACGGGGCGAACGACTTTTCGGTGCACCCGCACTTTCTGCTGCGCAGCTTGAAGGCGCTGCATATCGAGTTCGAGGCGAAGAAGCGCTGAGAAGGGCGCACGAAAAAGGGGCTGGCGGATCGCTCCGCCAGCCCCTTTTTGCGTCAGTCGTTCACTTGGCGACGTCGAACACCATCAGCGCATTGCCGGGGGCGTGGCTGTACATGCCGTAGCCCGAGTTCACGATGACCTTGCCCTTCCACACCGCCGCGCCGGGGCCGCTCATCGAGCCGCCCTTGGCCGTCTGGCCGCCGAGGGCGGGCATCGGCTGGGTGGTGTCGTACTGCCAGAGGATGGCGCCGGTATCGGCATCGTAGGCGCGGAGCATGCCATCGAGATGGCCGCCGAAGACGACGCCCGGGATGCTGGTGACTGCTGCGGAAATGCCGGGGTCGCAGAACTTGCGGCCCTCGCAATTGTCCTTGGCCTTGGCCTGCCAGATCACGTTGCCGGTGGCGGCATCGAGCGCATGGAGGCCGGCGCCGCGGATGGCGGGATCATAGAGGCGTGCGTCGCCGGTATCGGCCATGTCGTTGATGGGGACGAACACGCGGTTGCCCTCGGCACTCATGCCGAAGTGGACACCGCCCTGCGTGCCGCCGTGGCCGAGCCTGGTCATCCACTTGACCTTGCCGGTCGCGGGATCGAGGCCCCAGGCCTGACCCGACTTCTGGCCGATGACCAGCATCCTGGCGCCGTTACCTGTATCGATCAGCAGCGGCGAGGCGGCGACGTCGTAGTCCGGTCCGCCTTCCTTGGGGCAGGAGCCGAGGCCCATCATGCAGCCGACGTTCCACGCATCGCCAAGCGTGAGCTGGGTGCTCCAGATGCGCTTGCCGGTGGTGGCATCGACTGCGAAGACCGCGTCCGAACCGTCATCGGCGGGGGTAGAGTAGTTCTCGCCCGAGCCGAAGTAGACGCGGTTCGTGGCGGCGTCATAAGTCGGGCTGTTCCAGACGGGCGCGCCGGAGGGGCCGAGGATCGGCGTGCCGTCGCTCGTCTTGCCCTGCGGTACGGGCTGGCCCGCCGTGTAGGCGCGCCACTTTTCTGCGCCGGTTGCGGGATCGACTGCGACGACCGAGCCGCGGAAGGTGCAGCAAGGGTAGGCGGGATTGCCCGCCTGCACGACTTCGAGCGAGGAGACCGGCACGTAGAGCAGGCCACCGCCGAGCGTGGGCGTGCCGGTGATCGTGGCATCGGCATGATCGCTCATGCGCTGCGCCCAGATTTCCTTGCCGGTCAGCGCGTCGAGCACATGGACCTTGCCGAGAAGGTCGCCGAAATAGAGCCGCTTGGTCGAGGCTTCCGCGACGATCGCGGTGCGGACTTCGGCGCTGAGGCGAGTGGTCCACTTCGTGCAGCCGGTGTCCGGATCGAAGGCATAGATGGTGCCGTCCTGGCTGCCGACGAACAGCGTGCCCCACGCGACGGTGGGCTGCGAGCGGATATGCGTGGCTGCCGGATAGGCAAAGGCCCATTTCAGCTTGAGCTTGGGCACATCGGCCTTGGCGAGCCCGGCAACGCTGGCGGGGATGAAGCGGCGGTTGTCATGGCCCCAGCCGATGTCGGCGGGGACATCGGTCATGTCGAACTTTGCCGCAGCCCCCTTGCAGCGCGGCGGCGGGGCCGGGCGCTGGTACGAGGCATAGGGCGTGCGGGTGAGGTATTCGGCGACCTGAACCTTCTCGGCCGGAGTCAGGCTCGCGGCCTGCTGGCGCATCACCCCGTTCGTCAGGGCGGAAACGATCGCATCGGGCGCCAGCATGGCAAGGAAATTGGGCGAAGGCGCCTTTGGCACGCCGCCGAGGTGGCATATCGCGCAGTGCTGCTCGAACAGCGGGCGGCCGGGGGCGGTTTCCGGGTTGATCGTGGGGCCGGCGCGGGAGTTCATGTCCTCGGTGGACTTGATCCGCGTCGGCGTAGCGGCGCCAAGGACAGTGGGGAGCCCCGCAGCAAACGCGAGGGTGGCGAGGCCGGAAAGGACCGCAAGGCGGCCGGATTTGAGCAGCATCTTGTGTGGCCTCTTCAATCGAGCGAGCGGTAGAATTTGAGCTTCATGTCCTCGGCCAGACACGCGAGGATCGGCGGAACGAGCCGGTCATGGAAATCGATGTGCATGTGCGTTTCGAACGCGGCGTCGTCCTTGAAGGTGGCAACGCACTGGAACAGGTCCGGGTCTTCCTCGTCCTGAAACAGTTCGTAGACGACGGCCCCGGGCTCGTTGGCAAAGACGAGCTGCTTGAGCTCGGTCTGCAGCGCGATCAGTTCGTCCCGCTTTTCCGGCTTGGTGCGCAGTTCGGCAATGAAGCTCTTTCCGCTCATGGTCTCAGGCCCCGGCTTCGAGGTCGTAGAGCAGCTCGCGCGTGTAGGAGCCGTCCATGCAGGCGATCATCCGCTCGATCAGTGGCTGGTTGTGCGGGTAGGCCATATGCGCCTGATCGGCTTCCTCATCCTTGAACCGTTCGTAGACCGCGAACATGCCGGGTTCGGCAAGCCGGTAGAACTGATAGGCAAGCGTGCCCGGCTCGGACGGGGCGAGGGCCTCCATCTCCCTGGCGAGGGCAATGAATTCGGCCTCCTTGTCGGCGCGAATGCGGAAGCGGGAGAGGAAGGAAAAGGCCATCGTCGGGTCTTTCGGTTAGCGCTTGTGCGCCGCTTCGTAGGCGGTCCAGCTCGGCAGGCGTTCGGGGTAATCGGCGAGCTTGGGCTCGGCATAGGCGTGGTTGCGGTCCGGCCGGGCGAGGATGTTCGGATAGGCCTCGACCGGTACGTAGTAGAGGAAGCCGATCACGCGCTCGACGAATTTCCAGCCCTTGGCGGTCTTGCGGTAGCGGTCATCGTAGCGGATTGCGGCGACCATCATCTTGCCGTGGCGCATCAGTTCGGCATGACCGGCGACGCGCCCGGTGGCGTTTTCCTCATCCACGAAATCGATCTGGATATCGTGCATCACATGGTGGCCGGGGCCAAGCACGGAAAAGCGCCCATCGAACTGGGCCATGATCGCATCGGGGCCAGCGGCGTGCATCACTCCATCGTGCGAGCGCAGCACGGCATCATCGGCGAACAGCGCGCGGACGGCATCGATGTTGCGGTCATCGATGTCGAAGCAGTAGCGCGCGACGAGTTGGCGGATTTGGCTTTCGGCTTCCAGCCGCGCGATGCGCGCTTCCAGATCGGCCCCCGGATTGGGCATTCTGCTGTGCTTTCTCTCCCGCGGACGGCTTCGCGCCGTCCGTCCTTGCGGGCATGATAGCCGGGCGCAACCTGAAAACAATCATGAATGTTTGGATGCGGTCCACGTCAATGCGGTTCGGCGCGCGCCGATGCGGGAAGCGCAATGCGATCAGGCAGATGCGCCGGATACGCGCGGATATGCAAGGGCGCGGGCGGCGTGCGGCAGCGCCGGGCGCGGCGAGTACGGAGGCGGCGCCGCCTCTCTAAAAAAACATACATGTCTGCTTGCAAAATGCGTCCCGGAGTTTATCCTTGGACCCACACCGCACCTAAATGCGGGGCATGAGGAGATGGGGATGGCACTGAGGGACCTTCGCTGGTCGGCCGCTTTCGGCGCAATTGCCGCAGCGATGATGGCAGCACCGGCATACGCAGCAGCGGGCGGCGCAAATGACGAGCCGCAGGCAGCGCAGACGACGCAGACACAGTCGAGCGCCGACGAGATGGCGAGCGATCGCCTCAACGAAATCGTCGTGACGGCAACCCGCCGCGATTCCAACCTGCAGCGCACGCCGGTTGCGGTTTCCGCGGTCGATGCTTCGCTGATCCGCCAGTCGAGCCCGCGCGATATCGGCGATCTCGCCGCGTTCGTGCCGAACTTCTCGGCCAACACGATCACCAACTTCAACGCCGCATCGTTCGCGATGCGCGGCGTCGGCCAGACCTC
The DNA here is from genome assembly GCA_964413325.1 of uncultured Novosphingobium sp. Classification (GTDB taxonomy): domain Bacteria; phylum Pseudomonadota; class Alphaproteobacteria; order Sphingomonadales; family Sphingomonadaceae; genus Novosphingobium. The sequence goes on along the minus strand of CAYPRK010000003.1, from coordinate 417,708 downwards.
GATCATCGTCTACTTCGAACCGCCGGTTGCGGTGCTCGTCGACGACTTCGTGGTGCCTTCGGTGCAGACCCAGCTGCTCGATACGTTCGACGTGGCGCAGGTCGAAGTGCTGCGCGGCCCACAGGGCACGCTGTTCGGCAAGAACACCACTGGTGGTGCGGTCACGGTCAAGACCAAGCGGCCCGAACTCGGCGTGGTCGGCGTCGACGGCCGTGCGGAATTCGGCTCGTTCGGTACCTACAAGGGGCAGCTGGCGGCCAACGTTCCGATCTTCAACAACATGGCGCTGCGCGTTGTCGCCGGGGCCGAGAAGTCGGATGGCTACTACAAGAATGGCGCCTGCTACGGCCCGGTGGTGAGCTTCGTTCCGGGCAATTTCACCGGTGTTTCGGGCTGTCTCGACGGCAAGTCTGCTGGCGGCAAGGACGTTGTCAACCTGCGCGGCAAGCTGCTGTGGGAGCCGACCAGCCGCCTGCGCATCCTCGCGCAGTACGAATGGCTGCGGGATCGTTCGCAGACGGTGCCCTCGGTCAACGAGAACTACGTCTACAAGGGCACGACGCCGTTCCTGACGGACATTCTCAATACGGTCCGTCAGAACCCGAACAGCAGCGATCCGCTCGATAATGCTGCGGTGACCTACCGTCAGGACGGCCTCATCAAGATGAAGGACGGCCAGCGGATCTCGGTCGATGGCTTCTATCTGAATGCCGACTACGACTTCGACTTCGGCAAGCTGACCTCGGTCACCGGCTGGCGCCGCCAGATCTCGCGCATTCCGAACTCCTATGCCGGCGCTGCGCCGATCGGGCTCGATGGCACGCCGCTCTCGTTCTTCGATGCGACGCGTGACGACAACCGCAAGACCTTCCAGCAGGAACTGCGCTTTGCCACCAACACCGGCACGGCGTTCGATGCGGTCATCGGCGGGTTCTACCAGCGCGAGACGGTGGACTTCTGCGTTGCGCAGATCCTCGGCTTCCTTGATCTGACCTCCGGCCCGCTGCCGTTCGGCAACTGGAACGACACGCCCTACATCCTGTGCAACGCGCAGCGGTCCAACTCGAAGGCGGTCTTCGCCGAGGGCACCTACAAGCTCACCGACAAGCTCTCGCTGACGGGCGGCATGCGCTACACCTGGGAAAACAAGACCTGGTATGGCCGCAATCAGGCTTTCATTCCCGAACTGAACGGCGGCTTTGATCCTTCGATCAAGATCACCGAAGCCCTGGGCGCGAGCGTGTTCAAGTTCCCGGCCAACGTAGTCACTGTGAACAACAAGTCGAACAAGCCGACCTGGCGCGTGACGTTGGGCTATCAGGCGACGCCAGATATCTACGCCTATGCGAACTACTCGCGCGGCTTCAAGGCAGGCGGGTTCAACGACCAGATCGGCGGCTTCGCGGCCTTCGCGAGCGACCTCAACGCGTTCCGCGAAGCGGCGCGCGCGACCCGTCCGGAAACTGCGGATTCGTTCGAGGCCGGGATCAAGACCGAGCTCCTCGATCACCGCCTGCGCTTCAACCTCACCGGCTTCTACGTGAAGTACAAGGATCTGCAGAAGCAGCTCAACGTGCCGATCGTGGTCAACGGCAACCCGAACCAGGTCACCCTGTTCGTCAACGCGGCGAGCGCCACGGTGAAGGGCATCGAGGCCGAAGCGACGGCGCGCCTGTTCAAGGGCTTCACCCTGCGCGGCGTGCTCGGTTTCCAGGACGGCAAGTACAACCAGTACACCGCCCCGGGCGCCGGCTACAACCTCGCGGACGCGCCACTGGACCGCGCGCCCAAGTGGCAGTGGACGATCGACGGTGCCTATGAAGTGCCGCTTGGCAAGGACTACAAGATCATCGCCAATGCCTCGGCGGCCTACACTGCCAAGAACCTCAACACGCAGTCGATCACTGATGCGGCGGGCAACACGTTCCTCAACGCCCGCACGCTGGTGAACGCCTCGCTGACGATCTCGCAGATCGACGACAAGTACTACATCAAGGCGATTGGCCGGAACCTGACCGACGAGCGCTATCGGATCGCTTCGCAGAACGTGGCGGGCCTGTGGCTCAACTCGAACTTCGGTGCGCCGCGGTACTACGGCGTCGAAATCGGCGTGAAGTTCCGCGGTCCCTGATGCGGGCTTCGGGCACGTGATGAAGTCTGCGGGTCGCCATGCGGGTAAAACTGCGCGGCGGCCCGCAATCATGATCGGGAAACGACAATGAACGCCTTGGACCTTTGGGACATTCACACCGGCAAGCGCTTTCCCTTCGATGCGCGGGCGCCGCGGATCGACAACGGCACGGGGCGGCCTTCGCCGGACCGCTATGTGAGCGCGGCTTATGCAGCCGAGGAATGGGACAAGGTCTTCGCGAAGAGCTGGCTGCTCGCGGGGCCGGTTTCAGACATTCCCGAACCGGGCGATTTCATGAAGTTCGACATCGGGCCGGAAAGCTTCATCGTGGTGCGCGATGATGATGGTTCGGTGAAGGCCCATTACAACGTCTGCCCGCACCGGGGCAGCCAACTGGTGACGACCGATTTCGGCTCGCTGAGCCAGTTCTCCTGCCCGTTCCACTCGTGGAAGTTCGCGCTGGATGGCACCTGCACATCGGTGACCGACAAGGAAACGTTCCGTCCCGAAGTCCTGTGCCACGGGACGGACCTCACCTCGGTGCGCTGCGAAGTGGCGGCGGGGCTGGTGTTCCTCGCGATGGATCCGGACATCCAGCCGCTCGAAGCGTTCCTTGGCCCGATCCTCGGGCAGCTTGAGCTCTACGAGATCGACCAGATGTACGTGGTCCAGCACCGCCGGTCGGACTGGGGTTCGAACTGGAAGGGCGGGGTCGACGCGTTTGCGGAGATCTACCACCTCCATGCCGTGCACCCGCAGACGCAGTGCCTGATGGACGACCGTACGCAGATCGACTTGTGGCCGGGCGGGCTCAGCCGCCAGTTCGTGCCCTTTGCGCAGCCGAGCCCGCGTTTTCCGGATCAGGAAAGCGTGAACCCCGGCATCCAGATGATGCTGCGCGATGCGGGCATCGATCCGGAGACGTACGAGGGTTCGGCGCGCGAGACGCGCACCGCCGTGCAGCAGGCGAAGCGCAAGCGTTCGGACGAGCTGGGGCTGCGCTACGAGCGGTTCAGCGACAGCCAGCTTTCGGATTCGGTGGTCTATTCGGTGTTTCCGAACGTGCAGATCGGATGCCACCCGGAGGCGGTGTTCCTCCACCGGTTCATTCCGCACGCCAGCGATCCGAACCAGTTCACCTATGATACCTGCATTCTCTACCGCCATGTCGATGCGCCCGGCTATTCGGCGCCCGCGTGGATGGGCATGGGCGAAGAGGTCGACCTTTCAGGCCGGACCCGGCCGGACGTGATCCACACCGGGTTGGGCGAGCCGCCGTGCCTTGGCGAAGTGCTCGATCAGGACAGCGACTTGCTGCCTGTGGTGCAGAAGGGCGCGCGCTCGCGGGGCTTCCGCGGGCCGCTGTGGAGCGAACAGGAGGGGCGCCTCCGGCATTTCCACGCAGAGCTCGACCGGATGATGGGGGCCTGATGACACAAAAAAGGGGCGCGGAAGATGACTTCCGCGCCCCTTTTTTGTGGGTAGTTGCCCGCCCTCAGAATGGCCGGATCGTCAGCCCGTTGTCGATTACCAGTTCGGCGCCGGTGATGTAGCGGCTTTCGTCGCTCGCGAGGAACACGACCAGCGCGGCGACATCCTTCGGGTGGCCTGCCGAACCATGCGGCAGCACGCCATCGGGGATGGCGTTGGCCTGCCCGGGGCGGCCTTCCGCCTGCTGGACCATCGGCGTTTCGATCGCGCCGGGGTGCACCGAATTGCAGCGGATCTTGTAGCCCTTGACCTGCGCCATGACGGCGACGGACTTGGTCATCGAGCGGACTGCGCCCTTGGCTGCGGAATAGGCAAAGAAGATCGGATAGCCGAGCAGCGCGCCGACCGATGACATGTTGATGATCGAGCCGCCGCCGCTCTTGTTCATCAGCGGGATCGCGTGCTTCATGCCAAGGAACACGCCGTCGATCATGATCGAATTGACCCAGCGGAACTTGTCGAGATCGGTGTCCTCGACATCGGCGTTGAGGACGACGCCGGCATTGTTGACCAGCACATGCAGCCCGCCAAACTTTTCCTCGGTCGCGGCATAAGCGGCGATCCACTGCGCCTCGTCGGCCACGTCGAGCGCGAGGGCCATGGCATTGGCGCCGATCCTGTCTGCCACGGCCTGCGCGGCCGCAAGGTTCACGTCGGTGACGACGACCTTGGCGCCTTCAGCGGCAAGCGCCTCGCAGTCCGCCGCGCCAAGACCCGATCCACCGCCGGTGACGAGCGCCACCTTGCCTTCAAGCCGGCCCATATTCGCTCTCCTGTCTTATCGCGGGCGGTTCAGGCCGCGCCGTCTTCCGAGAAATAGTCCGGCATGCCCGCCGGCCAGATCACGCCCCATTGCGCCTGCCCGCCGTCGATGATCATCAGATCACCGTTGATGAAGCGGCCGGCCGGGCTGGCGAGATAGGCGATGGCCTCCGCCACATCCCACGCATTGCCGCGCATCTTGAGCGGATTGGCCTTGTGGAAGCGGGCGAGCGCTTCTTCCGGATACATGCGGAAGCCTTCGGTCTCGATCACGCCGGGGCCGATGCAGTTGACGCGGATGTTATGCGGCGCCCACTCGGTGGCGACCGTCTTCGAAAGATAGATCACGCCAGCGCGCGCCGCGCAGGTGTGCGCGGCCTGCGGCATGCCGCGTTCGACATTGGCGACGATGTTGATGACATGGCCGGCCTTGCCATCGGCGCGCCAGCGCTTGGCGGCTTCCTGCATCATCCACCAGGTGCCGTTGAGATTGGTGTCGATCACCGCGAGCCAGCCCTTGCGGCTGAAATCGATCGCGTCCTGCGGGAACTGGCCGCCGGCATTGTTGACCAGCGTGTCGAGCCCGCCGAAGTGATCGTGGACCGCGCCGATCATCGCCTCGACCGCTTCGGGATCGCGGATGTTGGCTTCAAGGCAGAGGATCTCCCGCCCGGTTTCCTCGCGGATCAGGTCTGCCGTTGCGTCCAGCTTCTCCTTCGTGCGGCCACAGATGGCGACATTGGCGCCGAGCTTGGCGGCCAGGAACGCGGCGGCCTTGCCCATGCCGCTGCCCGCGCCTGAGATCAGGATGGTGTGGCCAGCGAGCAGGTCTTCGCGGAAAATCGTCTGCTGTGTGCGCAGCGCTTCTTCATCAAGCCCGCGCTTGGGCCGACCGGGATCGCCGGGTTCGGGACGGAAGATGCGCGGGGCGTGCAGATCAGGCGCGTTCAACGGTTCATCCCCCATTCGTTTGTTCCCGCCTTGCTAGAACACCCGCGCAGAAAAAACAAACAGGTTTGATTTTGATTTGCGTTTTCGAAACGCGATTTGCGCAAGGCGTGCGGGGGTTTGGCGGCGCTTTGCGGTGGCGCGCAAAACGGCGGGGATCAGCCCTTCGGTGCGGGTGCAAGCGCGCGGATCTGGGCTTCGAGATGACGCAGCATCGGGTCGACCTGGGCCTGGTCCATGCCGCCCGTCTGCAGCGAGATCGCCATCCCTTCGAGGATCGTCTGCGAGAGTGTCATCGCGAGGGCGAAGTTGGGCGAGCCGAGCCATTCGGGGAACAGCGCTTCGGCCTGCGCATTGAACTTTTCGCGGAACTCGTCCTGCAGGGGCGAAAGGATCGAAGCGAGATCCGCATCAGTGCGCGCGGCGACCGCCAGCTCGTGAAACGCGATGAACGCGGGCTTCTGCAGCTGGCGCCAGTACGTCTCGACGAGGTCGGTGACTTCGTGCTCGGGCCGGTCCGCCGCGCGGCGGAATGCGCGCAGGCGCTTTTCATGGAGTTCGGCAATGGCCGCCTTGATCAGCGCCGAACCGTTCTCGAAATGGTGGACCATTGCGCCGCGCGAAAGGCCGGCTTCCTCGGCAACCTTGGGCGTGGTGGTATTGGCGTAGCCGTATTTGACGAGGCAGCGCACGGTTGCGTCGATCAGGCGGGCGCGGGTTTGCGCCGCTTTTGCCGCCTGGAGAGTGCGCGTACGATCAGCCGCCGGGCGTGCGGGCCGAGGGGCGGGCCGTGCCGCCCGCGTGCGTGATAGAGCCATGCGTTTCTACTTGCCTGAACCGCTGCGCACCGGTGCCGGCGCGCCTTGAAAACGTCCTTAATGTGTTTTCATGCCACGTAAAACCGCTGCCGTGTCCGGTTCGGGGACAAGTGCCCCGGACCGCTTCATGGCGGCGGCATGTGGATGGCATGAAGCACATCGAATCAACGGTGCGGCCCTTGCCTGCCGCACTCTCGAAAGTGGTAACGCATCGCACGGAAAAAGACAGATATGATTGTCTTTTTCAGCATGCTGTGTATCTCCACGCCAAGACCAATAAGAGGCCCATGGGGCCGGGGGATGCATGACCGACCAGCCGTCACACGCCGCTGCACCTGTCCTCACCATGGGCGGGATGATCCGCGCTTCGGCAGCGGCCTTCGGGCCGCGCGAGGCCGTGGTCTTCCCGGATCGGCGGATCACCTACACCGCGCTTGATCAGGCCGCGCGCCAGTGGGCCGCAGCGTTGATCGCGCTGGGCGTGCAACCGGGCCAGCATGTCGGCCTGTTCATGCCGACTTGCCCTGAATTCATCGAGGCATTCTACGGGATCGCGATGGCGGGCGCGGTCGCAGTGCCAATCAACGCGCGCTACCAGTCGCATGAACTGGCCTATCTGACCCGCGACGCGGACCTTGTCGTGCTCGTGACTGCGGGCAAGGTGGCGGAGGGGCTCGACTACCGCGACCGCGTGCGCGCGGCGCTGCCATCGCTGGCGGGTGCGGATCCGGCGCGGGGCCTCAGCCTTGATGAAGCGCCGATGCTGCACACGATCATCTCGCTCGATGCCGAAGGTGCGGACGGGATGTTGCCTGTCGCCGAAGCGCTGGCGCTGGGTGATGGGACCGAGGCGGCCTTGATTGATCGCCGCATCGACGATGTCGACCCCGAAGACATCGCGATGATCCTCTACACCAGCGGCACGACCGCAAACCCCAAGGGCGCGCTGATCTCGCACCGCGCGCAAGTGGGCAACAGCCGCAATCTGGGCAAGCGTTACCTCTGCAAGGCGGACGACAAGGTGTGGTCGCCGCTGCCGATCTTCCACATCGCGGGCATCCTGCCGATGACGATGATCCTCGATCTGGGCGGGGTCTACATGACCGTGCCGCATTTCGAAGCCGGGCAGGCGCTGGCGATGCTGGGCGCGGAAGGGGCGACGATTGCCTATCCCAGCTTCGTCACGATCATGCAGGACCTGATCAATCACCCGACGTTCAAGACAACCGATCTTTCAAAGCTGCGGGTGATGAACTCGAACTTCGCGGTGCAGCCGGCGTGGATCAAGGACGCAGTCGTCGCGGCCATGCCGCACACGATCCAGGTGGGCACCTATGGCCTGACCGAGGCTGCGGGCACGGTTTCGACCAGCCGCCTGGACGACAGCTTCGAGGTGCGCACCGGGCGCTGCGGCTTCCCGCTCGAGGACTGGGAAATGCGCATCGTCGATCCCGAGACCGGGCTCGACTGCAGCGCGGGCGAGCGCGGCGAAATCGTGTTGCGCGGGCCGCACATGCTCAAGGGCTACTACAACGCGCCGGAAAAGTCGGCCGAGGCGATCCGCGATGGCTGGTTCCATACCGGCGATGTCGGCTCCGTGGATGCGGGCGGCAACGTGATGTTCCATGGCCGCACCAAGGACATGCTCAAGGTGGGCGGCGAGAACGTGGCGGCGGCGGAGATCGAATCGATGCTGCAGACGCACCCGGCGGTGAAGCTGGCGCAAGTCGTCGGCATTCCCGATGACCGCTATGTCGAAGTGGCGGCGGCGTTCATCGAACTGGCAGAGGGCTCCAGCGCGGACGAGGCCGAGCTTATCGCGCACTGCAAGGGCAAGCTGGCGGGCTTCAAGATCCCTCGCCATGTGCGCGTCGTCAGCGAGTGGCCGATGTCGACCTCGAAGATCCAGAAGTTCAAGCTGCGCGCTGGGCTGATCGAGGAATTAGGTCTGGGGGAATAGGGCACAATCCCCAAGATCCGCTCATGCTGAGCTTGTCGAAGCATAAGACGCGACAATCGCGCCAGCACCCTTCGACAAGCTCAGGGTGAGCGGGGTTTGGTTTGGTCCCGGCTCGAACTAGACCGTCTCGGCGTTCCCGAAGATCACCGTCGCCTGTGCCGAGAGCGTGCCGCCGTTGCCATGGGCCAGCGCGGTCTTGGCGCCCGCGATCTGGTTCGCCGCTTCCCCACGCATCTGGCGCACGGCTTCGACCATGGCGAACATGCCGTACATGCCCGGATGGCAGCACGAGAGGCCGCCGCCATTGGTGTTGACCGGCAGCAAACCGCCCGGGGAAATCGCGCCGCTCGCCACGAACTTGCCGCCTTCGCCCTTGGGGCAGAAGCCGAGGTCTTCAAGGAACAGGATCGTGTTGATCGTAAAGGCGTCGTAGAGCTGGACTGTGTCGATCTGGCCCGGCGTAAGGCCGGCCATGGCCATCGCGCGCGGCCCGGATTCGGCGGCGGCGGTGACGGTGATGTCGTCCGCCTGCGTGACCGAGTTGTACCAGGTGGCGGCGGCTGCACCGAGCACGGGCACGAGGGGCTTGGGGCCATCCTTGGCGCGGTCGGTGCGAGTGAGCACCAAGGCGGCGGCGCCGTCGGTGACGAGGCAGCAATCGCGGGCGCGGATCGGGCTGCTGATGAGGCGCGAATTCACCACGTCCTCGATTGTCAGCGGGCCCTTGGCGAAGGCTTCGGGGTTGGTGTTCGCCCATTCGCGCGCGGCGACGGCGACGCTGGCCAGTTCCTCGCGCGTGGTGCCGTACTGGTGCATGTGGCGCGCGGCGGCGAGCGCGTAGAACGAGAGCGGGTACATCGGATTGTAGGGCGCATCCCACCGGTCCGGGCGGGCCGGGGTGGAAAGCTTGCCGCCGCTGGAGCGCTGGTTGGCGCCGTAAGCGATCACCGCGCAATCGAGATACCCGGCATCTAGCATCATGCACGCCGTCACGAGGTGGCTCATGAACGAGGCACCACCGGCGCGGTTGTTGTCGGTAAAGCGCGGATGAAGGCCGAGGTACTGCGCGAGGCTGAGACCGGCGAAGAGATCGTCGGGCAGCGCGATGAACAGGCCATCCACTTCGGAGAGGTTGATCGCGGCATCGGAAAGCGCAAGCTGAACCGCCTTGCCCGCCATCTCGATGGTCGAGTGGCCGGGCATTTCCCCGACGCCGAACGTGGAAGCACCAGCGACCGAAACGCGGCCGCGCGGGAAGATGTCACCCATGGGCCTGCTCCACCGGATCGAAAACGAGGACCGGGGTTTCCCCGGCGATGATGCGCGCCTTGACGGCCATGCCGATCTGCAGCGTTTCGGGTGTTACGCCCTCGACGCGGCCCATCAGCCTCGCGCCTTCCGCCAGATCGACGAGCACGACGTTGTAGGGCGGCTCGGGTGGTTTGCGCTGGATCCAGGTGGCGGAATAGACGGTGCCGTGGCCTGAGGCCTCGACCCATTCCAGCTCCGCGCCCGTGCCGGGGGCAAAGGCGCGCGGGGGGAAGACGGCGTTCCCGCCGCCCACCGGCTGCTGGATCAGGAAGTGCCCTTCGGCAAGCGCTGCATCCCATTCGGCGGAAGGACCGTTCATGACAAGACTGCTCCTGAAGCGACGAGGCCTGCGATTTCGTCTTCACCGAACCCGGCTTCGGAAAGGACCGTGCTGCTGTCAGCGCCGAGGCGCGGGCCGGGATCACCTATGGCGCCGGGGGTGCCGGAGAAATTCGTCGGGATACCGGGATAGCGCAAGGTGCCAAGCTCCGTTTCGGCGCTGTGCCAGAAGCCCGTCTCCTCAAGATGCGGATCGTGGAGCAGGTCTTCGAGCGAGGCGATGGGGGTTGCGGGGATTTCGGCGCGGCGGAACAAGTCCATCCATTCGTCGGTCGTGCGGGTGACCATGACCTTCTCGACGTTCGCCAGCACTGCCGAGATATTTTCGCTGCGGCTGCGCATCGAGGCGAACATGGGATCGTCCGACCAAGCGGGGTTGCCAAGCTCGCGGAAGAAGGCCTGCCACTGCTTGTCGTTGTAGATCATCACGCCGACGTGGCCGTCCGCCGTCTTGTAGGGGCGGCGCGAGGGCGAGGTGGCGCGGGGATAGACCGGCGGCCCGAGCGGCGGATCGAACAGCGAGCCGCAGATGTGCTCGGTCGCGGCGAAGGATACCAAGGTCTCGAACATCGGCACTTCGATTTCCTGCCCCTCGCCGGTCTTCTCGCGCGCATAGAGCGCGGCGATCACGGCGTAGGCACCGGTGAGGCCAGCCACCTTGTCGGCAATGACGGTGGCGCTGTAGGTCGGCTCACCGTTCGATAGCTTGGCTTGCAGATCAACAATGCCCGAGGCGGCTTGGACGATGTCGTCATAGGCCGGGTAGTCGCGGTAGGGGCCGCTGCGGCCGTAGCCATAGAGATTGGCGTAGATGATCTTGGGGTTTGCGGCTTTGAGCGCGGCGTAATCGAGCCCGAGGCGGGCGATGGCCTGCGCGCGCATCGAGTGGATGAAGACGTCCGCATCCTTGGCAAGGCGCAGCACGGCATCGCGCGCGGCCTGCTGCTTGAGATCCAGCGCGAGACTGCGCTTGCCGCGGTTGACGTTGAGGAACATCGCGCCGCGCGTCGGGTCAGGTCCCGGCGGGATGAAGCGGGTTGTGTCCCCGGCAGGGCCTTCGATCTTGATCACGTCCGCGCCAAGATCGGCGAAGATCTGTGTGGCATAGGGGCCCATCAGCACGGCGGTCAGATCGAGCACGCGCACGCCCGCCAGAGGGCCTTTTCCGCGCCCGCTCACGCGTGGGTTTCCGTGCTGGTGATGCGCCTTGAATGCCCCATGATTCTCCCATTTCGTCTGGCCGTTTCGCGGCACTTGGGTCCGCTATGACGGACGATAAAAAAGCATTCAAGCATGTTTTTTTCTTGGCGGGTGAGCCCCACCTCCATAGAGTGCGCGGCGACAAGAGGAGCGGGCATTTGGGGCCATGCGCCATGAGCGCGAAGGTAGCCCCGCCGCAGGAAAGGACAAGGCATGGATCTGGGACTTCAGGGCAAGAAGGCGATCGTCGTCGGCGGTGCGCGCGGCATCGGCTATGCGGTGGCCGAGATCCTGGCACGCGAAGGCGCGGACGTGGCGATCAGCGCGCGCGGCGAGGACAGCGTGAAGGACGCGGTGGCGGCGCTTTCGCGCTATGGCACCAAGATCGTCGGCAAGCCGTGCAACGTGAAGAAGGCGGACGATTACAAGGCATGGCTTGAATGGGCCATCGAGGCACTGGAAGGCGTCGATGTGCTGATCCCGCTGAGCTCGGCCGGCGGCGGCATGGGCAGCGAGAAGTATTGGCACAACGCGTTCGAGACCGACGTGATGGGCCCGGTGCGCGCCATCGAGGCGGTGATTCCGGTGATGACGCAGCGCAAGTCCGGATCGATCGTCCTCGTCGCCACGACCAGCGCGCTGGAAGCGATGGGCGGCCCGCAGGCCTACAACGCCATGAAGGCCTCGCTCATCACGTATGGCAAGCAGCTGGCGCTGGCGCATGGCAAGGATGGCATCCGCGTCAACGTCGTCTCGCCGGGGCCCATCGAGTTCGAGGGCGGCAACTGGGACATGATCAAGGGCACGATGGAGAAGTTCTACCAGTCGCAGCTGCGCCAGCAGCCTATGGGGCGGCTTGGGAAGCCCGAGGAAGTGGCGCGCGCCATCGTGTTCCTCGCGAGCGATGCGGCTAGCTGGTGCAGCGGTTCGCACCTCGTGGTCGATGGCGCCTTCACCAACCGGACGCACTTCTGAGATGGATCAGCCTGCCACCCATAAGCCGGTGACGTGGGATACGTCGAAGATGGACGTGAAGCGCGTCGTCGACGTGATCCGCGTGACACCCGAGACCAACACCAGCCGTACGCCGGTGGACAAGGCGCCCGACCCGGAGCTGGGCCACGATGTGATCCCGGCGGAGCGGTATTACTCCGAAGCGTTCATGAAGCTCGAATGGGAGCGGGTGTGGACCAAGGTCTGGCTGCTGGGCGGGCGGGCGGACGACATTCCGAACCCGGGCGACTATATCTGCACCGAGATCGGCACGGAAAGCGTGCTGATCGTGCGCCAGCACGATGGCTCGCTGCGCTGCTTCCCCAATGTCTGCCTCCACCGGGGCAACCGCCTGCGGCCGGAAGGCATCGGCAACGCGCAGCAGTTCCGCTGCATGTACCATCACTGGACTTACGGGCTGGATGGCAAGATCGAGCGCCTGCCGGACCTCTGCACCTTCCCGCAGGGTGGTCCTCCGGGAATGACCCTGCCAAGCCTTCCCGTGACCGAGTGGAACGCCTTCGTGTGGTTCTCGCTGAACCCCGATGCCCCGCCGTTCGATGATTACATCGCGCCGCTCAAGGACCACCTCGAGCCCTATCACCCCGAGCGGATGGCGTGGAAGCGCGATGTGACGGTGGAGTGGGATTGCAACTGGAAGGCCTCGGTCGATGCGTTCAACGAGACCTACCACGTGCAGGGCATCCACCCGCAACTCCAGTGGTATCTCGATGACGTGAACGTCCAGATCGACTGTTACGAGCGGCACAACCGCTATCTGATTCCGTTCGCCGCGATCAGCCCGCGTGTCGCCATGCCGAGCACGATCCCGCCGGCGATCGACGAGATCATGCGCCATGCGGGGATGGACCCGGCGGACTACGAAGGCCGGGTGAGCGATATCCGCCGCGATGTGCAGCTGTTCAAGCGCAAGCACGGCAAGGCGCAGGGGAAGGACTATTCGGCGCTGAACGATGATCAGCTGACCGACGATTATCACTACATGATCTTCCCCAATGTCGCGCTCAACGTGCATGCGGACGACATCATGATGTTCCGCCAGCGTCCGCATGCGACTGACCCGAACAAGATGCTCTACGACGTCTGGGTGTTCGAACTGGTGCCCGAAGGCGAGCCCTGGCCCGAGCGCGTGAAGCACCGCCGCTTCAAGCACGGCGAGCGCAGCATCGGGCAAGTGCTCGATCAGGATGCCTACAATCTGCCGACGGTGCAGGCCGGAATGAAGAGTGAGAGCTTCCCGGGTTTGTGGATCGGCGAGCAGGAACTGCGCATTCGCCACTTCCACAAGGTGCTCGACGATTACATCTATGGCCCCGGCCAGAAGCAGGCGGGTGACCTGTGAGCCAGCGCATCCTCCATGTGATCGGCTCGCCGCGCGGGCCGCGTTCGCGTTCGCTGAAAGTGGCGGAGCGTCTGATCGAAGGTCTGGTGGCGGCTAGCCCCGGCGCGATGGTCGAGACGCTCAACACTTGCACCGCCGATCTGCCCGCGCTCACTGGTCCGGTGATCGAAGGCCGCTATGCCCTGATTGAGGGTCGCGAGGTGGCGGACGAGGTGCGCGCCGCGTGGGGCCGGATCGGCGAGGCGGTCGTGCACTTCCTGTCGTTCGACACAATCGTGTTCAGCGTGCCGATGTGGAACTTCGGCATTCCCTGGCAGCTCAAGCAGTACATCGACACGATCACCCAGCCGGGCATGGCGTTCCGCGTGTCCGAAACGGGCGTCGACGGGTTGGGCGCAGGCAAGCGCGCGATCCTCGTCGCTTCGGGTGCGCTCGATATCCGGTCCGGCGCGCCCGGCGAAGAGCTCGATCATCAGGTGCGCTTCATGCGGGCGTGGCTGGGCTTCATCGGGATCACCGACGTGCATGTGGTGCACTTGCGGCCGACCTATGGACCGCCTGAGGCAGTCGAAGCGGCGATGGCGGAAGCTTATGCCTCTGCGGAAGCGCTGGTGGCCGATCTGTCGCGCGCCTCGCGCGTGTAGACGAGGTTGGTGCTCTCGAACGTCACGCATTCGGTGCCGTCGTCGAGGATCACCGCATAGCGTGTGATCGCGGTGCCGCGCGCCTTACCGCTGCGCGAGGGTTCGAGCGCGATGATCTCGCTCATCACGCGCAGGGTATCGCCGGCGCGGACCGCGCGCTTGAGGCGCAGGCGGTCCCAGCCCACGCCGCAGACAAAATCGATATCGCCGTTGATCGCGTGGTCCATTTGCCGCCAGATCGCCAGCACGTGGATGCCGCTCGCGACGACCTGCCCGAACACCGAAGTGCGCGCGGCCTCGGGATCGGTGTGGAACCACTGCGGATCGTGCGCGCGGGCGAACTCGACGATTTCCACCTCGGTCACCGTGCGCGGGGGTGAGATCTTCGTCTCGCCCACCACAAGGTCATCGAAGGTCCGCCAGGGTGTGCCCAGCGGGGACAGCGTATCGGTCATTCGCGGGTAATGAACGGCGCGAGCACCGGTTTCACGCGCAAGTGTTCCGGCACGTTCTCGACGCCGATGCGGCGATCCAGCTCTTCGTGCCAGTTGTAGATGCGGCGCTCCTGATAGTTGAGCGACATGCCCTTGAAGCCGGGGCCTTCGACCGATTCCTGGATCTGCGGCGCGAACTGCAGGTCCTCGTAAAGGATGCGCTCCCAGTTCTTGATCCGCATTTCCCACAGCGGATGGGGATTGGCCGGATCATGCTCGGGCGCGAGCCAGGTGGAGACTACGCGGGTCTTGTTCGGGCCCATCGGCCAGAACTGCAGCAGCGGAATGCCGGTCGGCGCGGGCGGCATGATGAAATTGGGGTAGATCGAATAGGAGACGTTGTTCTTCGCCACGAACTCCGAGATCGTCGGAATTTCGGGCATGCCGACTGTGCCAGGATCGATCCAGCCCTCGCGCCGATTAGGCGTCGCCATGCGGCTGTGGCCATTGGGCCAGAGCGTGACGATCATCGCCCGGTGATCGAGGAAACGGTCCACCGTGTTCTCGTGGATCGACTTCAGGTGATAGACCTCAAGGAACGCGTCGAGCAGAACCTTGACGTTGCAGTCGGTTTCATAGCTGCGGCTGTCGACGAGGCGCAGGGTTTCAAGCTGCAGTTGCTCAAGCTCCGCCGCCATCGGGCCGATGTGCTGGATCAGCGGCTCGGCATCGGGATCGGCGTTGAGGAAGATCAGGCTGCCAAGGAGTTCGCAGCGGACCTGGCTGAGCGCGTGGCAGGAGAAGTCGAAGTTCTCCGCAAAGTCGCGCCGGTCGCGCACCGCAGTGAGCTTGCCTTCCAGCGTGTAGGACCAGCCGTGATAGCCGCAGACGAACCCGCGCGAAGTGCCGCTCTCCTCCTTTACGAGAGGTGCGCCGCGGTGCTGGCACGTGTTGTAGTATGCGCGGATGTCGCCCGCGAGCGTGCGGGTGACGATGACGGGAGAGCCGGTGTTGCGGCAGAGGAACCACGAGCCGGGCTCAGGGACTTGGTCGACATGGCCGGCATAGAGCCACGCCTTCTTCCACATGCCGGACTCCTCCAGCGCGAGGAAGGTGGGATCCACGTAGCGACCGCCCGGAATCGAGGGAAGCGCGGGGAAATCGACCGGCGGGCCATTGCGCTCGCGTTCCCACGCCATGCGTGCAAGATCGTCGGCAGGGGGATCTGCGGTGAGGGCTTCGGACATCGGACTCTCTCTCCCGGAACGACGGGGTTCCGATTGCAGTTTAAAAACATTCATGTATGCTTGTAAAGTGATCGTTTTCAGGGTGCTTTTGGACTGATTTTAGCTTTCAAAACATAGGCTTGTAGATGATATGCAGGCCATTCGGGAGTGCTGCGAATGGAGATTTTGGCGGGTATCTTTCACCACGGCGTGATCGTGGATGACCTTGAAGCGGCGATGGCGCATTTCAGCACGACGATGGGCTGCACCTGGACGCCGGTGCGCACCTTCGATCCGATGCCGGTGTGGAACGCCGCGGGCGAGCAACTCGATGCCAAGCTGCGCGTGGTCTATTCGCACCAGGGCCCGCTGCGGATGGAGCTGATCGAAAGCGTGCCCGGCTCGGCCTATGACGCGATGCGTGCGCTGGGGCCCTCGCATCTTGGCGTATGGGTCGATTCGGTGGCGGACAGCGCGGAAGCGATGCTGGCGGACGGCTGGGAACTCGTGCTGGGCGGCGCGCCTGCCGATCAGGGCCACGGCGCGATTGCCTACCTCACGAAGACGGGCAGCCCGGTGATCGAACTGGTCGCTCGCGCGATCGCGCCTGTCATGGAAGAATGGTGGGCCGCGACCGCATGACCTCGACATGGCATGACCTTCTCCCCGAGGCCGAGTTTCCGGCCGAGGGCAAGCTCGCCACCCGGCTTGCAGGCTGGCACGTGCTGGTGCTGCGTGCCGACGACGGCACCTACCGCGCGGTCAACGACCGCTGCACGCACCAGGCGGCGCTGCTGTCCGAAGGCCGCGTGCGGCGCGGCGCAGTGATGTGCCCGCTCCACGGCGCGCGTTTCGATGTGCTGAGCGGCAAGTGCCTCGGCGGGGCCTACCCTGACCTGCGGACATTCCCGGTGCGCGTGGAGGACGGTACGATCGCGGTGGAAGTGCCCGATGCGCCGCCTGGGCCGGGGGAGATGCCGGTGGTGATGTAGCCAATCGGGCGTCTTGCCCGTCAGAAAAGGTGCTCCCGTTCTTCCTGCGACCGCGTTTGCTGTTGCGCCGCGTGCTCGCGGCCTGGCGCCAACGCTGTGACCGCGACAGGGCGGGCTCTAAAGCCGGATGACGTCAGATCACGAATACATCGGTCGCGGCCAGATGGGTTCCCGGCAGGAGCGTTGCAATCAGGTTTTGTGCAGCGCTGCCGGTACCATCGGCATCGTACCACAGGTGCCCTGAGCTTGAATCATAGATCAGATGATCGTTGGCGGTTGTGGCTACCGTGCCCAGATGGAACATCGCCCAACTGACCGCTCCGACTGGCAAATTGTGAAAGGCGCCACGAGCGAGCGCAATGTGGTCGATGCCGGCAGCGAAATCGGTGATCGTGTCAGCGTTTGATGCGCTTGCCGGGAACGAGAACAGAAACGTGTCAGCCCCTGCGCCGCCGGTGAGCGTGTCGTTCCCGGCGCCGCCATCGAGTATGTTGTTGGCACTGTTGCCGGTCAGTACGTTGTTGAGCCCGTTGCCAGTGCCATTGATGGCTGACGTTCCGGTCAGTTGCAGCGTTTCGATGAATGTTCCCGAGGGATACATCGGACCGCTGAGCGCGTAGCTGACCGAGCTTTTGACCGTATCGTTGCCCTGACCGTACAGTTCGATCACCTTGTCGCCGACGTTGTCGACGATGTAGGTATCGTTGCCGAGCCCGCCGCTCATCGTATCGGCACCGCTCATTCCGTCGAGTATGTTGTTGGCGCTGTTGCCGATCAGCGTATTTGCAAGCCCGTTGCCGGTGCCGCTGATGGCTGACGTTCCAGTCAGTTGCAGCGTTTCGACGAATGTTCCCGAAGGATACATCGGGCCGTAAAGAGCATAGCTGACCGAGCTTTTGACTGTATCGTTGCCCTGACCGTACAGTTCGATCACCTTGTCGCCAGCATTGTCGACGATGTAGGTGTCGTCGCCGAGCCCGCCACTCATCGTATCGGCGCCGCCCATTCCGTCGATCAGGTCGTTGCCGACTGCGCCCGTCAGGGCATCTGCCGCTGACGTGCCGGTGACTGTCTCGTTCACGACATCCAGAACAGCTATCGCTATTCTCTGCGTATCATACAGGGACCCGTCAGATACCTTCACCACCACATCGTAGACATTGTTACCGCCGGCGTCTGCGGGTTGCTCGAAATTTGGAGCCAACTTAAAGGACAATTCGCCGGACTGTTGGTTAATATTAAATAAGCTAGCGTCCAATCCGCCGGAAATTGAATACGTCAGAGTCTGATTGGCGTCTGCATCGAGCGCCTTGACCACCGTAACAAAATTACTATTTTCTAGAACTAAAATATTTACAATATCAAGTCCACCATTACTGATAATTTTTGGGGTATAATTGGTGTTATTTGTTCCGAGATTGACGTCGGTTATGAAAACATCCGATGCAGTATTCGTATCACCTGTGACGAGATTTGATGCATAGCTCGTATATGCCACCTTGGTCCCGTCAGGTGCAAAGGTCGGGTCAAAACTCCACCCGTTTCCCTGTCTGCCGCTGCTATCGTTGGAAATGCGGATGATTGCCCCGCTGGACAGGTCTTTCACAAATATGTCGTAGGCGTCGTTGGTGTCGCCTGCGACAAGGTTTGATGAGCGGCTATAGAAGGTCAGTTTCGTGCCATCAGGAGAGAAGGCTGGGGCGTAGCTGTCACCATTCCCGACAATGCCGCTGCTGTCCGTAGAAATACATATCGCGTTGCCAGTCGTTTGATCCAGAAGCATCAGGTTGCGGATGCCAGAGGTTCCGTTCGGGACAGGATCGTAGCTGTAGTAGGCGACTTTCGTGCCATCCGGCGAAAAGGCGGGCCGGTCGCTAAAGTTCGAGCCTCCCAGTGTGCCACTGCCATCGGTCGATACGGCAGTAACCTGGCCAGTATTCAGGTCCTTGATATATAGATCTGAGTGTTTGTTGGGATCGCCTGCGGTGATGTTCAGTGGTAGGCCGTAAAAAGCTACTTTCGTGCCATCGGGAGAAAAAACCGGTCGGCCGCTAGTAATGTTGATTTGGTTGTTATTGGAATCTGTCGAAACTCTTACTATTGCGGCTGTGATCAAGTTTTTTACAAATATATCTGCCTGTCCGTTCGTGTCATTCGGTACGAGGTTCGAGGCATAGCTTGCGAATGCCAATTTCGTTCCGTCGGGTGAAAACGCGGGATCAATGCTTCCAACGCTGACATTATTGCCCTGTGTGCCGCTGCTATCGGTGGAAATCCGGGTAACATAGCCGGTCGATAGGTCCTTGATGAAAATATCGGCGTTGCCATTCGTGTCATCTGGCACGAAATTGGATGAAAAACTGTAGAACGCTATCTTGGTTCCATCGGGAGAGAAGGCTGGGGCGTAGCTTTGCCCGTCTCCCTGCCCGGCACTGCTGCCAGTGGAAACGCGGCTGATCGCACCGGTCAGCAGATTTTTAATGAAAATGTCCGCTTTACCATTGGTGTCGCCCGGCACGAGGTTCGAAGCAGAACTGTAAAACAGCAGCTTAGTGCCATCAGGCGAGAAGGTCGGGCCATAGCTTTGGTTATCCCCTTGATTGCCATCACTAGCAGTGGAGATCCGAATCGTTGCCATGGTCGGCCTCTTTTCATCCAATATGGCATAACTTTTACTAGGGTTTTCGTTACATACCACTGTTAATGAGGCGATCCGAATTTCGTGCAGGTCAGCCAGCATCAGCCCTGGTGCAGTTCAGGGACATCGGGATGGGTTTGAGGGCACTTGAAGGCTCGGCCTCGGATCACATGGTGCTGGATCGCAGTTGCGTCAGGTGTGCCCAAACCGGCTCCAGATGCAGGATGGTGCAGTGAGGCCTGCGCAGAACTGTCGGCTAGCGAACGACATTCCCGCGAACCCGCGGACGAGCGTCCGCTTGCTGATCATGACCGTGGTTCTCAAGCAAGGAATTGCGGAGGTGGCGCAGTTGAATGCAGCCCGGTAGCGGACGTTCCATGCGATTCCATGGATCAACACCATCTCTTCAAAGTGCTTGAAAAGATGGTGGGCGCGGCAGGGATTGAACCTGCGACCCCACCCGTGTGAAGGGTGTGCTCTACCACTGAGCTACGCGCCCGCTTGGCCAGAGGACGGCCAGACAGGCGGGCGCCTCTGCCATGGCGGGGCTTGATTGACAAGTGGGGGGATCAAGATATTTGGCTCGGCCTATGACCGAAGACGCTTCATCGCCCGAATCCGCCGCTCCCGCCGCCACGGCCGGACCGGACGTGCCGCCCGATCGCCTCGCGATCAATCCGCGCAGCCCGTACTTCGATGCGGACAAGCTGCGCCGGGGCATCGGCATCCGCTTCAAGGGCACCGTGCGCCGCAACGTCGAGGAATACTCGATCTCCGAAGGCTGGGTGCGCGTGCAGGCCGGCAAGACCATGGACCGCAAGGGCAACCCGCTGACGCTGAAGCTCTCCGGCCCGGTCGAGGCGTGGTACGAGGACCTTGGCGACGACGCGCCGGTGGCGAAGCTTTAAGTAGTACCCCTCCGACCTGCCTTCGGCAGGCCACCTCCCCATTTGTCCCTGCGGGAAAAATGGGGAGGATCTAGTGGGGCATAAGCCTGCCCCTCTCTCGCTCCACCAGCGCCGTCAGCCAGGTCTTGAAGGCCTGCACGCGCGCGAGACTGTGCGTGTCCTTGTGCATGACCAGCCAGAACGAGCGGGTGATGCGGCGTTCCGGCAGTACCGGCACAAGGCGTGGGTCAGCATCTCCGATAAAGCACGGGAGGACACCGATCCCCGCGCCGGCGGCGATCAGGCGGTGCTGTGCGTTGATCGAGGACGAGCGCACGGTGGCAGCGAGGCCGGGTTCGATTTCGGCCAGATAGCGCAGTTCCGGCGCATAGAGCAGATCCGGCACGTAGCCGACCAGTGCATGGCCTTTGGCGAGGTCTGCCGCGCGGCGCAGCGGCGCGTGGCCGGCAAGGTAGTCCGGGCATGCATAGAGCCGCAGATGATAGTCTGACAGCTTGCCGGCGATCACGGGGCCTGCACGCGGGCGGGACAGGGTGACGGCGAGATCCGCCTCGCGCTTCGAGGGGCTGAGGAAGCCGGAGTTCGCGACGAGATCGATCACGAGTCGCGGATGCGCTTCGGTGAAAAAGCCGAGCGCGGGCGCAACGATCCAGCTGGCGAAGCCTTCCGAGAGGCTGACGCGCAGGAGACCGGCCAAAGAACCCTTGTCCCCACCGCCGCCATGCTCGGCGATGCGGCTGGCGGCACGTTCCATGGCTTCGACTTCCACGAGCATCGCTTCGCCCGCTTCGGTCAGCACCTGCCCCTCGCGCGTTTGCTCGAACAAGGTGGCGCCGATGCGTGTTTCCAGGCGGCGCAGGCGGCGGCCCATGGTGGTCGCGTCGACGCCGATGGCCTGCGCGGCGCGGGCGAGCTGTCCGGCGCGGGCAATGGCGAGAAAGGTCTGGAAATCGCTCCAGTCAAGAACCTGCATCATTGCAGGTATCCCTCGCATTTTCTCACCTTGCTTGCAAATCATCCGGGGTGCAGGAGGCTGCTCAAATTCGAGAGGAAAGGAAGCAAACCCATGCGCCAGATCGATCATTTCATTGTCGGCGGTTCGGGTGGAGCGCCGGCGCGCAAGGGCCCGGTGTTCGATCCCAACACCGGTGCCGTGCAGGCCGAAGTGGCGCTTGGCACTGCGGAAACGCTGGAGCGGGCAATTGCCGCCGCGCAGGCCGCGCAGCCGGCCTGGGCCGCGGTCAACCCGCAGCGCCGCGCCCGCGTGATGTTCGAATTCAAGCGCCTTGTCGAAGCGAACCTCGATGAGCTGGCGCATCTGCTTTCGAGCGAGCACGGCAAGGTGATCGCGGATTCGAAGGGCGATATCCAGCGCGGGCTCGAAGTGATCGAGTTCTGCTGCGGCATCCCGCACGTGCTGAAGGGCGAATACACGCAGGGCGCGGGCCCGGGCATCGACATCTACTCGATGCGTCAGCCCATCGGCATCGGCGCAGGCATCACGCCGTTCAACTTCCCGGGCATGATCCCGCTGTGGATGGCGGGCGTCGCCATCGCTACCGGCAATGCCTTCATCATCAAGCCGTCCGAGCGCGATCCTTCGGTGCCGGTGCGCTTTGCCGAGCTGTTCCTTGAAGCCGGTCTGCCCGAGGGCATCTGCCAGGTCGTCCACGGCGACAAGGAAATGGTCGATGCGATCCTCGATCACCCGGCCATCGGCGCGGTGAGCTTCGTCGGCTCGTCCGATATCGCGCACTATGTCTACAATCGCGGCGTTGCCGCCGGCAAGCGCGTGCAAGCGATGGGCGGCGCGAAGAACCACGGCGTGGTGATGCCCGATGCCGACCTCGATCAGGTGGTGAACGACCTCGCCGGCGCCGCGTTCGGTTCGGCGGGTGAGCGCTGCATGGCGCTGCCGGTCGTCGTGCCGGTGGGCGAGGAGACCGCCGAAGCGCTCAAGGCCAAGCTGATCCCGGCGATCGAGAAGCTGCGCGTCGGCATTTCGACCGACAATGACTGCCACTACGGCCCGGTCGTGACGGCGGCGCACAAGGCGAACATCGAGCGCTGGATCACCAAGTGCGAGGAAGAAGGCGGCGAGATCGTGATCGATGGCCGCGGCTTCTCGCTGCAGGGCCACGAGAATGGCTTCTTCGTCGGCCCGACGCTGATCGACCATGTCACGCCGGACATGGAGAGCTATCACAACGAGATCTTCGGCCCCGTGCTGCAGATCGTCCGCGCCAAGGATTTCGAGGAAGCGCTCTCGCTCGCCTCGAAGCACCAGTATGGCAACGGCGTGGCGCTGTTCACCCGCAGCGGCAACGCCGCGCGTGAATTTGCGGCGCGCGTCAACGTCGGCATGGTCGGCATCAACGTGCCGATCCCGGTGCCGGTGGCCTATCACACCTTCGGCGGCTGGAAGCGCTCTGCCTTCGGTGACACCAACCAGCACGGCGTGGAAGGCGTGAAGTTCTGGACCAAGGTGAAGACCGTGACGCAGCGCTGGCCGGAAGGTCTCCCCTCCGGCGGCAACGCCTTCGTCATTCCGACCATGAGCTGAGCGTGTCGAAACAGCGGGTTTCGAGTGGATCACCGATGGAGCCAATTCTCGGCTTCGCGCGGGCAGTACGCACTGGCAAGCAGATCATGGTTGCCGGCACCGCCCCAATCGAGCCCGATGGATCGACAACTCCAGGTGACGCGGCAGCGCAGATGGAGCGCTGCTGTGCCATCGTTGCCAAAGCGATCACCGACCTTGGTGGATCGATTGACGATACCGTGCGCACTTGCATCTACCTCACCGACCGGGCCGATTTCCCCGAGGTGGCGGCGGTGCACGGCAAATGGTTCGGCACGGCACGGCCGGCGACCACCACGCTGGTGGTCACCGGCTTCATTCGGCCCGAATGGAGGGTCGAGATCGAAGCCGAAGTGATGGAAGAGTGACGGGGAAGCGCCTCTCGACCAATCCGGCACTGCTCGCGTCAGGCAACGGCGGGCTGGGCGTTTTTCGTGCCCACGACTGCCTCGAACCGCTCATGGTAGCGCGGGTGTTCGGTGCCCAGCCAGCGGTCCCACCAGGTGAAGTAGAGGCCGAAGTTGTAGCGGCCCTCGCTGTGGTGGAGGTCGTGATGGGTCGTGGTGGTGAGCCAGCCTGTCCACGCCGAGCGCGTGAAGCCCGGCCAGGCGAGTTCGAACCCGGCGTGGCCGAAGGCGTTGCGGGCGATCTGGTGGCCGAGGAAGATGAACACCGCCCAGGGTTCAGCCGGGGCGATGATCGAGACGGCAGCAACCATCAGCGGCACGATCAGGGCCTCGAACGCGGCCTCACCGGTCGCGAAGCTGTAGGCGGCCCAGCTGGTCGGCGTGCGGCTGAGGTGGTGGACCGAGTGGAACAGGCGAAACAGGCGCTTGTCGTGCATCGCGCGGTGCATCCAGTAGAAATAGGCATCGTGCATTACGATCAGCGCGATGGTCTGCCACAGGATCGTGATGAGCACCGGCGGGCCCTGGTTGAAGGCGATGGCGCCCACTGCGATCAGCACCACCGTGATCAGGTCGACGACAGCGAAGACTGCCATGGCCCACATCGACTGCTTCGCCTCGCGCAGGCGGTCGGCATTCGTGGCGCGGCGCGTCTGGATGCGGCGCTGGGCGATGCGGCTGGCGAAGAGCCAGCACAGCAGCGCGACGCCGGCGGCGCCTGCGAAGTAGCGCACGCTTTCGATCCACACGCTTTCGACCATGCGGTGGACAAGGAACAGGAAAGTGATGGGCATGGGGCACTCCGGAAAGGGGATGCCCGGGGTGTGTCACGGCGGCTGCTCGGCGGCTCCGCGCAGGCCGAAAATGCTGATGCTTTCCGGAATCGATCAGGGTTTTTCAGGATCGGCAAAGGCCGCGCGGCGATATTCCGTAGGTGTTTGACCCACGCTTTCGCGGAAAGCGCGGTTGAATGGGGCGAGCGAGCCGTAGCCGAGGTCCATCGCGATGGTGAGGACAGGCAGATCGACTCGCGCCGGATCGGCGAGCACGGCTTTCGCTTCGCCAATGCGGTGTGCGTTGAGGAAGGCCGAGAAGTTGCGGTGGCCGAGGCGGCGGTTGATCAGCGCGCGGAGCCGATGCTCGGGCACATCGAGCTTGGCGGCAAGCAGGCCGATGGTGAGGCCGGGTTCGAGCCACACGCGCTGGGCCATGGCTGCATCGAGCTTGCCCGCGAGAACGCGCTCGGCGGGGCTCCAGTCGTCACTTGGTACCGGAGTGCCGGGCATGCGTGGCGGGGCGAGAAGCGCGGGATCGGCTTCCAGCATGGCCGTGCCGATGGCCATGACCGCGACCGCTATAAGCAGAGTCTGCGCGGTAAGCATCCACACCGGCTCGTAGCCGAAGCCGAACCATGCTTCGCTGGCGAGGACGACCATGGCGAGGCCGGCAACAACCAGCACGAACGCAAGCCGGAAACGGCGGCGCGCTTCGACGAGGTCGTCGTCGCGCTCGGTCATGGCGATGACCACGGCATGGATCGCCAGCAGCGCGGAAACGGCGTGACCGACCAGATCGGCAATCGGGATCAAGGCGCTCGTCCAGCGGCGGAAGACGAAGACGAACACGCTGCCGACGATCAGCACTGCGGCTCCAACCGTGATGCGCCGGTCCGGCATGCGGTCGAACATGGTCTGGGCGAAGAGCCAGAGGAACAGCGCCGCGAGATTGCTCGCGAGCACGACGACGAGCCGAACCGGCGGCGGCAGCTGCGGAAACGCCGGACCGGAATTGATCAGGTAGCCGATCACCGAGACCAGCAGCAGCACCGTGATGCGGCGGAGCGGCGGGGAAGCAGCGCTGCGCCAGACGACCAGTGCAATGAGCGCCAGCTGGCCGATGGCGATCAGGCGCAGTGCGGTATCGATCTGGGCTGTATCGGGGCTCTCCATGCGCGCCCGGTTATGGCGCGCGCTCGCCCCAAGGTCCATCACTTGCCACGCACTGCGCTTCGGCTAGGACGCGGCTATCCATCCTCCCAGCAAATCCCATCCCTGAAAGCCAAGGCCAGAGCATGACCGACCAGTTCGCCCTTACCGCCGACCAGATCGCCATTCAGGAAATGGCGCGTCGCTTCACCGCCGATGCGATCACGCCTTATGCGGCGCAATGGGACGAGGACCACATGTTCCCGCGCGATACGGTGAAGATGGCGGCGGAACTGGGCTTCGCCTCGATCTACGTGAGCGAGGAAAGCGGCGGCATCGGGCTTGGCCGGCTGGACGCTGCGCTGATCATGGAAGCCATGGCCTATGGCTGCCCCAGCACCAGCGCGTTCATCTCGATCCACAACATGGCCTCGTGGATGATCGACCGGTTCGGCGGTGCGGAGATCAAGGCGCGCTTCCTTCCCGAGCTCATCACGATGGACAAGATCGCCAGCTACTGCCTGACCGAGCCGGGCTCCGGGTCTGACGCAGCGGCGCTGCGCACAACGGCCAAGCTTGAAGGCGATCACTATGTGGTGAACGGCACCAAGCAGTTCATTTCGGGCGGCGGGGTGAGCGACATCTACGTGACGATGGTGCGCACAGGTGAGGCGGGGCCGAAGGGCATTTCGTGCCTCGTGATCGAGAAGGATATGCCCGGCGTCAGCTTCGGTGCGCCCGAGCGCAAGCTGGGCTGGAATTCCTCGCCCACCGCGCAGGTGATCCTTGAAAATGTGAAGGTGCCGGTGGCGAACCGCGTTGGCGCAGAGGGCGATGGTTTCCGTTTCGCGATGGCCGGGCTCGATGGCGGCCGGCTCAACATCGGCGCCTGCTCGCTCGGCGGGGCGCAGCGGTGCCTTGATGAAGCGATCAAATACGCCAAGGAACGCAGCCAATTTGGCCAGCCGATTGCCGAGTTCCAGAACACGCAGTTTGCGCTGGCGGATATGGCGACCGACCTCGAAGCGGCGCGCGCGTTGCTCTATCTGGCGGCGGCCAAGGTGACGAGCAATGCGCCGGACAAGACGCGCTTTTCGGCGATGGCAAAGAAGCTGGCGACGGACACCGGCTCCTCGGTGGTGGACCGCGCGCTGCAGATCTTTGGCGGCTACGGCTACCTCAAGGACTATCCGATCGAGCGCTTCTGGCGCGATCTGCGCGTCCACCGCATCCTCGAAGGCACCAACGAGGTGATGAAGCTGATCGTCGGGCGCGATCTGCTTCGGCAGTGATCGGGGCCAGTAAAGTATTGAGGGAGAGGGCCAAACAATGACCGAAGACATTCTGGTGCGGGTCGAAGGCGGGATGGGCGTGCTGTCGCTCAACCGGCCCAAGGCGATCCACGCGCTCAACCGCGCGATGGTGGACGGCATGACCGAGGCGCTGCTCAAGTGGCGCGATGATCCGGTCGTGCAGGCTGTGATCATCGACCATTCGGAAGGCCGCGGCTTCTGCGCGGGTGGCGATATCGCGTTCCTGCGCAATTCGGCGCTGAATGACGGCGGCGTTTCGGGCCGCAAGTTCTTCTTCGACGAGTACCGCCTGAACCACCTGATCATGACCTACGAAAAGCCCATCGTGGCGTTCATGGACGGGATCACCATGGGCGGCGGTGTCGGCATTGCCGATCCCGCGCGCTACCGAGTTGCGACCGAGAACACTCGGCTCGCCATGCCGGAGACCGGCATCGGCCTGTTCCCGGACGTGGGCGGCGGCTGGTTCCTCTCGCGCATGAAGGGCCGGCTGGGCCAGTACCTCGCGCTCACCGGCGCACGGATGGACGGAGCGGAATGCCTTTGGGCCGGTTCGGCGACGCACTACCTGCCGTCGGCTTCTCTCGCCGAAGTGAAGGCCAAGATTGCGGCAAACCCGCGCGATATCCCGGCGATCCTGCATGCCGCCGCTGCCGTGCCGCCCGAGCCCAAGATTGCGGCGCAGGCGGACGCCATTGCACAGCACTTCGCGTCGGACCGCTACGAAGACATCCTTGCCTCGCTCGCGGCTGACGGGGGCGAATTCGCAGCCGCCACGCTGACGGCGCTCCACACCAAGAGCCCGCAGACCTGCAAAGTCGCTCTGCGCCAGCTGGCGACCAGCCTGACGCTGCCCGATTTCGCCGCGAACATGGTGATGGAATACCGCATCTGCAGCCGCGTCCTGCTGCGCCCCGATTTTGCCGAGGGCGTGCGCGCGGTGATCGTGGACAAGGACAATGCCCCCAAGTGGGACCCGGCAACGCCCGAAGGCGTGACTGACGACTTGCTGGACGCGATCTTCGCGCCCCTCCCTGCAAACGAGGAATGGAGCCCCCTATGAGCTATGAAACGATCCTGGTTGAACAGCGCGGCACCGTCACGCTGATCACACTCAACCGTCCGAAGTCCTTGAATGCGCTCAATTCGCAGGTGCTCGAAGAGCTGATCGTGGCCTTCGGCGCCTATGAGGCCGATCCGTCGCAGCGCTGCGCCGTGCTCACCGGCTCGGGCGAGAAGGCCTTTGCCGCTGGCGCAGACATCAAGGAAATGGCCGACAAGGCCGCGACCGAATTCTACACCGGCGACTTCTTCTCGCGCTGGACCAGCCACCTCGTGAAGACCACGCGAAAGCCGTGGATCGCGGCGGTGAACGGCTTCGCGCTCGGCGGCGGGTGCGAGCTTGCCATGATGGCGGACTTCATCATCGCTTCGGAAAACGCCAAGTTCGGCCAGCCCGAAATCAAGCTCGGCGTCGCGCCGGGCATGGGCGGCTCGCAGCGCCTCACCCGCGCGGTTGGCAAGGCCAAGGCGATGGACATGTGCCTCACCAGCCGAATGATGGACGCCGTGGAAGCCGAGCGCTCGGGCCTCGTGAGCCGCGTCGTGCCGCTGGCGTCGCTGATCGACGAGGCGATTGCCGCTGCCGAAGTCATCGCCGGGATGCCGCCGGTTGCCGCCATCGCCAACAAGGAAATGGTCAACGCCGCGTTCGAGATGACGCTCGATCAGGGCATCCTGTTCGAACGCCGCGTGTTCCAGATCCTCACCGCGACCGAGGACAAGGCAGAAGGCATGGCCGCCTTCATCGAAAAGCGCCCCGGCGTGTGGAAGGGGAAGTAAGACCATGAAAATCGCATTTATCGGCCTGGGCAACATGGGCGGCGGCATGGCCGCGAATCTGGTGAAGGCGAGGCATGATGTCCACGCCTTCGATCTTGCCGAAGCGGCGCTGGCGCGCGCCAAGGAAAATGGCTGCACCACCTACACTTCGGTGAAGGAAGCCGTGCAGGGCGCGGATGCTGTCGTCTCGATGCTGCCCAATGGCGCCATCGTGAAGTCGGTCTATACCGCCGACGTGATCGGCCATGCGCCGACTTCGGCGCTCCTGCTTGATTGCTCGACCATCGACGTCGCCACCGCGCGCGAAGTGGCGGCGCTGGCAGCGGACGCGGGCTATGCCATGGTCGATGCGCCGGTCTCGGGCGGCATCGCGGCGGCCAATGGCGGCACGCTGACGTTCATGGTCGGCGGCAGCGCGGATGCCTTTGCGCGCGGTGAGCCGATCCTTGCCGCGATGGGCAAGGCGGTGATCCACGCGGGTGACAGCGGTGCGGGCCAGGCGGCCAAGATCTGCAACAACATGCTGCTCGGCGCCTCGATGATCGCGACCTGCGAGACCTTTGCGATGGCGGAGAAGCTGGGGCTCGATCTCCAGACCTTCTTCGATATTTCCTCCAAGGCCTCGGGCCAGTGCTGGTCGATGACGAGCTATTGCCCGGTTCCGGGGGTCGGCCCGACGACGCCTGCGGACAACGGCTATCAGGGCGGTTTTGCCACCGCACTGATGCTGAAGGACCTCAAGCTCGCGATGGAAGCGGCGAAGACGGCCGGCGCCGACGTGCCGATGGGTTCGCGTGCGGCGGAGCTTTACGCGGCGTTCGACGCAGCCGGGAATGGCGGGATGGACTTCTCGGCGATCATCAAGGCGCTGTGATGGCTGTTTCGGCCTAGCCGAAACAGGGCGGTGCCGCCATCCCCGTGAGGGGGTCAGACTAACGCACGCGGGCGGCGATGATGCGGCCGATGGGATCGCGGGCCAGGTTGGGGGAGACCGCAAGGGTGCGGTCTTCCTCGCGCGGCTTGGCTTCGACCTTCACGGCTACGCGAGCGGAAAGCGGGCGGTGCGTTACCGTGCGGCTCGCTTCCGGCACGATGCCCTTGAGGAAGTCAGGCCCGATGCGTGAGGTGTAGGCGGCCTTCGGTGCGTCCGCCGAGGCGAGCACTGTCAGGCGCTCGTTCAGACGCGGCTTCTGGTTGTAGATGAAGCCCTCGACTGGCCAGTGCGTCGTGCCGAGTCCGCCAAGCGGGGCGTACCACACGCGCACTGCGCTCCAGTCGCCCGCCGGCGAGACATCTACGGCGCGGACGTTGTCTTCCATCTGGCCTCGCCGCCCATCGATCGGGGACCAGTTGGCGTGGCGCAGCAGCACGGTGCGCGAATCGATCACGCGGCTGACGGCGGCGACATGGCCAAGCTGCATCGCGCCATAAGGACGGAAGGCCATGACCGCGCCGACCTTGGGGCGCGTGCCCCGCGCGTAGCGACCGGCGGCCTGATCCCACCAGGTATGCGCATCGCCATAGAGCTGGATGCCCGAAACCTTGCGGGCATAGGGTACGCATTGGATGTAGGGCAGGGCGAAATCCCGCGTGCTCTCCTCGGTGCCATCATAGCTTGCAGCGGACGGGTCGGGGGCGATAGGGCGCGCCTCGGCAACCACGGGAATCGCGGCGAGCAGAAGCAGGGATGCGATTCGCAGGGGTGCCGGGCTCATGCCAGCACCTTTGCCGCCGCGTGGTTAAAGCCGCTCTCGCCATATTGGTTAATGGCGGGTTAGGGAGCGGGCCGGGCTGGCGGGCGGCCACGCTGCGCTTGCGTTCCGCGCGCGTTGGGGCCACGGGAGGGCCATGCTGCCCCAGGTTATTATCATCGGCCGGCCCAATGTCGGCAAATCGACTCTGTTCAACCGGCTGGTCGGCAAGAAGCTCGCGCTCGTCGACGACCAGCCGGGCGTGACGCGCGACCGCCGTTTCGGCGATGCAAATCTGCTCGGCATGCCCTTCACCATCGTCGACACGGCGGGCTGGGAAGATCTCGATCCCGAAACGCTGCCGGGGCGGATGCGCCAGCAGACCGAAGCCTCGCTGATTGGCGCGGACGTCGCGCTGTTCGTGATCGACGCGCGTGCGGGCGTGACCCCGCTCGACGAGGAAATCGCCCGTTATCTGCGCTCCAGCCGTGTGCCGATCGTGCTCCTCGCCAACAAGGCCGAGGGGCGCGCGGGCGATCCGGGGCTATACGATGCCTTCGCGTTGGGCTTTGGCGAGCCGGTGGCGTTCTCCGCCGAGCATGGGCAGGGTCTGGCCGATCTGTTCGAAGCGCTGCGCCCGCATATCGAGGGCGATGCCAAGGGCAAGGCGGACGATGATGCCCCGCCGGCCGAAGGCGAGGACGAGGAAGAGTTCGACCCCGAATCGGTTCTGAAACTGGCGATTGTCGGTCGGCCGAATGCGGGCAAGTCCACCCTCATCAACAAGCTGCTCGGCGAGAATCGGCTGCTGACGGGGCCGGAAGCCGGGATCACCCGCGATTCGATCGCGATTGACTGGCAATGGTTCGATGCCGCGCGCGATGGTTATCGTCCGGTGCGGCTGATCGACACCGCCGGCATGCGCAAGAAAGCGCAGGTCACCGAGAAGCTCGAAAAGATGGCCGTCGCCGATGCGCGCCACGCCATCGATTTCGCCGAAGTCGTCGTGCTGCTGCTCGATGCGACGCGCGGGCTGGAGCATCAGGACCTCAAGATCGCCTCGATGGTGCTCGAGGAAGGCCGCGCGCTGATGATCGCGGTCAACAAGTGGGACATTGCCGAGGACCCCTCCGGCCTGTTCAACGGGATCCGCGCCGCGCTGGATGATGGCCTGGCGCAAGTGCGCGGTGTGCCGCTTCTCGCGGTCTCGGCACGGACTGGCAAGGGGCTTGACCAGATTCTCACCGCCGCGTTCGATATCCGCGCGGCATGGTCCAAGCGCGTGCCGACTTCGGCGCTCAACCGCTGGTTCGATGACGCGCTCGCCGCCAATCCGCCACCGGCTCCCGGCGGCAAGCGGATCAAGCTGCGCTACATCACGCAGGCGCGCACCCGCCCGCCCAGCTTCGTGATGTTCGGAACGCGGCTCGATCAGCTTCCAGAAAGCTATCGGCGCTATCTGGTGAACGGCATCCGCCGCGAACTGGGATTCGATGCGGTGCCGATCCGGCTGACCTTGCGCAGCCCGACCAACCCGTTTGCCAAGAAGTGACCGCCATGCCGAACGCCGCCCTCCCGCTCGACCCTGCGATCCTGCCGCATAGCGCGGGCAGCGCCATTGCGCGCGGTGCTGCGGGCAAGTGCCCGCGCTGCGGCGGCACGCATCTGTTCGTGGGTGGGCTCAAGCCGGTCGAACGCTGCCGGATGTGCGGGCAGAACTGGACGCTGCACGCGGCGGACGATTTCCCGCCCTACATCGCGATCCTGCTGACGGGCCACCTGATGGCACCGGTGATCATCGGCCTTGGCAAGATAGAAAACCTGCCGGAATGGGCGATGATGCTGATCGCGCTGGTTATGGCAGCCGCCCTCATCGCCGCGATCCTGCGCCCGGCCAAGGGCGGCGTGATCGCGCTGCAGTGGTGGCTTGGCATGCAGGGCTTTGCCGGACATTCGGGCAAGGCCGAGGCTGGGGTGGTCTAGAGAAAGTTGTTCGGCCAGATCATCGTGCGCCACATATGCGCAGTGGGTGATCCGTCAAAGCCCAGCCCTTCCGCTGGTTCCTTGAAGTTCCGGCCGATCACGTCTTCCAGCTCCTCGGGCTGCACCACCGGGAAATCGTCGAAGAAGTAGGTGTCGTAGAGCGTCATCTGCCGCGCGGTCATGTACCACTTGTGGCCCACGGCGTATTCGGCATCGCGGCGGAGGTACTCGGGCATTTCGTAATCGGCCCCGAAGAACTTGTGGTAGCTTTCGGGGTAGGTGTAGCCGACGCTTTCGTCCGGTACGTAGCGCAGCGCCTGGTGATACTTCACCGCGAAGGCCACTTCGGGATCGACATAAGGCTCGACCAGCTGCGCGCTCCAGTAGCCGTGGTCGCAGCGGATCAGGCAGCCGTTGGAAATGTCGTGGAGCAGGCAGGCCATCACGACCTTTTCCGGCAGCCCGTCATCCAGCGCGCGCTTGGCGCTGACGAGCAGGTGACGCACGGTGATATCGCCGAAGCGGCAGCGGAAGAAATCGAGCAGGCGCGGGCGCTCGGGCATGCGCGGCAGGGCGGGGTTGTCGCCCATCATGAACACCGTCTTCGGGTTCAGGAGCTTGAGCAGTTCGCCCTCGTTGTCGACGAAATCGGTGCCCTTCCAGCCCACCGGGGCAGGGTAGATCAGGCGTTCACGGCCATCTTGCGGCCAGGGGCGGGTATCGTCAGTCATGGGCGGGAGGGTAGGCGCGGCGCTGCCGTGGGGCAAGCACCGCGCCGAATGATCAGAGAACCTCGAACAGCCCCGCAGCGCCCATGCCGCCGCCGACGCACATCGTGACGACAACGTACTTCGCGCCCCGGCGCTTGCCTTCGATCAGGGCGTGCATCACGCCGCGCGCGCCGGTCATGCCATAGGGGTGGCCGATGGAAATCGCGCCGCCGTTGACGTTGAGCAGCTCGTTCGGGATGCCCAGCTTGTCGCGGCAATAGAGCACCTGCACCGCGAAAGCCTCGTTGAGCTCCCACAGGCCGATATCGTCCATCTTCAGGCCGAAGCGCTTGAGGAGGGCCGGAACGGCGAAGACCGGGCCAATGCCCATCTCGTCCGGCTCGGTCCCAGCGGCGGCCATGCCGACATAGCGGCCCAGCGGTGCGAGGCCCTTCTTCGCGGCGACGGCGGCTTCCATCAAGACGACAGCGGCCGAGCCATCCGACAACTGGCTGGCGTTGCCGGCGGTGACGATGCCGCCTTCGATCACAGGCTTCAGCGCCTGCAGGTTCTCCAGCGTGGTCGACGGGCGGTTGCCCTCGTCCTTGGTGAGATGCACCTCCTGCATCGTGATCTCGCCGGTTTCCTTGTTCTGCACGCCCATCGAGCTGGTGGTCGGCACGATCTCGTCATCGAACTTGCCGGCCGCCTGCGCGGCGGCGGTGCGCTGTTGCGACTGGAGCGCATATTCGTCGCAGGCATCGCGGCTGATGTTGTAGCGCTTCCCGACGGTTTCGGCGGTTTGCAGCATCGGCATGTAGACTGCGTTGTGCATGGCAACGAGGCTGCGATCCGGCATCACGCGCATGTCCTTGGTCTGGACAAGGCTGATCGATTCCTGACCGCCCGCCGCGACCACATCCATGCGGTCGACGATGATCTGCTTGGCAGCCGTGGCGATGGTCATCAGGCCCGAGGAGCACTGGCGGTCCATGCTCATACCCGAGACGGTGACGGGGAGGCCTGCGCGCAGCGCGACCTGACGGGCGATATTCCCGGCCTGCGCGCCCTGCTGGAGTGCGGAGCCCCACAGCACGTCGTCGATCTCGCCGCCCTCGATCCCGGCGCGGGCAACTGCAGCCTCGAGGGAAAGCGCGCCGAGTGTGGCGCCGGCGGTGGCGTTGAATGCGCCCTTGTAGGCGCGCCCGATGGGGGTGCGGGCGGCGGCGACGATTACGGCATCACGCATTGTTGCTCTCCTTGGAATCGGATGGGAGTACGGGGTTCTGGGCAATCGGGTTACCGCCGAAGTGATCGCGCAGTTCGCGCTTCAGCACTTTGCCGATGGGGCTGCGCGGCAGTTCGTCCACCACTTCGATGCGGGCAATGCGCTGGGTCTTGCCCAGCGCGCGGTTGGCTTCGGTGCGGATGGCTTCCGGGTCAGCCGAAGGATCGGCGAGCACGATGACGGCGAGCGGGGTTTCACCCCACTGGTCGCTGGGCACGCCGACGACGGCAGCTTCCTTCACGGCGGGCTGGCGCGTGAGTTCGGCTTCGAGGTCGGTCGGGAAGATGTTGAACCCGCCCGAGATGATCATGTCCTTGGCGCGGTCCATCAGGATGAGGAAGCCGTCCTCATCGAACTTGCCGACATCGCCGTGGCGGATGTAGCGCAGCCCGTCCTTGTCGAACCACTCCATCTCGCGCGTCTTTTCGGGTTGGCCGTGGTAGCCGTTCATCATCACCGGCGAACGGCCGACGATCTCGCCCACTTCGCCCGGTGGCAGTTCGTTGCCCTCCTCATCGATGATCTTCATGACGTGCCCGGGGGCAGGCTGGCCGACGGTGTGGAGCTTGTTCGGAAACTTGTGCGCGATGAGGTGCGTGGTCGCGCCGCCTTCGGTGAGGCCATAGCCTTCGACGAGGCCGCCGGGCCAGCGCTTGAGCACGTCCGCCTTGAGCCACGCGGGGAACGGCGCGGAGGTGCAGCCTTTCTGCCGGTAGGACGAAAGATCGAAGCTGTCGAAATCCGGCAGTTCCATGATCCGGCGGTACTGCACCGGCACGAGCATGGCGTTGGTGACCCGTTCGCGCTCGCTGAGTTCAAGGAACGTGCGCGCATCGAACTTCTTCATCAGCACCACTTTGCCCGCCGCCGTCAGCGTGGGGAGGAAGCTGACCAGCGTGGTGTTCGAATAGAGCGGGGTGGAATTGATCGTGACGGTATCGTCGTCATAGCCGCCGACGATCGTGCGCCGCGCATATTCGTGGCGCATCTTGTGGCTCTGGACGATGCCCTTGGGGGTGCCGGTGGTGCCTGAGGAATAGATGATGTTGAAGGGGTCTTCCGGCTGCGGAAGCCGCTCTTCCGGCTTCGCGCCTTCCGGGGCGATCCATTCCGAGAAGGGGAGCCCGGCATCGCTGTCGTCGAGCGCGATACGCTTGACGTTTTCAGGGAAGGGCAGGCCCGCCAGCCCTTCGGCCATGGTCTTGTCGAGCAGCAGCACGCGGCTGGTGCTGTCGGCCAGCATGGCGAGCACTGTCGGCGGCGCGGCAGTGGAGGTGAGCGGGGCGGCCACCGCCCCGGCGCGCAGGGCGCCGAGGAAGGCGAGCCCGGTGCGCACCGAATTACTCGCCGCGATGGCAACGGGTTCGTTCGCCTTAACGCCCTCGCGCTGGAGGGCGACGGCCACGCGGTCGAGCATCGCGTCGAGATCGGCCCATGACAGGCGCGTCGTTTCGTCCGCCAGGGCGATGGCCTCTCCCCGTCGCGCCGCATGGGCGCGCAGGATCACGCTCAGCGGGATGAACGGGCTCTCGACAATATCTTCGATCTGCATGGCCGCCTGCTTCCTCAGTCGAAAGCTTCGCCAGCTGCGGCCTTCTTTGCCAACAGCGGCGCGACGGGCAAGCCGTGCTTCTCAAGGCCCGCAACGACGGTGGCGAGCCCGATATGGTTCGCCCAGAACATCGGGCCGCCGGTCCATGCGGGCCAGCCGTAGCCATTGAGCCACACGGTATCGATATCGGACGCGCGCTGCGAAATGCCTTCCTCGAGGATGAGCGCGCCTTCGCTGATCATCGGATAGAGCAGGCGCTCGAGGATCTCGGCCTTGTCGATGCTGCGCTGGGGCTTGCCCGCCTTTGCCGCCCATTCGGCGATAAGGCCGCGCGTCACTTCAGACGGAGTACGCTGGCGGTTCTCGTCGTAATCGTAGAAGCCCGCGCCCTTCTTCTGGCCCCAGCGGCCCAGCGCGCAGAGCGCTTCGCGCAGGGTTTCGATGCGGCTGGGATCGCGGTGCCAGCCGATGTCGAGGCCCGCGAGGTCGGCCATCTGGAACGGCCCCATCGGGAAGCCGAATTCGAGCAGCGCGTTGTCCACTTCGGCGAAGTCTGCGCCTTCCATGATGAGGGCGTTGGCCTGCTCCTGCCGCTTGCCCAGCATGCGGTTGCCGATGAAGCCGTGGCATACGCCCGAGACGACCGGGACCTTGCCGATCTTGACCGAGAGCGCCATCACCGTGGCGAGCACGTTCTTCGCGGTGGCCGAGCCGCGCACGACTTCGAGCAGCTTCATGACATTCGCGGGCGAGAAGAAGTGCATGCCGAGCACGGCTTCGGGGCGCTTGGTGGACGCGCCGATCTCGTTGACGTCGAGGTAGCTCGTGTTGCTGGCGAGGATCGCGCCCTGCTTCACAATGCCGTCAAGCTTGCCGAAGACGTCCTTCTTGACGTCCATGCTTTCGTAGACCGCCTCGATCACGAGGTCGGCATCGGCGAGGGCATTGAAATCGAGCGTCGGGGTGAGGCGGCCCATCGCGGCTTCGGCAAGGGCGGCGTCCATCTTGCCGCGCTTCACCGTGTTCTCGTAGTTGCGGCGCATCGTGGCGACGCCCCGGTCCAAGGCTTCCTGCGTCATTTCGACGATGGTGACGGGGATGCCTGCCGTCAGGAAGTTCATCGTGATGCCGCCGCCCATCGTGCCCGCGCCAATCACGCCGACCTTGTTGATGGGGAGCAGAGCGGTATCGGCCGGGATATCGTCGATCGTCGCAGCGAGCTTGCGCGCGGCGTCGATGTGGTCCTTGGCGCCGGGGATGGGATCGGACATTGCGGTGTCTCCTTGGGTGGATTCAGGCGTGACTGTGTGTCATCGCCGAATAGACCAGCGTCTTGAGCTGGCGGCGGATGGGATAGCTGGATGAGGGGAAGAGCTGGGTCATGAAGACCATGTGCAGCTCTTCGACTGGATCGACGAAGAAGCTGGTGGAGTGGATGCCGCCCCAGTGGAATTCACCCCGGGTGCCGGGAATAAGCGACTTTACAGGATCGACCATCACGCCGAAGCCGAGGCCGAAACCCACGCCTGCATTGCCGGATTCGCTAAACAGCGCGCGCGACAGCGTGGTCAGGTCCGCGCCGCCGGGCAGGTGGTTGGCGGTCATCAATGCCAGCGTCTTGGGTGAGATCAGCGGGGCACCGCCTTTCGCCAGCGCAGCGCAGAAGCGGTGGTAATCCGCCGTTGTCGAGAGAAGTCCGCCGCCGCCGCTTTCGAAGCGCGGTTCGCGCAGAGTGTTCGATTGCGCCGCATGATCGATCAGCGTCGGCGCGCCGAGCGGGTTCCAGGCCCAGCTGTCGGTCAGGCGATGGGCCTTTTCGGGCGGGCAGTGGAAGCCGGTATCGACCATGCCGAGTGGCGCGAAGATACGGGCCTGGAAGAATGCACCGAGGCTCATGCCGGAAAGGCGCGCCACCACCACGCCCAGCACATCGGTGCTGACCGAGTAGTTCCACGCCGTGCCCGGATCGAACTCCAGCGGCAGCTTGGCGAGTTCGGCGATGAAGTGATCGTTGCCCGGCAGCGAGGCATGCCCATCGAGCCGGCCCTTGCGGTAGGCAGCATCGACATTGGTGCGGTTCTGGATGCCGTAAGTCAGGCCCGACATGTGGGTAAGGAGGTCCACCATGCGCATCGGGTTCGTAGCGGCGCGCGTCGGGAAGAACGGCGCATCGCCGCCTCCGCCGTTGTAGATGCCGAGCCCGGCGAACTCGGGGATCACCTTGGTGACAGGATCGTCTAGCGCGACGAGGCCTTCCTCCAGCAGCAACATGAAGGCCATGCTGGTGAGCGGCTTGGTCATCGAAGCGATGCGGAAGATCGCGTCTTCGCTGAGCGGCATTCCGTCCGCGCGCGCCTTGCCGATGGTGGAGCGGTAAATTGCTTCGCCTTTGCGCGCGATCAGCAGATCAGCGTGCGGCAGCTTGCCGGGGCCGACGTAGCGCTCTTCGAGGAAAACGCCGATCCGGGCGAGGCGCACCGGATCGAAGCCGTGGGCGGCAGGATCAGCCAGCTGGGTCATCCGAACACCGCGACTGATTGCAGGCCATGCATCACTTCCACACCTTCACTGTTCCACAGCCGCAAGGTCTCGCTGCTGAAGCCATTGGCCATGTGGTTCGAACTGGTTTCGAGCAGCCACCAGCCCTCGCGCGTCGGCGGTACTTCGCCAAGGATCGTGAGCGCCCAGGTGATCGAACTGATCGGACCCTTGCGCTCCATCGCGCGGGCTGAGCCCGGCGGCAGCGCATCGCCGATGCCGACGAGTTCGCCGACTGGATCGAGACCGGAGCGGTCCCTCAGGCGCACCCAGCGGCGGATCGTTCCGGGGGGCGAGCCGCCGGGGGGATCGGCGCGGCGCATGTCCATCCGCGCGGTGAAGGCGGGGGCCATGTCGTTCGCAGTGAGGTGGGGCGATTCTTCGGGCTGGATCAGGTCCGGCAAGACGGCCGCGGCAACGGTTCCGTTGCTTTCGCGGCCCGCGCCGAACAGCCAAAGCGTGCGCTGCGCAACCGCGCCGTCGCAGAGCAGCGAGGTTTCGACTTGCGCCACGCTGCGGCCCTGCCGGAGCATCACGACCTCGACCTCGAGATGTTCACCAACTGGTGCAACAAAGCCGACCTGTGCGGCGCGCAGCGGGGGGAGGTCCGGAAACGCCAGCTTCGCGGCGGAATAGGCGATGAACGCAGCCGTGCCGCCATACATGGTGCGGCCCTGCATCCAGCCTGCCGCGCCATCGAGCTTGAAACTGCCGCCACCCAGCGGTTCCAGCCGCGCAGCGAGCGCGCCGAAGCCCATATCGGCCTCTGCAGGCGCAATGGTGACGGTCTCCGGGTGCTCGGCTTCCGGCAAATCAGCGTCCTTCCCACGAATCTTGTTATGCACGTCTTGTTGGGGCTGGGATTAGGTCATCGGGAGGGATCAGGGAAGCGCTTGCGCAGCACGAAGGGGCGAAAAAATCACGCAATTCTGCCGGATTTGCTGCCTTCCGCTACGGCAAGCGGGGCTTTCAGCCCCCTTGCTGCAGGGCAGGGGCGGCACTAGTCTCGACGGCGAATGAGGCGCTGCCGCAATGAGCCGTGCCCGCGAGGATGTCATGACCGAACAGAGCCCCATAACGAACGGAGCGCTTCCCACGATTCCCGCCGGTTGGCCCGTGCACACGCTGGCCGAAATCCGCGAGGAACTCTGCGCGCCGGGCATGCCGTTCGAGATGGAAACCGCGACGATCCGCGGCGTGCCGACGCGCGTGTGGAAGAACGCGCTGCCGAATTTGCGCGGTGTGCTGGCCGCAGCGCGCACGCACGGTGCGGCGGACTTCGTCGTCTATGGCGAGGAGCGGGTGACCTTCGATGCGTTCCACCGCGCAGTGGCTGCGCTGATGGCGGCGCTGGCTGCGCGCGGTGTGGGCAAGGGCGACCGGGTCGCGCTGGCCATGCGCAATCTGCCGGAATGGCCCGTCGCGTTCATGGCCGTCACCGCGCTCGGGGCGATCATCGTCCCGCTCAATGCGTGGTGGACGGGCGAGGAACTGACCTTCGCGCTGGAAGACAGCGGCTCGAAGCTGCTGATTGCCGATATCGACCGCTGGAACCGGATTGCGCCGCATGCGGAAGGCTTGGCGCTGCAGGCCGTGATCGTTTCGCGCGGGGCGGGTGAGGGGGCTGAGCGGCTGGAGGACCTGATCGGCGCACCGGCAAGCTGGTCCGCGCTGCCGGATGCGGAATTGCCCGCCGCCGAAATCGCCAGCGATGATCCCGCCGGTATCTTCTACACCAGCGGCACCACCGGGCGGCCCAAGGGCGCGCTCGGCACCCACCGCAACCTTGCCACCAACATCATGACCAGTGCCTGGAGCGGGGCGCAGACCGCGCGGCGGCGCGGCGAGGGGCTGCCCGAGCCAAAGGCGCGGGTGATCCTGCTTGCTGTGCCCCTGTTCCACGCGACCGCCTATTCGGCTACGCTGATGGGCACGCTTGCGGGGGGCAGCAAACTGGTGCTGCTGCACAAGTGGGATACGGTCGAAGCGATGCGCCTGATCGAGAAGGAGCGCGTTTCGATGACCGGCGGCGTGCCGTTTATCGCGTGGCAGCTGATCGAGCACCCTGATCGGCACAAGTACGATCTCTCCAGCCTCGATGCCGTGTCCTATGGCGGAGCGCCCTCTGCGCCCGAGCTGGTACAGGCGATCTGGCAGACTTTTGGCGCGCTCCCCGGCAACGGCTGGGGCATGACCGAGACCAGCGCGACGGTGACGCACCATATGGCCGAGGACTATCTCAACCGGCCCTCCAGCTGCGGCCCGGCAGCGCCTGTCGCGAGCCTTGAAATCCGCGCTGATGATGGCGTGACGGTGCTTCCGCCCAATACGGTGGGCGAGCTCTGGGCGAGCGGGCCGATGATCGTCGCAGGCTACTGGAACCGGCCCGAGGCGACCGCGCAGACCTTCGTCAATGGCTGGGTGCGCACTGGCGACCTTGCCAAGCTGGATGACGAAGGTTTCTGCACCATCGTCGACCGCGCCAAGGATGTGATCATCCGCGGCGGCGAGAATATCTACTCGATCGAGGTCGAGAACGTGCTCTACGAGCATCCGGCGGTGACCGACGCGGCGCTGGTGGGTATTCCGCACCGCACGTTGGGTGAGGAACCGGCGGCTGTCGTCTACCTCGCGCCCGGAGCGGAAGCGAGCGAGGAGGAACTCAAGGCCTTCGTCGCCGCACGGTTGGCGGGCTTCAAGGTCCCGGTGCGGATCGCTTTCAGCGCGCAGACCTTGCCGCGCAACGCCAACGGCAAGATCCTCAAGAAGGAACTCAAGGCGCAATTGACTGAGGCCGGGCTGGCAGAATCGTGAGATGGCATCAGCGCAGGCCTGTGCAATGAACAAGACAAGGAATGGGGAGAGGGACACATGAGCGAAGCGGAAGCATCGGGCGAGCGGCGGTCAGGCGGATGCCTGTGCGGATCGGTACGCTATGACACTGCGTGGCCGCCGCTGCTGACGGGCGTGTGCCATTGCCGACATTGCCAGAAGCAGGCGGGCACCGCATTTTCGGTGCTTGTCGCTGTGCCGTTTGCCACGCTGGAGCGTTCTGGCGAACTCACCACCTATGAAGACGGGAGCGAATCCGGCAATCCGGTGATGCGCAAGTTCTGCGGCAAGTGCGGTTCGCCCGTGTTCAGCGAAACGCCGGACGGGATGGCGCAGGGGATGATCTTCATCAAGGCCGGCACGCTCGACAATCCCGATGAGCTTGAGCCGACGGTGCATTTCTGGACCAACAGCAAGCAGAACTGGGTGACGCTGCCGCAAGGCGTGGCGCTGCTGGAAAAGCAGTAATCCGCTTCAAGTTGCGTTCCTATCCAATGCGCCAGCTTGTTGGCAGGCGGCGCGATGGCATTATGCTGACCTTGCAAGACCTGCGCGTCTGGCGAGGGCCGTTCGGCCGTCCCGACGCCGCCCACAATCAGGACCCGCCATGGCTGACATTGACCCCCAGATCGACGACTCAAGGGCAGAGCGGGCGGACCGCTGCCCGGGGATCACCTATACCGACATGCTGGCCGTCGATACGCGTCCCGCGCCCGATTACCTCGTGATGGAATCGACGCAGGAACTGGGTGACGATCCGCTTGATCCGGATCGCTACACCAGCCCCGCGTTCAAGGCGCTGGAGGATGAGAAGATGTGGCCCAACGTGTGGCAGTTCGCCGCGCGTGAGGAGGACATGCCCGATCCCGGCGATACCGTGGTCTACGAAATCAATGACAAGTCGTTCCTGCTCGTGCGCCAGCCGGACGACAGCGTCCGCGCGTTCTACAACGTGTGCCTCCACCGCGGCCGCAAGCTGCGACTGGAAAGCGGCCGCGCGATCAACTTGCGCTGCCCGTTCCACGGCTTCACCTGGAACAACGATGGCAGCCTCAAGGAAATCCCCTGCTCGTGGGATTTCAAGCATCTGGAGGACAAGGACCTCTCGCTTCCCGAAGTGCGGGTCGAGCGCTGGCAGGGCTTCATCCTGATCACCGAGAACCACGACCTGCCCGGTTTCCGCGAATGGATCGGCCCCGGCGTGGAGCACTACGACAACTGGCGGCTCGACGAATGCACCACTGGCGCATGGGTCGCGCGCATTGTGCCGGCGAACTGGAAGGCAGTTTCCGAGGCGTTCATGGAAGCGTGGCACTCGGTTGTCACGCATCCGCAGATCCTGCCGTTCACGGCAGACGCCAATACGCGGTATGACCTCTACGGCGATCACATGAACCGGGCGATCACGCCCAATGGCACCCTCTCGCCCCACCTCAAGGGCAAGGACCAGCTCTATGTGATCAACAAGCTCGCCGAATTCCTCGGCGCGGGCGATGGGCGCGGCCGCCGCAATGCCGCCGAACCGACCGATCTCAAGGGCTTCGATCCAGAAGATCCGCTGCTCGCGCGCAAGGTGCTGGCAGAAGCTAACCGCGAAGGCTTCGCGGCGATGAACGGGCATGACTATTCGCAGGCGTCGGATAGCGAGATGCTCGACAACTTGACCTACAACATCTTCCCCAACTGGTCGCCCTGGGGCGGCTTCGTGCCCAACATCGTCTATCGCTGGCGGCCGTGGAAGGATGCCGATCACTGCCTGATGGAAGTGCGCATCCTGATGCGCGCGCAGAAGGGTGAGAAGCCCGCGCGCGGGCCGGAGATGTTCATGATCCCCGATGATCAGCCGTTCACTTATGCCAGCCACCTGATCGGCGCCGCGCTTGCGGGCGTGTTCGATCAGGACATGGAAAACCTGCCGCACGTGCAGGCGGGCATGAAGGCGAGCAAGAACAAGCGGCTCGAACTCGGCCACTATCAGGAAACGCGCATCCGCCAGTTCCACCGCACGATGGACAAGTACATCTCCGGCGAGCTGCCGAAGACAGCGTGATGCAGCGGCTCGAAGGGCGCGTCGCGCTGGTCACCGGCGCGCTGCGCGGCATTGGCCTTGCGGCAGCGGAGCGGATGCTGGCCGAAGGCGCGACGGTCGTGCTGACGGACCTGCCCGCTCCCGGCGCGGCGGAGGTTTCCGCGGTGCTCGACCGGTTGGGACCGTCTGCACACTACCTCCAGCTCAATGTCGCACAGGAGGCGGACTGGCAGGCGGCTGCGACAGCTGTGCGGGCGGATCACGGGCGGCTCGATGTGATGGTCGCCAATGCGGGCACGGATTGCACTGCGCGAGTCGAAGAAATCACCCTTGCCGACTGGCACCGCGTCATGGCGGTCAACGTCGACGGCCTGTTCCTTGGCGTCAAGCACTGCGCGCCGCTGATGGAGGAAACGGGCAAGACGACGCGCGGCGGCTCTTCGGTCATCGCGATCAGCTCGATCATGGGGATCGTCGGCATTGCCGATGCTGCGGCCTACAACACCTCCAAGGGCGCGGTGCGGCTATTTTGCAAAGCCGTGGCGGTCGAGTTTGCGCAGAAGCGCATGCCGATCCGCGTCAACTCCGTGCACCCTGGCTTCGTGCGCACGCACTTGCTCGAACAGGGCATGGCCGGGTGGGTCGAGAAGGGCATGGGCGAATCTGTCGAGACGCTGATGGCCGGGCTCGGCGCGAGCACGCCGATGGGCCGGATTGCCGAGCCGAGCGAAATCGCGCCTGCAGTGGCATTCCTCGCCTCGGACGATGCGAGCTACATCACCGGCGCTGAACTCGTCGTCGATGGCGGCTGGACCGCGCAGTAGGAACTTACCCAGTTCGTCATTGCGAGCGTAGCGAGGCAATCCAGAGCGTCATGCGCAACCGCTCTGGAGTGCTTCGTCGCTGCGTTCCCCGCAATGACGAGATTGTCAGAGCTCCACCACCACCTTGCCGACATTCGCGCCGGTGAACAGTTTGGTGAAGGCCGCTGGCGTCTCCTCCAGCCCGGTGCTGACTTCGAACGGCAGGCGCAGCTGGCCGGCTGCGGCGAGTTTGGCGAGCTCGGGATTGAACTGCGGCTCGCGGGCGTAGAAGTCCGGCGAGAAGAAGCCTTCGATGCGCAGGCGCTTCATCAGGACCTGATCGAACCGGTACGGCCCCGGCACCGGCCCTTGCGCGATGTAGTTGGTGATGAGGCCGCAGACTGCGACCCGTCCGAACAGCGCCATATTGGCCAGCGCCGCATCGAGGATCGCGCCCCCGACATTGTCGAAATAGACGTCGATCCCATCGGGGCACAGCAGTGCGAGCGCCGCTTCGACATCGGCGGACTTGTAATCGATCGCGCCGTCGAATCCATATTCGCTGGTCAACAGGTCGCACTTCGCCGCGCCGCCAGCGATGCCGATCACGCAGGCGCCGCGCGCCTTGGCGATCTGGCCGGCCATAAGCCCGGTGCACCCGGCAGCGGCGGAGACGACGAAGGTCTCCCCCGCCTTGGCCGCGCCGGTTTCGACGACGCCGACCCATGCCGTCCACCCGTTGGCGCCGTAGATGCCCACGTATTCCTTCAGGTCGGCGCGGGCGCCGTCCAGCACGGTGCAATAGGTCGCGTCAGGCTCGACCACCGAGTAATCCGCCCACTGGCCGTAGCAGCGTACGCGCATCCCCACCTTGTAGGCCGAGTGGCGGCTTTCCTCGACCACACCGAGCACGGTGCCGATCAGCTTGGCGCCTAGCGGCGTGCCGGGCTGATAGCTGTCCTCGCGGTCGGTCATGTACATGCGGGTGCCGCTGTCCATCGAGAGCACCTTGTTGCGCACGAGGATCTGGCCCTCCGCCAGTGCTGGCAGCGTTTCGCTCTTCAATTCGAAGGCTTCGGCGTAGGCATTGCCGATAGGGCGCCGGGCGAGGATCCAGTGGCGGTTCTCAAGGCTCATTCGGTTCC
This sequence comes from uncultured Novosphingobium sp., assembly GCA_964413325.1. Classification (GTDB taxonomy): domain Bacteria; phylum Pseudomonadota; class Alphaproteobacteria; order Sphingomonadales; family Sphingomonadaceae; genus Novosphingobium. The sequence goes on along the minus strand of CAYPRK010000003.1, from coordinate 372,911 downwards.
TCCGGCAAGATTGTGCGGCCATCAGGCCCCAGTTTTTTGCCAGCGCTACTGGCGCAATTGATCGGCTCCACCCTCTCTTTCATCAGTGGGAGCTGCGCTCGATTGCCGATAGCTTCCCTATTCAAAATATGGGGAGATGTGTCTTGGCCGATAAGACCCTGCGGACGTTCTGCCGCTTCTGTCATGCCAGCTGCGCGATGCTGGTCGATGTCGAGGGCGACAAGGTGACGGCAGTGCGGGGCGATCCCGAGAACGAGCTGTTCCACGGCTACACCTGCGTGAAGGGCCGCCAGATGCCCGAAATGCACAACCTGCCCGAGCGGCACTTGCGCCCGCTGGTGCGCAAGGATGGGGTGAAGGGCGGCGAGTTCGTCGAGACGTCGACCGCCGAGGCGCTCAAGCTGGTGGCGGACAAGATCAAGGCGGTGATTGCCGAACACGGGCCGCATGCGGTTGCGCTCTACTGCGGCACCAATGCGTTCCAGAACAGCGCCGTGCTGGGCACGTCTTATGCGCTCGCCGAAGCGATCGGCACGCGCAACTACTACACCAGCGTCACGGTCGATCAGCCCGCGAAGGTGTTCACCACCGCGCGCTATGGCCAGTGGATGGGCGGGCCGAACAACTTCGAGGAATCCGACGTCGTGATGTTCGTCGGCAACAATCCGCTCGTCTCGCACTACACGCCGAGCGGCGGGGTGCCGCCGTTCTCGCCCTCACGCCGCCTGCGCGATGCCAAGGCGCGCGGCATGAAGGTGATCGTCGCCGATCCGCGCCAGAGCGATACGGGCAATCTGGCGGACCTCTACCTGCAGGTGAAGCCGGGCGAGGACCCCGCGCTGCTGGGCGGCATGCTGCATGTGATCATCAAGGAAGGCCTCTACGATCGCAACTTCGTGGCCGCGCATGTCGATGGCTTCGATGCGCTTTCCGATGCGGTGAAGGACTTCACGCCGGAACTGGCGGCAGAGCGCGCAGGCGTTCCGGCGGAGCAGATCGTTGCGGCGGCGCGCATGTTTGCTCGCGCCGCCAAGGGCCGCGTGGTGACGGGCACCGGGCCGGAAATGGCGGGCCGCGGGGTCCTTACCGAATACATGGTGACTGCGCTCAACGTGGTCTGCGCGCGGTTCAATCAGGCAGGCGACAAGGTGGCGAACCCGATGGTGTTCATGCCGTTCGCCGCTGGTCCCAAGAAGGCGCAGGTCGCGCCGCCGATGCCGATGTTCGGCGAAGGCTTCACGCAGTCGCGCATCCGCGGGATCGGCAAGCTCGGCACTGAAATGCCTTGCCCGGTGCTGGCGGACGAGATCCTCACCCCCGGCGAAGGCCAGATCAAGGTGCTGATCTCGATCGGCGGCAACCCGGAGATCGCGTTCCCCAATCAGCGCAAGGTGCGCAAGGCGCTCGAAACGCTGGAAATGTTCGTGCAGGTCGATCCTTACATGTCGGCCAGCGCCAAGCGCGCGGACGTGATCCTTGCACCTTCGATGTGCCTGGAGCGGGAGGACATCAACAACGTCTCGCAGCCGTTCTGCGAGGAGCCCTATGCGCACTACGCCGAGGCAATGGTGCCCGCGCCGGGCGACACGATGGACGAGTACGAGATGCTGTGGTGGCTTGCCAAGCACCTAGGCTTGCAGCTCCAGTTGCCGGGCGGTCCGTGCTCGATGGAGAGCGTGCCGGACAAGATGACCATGCTCGATCTCATTTCGCACGGTTGCCTCGTGAAGCCGAGCAAGGCGCGCGCGGATTCGCTGGCGAGTGCCACGCCGGGCGGGGCGATGTTCTATCCAGAGGTCCATGCCACGATCGCACCGGCAGACCCGGATGCGGCGAACAAGTTCCAGCTTGCCGCAGGTGACATGCCGGCAGCTTTCGCAGGCTATGCGGCGCGGCGACCGGAGGCGGACGGCTTCGATTTCCGTCTGATCTCGCGCCGCTCGAAGCACCGCTATAACAGCAACGGGCATATCTCCGAGTTCCTCAAGAAGAAGATGCCGACCAACCCGGCCTACTTCAATCCGGAGGACCTTGCGGAGCTGGGCGTCGAGGACGGCGCGGTGATCGAGATCGCCTCGCGCGTTGCCTCGATCCATGCTGTGGCGAGCGCCAGCGACAAGGTGCGGCGCGGGGTCATCTCGATGTCGCACGCCTGGGGCAGCGACGATGCCGGCAAGGACGATGTGATGACGCTGGGCGGATCGACCAACCGCCTGATCGACGACGCGGACGATGCCGATCCGATCACCGGCATGGTGCTGCAGAGCGCGATCCCGGTGCGAGTGGTGGCGGCCTGAGTTATCGCTGCTAACGCTGTGTCTGATCGCTCCGGATCCCAGCCTGCGCGGGGATGGACGAAACTGAGACTATCCTCGAACCGCTCATGCTGAGCTTGTCGAAGCATTTCACGCGGCGGTAGCGTCAACACCCCCTTCGGCTGGCTGCTTGCAGCAGCCGCTCAGGACATGCTTCGAGAGGCTCAGGGTGAGCGGGAGAAGTGTCTCTCGCCTCACCTCGTCCTCATTCCCGCGCAGGCGGGAATCCAGAGCGGCCCAACACAGTTCTCTCCAGCCTGAAACGGAAAAGGCCGCCCCGGTCTCCCGGAGCGGCCCTTTTCTTGAGCTCAGCCCTGAAGGATCAGAACTTGAAGCTGGCTTCCACGAAGACCTGACGGCCGCGGTTGAGCAGCACGTTGCGGTCGTCACCCTGCGGCACGTAGGTCGCCGAACCGGGCGTGCCGAGCCCGCCGGGGCCAGCGAGGAACGGACGCGCGCCGCTTGACTGGACATAGCGCTTGTCGAACACGTTGATGCCGACCAGCGCCAGCTTCCAGCCCCCGTTCGGCGCGCCGACCGAGATGCTGCCATCGACCGTTGCCCAGCCCTTCTGGATCGGGTCGTTGAAGCTCGTGGTGTCGGTGTAGTAGCTGCTCGAGAATGCCACGTTGCTGTGCATGCCGAGTTCGAGGCCCGAGGTGATCGGGGTGTTGTAGTCGACCCCGACATTGCCTGCCCATTCCGGGGCACGCGAAGCACGGCGCCCTTCGAGCGGCGAACCGTCGATTGCCGAAGGGAGCGGCTTGGTGAACTTCGCGCTGGTGTAGGCGATGGCACCGTTCAGGCGCAGGCCCGGAACCGGAGTCCGCCAGTTGAAGTCGATGTCGACGCCCTTGGTGGTCAGCTCCGAAGCGTTGAAGGTCTTGAACTGGACCTTCGTCGCATCGAACACCTGCAGCTGGATATCGCTGAACACATAATAGAACAGCGAGCCATTCAGGGTGATCGTGCGGCCGGCAAGCTGCGACTTTACACCCAGTTCGCCGCCCTTGGCCCGCTCCGACTTGAACTTCAGACCAGCAGCGACTGCATCACGCGTGGCCGGGTTGTTGAAGCCGAGGAGGCTGTTCGAGGGCAACGCCGAGTTGTCGATGCCGCCCGACTTATAGCCGGTCTTATAGGCCGCGTAGATGTTGAGATCATCCGAGGCCTTGTAGCGCAGGGTGACTTCTGGCGAGACGTTGTGATCCTTGAACGGGATCGGACCCGAGAAGAAGCCGCTGCTGATGAACGCCGGCGTCGCCGAGAGGAAGGCGTGGACGTAGGGCACCGAGATGGTGTTGACCTTGTCTTCCTTGGTCCAGCGCACACCGCCCGAAAGTTCGAGCTTGTCGGTCAGCTTGTAGTTGCCGCTGGCGAAGAGCGAGTAGGCCTTCGTGACGGTGTGGTGCTTCTTGTACCAGTCAAACGCGCTGCCGGTGATCGGATCGGCCGCGATAATCGAGATGTTCACGCCCTGCTGCGACGTGTTGAAATCGATGACGCGGTGTTCGTAGAAGCCGCCGACCATGAAGTTGAACGGACCATCGAAGTTGCTGGTGAGGCGCAGCTCCTGGGTCCACTGCTTGGTTGCGTTGAGTGGGTCGCTCGAGCCGAAGCCCTGGGCTGAACCGGGGGTGTTCACCGCAGCAAGGCGCGGGGCGATGAGCGCCACCGGAATGCCGTTGGGATTGAACGCCGGGCCGACGCCGACCGAGCTGTAGGTATCTGAATCGACCGAGTTGATGTCGAAGTAGCCGGTCACGGAGCTGAGCTTCAACTGGTCGGTCAGGTCGAGGTCCATGCGCAGGCGCGTGAGCCAGATATCGGTCTTGCCGAAGGGGTGGCCCGGATACTTGCCGTCGCCGGCGGCGCTGCCGGTCGGGTAGTTGCTGTTCTGCGTCGCCGAAGGATCACTGATCGCGTAGTAGCGGTCGCCGATGTTGCAGTTCGCGCCCGAGGGGACCGCGATCGCACCGCCGAGCAGGACAACTTCGTCAGCACGGCCGTTCGGACCGCAATCGATGTCCTGGTGTCCGATCGCGCCGTCGTTGCGGTTGTTGATGTAGTTCACCTTGAGGTTCGCGGTGAAGTTGCTCGAGGGATCCCACTGCAGGGTCACGCGGCCGACAAAGTCGCGCATACCACGGTTGCGGATCAGAGCCGGGATGCCCGGCTGGATCTGGGTGTACTTCTTGATGTCGTTATACTGGGCGGCGACGCGGATGCCGAGGGTGTTGGTCACCGGGCCCGAGATGTAGCCGCCCACGACGTAGCCGTCCTCGACGAATTCATAGCTGGCCTTGCCGCCGACTTCCCAGGTCTTGGTGGGATCAGCCGACCGCAGCCCGAGCACGCCTGCCGTGGCGCTCTTGCCGAAGTAGAGCGTTTGCGGGCCCTTCATGACGTCGATCTGCTTCATGTCGAAGAAGCCGGCCTGGAGGAGGCGCATCGAGGAGAGCTGGATGCCGTCCATGTCGAGCGCAACGGCGGAGTCGAACGCAGCGGAAATCGCCGAAGAGCCGACGCCGCGCAGCGCGATCGAGCCGCCCGAACCCGAACCGCCCGAATAGATGTTGAGCGTGGGGACGTGCGTGCCGAGCGCTTCGGCCTTGGTTGCCTGGTCGCGGTTGATCGCATCAGCGGTGATGGCGGTGATCGTCACCGGCACGTTCTGCAGCGTTTCTGTCGACTTGCGCGCGATAACCGTGATCGCGTTGCCGTCATCAACGGTCGCACCAGTCGCCTCGGCAGCTGCAGCATCGGCGGCATGTGCCAGACCCGGCACCGCCATCGACGCGGCCGCTACGCCCGCAAAAAGTGCGGCGCGAAACGGCGACGCGAGTGTCCTCAACCCCATAGCAATCCTCCCAACTATTTGTTGGCGCATATCGTGCTGTTTTTGCGTGATTTTGCGCCTACAATCCCGAGGACTAAGCTAGGGCACGGGGGACTAACAGCAACTATCAGAATTAGTGACACAGTGCTGGTTTTTGTGCGCAGTGTGACCGCAAAAACGCACGGATTCCGTAGGGTCCGATGTGGTTGTTCCTGCCCGCAAAGCAGTGCGGGCAAGTGTGCGGCACAACCCGACAAAAAAGCCCCCTCCCGATGCGCGGGAGGGGGCATTTGCCGCCCAGGGTTTACCGGCTCTTGGGCGGGGTCTCGCTATCCAGCCAGCGGTTCAGCTTCTCGTGGAAATCGCGGATCTTGCTTTCCTGATAGCTCGCGAAAATCACCTCGCCCTTGGGGTGATTGTGCAGGCCCTTCTGGACGGCGGCGTGGTTGAGCCCGTCCTGATTGAAGATTTTGTTGAGATAGCTGCCGAATTCCGTCGCCTTGGTATAGTCGTCATCGAGATCGAGGAAAGTGCACTTGGCAGGCGCCGGGCGTTCCTCGCCCTCGGGCACGTGGACCATATACATGACCTCGTGGAGCGACTGCTCGGGATTATCCCCATCAGGCCGGAAGCGATAGAAGATCGGGTTGAAATCCGCCCAGGGGTGGAGGTTCGGGAACACCGAGTAGAAGATCGCGTCGATCATGTCGGCATCGCTGAACTGGTCGATCGCATCGCCCCATTGCGGCCGCATAAGCTCCCGCCGGTCGCGCGCAGCATCGGCGCGGAAATCCTCGGTCGACGCACCGGCGAAGCGCGTCGGCATGTTCTCCTCGCCCGGCGCGATCTTGCCGCCGATCCAGTTGCACATGTGCGCATCGGCGCTGACGACATCGCCCTCGATGTGCGCGCCGCTCATGTCGAACAGGCCGGTCTTGCCGTCGGGCCGCGTCACTTCGACCCGGTTTTCCTCTATGCGCCGATAGACGTGGCCGGAAAGCGGATGACGAAAGCTGGTGAACGCCTGTCCTTCGGGGAACGCGCTTGGATCGGGGCTATCGAGATCGGTGTGCGCGCTTGGCGGGCCCGAAGCGGACATCGCGCGGCTGATGTTGGGCCAGACATCGTACTTCGAGCCGGTATCGAGGAACATCGGCAGCAGTTCGGGGTGCGTGCCGACGACGTGGTAGGATTCCATGAAGGCTTCCTGCGCCACCTTCCAGTTGCACGGCAGGCGCTTCACCATATGCGCGGCCTTGTAGCGGCGCTTGAACGGCAGCGAGAAGTGGCGGTCGATATCGCCGAGGAAATCGGCCAGTGGCTCGGCGTTCGGGTCCGGATTGATGAACACGAACCCGCCCCAATGGCCGACCGAAATCGCGGGGAGCGAGTATTCCTCTTCCGTCACCGAGGGGAAATCCCAGTGGCTCGGCACTTCCTTGAGCTTGCCATCGAGGTGCCACGACCAGCCGTGGAACGGGCAGCGGAGAACCTTCAGTCCCTTGCGGTGTGCTTCGCACAATTGGCGGCCGCGGTGGAGGCAGGCGTTGGGATAGGCCTTGACCGCGCCTGGGCCGTCCCCGGGGGCATTGCGGACGATGATGAAGGAGAGGCTAGCGATTTCGTAGACAAAGGTGTCGCCGACATTGGGGATGTCGTCCTCATGGCAGGCCATCTGCCACACGCGCTTCCACAGCCGCTCGACTTCGCGCTCGTGCTCTTCCTTGCTCCAGTAGCGGTGCGTGGCGACCTTGGTGACGCCGCCGGGATAGGGCGATTCCTCCAGATAGACCGGCGGCGGCGCGACCTTGTCGGCCTTGATCACATCGAGGTAGGTCACGCCTGCTGTGCGGTCGTGCCCGGTCTTGGTTTCCACCATTTGTCCGCTCTCCCTTGGACTTGCGGGCAGTCTACGCCTGCGAAGAGTCGGGGCTATTCATCATTTTGAGGGGGCCCTTGGCCATGCCGCCCGCTGCGTATACATAGAAGAACGCGGCCGGAACGGCGAAGGCGGCGCTTACGCCGATCAGCGCCCATGTCAGCGCCTGCGGGCCGAACGTGGGTGTCAGGCTGGTGCTGGCAAGGCCGATCAGGAACAGCCCGAGCGCCTGCCCGATCAGGTTGTTGAAGATCATCGCGACCGCCATCGCCATCGCACGCTCGTCGGGCCGCACCGCCAGCTGGATCAAAGAGACTGTGGGCGCCTGCGCCGTTAGGAAGACTAGGTAACCGCAGGAGAACAGGCCGAGGAAAGTCCAGAAACTGGTGCTGAGCAGCGCGGCCAGGTAGATCGGCAGGCAGCCCACCGTCGCGATTGCCGGGAGCCAGGCGCGCCAGCGCGCATCGCGCTGGACCAGCCAGTCGGTGAGGTACCCGCCCAGCAGCGGGCCCGGAAAGCCGCCGAGCACGAACGCCAGGCCAAGGTAGAAGCCGACATCGGCAGTGGAGACATGGAACCCGCGCAGCATGATCGCCGCGAGCCATGTGGCAAAGCCATAGCCTGTGACGATCATGCAGCCGAACGCGGCCGAAGCAGCAAGGAACACACGGTTGGCAAGGAGCGCGCGAATGCCGGTGAACCAGGCGGTGAGGCCTTCGGCCAGGCTGACCTTGGGCGGGATCGGGCGGCCGCCGGGTTCCTTGACGGTGAGGAAGACGAATACCGCAAAGAGGATGCCCGGAATGCCGAGCAACAGGAACGTCATCCGCCAGCCGACCGCGTGGGCCAGCACCCCGCCAAGGATCAGACCAGCCGCCGTGCCCAGTGTGGGGCCGAGGAAGTAGATGCCCATCGCGCGGCCCAGTTCATGGCCCTTGAAGGTCTGGGTGAGAAGCGATGTGCCGGCGGGGCCGCTGCCCGATTCGCCGATGCCGACGCCCATCCGCGCGAGGAAGAACGTCCAGAACCCCGTGGCGAGGCCGCAAAACGCGGTCATCAGGCTCCAAGAGGCAATGGAAACCGCGATGATCAGCGGGCGGCTCATGCGGTCCGCCAGCCATGCCAGCGGCAGTCCGCAGACGACGTAGAGCAGGGTAAAGGCAAATCCGGTGATCAGGCCGATCTGCGTGTCGCTCAGCGTGAAGGCGTGCTTGATGTCCTCCAGCATGATCGAAAGGATCAGCCGATCGGCGATGTTCAGCATGCCGCCGAAGGTGATCACGGCAAGCACGAACTGTCGGTAACGGCGATGCTCTCCCAAGACGCCCGCTCCTTCTTTTGCCAAGGGCTAGGCATTCCGCGCGGCGGGGGCGACTAACACAAAGGGGGATGGCAGCTTCCAGTCCGCCTAGCATTTTCAATTGTCGTCGCTCCCAGCCTTTGGTGCCACGATGCCTGTCAATAAGAGGATCCGGCCCTGCCGGACCGACCCACGGGAAAGGCCCTATGACGCAGCTGCTCCAGCCCATTGCCGAGAACTTGTGGACCAACGAGGCCGAGCCTGCGCTGCTCGGCGGACGGCTGCCCAATGGCAAGATCGTGTTCCCCTATCCCAGCGGCGATGCGGCCGAAGGCGTCGAGCCCTACCGCTTGTCGCGCAAGGGCACGTTGTGGTCGTGGACCCGGCAGGACTTCCAGCCGAAGGAACCCTTCGAGGGGCCGGAGCCGTTCCAGCCCTACCTCCTCGGCTATGTCGAACTGCCCGGCGAAGTGATCGTCGAGACCCGCATCGTCGATTGCGTGCTGGAGGATCTCAAGCTCGGCATGCCTATGGAATTCGTCGTCGCACCGTTTGATGCGACGCGCGCCACTTATGCGTTTCGTCCGGAGAAAGCGTGATGGAAGACGTCTATATCATCGGGGCGGGCATCCACCCCTTCGGCCGCACTGACGGGCGCTCGGGCCGCGATCAGGGCGTCTTTGCGGTGCGGCAGGCAATGGCCGACGCCGGGATCGAATGGACCGACGTGGGCTGCGCCTATGGCGGTTCGGCTGCAGCGGGTAGCGCCGATATCATGGTCAACGAGCTTGGCCTCACCGGCCTGCCGTTCATCAACGTCGCCAACGGCTGCGCCACGGGCGGCTCTGCGCTGGCTTCGGCGCGCAATGCGATCGCGGCGGGCGAGTTCGACGTGGCGCTCGCGGTCGGTTTCGACAAGCACCCGCGCGGTGCGTTCAACGCGAAGCCCCGCGATTACGGCCTGCCCGAATGGTATGGCCAGACCGGCATGATGCTGACGACGCAGTTCTTCGCGCTCAAGATTCAGCGCTACATGCAGCTCCACGGGATCAGCCGCGAAACGCTGGGCCGCGTCGCCGAGAAGGCGTTCCGCAACGGTGTCCATGCCGATCACGCTTGGCGGCGCTCGCCGGTCGATCTGGAAACCATCCTCAACTCGCCGATGGTGAACGATCCGCTGACCAAGTACATGTTCTGCGCACCCGCCGAAGGCGCGGTCGCGCTGATCCTTGCCAGCGGGAAAAAGGTCCGCGAACTGGGCGCGGATGCGGTCAAAATCGCAAGCGTCGCGGTGCGGACGCGCCCGCCGGGCTCGTTCGAAGTCTTCGCGCCCTCGGTTGATATCGACAACGGCGGCAAGCCCACGATCCTCGCATCAAAGGCGGCGTTCGAACAGGCCGGGATCGGGCCGGAAGACATCTCCGTCGCCCAGTTGCAGGATACCGAATCCGGCGCCGAGATCATGCACATGGCCGAAAACGGCTTCTGCAAGGACGGCGATCAGGAGCAGTGGCTGCGCGAAGGCCGCACCGAAGTGACCGGTACGCTCCCGGTCAACACTGATGGCGGCTGCCTCGCCTGCGGCGAACCCATCGGCGCTTCGGGCCTGCGGCAGGTCTATGAAAACACCGTGCAGCTGCGCGGACGCGGCGGCGGGCGGCAGGTGCCGGGCTCGCCCAAGACCGCCTACAGCCACGTCTACGGCGCACCGGGTCTCTCCGGCGTCTGCATCCTGGAGCGCTGAACGACATGGGGAAGATGACTGGCAAGGTCGCGCTCATTTCGGGCGGGGCCGAGGGGATCGGCGGGACGGTGGCGGAGCTGTTCGTCGCCGAGGGCGGCAGCGTGATGCTGGGCGATTTGCAGCTCGACAAGGCGCAGGCCCATGCCGCCAAGCTCGGTCCAAACGCCGATGCGGTGCAGCTTGATGTGCGTGAGTTAGAACAGTGGGAAGCGGCGGTAGCCGCGACTTTGGCGCGCTTCGGCAAGCTGACGACGCTGTGCAATATCGCCGGCATTTCCGAGCCGGGGAATACCGTCGACGTCGATCTCGATAGCTGGCACCGGCATGTCGATATCAACCTGACTGGCGCGTTCTACGGCTGCCGTGCTGCGATCCCGGCGCTGGCAGCTTCGGGCGAGAATGCCACGATCGTCAACGTCGGCTCGATGCTCGCGCACCGTGCGTCGGGCAACATGGCGGCCTATTGCGCGTCCAAGGCGGGTGTCACGCACCTGACGAAGACCGTTGCGCTCGATTGCGCCGAGCGCGGTCTCAAGATCCGCGCCAACACCGTGCATCCCGGCGCCATCCGCACGCCGATGTACAACCGCTACCTCAATGCAGGCGGCGCGACGCCGGAGCAGATCGAGGCGGTCATGGCTTCCGCACACCCGATGGGCCGCGTGGGCGAGCCCGACGAAGTCGCGCGGGCGATCCTGTTTTTGAGCTGCGAGGATTCGAGCTTCACCAGCGGCACCGACCTCAACGTAGACGGAGCCAGCGCGATCCGCAGCTAGGCCCCGACCATTCCGGCTGCACCGGCCAGAGAGCCGGGCGGCATCACGAGTTTTTGTTTCTTTGGGAGAGATGCGAAATGGCACTGGTATCCGTCGTGGGCGCAACCGGTCGGCAAGGGCTGGCACAGGTGCGCCAGCTTGTTGCTGCGGGCCATCAGGTCCGCGCCCTGTCGCGCAATGAAAAGCCCGATCTCGGGCCGACCAACGCCGATATCGAAACGCGCGTGATCGATCTCTACGACCGCAAGACTTACACCAAGGCGCTCGAGGGCTCGGACGCGGTGTTCTACAACCACCCGTTGCAGCTGCGCGATTCCCGTGCGGAACTCGCAGGGTGGATCGGCGAGGCGGCCAAGGAAGTCGATGCCAAGCGCTTCGTGTGGAACACCTCCAGCTGGATTCCGGACAAGCCCGGCGATGCCTTCACCTATGCCGGCAACACCGCGGGCATCAACGCGCTGTTCCGCTCGGGCGTCCCGGCCACGGTGTTCGGCTCGGTGCTGTTCATGGACAACCTGCTGACGAACTGGGCACGCCCGTTCATCGTCCACGAGAAGCGCTACGTCTATCCGCACAAGCCGACGCTGGGCGCGAACTGGATCAGCCTGGATGATGTGGCCAAGATCATGATCCACGCGATGGACCGGCCGGACATGGAAGGCACGTGGATGAACATCGGCGGACCGGAGCGGCTGCTGCCGCCGCAGGTCGCGCAGATCCTGTCCGATCACTTCGGCCACACGATCAAGTATGATCCCTGCACGCCGGAAGAGTTCGGCGATCTGCTGGTCGGCGCACTGGGCGATTCGATGGCCGAGGCGGAGCGCAAGCCCTTCGCGGCGGGCATCGCGGCGTTCTACAACTACAACAACAATGCGCCCACCAAGCCGTTTGAAGTCAACACCGAGGCGATGATGGAACGCCTGCCGGGGATCGAGCTCGAAACCCTCGCGCAATGGGTGGCGCGGCAGGACTGGTCCGACACCGCGCACCGGCCTTCGGCGGGGTAAGCCCAACTACTCCCCGACCCGCTCACCCTGAGCTTGTCGAAAGGTGCTGGCGCAACGATTGCGCATGATGCTTCGACAAGCTCAGCATGAGCGGGTCGGGTCTGGGTAGAAATACGGAAGGCGGTTGCATCCTTTTGCACGCCCTTACCCTTGCAATCGCTGGACAATCGACCGGCGCGGTGCAACCACCCGCGCCGGTTTCTTGTTTGCGGATGAGGCGTTTCATGCGGTTGCTTCGGGGTATTTCGGCATTGGCTCTGGCATTCGGGCTGAGCACGGCGGCACTGGCGGCAGACAAGGCTGCCGATGCAGCCAAGCCTGCCGAAGCGGCCAAGGCGGCACCCGCTGCGCTGTTCCAGCCTGAGGAAGTGGCGAGCGAAGGCTCTGTTACCGTGCGCGGCGCGAAGATCGACTACAAGGCGGTCGCTGGCACGCTGGTGATCCATCCAAAGGGCTGGGACGATGCGGCCAAGCCCAAGGCCGATGACGAGGCTCCTGCCGAAGCCTCGATGTTCTACACCGCCTACTTCAAGAAGGGCACGCCCGCTGCGGACCGCCCGATCCTGTTCGTGTTCAACGGCGGACCGGGCTCTTCCACCGTGTGGCTCCACATGGGGGCCTTCGGCCCGCGCCGGGTGGTGACGGCGGACGGCACTCACACCGCGCCCGCGCCCTACAAGGTCGTCGACAACGGAGAGAGCCCGCTCGACGTGGCGGACCTTGTGTTCATCGATGCGCCGGGGGCGGGCTTCAGCCGGATTGCGGGCAAGGACAAGGAAAAGGCGTTCTACGGCATCGACCAGGACGTTTACGCCTTCGCCGATTTCATCAAGCAGTTCCTGAGCAAGTATCAGCGCTGGAACTCGCCGCGCTATCTCTTCGGTGAAAGCTATGGCACGCCGCGCGCGGTGGCTCTGGCCGCGCGGCTGCAGGGAACGGACTCGGTCGATCTCAACGGCATCATGCTGCTGTCGACGACGCTGGCGTTCGATTTCTGGGCCGATGCGCCGCAGTGGAACCCGGGCAACGACCTGCCCTATATCATCACGCTGCCGACCTACGCGGCGACGGCGTGGTATCACAACCGCGTGCCCGGTGGCCGTCCGGCCGAGCTGGAGCCATTCCTTGCCGAGGCAGAGCGCTTCGCGACCGGCGAATATGCTGCGGCGCTGATCGAGGGGAACGACCTTCCCTCAGACCGCAAGCAGGCGATTGCCGAGAAGCTGGCGCGCTATACTGGGCTCACTCCGGCCTACATCCTGCGTTCAAACCTCCGGGTCAATCTCGGCCAGTTCAACCGCAACCTGATGGACGAGACCGGGCAGACCGTCGGCCGGCTCGATACGCGCTTTGCAGGGCCGAGCCTCGATGTGCTGAGCAAGGAGGCGGACTATGATCCGCAGTCCACCGCGATCAGTTCGGCCTATGTCTCGGCGTTCAACGATTATGCGCGCGGCAAGCTGGGATATGGTGCGGGCAAGGCGTTCAAGCTCTTCGCCAACGTCGGCGACTGGGACCTTAAGCACACCCCGCCGGGCGCCGGATACGCGGTTGATGGTGCGGCAAACCTGTTGCCGGACCTTGCCTTTACGCTGAAGACCAACCCGACGCTGCGCGTGCTGGTGCTGGGCGGGTACTATGACACCGCGACGCCCTATTTCGAGGGGCGCTTCCAGATGCGCCACCTGCCGGTGCCGGATAACCTGCGCGCGAACATCTCGTACAAGTATTACCCCAGCGGCCACATGGTCTATGCGCACGAGGACTCGCTGAAAGCGCTGCACGACGATGTGGCGGCGTTTGTGAAGGCGCGCGGGAACTAGGCTGCGTTCGCTGCGAGCCAGCGGCGCGTGGCTTCCGCGACAGCCTTTGCGCGTTCACCCGGATCGGGGAAGCCATCGCGCAGGGCCTTCGAGCGCAGTTCGATGCTGAGCGGGATGCCCGGCGGGAGCCCGTTGTAGATATCCGCCAGCGCCAGCGCACCTTCGCCGCATTGCTGCCTGAGGTCGATCGCATCCTCGATGATCGCGGCGAAATCCGCCGGATCGGGACGCTTGGCAGGCGCATCGCAGAACTGCGCATATGGCAGGAGTTCGCGCGGGATTCGGGCGATATCGGCGATGCTGCTTTGCGACCGGTCGACATGGATCGGGTCGATCAGCAGCGCCCGCAGCGGGTGGCGGACCTGATCGAGCACGCCGAGCGCCATCGTGAGGTTCTTGACCTCGGTGAAGATGCCGAATTCCAGCGCGACGCGCAGGCCTGTGCCCTCGGCATGGACACAAAGCTCGTGCAGGCGCGCGGCGGTCACGCCCATGTCGGGCTCGGAGGAGACGCAGAGCACGTTCTGTGCGCCCAGCTCTGCGCCGACGTCGATCACCTTCTTGTGCGCGGTCATGTCGCTGCCGGGCTGGAGCCAGATCACTTCGACATCGACCACCGGCAGGCCGGTATCCGCCAGCGCGGCGCGCGCCTCGCGCGTCTTGGCATCGGTCCAGGTCTCGGGCACGACCCAGAGGCCGACCGCATCGAACCCGCCGTCGCGCGCCGCGCGGATGGTCTCGACGGGGCCGAATTCGGGGACGACGCCCGAGGCGAGGCTGATCGGGTTCATCAGATCGAGCTGCCGCCGTCGATGCGGAACTCGGCGCCAGTGGTGAAGCCGGATTCGTCTGAGGCGAGGTAGACTGCGATCGCGGCGATTTCCTCCGGCGTGCCGATGCGGCCGATGGGGTGAACGGCAACCCAGCCGGCGTAGACTTCATCCGGGTTCGGCACTTGCGCAAGAACCTTGTCGAGGATCGGGGTGCGGATCACGCCGGGGTGGATCGAGTTGCAGCGGATGCCGTAGCCGCTCTTGCCGCAGTGCGCCGCGATGGACTTGGTCATGATCGCCACTGCCGCTTTGGCACCGTTGTACGCGACCAGATCGGCGGTGGCCTTGATGCCCGCAAGCGAAGACATGTTGATGATCGAGCCGCCGCGTGCCTTCATCGCGGTCACCGCATACTTGCAGCCGAGGAACACGCCGACGACGTCGATCTCGAATTCATGGCGGAACTGTTCAAGCGTCACTTGCTCGATATTGCCCGCCGTGGTGATCCCGGCATTGTTGATCACGCAGTCTACGGTTTCGAGACCAGCGAAGGCGGCGGCCCAATCGGCTTCCTGCGTCACGTCGAGGTGAATGTAGCGTGCCTTGTCGCCCAGTTCGGCGGCGAGGGCTTCGCCATTTGCATCATCGATATCGGCGATCACCACGCTGGCCCCTTCGGCGACGAAGCGCCGGGACATGGCGGCACCCAGCCCCGAGGAACCGCCGGTGATCAGGGCTGTCTTGCCGTTCAGTCGCATCCTATTTCCCCTTCTCTATCAAAATTTTTATGGCCCACCCCCGCTCACCCTGGGCTTGTCGAAGGGTGTTGACGCGACCACCGTGCATGATGCTTCGAAAAGCTCAGCATGAGCGGGCATGGGGGAGATTTCCTATGTGTTGGCAGCGTCCACGCGCTCCCAGTCATGGTAGGCTTGCCGCGCCACGATGATCCACTGGCCGTCGCGCTTCTCCATGCGGTCGCAGTAGCGGCCCGCGACGATCCAGTCCGTCGCCTTGCCGCCGGTCGGCACCGGGGTACCGTCGGAGTGCCCCGCCTCGATGAAGTGGTAGGCAACGAAGTTGGCTTCGGTCTCCACGCTCTGGCCATCTGCCGCGAAGGAGAAATGGACATTGCCGATTGTGTGGTGCGTCGCAGGGATGGTGCTCAGCACGGCACTGGCAAAACCGATAAACTCATCCGGCGAGCCGACGAAGGTGGAGTGGCGGTGGACGTGGTCGTCAGCAAAGCACGAACGGACCAAAGCCCAGTCTTTCCGGTCGATTCCCTTGCAGTAGCGGTGGAGCAGATCGCGGATCTCTTCGCGTGCCGAGAGCTCGTCCAACGTCAGTGCCACGGCTCTTCCCCTCTCTTTTGCTAGTAACGCCCACCCTGCCACTTGGGCCTAGCATCCGGGGTGAATTGGTGGGAACTTACATAATTGAGAGGAACGCCGCGTATGGGCAGGCTTTCAGGAAAAGTTGCGATCATTACCGGCGCGGCAAAGGGCCTCGGCGAGGCGGATGCGCGCATGTTCGTGCGCGAAGGTGCGCGCGTCATCCTCACCGATGTGGACAGCGCGAATGGCGAGCGGGTTGCTGCGGAACTCGGCGAAATGGCCGAGTATCGCCATCTCGACGTGCGCCACGATGCGGAATGGCGCGTGCTGGTCGATGATGTCGTCGCGCGGCACGGCAAGCTCGATATTCTCGTCAACAATGCGGGCGTTGTCGAACTCGGCGATATCGAGACGCAGACCGAGAAGGACTACCGCTTCATCATGGCGGTGAGCGCAGATGGCACGTGGTTCGGCTGCCAGCATGCGGTGCGCGTGATGAAGGAGACGGGTGGCGGCTCGATCGTCAACATGGCCTCGATCGCCTCGGTCCAGGGTGAAAGCGCGGTGGCAGCATATTGCGCAGCAAAGGGCGCGGTCGAGGGGCTGACCCGCGCGGTTGCAGTCCACTGCGCGCGGCAGGGCTACAACATTCGCTGCAACTCGATCCACCCCGCCGGCATCCTCACGCCGATGGTCATCGAGGTGGGCCGGCAGGCTGCATTGATGCGCGGTGCGGAAGAGGCGCTGAATGGCGGGCCGATCACCAAGCTCGGCGAGCCCGACGACATTGCCTACACGGTCGTGTTTCTCGCCTCGGACGAAAGCAAGTTCATCAACGGCGCGGCGATCCGCGTGGATGATGCGAAATCGGTGATTGCTGGCAACGCGTAAGCGCGTTCGCCCGGAAGAGGAGTTCGGCAGATGATGGATCAGCAAACGGTCGACACGATCAAGCGGCTGATGGAATGGGAGGCCGCCCGCACGGCGCCGCCCGAGGGCTTCCCGCATCTGCCGGACCTTCCCGCCGGGCGTTACACCAGCCAGGAATATTACGACCTCGAGCAGCAATACATCTGGAAGAAGAGCTGGTTGTTCGCCGGGCATCTCGATGAAGTGCCCGAGCCGGGCAGCTTCAGACAGTGGGACAATGCGGGGCAGCCGCTGATCATCGTGCATGGCATGGATGGCGTCGTCCGTGCCTTCTACAACACCTGCCGCCACCGCGGCGCACCGGTCGTCACAGCGCAAAGCGGGCGGACGCCCCGCCTGATGTGCGGCTATCACAACTGGACCTACAAGACCGACGGCGAGCTCGTCGGCGTACCGGAATCGCAGGATTTCGGGAGCAATTTCGACAAGTCGTGCCGCAGCCTGATTTCGGTGCGCTGCGAGATGTACGGCAAACTGATCTTCGTGAACCTCGATGAAAACGCGATGTCCTTGCGAGAATGGATGGGGCCGATCTGGGACGAATGGGAGGAGTTTGCGTTCGACAAGATCAAGCTCGCCGCGCGCCAGTCGTTCGACCTCAAGTGCAACTGGAAGGTGGCGATGGAGGCGAACATGGAAGTCTACCATGTTCCGTTCATCCATCCGGATACGGTGGCGCCGCTGGTCGATCACAAGCGCAACGTGAACACGATGTACCGCCACGGCCACGCGCGGATGATCGCTCCGGCACCGCAGCATACCAACCGCGAGCATGTGCGCGCGATCGACAGCCCGCCCGAATGGAAGCAGATCGAAACGGTGGGCGAGCTGGGCCGCAGCACCACGCAGAGCTACACGATGTTCCCCAACTGGGTCTCGCCGCTCTCCAATTTCTTCATTCCGCCGCTGATCTTCTGGCCGACCTCGCTCAATACCACGCGGCTCGAGCTGATCACGATGGCGCTCGACTGGGGTGATGGCCCGACGCCCGATCTGTGGACCGTTCCAAATGGGAAGATTGGGCCCGACGGCAAGGGCGAGCGCGAGATGAGCCCGATCATCAAGGAAGACACCCAGTTCGGCGAGGCGATCCAGAAGTCGATGGAAAGCGACGGCTTCAAGTCCGTCCCGCTGAGCTATCAGGAAGCGCGCATCTACAGCTTCCACCAGACCTGCGACAAGATGATCGGGCTGGACCGGGTGCCGGCGCACCTCGCGGTGGCGCAGGTCATCGGGCAGGAATGGGTCTGGCCGAACGATCCGCGCGTCACCCTGATGGAACGCGAGGCCGAGCCCGCATGAGCATCCTCGACAACTTCCGCATCGACGGGCAAGTCGCGGTCGTCACTGGCGCGGGCAAGGGGATCGGGCGGGCCATTGCCATCGCTTTGGCCGAAGCGGGGGCGGACGTTGCCCTTGGCGCGCGGACGGCAGCGGATATCGAAGCCGTGGCCGAGGAAATCCGTGCGCGCGGCAGGCGGGCCATTGCGGTGCCAACCGATGCGACCTCGATGGAGGCGCTAGAGAACCTTGCGGCGCGTGCTGCCGCAGAACTCGGATCGATCGGCATCTGGGTGAACAATGCCGGCGGCATTCCCGATGGCAATCCGCGCTATCTGACCAAGACCACCGAGGCGAGCTGGGACGCGCAAGTCGATCTCAACCTCAAGGCGGTGTGGATGGGTGCCGTCGTGGCCTCCAGGGCCATGGGCGAGGCGGGCGGGGTGATCCTCAGCACGTCCTCGCGCGCAGCCTTCGGCCCTCAGGCCAAGAACGGGCCCTATGCGGCAGCGAAGGCCGGCGTGAACAGTCTGACCGAGACGCTTTCCCGCGAACTCGCACCCAGGATCCGGGTCAATGCCGTCGCGCCGGGACCGATCCCCACGCAGAACTTCAACGAATGCATGCGTACTGGCGACGAAGCCGCGCGCGAGGCACTGCGCGAGATGATCCGCATTCCGCTCCAGCGCTATGGCCGCGAGGAGGATATCGCGGCGGCGGCGGTCTACCTGTGCTCGCCCGCATCTGGCTGGGTGACCGGGCAATGCCTCTATGTTGCCGGGGGGCTGTGAGGTGAGCGAGACGACCGATGTCCTGATCATCGGCGCGGGCGCGGCGGGCATGGCAGCAGCGCTCTCCGCGCATGCGGCGGGGGCGAAGGTCACGCTGGTTGAGAAAGGTGACCGCCTCGGCGGTACGGCGGCAGTTTCGGGCGGGATCATCTGGGCTGCGAACAATCCCCGCATGCAGGCAGCCGGCATGGCCGACAGCGAGGAAGACGCGCTCGCCTATTTCGGCAGCCTCGATCATGGCGAAATGGACGCCGACGTGCTTGGCGCGTTTGTGCGTGAGGCACCCGAAGCGCTAGCGTTTCTCGAGGGTGCGGGTGCACTCGCGGTGAGCATCCTGCCGGGTTATCCCGACTACTACCTCGACCGCCCCGGTGCGAAGCCTGAGGGCGGGCGGGCGCTGGACAACGAGCTGTTCGACTTCACCACGCTCGGCCCTTGGGCGGAGAAAGTGTTTAGCTACGGCGTGATCCAGCGAATGATGCTGCGCGAAACGCCGCTGGGCGGCAGCAGCGGGTTTGTCGATCCGACGGAACTAAAACGCCGTGCTGATGCGGACTTGCGCGGGTTCGGGCAGGCGATGGTCGGGCGGCTGCTGGCGGCGTGCCTCGCGCGCGGAATCGAGCCGCAGCTGGGCATGAAGGCCGAGCGGCTGATCGTGGAAGCGGGCCGCGTGGTCGGCGTGGAATTTGCCGGTGGGCGCAGCATTCGCAGCGAACGCGGCGTGATCCTCGCCACCGGCGGGTTCGAGTGGAACGAGAGCCTCAAGAAGACCTTCCTGCGCGGTCCGCTCGATATGCCGGCCTCGCCTCCGGGTAATACCGGCGATGGACTCAAGCTCGCGATGTCGGTCGGCGCGGGGCTGGGCAACATGACCTCGGCATGGTGGGTGCCGACGCTTTCCATCGGCGGTGCGCACTGGCCGGGCGGCGAGCAGCGCGCCTCGCCGGTGCTGATCGAGAGGACCCTGCCGCACAGCCTGCTGGTGAACCGGGCCGGCAAGCGCTTCTGCAACGAGGCGAACAACTATTCCTCGCTGGCGGGGGCGTTCCACCTCTTCGATCCTGCGACCTACGATTATCCCAACAACCCGGCCTGGCTGGTGTTCGATGCACAATACCGCGCGCGCTATCCGATCGGGCCTGTGATGCCCTTCGATGCGCTGCCGGATTGGGTTTTGTTGGCCGATACGCTGGAGGAATTGGCGGCGATGATCGGTGTGGATGCTGCACAAATGCTGCAGACGGTTGAACGCTTCAATGCGCATGCCGAAAATGCGCAAGACCCCGATTTTGGGCGGGGCGTGAGCGCCTACGATCATTTCTACGGCGACCGTTCGCGGCCCGGCGCCGCGGCCACTCTGGGCCCGCTGGTGCAGGGGCCGTTCCATGCGGTGCAGCTCAAGCTCGGCGCGCTTGGCACCAATGGCGGCGCGAAGACCAATGCGGCGGCGCAAGTGCTCGATGTCGAAGGGGAACCGATTCCGGGGCTTTATGGCGCGGGCAACGTGATCGCGTGCCCGACCGGCAGTGTCTACGCGGGTGCAGGCGGCACGCTCGGCCCGGCGCTGACATTCGGATGTATCGCCGGGCGGACCGCCGCGCGGCTGGCCAACAAATAAGGAAATAAAGATGAAGCGCATTCTGGTGCTGGGCGCCACGGGCGACCAGGGGCATCCGCTGCTCACCCGGCTGATCGCGGCGGGGCTGACCCCGGTCGCCGCGCTGCGCAATCCCAACGCGCTGGCCGGCACCGCGTTTGCTCATGTCGAAACCGTCGCGGCGGATATCTATGACGAAGCCTCGATGATCGCGGCGGCGAAGGGCATGGACGCCATCGCCGCGCATCTGCCTTTCGTGTTCGACCGCGAACTCGCGCAGAAGATGGGCGCAAATATCGCGGCGGCGGGCAGGGCGAATGGCGTCAAGCGCATCGTATTTCACACCAGCTGCCATATCGCCGAAGAGGACATCGGCAGCCCGGCGATGGACGGGCGGCGCGATATCATTGCTGCCATCGCGGGCAGCGGCTGCGAATGGGCGATCATCGAATCGCGCGTGTTCATGGACAACATGATCCGCAGCTGGAACAAGCCCTCCATCGTCACCAAAGGCATCTTCGCCTATCCGGCCAAGCCCGACCTCAAGATCTCGTGGATTTGCCTCGACGACGTCGCCGCCTTCATGGTCGAGGCGCTGACCAATCCTGATCTGCCGAGTGGTCGCTACAAGGTGGGTGGGCCGGAGGCTCTGGTCGGTGATGATGTCGCGGCCACGCTCAGCAAGGTCTCCGGTAAGCCGATCGTGTTCAAAAGCCTGACGCCGGACGACTTCGCCTCGGCGATGAGCCTCCTCGTGACCGGCTCGGCGGAAGTGAAGCCGGCCTCGATCTATGACGGGATGGCCCAGTTCTACCGCTGGTACAACGCGCAAGCCATCTCGCCGCTGGTCGTGACCCCGGAGGAAATGGCAAAGCATTTCAAGCACAAGCCTGCCAGCCTTGCCGAATGGGCGGCGCGGCAGGACTGGAATGACCCGCGCGATCCGGCGCTGCCGACGCGGCTGGCTGGCATGGCGGGGTAGCCCTTTAGGGCTCATTCAATTCGGTAGGTCCGGATGCGCGGCACTGCCGCTAGTCTCGCCTGCAACACAACGCTTCTGGGAGATTCCGCGTGACTGAAACCCGCCAATGGCTGCTCAATGGACACCCCCGCGGCCGCCCGATCAACGATGACGACCTCAAGCTGGTGACGACCACGTTGCCCGAGCCCGGCCCGGGCCAGATGCTGCTGAAGACGCACTTCCTCGGCTTCGATCCGGCGCAGAAGGGCTGGATGGAAAACATCGCGGACTACGTCGCGCCGATGGCCATCGGCGATGTCATGCGCGGTTCGGGCATCACGGAAGTGGTCACCAGCAATGGCGGGAAGTACCCTGTCGGCACGATGCTGTCGGGCTCGATCGTGTGGAGCGAATACCTCATTCACGATGGTGACGGGCTGATCCCGTGCATGACCGAACTGCCGCCGACCGCCATGCTCTCGATCCTCGGCACCACGGGCGTGACGGCGTACTGCGGCCTGTTCAAGGTAGGCGAACCGGTGGCGGGCGACGTCGTGGTCGTCTCCGGTGCGGCGGGCGCAACGGGCTCCATCGTCGGCCAGCTCGCGAAGATCGCGGGATGCACCGTGATCGGCATCGCTGGTGGCCCCGAAAAGTGCGAGTGGCTCGTCAAGGAAGCGGGCTACGACCACGCCATCGACTACAAGGCAGGGCCGATCCGCGCACAATTGAAGGAGCTGGCGCCGAACGGGATCAACGTGATCTTCGACAATGTCGGCGGCAAGATCCTCAACGACATGCTGGCCTGCATTGCGACGAATGCCCGCGTGGTGATCTGCGGCGGCATCAGCCGTTACGAGACCGGCAACCTGCCCGCGGGCCCTGAAAACTACTTCAACCTCGTGTTCCGCCGCGCGCGGATGCAGGGCTTCATCGTGCTCGATTGGGCCAGCGAGTTTCCGGATATTCGCCGCCGTCTGGTAAAGTGGGTCAACGAGGGCCGCCTGGCGTATCGCGAGGACGTGCAACACGGCTTTGAAAATGCACCGACCACGCTGCAGCGGTTGTTCTCGGGTTCGAACAAGGGCAAGCAGCTGCTCAAGCTTTGAAAATCAGGAGATAAAGCCATGGCAACTGTCGCGATTACTGGAGCCGCGCGCGGCATCGGTCTTGAACTTGCTGCGCAGCATGTTGCAGCAGGCGATACCGTGATTGCTCTTCCGCGCAAGGCAAGCGCGGCGCTGGAGGAGCTCGCTGCGTCCTCGGGCGGCAAGCTGACGATCGTGTCCTGCGACGTCGCAAGCGACGCTTCGGTGCGCGCGGCTGCGGCGGCCAGCGGCGATGGCGCAATCGACGTGCTCTACAACGTGGCCGGGGTGACCGGGCCGATGGGTGGCGAGCTTGAAGGCGCGGATTGGGATGCGTGGAACGAAGCGTTCGCGATCATGGTGCAGGGGCCGCTGCGCGTGCTGCAGGCTTTTCTGCCGCGCCTTGGCGAAGGCGCGAAGGTGATCAACATCACCAGCCAGCTGGGTGCGATGGCCTGGCCGATGGGCGGCATGTACGCCTATGCTTCTGCCAAGGCGGCGCTCAACCGCCTGATGCGCTCGGTCGCCATCGATCTCAAGCCCAAGGGCATCGTGATCGGCCTGATCCATCCGGGCTGGGTGCAGACCGACATGGGCGGCCCGCATGCCCAGATCACGCCAGAGGAAAGCGCATCCGGCATCCGCAAGCTGGGTGCGGAATGGACGCTCGAAGATACCGGCGCATTCCGCAAGTGGAACGGTGAAACCCACGAATGGTAGAATGCGCGGGGCAAATCCCGACGCACAGTTACCACTGAAAAGCCGGCCCGGATTGGGCCGGCTTTTTTGTTCCGGAATGCGGATTACTTGATCCGGCAGCACTGCCGGTTTCCCTATCAAAAGTGGTCAGTTGGCGCATAAACGGTTGAGCCGGTGGGCAAGATTGATACCCTTGCGCCAGTTCGCCGACCCCAAAAGAATCCGGGCGGCGAGGCAATGAAGCGGGAGAGGAAAAATGCAGCACATGGGGCGGCATACTGATTCGGTGCGACTGGAATTCCTTTCGGGCACGGCGCGCGCCGCTCTGCTCGCCATGATGGTGCCCGGTGCACTGCTCGCCGCAAGCCCGGCGCTGGCTGCAGATGAGGCGGCGGCTCCGCCGCAGTCCGGCGCTAGTGCCGAGACGACAGCATCAACCGGTGTCGAAGATATCATCGTGACCGCCCGCCGCCGCAATGAAAGCGTGCAGAGCATCCCGGTCGCCGTGCAGGCGATCAGCGCTGCGACAGTGCAGTCGCGCGACCTGACCAGCCTCGAGAAGATTGCTGCAGCAACGCCGCAGTTCACCGTTGCACGCGCTTCGAACGGCGCCGGCGCGCAGCTTACCATGCGCGGTATCGGTTCAAACGCGACTTCGATCGGCATCGAGCAGTCGGTCGCGATCGTGGTGGACAACGTCTATTACGGGCAAGGCCGCGTCATCAACGAGGGCTTCTTCGATCTCGCCCGCGTGGAAATCCTCAAGGGCCCGCAAGCGCTGTTCTTCGGCAAGAACGCGACCGCCGGCGTGATCAGCCTGACCACCGCCGATCCCGGCAAGGACCGCGAGATCATGGCCCGCATCGGCTATGAAGCGAACGCCCGCCAGCTTTACGGTGAGGCAGTCTATTCGACCCCGCTGGGCGAAAACTGGGGCCTGCGCCTCGCCGTGCGCGGCTCGAAGATGTTTGGCGGCTATTACCGCAATGCATCCAGTTCGCAGCTTTATCCGACCTTCGACGTCGCCAATGGCTTTGCTGCGACCCCGCATACTGCGGCACCCGCTGCGGCAGACCAGCCGCAGGAACGCGAAGTGATCGGCCGCGCCACGCTGAAGTATGACGGCGGCACGGGCCTTACGGCCACGCTCAAGGCTTCGGGTTCGTGGAACGACACGATCGGCAACGGCTGGAACTATTCGGCAGTCCGCTGCCCGACCGGCGCGACCGCGCTGAACCCCGCCTACAAGTGCGATGGCGGCTTCAAGCTCTACCAGAACAACTTCCCGACCGACATTGCGCAGGCGACGCCATATGCCCGCAGCAACGGCGATCTCTATAACACCTACAAGTCGTGGCAGGTGACCGGCACGGTCAACTACGACATGCAGAACGTGACGCTGAACTCGGTCACCAACTACAACTGGAACAACAACAAGTTCGGCTGCGACTGCGACTTCCTCGGCGGCGGCGTGTGGGCGACGGAGAACGCCAGCTACCACGCCTTCAGCCAGGAACTGCGCGCGCTCACGAAGTTCGACAGCCCGGTCAACCTGATGGTTGGCGGCCTCTACCAGAAGACCAAGCGCAACTTCTTCCAGGCGGTGCTCTTCGCCAATCTCGAGAACTCGGCCGCCCCCACCGGCATGCGCTATGTCGCCTATTCCAAGGAATCGGCCACCGATGGCGAAACGTGGTCGGCCTATGGCCAGGCGATCTGGAAGATCCTGCCTACCGTCGAGGCGACCGCGGGCGTGCGCTATACGCACGAAACCAAGGTCAGCTACTTCACGCAGCCTTACGTGAACCCGGCGGTCACCGGCATCTTCCGCCCGCAGAGCGCGGCGGCGAACGGCGTACTGACCGGCGACCAGAAGTTCGAAGACTGGTCGCCGGACGTGACCGTGAGCTGGAAGCCCAATGCGGACGTGATGGTCTACGGCGCGTACAAGACGGCTTACAAGTCGGGCGGCTTCTCCAACAGCGCGATCAACTCCGCGCTGGTGACGAACAATCCTTCCGCTGACCTTGCGTTCAATCCGGAACGCGGCCGCGGTTTCGAGGCGGGCATCAAGACCACGCTGTTCGACCGCCAGCTGCGCGCGAACCTGACGCTCTACAGCTACAAGTACACCGATCTGCAGATCGACTTCTTCAACGCGCAGGTCTTCGCCTATGTGACTTACAACGCTGGTGCGGCGCGCTCGAAGGGTGCCGAACTGGAGCTGGAATACGCACCCCGCAGCGTTCCGGGCCTCTCGCTCCACGGCACGCTCAACTATAACCGGGCGCGCTACATCAACTTCATCGCGCCGTGCTGGTCGGGCCAGAGCATCGCAGCGGGCTGCTCGCTCAGGGTGAACGGGATCGAGCGGCAGGACCTCTCGGGCTCGCCGACCTCATCGGCGCCGGAATGGACCGCCACGGCGGGTGTTGCCTATGAAACGGACCTCGGTTCGAACCTCAAGATCGGCGGCAATGTCGATACTCGCACGACGAGCTCGTACCTCGGTTCGAGCTTTGGCGATCCCTACACCCGCCAGGCCGGCTATGCCGTGGTCGATGCGGGCCTGCGCATCGGCGCGAAGGATGATCGCTGGCAGCTGGCCGTGATCGGCAAGAACCTTGGCAACAAGTTCTACTTCATCGGCGGCGGCACCGCACCGCTGACGGGCGCGGGCACTGGCACCAACAACGCCACGCTGGGCGATATCATCGGCTACGGCTCGATGCCGCGCACGGTGCGGATGCAGCTTACCGTCCGCTATTGATCGGATGCCGGGAGGGGCAAGAAGGAGCTTTAGGGATGAACCTTGAAACCAGCCTGCCTCTCCCCGCTGACGAACCGGGCGCGGCACGCTGCCCAGGGCCTAGCACGCGCGACATCATCATCGCCGATGGGCAGGATGTGCCGCCCGCGCTGATCGCCGAGGCCTATACTTTCGCCGGCGATGCCGACATCGACTACGACCGCTACACCTCGCCCGATTTCATGGCGCGCGAGTTCACCCACTTGTGGGCGCGTACCTGGCAATGGGCCGCGCGCGAGGAGCATATCCCCGAGGCGGGCGACTACATCACTTACGACATCGGCCCGTGGTCGATCCTCATCGTGCGCGGCGATGACATGGAAATCCGCGCCTACCGCAATGCCTGCCTCCACCGCGGCACCCAGCTCAAGCGGTCCGATACCAGCGGCAATGCGATGGAACTGCGCTGCCCGTTCCATGGCTGGCGCTGGTCGCTGGAAGGCGAACTTTCGTACCTCCCCTGCCGGTGGGATTTCCCGCATGTGAAGGATGAGGAATTCAGCCTGCCGCAAGTGAAGATGGAAACCTGGGGCGGTTTCATCTTCATCAACCTCGATCCTGATGCCCGCCCGCTGAAGGACCAGCTTGGCCCGCTCGCCGAGCATTTCTCGGGCCGTTGGGATTTGGCCGACCGCCGCATCGCATTGCATCTCCAGAAGGAGTTGCCGACCAACTGGAAGGCGGCGCAGGAAGCCTTCCTCGAAGCCTACCACGTCTATGAAACGCATTCGCAGGCGCTCCCGACTGCGGGCGATGCCAATGCGCAGTATGATATCTTCAGCGATCACGTGACGCGCTTCGTCCATGTCATCGGAAAGCCGAGCCCGCACTACACCGGCACCCAGACCGAGCAGGAACTGTTTGACCGCCTGCGCGTCGCGCCGGGCAAGCTGCCTGAAGGACGCACCGCTCGCTCCTATGCGGCGGAAAAGCTGCGTGAGCAGATGTCGGCCGATCTCGGCGTGCCGCTCGACATGTATTCGGACAGCGAGATGCTCGATTCCATCGAGTACCATCTGTTCCCCAACATGTGCCTGTTTCCGGGCGTCTCGCTGCCGATGATCTACCGCTTCCGGCCCATCGGCAACGATCCCTCGCGCTCGCTGTTCGATCTCCTGTTCCTCAAGCTGGTGCCGCCGGGCACGCCGGTCGAACATCCGCCAGAACCGGTGCGCCTTTCGGTCGAGCAGTCCTATGCCGAAGCGCCGGGGATGAATCCGGGGCTGGGCGGGGTCTATGATCAGGATACTGACAACCTTGCGCTGCAGTATCAGGGCTTCCTCGGCTCGGCGAAGCGGGGGCAGACGCTGGGCAACTATCAGGAAGCGCGCATCCGGCAGTTCCACCAGACCATTGATCAATATCTGGCGCGGGATTGATGACGATGGACGCGCTTGATCGCCTCACCTCGTGGCAGGCCATCTACGACCTCAGCTGCGATTACATGCGCGCGCAGGACCGGCTCGATCCGGCGCTGCATATCTCGGTGTTCCACGATGATGCGACGACCGATTACGGTCCGGGTTGGCAGGGCGATGCGCCGGGGTTCGTGGCATTTGCGCAGCGCGTGCTGACGCCGCACAAGGCCAATCACCACATGATCGGGCAGGTCCGTATCGATTTCGAGAGTGGCGATCTCGCGTTCGGCGAAGTCTACTTTCAGGCACACCACCGGGTCGTCGGGGAGGACGGAGGCGAGCGGGACATGTTCGTCGCCGGGCGCTACGTCGATCGCTACGAGCGGCGCGAAGGCGTGTGGAAGATCGCGCACCGTAGCGAACTGGTCGACTGGGTGCGCGACGAGCCAGCCGCCGACCTGCCCGGGGGTGAGGCGATGTTTCCGTGGGGTGCCCGCGCGCCGCACGATCTCAGCTGCCGCAGGGAGGAGATGCGGATCCGATGAGCATGGTGCGTGCAGAAAATGTCGCCGACCGGTTGGCGATCATGGATGTTCTGAACCGCTATGCGCGCGGGATCGACCGCTGCGACCTGATGGTGCTGCGCAGCGTCTGGTGGCCTGAAGCCAAGGCCGATTATGGCACCGGCGAGATTGATGCGCTGGTCTGGTCGGACGGCGTTGTGCCCGCACTCGGTGCGATGCGCCGCACGCAACATTTTCTTGGCAACATGCTGATCGACATCGACGGCATGACGGCCACTGCGGAAACCTATTGCCGGGCCTATCACGAAGTCGATTCGCCCGATGGTCCCTATGAAATGGAAGTCGGCGGACGCTATCTTGACCGGCTGGAGAAGCGCGATGCCGACTGGCGGATCACGCACCGCCGCTATGTGCTCGACTGGAGCCGCAATGGCCCCTCCACCGCACAGTGGGACGGGCCGCTCTACGGAACGCTGACCCGCCACGGCAAGCGCATGCCCGACGATCCCAGCTATACCGGAGAATGAACTGATGGCCGCTGAACTCGATCCCCGCGTGGCGCTGCTGCTCGACAAGATGGCCTGCACCGAACTCGTCCACCGCCTCGCGCGCGGGATTGATCGCTGCGATGCCGATCTCGTCCGCGCGGTGTTCCATCCCGATGCGACGGACGATCATGGCATGTACCAGGGCACCGCATCTGATTTCGTGCCGTGGGTGATGGAAGTCCTAGCCGGAATGCGCCGCACTCAGCACATGATCGGCAATGTCCTCGTCGAAGTCGACGGCGACAAGGCCAAGGGCGAGGCTTACTTCATCGCACACCACCACATCCCGGGCGAAAGCGGTGACAACTTCATGGTTGCCGCTGGACGCTATCTCGACCGCTTCGAGCGGAGGGACGGGGAGTGGAAAATTTCGCACCGCCACGCCGTCTACGACTGGAGCACGGTCGCCGCTTCGACCGACATGTGGGACCGCGCCAATATGCCCGGATACGCTTTCGGCACGCGCGGCCACGCCGACCCATCCTATCCCCACTTCGCAGGTGCCTGAACAAGGAGCGATGACATGACCACTGAAGCCCAACTCGCCCGCGCCCGCGCCACCTCGCTGGCTGATATCTCTCCGCTGGCCGATCCACCGCTCGGCAACGCGCCGATCACGCCGGACCGCTATTTCTCCAAGGAATGGGCCGCCCGCGAATGGGAGAAGGTCTGGACCAAGACCTGGCAGATCGCCGGGACGCAGGCGCAGATCCCCAAGGCAGGCGATTGGCTGACCGCCGACTTCGGCCCTGAAACCATCGTCTGCGTGCGCGGCGATGATGGCGCGGTGCGCGCGTTCTACAACGTCTGCCAGCACCGCGCGATGCCTGTCGTTTCGGGCGAGCAGGGCCATTCCAAGCGCCTCGTCTGCCCATATCACGGCTGGTCCTACGACCTTACTGGCAAGCTCAAAGTCGTGCCGGACGAGGCGGATTTCGTGCAGGGCTCGCCCTGCGGCAAGCTCAACCTCGTCGAGGTGAAGTGCGAGACCTGGGCCGGCTTCGTGTGGATCAACATGGACCCGGATGCTGCTCCGCTGCGCCAGTTCATGGGGCCGATTGCAGACCAGATCGATACCTACCCGATGGACGCGATGGTCCGCACGCACTGGGTGACGATCGAGGGCAACTTCAACTGGAAGCTGGTGCAGGACAACTTCAACGAGAGCTATCACGTGCCCTTCGTCCATCCGCAGACGAAGTTCGTGATGGAATACGGCTACAGCCACTGCCAGTTCGATCTCTACCCCGAAGGCCATGCGCGCATGTTCATGCCCGGCGCTGGCCCCACCAACCAGCTGCGCGGCGGCGAGGCGGAGACGCTCGAAATGCTGCGCGAGGAGCTGGAGTTCTGGGAGCTCGATCCCGAACAGTTCCGCGGCGGCAAGACGGGCGAGATCCGCAAGGCGCTGCAGAAGGCCAAGCGCGAGAAGGGCGCTTCCAAGGGCTTCGACTTTTCGACCTACCACGATGACCAGCTGACCGACCACTGGCACTACACGATCTTCCCGAACCTCTCGTTCAGCCTCAAGCCCGATGGCAACATCTGGCTGCGCGCCCGCCCGCACGAGACTGACCCGGAGAAGTGCTACTTCGACATGTGGTACATGACGCTCTTCCCGGCCGGGACAACGCGGTATTACTCGCAGTCGATGTCCGAATGGGTCGACGTCTCGGTCCCCGCGCCGCACGTGCAGGGCAAGTGGGGCGAAGTGTCCGCCGGGCCGGGCATCGATCAGGACGTCTCGGTCTGGGAAGCGCAGCAGCGCGGCCTGCACTCGCGCGGCTACAAGCGCGATTACCTCGCGTGGCAGGAGCGCCGGGTGCGCTACTTCCACGAGAACCTGGAAAAGTGGATGGCGGACTAAAGGCCGGAAGGCCCACCCCGGACCCCTCCCGCATGCGGGAGGGGAGGTAGGGTCAGGCCACCTTCACCAGCACCTTGCCGATTGCGCCGCCGCCTAGCATCCGTGCATAGGCGGCGAGCGTGTTTTCGAGGCCCGGTGTTTCATCGAAACGGGAAACGAGGCGGCCTTCGTCGTGCCACTGGCGCAGCGGAGGGATGAATTCCTCGGCGCGGTGGAAGTGATCGGGGACGAAGAAGCCTTCGATCCGCAGCCGCTTCATCAGCACCTGATCGTAGCGCGCCGGGCCGGGCAGCGGCTTGTCCGCATCATAGGCCGCCACCAGCCCGCACACCGCCACGCAGCCGAACAGCGCCATGTTTGGCAGGATCGCGTCGAGGATTGGTCCGCCGACATTGTCGAAATAGGCATTGAGCCCACCCGGCACTTCGGCGGCAAGGCGCGCTGCGATGTCGTCAGCCTTGTAGTCGATGGCAATGTCTGCGCCCAATTCCCCGGTGAGGTAGGTGCACTTGGCAGGGCCGCCCGCAATGCCGACAACATGCGCGCCGAGATTGCGCGCGACCTGCACGGCAAGGCTCCCGGTGGCCCCTGCCGCGGCGGAGACGGCGATCCACTGGCCGGGCTGGATGCGAGCCGTATCACGCACGCCGAGGAGGGCGGTCCAGCCGTTCATGCCAAGCGCGCCGAAATGCTCGCGCAGATCGGGCAGGCTTTCGTCGAGCGCCATCAGGCCGGCCTCTGCGGGCGTGACAACGGAGTAATCCGCCCATTGTCCGAAGCAGCGCACAAGCGTTTCTTCGGGGAACGCCGGATCGCGGGTTTCGACGACGCGGCCCATCACCAGCCCCGACATCTTTACGCCGAGGGGCAGCGGCGGTTGGTAGCCGTCGGTGCGGGGGCTCATCCACATGCGGGTGCCGGCGTCCATCGATAGCCACTGGGCGGCGATGCGGACCTGCCCCTCGGCGAGGGGCTGCAGTTGCTCCTCGCGGAACGAAAGGGCGCTGGCGAAGTCGTCGCCCTTGGGATGGGCATCGAGCTGCCAGAAGCGGTTCTTGGTCATTTTGGAAGCCTTCAGCGCAGGCGGATGGTGGTGATCAGGTCGCGTTCCGGCGCGCCGTCCTTGGCCGCATCCGCGACCATCGCGTAGAAGCCGAGGAGGCTGGGCCGGGGGCTGTAAAGCTCAGTCATATGGCCCAGCGTCGCGCTGGTATCGGCAAAGGCATAGACGAAGCCGTCCGCCATTTCCGCGCGCATCGCGGTGGGGCAGCCTTGTGCCGCGAACTCGGCCAGCGCTGCGTCCACATCCTCCACGAACACCGCGACATGGTGCAGGCCGTAGCGGCCCGAGCCTTCCGGATACATGTCATGGAAGGGCGATGGCCCAGGATTGTTCTGCTGGACGAACTCGACCATCACGTCCCCCCACTGCCCATAGGCCGAGGAATGATCGTGCAGTCGCTCGACTCCGCGATGGACCGCGCGTGCGACGGGAATGTTGTCCGCCACGAAGAACGGGCCTGAGCCATAAGCCGCGTTGTGCGCAGCGGCCGCCGCGCGCACGTCGGCGCAGAAGTAGGCGACCTGCCGGATAGGCAGGCCCCCACTCAAGCGAACAGGCTCTCCGGAGCCTCGATCAGCGCCTTCAGCGTCTGCAGGAAGCCTGCACCTGCTGCGCCATCGATGGCGCGATGGTCGACCGAGAGCGAGAGCTTGATCTGGCTCTCGAACGCGATGTCTCCGTCCGCTGTCTCCACCGCTACGCGGTTGATCCCGCCGACCGCAAGGATCGCGCCCTGCGGCGGATTGATGATCGCGTCGAACTCCTCGATCCCGAACATGCCGAGGTTGGAGATGGAGAACGTGCCGCCGTCCATGTCCTCGAAGCTGAGGCGGCCGGCCTGTGCCTTGTCGATCAGCGCGCGGGTGGTCGCCGCGATCTGCGCGATATGCATCCGGTCAGCCTGCCGCACGATCGGGGTGACGAGGCCCTTGGGGCTCGCGACCGCAATCGCCACGTCGGCGTGGGGGAAGCTGTGGACCGCGTCCGCCGCCACCTGCACGTTGACGTCCGGGTGGCGCACCAGCGCCATGCCCACCGCCTTGACGAGGTAGTCGTTGATCGAGGCCTTGGTGCCCATCACCACGTTAGCCGTCTTGCGCAGCGCGACGAGTTCATCGACTCGCGCCGAAACGCGCAGGTAGAAGTGCGGGATGGTCTGCTTCGCCTCGGTGAGGCGGCGGGCAACGACCTTGCGCACCTTGTCGAACGGCTGGACTACCGGCGTGTTGGCCACGGCGACGAACGGCGCACCAAACGCAGGCGCTGGCGCTGCTTCCGGCACAGCCGGCTTCACTGCACCCAGCACGTCGGCCTTCGAGATACGGCCGCGCGGGCCAGTACCCTTGAGCGTCGACAAGTCGATGCCGTACTGCGCTGCAAGGCGCGCAGCGAGCGGCGAGGCGAATACCGCGCGGTTCTCTGCCGGGAGTTCGGCTGGGCCAGCGAGGCTCAGCGCGCGCTCCGGACGCATCGCCTGGACGACGTCCTGATACGTGATGCGCCCGCCGCGACCCGAACCCTGGATCGGCTCGATATCTACGCCGTTCGTTTCCGCGAGCTTGAGCGCTTCCGGGCTGATCGGCCGGTTGGTGACGATCTTCTTGGGCTCCGGCGCAGCAGCTGCAGGTGCCGGTTCAGGCGCTGCAGCCGGGGCAGGCGCAGCTTCGGCACCGGCCTTGGCGGCAACGCCGGTTTCAGCCGGCTTGAACGCGGCGACGAAGGCATCGACTTCGGCATCGCTCGTGGCGGCATCGGTGAACACGCCGAGCAGCGCGCCAACCGGTTGCGGTTGGTCACTCGCGGGCACGAGCACGCGCTTCAGCACGGCATCGTACTCGGCTTCGACTTCGTTGGTGATCTTGTCGGTCTCGATCAGGCAGATCACCTGACCGCGCGTGAAGGCCTCGCCTTCCTTGACCATCCATTCGGCAACCGTGCCCTCGGTCATTTCGATGCCCCACTTGGGCATGCAGAACGGGCGGATATCGGCCATGACGGCTTCCTTAGCGGTAGGAGAGGACCTTGCGCACCGCCGCTTCGATCTTGGGGATCGAGGGCAGGTACGCGGTTTCCAGCTCGCGCGCGAACGGGACAGGCGTGTGCGGCGGGTTGACGCCGAGCGGCGGGGCCTTGAGGCTGGCGAAAGCCTTTTCGGCGACCATCGCGCAGATGTCGTTCGCGAGGCTGCAGCGCGGCGGTGCTTCGTCGACGACGATCAGACGGCCGGTCACCTCGACCGAGTCGAGGATGGCTTCCTCGTCGATCGGGCTGGTGGTGCGCAGGTCGATGACGTCGCAGCCGATGCCTTC
This sequence comes from uncultured Novosphingobium sp., assembly GCA_964413325.1. GTDB lineage: Bacteria > Pseudomonadota > Alphaproteobacteria > Sphingomonadales > Sphingomonadaceae > Novosphingobium. Next base: position 339,290 of record CAYPRK010000003.1, on the reverse strand, counting down.
GGCGGCGAGCTTGTCGGCCACTGCCTCGCAGAAGCCGAGCAGCAGGCCGGTCGAGACGATCGTCACGTCATTGCCCGCACGGCTGAGGCGCGCGTGGCCGAACGGGATCATGAAATCCTTGTCGTCGGGCACTTCGCCCTTCACGCCGTAGAGCGCCTTGTGCTCAAGGAAGATCACCGGATCGTCATCGCGGATCGCGGTGCGCAGCAGGCCCTTCACGTCAGCCGGAGTGCTCGGCATCACGACCTTGAGGCCGGGCATGCCGGTCAGGATCTGGTGCGCCGCCTGGCTGTGCTGCGCCGCGGCGTTGTAGCCCGCGCCCCAGGCCATGCGGATCACCGCGGGGCACTTGGTCTTGCCGCCGAACATGTAGCGGAACTTGGCGATCTGGTTCCAGATCTGGTCGAGGCTGACGCCGATGAAGTCGGCAAACATCAGTTCGGCCACCGGGCGCTTGCCCGAAAGCGCGAGACCTGCCGCCGCGCCGACAATGGCGCTTTCCGAAATCGGCGTGTCGATCACCCGGTCGCCGCCGAACTTGCCGTAGAGGCCGGCCGAGGTCGACCAGATGCCGCCGATGGCTTCGGGGCCGCCTGCCGTGCCGTTGCCGCCCACCACGTCTTCGCCCAGCACGACGACGTTCGGGTCGCGCTCCATTTCCTCGGCGATCGTGGAGAGGACCGCCTCGCGATACATCATTCTTGCCATTGGTCGCGCTCCTCGAAGGATCAGTACGAGATGTAGACGTCTTCGAGGACGTCTTCGGGGGTGGGCCGCGGGGCAGCCTTGGCCTTCGCCACGGCAGTTTCGATGGCCTCCATCACGTCCGCATCGACCGCGTCGATGTCGGCATCGGTGAGGAGGCCGGCACCCGTCACGCTGGCGCGGAACTTCTTGATGCAGTCACGCGTCTCGCGGATGCGATCGAGCTCGCCCGGGCCGCGATAGCGCTGCGGGTCGCCTTCGAAGTGGCCGAAGAAGCGTTCGGTATCGAACTCGACCGCTGCCGGGCCATTGCCGGGGACGCGGACGTAATCGAGCACTTCGCGCATCGTTTCGTAGACCGAGAAGAAGTCGGTGCCGTCACCGCGCCACACCTTCATGCCGAAGGCTTCGGCACGGCTGGCGATGTCCTTGTTCGTGCCGACCGCGTATTCGAAGCCGGTGTGCTCGGAATAGTGGTTGTTCTCGAACACGAAGATGCAGGCGGCCTTGGTGACGACCGCCATGTTCATCGCTTCGAACGTCGTGCCCTGGTTGCACGCGCCGTCTCCCGAAAACGCGATGGCGACGTGGCCCTTGGCATCGATCTTGGCGGCGATGCCTGCGCCCACCGCGATCGGCGCACCCGCGCCGACAATGCCGTTCGCGCCGAGCATGCCTTTGTCGATATCGGCGATGTGCATCGAGCCGCCCTTGCCCTTGCACAGACCTTCGCGGCTGCCCCAGATTTCGGCCATCATGCCATTCACGTCGCAGCCCTTGGCAAGGCAGTGGCCGTGGCCGCGGTGGGTGGAGACGATCTTGTCGTCAGTGGAAAGGTGCTCGCACACGCCGACCGCGACAGCTTCCTGCCCGCAATACAGGTGCGTGAAGCCGGCGATCTCGCCCGTCTGGATATCGATATGGAGGCGCTCTTCGAATTCGCGGATCACCTTCATCTGCCGATAGGCCTTGAGCAATTGGTCGCGGCTGAGCTGCACCTTCAATCTCCCGGTTGCGAGGCCGCGCGGGCAGGCGATGCCCGTGCGGATCATGCGAATGACATGGCCACCCAGCGCCATGCTTGAGAAGCCATAAAAGTGATAGGTTGCGCCGCGTGGCGCCGCAATCAGCGATCCGTGCGCGGTACCGTGCTGCCTGCGATGATCGAGGCGCCGTCGTCGATCACATGGCTTTGGCCGTTGATGAAGCGGCTTTCGTCGGAGGCGAGGAACAGCACGAGATTCGCCACATCGACCGGCTCGCCGAGGCGGTTCATCGCGGTGGCGTTGTCATGCACCGGGGCCGCTGCGCCCAGATCGGCGAGCTTGCCGCCAAGGCTGCGCACCATCGGCGTATCGATCCCGGCCGGAAGGACGGAGTTTGCGCGCACGCCGCGGTGGTTCTTGATCGAATAGGCCGCCGTCGCGCGGGTATAGGCGTCGATGGCGCCCTTGGCGGCGCTGTAGGCGGCGAAGGTCGGTTCGCCCTGGATCGCGGCAATCGAGGCCATGTTGACGATGGAGCCGCCGCCGTTCGCCGCCATCGCCGGGATCGCGTGTTTGGTGCCGAACACGACGCCATCGATGCTGACGGCCATGATCTTGCGGTAGTTGGCCTCGGTCAGCGTCTCGGGATCGCCGAATTCGACTACGCCCGCGTTGTTGACCAGAATGTCGAGCCGCCCATGGCGAGCGACGATATCCGCAACCAGCGCTTCCCACGCAGCTTCGCTGGTCACGTCGAGGTGCTGATACTCCGCATTCGCGCCCAATTCAGCTGCGAGCGCACTGCCCGCTGCGTCATCGACGTCGGTCAGGATGACGCGTGCACCCTCGGTCACGAACAGACGGGCATCTGCCGCGCCGAGCCCCTTGGCCGCGCCGGTGACGATGGCGACTTTGCCCTTCAAACGGTCCATTTGAGCTTATCCCTTCAGCTTCACGGCACCGGGGCGCGGCGGGCCGGCTTCGCGGGCGACCAGCGCGCAGTCGTGGTAGTGGATCGTGTATTCCACCATCAGCCCGTCCACGCAGCGCGTGGTTTCCGCCAGCGAAGTGCTGATGCGGTTGCCGGTGAGCTTCGAAGTCATTGTCATGCGCAGCTGCAGGCAGAAGTAGTTCTGGTCCGTCAGGATGCCGAGCCGGTCGACCACCACGTCGTCCCAGTAGCTCCACACGTGCGGGAACAGGCGGATCAGTGCATCCTGACCCTTCCAGTCACCGCCGAAGGGCAGCTCCGGCGGCTCGTGGACCACGTAATCCGGCGAAGTGATCGCCATCACGCCGGCCCAGTCGCCCTTGTCGATGCAGCCGAGCATGGTCTCGGCGAGTTCGCGCGGGGTCTTCGTTGCCATTTGGGCCATGGCTTCAGAACTGCACGCGCTTGGTGAAGCCGCCGTCGATGATCAGATTGACGCCGGTGGTGTAGCAGGAGGCGGGGCTGGCGAGGAACACCACCGAGCGGGCCACTTCATCCGGCGCACCGAGGCGGCCCATCGGCATCTGCGCCTGGATGCTCTTGTAGAAGTCCGGCATCGCGCCCTGGATCATGTCCCAGCTCCCGCCCTTGAACTCGATCGGACCGGGCGAGACGGTGTTGACGCGGATACCCTTGGGTGCAAGCGCCTGCGAAAGCTGCGAGGCATAAGTGATCAGCGCGGCTTTGATCGCGTTGTAGGCCTGCGGCATGATGAAGGTCTCGACCGCGGCGGTCGAAGACATCACGATGATCGAGCCTGCGCCAGAGGCCTCGAGCGCCGGAGTCAGCGTCTCAATGCCCTTGACCGCGGCCATGATGTCCACGTCGAGACACTTCTGCCAGTCCTGCGTCGCGCCGGCGCCCGAGACGCTCGCCATGTTGATGAAGATGTCGCAGCCGCCGAGCTTCTCGACCGCGCCGTTGAGCCAAGCGACGTAGCCATCGAGGTTGCCCGTCATGTCGAACGCATCGCCGTGCGCCTTGCCCTCATTGCCCGCGAGTTCAGCCAGCGCAGCGTCGATCTTGGCCTGATCGCGCGAGAAGAACGCGACATCTGCGCCTTCGGTGGTGAGGATCTTGAGGATCTCGAGGCCGATGCCGCGGGCACCGCCGTTCATGATGACTTTCTTGCCCTTGAGACCCAGATCCATCGCGCTCTCCATCCATGATTTGCACCCGGCAAACCCGGGCCTTTGTGGCGGCAGAATAGCCAAATCGAGGGACCTCGCAGCGCGCGGAAATGATAGTTTCTGAGGCCTCTGAATCGCCTTAGGCTTGCCCAAAACGGGGAGAGAACATGGCCATCACCGGACCAATCGAGGACCAGCTCGCGATCCGCGCGCTGCATGACAACTACGCCGATGCCGTGTTCCGGCGCGACGCTGGCGACTGGGGCGCGCTCTGGGCAGACGATGCCGTCTGGGACCTTGCCGGCACCACCGTAAACGGCAAGGAATCCATCGTCGGCCTGTGGACCGGCGCGATGTCGACTTTCGCTTTCGTCGGCTTCTTCCAGCAGACCGCCGCCATCACGATCGACGGCGATACGGCGACGGGCCGGGTCTACACCAACGAGACGCTTGAGGACCTCGAAGGCAACCTGCGCCGCAGCATCGGTCGCTACGAGGACACCTACGTCAAGCGCGGCGGCACCTGGCTCTACCGGAGCCGCAGCTTTTCCGTTCTGAAGGGGTATTCGTGATGATCGTGGTTGTTGCAGGTGAGATCGATTTTGCGCCGGACGTGCGTGACGAAGTGCTCAAGGACGCCTTGCCGCTGATCGAGATGGCGCTCGCCGAGAAGGGCTGCCGCCACTACGCGTGGAGCCTCGATCCCCACAATCCGGGTCGCATCCACGTGTTCGAGGAGTGGGAGACCGCCGAGGATCTTGCCGAGCATCTGCTCGCCGAATCCTACTTCAAGATGGGCGCGCATCTCGCGGGCTTCACGATCCTCGGCGCCAACACGCGCAAGTATCGCTGCGATATCTCGGAGCCGGTCTACGGGCCGGACGGCGTTGCCACCGCGAAGTTCCTCACCGCAAAGGACTAACAGGCCATGACCAATCTCTCGGGCAAGGTTGCCGTCGTCATCGGCGCGGCGGGCGAGAACAACATGGGCCAGCATATCGCCCGCACGCTGGCGGATGCCGGCGCCAAAGTCGTCGTCGCGGGGCGCAAGGCTGAACCGCTCAAGGCCATCGCGGGCGCCATCGCGGGTGACTGGGCGCTGTGCGACTTGTCGAAAAAGGCCGATGTCGAAGCGTTGGCGACCACGGTGCTCGATCGCCACGGCAAGGTCGATATCGCGATCAACGCGACGGGCTGGGGCCTGCTCAAGGGGCTGCACGAGATCACCGAGGAAGAACTCGACCAGATCATCGCATTGCAGCTGAAGGGCGTGCATTACTTCCTCAGCGCCTTCGTCCGCGCGATGCCGCACGGCGGTTCGCTGATCCAGATTTCTTCGGCCACCACGCAGTGCGTGATCGATGACCACGCGGCCTACATCGCCACGAAGGCCGGGTCGGAAGCGCTGATCCGCTGCGTTGCCAACCAGTATGGCCCGCAAGGCATCCGCGCCAACGTGCTCTCGCCCGGCTTCACCTTGAGCCCGATGACCGAGCAATCATTCGCGGTCCCCGGCCTCGCCGATGCGTTCGTGAAGGAATATCCGCTGGGCCGCGTCGGCACCTCGGAGGATATCGCCAAGGCCGCGCTGTGGGTGGTGAGCGACGATTGCTTCATGTCGGGCCAGAACCTGCAGATCAACGGCGGCCTCACCCTGCGCCGCAACCCGCGTCCGCACGAGATCCAGGCGGCGGTTGGCGCCGCGATGGCGGCGCTGCAGGCGGCGGGGAACTGATCTACGAGGCCCGCTCATCGTCATTGCGAGCCCTTCGGCTTGCTGCTTGCAGCAGCCGCTCAGGCTAAACTGCGCGAAGCAATCCAGAGCGTCATGCACTACCGCTCTGGATTGCTTAGTCGCTATGCTCCTCGCGGGTGACGAGGCTTGCAGGGAAACTCTCACTACCTCGTCACCCCGGACTTGATCCGGGGTTAGGCTTTTCTGCAAGCGCGGCGCATGCCCTAAGAAGCCTGGCCCCGGGTCAAGCCCGGGGCGACGTTTTGTGTGGGGCGTGGGATTGGCGCAGCGTCGGCGAGGTCCGGGCGGCAGTCGCCTTACCCCGCCTTCTCCGCCGCCACCTTTTCCTTGATCATCGTGCGCAGCACGTCCTTGCGGATCTTGCCTGATGCGGTGCGCGGGAAGGTGTCCACCCATTCGATCCGCTCGGGGCACTTCTGCTTGGCAAGGCCCGCTTCGCTGACGAAGGCGGACAGCGTCGGTAGGTCCGGCTGGTCTGCGCCTTCCAGGATCAGATAGGCGCAGATGCCTTCCCCAAGCCGCGCGTGGGGCATCGAGACGACCGCCGCTTCCTTGATTGCCGGGTGGAGATGCAGCACGTCCTCGATCTCCTTGGCGCTGATGTTCTCGCCGCCGCGGATGATGAGGTCCTTCTTGCGCCCGGTGATGACGAGCGATCCCGAAGGCGTGATGCGACCGATGTCACCTGTCTTGAAGAAGCCGTCCTCGGTCAGCGCCTCGCGGGTCTGGGCTGCGTCGGCATAGCCGAGGAACATCGCGGGCCCGCGCACGAGGATCTCGCCGTCGGTTCCGTGCGGCACTTCATTGCCGTCATCGTCCACCAGCCGCAGTTCGTAATCGAGCGGCCGACCATCGGTCTCGGCGGCGAGTTCCAGGCTTTCCTCCGGCAGGACGCCCGGCGTCGCCAGCGGCACTTCGCTGCTGCCATAGACGCGGTAGGCGCAGGCGTGCGCAAGGCGCTTGTTGGCGGTGTAGACGAGTTCCGAAGGGATCGCTGCGCCGCCGCAGGCAAAGCGGCGGAAGGTGGGGAGCGAGGAACCCGCAGCCTCGGCCGCGTCGCACAGTTCCTGCAGGAAGGGTGTTGCGGCAACGGTCGAAGTGACGCCGTAGCGGTCGATCAGCTCGACCGCTTCCTTCGCCTTCCACACTTCCATCAGCACGACCTGCGAGCCGGAGGCGAAGGGCTTCTCCAGCCCACCCGAAAAGCCGCTGATGTGCGTGACGGGCGAGGGCATCAGGGTCACGTCGTTCGGCACGCCGCTGTACTTGCGGCCAAACTGCGCGACCCGGTCCAGCGTGTTGTGCGAGTGGAGCACCGCCTTGGCCCGGCCCGTCGTGCCCGAGGTATAGAGAACGAGCTTCAGCGCATTCGGATCGACCTTGGCGAGCGGCGTATTGAGGCCCCGGCCATGCTCCACCAGCGCGGCGAAATCGGGCGCGCGCTCGGTGGGGCGGACGTAGATTACATGCTTCAAGGCCGGCAATTGCGGCTGCACCCTGTCCATCATCCCGGCAAAGTCGTAGCCGCGGAAGCTTTCCGCGACGAAATAGGCCTTGGCCCCGCAATCGCCCAGCATCTGGATCACTTCGGCATCACGGTAGATCGGCACGATCGGAGCGACCACGAAGCCGCCGAGATTGGCGGCCAGGTTGATCACCGAGGCTTCGACCCAGTTGGGCACCTGGAAGCCGATCACATCGCCCGTGCGCAGGCCAAGGTCATGCAGAGCGCGGGCCAGCGCTTCGCCATCCGCCAGCAGGCTGGCGTAAGTCGGAGCGGTCGGGTCGCCGAGATAGACGACCTTGTCTGGATCGGTTTCAGCCCAGCGGCGCGCATAGTCGCCGATGGTCATGTTGGTCCAACTGCCGTCGGCGGCGTATTGCGCAAGATGCGCAGGGATAGTGGTCATGGGGCGCTTTCGTTAGCTCGTGCCTTAGTTGGACAGGGTCTGCTGGTAGAGCGGATTGTCCTCGGCGTAGAAGTTGCAGTGGAAGCCGCTGGGGACGCGGAACGGGATCATCACGCGGGCAATCGGCCCGGCGGCAATGTCCTTAGCGGCGAAGATGGCGAGTTCGCTGGTGCCGCTGTTCGCCGGGTGAACCAGCGTCATCGCATAGCCATCGGCTTCGTCGGTGCTGCCAATTCGCGGCGCGAAGACGAGTTCGCCTGCCGCTGCGCCTGCGCCGAAGTGCCAGATGTCTTCCTCGCCGGTCTGCGTGTCGTAGCGCAGCACGGCGTCCATGCCCTCGACGCGGCCATCGCGCGACTTGAGGTTGATGTTGGCAAAGCTGTGGCGGCTCTTGCGCGTCATCAGGCGGTCGTCGGGGCGGGGGAACTGGATGTCGCGCCCGTTGAGCACTTCTTCCTTGATCCAGCCGGTGTTGCCATGGGGATCGATGGTCCAGCGGCGCAGGTTCTGCTGCGTATCGAGGTGGGTGCGGCGCGCGCCGGTCTCGTCGGGGAACAGCGCGGTGCCATTGGCGGCGGCGACGTCGGCGATGATCTTGCCGTCCTCTTCCCACACGTTGAGTTCGTGGAACATGTGGCGCGGTTCGAACTCGAACCACTTGATCTCGCTGGCCGAACCTTCGCGCGGCATGACGGCGAACTTGGTCGGGCGGTCGTTGACCCAGGCCGTCATCGGCCCGCCAGCAGCAAAGCGCTTGAGGTCGGTGTCGATCGGAATGAACGGGAAGATCGCCCAGTTTTCCGTCAGCAGAAACGTGTGCATCAGGCTGAAATGCGGCATCGGGATGATCTCGGTCTTGCGGATCGTCCCGTCTGCCGCGACCACGTCGTAGCGCATTTCCGCCGGGCCCATCATGCCGTGGATGGCAGCACCGGTATTGATCATCTCGCGCGTGGCGTAATCGATCTTGGGATGCGCCGAGAAGCTGGAGGTGACGAGGCCGCCGTAGGTTTCCTCGTGCAGCGTATCCAGCTTGCGCGGATCGAGCGCGACGGGCGGCGCACCTTCCATCAGCGCGAGGAGCTGTCCGCCATGGAGGATGATGTTGGTGTTGCCGGTGTTGTAGCGCTTGCCCTGCACGCTGGGGTCGCTCGTCATCGGATTGCCGAAGATGCCGAACAGGCGGCGGCCCGCGGCCTTCTCCAGCTCGAACTTCTCCGTCTTCACCCAGCGGTTGCGCATCGAAACGCGGCCATCGGCGAACTCGAAGGCGAAGACCATGCCGTCGCCGTCGAACCAGTGATAATCGCCCTCGCGCGGCGGATAGAGCGGGTCCGGGCCGTTGCGATAGAAGATGCCAGCAAGGTCATCCGGCAGCTTGCCCTGGACGATCAGATCGGGCGCATCGGCCTCGAAACGGATCGGCGCGTGGTGGCCGGAAAGGTAAGGGTGATCGAAGAACGGTTCTGCCATGGCCCCGGAGTCCCTTTCGCCGCGCTGGATGACGGCCTGCCTCGCAATGTGGGTGGGATGGGCCGGGCTATCACCTGCCAAAAAGGGGAGTGAGCCTCCGAGCCAATGGCAAAAATGAGAGTCGTCTTGGCGCAGGCTGGGTCTAGGCTCTAGCCTTTGGGGAGTCCCCCGTTCAGGAGCTTCATTCGTGCCAGAATCCACTGCCGAAAATCGCCGTTTCCTCCTCGTCCGCCGCCCCAATGGCGCGCCTGTGGCCGATGATTTCAGCCTCGTTTCCGAGCCGCTGCCCGAGCTGGCTGACGGTCAGTTCCTGATCCGCAATCACTATGCCTCGCTCGATCCCGCCATGCGTGGCTGGATGGACGACGCGCCGAGCTACATGCCGCCGATCCCGCTGGGCACCCCGGTGCGCGCCTCGACCGTGGGCGAAGTGGTGGCAAGCAAGGCCGCCGATTTCCCCGTCGGCCAGTGGGTTTCGGGTCTCAACGCGATCGAGGAATACTCTGTCTCGCAGTCGGGCGGCTTCAGCGCGGCGATCGATCCCACGATCGTGCCTTCGCCGACGAACTTCCTCTCGGTGCTCGGCGCGGTCGGGATGACGGCCTATTTCGGCTATCTCGAAGTGTGCAAGCCGCAACCGGGCGATGTCGTGCTGGTGACGGGCGCGGCGGGCGCAGTCGGCTCGCTCGTCGGCCAGATCGCGAAGATCAAGGGCGCCAGCAAGGTGATCGGCATCGCCGGCGGGCCCGAGAAGTGCAAGCGGCTGGTGGAGCGCTACGGCTTCGACGTCGCCATCGACTACCGCGGCAAGAATGTGGACCAGCTTTCCGCCGAGATCGCCGCAGCCGCGCCAGACGGCGTCAACGTCATCTTCGAGAACGTCGGCGGCGATATCCTCGATGCCGGGCTCAACAACCTGGCAATGTATGCCCGCATCGGCGTCTGCGGCCTCATCAGCGAATACAACAATGCGGGCGAGAAGACCGGCGCGCGCAACATCTGGCAGCTCATCGTCAAGCGCGCCTCGATGACCGGGCTGCTGGTTGCGGACTACGTGCCGCGCTTCGGCGAAGGCATTGCCGCGATGGCGGGCTGGATGAGCACCGGCAAGCTGGTGTTCGACGAGCACATCGACGACGGCATCGACAATGCCCTGCCAGCGTTCCTGCGGCTGTTCAGCGGCTCGAACGACGGCAAGATGATCCTGAAGCTGAGCTGACATGGCCAAGACGCTCCTCGTCCTTTCCGGTGGACATCCTTATGAGGAAGGGCCGTGGGAGGCCTTCCTCGCAGCCGTGGCGGACAAGCTGCCGGGCGAATGGCAGGTAGTCCACCACGTCCACCCCGAAGCCGAGGAGCGCGTGGCGGCAGGCGCGGCGGACAGCGCAGATGCGGTGCTGTTCTATGACATGCCGGGCTACACCTTTGCTGATGGTACGGTGAAGACGGCGGCGCCTTCGGATGCCTTCAAGGCGGCGCTGGAGAGGCGCTTCGCCAGCGGGCGCGGGGCGGTGATGATGCACCATGCCATCGCTGGCTGGGCCGAATGGCCGCAGTGGAGCGAATGGGTCGGGGGGCGCTTCCTCTATCAGCCGGGCACGGTGCGCGGGGAGGCCAAGCTCGATTCCGGCTATCGGCACGATGTCGACTACACCGCTGAACTGGTCGCGGACCATCCGGTGCTCGAAGGCATTCCGCCGACGTTCGAGGTGAATGACGAACTCTATCTCGGCGAGGTTTTCGAGGACAGCGTGACGCCGCTGATCCGCGCGCGGCATGATTACGTGGCGGAGAACTTCTACTCCGCTGCGCATGCCGTTGCGGGCCGCATGTTCGACAATTCCGATTGGCCGCATCCGCCGGGGAGCAATCTGGTGGCCTGGGCCAAGCCGGTCGGCGCGGCACAGATCGTCTACTGCCAGTTCGGCGATGGTCCGCACACTTATGCCAACCCCGTCGTCCGTCAGATCGTCGCCAATGCGCTGGAATGGACGGCGCAATCATGAGGAGAGGCGCATGAGCCCGCAGGAGATCGTCGAGGCCTTCATCGACGCATGGAACCGGGGCGATGCACCCGCCGCTTTCGCGATGATGGCCGATGACATTGTCTGGCATAACATCCCGATGGAGCCTGCCGTGGGCCTGGCCGGTGTGCAGGCGCTGATGGGGCAGTTTCCGCCCATCGAGGGCACCGAATGGATCACGCACCACATTGCCGCCAGCGGCAACGTCGTGCTGACGGAGCGGACCGACAAGTTCCTCGTCGCCGGGCGCTGGCGGGCTATCCGCGTCTCGGGCACGTTCGAGATCAATGAAGCAGGCAAGGTCGCCAAGTGGCGCGACTATTTCGACATGGCCGAATTCCAGCGGGAGTTCGCGTGATGCCGGAATCGTTGAGCATTGCGCGCGGAAAAGACCTCACCGGCAGGCGTGCGGTCGTCACCGGCGCCGCGTCCGGCATGGGCGCGGCGGCAGCGGCGCGGCTTCTGGCTGAAGGCGCAGTTGTGCTCGGCGTCGACCGCGTGGGCGAAGGGATCGTCGGCACACACACGCTGGTAGCGGACCTTGGCGATGCCGATTCCATTGCCGCGATTGCCGGGGCAGCGGAAAGCCTGCTTGGCGGCTGCGATATCCTGATCAACAACGCCGGCGTCTGCCCCAATGGCCCGTTTGCTGAAATGACCGAGGACGCTTGGAATTCCGCGCTGGGCATTAACGTGACGGCGGTGATGAAGCTCACCCGCGCGCTGGTGTCGCTGCTCGGCGCATCCGGGCGCGGGCGGGTGGTCAATGTCGGCTCGATCATGTCGCGCTACGGCGATGCGGGGCTCGTAGCCTATACCACCTCGAAGCATGCCGTGCTTGGCCTGACACGAGCATTGGCGATGGAACTGGGGCCGCAGGGCATCACCGTGAACTGCGTCCAGCCGGGCGCCATCGCCACGGGCATGACCCGCAGCCTGTTCGAGGATACGCCGGGGGCGAAGGACTATTATGCGGGCCGCTCCGCGCTCGGCCGGGTCGGGCAGCCGGAGGACGTTGCGGACGTCATGGTGTTCCTTGCCACCGATGATGCCCGCTTCATCACTGGCCAAGGCATCATGGTCGACGGCGGGGTTATGGTCCATTCGTGAACACCTGCCCTGCAGGGCAAGCCAACCTAGCATTTTCGCGCGTGGCAGTGGGTATTTGACGGTGCCAAATCCAGTGACAACACTATGGGCCTAAGGGGCTGGGGCCAAGGGGAAATGGATCGCCATGAATGAAATGACCAAGAGCTTGCTCGATCCCGAGGTGATGCAGAACCCGTTCCCGCTGTACCAGTGGGCCCACGCCAATGCACCGGTGATCGAGATGCCCGAAACGGGCATGAAGATCGTGATGAGCTACGACATGTGTTCGGAAGCGGCGGGGCGGCCGGACGACTTCTCGAACGACTTCAGCGGCGTCCTCTCGGGCGCGCTGGCCGAGGATCCGGAAGTCAGCGGCATTCTTGCGCAAGGCTGGCCGCAGATGAACACGCTGCTGACCGCCGATCCGCCGGTCCACACGCGCTTCCGCAAGCTCGTCAACCTTGCGTTCTCGATGCCGCGCGTGAACGCGCTGGAAGCGGGCATTCGCGACAAGGTGACCAAGCTGATCGATGGCTTCATCGAAGACGGCGAATGTGATTTCGTGACGGCCTTCAGCGTCGGTCTGCCGGTGCAGGTGATCTGCGAGCAGCTCGGCTTCTCAGAGGCCGAACGCGCCGATGTGAAGCGCTGGTCGGATGCCTTTGCCGATCGTCTCGGCCACATGATCCCGCGCGAGCGCGAGATCGAGTGCGCGCACGAGATCGTCGATTTCCAGCGCAAGCTGAAAGTCAAGATCGACGCGCGTCGCGAGAAGCCGACCGATGACCTGCTGTCGGACGTCGTCAACGCTCGTCTCGATGGCGAAACGCCGCTGAACGACGCGGAAATCCTCTCGATCGCCCAGCAGTTGATGGTGGCGGGCAATGAGACGACCACCCATGCGCTTGCCGGCGGCATCGTCCACCTCGCGCAGAACCCCGATCAGCAGGCCAAGGTCCGCGCTAATCCGGCGCTGATCGGCAACATGATCGAGGAAGTGCTGCGGCTGGATACTCCGACCGCCGGCATGTGGCGGCTGGTGACCAAGGACACCGAGCTCGGCGGCCGCCCCTACAAGGCAGGCGAAATGGTCATGCTGCGCTATGCCGCGGCCAACCGCGATCCGGCGAAGTATCCCGAGCCCGACAAGTTCGATGTCGAGCGCACCAATGCGCGCACGCACCTCGCGTTCGGCAAGGGCATCCACATGTGCGTGGGCAACATGCTCAGCCGCAAGGAAATGACCGTTGCCTTCACCGAACTGCTGCGCCGGCTCGATGATATCCGCATCAAGGATGGTGCGGAGCTCAAGGTTTCGCCCAACCTGCTGCTGCGCGGGTTCATTTCCGTTCCCATCACTTTCAAGAAAGCTGCCGCGTGAACTTCGATCTCGACGAGAACCAGGAACTGTTCAAGGCGGCGGTCGAGCGCTTCTGCCACGGGCAGGACGTGGCGGCGCGGCGCGCGGCGCGCGCGCTCCCGGGCGGCATTGACCGCGCGAGGTGGACGGAGCTGGCCGAGCTTGGCTTGATCGGCCTCGCCGCCGGTGAGGACGATGGCGGCATGGGCGGCTCGCATGGCGACCTTGCCGTCGTCGCGCAAGCGCTGGGCCATGCGCAGGCGGTGGAGCCGTGGCTCGAATGCGGGTTCCTCCCGGCGCGGCTGCTGGCGGGGTCTGCACACCTTGAAGGCGTGATTTCGGGCGAGACAATCGCGGCATTTGCCTTTGCCGAACCGGGTCGGCGCTTCGTGCTGGAAGCGAGCGGCGTCAAAGCACGCGGCGGCAAGCTTTCGGGCACCAAGCAGTTCGTGCTGGGCGGCGGTGCGGCGGATATCTTCGTGGTGACGGCGGAAGAAGACGGCAAGACTGCGCTTTACGTCGTCGATGCCAAGGCGGCTGAAGTCGAAGTGCGGCCCTATCCGGTCGCGGACGGCGGCGTTGCGGCGATTGTCACCTTCCACGATGCGGCGGCGGAAGGCCCGCTTTCGGCCGATCTCCCCGCAGTGATCGACGAAGCGCGGCTGATGGCAGCCGCCGAGATGGTCGGCATTGCCCAGCGGCTGTTTGCCGACACGCTGGAATACATCAAGACGCGCGAGCAGTTCGGCCAGCCCATCGGGCGCTTCCAGGTGCTCCAGCACCGCATGGTCGATGCCTATGCGCGGGTGGAGAGCGTGCAGTCGGCGATCTACCGCGCGCTGCTCCAGCCGGCCGCGCCAATGGGCGCGATCAAGGCGCATGTCGCCGAAAACGCGATCTGGGTCGGCCATCAGGCGGTGCAGCTCCATGGCGGCATGGGCATGAGCGACGAGCTCGGCATCGGCCATGGCCTCAAGCGCATCGTGCTGCTTTCGAAGCTGTTCGGCGATCCCGCCAGCGATATTCTGGATTACGCCCGCGCCGCGTGAGCGCTGCGAGGCATTGGAGTGCATGGAATGAAGCGGATTGATGCCCACTTTGTGGCTGCCGGCAAATACCACGATATCGACTTCGCCCGGCTCGAAGTGCTCAAGCTGCTGGGCGAGCACCCCGAGATCCGCACAACGGTCGCGATGGACTTCTCCAACATCGAACGGCTGAAGCAGTGCCAGCTCTTGGTCACCTACACCTGCACCGTGCTGCCGACGCCGGAAGAGACGGTGAAGATCAAGGAATGGCTGGATCGCGGCGGGCGCTGGCTGGCGCTTCATGGCACCAACTCGATCCTGAAGTTCGTCGAAGGCGGCGTCGATTGCCCCGAAGAGCGCGATGACGTGATGGAAGTGCTCGGCACCCAGTTCAAGGCGCACCCGCCGATCGGCCCGTTCCGTGTCGAAGTCGTCGACAAGACGCACCCGCTGACGCAGGGCCTCGAAGACTTCGATGTGATCGACGAGCTTTACATCATGAAGGAAAAGGCGCCGATCAAGGTTCTCATGCAGACGCGCTTCGATGGCGAGGCGACCGGCTTCATCGAGGCGAACTACGACAACGTCGTCGTGCCGATCCTGTACCTGCGTGACCACGGCAAGGGCGGCGTGCTCTACAACACGCTCGGCCATTGCCGCAGCCACTTCGATGTGATTGAACTCCTGCCCTTCTGGACACATCCCGAACGCTGCAGCTGGAACTATCCCGTTTATTACGAAACTCTGCGCCGCGGCATTCGCTGGGCCATGAGTGAGATCGCCTGAAGGCCAAAGGCTAGGATACCGGCTATGGATATGGATTTCTCCCCCGAGGACCTCGCCTTCCAGAAGGAAGTGCGCGCATTCCTCGACGACAAGCTCAATGCCCGCCTGCGCGAAGGCGCGGCCAACACGCCGAGCGTGTTCACCGAGCCCGACATCACCCGCGAATGGCAGGCTATCCTTGCCGAGAAGGGGTGGCTCGCCACTTCGTGGCCGGTCGAAGACGGCGGGCCGGGCTGGACGCCCACACAGAAGTACATCTTCGAGAAGGAATGCGCGATTGCCGGCGCGCCTTCGCTGCCGATCCTTGGTCTGCGGCTCGTCGGCCCGGTGATCTGCCACTTCGGCACGCCCGAGCAGAAGGCCCGCTTCCTGCCGCGCATCATCTCGGGCGAGGACTACTGGTGCCAGGGCTATTCCGAACCCGGCGCCGGCTCCGACCTCGCCGCGGTGAAGACCCGGGCCGAACGTATCGGTGACAAGTACGTGGTCAACGGCTCCAAGATCTGGACCACCCATGCGCATCACGCCAACTGGATCTTCGCGCTCGTGCGCACCGATCCCACCGTGCAGAAGCAGCGCGGCATCAGCTTCCTGCTCATCCCGATGGAGCAGCCTGGCGTCAGCGTCTCGCCGATCGTCACGATGGCGAATGACCACGAAGTCAACGCGACCTTCTTCGACAACGCCGAAACCCCTGCCGACAACCTGATCGGCGAGGAAGGTCAGGGCTGGACCATCGCCAAGTTCCTGCTCGAGAACGAGCGCGGCGGTTCCTGCGCGGCCCCGGCGCTGCTGGCCAAGCTTGACCGCATCGAGCGCTGGGCGCGCGAGGAGGCCTCGGGCACCAACGGCAGCATGATCCACGATCCCAACATCTCGCAGCGCCTCGCCCGCCTGCGGCTGGAGGCGCAGGCCTTCGAGGTGACGGAACTGCGCATCCTCGCGGAACTCGCCAAGGGCCGCCCGGCGGGGCCGCAGACCTCGCTGGTCAAGCTGACGAGCTCGAACCTGCGCCAGCAGATCGACGAACTGGCGGTGGACCTGTTCGGCTACGACGGTCTGCAGCTGCCCGTCACGCGCCCGCTCTATGGCAACGAGGCGCCTGAATTCGTCGGCAGCCGCGCAGCGCAGCTCTCGATGCCCGCCTACCTCAATGGCCGCGCCTACACGATCTTCGGCGGCTCGGACGAAGTGCAGAAGACGATCATCGCCAAGCAGGTCCTCGGGCTCTGACCTGTTACCCGGAAGCCCCATGTCCGAACCGTTTCGGATGGGGCTTCCGCTACGGCACGCACTAGGTTAGCATGCGAATCGAACCGGATGCCGGAGGAACTGGCACCGTCGAGAGGATGCAGCATGGACTGGGCGAACACCACCTTCGAGCAGGTGACGATTCGGGCCGTTGAAGACGTGCGGCCCGCCGCAATCGCGATACGCGACGTTGCCTTGAAGCTTGACCTGCGCATTGCCGTCTGCCCCGACATTTCGTCGAAGGAACAGATGCTCGATGCCGACGGGAAGATCATCAATGCCGACATTTTCGGCTGGACGGCTGATGGCGAGCGCTGGTGGGAGAATGGCACCCTGGCCCTCTCCTCGCCGTTCCCGCGCGCCAGCCGCTACGAAAGCGAGCCGTTCTGGTGCAACGCCCACGGCGCTTTCACTGTCGCGCGCAACAACTATCTGGAAGACCTGAACTTTTCGGAGTTCCACAAGTTCAGCAAGGCGCGGGCGATGATCGTCATCCCCTCGCACCTCTCGTTCGGCCAGATTGCCGCCGCTAGCTTCGTGCCGGTGGACAAGACCATCGACGACCTCTCGGATGTCTTCGCCAGCCACGGAGATTTCCTCGGGGCGCTGACCCGCCGCTTCGTCGCCAGCTATGTCAGCACGATGCGCACGCAGCAGTGGATCCCGAGCGATTGCCGCTTGTCCAAGCGCGAGGTCGAATGCCTGCGCTGGGCGGCGATCGGCAAGACCGACAAGGAGATCAGCCTGATCCTCGCGCTGAGCCACGCCACGGTGCGCTATCACATCCAGCGCGCGGGCGAGAAGCTCAACGCCGTGAACCGCAGCCAGGCCGTGTTCAAGGCGGGCCAACTGGGCTATCTGGGGGCCGCTGCCTGAAGGCCAAGCCTTGCTGAAGAACACGCAAAGGGCCCGGGGCAACCCCGGGCCCTTTTTCGTCTCAGACGCCCATCATCCCTGCGGTGCTGGCGCCGTCGATCCCGTATTCCGAACCGCTGATGAAGCCCGCCTCGTCCGAGGCCAGGAATGCCACCAGCGCGGCAATTTCCTCCACCCGGCCCATGCGGCCGATGGCAGACATCGCATTGAACTGGGCCTGAGCGGCGGCGGAATCGGGACTGCGCTCGATCACGCCGCGGATCAATTCGGTCTCGACCACGCCGGGGTGGATCGAGTTCACGCGGATCTTCGTCTTGGCATTGGCGCAGTGGAGCGCCGAGGACTTCATCAACGCGATCAGCGCGCCCTTGCTGGCTGAATAGGCAACATAGTTGGCGAGCGGGCGGTAGGCGCTCATCGACGAATTGACGATGATCGAACCGACCGGCCCATCCGGATTGGCGCGCATCGCGCGGATCGCGTGCTGGATCGTCAGCATCACGCCGGTGAGGTTCACGCCCATCACGCTTTCCCACGCTTCCATGGTGATGTCCTCGACGCTGCTGTCGCCGGTTTCGATCCCCGCGTTGGCGAAAGCGATGTCGAGCCGGCCATGCTCGGCCTTGATCCTGGCCATCAGCGCGTCCCACGCCTCGGCATTCTCGACGCGGTGGGCGACGAACTCGGCGCCCGTCTCGGCACAGAGCGCGGCGGCGGCCTCGGCCTTGGAGCCGGTGAACACGACCTTGGCGCCTTCGCTGGCGAGCCGCCGCACGGTGCCCGCCCCGATGCCCGAGGTGCCCCCGGTGATCAGCGCCACCTTGCCGTGAAACCGTCCGCTCATTGCTCTCTCCCTGAAGTCAGGGCGAGAATGATAGGGCGGCGGCGCCGAGCGGCTACTGGTATTTTGATCTAACCCAGCCGTTCGTGTTTGCCAGCTTGGCGCTGCCAAACCCGGCGTTCACCATCCACGGCAACCGCGCCCTCGGTGCCAACCGGCTCCACCGCGCCATCCATCAAGAACGCCAGCATCGCCGGGTCCGCAACATCCACATGGCACAGAGTGCGCTTGCCGTCGGGCGTCCGCGCAATCACCACGCCGGCGGAAGGCACGCCCTCACGGTTGTGGAACACGGTATAGCTCTCGACTGTCGCCGGCCCCACGTAGTCCTTCTCAAGCTCGGGGATCGGCCCCCGCGCGGCATCGGCCTCGGCCTGATAGTCGAAGTCCTGCGGGAACTGCGCAGCGGCAATCGGCTCGCGCGAGACGACGATGCAGTGGTTGTCGGTCGCGTAGCCGCCGTTGGCGAAGAGGAAGCCCGTCTTGCCGTCACCGCTGCGGAGCCGCTCGACCATCGAGACGACAGCGTGGCTCATGTAGTTGGCAATCGGCCCGCCGCCGAAGGTCAGGCCGCCGAACACCGTGGCGGGCTTGTCGACCGGCCAGCCCAGCACGCGCCGGGCCATCTTGGGCACGCAGGGGAAGCAGCTGTAGAGCTCGACATGGTCGAAATCCGCACCCGTCATCTGGTTGAGGTCCAGCGTGCGGCGGATTGCCGTATCCATGCTGGAAGAGCGATCATAGCGATCGCGGCGCAGGATGCTGGGGTCTTCCTTGGCCGCCGCGCCCATGCCCACATAGATCAGCCGCTCTTCCGGAATGCCGCGCCGCCGCGCTTCGGCAAGGCTGGCGACGAGGAAGCCCGCACCCTGATTGACCGAGGAATTGGCGACGGTGAGCTTGGTGTAGGGGAACGCCAGCGGGCGGTTGGTAGGGCCGGGCGTGAGGATATCCTCTGCGCTCACCGCCTTCCTGATCCATGCGCCTTCGTTGGCGGCGGCAACCCGGCTCATCCCGGCCCAGATCGCGCCGCTTTCAGCCTGCGCTTCGGCGAGCGTCTGCCCGTAAGCCGCGCGCCCCGCGTTTTCGTAGATCGGATAGACGTCCACCGGTGCGGTCAGCCCATGCGCCTGCGCGTAAGTCGGATCGCGGCGGGTGGAGACGTTGCGCACCGCGTTGTAGCTCTTGTCCTCGCCCTTTGCGGCGAGCGCGGCAAGGCCGGCGGCAGTGCGCAGCGCTTCTGCGCCGACGACGGCAGCAAGGCTCGCCTTGCCCTCGCCAATGCGGTTGGCCGCTTCGTTGAGCAGGCGGATCGGCGTGTCGCCGTGCGGGGCTTCGGACTGGTAGCTGATCGGCGGATTGGCCCCGATCGCATAGGCCACGCTGGCGCAGAGATTGCCGAGATGGCGGAAGCTGATCTGGTCGACGATGGCAAGACTGTCGAGGTCCGCGAGCAGGTTGCCGTCGCCCGAATCGGCTGCGGCAAGGCGCAGTGCTGCAGCCATCAGTCCCGGCGGATCAAGGCCGAGTTCGGGGCTTTCCGGCCGGTCGTTGATCTGGCCGACGCCGATGATGACGGGAATGCGTTCGGGATCGTTCATCATGGTCATGTCCTCTCTCACCGTCCTCTTTCAGCGGGCTTTCCACACCGCTGCGCGCTTTTCGGCAAAGGCGCGTGGGCCCTCGCGGGCATCCTCGCTGCGCATGATCATCTTGGTTTCGGCGGCGTTCTGCGCCCAGAAACCGTCCTCCGCTGCACGGTGGTGATCGATGATCTGGAGCGCAATGCGCTTCGAGGCCTGCACCGAAAGCGGGGCGTTGACGGCAATCCGCTCGGCCAGCGCAAAGGCTTCCTCCAGCAGCTTGTCGGCGGGCACGACCTTGTTGACGAGGCCAAGCTCGGCCGCCCGCGCCGCGGTGAAGGGCTCACCTGTCATCAGGTATTCCATCGCGACCTTCTGCGGCAACTGCTGGACAAGGCGGAAGGCACCGCCCGCTGCCGCGATCAGCCCGCGCTTCACTTCAGGCAGGCCGAACTGCGCATGCTCCGCCGCGACCACGAGATCGCTCGCCAGCGCGAGCTCGGTCCCGCCGCCCAGCGCAAAGCCGTTGACCGCTGCAATCACCGGCTTGGAAATGGGATGCTGGACGAAGCCCGCAAAGCCCCACGCAGCCTGCGCCTTGTCATCCGGCGCGAGGCGCTCGCCGCGTGAAAGGGCGACAAGATCGGCGCCCGCGCAGAATGCCTTCTCGCCCGCGCCGGTCAGGATCACGACGCGGATTTCAGGATCGCTCTCGGCCAGTTCCAGCGCCTCGCCAATGCCGAGGTGGACCGCAGCGTTGACCGCATTGCGCGCCTCGGGGCGGTTGATGGTGACGAGGAGGACATTGCCGCGCCGTTCGGAGAGCACGGCGGGAGCGGAAGCGGGGTTCATCGGGCTGTCTCCAGATAGGATTTGGTGGCGACCATCTCGCGGATCCTGGCTGGCGTGGTTTCGAGCACGCCTGCGGTTTCGAGGGAAGCGCATTCGGTTTCAGTCAGGCCCAACCAGTCCTGCATCACGGCATAGGTATCCTGGCACATGAGCGGGGCAGGGCGGTCATCAGGATCGGGAAGCCAGTCCCAGGTCGCGGGGCGGCGTTCGGCGATCATTGGTTCGGGGAGCAGGTCATGCAGCTCCTCGCGGAACAGGCCGCGCGCGGTGTAGGTGGGGTGATCGGCAAGCTCCGCAGCGCGAAGCATCGGTGCGGCGGGGATGCCCGCCGCTTGCAGCGCTGCAGCGGCTTCGTGCGGATCCCTGTCTGCCAGCCATTCAGCGAGCGGCTGCGTGCCGATCAGGGCGGTGAGGCGCTCCCGGTCCGC
Organism: uncultured Novosphingobium sp.; assembly: GCA_964413325.1. Taxonomy (GTDB): domain Bacteria; phylum Pseudomonadota; class Alphaproteobacteria; order Sphingomonadales; family Sphingomonadaceae; genus Novosphingobium. The sequence continues at coordinate 318,221 of CAYPRK010000003.1, read as the reverse complement.
TTGATCGCGCAGCGAGACCACGCACCATTCGTCGTCGCCCTTCGCCGCGAAGGCCTCCGAAGGGCCAACTGCGGATGCGAGGCCGAGCGCAGTGGCGGCGATCTCCGTCGCAAGGTGGGCGAGCATGACTTCGGCCTGGCTCACGTCGACATGCCCGCCGCGGCCGGTGCGCCGGCGGCGGACGAGGAGCGCCATGACGGCGCTGGCGCCGATCCGGGCGCAGACGTGATCGGGGTAGATCGTGACGGAATCCGAGAAGCTCTCTGCATCGTCCGGATAGCGCCACATTGCAGTAAGGCCCGCAGCGGCACGCACCAGCGGGCCATAGCCCATGCGCTTCGACCACGGGCCAGTGCGGCCGAAGGCGCTCGATTCGACGGCGATCAGGCGCGGGTTGATCTGCGCGAGGTCCTCATAGCCAAGGCCGAGCGATTCCAGCGTGCCGGGCTTGAAGTTTGAAAGCATCACATCGGCATCCGCCACCATGCGGCGCAGCAGGGCCTTGCCTTCGTCGGACTTCAGATTGAGCCCGAGGCTGCGCTTGTTGCGGTGGCCCGCACCGAAGCTGCTTGAAAGGCCGATCTTGAGCCACGTCTGCCGCGAGCCATCGGGGAAAGCAGCGGATTCGATCTTCACCACGTCGGCGCCAAGATCGGCGAGCAGACGCCCGGTCTCCGCGCCGACGACGATGACGCCGAGGTCGAGGACCTTGAGGCGCTCCAGCGGTCGGGCCGACTTGGCGTTCGCGGCTACGGGGCGAGGAGCGGGCGCACTCGTATGAACGGGACCCATCCGCTCGCCATCGAGCACGATCATGCCATTGGGGACGGGCACGCGCTGTCCTCCGGGTAGATCGATTTCGGTGAACGTGCCGCGCGCGCGGATATGGTCGGCAGCGAGGCAGTCGGGCAGCGTGTTGAGGCCCGCAAGCGGCACGCCGTGCTGCATTCCGAGCGCTTCGATTTCCGCGCGGGTCTTGTCCGCAAGGAAGGCCTGCATCGCGGCGAGCAGTTCCTTGCTCTTGAAGCGGACCATGATGTCGTTGAACTCCGGGCCGGCGAAAGCCTCGGGCGAACCCATCATCCGGTGCATGCCCTGCCACTGGCGCGGGGCGAGGACGCAGAGGCGGACATAGCCATCCGCGACGGGGATGATCGGATATTGCACGCCCTTGGGCGGGCGGCCCGGGGGAAGCGCCGCGGCGGGGCGACCATTGGTGGCGCTGCCGGAAATGCCGAACGCGGGGTCGAGCGCTTGCATTGCGCCATCAAGCGCGGCGTAGTCGACGTGGCCGCCGTTGCCGCTGACGAGCGCCTGGCTGAGCGCCGCCATCGCCACGTAAGCCCCTTGCGCAACGGCGCATTGCAGCGCGATCTCGCCCGGCGGGAGCAGCGGCGCCTGGCCCTTGATGCCCGAGCGCGAAAGCTCGGTGGTGAGAGCGTGGAGCACGCCGTCGGTCCATTGCCAGTGCGACCAGGCATGGCCGAGGCCGAAGCCGGTCGCCGTCATGTGGACGAGCGCCGGATGCGCGGCACGAAGCGCGGCCCAGTCGATGCTGGTGGTTTCGGCGGAGAGATCTTCGAGGATGAGGTCGGCCTGAGCGAGACGCGCCATGAGGTCGGCGGCTGGTATCGACTCGATTCGCTTGCCGAGATTGGCGGTCCAGTAGGCGAGTTCGGCGCGGGGATCACCAGCAGGGCAGGCGCCCCTGCCATCGACTTCAAGGCGGATCACATCGGCGCCCAATTCGCGCAGGATTCGCGCGATTCCGGCAAGCGGGCTGGCGACGAGATCGATGACGAGGAGGCCGGAAAGCGGCCGATCAATGGCCTCTTGCTGCATTTCCCAAGCCTCCCTGCGATATTATTGGACGGATGGTGTCCATAAAAGATAGAAGAGGGTCATGCAACGCCTTGCCGCCGAAGCTGAACCGCGCCCGCCGATCCGAGGCCGGGGCCGTCCGCGCAATCCGGACGTCGAGGCGCGCATTCTTGCTGCGGCTGCACAGGTCTATGGCGCGGGGGGCTGGGCGGGCTTCAGTCTCGATGCCGTGGCGCGTGCGGCGGGGATCGGGAAGTCGACGCTCTACGCGCGGTGGTCCAGCGGCGAGGACTTGCTGTGCGCGATGGTCGAGGAGCGCTGGCAGGAGGTGGCGAAGATCGACACCGGGAGCCTGCGCGGTGATCTGACAGCGTTCGGGGCGCTCGTGCTGACCCGCTATCTGGAAACCGGCGGCGGCGTCGCGCGGCATATGCGGCGCGATCTGGCGGGCCATCCGGAGCTTGCCGCAAGGATCGGCCCGGTGCTTGGCGCGCTGACCGAGCAGGCCATCGCGATCTTGCACCGGGGGCGCACGCGAGGGGAACTGCGCGATGGTGTCAGCTCGGCCCTCGCGTCGGACATGCTGCTTTCAGCGATGGAAACGCATGCCGGCCGCATTGGTCCGGGGGAGACGATGAGCGAGGAGGCCATCGCCACTTATGCGGCGCGGGTGGCAGACTTGCTGATCGGCGGAATCGGAACATGAGCGGCGCTGTCATTATGGGCAGGTTTGCGCGGCGGCCACTCGTGGAAGAAATGCAGGACAAGGGGGAGAGCGAGGCATGACCTGGCGAACGATCACGGTGGAAAAGCGCGGCGCGGCAGACTGGCTGACGCTGAACCGGCCCGACATGCTCAACGCCATCTCGCTGGAGATGGTCGACGAATTGAGCGCCTACTTCGGCGCGCTTTACAACGATCGCGAGACGCGTGTGGTGGTGATGCGCGGTGCGGGTCGTGCCTTCTGCGCGGGGCTCGATATCAAGGACCGTCAGGCTGCCAACGGACCCGATCCGTTCGGAGGAGGCTTCGGCTTTCAGGGCCATCTGGCCGACGTCTATGTCAAGATGCGGCGCTGCCCGCAGCCGATTGTCGCGCTGGTGCAGGGTGCTGCCTGCGGCGGCGGCTTCGCCTTTGCGCTGGCGGCAAACATCCGCGTGGCGGGCGAAAGCGCGAAGATGAACGCCGCTTTCATCAAGCTCGGCCTCTCCTCGTGCGACATGGGTGTCAGCTACTTCCTGCCGCGCCTCGTCGGAACTTCGGTGGCTTCTGAGCTGATGCTCACGGGCCGCTTCATCCATGCGCCGCGCGCGCTGGCGACGGGGCTGGTGAGCGAGGTTGTGCCCGACGACGAGCTCGAAGCGGTCGGCGAAGGGTATGCACGCGAGCTGCTCGCCGCCTCGCCCAAGGGGCTGCGGATGACCAAGGAAGGCCTCAACCTTGCGGTCGATGCGCCGAGCCTTGAAGCGGCGATGGCCATCGAGAATCGCAACCAGCTGATGACCGCCGCCAGCCCCAATTTCGCCGAAGGCATGCGCGCTTTCCTCGAAAAGCGCGCGCCCAACTACATCCTAGACTGATTGGCCAGATTGAATGGCCAGATTGAACGGAACAAACCGATGACCCATCCCAAATACCCGCTGGTGTTTTCGCCGCTGACGATCCGGGGCAACCGGCTCAAGAACCGCATTATCATGGGCTCGATGCATTCAGGGCTGGAAGACCTGCCCAATGCAGCGGAACGGCTCTCCGCCTACTTTGTCGAGCGCGTGAAGGGCGGCGTCGGCATGATCATCACCGGCGGCATCACCCCGCACGAGAGCGGCGGGCGCGGCGCCAAGCTGAGCGAGCCGAGCGAAGTGCCGATGCACCGCGCGGTGACTGATGCCGTCCATGCCGCCGATCCCGAGGTGAAGATCTGCATGCAGATCCTGCATTCCGGTTCGATTGCCAATGTGCGCGAGCCCGTCGGCCCTTCGCCGGTCCGCTCGCGGCTGGCGCGCGTTGCGCCGGTCGAGCTCGATGAGGATGGCATCGAAGAGCAGATCGCCGCCTTTGCCAATTGTGCCGCGCTGGCGGTCGAGGCGGGCTATGACGGGGTCGAGATCATCGGCTCGGCCGGCTATCTGATCTCCACGTTCCTCGTCGAGAGGACCAACCAGCGCACCGACCGCTGGGGCGGCTCGTGGGAAAACCGCATGCGCTTTGCGGTCGAGGTGGTGAAGCGCGCGCGCCTTGCTTTGGGCGACGACAAGATGCTGGTCTTCCGCATCTCCGCAATGGACATGCTGGAAGGCGGCCTTGCGTGGGAGGAAGTCGCCAGCCTCGCCAAGGCGCTCGAAGCGGCCGGCGCGGACGTGATCAGCACGCACTTCTGCTGGCACGAAAGCCAGGTGCCGACGATCGCGACGATGGTGCCGCGCGCCGCCTTCGCGCAAGTCACGGGCAAGCTGCGCGATGTCGTCTCGATCCCGCTGATCACCAGCAACCGGATCAACATGCCGCACGTGGCGGAGGAAGTGCTCGCGCGCGGGGATGCCGACCTGATCTCGATGGCGCGGCCCATGCTCGCTGATCCGGACATCGTGAAGAAGGCGTGGGAAGGCCGCGAGGACGAGATCAACACCTGCATTGCCTGCAATCAGGCCTGCCTCGATCATACCTTCACCGGCCAGCTCACCAGCTGCCTCGTCAACGCGCGCGCCTGCCGCGAGACCGAGATCACGGTGGAACCCGCCAAGGCGGCGCGGCGCATTGCCGTTGTCGGCGCGGGGCCAGCGGGACTTGCCTATGCCACCATCGCCAGCGGGCGAGGGCACAAGGTGACGCTGTTCGATGCCGCCAACGAGATTGGCGGGCAGTTCAATCTCGCGCGCAAGATCCCCGGCAAGGAAGAGTTCGACGAGACGATCCGCTATTTCGGGCGGATGATCGAAGTCAACGGCATCGAACTGAAGCTCGCGACGCGGGTGAACGCGGACATGCTGGCGGCTGGCGGATTCGACGAGATCGTGATCGCCACCGGGATCACCCCGCGCAAGCCGGAGATCGACGGCATCGATCACCCCAAGGCGGTGCGTTATGTCGATGTGATCACCGGCAAGGCCGAAGTGGGCCAGAAGGTCGCCATCATGGGCGCGGGCGGCATCGGTTTCGACGTGGCCGAGCTGATCACGCATGCGGGAACGCCGGGCTCTCTCGATGTCGAGGTCTTCGCCAAGGAGTGGGGCATCGATTTCAAGAACCACCCGCGCGGCGGCGTGACCGGCGTGGTGCCGGAAGTCGCTTCCAGCGGACGCGAGGTCTGGTTGCTCCAGCGCAAGGCAAGCGCGGTCGGCAAGGGGCTTGGCCGCACCACCGGCTGGACGCACCGGATCACCCTGCAGCGGCGCGGCGTGCAGATGCTGGGCGGCATCGAGTATGACCGCATCGATGATGCCGGCCTCCACATCCGGGTGGAAGGCGAGCCGCGCCTGCTCGATGTCGATACGGTGATCGTTTGCGCAGGGCAGGAGCCGGCGCGCGGGCTCTACGATGAACTCGTGGCGCGCGGCCTCTCGCCGCAACTGATCGGCGGAGCCTACGAAGCGGCAGAACTCGATGCCAAGCGGGCAATTCTGCAGGCCACCGAACTCGCGGTGGCGGTCTAACTTCGGACGCCTACGGCGAACGCCCTCACCTCGGCGCGATGTCCGGGGTGAGGGGGCGGTGGGGCACCGGGAAACCGCGCCGGGTACGGGGGGCTACCCGGTGCATGGCTCCTCATCGTATGTAGCAAACGCTTTATAACGAAAGGTATGTTCGAGCTCTGGCTTTACTCAGTAGAGTTCGCTAGTCGGGCCTGGTTGGACCGTCGAGAACCTTTTGTATGGTATGGCATACCCTGCCTCGCCAGCCTGCTGCCGTGCATCGCTGGCCTGTAAACTATCGTTTGGTGGAAAGGGGTGGCCTTGCCGGTGAGGCGGGGCCTGCGCACAGCTGCACCGATCTGGTCGGGCCCTATGCCGACCTGTTCGCCTACCATCCCGCTGTGGCTGGGGACGAGCACGCACTGATCGAAGGGCTGCTTCGGCTCGGTGCGTGCAGCGCGCGGCTTGATGCTGTGATCCCGGCCTTGTGGCAGAATTTGGCGGCGAACGGGCTGACCATGGCCGAGGACCCCTACAAGCAAAGCCTCGACCGCCTGTTCGGCCTTGATGGCAGGGCGGGGTTGCTCGGCGCGCTCAAGCGGTATCGGCGCATCGCAGCGAATGACTTGCCGAAGATGTCTCCGGGGCAGCAGGCTGAGTTCCTCGGCGCATTGCTGGCCTTTGCCGATGGCTTGCACCCTGGAAACAAGGGCGTCGACATCTGGCAGTCAAACAGTGCGCGTTACGCGCTGCCGCTTTATCTGCAAGACTTGGCGCTGATTGTTCTGGTGCAAGGCTGGATCGGTGACATTCCCGGCACCGCAGGGCAGGCTGCCAAGGTGCGCCAGCGGGCGTTCCTTGCAGGTCTAGCCAGCGATCTCGCGCCCGAGATCACCGCCGTGCTTCAGGTCGCGGCTCAGGCGCTCCGCTGCTAGCTACTGGCTGCGGCCGCGCTCCTGCACGGCAAGCCGGCGGGCTTCGACTTCCTCCGGCCGCACGGCAGAGTTGGCCGCCGACGAGCGCTGGGCTTCGAGCGCCATGCCCTCGCCAAAGGTCAAGGCATAGCCATCGTCGATCAGCGCCTTGTAATTGCGCAGGAACGTGGGATCGATCGAGGCCATGTCGCGCGCCAGCTGCTGCGCTGTGGGGAGCAGTTCTTCGATCGAGACCACGCGGTTCACGAGGCCCCACCGCTCGGCCGTCGCTGCATCGAGAAAATTGCCGGTGAACGATAGCTCCTTGGCGCGGCTGATGCCGATCATCCGCGACAGTTTCTGCGAAAGACCCCAGCCGGGATAGACGCCCACCCGCGCATGCGTATCGGCAAAGCGCGCGTTGGTCGAAGCGATCAGTACGTCGCACGCGAGCGCCACTTCGAAGCCGCCCGTGATGGCGACGCCGTTGATCGCGCCCACCACCGGCTTGCGGCAGATTTCGATGGCCTTGACCGGGTTCTCCGCGGCGCCCTCCGCATTGGCGGCACCGAGCGCGCCCTCGGTCGAACCGAGTTCCTTGAGATCGAGCCCGGCGGTGAAGGCACGCGTGCCGGCCCCTGTCAGCACGACGGCGCGCACGGCATCATCGGCGTCGAGCGCGGTCATCACTTCGGCAAGCCGCGCGCGAAGCGCCTTCGACAGCGCATTCATCGCGTCTGGCCGGTTGAGCGTGACGGTTGCAACGCCATCGGCGATATCGACGAGGATGAGATCGGTCATGGGCGAAGTCCTTATGGAAATTCAGCCGCTTTGACCATGGCGCAAGGGCCGGTGCACCTCTGCTTATTGCGGGGGCTCAGCGGGGCGGTTCGGCAGCCCCTGCGCAAAGGTCCATGAAATTGCGGGCCGCATCGCGTTCCGCCGGGTCCTTGAAGGCCACGCCGAGATCGGGGGCGCTGCCGAGGATATGCATCAGCGCCCAAAGCGCAAAGCGGCGGGGTGGATCGGTTTCCAGACCGAAATCGACGGCAAGCCGTTCAGAGCCGGCGTCGAGTTCGGCACCGCTCAACCCGCCAAGGTCCGCCGTCCCGAAATAGCGGCGCATCAGGTCGTCAAACCCCACGCTGAACTCCTCTCATAAACGCGAACGGCACGCAGGAGGACGTCTCCCGCGTGCCGCTCTTGTATCAACCTGCGCTCACAGTGAGCGCGAGCCGGATCAGCCGTTCAGCTTGTCCTTGACCGACTTCGCGGCAGCGAAGGTCAGCTTGCGCGAAGCGGCGATCTGGATGGTGGCGCCGGTCGAGGGGTTGCGGCCTTCGCGAGCCGGGCTTTCCTTGACCTTGAACTTCCCGAATGCGCTCAGCGAGACTTCCTCGCCCTTGGCAGCCGCATCGGCAATCGCCGCGAACACGGTGTCGACCAGCTTCTTGGCATCGGCCTTGGTCAGGCCCGCGCTGGCAGCAACGGCTTCGGCGAGTTCAGCAGTATTCATGATCCCAAATCTCCAACGGTTGGACGCGCCGGTTAGCTTGGTGCGCTGCCTGCGTCCAGCCTTGCACATCGAGAAAAGGCTGTAATTTGGGGGAATCTGACGGACCGGGCGGCTTGTGCGCCGCACGGAGCCGGACCTGCGCTTGCGCATCCGACGTGCGAGCGACGGCGGAAACAAACAGGAAAATGGGTCGCATGCGGATACGACCGTCATTGCCGGAGACAAGCGCCGCCTGCAAGAGCAACAGAAGCTTCATTGCGCAACAAAAACCGCACCTGCGCATCGCATTCTGTTCAAGGCCGATACAATCCCGTTTTTGTCCAGCACACTCGAATACTGGCGAACCGTCAGCGCGGCTGGCCGGACAAATCTCGCAGGCAAGCAGAATTGGGCCTGAATCCGGACGTACTTGGGCTGCGGCGCCTGCAGCGATCGGACAAACCGGCGCGCGCTGGCGATGCCCCGAGCAAGCGCACTTTTTGCACAGATTCGGCGAGGCTGCCGCGCGAGGCCAGCCGCCAACTGTAACGATCAGCCTGGCCCAGACGAACCCGGCGCATAAGCCCGCAGGAGGTGCGCCATGCTCACGACGCTCATTTTTCTCGCTGCCGCCGCACAGCCGCTCGACGCGGAGCCGGTGCAGCCGCTCTATCAAGATGCTCGGCTCGGCACGCAAATGTCGGTCGAAGAGATGAAGCGTGATTTGGTGGGAAGCTCGTTCGCGTTCGACAACCCCGAGGGCAAGAACCTGTTCTACGTCGCCGAAGGCGGTGTCCTCAAGGGCGTCATGCCCAAGGGTGACAAGTTCGCGATCAACTGGCGCTTTCGCGAATACGACAATCTGTTCTGCTTCGAGACCGGCGACGCCGCCTCAAGCGGCTGCGTCCAATTTGTCCGCGATGGCAACAAGTTAAGCATCCGCCGCAAGGATGGCGTGGTCGAATTCACCGCAACGATAACGCACGGCAACGCGTTCAACCTGTGATGGACAAAGGTGCTGCAAGTGAATGCGGCTCAGCGTAGTAGACTACAGCAGATACTGCGGGTTTTTGCGCACTATAGCGGACAAAACCGTGGCGGAGACGGAGGGATTCGAACCCTCGGTACCGGTAATCCCAGTACGACGGTTTAGCAAACCGTTGGTTTCAGCCACTCACCCACGTCTCCGGATCGCAGCGGCGAGGGCGCGCTATAGCGAGGGAGTGGGAGGGCGGCAAGGGGCTTCCTGCGGGTCATTGCTGGGGGATTTCGTCGCCGGGTGCGGATTCGCCTCGGCGTGAAATCGACTCGGCTCATCGCCGGTTCATTGTGCCGGGCAGAGAGATGAGGGCCAGATGGCATGACGATGGCTCCGGCCGAAGAACCGGAAGCGGGCCGCAGGATAGGAATTGGGTGATGAAGCTGAGCCGGAACATCGCGATCGGGCTTGCTGCCTTGGGCTTGATGCTGGGGACGGGCGCGGCCGCGCAGGTCCAGCAGATCGATCCCAACACTGCGATCGATGGCGATCTGCCCGCCAAGCCAGGCACGCCAGCCGCGCCGCCTGCCAGCGCTCCGGCCCCCCTGCCGCCCGCTCCGGCGGCAACGAGCGCTGCTGGCGATCCGACGTTTTCCTCGCCTGCTGCGGGCAGCGAACCTGCTGCGTCCGGCATGACCTCGATCCCGCCGGCAGCCGGGCCTGCGCAGGGCACCGCTGCCGATGGCACGACCTACCGCGAAGACGATCTCATCGGCGCCGCCGAGGGCGTGTTCGGGCGAGGCGCCAAGGGCCTCGCGCTGCTGATCCAGGACATCCTCAAGAAGCAGGGCCGCCCCAACGCCTATATCACCGGGCGCGAGGCTGGCGGCGCTGTGGTCGTCGGTATCCGCTATGGTTCGGGCACTCTGCATCACAAGGTCGAGGGCGAGCGCCCGGTCTATTGGACGGGGCCTTCGCTCGGCTTCGACCTTGGCGCCAATGCGGCGAACACCTTTGTGCTGGTCTACAACCTGCATGATAGCGAGGACCTGTTCCGGCGCTATGGCGCGGGCGAGGGGCAGGCCTATTTCGTTGGCGGGTTCAACGTCAGCTATCTGCGCCGCGGCGATGTGGTGCTGATCCCGGTGCGCTTCGGTGCGGGGCTGCGGCTCGGCGTGAATGGCGGCTACATGAAGTTCCGCAAGACGCAGAACTGGGTGCCGTTCTGAGGTGACAGGCGCTACAGCAAGCGTGTCGCCTCGGCACCTTGCCCGTCAGCGCTGCAATTCGGCATAAGCCCGGCGGATGCCCTCTCCCACCATCGCCAGCGATCCGGCGGCGACACCCTGGGCGACGAACACGCGCAGCGGGATTTCCAACACACCTGCGAAATCGTTCGTGGGCAGGCCGAGGATCACGTCGCGCCCCTGATCCACCGCGACCGCCACGAACGTTGCGAAGCCCGCATCGAAGATCACGTCGTGGCTCGCAAAGACCAGCGCCACAAAGGTCGCACTTTCACTGCCGGTCTCGTCCAGTTGGGAGCGCCCGGTCACCAGCACGCCGCTGAGATCGGGCCGCCAGTCCTCGCTTAGCAAGGGAAGGCGCCTCCACTCGCAGATGAAATCCCGGCAGGTTCGCGGGCGGGATTCGTAAATCCGGCAGCAAGTCCCGGTGCAGTTCTGGCAGAGTGTTCCGGCGGATTTGGTCAGCGCAGGATCATCGATCGCCAGCACTCTGCAGCATACGGTGCAGGAGCCGCATTCGCGGCCGGGTACGAGGTGTGCCGTGTCTGCCATCTGGCTGCCAGCGTGCCCGCCAATCATGACAGTCCAGTGAAGCCCTGCCGCTGCAGATGGCTTGCGTCTCGCGGCAAAGAGGGGCAAAGGCGCGGCCATGCTCGAGACCCTGAACGCCCAGCCCGCCGATGCGCTGCTTGCGCTGATCAAGCTCCACAACGCCGATCCGCGGCCGACCAAGATCGACCTTGGCGTTGGCGTCTATCGCACTGGTGGGGGCGATACGCCCGTATTCGGCGCGATCAAGGCGGCTGAGCGCATTCTGCTCGAAACGCAGGATTCCAAGGCCTATCTCGGTCCCGAGGGCGACATGGGCTTTGTCCATGCGCTGATCCCCTATGTGTTCGGCGGCGATTTTGACCGCAGCCGGGTAGAGGGCATGCAGGCCCCCGGCGGCACCGGTGCGGTGCGCCTCGCCGTCGAAGTGGCCGCGCGCGCGGGTGCCAAGCGCATCCTGATGGGCACGCCTTCTTGGCCGAACCATGCGCAGATCGTCGCGGCGGTCGGCCTTGAGCTCAAGACCTTCAAGCACATGACCGCCGAGGGCACTGCCGATCTCGAAGCACTGCGCGCCGCGCTGGCCGATGCCGCGCCGGGCGATGTCGTGATGCTCCATGGCTGCTGCCACAACCCTACCGGCGTCGATTACACCCACGCGCAGTGGGACGAGATCGCCCAGATGGTGGCCGCCTCGGGCGTGCTGCCGCTGATCGATCTTGCCTACCAGGGCCTCGGCGATGGCATGGAAGCCGATGCCTATGGCTTGCGCAAGGTGCTGAGCGCGGTGCCGGAAGCGCTGGTGGCCTACAGCTGCGACAAGAACTTCGGTCTCTACCGCGACCGTGTGGGTGCGTTCTATGCCGTGACGGACAATGCCGAGGCGCTCGCCCGTGCCATGGCCAATGGCGCAACGATTGCCCGCGCGAGCTGGTCGATGCCGCCCGATCACGGTGCGGCTGCCGTGCGCCTGATCCTCGGCGACGCGACACTTACGGCGCAGTGGATCGACGAACTGACCGCGATGCGCGCGCGCATGGCCGAAGTGCGCGAGCGGCTGGCTGCCGCGCAGCAGATCGGGCCGATCAACATGGCGCCGCTCGGCGCGCAGAAGGGCCTGTTCTCTATGCTGCCGCTTTCTGGCGAGCAGATCATGGCGCTGCGCGAACGCCACGGCGTCTACATGGCGGGGTCGGGCCGGGTGAACATCGCCGGCCTCACGACGGGCAATATTGAGGCGTTCGTCGCTGCGCTGAAGGACGTTGCCGGGTAATCAGGCGTCCTGATCAGCCTGCTGCCGCAAGGCGTCAGTGATCAGCCTGCAGCCGCAAGGCGTCAGTAATCAGCCTGCTGCCGCAAGGCTCTGCATCCGCTTGAGATAGCGGGCAAGCACGTCGATCTCGAGGTTCACTTCGCGGCCGGGTGTCAACGCGCCCAGCGTCGTCACTTCTGCGGTGTGCGGGATGATGTTGAGCATGAAGTTGCAGCTGCCATCCGGCTGGTCGGCGAGATCGTTGACGGTAAGCGAGACCCCGTCGACCGTGATCGAGCCCTTGGCCGCGATATAGGGCGCGAGTTCCTTCGGCGCCGAGACCACGACGTGCCACGAACCGCCGGTGCGGTCGACCGAGACGACATGGCCGACGGCATCGACATGGCCCGTCACGATATGGCCGCCAAGTTCGTCGCCCAGCTTGAGTGCGGGTTCGAGATTGAGCGCGGCATGTTCATGCCACTGCGCGGGCGCGGTGCGGCGGATCGTCTCACCCGAAACATCGACGGCGAACCAGCCGTCGCCTGCCGTGCCGCCCTTGTCGACCACGGTGAGGCACACGCCGGAGCAGGCGATCGAAGCGCCAATGGCGATCTTCGCCGGGTCCATCGCGCAGGCAATCGTTACGCGCGTATCGCCCTTGGTTGCGATGGCGCGGATGCGGCCGACTTCGGTGACGATGCCTGTGAACATGGGGATGCGGTCTCCTTCAGCGGATGCGGTCGTAGACGTCGAGCGTGTCGCTGCCAAGCTGCCGCCGGTCAGTCAGCGCCCAGCGGCCATGGGCACTGCCCAAGGAGGCAAGGCCGATATCGCCAAGCCCATGCCGGCCCGCGCCGATCAGGATGGGCGCGCGGTAGAGCAGCAGGCGGTCCACCCGGTCGGCGGCGAGGAAGGCAGCCGCAGCGCCCGCGCCGCCCTCGATCAGGAGGTACTGCGCCGCGTCGAAATTGGTGGCGCCAGGATCAGCGATGGCCTGCCAGCCCTCCGGCGCGGTGCCGCGTGTCAGCACCCAGCGTGCCGGGCTGCGGGCTTCGAGACCGGGGAGACGCACGTCGAGCCGGGGCGAATCGGTGCGCAGCGTCTCTCCGCCGACGAGGATGGCATCCGAGCGCGCCCGCATCGCGTGGCCATGCGCGCGCGCTTCCGGGCCGGTGATCCACCGGCTGGTGCCGTCGGCCATGGCAATGCAGCCATCGAGCGAGGTGGCCAGCTTGAGCGTGATATGGGGGCGGCCATGGCGCGCGCGGGTGAGGTAGCCTTCAAGCGAGCGCGTGGCAGCGGGGGAGGGGAGCAGCTCAGCTGCGATCCCCGCCTCCCGCAGCAAGGCGATCCCGGCGCCAGCGGTGCGCGGATCAGGATCCTCGCAGCCGATCACGACACGGGCGAGACCGGCCTCGCGCAGCAGATGCGCGCAAGCGGGCCCACGTGCGCTGTCATGCGCGCAAGGTTCGAGGGTGACGTAAGCAGTCGCGCCGCGCGCTCCGTCGCCAGCCTGGGCGAGCGCCTCTGCTTCGGCATGCGGCCGTCCGCCGGCCTGCGTCCAGCCGCGTCCGATCACGCGGCCCTGCTTGACGATCAGCGCGCCGACGGCGGGATTGGGGCGGCTCAGCGGCCGACCGTGCGCCGCAAGGGCGGCGGCGGCATCCAGCCAATCGGCATCGCTGAACACCACTGCGCTCAGGGCGCCTTGGAGGAGGGCGTCGTTGCCGGCTTGTCCAGCGAGCGCTCGAGAATCGCCTTGTTGCGGGCCTCCGCGGCGCGCGCTGCCGCCTCGCGCTCGGCCCTGCCTTGCCGGTCCATCGCTTCGGTATCGAGCCCGGTCGCGGCGCCAACGGCCTTGTACATCTTGCGCACGTCCTCGGCCCGAGCCTCTTCCTCCGCCGCCTCAGCACGGGCTTTCTTCGTGGCTTCGATATTGCCCGCGATGATTTCCGCGTCGGTCCGATCCGCGCGCCAGCTTTCAAAATAGATCACTTCGGGCGGGCGCGGCAGGCCGCGGCCGCCCTGCTGCCACATCACCGAGAAGATGCCGCCACTGACCAGCAGCGCCAGCGCCAGCGAGCGGAAGCGGAACTCGCTCGGCGCGCCGAGGATCTGCCAGAAATCCTTGATGGCGCGCACCGGGGAGACGTTGCGGAAAAACTCTTTCATATCGGCCTAGATAGAACGTGGCGGGCCGCTGCGCCAGTAGCGGCGCATCGATGCGGACAAAGGGGCGATCAGCCGAACGGGTGGTACAGCAAGCGGCCTTCGGCCTTGAGCCACTGGTTCGCCTGCTCGATGGGCGCCTCGTAGAGCGCCGCGAGGTGGGCGTGGAACGCCGGGCTGTGGTCGAAGTGCGTCATGTGCGCCACTTCGTGCGCGACCACCGAGCGGCGGACGAAATCGGGCGCCATCACCAGCCGCCAGTTGATGCGGATCACGCCGCGGCTGCTGCAGCTGCCCCAGCGACGGCGCGCGCGGGAAAGCGCGAGCTTGGGCAGCGGCTGTCCGGCGCGGGCGCAGTAGTGCGCAAGGTCCGCGGCGGCCAGTTGCAGCGCCTGGGCTTCGAGCCAGCGGCGCAGGCGGCCCTCCATGCCATCCGCCGGACCGCCGAGCACAAGCTCGCCCTCCGCAATCACCGGGCGGCGCGGTGCGCCCTGCCGCCAATCAACGCGCAGCGGTTCACCGCGAAAGGTCAGCGTGAAGCCGGGTTCGATCCGCACCGGAAGCGGAATGCGCTCCAGCTGTTCGGCCAGCCAGTCGCGGCGCTGCTGGGCGAAATGGAGTGCATCGGCGGTGCGGCCCCATTCGGGCATCGAGATGCGCGCTTCGCTGCCATCGGGTGCCAGGCGCAGGGTGATACGGCGCGCGGTGCGCAGGCGGCGGATCACGACGGGAAGCTCGCGGCCTGCCACCGCCAAAGTGCGTGGCAGCGGTGCCGCGCGCGGCTTGCGGCCACGCGGCAGCAGGCGCGGCAGCGAGATCATCCGCGCTCCGCTCCGAAGCCGATCCCGCCCGGCACGATGTGCTCTTCCAGCGGCCCTGCCAGCACTTCGCTCACCGCCTTGCCGATCACCGAATGGCCTGCGCGGCGCACCGCCTCGCGGTCCCCGCATTCGAGGTAGTGCCAGGCGGGCAGCGGCTGGCCATCAGCGCGCAGGCGGTAGGCGCATGTGCTTGGCAGCCAGGGCACATCGCGCACCAGCCGGGGCGTAAGCCGCAGGCAATCGGGCACCATCGCCTTGCGGTGGCGATAATCGGAGCAGCGCCCGGTCGAAAGATCGAGCAGGCGGCAGGCAACATTGGTGTGGTGGACTTCGCCGGTGTCCTCGTCTTCCAGCTTGTGCAGGCAGCACTTTCCGCAGCCGTCACACAGCGCTTCCCACTCGTCGCGGGTCAGCGTCTCGACCGGCTTGTCCCAGAAGCGCCCGGAAGAAGGCCCGGAAGAAGGAAGAGCAGTCGGCATCAGCGGATCAATGCACCCATTTCGCGAGTTCGTCAGCAACCGCGTTCGCATCCTTGTCGACCGGGAGCAGCGCGATCGGCTGGCCTTGCGGCCCCATCAGATAGGCGGCGCGGCTGTGGTCCATCAGATAGGCGTTGGGGCCGGTGCCTTCGCCCTTCTTGTAATAGACCGCGTAGGATTTTGCGACTGCTGCGATCTGCGCGTCGGTGCCGGTGAGGCCGATCAGTTCCTTGCCGAAATGCGCAGCAAACTGGCCGACGACTTCGGGCTTGTCGCGGGCCGGATCGATGGTGATGAACAGCGGCACGACCTTGGCGGCAAGGTCCGGGTGCGCCTTGGCGAACTTGTGATAGCCCTGCATCAGCATCTGCACATCGAGCGGGCAAACGTCCGGGCAAAACGAGTAGCCGAAATAGAGCGTGGTGTAGCGGCCCTTGAAATCGGACGCGTGGACGGTCTTTCCGGTCTTGTCGACCAGCGTGAAATCCCCGCCAATGGCGGCGCCTTCTAGCGGCGGCGGTTCGCTGGATGCACCGCTGCAGGCAGCGAGCAGGAGCAGGACGCTGGCAGCGAAAGCGGTGCGCAGGCGGGTACGAATAGGTCTAATGGGGTCCATGGCGCGGCGGTTCATGCTCTGCTAACCAGCGGCTTGCAAGGGGCGACTCTGTCACAGGACGGGCAGAATACGCGCTTTATCGAGAAGGACAGGGCTTAGGTGATGAGGGACAGAACGGTGATCGCACGGCTCAAGGCGGGGCGGGTAATGCGCGCCGGATTTGCCGCAGCCGCGCTGCTCGGCGCACTGGGCGCGGCGCTTCCCGCGCATGCGCAGTTCTCCGAAAGCTACAAGTTCCTCGAAGCCGTGAAGAAAAAGGACGGCCAGAAGGTGACCGACGCGCTCAACGAGCCCGGCACCCAGATCGTCAACACCCGCGATGTCAGCACCGGCGAGAGCGGGCTTCATATCGTCACCGCGCGGCGCGATCTCACGTGGATGCAGTTCCTTGTCGCGCATGGCGCCAACGTAAACGCACGTGACGCTCGAGGGACGACGCCGCTGGTGCTCGCCTGCAACCTCGGTTTCATCGAGGGCGTCGATTTCCTGATCGCCTCGGGCGCCAAAGTCGATGAGCCGAACAACACGGGTGAGACCCCGCTGATCACCGCCGTGCATCGCCGCGATCTCGCGATGGTGCGCGCGCTGCTCAAGGCCGGCGCCAATCCGGACCGTCCGGACAATTCGGGCCGCTCCGCGCGCGACTACGCGACGCTCGACGGCAAGGACAGCCCGGTCGCGGGCGAACTCGCCAACGCGGCCAAGGGCGGCACCGGCGGTCAGAAGAAGACCTACGGCCCCTCGTTCTGATCGGATGGGACAATGATCGACACTGCAACCGCCGACCTCTCGCTTGAGGACCTGCGCTGCCTGCTCGCCCCGCACATTGCCGAGGCTGCGGCATTCGAAGGCTGGAGCGAAGCGGCAGTGAACGAGGCCGCCGAGATTGCCGGGATCGACCCCGCCGCCGCTCGCTTCGCGTTCCAGGCTGAGGGCGGGCAATCGGCCGCGATGGCGATGATCACTGCGTGGGCCGCCAGCATCGATCGCGCGATGGCCGAAGCGCTGCCCGCAGACCACCTCGCCACGATGAAAGTGCGCGAGCGGATCACCGCGCTCGTCACTTTCCGGCTCGACCAGATCGCGGGGCGTGAGGAAGCGCTGCGCGCGGCGCTGATCGAGATGGCCAAGCCGTGGAACGTCCCCGCCGCGACGAAGCTCGCGTGGCGCAGCGCCGATGCCATGTGGCGCCTCGCGGGTGATACCGCGACCGACTACAATCACTACACCAAGCGCGCGATCCTCGGCTCGATCTATGCCGCGACTCTGGCCGTGATGGCCGAGGACAAGAGCGAGGACCGCGAGGAGACCCGGGCCTTCCTCGCCCGCCGGATCGACGGCATCATGCGCTTCGAGAAGGCCAAGGCGCGCTTCACCAGCAAGCCCGCGGACGAAACCTTCAGCGTAACGCGCTTGCTGGGCCGACTGCGCTATCCTGCGCGCTAAGTCCGAACAGTTATTGCGAATGACTTGCAATGACCCCGGCGCTGTGGCAGCGCTCTTGGGGTGACTCTCGATGAACTCCCTCTTGGCACCCCGGCGCGGATCGTATCGACCGATTGGGAAGCGCTGGTCCCCGAAGAAGCGCAGCGCCTGCGCGCGCTGGGGATCGAGGAAGGGGCGGAAGTGCGACTCGCCTATCGCGGCGTGTTCCTCGCGCGCGATCCCATCGCTGTCGAGATCGGGCGGATGACGGTCGCGCTGCGCCGTATCCACGCGCGGGCGATGCAGGTCGAACTGCTAGCGGTTCCCGCAGCATGACCCGCCAGACGATGGTCGCCGCGCTGGTAGGCAATCCCAATGCGGGCAAGAGCGCGCTGTTCAACGCGCTGACCGGCGCCCGGCAGAAGATCGCCAACTATCCCGGCGTCACGGTGGAGCGCAAATCGGGCCGTATGGTCCTGCCGAGCGGCGAGCCGGTCGAACTGGTGGACTTGCCCGGATCCTACAGCCTCAATCCGTCAAGCCCTGACGAGGAAGTCACGCGCGACGTGATCCTTGGCCGCATGACCGGGCAGGCGCAGCCCGACGTGCTGGTGATCGTGCTCGATGCGTCGAACCTCGAGCAGCACCTCGTCTTCGCGCAGGAAATCATCGAACTTGGGCGGCCGGTGGTCGTCGCGCTCAACATGGTCGATCTGGCGGAGCGTGACGGGCTGGTGATCGATCCCACCGCGCTGTCTTCCGCGCTGGGCGTGCCCGTGTTCCCGACCGTTGCGGTGCGGCGGCGCGGCCTTGCCGAACTCACGGCAGCCGTCGCCGCCTTGCGCGATGCGCCGGCTGCGGAGGCCCCCGCGCATCGCCCGCACGTCACTGCGCCCGAACGGCGCATGCTGGCCCGCCAGATGGCGCGCGGGGCGATCCGTTCCGAAACCGCGCAGCACCGCATCCATGCGCAGCTTGACCGGGTGCTGCTGCATCCTTGGCTCGGCCCGCCGGTGCTGCTCGCGCTGCTGTTCGTGGTGTTCCAGGCCGTGTTCAGCTGGGCCAAGCCCCTGCAAGACGCGCTCGACGCCGGGGCGGGCAGCCTCGGCGAAATGGTGCGCGGCGCGCTCCCCGCCTCGCTCCTGCGCGATTTCCTCACGGACGGGGTGATTGCCGGCGTTGGCTCGGTGGTAGTGTTCCTGCCGCAGATCCTGATCCTGTTCTTCTTCATCCTGACGATGGAAGCGACCGGCTACATGGCCCGCGCCGCCTTCCTGATGGACCGCGCAATGGCCGGCGTGGGCCTTTCCGGCCGCAGCTTCATCCCGCTGCTCTCCAGCTTCGCCTGCGCCGTGCCGGGCATCATGGCGACGCGCAGCATCACCGATCCCAAGGACCGCCTGACCACGATCCTGATCGCCCCGCTGATGACCTGCTCGGCGCGGCTGCCCGTCTACACCGTGATCATCGCCGCCTTCGTGCCCAACCGGCAGGTGCTGCCCGGCGTTGGCCAGCAGGGCCTCGTGCTGTTCGGGCTCTATGTCCTCGGCGTGCTCGGCGCGATGGGCGCGGCGCTGCTCCTGCGCGGCACAGTGACCAAGGGCGCAGCATCGGGCTTCATCATGGAAATGCCCAAGTACCAGCTGCCGACGGTGAAGGACCTCGCCCTCGGCCTGTGGCAGCGCGCCTATGTCTTCCTGCGCCGCGCGGGCACGATGATCCTCGGCGTGACGGTGGTGCTCTGGCTGCTGCTCAACCTGCCGCGCGCGGAAAACCCGCAGGATCAGGTGAACCAGTCGGTCGCGGGCCATATCGCCAACGGCCTTGCCGTGGTGATCGAACCCATCGGCTTCAACCGCGATATCGCGCTGGCGCTGATCCCGGCGATGGCCGCGCGCGAAGTGGCCGTCAGCGCGCTCGCCACGACCTATGCGGTGGGCCAGAGCGACGATGCCGCACAAGGCCAGGCGCTGGGTGAACAGCTCAAGTCGCACTGGAGCCTCGCCACCGCGCTCGCCTTCCTCGCGTGGTTCGTGTTCGCGCCGCAGTGCATGTCGACCATCGCCGTCACCCGGCGCGAGACCAACGGCTGGAAATGGCCAGCCTTCATGCTCGCCTACTTGTTCGGCCTTGCCTACGTGGCGGCGGGCGTCACGTACTGGACGGCGGTCGCCTTCGGCCTCGGCTGAGCCTGCGCGCTGATGCTGTGGGAAATGGATGCGGTCAGACTCGCTCTGACCTGCACCAAGGGCTAGGCCTTGGCCTCACACGGTACAGGATCACGAATCAATGGCAGGCAGCGTCAACAAGGTCATTCTGATCGGCAATCTCGGGCAGGATCCCGAGGTGAAGAGCTTCCAGAACGGCGGGCGCATCGCCAACCTGCGCATCGCGACCAGCGAGCAGTGGAAGGACAAGGCCACGGGCGAGCGCAAGGAGCGCACCGAGTGGCACTCCGTCGTGCTCCAGTCGGACGGTCTCGTCGGTGTGGCCGAGCGCTATCTGAAGAAGGGCAGCAAGGTCTACATTGAAGGCCAGCTGCGCACCCGCAAGTGGCAGGACCAGTCGGGCAATGATCGCTATACGACCGAGATCTCGGTCGGGGTCGGCGGTTCGCTCACCATGCTGGACGGTCCGCAGGGCGGTTCAGGCGGCGGCGGTGGCGGCCAGCGCTCGGGCGGCTGGAACGATGGCGGCTCTGGGGGTGGCTCCAGCGGCGGTGGGCGTTCGAGTGGCGGCTCGTCCGGCGGCGGCTGGAATCAGGGTGGCGGCGGCTCATCGGGCGGCTTCGGCGACGATCTCGACGACGATATCCCGTTCTGAGCCCAATCTGGGCCGATGACTCCAAACCCGCTCACCCTGAGCTTGTCGAAGGGTGTTCGCGCGGCCGCTGCGTATGATGCTTCGACAAGCTCAGCATGAGCTGGGCGAGGGGACCATTCAGGTCCCGCGCGTATCGCCGTAGAGGTGGATATGCAGCCGGTCGGTAAAGCGCCAGCCGTGCGTCAGCGCGGCCCCGGCCAGCCACTTTGACCGCTCGCGCAGGATATCGCTCGACGTTCCCTCCGGCATCACGAACAGCCGATCCGGGGGGATGCGGTACATCGCTTGCAGTTCGGCAACCTCGTTCAGGTCGTCCATATCGGCGACCACGAACTTGAACCACGCCTTGGGGCTCGCCGCCCACTCGCGCAGCAGTTCAGGCACCAGCGCAAGGTGCTCGGCATTGCCGGAGTGCGAGAGCTTGGGGCTGACATTGAACTGATCGACCAGCTGCGTGATCGCGTGCGGCGGCGGAACGCTGCCGTTGGTCTCGATCTCGACTTCCAGCGCGGGCACCGCTTCCTTGAGCATCGGGATCAGCTTGGCGAGCGAGGGCGCCTGCAGCAGCGGCTCGCCGCCCGTGATCACCAGCCGCGTGGGCCGCAGCGCCAGAATGCGCATGGCAACCTCGCGCACCTCAAGCGTGATCTGGTTTTCGCCGCGCTCGAACGTCAAGTCATCGCGGTGCGGGCGGATGTCCCCCGTAAAGCGCCAGGTATAGGCCGTATCGCACCACCGGCAGGCGAGATTGCAGCGCGACAGCCGGACGAACACGCAAGGCCGCCCCGTCGACGGCCCCTCGCCCTGCAGCGAGGGGAAGATTTCCGGCTCGCCCGGCGTCGTGGTGGCGAGCGTGAGGCTCATCCCAGACGCGCCAGCGCGGCGGCGAGGCGGGTGGCCTCAGCGCGGTGGTGGGCGTGATCGGCGCGGGCCTTCTCGACCGCTTCGGGCTTGGCCTTCTCGGCGAACGCGGGGTTCGAAAGGCGGCCTTCGAGCGACTTGGCTTCCTTCTCGGAAGCGGCGAGCGCCTTTTCGAGGCGGGCCTTTTCGGCGGCGATGTCGATCACGCCTTCGAGCGGCACGATGAGGTTCGCGTCCCCAGCGCCGATCTGCATCGCCGCGCCTGCCGGGGCCGGGGCGAAGTGGATGGCGCTGAGGCGTGCGAGACGTTCGATGGCAGCCGTGTTGCTTTCGATCACCGCGCGAGTGGCCGCGCTCGGTTCAGGCAGATAAGCTTCAAGGCGCGCGCCGGGGGCGATACCAAGCTCGTTCTTCGCACCGCGTAGACCTGAGACGAGGGCAATCAGCCATTCCACCTCAGCTTTCGCCGCAGGATCGACCTCGGCGGCAGGCGCTGGCCATTCCGCCACGATCAGTTCGGCAGACCGCTCACCCAGTGCGTGCCACAGCTCTTCGGTCACGAAGGGCATGAACGGGTGGAGCATGACGAGGATCTGGTCGAGCACCCAACCCGCAACGGCGCGCGTCTCGTCGTCGAAGCTGCCCTTGATCAGTTCGATGTACCAGTCGCAGAACTGGTCCCACACGAAGTGGTAGATCGCGTTCGCGGCGGCATCGAAGCGCAAGTCGGCCATCGCCTGATCCAGCGCGACGACGGTTTCCACCACTTCGCCGATGATCCAGCGGTTGACTGCGCTGGTCGCCGCAGGTGCGGCAACGGAAGTGCTGCCGGAAATCCCGTTAGCCATGCAGAAGCGCGCGGCGTTCCACAGCTTCGTCGCGAAGTTGCGATAGCCCTCGACGCGGCGCTCATCCATCTTCACGTCGCGGCCCTGGCTTTCCATGGCGCACATGAAGAAGCGCAGCGCATCGGCGCCGTACTTGTCGATCAGGCCCAGCGGATCGACCACATTGCCCTTGGACTTCGACATCTTCTGCCCATCGGCGGCGCGCACCAGCCCATGGAGATAGAGCCGCTTCCACGGCACCTCTTTCATGAAGTGAATGCCCTGCATCGCCATGCGCGCATCCCAGAAGAACAGGATGTCGAAGCCGGAAATGAGCAGATCATTGGGGTAGTGCTTCTTCACCAGCGGCGCATCCGCCTCCGGCCAGCCGAGCGTGGCGAAGGGCCAGAGCGCGCTGGAGAACCACGTGTCGAGGACGTCCTCATCGCGGGACAGCGTCACGCCCGCACCGGCCTTGGCCTGCGCTTCTTCCTCGGTCTCGGCGACATAGCACTGGCCATCGGAGCCATACCACGCCGGAATCCGGTGTCCCCACCACAACTGCCGCGAAACGCACCAAGGCTGGATGTTCTCCATCCAGTTGAAGAAGGTCTTCTCCCACGTCTTCGGCACGATCTCGATCGCGCCCGAACGCACCGCTTGCATTGGCGCGACGGCGAGCTTTTCGGCGTCGACGTACCACTGGTCCGTCAGCCACGGTTCGATCACCACGCCGCCGCGATCACCGAACGGGGTCTGGATCGTGCGTGGTTCGGCGTCGAGTTCGCTTTCCTCGCCGTCCTTGGACTTCACTACGTGCGGGATCAGCATCCCCGCCGCCTTCATGTCAGCCACGATGGCCGCGCGCGCATCGAAGCGGTCCATGCCGAGGTACTTTTCGGGGACGAGGCCATCCGCCGTCTGCACCACCCGCGCTTCGGCATCAAACATGTTGAGCATATCCGCCGCCTTGATCCCGGCGCGGCGGCCCACTTCGAAGTCGTTGAAATCATGCCCCGGCGTGATCTTCACCGCGCCCGAGCCGAGCTCCGGATCGGCATGTTCGTCTGCCACGATGCGCAGGCGCCGGCCCGTCAGCGGCTGCACCAGTTCGCGGCCGATCACCGCCTTGTAGCGCTCATCATCCGCGTTCACCGCGACGAGCATGTCCGCCAGCATCGTTTCGGGCCGGGTGGTGGCGACTTCGATGGTGTCGAGCCCGTCCGCGCGCACTGCGCCGTCCGCCAGCGGATAACGGAAGCGCCAGAACGAACCCTTCACTTCGCGCGTTTCGACCTCGAGGTCCGAAATCGCGGTCTTCAGCTTCGGGTCCCAGTTTACCAGCCGCTTGTCGCGGTAGATCAGGCCCTGGTTGTAGAGATCGACGAAGACCTTCACGACCGCCTTGGTGAAATGCGGGTCCATCGTGAACTGTTCGCGGTTCCAGTCCATCGAGCAGCCGAGGCGGCGCAGCTGGCCGGTGATCGTGCCGCCGCTTTCGGCCTTCCACTCCCACACCTTCTCCACGAACTGTTCGCGCGTGTAGTTGGTCCGCTTGTCCTGCCGCGCTTCCATCTGGCGCTCGACCACCATCTGCGTGGCGATGCCCGCGTGATCGGTGCCGACCACCCACAGCGCATCCTTGCCGCGCAGCCGCTCATAGCGGATCACCACGTCCTGCAGCGTGTTGTCGAGCGCGTGGCCAATGTGGAGCGAGCCGGTCACGTTCGGCGGCGGGTTCACGATGGTGAAGGGCGCGGCGTCCGGGCGCTCGGGCCGGAACAAGCCGTTCTGTTCCCAGTGGGCATACCACTTGGCTTCGAGCCCGGCAGGCTCGAACGTCTTGGCGAGGGCGGCGGCGCCCTCCTGCTCTGTAATCGTCGCTTCGGTCATGATGCCATGGGCCTTGCCATCCCGCGCCTATCGCCGCAAGTGCGCGAACGGACCGGCCCGGTCTTGCGGCATGCTTGCGGCAAGCTTGCGGCGAGCTTGCGGCACGCTTGCGGCGCGCTTGCGGCTTTGGCCGATTTCCCGCATGTAGCGGCTACCATGCGGGCGACAGCCGATTTTATCACCGAAACGGATGCCGATGGGAGCGCTGCGCTGGTGCTCACCGGCCCGCTGACCGTTTCCGCGCTCGGCTTCGTCGACAAGCGGCTGCGCGCGCTCGAAGGGCCGTTTGCGGCCATCGATCTCAGCCGCGCCAGCCGCATCGATACCGTCGGCGCATGGACGGCCTGGAGCCTCTCGCAGCGCTTTGGCGCGCCGATCACCGGCGCCTCGCCCGAGGCAGAGCGCCTGATCGGAGCGATCCGCGCGGTCGATGACAACACTGCCCCGGTCGAAGCCCCGCGCCTGCCGCTCTATCTGCGTGTGCCCGAGCATGTCGGCGTGGTGATGACCGAGCTGGGCCGCGGCATGCTGCTCGTGCTCGGCTTCCTCGGCCAGATCGTGCTGGCGAGCGGCGTTCTGCTGCGCCATCCTGGAAAGTTCCGTTTGCGTGCGCTGGTGCACCAGATGGAGCTGATGGGCGTCAACGCCCTCGCCATCATCGGCCTGATGAGCTTTCTCGTCGGCATCGTCATAGCCCAGCAGGGCGCCGTGCAGCTCAGGCAGTTCGGCGCCGAGATCTACACGGTAAACCTCGTCGGCCGGCTCTCCTTGCGTGAGCTTGGCATCCTGATGACGGCGATCATGGTCGCGGGCCGTTCGGGCTCGGCCTTCGCCGCGCAGCTCGGCACGATGAAGCTGACCGAGGAAATCGACGCGATGCGCACCATCGGCGTCTCCCCGATCGAGGCGCTGGTGATCCCGCGCCTGCTCGCAACGATGCTGATGATGCCGCTGCTCGGCATCTATTCCGCGGCCATCGGCATCATCGGCGGCGCGGCGCTGTCCGCGCTCACGCTCGGTATTCCCTTCTTCACCTTCCTCGCGCGCATTCAGGAAGTCGTGCCGCTGCACGATGTCTGGGTCGGCCTGATCAAGGGTCCGGTGTTCGGCCTGATTGTCGCCACATCGGGCTGCTATCAGGGCCTGCAGGTGAAGAGTGACGCCGAGGAAGTTGGCACGCGCACGACAGCGGCGGTGGTCATGGCGATCTTCATGGTGATCGTGCTCGACGCGTTCTTCGCGGTGTTTTTCTCGGAGATCGGCTGGGGATGAGCGACGAAGGTTTGCTTACCGCCTGCGCCGTGCCGCCCCCGCCGGGGAGCGATGCGGACTTGTTCCCGATCCGCGTGCGCGGGCTGAAAAACACGTTTGGCCCGCACGTGGTGCACGAAAATCTCGATCTCGATGTGCGCCGGGGGGAGATCCTCGGTGTGGTCGGCGGGTCGGGCACGGGCAAGTCGGTGCTCATGCGCTCGATCATCGGGCTGCAGATCCCCGAGGAGGGCTCGATCGAGGTCCTCGGCAGCCCGATCACCGATGCGCGCGACGATGACGATATCGATATCCGCTGCCGCTGGGGCATCCTGTTCCAGGGCGGTGCCTTGTTCTCCACGCTGACTGTGGCCGAGAACGTCGAGGTGCCCCTGCGCGAGTTCTATCCTGAGATCACGGACGAACTGCGCCACGAGATCGCGCGCTACAAGGTGCTGCTATCGGGCCTGCCTGCAGAAGCCACCAGCAAGTATCCCAGCGAGCTTTCGGGCGGCATGAAGAAGCGCGCCGGCCTCGCCCGCGCGCTGGCGCTCGATCCCGAACTCCTGTTCCTCGACGAGCCGACGGCAGGCCTCGATCCCATCGGCGCGGCGGGGTTCGACCAGCTCATCCGCAGCCTGCAGCAGACCTTGGGCCTCACCGTGTTCCTCATCACCCACGATCTCGATACGCTCTACGAGATCTGCGACCGGGTGGCGGTGCTGGCCGACAAGCGGGTGATCGCGGTGGGCACGATCCCCGAACTGATCGCGACTGATCATCCATGGATCAAGACCTACTTCAACGGCCCGCGCGGCCGCGCCGCCAAGGCGGCCCACGTGCGCAATGGTGCCCTTGGCACTTCTGGTGATCAGGCATAGGGATAGCCGATGGAAACGCGCGCCAATCACATCTGGGTGGGGATTGTCACCCTCCTGCTCCTGGCGGGGCTAGCGGCGCTGCTGATCTGGATCGCGCGGCTCAGCCAGCACGAGCAGAAGGACTACGACATCTTCTTCAAGCAGTCGGTCGATGGCGTCGCCAAGGGGTCGGAGGTGTCCTACTCGGGCGTGCCCGTCGGGCAGGTGAAGGATATCTCGCTCTGGGAAAAGGACCCGAGCTTCGTGCGCGTGCGCATCAAGGTCGATCGCAACGTCAAGCTGCTTCAGGGAACGACCGCGAGCCTGCAGGGCAGCTTCACCGGCGTTTCGACAATCCAGCTGACCGGCGCGATCAAGGATGCGCCCGAGATCGATGAGCCGGGCCCGGCCGGCGCTCCGGTGATCCCGACCAAACGCAGCGGCCTCGGTGAAATCCTCTCGACCACGCCGCTCCTGCTCGAACGATTGGCGACGCTGACCGAGCGCTTGACGCTGGTGCTCTCTGATCAGAACCAGAAATCGTTCGCGAACATCCTGGCCCATACCGATCAGTTGACCGGCAACCTCGCCAATGCTTCGCCCGAAGTGAAGAAGTCGCTGGCCGAACTGCAGCTGACGCTCAAGCAGGCGACCACGACGCTGGCGACGGTCGACAAGCTGGCCGCTTCCACCGACGCTTCGATCAATGATCCCGCGAACGGCCTGACCAGGCAGCTGCGCGCCACGCTCAAGTCGGCGCAGGCAGCAGCGGATTCGCTGCAGGACACGATGAACGAGGCGAAGCCCGCCGCGAAGCAGTTCAACGACCGCACCCTGCCGGCCTTCGAAGCGGCCCTGCGCGATATCGAGGCATCCTCGCGCTCGATCCGCCAGCTCACCGATACGATCAACGATCGCGGCATCGGCAGCGTCGTGGGAAGCCCCAAACTGCCGGACTACAAGCCATGAGCGCCCGCATGACCCGAAACCTCACTCTCTCGCTCGTGATCTTGGCCGCGCTCGGCGGCTGCGTGCGGATCGGCGCCAAGCCGCCGGGCACGTTCCTCACCCTGACCCCGGACGCAGCCCCGACTGCCGGCGCAACCAGCAGCGGTACGCTGGCCGATGCGACGGTGGTGCTGGAGCCCACGGCAGCGGCGTCCGTCTCGGTGCTGCGCATTCCGGTGCAGGTCGATGCCTCCAACGTCGCCTACATCCGCGGCACGCAGTGGGTCGAACGGCCCAGCCGCGCCTTCCAGCACTTGCTGGCAGACACGCTGCGCGCGCGCGGCAAGGGGCTGGTGGTCGAGACCGACCGTGCCACCACCGGCACGCGCATCGGCGGGCAGCTGCTGGCGATGGGCTTCGATGCGCAAAGCCGCTCGGCCGTGGTGCGCTTCGATGCGATGAAGTCGCTCCCCGGCGGCCAGATCGAGACGCGGCGCTTCGAAAGCAGAGTGCGCGGCGTTGATCCCTCGCCGGACGAGATCGGTCCGGCGCTCAATCAGGCAGCCAACAAAGTGGCAGGCGAAATCGCCGACTGGGTCGGCTAGCCCCGCGCCAGCACGGCAAACCGCGCGGCAGCCGCAAACGCTGCAAGCCTGCGCGCGCGGCGGTCCTGCGCTTCGGCGTCCTTGCCCCAGAGCTCTGCCTGCCAGTCCTCTTCCAGATTGGCCGCGTCCCACAGCGCGTCGATATCGGCATCCGGCTCCACCGCCATCAGCCCCAGCACCAGCGAGGCGGCAAGCGAGGCCGTGTTCTTCACGGCTGCCAGCGTGAAACCGTCGCGCGCGGCGAGATCTTCGCGCAGGCGCGCCAGCGTCTCATCCGGCTGCGGGCGGTGCATGATCCCGGCCACGCGCACGAAGCGCACATCCCAGCGCGCCTCGGCGGCAGTGAGCAGCGGATCCCACATCGCACGCTGGCGGATGCCCAGCGCTTCGTCAGGCTCGGCGCGGTAGCATAGCGTGTCGGTCTCGGCGTAAGGTACGAGTTCATCGATCACCGCTGCCTTGCCGGGTGTCACCACGTCGATGGCATAGTCCGCCAGATCGCGGAACAGGAAGCGGGCGGGGTCGATCTCCTCACCCTGGCCGGACCATTCCGCCGCCAGCGCTTCGGCGAGAGGCGCGGTCGGCACGATCTGCGGTTGCCCGCCGACAGTGCGCAGGCCCCGGCCATCGAGCATCACGCGGAATCCCGTGCCTTCCACGGCAACGGTCACAGCCTTGTAGAAACGCTTCATGGACGGCTCTTCCAGCGCCTCGCGAGAAACAGGGGCGCGACGAAGAAATCGGCTAGCCCCGCTGCGATCAGCACATAACCTGCCGCTTCGGGCAGGTTCGGCAGCCACGAGACTTTGCCCGTGATGATCAGCACCCCGGCAAGCGCCAGCAGCGCGCCGGAGAGGCGCACGAGTTGAAGCACGGCAAAGCGCGCGGCAGCAGGATCGCGGTCCGGCGCGGTGCTCATTCCATGCCCTTCAGCAGCAAGCGCAGTTCGGCGATCGAACCGGCGACGGCCTCCGCTCCGGCTTCGACCAGTTCGCGCGGGTGGTGATAGCCCCAGTCGACGCCGATGGCGCGGACCCCGGCGTTGACGGCCATCGCCATGTCGAATGCGGTATCGCCGATCATCGCCGTCTCGCCCATCGCCGCGCCGCTTTCGGCAAGGCAGGCCTCGATCATGCTCGGATGCGGCTTGGAGGGGTGCCGGTCCGCCGTCTGCAAGGTGATGAAATGCCCGGTCAGCCCATGCGTTTCGAGGCAATGCGCTAGGCCCCGGTCGCTCTTGCCAGTGGCGACGCCGAGCAGCCAGCCTGCGCCTGCCAGTTCCTCGATCAGCCCGGCGATGCCTTCGTAGAGCGGTTCGGCCACTTGCCCGGCCATGCGCCGTTCGCGGAAGGCATCGCGGTAGAGCTGGGCGAGCATCGCATGATCGTCTGCCGTGCCATCGGGGCGCAGGCGGCGCATCGCCTCGGGCAGCGAGAGGCCGACGACGCGGCGCGTGGCGTTGCGGTCCGGCGGTACGAGCCCGGCGGCCTCGAACGCCGCATCCATTGCCGCGCAGATATCGGCCTGGCTGTCGACCAGTGTGCCGTCGCAATCGAAGATGGCCAGTCGAAGGGTCATTTTCCGAACTGCTCCATCAGCGCGACGAGCGCGAGTTTGCCTTCACTCTTCATCCCCGCGATCACGCGGGCGCGTTCCTCAGGCGATTTGTTCTGCGAAAGCTTGAGCGTGGGCCGCCATGCCTCGACCGTCAGCTCGAAACCTACAATCATGTCCATCATCCGGTCGCGCTTGATGCGGGCCATCTTGTCCATGGTCCATGGCGTGCCGTCCGAAACGCGTGCCTCGTGGTGGGCCGAGACATCTTCGAGCAGCGCATGGAGGCCTTCCCGGTCCATCCGGCGGACGGGGCCTTCCATCTCGAGCGCGAGGTAGTTCCACGTCGGCACTTGATCCGGATCGGCATACCACCGCGCCGAGACATAGCCGTCCGGCCCATTGACCACCGCCAGCGCCCGCGCTCCATCAAGGTGGCGGGTGAGCGCATTGCCGAGCGCGAGGTGGAAGCGCAGCGTGCCTGCCTCGGTCAGCAGCAGCGGTACATGCGCCACGCGCGGGCCGTCCGGCGTCGTCAGGAACACCATGCCGAAGCCGGTTTCCTCGATCAGCGCGGCATAGAGCGCGCGGTCGTCCGAACGGAAGGCGGGGTTGGGGTGCATCAGGCCTTGGGCCCCCGCCTGGGCGGCGCACCCCGCTTCGGCGAGGCCTTGGGCGCTGCAGGTTTCGCAGCGGCGCTCTTGGCAGTGGCAGGCTTGCTGCCCACGCCCTTCTTCACCCCGCCACGCGGCTTCGGCGTAGAGCGTCCGCTCGGCGGCGCATCGGCGCGCTTGCGGCGCTCGCCCCGGCGTTCCTTGCGGTATTCCTTGGAGTGGGCCTTGGCCGCGCGCTTTTCGATCACCTTGTCCGGGATCAGCTTGACTGGCTCGAGCGGCAGATCGCCATCGGCTTCCTCGAAGCCCAGCTGCGCCATGCTCGCCGCGAAGTGCTCGGGCAGCGGCGCGGTCACGTCGAGCAGGTCGCCCTCGGGATGCTCGATCCGCAGCCGCCGCGCGTGGAGATGCATCTTGCGGCTGATCGAGCCGGTCAGAAACGCAGCTTGCCCGCCATACTTGCCGTCACCCACGATGGGGTGGCCGATGGCCGCCATGTGGACACGCAACTGGTGCGTGCGGCCCGTCAGCGGCTGCAATTCGACCCAGCACGCGGAATTGCCCGCGCGACCGATCACGCGGTAGCGCGTGCGGGCAGATTGGCCGTGCTCGCTTTCGTCGACCATCATCTTCTCGCCGCCGGTGCCCGGCTGCTTGGCGAGCGGCAGTTCGATCAGGCCGTCCTTCACATCAGGCACGCCGGTGATCAGCGCCCAATAGATCTTGCGCGCGCTGCGTCCCGAAAAGCGCTTGGAGAAGAACGCCGCGCTGCCCGGTGTGCGGGCGATCAGCAGCACGCCGGAGGTATCCTTGTCGAGCCGGTGGACGAGGCGCGGGCGCGGGCCCTTCTCGTCGGCATAGGCATCGAGCAATCCGTCGACATGCTCGAACGTGCCGCTGCCGCCTTGGGTGGCAAGGCCCGGCGGCTTGTTGAGCACGATGGCGGCGCGGTCCTTTGTCAGCACGATGCTCTCGGCGAGCGCGATCTGTTCCGGCGTCAGCGGCTTCTTCGGGCGGGTGCCCTTGATCCCGGCGGGTGCGGAACCAGCCGGCGGCACGCGCAGGACCTGCCCCTTCTCGAGCCGCGTATCGACATCGGCGCGCTTGCCGTCGACGCGCAGCTGCCCGGTGCGCGCCCAGCGCGAAACGGTGGCGAAGCCGACCGCAGGCAGGTTGCGCTTGAACCAGCGGTCGAGCCGCACGCCGTCATCGTCCTTGGTGACGGTGAACTGGCGGACGTCGGCCTCATCCCCGCCTGCTTTAGCCACGCTCATGCCGCCACCCGCATCAGCCAGAGGCCGGCAAAGAGGGCGGCAAAACCCGCCACCAGCGATACCGCAACATACGTTGCAGCGAGGCCAAGCTGGCCGCGCTCGGCGAACTGCACGAACTCCAGCGCAAAAGAGGAAAAGGTCGTGTAGCCGCCCAATACGCCGACGCCGAGGAGCAGGCGCCAGTGCTCACCTCCCGTGCCGTGCCGCGCGAGCCAGCCGACAAGAATGCCCATCGCCGCGCTACCCAGTACGTTGACAGTAAGCGTGGCCCACGGAAAGGCGTTTGCGGCCGCGGGGCCGATGGCAGCAAGGTAAAGGCGGCCGGTCTGGTAGCGCAGCCACGCGCCGAGTGCGCCGCCTGCGGCAACGGCAAGGCCGGGTGGGACGCTGGTAAGCAAAGGTGAAGGTGATGTCATTCGCCAAGCCCCTAACGCAGGCAGGCGCCAAATGCACGAGATTGCTTGCCTTGGCGGGCCTCTTTTGGTAGCGGGCGCCCCGTTGGAGCCGATCCTTTCGGATTCGGCCCGTTTCGTATTTCTGCCATCTCCGGATGGAATCATATCAAATCAAGGTGACTCCCGCGTGTGCGGGCTCTCGCCATCAGCATTGAGGTGTAGCGGTTTATGCAGATTCTCGTTCGCGACAACAATGTCGACCAGGCCCTTCGCGCGCTCAAGAAGAAGCTGCAGCGTGAGGGCGTGTACCGCGAGATGAAGCTGCGCCGTCACTTTGAAAAGCCCTCGGAAAAGCGCGCCCGTGAAAAGGCCGCTGCTGTCCGCCGCGCCCGCAAGATGGAGCGCAAGCGGCTTGAGCGCGACGGCGGCAAGTAAGCCGCTGTTAGGGGTAGCGCGTTCTGCCCCTTAGCCTCTTGCGATAAGGGTCCGGCTGGGCCAAGAGGGCGCCGTATTCGCGGCGCCCTTTCGCTTGTCCGGCACATCGCCGCCCTTGCGTTCGGGCCTCAGATTGGAGTCGCTCCGCCGGCTCCGCATAAGGGGAAGACATGTCGGAAATCACCCGCGTTCCGCTCCAGCCGGTCGGCAAGGGATCGCTCACCCGCATCTGGATCGGCGTGCTCCTCGCGCTGCTGATCGGCGCCACTGCGGCCTGGTCGACGCGCTATCAGGGCCTCGTCGTCGAAACCCTCAAGGCGGGCAGCGGCCCGTCGCCGACGCTGGGTGACGTGGTGCTCGTGAACTATGCGGGCCACCTCGCCAATGGCAAGGAATTCGACAAGGGCGAGAAGGTCGCCATGCCGGTCGAGGGCGTGATCCCCGGCTTCAGCAAGGGGCTGCAGAAGATGCAGCGCGGCGGCAAGTACAAGCTCGTGATCCCCGCCGCCATGGCTTATGGCGCGCAGGACCAGAAGAACCCGTCGACGGGTGAAGTGGTGATCCCGGGCAACAGCGATCTGACGTTCGACGTCGAACTGCTCGACTTCAAGAGCGCGGCCGAGATCGAGCAGCGCCGCCAGATGCTCCAGCAGATGCAGCAGCAAATGGGCAGCATGCCCAAGGGCGGTGCTGGCGCCGAAGGCCCGCCGCAGCCCTGATTCTAACTACCCGGCCGGCAGCACACCTGCCGGCCCCAGCCTCAAGCGAAAGAACGCCATGTCCGTAGACACCGCCACGGTGGCCAGGATCGCCTCGCTGGCCCGCATCAAGGTGACCGAAGACGAAATCGCGGCGATGGTGCCCGAACTCAACGGCATCCTCGCGTGGGTCGAGCAGCTCGGTGAAGTGAACGTCGAAGGGATCGCGCCGATGACGGCAGTGATCCCCAACAAGCAGCGCCTGCGCGATGACGTGATCGGTGCCGATCCGCTGACCGGCGGAGACGTACGTGACAAGGTGCTTTCCAATGCGCCCGCCGGTGAACACGGCTTCTTCGGCGTGCCCAAGGTGATCGAGTAATGACCAATCTGACCGACCTTGGCGTCGCCGCGATTCGCGAAGGCGTGGCGAAGGGCGAATTCACCGCCGTCGAAGTGGCAGGCGCGTTCAACGCCGCCGTCGCCGAAGCGCAGCCTGCGCTCAATGCCTTCATCACGCTGACGCCCGAGAAGGCTCTGGAAGCCGCCGCCGCAGTCGACGCAGACCGTGCGGCGGGCAAGGAGCTCGGCAAGATGGCCGGCGTGCCGATCGGCATGAAGGACCTCTTCGCGACGACGGGCACCAAGACGACCGCCGCCTCGAACATCCTCGGCAACTTCGTGCCGCCCTACGAATCCACCGTCTCGCAGAAGCTGTGGGACGCGGGCGCGGGCATGCTCGGCAAGCTCAACCTCGATCAGTTCGCGATGGGCTCCTCGAACGAGACCAGCGCGTTCGGCAACGTGATCTCGCCGTGGCGCCGCGAAGGCAGCACTGCCGAGATGGCCCCCGGCGGCTCCTCGGGCGGTTCGTCCGCAGCAGTCTCTGCGCGCATCGCGCCTGCTGCCACCGGCACCGACACCGGCGGTTCGATCCGCCAGCCCGCCGCGTTCACCGGCATTTCGGGCATCAAGCCGACGTATGGCCGCTGCTCGCGTTGGGGCATCGTCGCCTTCGCTTCCAGCCTCGATCAGGCCGGCCCGATGGCGCGCGATGTACGCGATTGCGCGATCATGCTCGAAGCGATGGCCGGTTTCGATCCCAAGGATTCGACCAGCCTCGACCTGCCCGTGCCCGAGTGGGAAGCCAACCTGAATGCTGATTTGCGCGGCAAGAAGGTCGGCATCCCGCGTGAATACCGCATGGACGGCATGGACGCCGACGTCGCCCGCGTGTGGGACGAAGGCATCGCCTGGCTCAAGGACGCGGGCGCCGAGATCGTCGACATCAATCTCGCGCACACCAAGTACGCGCTGCCTGCGTATTACATCATCGCCCCCGCAGAAGCCTCGTCCAACCTCGCCCGCTATGACGGTGTGCGATATGGCCTGCGCGATCTGCCGCCCAAAGAATCGGCAAGGGGCGCCGGCTTGCAGGACATGTATGCCGCCACCCGCGCCGCCGGGTTCGGCGCCGAAGTGAAGCGCCGCATCATGATCGGCACCTATGTGCTCTCGGCCGGTTTCTACGACGCGTATTACACACAGGCGCAGAAGGTTCGCACGCTGATCAGCCGCGACTTCATGGACGCCTTCCAGACCGTCGACGTGATCCTCGCTCCCACTGCGCCGACCGCCGCC
Organism: uncultured Novosphingobium sp.; assembly: GCA_964413325.1. Taxonomy (GTDB): domain Bacteria; phylum Pseudomonadota; class Alphaproteobacteria; order Sphingomonadales; family Sphingomonadaceae; genus Novosphingobium. The sequence goes on along the minus strand of CAYPRK010000003.1, from coordinate 284,143 downwards.
TTCGGCCTTGGCGAAATGGTCAGCGATCCGCTGGCGATGTACCTCAACGACGTGTTCGCCGTGCCCGCCTCGCTGGCTGGTCTCCCCGCCATGTCCGTCCCTGCGGGCCTTGATCGGCAGGGCCTGCCGCTTGGGCTTCAGCTGATCGGCCGCCCGTTCGATGAACAGGGCGTGCTCGATGCGGGTCTGGCAATCGAACGCCGCGCCGGTTTCACCGCGCGTCCGGCCAAGTGGTGGTGAGCATGAGCGACTATCGTATCCAGGGTGCAACGGGCGAATGGGAGGTCGTGATCGGCCTCGAAGTCCACGCGCAGATCAGCACGCAGGCGAAGCTCTTTTCGGGCGCGGCTACCGCGTTCGGTGCCGAGCCCAACACGCAGGTCAGCCTCGTCGATGCGGCGATGCCCGGCATGCTGCCCGTGCCCAATAGGGAGTGCATCCGCCAGGCCGTGCGCACCGGCCTTGCGATCAATGCGCAGATCAACAAGTGGTCGCGCTTCGACCGCAAGAACTACTTCTACGCGGACTTGCCGCAGGGCTACCAGATCAGCCAGCTCTACCACCCCATCGTGGGTGAGGGCGCGATCGAGGTGCAGCTCGATGACAAGAACCCCGAAAGCACCAAGACCATCGGCATCGAACGCATCCACGTAGAGCAGGACGCGGGCAAGCTGATGCACGATCAGCACCCGACGATGTCCTACGTCGATTTGAACCGCTCGGGCGTGGCGCTGATGGAAATCGTCAGCCGGCCGGACATGCGCTCGCCTGCCGAAGCCGGGGCATACCTGTCGAAGCTGCGCACGATCCTGCGCTATGTCGGCTCGTGCGATGGCAACATGGATCAGGGCTCGATGCGCGCGGACGTCAACGTCTCGGTGCGCCGTCCCGGTGAGCCCTTCGGCACGCGGACCGAGACGAAGAACGTCAATTCGGTGCGCTTCGTGATGGCTGTGGTCGAGCAGGAGGCCAAGCGCCAGGTCGCGTTGCTGGAAGATGGCGGCAAGGTCGTGCAGGAAACCCGGCTCTACGATCCGGACCGCAACGAAACCCGCTCGATGCGCAGCAAGGAAGACGCGCACGATTACCGCTACTTCCCCGATCCAGACCTGCTGCCGATTGAACTCGACGACGCGTTCGTCGAGGAATGCCGCGCCAGCCTGCCCGAACTGCCGGACGCCAAACGCCACCGCTACGAAACCGCGCTCGGCCTCTCCGCCTATAACGCGGGCGTGCTGACCGCCGAGGTCGAGACCTCGCGCTGGTTCGAGGTGCTGCTCGCAGCGAGCGCTGCCAAGCAGGGCAAGCCGGAAGGCGAAGTCGCCAAGCAGGCGGCCAACTGGCTGACCTCCGAACTGTTCGGCGCGCTGAACAAGCTCGGCAAGGGGCTGGCGGACAGCCCCGTAAGCCCCGAAGCCGGCGGCGAACTGCTGGCACTCGTCGGCAAGGGCACGATTTCGGGCAGCGCGGCCAAGCAGGTGCTGGAGCTGATGCTCGAAACCGGCGACGCCCCCGGCGTGATCGTCGAGCGAGAAGGCCTGACGCAGACCTCCGACACCGGCGCGATCGAAGCCGCCGTCGATGATGTCCTCGCCGCGAATGCCGACAAGGTTGCGCAGTACAAGGGCGGCAAGGAAGCGCTGTTCGGCTTCTTCGTCGGCCAGACCATGAAGGCCATGCAGGGCAAGGGCAACCCGGGGCTCGTCAACGAAGTGCTGAAGGCGAAGCTGGGCTGATCAATGCGAGCCTAGCTCGATCAGCCCAGCTTTCATATCAGATGGAAAAGTCGAAGATACGGGCGGTGATCGCACCGCCCGCGCCGCCACCGGTGAGCGAGTAGATAAAGCCGTATTCGCCCTTAGCGAGCGGCGAACTTATCTGAATGCGAAAGACCCCCGGGCGTACCATCGAGTACTCGAACGGAATGCGGTCCTTGTCCATCACGCCGGATTTAGCGCCGGCGATATTCATGCTACCTACTCGCGCTTCCCGGCGCCCTTCCTTCTGGGTCAGTCGGATCAACGTAAATTCGCTGGGTGAAGTGACGGTTGCGGCTGTGCCAGAGGCCCAAGTCTGGGGCGCGTTGGCCGTCTGCGGATTGGATTCGTCGAAGTAGAAATAGAACTGCGGTTGAGTTGCGCTCGCGTGCACCCGCGCAGTCGAGTTCTGGATACTGGCCTTGACGCTCGCCGAGGCGATTCCGCCAGTGAAGGCGTAGCCCAGAATGCCGCCGGTCTTGGCCTGGTTCGTCACGGTCGGATCGATCCGGACAACTTTGTTGGCGCCCTCATCGAGCAAATAGACGCCCGGCGGATGGAGGACGGAGGGGTCTGCAGAATCCATCGAGAAAACCGGCGCGGGAGGCGGTGCCTTGCTGGTTTCCAGAAGCGCAGCAATAACTGGCCCGGGAACACCCTGCTTCTTGAGTTCGAGCATCTGATCGACGCTAAGATCAATATGGGTATTTGAACTTCTGATCTTCGCAATCACGGCTTCGTCACCAATCCCGCTTTGGACAAGCGTAATTACCGTTTCAAGCGGGAGAGGATCAGCATATGCTATGGTTGGCAGGCACGCTGCAAGAAACAGTGCCGGCCCGCTCCAAACTCGATGAAAATACACTCTTTTCTCCCGCAAATGTGATGTGGCGCGCGAGCCTAGCACTTCGTTTTGCAGAGGCAAGCATGTAAGTATTCATGGTCCATCACCATGAGATATGGAACCAAATCGGCGGTTTTCTGGCGGTAGTTGATAGCTTAAGCTGGCCGCATGTGCGGACGACTAAGTCCGGCATTGAGTAAAAGCCGAGATGCAGATGTCACTGATGCGCCTCCCAGCCATGATCTTTTTTGCATCACTGGTTATTGTGCCAACAGCATCCTACGGAATTGAACAATATCCCGTTATCAATGTCATGACCGACATTCAGTATCGGACCCGCATTGGTCACCTCAGAGCGGGTAAGGTATGCCTGCCGAACGCGGCCCTGTACTTCGAGGATTTGTATGTCAGCAAGAGCCGACTGAACGAGCTGGTCTATCTGGCTGTCCAGAATCTGCCGGCCGGAAAATTCAAGTCCAGAGTAAAGGCTACCGGACTGAATCTCCGCCTTGTCGATGTCGATGCCAAACTTTGTGCTAAATCGTGGGGATTGTTCGGGTCGGGAGCCCGGGACCAGCTCTCGGGCACCGTACGCCTCGTGTTCCAGTGGTCGCACGGTTCTGCGCCCTTGGTGGACCAACAGTCGCTCGAGGTCGCAATTCCCAGCGACGAGGCGCGACCCAAGGACGCCATCGCCCGGCTTACAATGGATCGGCTGATCGCGGACCTCGCCGGGCAAGCGGAAAAATGACGTCGGCTTGCCCAGCTGAAGCGCCTGATCGGATCACTCCGCCTTGACCACCTCCACCGGCAGGCCCAGCCCGTCGAGCTGCGGGCGGACCTTGCCCGCGTCCCCGACAACGACCCAGACGATGTTCTTGGGATCGATGATCTTGCGCGCCGCCGCGTCGAGATCAGCGGGGGTCATCGTGCGGTAGCGGGCGGGAAGCGTGGTGTAGTAGTTGTCGGGCCGCTTGTAGGTCTCGATCTTGGCGACACCTTCGAGCACCGCGCCCGAGGTTTCGAACGCGCCGGGCAGTTCGCGCGCGCTGCCCTGGGTGGCGAGCGCGGCTTCTTCCGGCGTGGTGCCCTTGGGGCCAAGGTAGCGCGTCATCTCGCCCTGCAGTTCGCGGATCGAAGGGCCGGTCTGGTCGGTCTGGACCGGAGCGTAGATCGCGAAGAGCAGGCGCTCGGCGCGGTCGTTGATGAGGCTGGCGACGCCGTAGGACCAGCCTTTGGTTTCGCGCAGATTGGTGTTCATGCGGCTGAGGAAATCGCCGCCGAGCACGTCGTTCGCGGTGCGCAGGGTAACGGTATCGTCGGTGCCCTTGGCCGCGATCACTTCGCCGCCGAGGATCATCGACTGCGGCGAGCCGGGCCGGTCGATCAGTACGATGCGCGGAGACGGCACGGGGATGGCGGCGGAGAAGTCTTTCACCGGCGGGGCCATGCGGTTCGCGGGCCAGTTGCCGAAGCTCTTCTCGAGCAGTGGGACGACATCGGCGAGCGTGGTATCGCCCACGACGTAGATCGTCGCGCGGTCCGGCCGCAGCCAGCGGGCGTGGAACGCGGCGAGATCGGTGCGCGTCAGCTTCTTGACGACGTCCGCTTCGCCGGTGCCGGTGGGGGCATAGCCATAAGGATGCGCCGGGCCGTAGATCGCGGGGTAGAGCACGCGGCTGGCGAGCGAATAGGGATCGGTGCGCTCGGACTGGATCGTGCTGAGCTGCTGCGCGCGCACGCGTTCCAATTCCGCCGGATCGAGCGCGGGATGGCGGACATAGTCGGCGAGGAGATCGAGCGAGGCGGGCAGGTTGGGCACCAGCGCATTGAGCTCGAACGCCGTCGAATCGGGCAGGCCCACGCCGCTGATCGAAGCGCCGAGCGTTTCCTTGGCGCGGGCGAGCGCGGAGGAATCGAGGCTGGTGGTGCCCTCGTTCATCAGCCGCAGCAGCAGCGCGGTGGTGCCGCGCGCATCGAACGGATCGGCGGCATAGCCCGCATCGAACGCGACCCGCACCGAGACGACCGGCACCGCGCTGCGGCGGGCGAAGACGACCTTGATGCCGTTCTTGAGGCTGGTCCGCTCGATGGCGGGAAAGTCGAGCGTCGGGACCTGCCCGGCGGCCGGGATCTTGCTGCGGTCGGCGTCGGGCGTGTTGGCCGCGGCGGTGGTGACGGCAGGAGCCGGAGCAGCCGGAGGCAGCGCGGAATCGCCGCCGCGCGCTTCGCCGCCGCCGGTGCGGTCACCGGGGACGACAGTGAGCGCGAAGACCGGGCGCTTCAGCCACTTGGCCAGCGCATCGCGCACGGCGGCGGGCGTGAGTTTCGCGGCGGCTTCGAGTTCGTGGCGGTAGTTGGCCGGGTCGCCCGAATAGAGCAGCCCTTCGGCGAGAGTGGAGGCCTTGCCGCCGCCGCCGACCGATTCGAGCGAGCGGATCTCGCTGGCGGCAAAAGTGGTCGCGGCGCGGGCGAGTTCATCGGCGGTCGGGCCGTCCGTGATCAGACGCGTCAGTTCGGCATCGAGCGCAGCGCCGACCTTGGCAGGGTCCGCACCGGGCTTCACATCGGCTTCCATGACGAACTGGCCGCCCTGCGCGAATACATCGGCGTGGGCCGAGGCGGAGACGGCGGTCTGGTCCTTGCGCACCAGCGCATCATCGAGGCGCGAGCTGGCAAGGCCACCGAGGATGAGGCCGCCGACCTGCAGCGGCAGGTAATCCGGATTATCGAGCCCGGGGATCGCCCACATCCGGTAGACGCGGGTGGTGGCGACGCGGTCCTGCACGGTGCGGGCGACGGGGGCGGGCAGGGTTGGCACCGGCACGCTGACCGGCTGGACAGCCGGGCCGGCGGGAATTGCGCCGAACCACTTGGTGACCTTGGCCTTGGCCGCCGCGAGATCGATGTCGCCCGCCAGCACGAGGATCGCGTTGTTGGGGCCGTAGTGATCGCGGAACCAGCCCTTCACATCCGCGAGGCTCGCGCTGTCGAGGTCTGCCATCGAGCCGATGGTGGTGTGGTGATAGGGATGCCCGGCGGGGTAGAGCGTTTCGTACTCTTCGTATTCGATGAGGCCGAACGGGGCGTTGTCGCCCTGCCGCTTCTCGTTCTGGACGACGGCCCGCTGGTTATCGAGCTTCTCCTGCGTCACCGCGCCAAGCAGATGGCCCATGCGGTCGCTTTCTAGCATCAGCGCGCGGTCGAGCGCGCCGGTCGGCACGGTCTCGTAGTAGTTGGTGCGGTCGAACCAGGTCGTGCCGTTGGCGTCGGTCGCGCCGACTTCCTTGAGCGGGCCGAAGAAATCGTCCGGCGCGTTTTCAGAGCCGTTGAACATCAGGTGTTCGAAGAGGTGTGCGAAGCCGGTCTTGCCGCGCGGTTCGTTCTTCGAGCCGACCTTGTACCACACGGAAACCGCGACGACCGGCGCCTTGCGATCGGTGTGGACGAGGACGGTGAGGCCGTTGGGCAGGGTGAAGCGCTCGTAGGGAATGTTCACGGCCTTCACCAGATCGGCGACGGGCGCGGCCTTGATCTGCGGGGCGGCGGGATCGGCCGCGAGCGCCGGGACAGCGGCGAGCAGGACGGGAAGCGCAAGGAGGGAGGCCATGAACGAACGGGGCAGAGAGCGGGGCATGGTGATCCTGCGGCTGGGGCGGGCTGCCGGACGGCGGCCGCGCTGAAAGAGATGGATGCTCTGTTTCAGAGCATTGCGGGCCTGAACAGAAGCAAAATGGATTCGGGCGCCGGTTGCCCCCCAAAGGGAAGCGGCGCTGCGGGGGGTTGACACAGTTGACACAGTCCTGAGGGATAACTGCATTCGATCAGTCGAGCGATTTTGATCGATCTTATCGATCACGCGGTTCGGCAGGTGGTCGCGGCCAAGGGTCATCACCTTAACCATAGCGGGTCGGCGCGATGTAGGACAGTCAGCGCCCGACGAACACCTTGCGGCCATCGACGCACGCCCGGCGCGTTTCCGGCCTTACGCGGGCAACCCGGACCAGTGGCGGCAGCATCATCAGGCTCCAAAGTCTCGACGAACCGCGGTGGAATTTTGATCCAGCTCCTTGTGTGGCCGAAATGACACACTACTTCTGGGGCCATAGGAGGACGTTCGCACCATGAACCTCGAAAAATTCACCGACCGCGCCAAGGGCTTCCTGCAGGCGGCGCAGACCGTTGCCATCCGCAATAGCCACCAGCGGATCGGCCCCGAACACGTGCTCAAGGCCTTGCTGGAAGACAGCGAGGGCATGGCATCGGGCCTGATCCAGCGCGCGGGCGGCACGGCTTCGATTGCGCTTGCCGAAGTGGACAAGGCGCTCGCCAAGATTCCGGCCGTTTCGGGCGGCGGGGCACAAGCGACCCCGGGCCTCGATAACGATGCCGTGCGCGTGCTCGATTCCGCCGAGCAGATCGCGGCGAAGAGCGGCGATGCCTATGTCACGGTCGAGCGGATGCTTGTGGCGCTGACGCTGGCGACGACGACGTCGGCGGGGCAGGCGCTCAAGGCGGCGAACGTGACCGCGCAGGCGCTGGAGGCGGCAATTGCGGCCTTGCGCGGCGGCCGCACGGCGGACAGCGCGGGGGCGGAGAACGCCTATGACGCGATGAAGAAGTATGCCCGCGACCTCACCGAAGCGGCGCGCGAGGGCAAGCTTGACCCGGTGATCGGGCGCGACGAGGAAATCCGCCGCACGATCCAGATCCTGGCGCGGCGGACGAAGAACAATCCGGCGCTGATCGGCGAACCCGGCGTGGGCAAGACCGCGATTGCGGAAGGCCTTGCGCTGCGCATCGCCAATGGCGACGTGCCGGATAGCCTCAAGGACCGCCGCCTGATGGCGCTCGACATGGGCAGCCTGATCGCGGGCGCGAAGTATCGCGGCGAGTTCGAGGAGCGGCTGAAGGCCGTGCTCGACGAAGTGAAGGGCGCGGAAGGCGAGATCATCCTGTTCATCGACGAGATGCACACGCTGATCGGCGCGGGCAAAAGCGAAGGCGCGATGGATGCGGGCAACCTGCTGAAGCCGGCGCTGGCGCGCGGCGAACTGCACTGCATTGGGGCTACGACGCTGGATGAATACCAGAAGTACGTCGAGAAGGACCCCGCGCTGCAGCGGCGGTTCCAGCCGGTGTTCGTTGGCGAGCCGACGGTGGAGGACACCATCTCGATCCTGCGCGGCCTGAAGGAAAAGTACGAGCTGCACCACGGCGTTCGGATCACCGACGGCGCGATCGTGGCGGCGGCGACGCTGTCCAATCGCTACATCGCGGACCGCTTCCTGCCGGACAAGGCCATCGACCTGATGGACGAGGCGGCGAGCCGGCTGCGCATGGAAGTGGAAAGCAAGCCGGAGGAGATCGAGAACCTTGATCGCCGCATCATCCAGCTGAAAATCGAGGAAATGGCGCTCGCCAAGGAGAGCGACACGGCCTCGAAGGATAGGCTGGCCGCGCTGCGCGAGGAGCTTGCCAATCTGGAGCAGCAGTCTGCCGAACTGACGACGCGCTGGCAGAACGAGCGCGACAAGATCGCTGCCGAGGGCAAGATCAAGGAAGCGCTCGACGCGGCTCGGATCGAGCTCGATCAGGCGCAGCGGCAGGGCGATCTCGGCAAGGCGGGTGAGCTGGCTTATGGCCGGATTCCCGAGCTGGAGAAGCAGCTGGCCGAAGCTGCCCAAAGATCAAATGGGGGCATGGCGGAGAACGCGCTGCTGCGTGAGGAAGTGACGGCGGACGACATCGCAGGTGTGGTCAGCCGCTGGACGGGCGTGCCGGTCGAGCGGATGCTGCAAGGCGAGCGCGAGAAGCTGCTCAAGATGGAAGAGATCATCGGCAAGCGGGTGATCGGCCAGCGCGATGCCGTCGTGGCGGTGTCCAAGGCGGTGCGCCGGGCGCGTGCGGGCTTGCAGGACCCGAACCGGCCGCTGGGCTCGTTCCTGTTCCTTGGCCCCACGGGCGTGGGCAAGACCGAGCTGACCAAGGCGCTCGCGGGCTTCCTGTTTGACGACGACAACGCGATGGTGCGCATCGACATGTCGGAGTTCATGGAGAAGCACTCCGTGAGCCGCCTCATCGGCGCACCTCCGGGCTATGTCGGCTATGACGAAGGCGGCGTGCTGACCGAAGCCGTGCGGCGGCGGCCCTATCAGGTCGTGCTCTTCGACGAGGTGGAAAAGGCGCATCAGGACGTGTTCAACGTGCTGCTGCAAGTGCTGGATGATGGCCGCCTGACCGACGGGCAGGGGCGCGTGGTGGACTTCACCAACACGCTTATCGTGCTGACCTCGAACCTTGGCAGCCAGTATCTGGCGAACCTTGAGGAAGGGCAGGATGTCTCTGTCGTCGAGCCGCAGGTGATGGACGTGGTGCGCGCGCACTTCCGGCCGGAGTTCCTGAACCGGCTGGACGAGATCATCCTGTTCCACCGCCTCGGCCACGAGCACATGGCGCCGATCGTCGATCTGCAGGTGGCGCGGGTGCAGGCGCTGCTGAAGGAGCGCAAGATCGTGATCGACCTGACCGAGGCGGCGAAGCGCTGGCTGGGCCGGGTGGGCTACGATCCGATCTATGGCGCAAGGCCGCTGAAGCGCGCGGTGCAGCGCTATGTGCAGGATCCGCTGGCCGAGCGGCTGCTGGGGGGTGAGATCCCCGATGGCAGCACGGTGCGGATTGATGAGGGCGACGGGGCGCTGACGTTTGTGACGGAGTAAGGCACAAGTCCGTTCAGGCGCAGGCGGGGCAAGCCTCGCCTGCTGCCACGGCGCGGCCGCACTTGCGGCAGAGCGTGTGTTCGCCCTCGGTCAGTCCATGGCCGAGGGCGACGCGTTCGTCGAACACGAAGCATTCGCCTTGCCAGAGGCTTTGATCGGCGGGCACGTCCTCCAGATAGCGCAGGATGCCGCCCTTGAGGTGGTAGACTTGCCTGACGCCTTCGGCCTTGAGGAAGGCGGTCGATTTTTCGCAGCGGATGCCGCCGGTGCAGAACATCGCGACTTTGGGTTGCTTGCCGTTTCCGAGCAGGCGTTCACGTTCGGCGCGGAACCAGGCGGGGAATTCGCGGAAGGAGCGGGTCTGCGGGTTGATCGCGCCTGCAAACGTGCCGACGGCGACTTCATAATCGTTGCGCGTGTCGATCACGATGGTTTCCGGATCGCTGATCAGCGCGTTCCAGTCATGCGGGGCGACATAGGTGCCGACGCTGGCGAGCGGGTCGATATGCGGTTCGCCCATCGTGACGATCTCGCGCTTCAGGCGGACCTTGAGGCGGCCGAAGGGCATGGTCTCGGCGGCGGAATACTTGACGTCGAGATCGGCGCAGCCGGGCAGCGCGCGGATATGGGCTATGACGGCCGCGATCCCCTCTTCGCTGCCCGCAACGGTGCCGTTCACGCCTTCGCGCGCGAGGATGAGCGTGCCCTTGATGCCGGCTGCCTCGCAGACCTGCAGCAGCGGCGTGCGCAGGCCTGCGGGATCATCGAAGCGAGCGAAGCGGTAGAGCGCGGCGACGGTGATGAGGGCAGGCGAGTCCATGGCGGGGCTGGTTAGCGGATTGGTCCCGAGGGGCAAGAGGCGGGGGCAAGAGGGGGCGCCGGAGCCGTTCGTCGCGATTTTCCACACGTGTCGTCGCAACCTCGGGCGGCGCGCAACAGGTCGTCGCAGCGTTCATTTTCAGTAAATGAACCAGTACTATCGCGACCCAACCGGTGGTCATAAAGATAATAATTCGGTCATGTATCGAGTTGTATCAGTATGTATCACCGTGCTTACGTCGAAAGGGTCGCAAAATGAACAATAAGTATCTGATGATTGCTTCTGCATTTACTGTCTTGGCAATCGCTCCCTTCGCCCATGCACAGACCTATGTTGGCGTTTCTGCAGGCGTTGCTTTGCCTAACAGTTCCAATAACCAGGGAACTTTTACGTCTGATGTTCCCGCGACCACAGGCACGCCGGCTTATGATGCGATCCCCGCCGGCACCTCGCTGGGCTGGAACACCAAGTTCGACCCGGGCTACAATTTCTCCGCGCAAGTCGGCCACCGCTTCAACAACGGCTTCCGCCTCGAAGGCGAACTCGCCTTCACGCGATCCGATGTGCGGCGCCACAGCGGCGTGACGGTGGGCGGGACCAACATCGACGGCGTCGACGCCTCGATCCTGACGCGCGGGCCGACCGTGGGTTCGACTGTGGGCCAGGTGGTGGACAGCGGCATCGGCAGCCAGCGCGGTATCGCGGGCTTCGTCAACGCCTACTACGACTTCAACACCGGCAGTGCGTTCCAGCCCTATGTCGGCGGCGGCATCGGCGTGCAGGAAACGAAGTTCAACTATCAGCCTTCGAACATCGACGTCGGGCAGGGCAAGGACACCAACTTCGCGTGGCAGCTGATGGCGGGCGCGACCTACAAGCTGGGGCCGAAGTTCGAACTGTTCGGCCAGTACAACTACCGCGATGGCGGCACGACGACCTTGCCGCTCAATCTCGTGCCGGCAAACCTCGATGCGAAGAGCCGCCAGTCGCTGCTTTCGGTGGGCTTCCGCATCCCGCTGGGCAAGTGATGGCGTGAGGGGAGGGGCCGGGGCGCGCTGCGGTGCAGCTGTCCTCCGGCCCCTCCTGCGTTCTCGTCAGCGCTTCAGGCGCCCGCCTTCACCGCGTATTCCCATGCCACGTCGGCGAGGGGGCCGACGCGGTCGGACATGGTCTTGGCGTGGGCGCTGCTGGCGGTGCCGTCGAGGTAGCGCTTCTTGATGCCCTGGATGATCCCGGCGAGGCGGAAGTAGTTGTAGGCGAGGTACCATTCCATGCCGGGCAGGCCGTCACGGCCCGTCTTCTCGCAGTAGCGGGCGACGACTTCATCGAGTTCGGGAATGCCGAGCGCGGCGCGGTCGAGGTCCTGCACGCCGGAGCGGCCGCCGTTGTCAGTGGACCACGCCATGCAGAAGTAGGTGAAGTCCGCCAGCGGATCACCGAGCGTCGAAAGCTCCCAATCGAGCACGGCGAGGGGCTTGGGTTCGACGCCAGGAGTCAGGGGGGCGAAGATCATGTTGTCGATGCGGTAATCGCCGTGGACGACGCTGGTGCGGGTCTGTTCGGGGAGGGTGCGGGGGAGCCACTCGATCAGGCGCTCCATCGGTTCCATCCGCTCGGTTTCGGAGAGGCGGTACTGCTTGGTCCAGCGATCGACCTGGCGGCCGAAGTAGTTGCCGGGCTTGCCGAAATCGGTGAGGCCGACCGAGTCCACATCGACGCTGTGGAGCGCGGCGAGGGTATCGACCATCGCGAAGTAGGTGGCGCGGCGCTCTTCCGGCGTGGCGCCGGGCATTGCGCCGTCCCAGATCGTGCGGCCATCGACGCAGCCCATCACATAGAACATCGCGCCCGCGACGCTATCATCGGTGCACAGGCCATATTGCGCGGCGACCGGGAAACCGGTGGGGGCGAGTGCGGACTGGACCTTGAATTCGCGGTCCACCGCGTGCGCGCTGGGGAGCAGTTTGCCGAGCGGCTTGCGGCGCAGGACGTAAGGGCCGGACGGCGCATCGATCTTGTAGGTGGGGTTGGACTGGCCGCCCTTGAACTTCGAGACACTGAGCGGGCCCTTGAAGCCCGCCACATTGGCCTCGAACCACGCGGTGAGCCTGGCTTCGTCGAGCTTGTCCGCACCTTCGGGGGCGACGGTGCCGGTGAAGGCAGCCTGGGCGTCGATGGCTTCGGTCATGGCTGTGGCCCTTACTGATCGAACACGATGACCGAGCGGGCGGAATGGCCCGCCTTCATCTTCTCGAAGCCTTCGTTAATGCCTTCAAGCGGGATGCGCTCGGCAATGATGCTGTCGAGATCGAGCAGGCCGCGCATGTAGAAATCGACGAGGCGCGGGAGATCGACCGGGAAGTGGTTGCCGCCCATGATCGCGCCCTGCAGCTTCTTGCCCGAAAGCAGGTCGATGGCGGAAAGCCCGACCTTGTGCGCGAGCGGCATCATGCCGAGGATCGTGGCGGTGCCGCCTCGGCGCAGCGAAGCGACGGCGAGATCGCCCGAGGCGGGGCGGCCGACGGCTTCGATGGCGTGGTGGACGCCGCCCTTGGTCATTTCCTGGATCTGCTTGGCGGCATCGGGATCGAGTGCGTCGACGACGTCAGTGGCGCCGAGTTTGATCGCGAGTTCGCGCTTTTCGGGCATGGGATCGGCGGCAATGATGCGGCCTGCGCCTGCGATTTTCGCTGCGTTGATCGTGGCGAGGCCGACGCCGCCGCAGCCGATCACGGCGACGGTTTCACCCGGCGTGACCTTGCAGGCATTGAAGATCGTGCCCGCTCCGGTGGTGACGGCGCAGCCGATGACGGCGGCGCGGTCCAGCGGCATTTCGGGATTGATCGCGACGCAGGCGTGCTCGTGGATCAGCATCATTTCGGCGAAGGCCGAGAGATTGAGCATCTGGTTGACGACGCTGCCGTCGCTGCTGCGCGTGAGGCGCGGTGCCTCGCCCGGGCGGCGGCGGGTATCACCGCCGAGGCAGAGCGACATGCGGCCCGTGACGCAGAATTCGCAGTGGCCGCAGAAGGCCGAGAGGCAGGTGACGACGGCATCGCCCTTCTTCACCGTGCGCACTTCGCTGCCGACTTCCTCGACGATGCCCGCCGCTTCATGGCCCGCAACGCAAGGCATCGGATGCGGATAGGCGCCATCAATGAAGTGGAGGTCCGAGTGGCACAGGCCGCAGGCGGCAGTGCGGATCAGCACTTCATGCGGGCCGGGCTTCGATACGGTGAGCTGGTCGATGACGAGCGGCTGGCCGGCGGCTTCGAGGATGGCGGCTTTCATGGGGGTCTACCTTGCTCTGTCCCCCTCCCGCGAGCGGGAGGGGTTAGGGGAGGGTGTGTTGGGAAAGGGCTGCCGTTGAACAGGTCCTCCCCCGGCCCCTCCCGCAAGCGGGAGGGGGGAGGCTGGTGTTACCGCGAAATCGCCATGTCGCCCGAGCTGAAGCCCGGGTCGCTCGGCAGATCGGTGTGGCGGGCATATTCGATGCGGGCGACGGCGCGGGCGTGGACTTCGTCCGGACCATCCGCAAGGCGCAGCGTGCGCTGGTGCGCGTAGGCTTCGGCGAGGCCGAAGTCTTCCGAGACACCGCCGCCGCCGTGGGCCTGGATCGCATCATCAATGATGCGCAGCGCCATGTTGGGGGCCTGCACCTTGATCATCGCGATTTCGAGCGCGGCGGCCTTGTTGCCGACCTTGTCCATCATGTCCGCCGCCTTGAGGCAGAGCAGGCGGGTCATCTCGATATCGATGCGGGCGCGGGCGATGCGCTCTTCCCACACCGAATGTTCCGAAATCCGCTTGCCGAAGGCGATGCGCGACTGGAGGCGGCGGGCCATCTTGGCGAGCGCTTCTTCCGCCACACCAATCGTGCGCATGCAGTGGTGGATGCGGCCCGGCCCGAGGCGGCCCTGCGCGATTTCGAACCCGCGGCCTTCGCCGAGCACGACGTTGGAGACGGGGACGCGGACGTTTTCGAGCTGCACTTCCATGTGGCCGTGCGGCGCGTCGTCATACCCGAAGACGGGCAGGTGGCGCAGGATGTTGACGCCCGGCGCGTCCATGGGGACGAGCACCTGGCTCTGCTGCTGGTGGCGCTTGGCCGAAGTATCGGTCTTGCCCATGACGATGGCGATCTTGCAGCGCGGATCGCCTAGCCCTGAGGACCACCACTTGCGGCCGTTGATGACGTATTCGTCGCCCTCGCGGCGGATCGAGGTTTCGATGTTGGTCGCATCCGACGAAGCGACGAGCGGCTCGGTCATCAGGAAGGCGGAGCGGATTTCACCGTTCATCAGCGGGCGGAGCCACTTTTCCTTCTGTTCCAGCGTGCCGTAGCGGTGGAACACTTCCATGTTGCCGGTATCGGGCGCGGAGCAATTGAACACTTCGCTGGCCCAGCCGATGCGGCCCATTTCCTCGGCGCAGAGCGCGTATTCGAGGTTGGTTAGGCCGGGGCCTTCGAACTCGAAGGTTTCCTCGACGTGGTGGTGGCCGCCGTTCTTGGGCGGCATGAACAGGTTCCAGATGCCGGCAGCCTTGGCCTTGGCTTTTTCCTCTTCGACCACCTGCAGCACTTTCCACCGGCCGCCGCTGGCTTGCTCCGCCTTGTAGTCCTTGTGGCGGGGGCGGACGTTGCTTTCGATGAAATCGCGCACGCGGTTGCGCCAGTAGACCTGCCGTTCGGTCGGTTCGAAATCCATGTTGTCTCTCCTGCGGTGCAGCGCTTCGGCACCGTCCTTCTGTCTTGATTTAATCTGTCGGTTAAACCTTGCGCCAGATCAAGCGCCGAGTTCAGGACGCCTGCGTTTCGGCGGCCGCCTTGAACGCGCGCAGCGCGTCGAGCAGGTCGGGCGTTTCCCCATCCCACGAATGGCGCGGGCCGATCGTGAGGCCGCCATCGACGATCAGCGAGGTGCCGTTGACGAAGCTCGCCGCCTCGCTGCAGAGGTAGAGCACGGCCTCGGCGATGTCATTGGACTGCCCCGCGCGGGCAACGGGCTGGGCGGCCGAGCTCAAGGTGCGGACCAACTCCTTGGCCTGCACTTCGAGATCGCCGGAAATCTCGAGATGGCGCGTGAAGATGTTGGTATTGATGAAGCCGGGCTGGACCGCATTGACGCGGATCTGGTGGCGAGCGAGATCGGCTGCGCTCGTCTTCGTCAGGTGGAGCACGCCGGCCTTCGCCACAGCATAGGCATTGGGCGAATAGCCCGGGCCGACCGCCGCGACCGACGAGGTATTGACGATGGCCGCGCCCTTGCGTCCGATCATATGGGGGACGGCATAGCGGATGCCGAAGGCCACCGAGCGGAGCAGGAGGTGCATCGTGCGATCCCAGCCCTCGGGCTCTATCTCGTCGATCGGAGCCGGATCGCCGCCGGCGCCAGCGTTGTTGAAGACGGCGTCGATCCCGCCGGTTTCGGCGGCGGCGCGGTCCATCAGGGCCTTGATGTCCTCGGTGTTGCAGACGTCGCAGCGGACGGTGTGGACTTCGCCGTTGGATTCGGCGGCGGTCTGCGCGAGGCCGGCCTCGTCGATATCGGCAGCGTAGACCTTGGCCCCCTCGGCAGCGAAGAGCAGCGCGGTGGCGCGGCCGATGCCCGATGCTGCGCCGGTGACGACGACGGTCTTGTTGTGGAATCGCATGCGAGGCCTCTCCGTGGCTGATGGTTCTGATTTTGCGTGAACCTTGCGCGGATGTGGGCTGCCGTCAATCGGGAACGGGTTGACGCTACGGCATGCGGGAATGCGCCTGATTGGCAGAAAACCGTGCTGAAATCGGCGCTTGCCAGCGCGCTGCGAGTCGCCTTAACCTCTCGATTAAGAGAGGAGCAAAAGCCATGTCAGAGCTGGAAGCTTTCCGCGCGGAAATCCGCGCGTGGATCGAGGCGAACTGCCCGGAAGAGATGCGCAGGCCCGTGCAGGGCGAGGACGACATCTGCTGGGGCGGGCGCAATTTCGTGTTCAAGTCTGCGGCGCAGAAGCAGTGGATGGAGGTCTGCGCGGCCAAGGGCTACACCGTGCCGGACTGGCCGGTCGCCTATGGCGGCGCTGGGATGAACCCGGCGCAGGCCAAGATCTGGCGCGAGGAAATGACGCGCGCCGGGGCGCGGCCGCCGCTTTCGAGCTTCGGCATCTGGATGCTGGGGCCCGCGCTGCTGAAGTTCGGCACCGAGGAGCAGAAGGTCCACTATCTCGGCCAAGTGGCGCGCGGGGAAATCCGCTGGTGCCAGGGTTATTCGGAGCCGGGTTCGGGCTCTGACCTCGTCAGCTTGCAGACCTTCGGCGAGGACAAGGGCGATCACTGGGTGGTCAATGGCCAGAAGATCTGGACCAGCTATGCCGACAAGGCGGACTGGATCTTCTGCCTCGTGCGCACCGACAAGGCGAACACCTATCAGGGCATCTCGTTCCTGCTGTTCGACATGACGACGCCGGGCGTGACGACCAAGCCGATCAAGCTGATCAGCGGTTCCTCGCCGTTCTGCGAGACGTTCTTCGACAATGTGAAGGTGCCCAAGAGCCAGATCGTCGGCCAGCTCAATCGGGGCTGGGACGTTGCGAAGTACCTCCTCGGCCACGAGCGCGAGATGATTTCGGGCGCGGGCGGCGGCGAACAGACCAGCACGATCGGCAAGGTGCTGACCCGCAATGGGCTGGATGATCCGATGCTGCGCGCAGAACTGGCGGCGTTCGATATCGACGCGCTGGCCTTTGCCGCGTGCGGCGAGAAGTTCCTCGACGAGATCAAGGTGGGCCGCGCCCATCCGGCCAAGCCCAACATGATGAAGTACGCGGGCACCGAGCTCAACAAGCGGCGGCACGAGCTGCTGATGGCAGCGGGCGGCAGCACCGCGCTGGAGTGGGAAAGCGAGGAGACCCGCGGCGGTGCGCCTTCGCGCAGCTGGCTGCGGACCAAGGCCAACTCGATCGAGGGCGGCACGAGCGAGGTCATGCTCAACGTCGTCGCCAAGCGCATTCTCGAACTGCCGGGGGCCTGACGCACGGTCCACCCCCCAACCGCTCATGCTGAGCTTGTCGAAGCATCTGGCCCGAGCGCGGTGCCAGCACCCTTCGACAAGCTCAGGGTGAGCGGGGTGGGGAGGTTTCCCCGGGGGTGAGTCGGGTTTCGGGTTTCCTGACGTTTTTCAAGGCTTAGGAGTAGATCCATGCCGCTGTATCATACTGAAGATCAGGCCATGTTGGCGCAGAGCGTCTCCGGCTTCATGGCCGATGAAGGCGGGATCAAGAAGCAGCTGCGCCACTGGCGCGACATCAATTGCAAGGATGGCTTCGGGCACGGGCTGTGGAAGCAGTTCGCCGAATTGGGCCTCACCGGCATGCTTGCCGCCGAGGCCGATGGCGGGCTGGCCATGGGCCATGTCGAGGCGGGCATCGTGCTCGCCGAGATCGGGCGCAACCTGACGCCGTCGCCGTTCCTGACGACGTCTGTCATGGGCGTGACGGCGCTGAACGAGGCCTCGGACGATCTGCGCGGGCGCTGGCTACCGGGCATCATTGCCGGTGAGACGGTGCTGGCCGTGGCCATCGACGAAAGCGCCAAGCACAAGCCCGAAAAGATCGCCTGCCGCGCCGAGAAGGCGGGCAACGGCTTTCGCCTCACGGGGGCGAAGGACTTCGTGGTTCATGGCACTTCGGCGGATGCGATCATCGTCGCGGCGCGGACTTCGGGCAGCGACAGCGATGCCGATGGCGTGACGCTGTTTGCCGTGCCGAAGGACGCGGCGGGCATCGGGCATAATGCGGTGCGGCTGGTGGATAGCTCCATCGCCAGCCACGTGCGGTTCGACGGCGTGGAGCTCGATGGCTCCAGCGTGATCGGTGAAGTCGACGGCGGGCGCACGCTGCTGAACAAGGTGCTGAGCGCCGGGCGCATCGGCGCGGCGGCGGAGCAGACTGGCGTCGGCGGCGGGGCCTTCGCCATGACGACGGCCTATCTCAAGACACGCAAGCAGTTCGGCAAGCTGATCGGCGAGTTCCAGGCGCTGCAGCACCGCGCGGCGCACCTCTATTCGGAACTGGAGATTGCCGAAGCGGTGGTGATCAAGGCGCAGCAGTTGCTGGATGGCGGCTCGGAGCGGGCGGAGCTGATGGTTTCGGTCGCCAAGGCCAAGGCGGCGCGCGCGTGCAACCTTGCCGTGCGCGAGGGCGTGCAGATGCACGGCGGCGTGGGCATGACCGACGAATACGACATCGGGCTCTACATGAAGCGCGAGCGTGCGCTGACCGAGTTCATGGGCGATGCCAACTACCATGCCGAGCGCGTCGCGCAGCTCAGCGGCTATTGAGGAACAGACAGATGGATTTTGCCAAGCTTTTCAGCCTTGAAGGCCGCGTTGCGGTGGTGACGGGCGGTTCGCGCGGGATCGGGCGGATGATCGCCGAAGGCTACATCGCGGCTGGCTGCGAGCGGGTCTATATCACCGCGCGCAAGGCCGCCGTGGTGGAGGAAACCGCCGCCGAACTGGGGCCGAAGTGCATCGCGCTGCCGGGTGATATCTCGACCATGGCGGGCATCGAAGCGCTGGCCGAGGATCTGGCACAGCGCGAGAGCAAGCTCGACATCCTCGTCAACAATGCGGGCGTGGCCTGGGGCGCCGAGTTCGACGATTTCCCGGAAATGGGGTGGGACAAGGTGATGAACCTCAACGTCAAGACGCCCTTCTTTCTGACGCAGAAGCTGCACGGCCTGCTCAAGGCGGCGGCGACGGACCACGCGGCGAAGGTGATCAACATCGCCTCGATCGACGGCCTGCGCGTGAACCCGTGGGAGACCTACAGCTATCAGGCCTCGAAATCAGCGCTGTTGCACCTGACGCGGCGCATGGCGGCGCGGCTGGTGAAGGACAACATCATCGTCAACGCGATCTGCCCGGGCGCGTTCGCTTCGGAAATGAACAAGGCGGCGGCGCGCAATCCGGAAGCTTCGGCGCGCGGCATTCCGCTGAAGCGCATCGGTGATCTGGAAGACATGGCGGGCGGCGCGATCTTCCTCGCCAGCCGCGCGGGCGACTACGTGATCGGCACGCCGCTGCCGATCGATGGCGGCATCGTGAACGCCTACGTCCCCGAAAACCACATCAACCCGCTCGGGGAGTAAGGCCGATGTCCCGCAGCGTGCGCCAGCTTGCCGATGGGTTCCACTTCGGCGAGGGGCCGCGCTGGCGGGACGGGCGGCTGTGGTTCAGCGATTTCTATAGCCACACGATCCGTTCGGTGGACCTTGCTGGCGATCACAGGGTCGAACTGGAGCTGGATGACCAGCCCTCGGGGCTGGGGTGGATGCCGGACGGTTCGCTGCTGTTCGTTTCGATGCGGAGGCGGCAGGTGTGGCGGCGCTGGCCGGACGGGCGGCTCGCCATGCATGCCGATCTGGCGGACCTGACCGCGCATCTCTGCAACGACATGGTGGTGGACGCCGAGGGGCGGGCCTATGTCGGCAACTTCGGGTTCGATCTCGACCATGAACTGCGCGAGCGGGGCGTGGGTGCGGTGCTGGCGGATCATCCCAAGGCTAATCTTGTGCTGGTGCAACCGGATGGTTCGGTTGCGGTCGCCGCGCCGGACATGAGCTTTCCGAACGGCACGGTGATCACGCCTGATGGCAGGACGCTGATCATCGGCGAAACCCTGGGCGCGCGGCTGACCGCGTTCGATATCGGCGAGGGCGGGGCGCTGTCTGGCCGCCGCGTCTGGGCTGATACCAGCCCGCGCGTGCCTGACGGGATCGCGCTCGATGCCGATGGCGCGGTGTGGATCGCCAATCCGATTGCGCCGGAATGCGCCCGGATTGCCGAAGGCGGGGCGGTGCTGGAGGTGGTCTCGACCGGCGAGATGCCGTGCTATGCCTGTATGCTGGGCGGGCCGGAGGGGCGGCACCTGTTCATGCTCTGCGCGCCGAGCAGCGATGCGGAAGTGGCCAGGAGCGCGGCCAAGGGTGTGGTGCTGGTGGCCGAAGTGGACGCGGCGCGGGCGGGGCGGCCTTGAGCGGTGCGGACGAAGGTGCGGCGCAGCCCGCCGGGGAAACCGAGCTGGCCATCACGCGCCATCTGACGGCGGCGCCCGGGCGGGTGTTCGCAGCGTGGACGGATGCGGCGCAGTTTCGGCAGTGGTGGATGCCGGACGGCGCGGGGATCACCATGCTGGCGTGCGAGCTCGATGTGCGCACCGGCGGTTCGTACCGGCTCGTCTATGCCTTCGGCGATGCCGGCGAGATGGCGTTCCACGGCAGCTATCCCGAGGTCGTGCCGGGTGCGCGGATCGTCTGGACCAATGCCGAGGACCCCAAAGGCGCGATCACGACCGTGACTTTCGCCGAGGCGGATGGCGGGACTGTGCTGACCTATCACGAGCGCTATCCGACGCGGGCGGCGCGCGATGAGGCGCTGGCGGGTTCGGCCCTGGCCCTGCCGCAGCAATTGGCCCAACTGGCGGCGCTGCTGGCGGATTAGGGCCGCATCAGTTCCCGCACGAAGCCGATCAGGCCGGTCTGCCGCGCGCGCTTCATGCGTTCGGCGTGGAGGATTTCGCGGACCTTGGCGAAGCATTCCTCGATATCGTCGTTGACGACGACATAGTCGTAGCCGTCCCAGTGGCTGATTTCGGCGCGGGCGCGTTCCATGCGGGCGGCGATCACCTCGGCGGAATCGGTGCCGCGTCCGGTCAGGCGGCGGCGCAGTTCGTCGATGCTGGGGGGGAGCAGGAACACGCGGACGACGTCGGTCTCGAGCTTCTGGTAAAGCTGCTGGGTGCCCTGCCAGTCGATGTCGAACAGGAAGTCCTGGCCTTCGCGCAGGCCTGCTTTCACTTGCGCTTTCGGTGTACCGTAGCTGTTGCCGAAGACGTGGGCCCATTCGAGGAACTGCTCGGCTTCGACCATCCGGTCGAACTGTTCCTGCGAAACGAAATGGTAGTCCTTCCCGTCGACCTCGCCGGGGCGCATCGCGCGCGTGGTGGCGGAAACGGAGAGGCGGATGGCCGGATCGGCTTCGAGCAGCATGCGCGAGATCGTCGTCTTGCCCGCGCCGGAGGGCGAGGACATGATGAACATCAGGCCGCGGCGGTGGAGGGTGTCGGACGTTTGCGGAGTCGGCTGGACCATGCGCGCTGTTGGCGCATGGGAGGGCGGATGGTCAACCCTTACGGTTCTTGCGCCGCTCGTGGAGGGTTTTCGCGAGCAGCGCGCCGCCGACAACGATCGCACCGGGGACCGAGCGCGTGGCAATGCGCGTGGCAGCGGTGGTGAGCAGCCGCGCGCCGATCCCGCGACCGGCGAGGCCGGCGGCGGTGGCCGCAGCTTTCGCGATAGTCTGCACGGCGGGTTTCGCTGCGGCGGCCTGTTCATCGGCAGCGCTATCGGCGGGCGGCTTTTGCGGCGCGGTGGGCTTCGCTTCCGTCGTTTCGGCCTGGCCGATGCCGATGGCGCGGGCAGCCTTGCGGAGCGTTTCGGGAGCGCGGCCGAGAATGCCGCGATCAACCGTGCGTTTCAGGACGATATTGCCCGCGCGCATGGCGATTCCGGCCAGAATGGCGCGGCTGATGTCCGTGATCTGCGGGGGTGGCGGGGCCACCTGCTTCTTCGCCGCCTTGCTGCCAGGCAGACGGGGCAGTTTCACTTCTTGCGGCCGAAATCCACCGTGACGACATTCGAGCCGTCATCGGCACCGGTCGGTTCGCTGTCTTCGCCAGGCGAATCGTTTTCCGCATCGTGCAGGGCGTCGTCGTCCTCGACATCGCCCGCCGTCTGGAACTGCAGGCCGAAATCGACCGCCGGATCGACGAACGCGGTGATCGCGCTGAACGGGACGACCAGCGTGGAGGGGATCTGGTTGAACGAGAGGCCGACGCTGAAGCCTTCGGGGGTGACCTTCAGATCCCAGAACTTGTTCTGGAGCACGATGGTCATTTCGTCCGGAAAGCGCTCCTTGAGCCGTGGCGGGATCGCCACGCCGGGGGCGCCGGTCTTGAAGGTGATGTAGAAATGGTGCGCGCCGGGGAGCTCGCCGCCGGAGCTTTCGACCTGGCCGAGCACGCGGCCGACCACAGCGCGCAGGGCTTCCTGCACGATTTCATCATAGGG
The DNA here is from genome assembly GCA_964413325.1 of uncultured Novosphingobium sp. Classification (GTDB taxonomy): domain Bacteria; phylum Pseudomonadota; class Alphaproteobacteria; order Sphingomonadales; family Sphingomonadaceae; genus Novosphingobium. Next base: position 261,894 of record CAYPRK010000003.1, on the reverse strand, counting down.
TATCAGGCTGTCAGGTCCGTCGCTCATCGCCCTTAGGGTGGCTTGGCGCGCCGCGCTGGTCAAGAGGGCGTGACGTGCAGGCAATTGATTCTGCCCGGAAGAGGCCTATAGGCGCTGGCTATGCGCACCGGATCGATCGCCCGCACCACGCACGAGACCGACATAAACGTTTCGGTCAATCTCGATGGCACCGGCACGTACGACGTGAACACCGGGATCGGCTTCCTCGATCACATGATCGAGCAGTTCAGCCGCCATTCGCTGATCGACGTGACCTGCCATGTGAAGGGCGACTTGCACGTCGACCAGCACCACACGACCGAGGACAGCGCCATCGCGCTGGGCCAGGCGATTGCGCAGGCGCTGGGCGACAAGAAGGGCATCACCCGCTACGGCACGGCCTATTCGCCGATGGACGAGGCCCTGGCCCGCGTGGCGCTCGACATTTCCGGGCGGCCGGTGTTGATCTGGAAGGCGAGCTTCACGCAAGCCCGCCTTGGCGAGATGGATACCGAGCTGTTCGAGCACTGGTTCCAGTCGATTTCGCAGGCCGCCGGGATCACCCTACACATCGAATGCCTCTACGGCAGCAACAACCACCACATTATCGAAGGCATCTACAAAGGCTTTGCCCGGGCGATGCGCAGCGCGGTCGAGATCGATCCGCGCAAGGGCGATGCCGTGCCGAGCACCAAGGGCATTCTCGGTGGCTGAGGTGCTCCTTCGACAAGCTCAGGATGAGCGGTGCAATGACTGAGGTCATTGCGTTGGTGGACTATGGCGCGGGCAACCTGCGCTCGGTCGCCAATGCGCTGAAGGCGGCGGGGGCGGAAGGCGTTGCGGTAACGGCGGACCCCAATGTGGTGCGCGCGGCGGACCGGATCGTGCTGCCGGGTGTCGGCGCGTTCAAGGCCTGCATCGAGGCGCTGCGCGGCGTGCCGGGCCTTGTCGAGGCGATGAGCGAGCGCGTGCTGGTGGGCGGCGCGCCGTTCCTTGGCATTTGCGTGGGCATGCAGCTGCTGGCGGACCGCGGCATCGAGTTTGGCGTGACCGAAGGACTCGGGTGGATCGGCGGCGAAGTGCGGGCGATCGAGCCGAGTGATGCCAGCATCAAGGTGCCGCACATGGGGTGGAATGACGTCGCCCCGATGCACCACAACGAACTGATCGTGCCCGGCGAGGCCTATTTCCTGCACTCCTACCACTTTGTGCCTGAAGAGGGCGCGAGCATTGCGGCGATGACCGACCACGGCGGCGGGCTGGTTGCGGCGGTAGGGCGGGACAATGTGCTGGGCGTGCAGTTCCATCCCGAGAAGAGCCAGGACTATGGGCTGGCGCTTCTGGCGCGTTTTCTGGAGTGGAAGCCTTGATCGTTTTTCCGGCCATTGATTTGAAGGGTGGCCAGGTCGTGCGGCTGGCCGAGGGCGATATGGCCCGCGCAACGGTCTATGGCGATGATCCGGCGGCGCAGGCCATGCTGTTTGCTGAAGCCGGGTCGCAGTATCTGCATGTCGTCGATCTCGATGGCGCGTTCGCGGGCGAGGCGGTGAACCGCGCGGCGGTCGAGGGCATTCTCAAGGTGTTTCCGGGCCACGTGCAGCTGGGTGGCGGCATCCGCAATCCCATCGCGGTCGACGGCTGGTTCGATCTGGGCGTGAGCCGGGTTGTGATCGGCACAGCGGCGCTCAAGGATCCGCAGTTCGTCAAGGACATGGCCAAGGCCTATCCGGGCGGGATCGTGGTGGCCGTGGACGCGCGCGACGGGATGGTGGCGACCGAGGGCTGGGCCGAGGTTTCCGACGTTTCCATCGTGGATATGGCGAAGCGGTTCGAGGATGCGGGGGTGGCCTCGATCCTGTTTACCGACGTGGGGCGCGATGGGCTGCTCAAGGGCTGCAATATCGACGCGACGCTCGATCTGGCGCGCAGTACGCGGCTGCCGGTGATCGCCAGCGGCGGGGTGAAGGGCATTGACGATATCCGGATGCTCAAGATCCACGAGGCGGACGGGATCGAGGGCGTGATTACCGGGCGCGCGCTGTTCGAGGGGCGGCTTGATCTGGCCGCCGCGATTGCGATGGCGGAGGCGTGATGGCGGCGGCGTGCCAATTCCTCCCCGGAACGGGGAGG
>CAYPRK010000003.1:0-259664 GCA_964413325.1 uncultured Novosphingobium sp. | reverse complement strand
CGGGGAGGAATGGCATGACCGTCCGCGTCCGTGTCATTCCCTGCCTTGATGTGCGCGATGGGCGCGTGGTCAAGGGCGTGAACTTCGTCGATCTGCGCGATGCGGGTGATCCGGTCGAGCAGGCGCGGGCCTATGACAAGGCGGGCGCGGACGAGCTGTGCTTCCTCGATATTTCGGCGACGCATGAGGGGCGCGGGACGCTGCTCGATGTTGTCGCACGGACGGCAGAAGTCTGCTTCATGCCGCTGACGGTTGGCGGCGGGGTGCGCAGCGCGGAGGATGCGCGCGCGCTGCTGCTGGCGGGGGCGGACAAGGTGGCGGTCAATTCCGCAGCCGTCGCGCGGCCCGAACTGGTGCGCGATATTGCCGAGCGGTTCGGCGCGCAGTGCGTGGTCGGCTCGGTGGACGCTCGTGCTTCGACAGGCTCAGCACGAGCGGGCATGCGATGGGAAATCTTCACCCACGGCGGGCGCAAGGCGACCGGGATCGATGCGGTGGCTCATGCCGTGAATCTTGCCAAGCTGGGCGCGGGCGAACTGCTCGTCACCTCGATGGACGGGGATGGGACGCAGGCCGGCTACGACCTCGAACTGACGCGGGCGATAGCCGATGCGGTGCCGGTGCCGGTGATCGCGAGCGGTGGTGTCGGGAACCTTGACCATCTCGTGGCCGGCGTGCGCGAGGGCCATGCGAGCGCGGTGCTCGCGGCCTCGATCTTCCACTTCGGCACGCACTCGATTGCCGAGGCCCATGCCGCCTTGCGCGCGGCGGGGATTCCGGCGCGGGGATAAGTCCCGCCAGTGTCGGTTTTCTTGACAGATGCCGCCGAAACCCTGCGGACGTTAACTAGCGAAATAGGCTTATTTCCTTGATTTCCGGTATCTTGGCATAGGGATTGCATTAACTTTCTGGCAAGGTCTTGTATTGGAAATCCCCTGCGTGCTCCGCTTTATTCCCTTTGCCCTTGTCGCATTTGTCACCACCGCCGGAACTGCGTTCGCGCAGGCGAGCGGCGGCGTTGCCATTCCTGAACCGACCGATGGCGCGCTCTTTGCGATCGGGCTTGCCGGCCTGATCATCGGGCGCCGGGTCGCGCGGCGCAAAGAGGACTGAGCGCCGTTCAGCGCACCGTTTCTCGACTTCGGGTCTTCGACCCGAAGTTTATCCCGAGTGCTTCGAGGGGCTCGACACGAACGGGTGTTGGGTGGTGCCCCAGCCAACTTGACCTTCCCATTCCAGCGCGCCATGCCCGCCCAAATGGATGAAACGACCCTCCTGTCCCGCCTCGAAGCCACCATCGCCGCGCGCCGCTTGGGCGATCCGGATGCCAGCTACGTCGCCCGCCTCAACGCCAAGGGGCGTGGCAAGATGGCGCAGAAAGTGGGCGAGGAAGCGACCGAAGTGGTGATCGCCGCGCTGACCGGAAGCCCCGAGGCGCTGGTTGGCGAAGCGGCGGACCTCTTGTTCCATCTCCTCGTGCTCATGGGCGATTGCGGCGTTTCGCTGGAACAGGTGACCGCGGAACTGGAGCGGCGCGAGGGCACGTCCGGGATTGCCGAGAAAGCCAGCAGGAGTTCGTGACGATGGCCGTTGATGCCACCCAGCCCTATGACGACCAGAATGTCTTCGCGAAGATCCTGCGCGGGGAAATTCCCTGCCGGAAGGTCTATGAGGACGAGTGGAGCCTGGCGTTCCACGACATCAACCCGCAATCCCCGACGCACATTCTGGTGATCCCCAAGGGCGCCTACGTGAGCTGGGACGACTTTTCGGCCAAGGCTGCGGATGCCGAGATCACCGGGTTCGTCCGCGCGGTGGGCCATGTCGCGCGTGAGGCAGGACTCGTCGCACCGGGCTATCGCCTGCTCGCCAACACCGGCACCAACAGCCATCAGGAAGTGCCGCATCTGCACGTGCACGTGTTTGCCGGCCGTCAGCTTGGCCCGCTGCTGGCGCGGGTGGACTGAAACCGCCGACAACAGGTTAACAAATTGCCGCGTTTGATCTTGCCTCGCGAGTCGCGGCAAGGCTAGGACAGCGCGTCCATGCCTGCACCGCTCCCCCCTTCCGGCTGTTTTGACGGCGCGCGCCATCTTTATGCGGTACGCGTTTACTTTGAGGACACCGATCTTTCGGGCGTGGTCTATCACGCAAACTACCTACGCTGGTTCGAGCGCGCGCGGTCCGACATGCTCCGCCTGCTGGGCATCGACCAGCGCGGCGCGCAGGAAGCCGGTGAGGGCGCGTTTGCCGTCACCGATCTGGCGCTCAAGTATGCCCGCCCGGCGCGGCTTGATGATGATGTGGTGATCGAGAGCACTGTCGCCGAAGTTTCACGCGTGACGTGCAGTCTGATCCAGAAGGCGTGGCGCGGCGGGGAGCTTCTCGCCGATGGCCAGGTTCGCGTTGCGTTCGTTTCGCCGCAGGGCCGCGCACGGCGGCTGCCGGCGCATTTCCATTCCGCATTCACGGCGCTTCTCGCGTCTCCCCCAGAAGGGTCCGTCCATCCATGATGCTTTCCGTTCTAGCCGCTGCCGCGTCTGGTGTCACAGCTGGCATGCCGACCCGGCTCAATCCGGTCGCGCTGTTCCTCCACGCCGATATCGTGGTGCAGGTGGTGATGGGCGCGCTGGTGCTCGCCTCGGTCTGGGTGTGGACAATCATTGTCGCTTTCTCGCTCCGGATGGGCAGCGTGCAGCGGGGGTGCGACAAGTATGAAACCGCGTTCTGGGAAGCGCGCGATGTCGATGCGTTCCACAAGGAAAACGGCAGCAAGGATGTGCCGAGTGCGCGGGTGGTGACGGCGGCGCTGGCGGAATGGCGGCGCTCGACATCGGGCAAGACGATCGACCGCGACGGCACGCGCCAGCGGCTGAACAGCGCGATGGAAAGCGTGGTGACGTCCGAGACCGACCGGCTGGCGGGGCGGCTCAATTTCCTTGCGACGGTGGGTTCGGTGGCGCCGTTCGTCGGGCTGTTCGGCACGGTGTGGGGCATCATGGACAGCTTCTTCAACATCGGCGCGCAGCAGAATTCCTCGCTCGCGGTGGTGGCGCCGGGCATTTCGGAAGCGCTGTTCGCCACTGCCATCGGCCTCTTCGCAGCGATCCCGGCGGTGATTGCCTACAACCGCTTCTCGCACCGGGTGAACCGCTTCGAGACGCGGCTGTTCCGCTTTGCCGACCGCTTTCACGCGACCTTGAGCCGCGAGCTGGAGCAGTGAGGGTGGCGCACCCATTCCTCCCCAACCGGGGGAGGGGGACCATCCGCAGCATGGTGGAGGGGCACCCTCGGGTTTGTCCTGACCGTGCCCCTCCACCACCTTCGGTGGTCACCCTCCCCGTGCCGGGGAGGAACTGATGGGGATGAACATGGCAGGCGGGGGCGGCGGAGGCCGCCGGGGGCGGCGAGGCCGCAGTCGCGGCGGCGCGATGAGCGAGATCAACGTGACGCCGCTGGTCGACGTGATGCTGGTGCTGCTGATCATCTTCATGGTGACCGCGCCGATGCTGACGGCGGGCGTGCCGATCGACCTGCCGGACAGCCGCGCCGAAGCGCTCAAGACCGACCAGAAGGCGATCACCGTCAGCATGGACGGCGAGGGGCGGATTTTCCTCGACGATCAGGAACTCGCGCCGGGTGAGCTTTCCGACCGGCTGACGGGCCTTGCGGCCGCAGGGCCGGGCGGCAAACCACCGCTGGTGACGCTGCGCGCGGACCGCAGCCTTGACTATGGCCGCGTGGTGGCGGTGATGGGCGCGCTCAATGCGGCGGGGTTCAAGTCGATCTCGCTGGTCACCAACGGTTCAGTCACGGCGCCTTAAGCGGCATGGCCATGAGCGCCTCTTCCTCCCCATCGGGCCTCACGCGCGAGGAAGCGCCCATACCGTTTGGGGCGCTTGTCATTGCGCTGGCAGCGCATGTGGGGCTGATCGCGGCGCTCACGCTGTCGCCGCCGGGCAAGTCGATCGTGTCGCCGCCCGAGCGGCTGACGGTGACGTTTGCGGACGAGATCGCGGACAAATCGACCTCGCCGCAGCCCGATGCGGAGACGCCGCCCGATGTCGCGCCGGTGCTGGGCGAGCCTGCACCAGAGCCTGCGCCGCCGCAGCCCGCGCCCGAGGTCGCCAAGCCGCAGCCGAAACCCGCACCGCCGCCGCCTCCGCCGCAGGCCAAGCCCGCGCCGCAGCCCAAGCCCGCGCCGCAGCCCAAGCCCGTCCCCGCACCGCAGCCGCGCGCCGCACCTCCGCCTCCGCCCAAGTCGGTGGCGAAGCCCGCGCCGGCCAAGCCTGCTGCGGTGGCGCCTTCGGCACCGGCGGACCAGCGCCTGCGCCGCCGTCCCGATGCGCCGACGGGGGCGAGCCGGATCGGCAATGATTTCCTCAGCGGCATTCCGGGATCGAGCAAGCCGGGGGCGGCAACCACGCCGCCTGCTGCCGCGTTCGGTCCGGAAGTGGCGGCCTCGCTGGTCAGCGGCATTTCGCGCCAGATCAAGCCGCACTGGACCGCGCCGCAAGGCGTCGATGCGGACAAGCTGGTCACGGTGCTTTCGTGGAGCCTGAATCCCGATGGCAGCCTTGCCGGGCGGCCGGTCGTCGTCTCGCAGACGGGGATCACCGATAGCAACCGCGCGCAGGCGCAGCGCCATGCCGAACAGGCGATCCGCGCGGTGCAGTTGGCTGCGCCGTTCAATCTGCCCGCCCCTTATTACGCCAAGTGGAAACGCATCGCGAGTTTCCGGTTTGACAGGAAGTTGTCGCAATGAAGCCTGCTTTTGCCGCCTTTCTGACCTCGCTCGCGCTGGCTGCGCCATTGGCCGCTGTCGCCGCGCCACTGGCTGCCCAGCAGGCCGCGCCTGCCAAGCCTGCGCCTGCCAAGCCTGCGGCCGCGAAGCCTGCCCCGGCGCCGGCGGCATCTGCATCCGCTGCACCGGCTGATGATGGTCTGACCGGTTCGGTGACGGACGACAGCGACTGGCAGGACCTTGGCATCGCCATCCCCACGTTCCCGACCAACGAGATGCTGCCGACGGCGGCGGAAGGCGGGAATACCGAGGCGCTGGGGCGCAATCTGGCGCGGGTGATCTACGGCGATCTCAAGAACAACGGGCTGTTCAAGCCGGTCGGCCCCGATGCGCTGCCGGGCATTGCCTATGGCGAAGTGACTGCACCGGCGTTCCCCGGCTGGCGCGCGCGTTCGGCGGAAATGCTGGTGCAGGGCTTCGTCAAGGCAGGCGCGGACGGGCGGCTGACGGTGGGCTGCTACCTCTATGACGTCGCGCTCGGCAGCGAACTGGCGCGGCAGGGCTATGTGGTGAAGCCCGAGGAGTGGCGGCGCGCCGCGCACAAGTGCGCGGACATGGTCTATTCGCGGCTTTCCGGCGAAAGCCCGTTCTTCGACAGCAAGATCGCCTATATCGCCGAGACGGGGCCGAAAGGTAACCGCCGCAAGCAGCTGGCGATCATGGATTCGGACGGGGCGAACCACCGCTTCATCACCAATGGCCAGGCCACCGCGCTGACCCCGCGCTATTCGCCGGACTATTCGAAGATCGCCTACCTCAGCTTCCTCAACGGCACGCCGCGCATCTATGTCTATGATATCGGCAGCGGGCAGCAGCGGCTGGTGACGGAAGGCAAGGGACCGACATTCGCGCCGCGCTGGTCGCCCGATGGCAAGTACATCCTCTATTCGATGGCGATTGCCGGGAATACGGACATCTACCGCGTGCCTTCGACAGGCGGGGAATCGGTGAAGCTGACGGATTCGCCGGGGATCGACGTGGGCGGCAGCTATTCGCCCGATGGCACCAAGATCGTGTTCGAAAGCGATCGTTCGGGCAGCCAGCAGGTCTACGTGATGAATGCGGACGGGACCAATCAGAAGCGCATCAGCTTCTTCGGCGGCCGTTCCGCGACGCCCGAATGGAGCCCGCGCGGGGACCAGATCGCCTTCACGCACATTGCGGGGAACCTGCGCATCGCGGTGATGAACCCGCAGGGCGGCGAGATGCGCTACCTGACCGACAGCTGGCAGGATGAAGCGCCGACATGGTCGCCCAATGGCCGCATCGTGCAGTTTTTCCGCACTGCGAAAACCACTGGCAAGACCTCGATCTGGCAGGTGGACCTGACGGGCCGGAACGAGCGCAAGCTGAATACGCCGGTGGATGCTTCGGACCCGGCGTGGGGCCCGGTGCTGCCTTAGTTGGCTGAACGCGCGGAAGGGCGCGTTCAGGGGCGGTACCAGCCCGCTCCCCCGCCCGGCCACCCACGAGAGTATCCTGAATGGGTGGCCGGGCGGGGGAGCGGGCTGGTACCGCAATTACCGAACCTCAGGTTCGGAAACAGATTGCCGATTCGCCTTGTGCAATGCACTCTGGCGCTGATTGACCTAAGGAGACCGCTACCGTGAACCGCAAGATCCTCACAGCCCTGCTGCTCACCTCCGGCCTCGCGCTGGCGGGCTGCGCCACCAAGCCCAAGGAATTGCCGCCGCAGCCGAGCGGGGCGACGACGACCACCACGACCCCGCCGCCGCCGGTCAGTCAGCCGTCGGGCCCGGTGCCGGGCAGCCGCGCCGATTTCATGGCCTCGGTGCTGGGTGACACGATCCTGTTCGATACCGACCGCTACAACATCGACAGCGAAGATCAGGGCATCCTGCAGAGCCAGGCGCAGTGGCTGGCGCGCTATCCGGGCAAGCGCGTGACCGTGGAAGGCCATGCCGACGAACGCGGCACGCGTGATTACAACCTTGCGCTGGGTGAGCGCCGCGCCAATGCCGCCAAGAACTACCTCGTCAGCCTCGGCGTCGATGCCTCGCGCATCACCACGGTGAGCTATGGCAAGGAGCGTCCGGTTGCGCTGGGTTCGGACGAAGCGAGCTGGGCCAAGAACCGCCGCGCGGTGACCGTGACGGTCGAGTAAGCGGCAGAAACGGGACAGCAAAAGGTGGCACGGCAGGGCAGATCGGCAGACTGGGGCTTTCCCCGGTGGCGCGGCTATGAAAGCGCGCGCGAAGCTGCCCCCGTGCGCCTGTGTGACCGCGCCGGGTGCACCAACAAGGGCGAGTGCCCCGCGCCCAAATCACCCAACAGCCCGGAGCGCTGGTACTTCTGCGTGGCCCATGCCGCCGAGTACAACCAGGGCTGGAACTACTTCGAAGGGCTCGACAAGGAAGAAGCCGAGCTGCGCGAAAAGGCGGAGCGCGGCGAGGCTGCGGGCTATGCGCAATCGGCCTATCAGGCCTGGGCCGGGCCGGGCGACGGCAGCCGCAGCCGCGACGAGATGCGCGCGCTGGAAGCGCTGGGGCTGGAAGTTGACGCCGATTTCGAGGCGGTGCGCAAGGCGTGGCGCTCGAAGGCCAAGGAAGTTCACCCCGATGTGCGCCCGAACGATGCCGAGGCGGCAGCAGAATTCCTGAAGTTGCAGACGGCCTATGAAGTGCTGCGCGCAGCTGAGGAGCGGCGCGAATGGAAGGGTTCTGGCGAGGACTGAGCGGTAGCGCTTGGTGTCTCGACTTCACTCGACACGAACGGGGTTCAGGGTTGCCTCAGTTCTTCGTCTAGAATCGCTTCGATTCTCGCATCATTCGGGAAACCTTCCGCAACCCAGCGGGCTTCGACTGCGCGCAGGATGCGGGCGACGTCCGGCCCGGCGCTGACGCCTCGCGCGACGATCATGCCGCCTTTCAAGGGGAATTTCGGGACGTCCCAGCCCGCGAGCGGGGCAATGCTTTGGGCGCCGATGAGCAGGCGATCGCGCGCGGCTTCGCGGCCCACGCGGTAGGCGAGCGGGCGCGGCGCTTCTTCAGGGACGGTGCGCGCGCAGACCGCGGCGAGGTGCTTGCGCTGCGCGATGGAGAGGCGGAGGCGGGCGCCTACCTGTTCGGCGATTGCGGCATCGGCGGGGAGCAACGCGGCAAAGCGGCGCAAGGCTTCGGGCGCGATGGCGTGCGCCTGTTCGGCGGCGATCAGCGGGGGGAGCGCGGCGGCGTTGGCTTCGGGCAGGATCACCGGGAGGATGCCGAGCTCGGCCATGCGGGCGACGGTGGGCGCGGGATCGGGCAGCGCGAGCAGCATCAGCAGTTCGCTGGCGATGCGTTCGCGCGAGAGGCCCTTGAGGCCGGGCGCGAGGGCGCTGCAGGCCGCTTCGGCTTCGGGATCGGCGGGCAGCGAGCCGAAGCGGGCCTGAAAGCGGAAATAGCGCAGGATGCGCAGATAATCCTCGCGGATGCGGTCCTGCGGCGCACCGATGAAGCGCAGGCGGCGGGCGGCGAGATCGTCCAGCCCGCCGAAGTAGTCGTGGACGGTAAGGCCTTCAGGATCGGCGTAGAGTGCGTTGATCGTGAAATCGCGGCGGGCGGCGTCTTCCTGCCAGTCAGTCGAGAAGGCGACGGTGGCATGGCGGCCATCGGTCGAGACGTCGCGGCGCAAGGTGGTGATCTCGACCGGGCCGCCCTCCAGAACGGCGGTCACGGTGCCGTGGGCAAGGCCGGTGGGGACGCTGCGGATGCCCGCTGCCTTGAGCCGCTCGATCACTGCGGGCGGCTCGAGCGGGGTCGCCATGTCGATGTCCTTCACCGCGATGCCGAGCAGCGTATCGCGCACCGCGCCGCCGACATAGCGGACAAGGCCTTCCCCTGCCGGATCGAGTGCGGCGACGAGCGCGGCGAGGTCTGCGCGCTGCGTCCATGGGGCGGCGAGGAGAACCTCAGCCATGCCAGCGGATCCGCTGCGCGAGATTGGCGATGATCCCCGCAGTGACGCCCCAGATGCGGTGCTCGTTCCACAGGATCTCGATGTAGCTGCCGCGTCGCCCCGACCATTCGCCCGTGTGGCGGACGTGATTCTCGGCATCGAGCACGAAGCCGAGCGGCGGTTCGAACCAGCCGGCGACTTCGGCGGGGTTGGGCTGGATCGGGAGATCGGGCGGCACCATCGCGAGGACCGGCGTGATGTCGTAGCCCGTGCCGGTGCGGTACTGGTCGGTCGCACCGATCACGTCGACGAGGGCAGGATCGATGCCGAGCTCCTCGTTCGCCTCACGCAAGGCGGCCTCGATGGGCGTTTCGCCGGGATCCAGCTTGCCGCCGGGGAACGCGGCCTGCCCGGGATGGGCGCGCATGTGCGAGGGGCGGTGGATGAGGAGGACGCCGGGGCCTTCGGGGTGATCGGGACGGTCGGTCACGGCAATCAGCACGGCGGCGGGCCGCAGCGGGGTATCGGGCAGCGGGCGCCAGTCCTCGTAGGCCGGGGGCAGGGGCGCGGCGTGGCCCACATCGAACAGTTCGGCGAGGCGCGCGCGCAGGCTCATGCCGGGAGCAGCGCGAAACGGGCGCCCTGGCTTTCAACCGCGAGCGCTTCGGGTTCGGACAGCGTCAGCGCATGGTCGATCAGCTGGCCATAGGTGCTGCGATTGAGCCGGGCTTCGGTGCCGTGGCGGACGGCGAGGTAGTAGGCAGGAACGTCCGCTGTGCCGCGCACGATGAGCGGATGGTCGGGTCCGGCGAGGACCACGTCATCGGTGTTGAGGCGGAAGGCGATCACCGGGCGGCCATCCGCATCGTGGCGGACTTCCATGTCGGTCGCGAGGAAGGCCGCGTCGTCCACCACGATGGCAAGGCGCTCGTGCGGGGTCATCAGCCAGTGGCGGCCATCCGCGCCGCGCGTGAGCAGGCCGGAGAAGGCGCGCACCATTGCAGGGCGAGTGATCCTGCCGCCTTCGTGGAACCACGTGCCGTCTGCGGCGATGCGCATGTGGCTGTCGCCCTCATGCGCCGGGGTCCAGGCATCGAGCGGCGGCAAGCGGCGCGCGGCGACGGCTTCGGCCAGCTCGGTCAGCGAGAGCGCGGCAAGATCGGCAGGGGGTTCGTATGGCACCGTTTGCCGATGCCAGATCAGATCAGCCGCGCCAAGGGCCGAGCATGCCCTCTGCGGGCAGGACGGCGGGATTGGCCGTCCGGCAGAGCAGGCGCGCCGGGTCCCATGGTCCGGGCAGCTTCCATCCGCCGGTGCCCGCCGCGGAGAAGCCGAAGAAGCGGCCGTAGTAATCGAGATCGCCGATCATCACTTGCGGCAGCGGCGCGCGCGGATCGATCGCGGTGAGGCTGGCGGTGACGAGCGCCTTGCCATAGCCCTGACCCTGCAGGCCGGGCAGCACGGCGACCGGGCCGACCATGATCATCGGGTGCGCGCGTCCATTCGGATCGGTGAGCGCCACCGGCCAGCACTGGATCGTGCCCGCGATATGCTCGCCTTCATCGAGCGCGGCGAACGACAGGCCGGGCAGCCAGTCGGTGCCCTCGCGCACCTTGTAGGCCGTGCGCGCGAAGCGGTCCGGCCCGAAGGCGGCGTCGAGCACGTCCTCGATCAGCGCGGGATCGATATCGGCAAGCGGGATCAGCGTGGCCAAGGTGGGCGGGCTTTCAGGCAGCGGCAAAGGAAGCGCGCCGATAGCGGGCCGGGGCATGCGGTACAAGCGGCGCGTTCAGACGATCACTTCGACCGGGCCGGCTTCCGGCGCAGCATGCAGGTCCCAGAAGCGCGCGGCGATGATTTCGGGTGCGAGGGGCGTGCCGGGGAGGATCTGGCCGGTGATCGTGACCGTGCCGACGCGCACGGGCGTGCCTTCCATTTCCTTGTGCAGCGAGCGGGCAAGGCTGCGGATGCCGGCCTTGCCCACGGCAAGCGAGGCGGCGGGGAGCCACGGCGTGGGATCGAGCGCGAGGCCGCCGCCCGTCAGCAGCAGCGTGCCCTTCCCGCGCGCCTGCATGCCGGGGAGTACGGCTTGGACCGCCGCCAGCGCGCCGCCGACGTTGACGCGGAAATCGCTGACGAGCGCATCGAGCGGGATTTCGGACGGCAAGGCGGGTGTGGCGCTGTAGGCATTGTAGAGCAGCACTTCGATGGGCCCGAGCTGCGCCTGTACCGCCCGGACTGCCGCAGTGAGCGCCTCGAAATCACTCGCATCGACCGCGCGCAGATCAAGCGTTCGGCCTTGTTCGGCCATTGCGGCGGCGAGCGCGGCGGACTTTTCCGGGCTGCGGGCGAAACCGGCCACGGCATAGCCGCCAGCAGCAAAGCGCTGCGCCAGCGCGGCGGAGAGGCCGGGCCCCATACCAATGATCAGCGCGACGGGTGGTGTGGAGGACATCGGCGGCAGCTCCATTTCTCCGCGAATGCGCCCCCGGCCCCGAGTGCGCTCAGTGGGTTTTACGCGCCAGCAGCCGCAACCGCGAGTTGAATTCGCCGCGATCGACGTAGCAGCCGTGGAGGTGGCGGAAGCCGGTCGAGGGATCGAAGGCTTCGCGGCCATGCAGCACGCGGCGGTTGTCGAACACGATCATTTCGCCCGCTGCCAGCTTGAAGGTGATCTGGTAGGCCGGATCACGCGTCATCGCCATGAAAGTGCGGTAGGCGCGGTAGTAGGCCGGCATCACTTCGGGCGCCATGTCGAACGTGGCCGCGATATGCGCATTCCAGCGGATTTCGGTAACCTTGCCGGTGCGGCTGAGCGTGATCACCGGCGCGTGGGTGCGGATATCGGCGTCGCGATCATGGAAGCGGAAGGGGATGGCGATTTCGCTGAGCAGGCGGAAGGCCTCGGGGTCCTTCGTGCGCAAGTCTTCGGCCAGGGCGAAGCCGTCGGCGAAAAGCGAGCCGCCGCCTGCCGCCTCGTTGGCGATGCAGTGGAGGAACTGGAACCCCGGCGGCACTTCCTGGTTGGGCAGGTCGGTGTGCAGTGGCAGGGTGACGGCGGTGTAGGCGAGGTTGTTGGGATCAGGCTTGCTGACCACTTCGAAGGTCATGCCGAAGTTGGTTTCGCGCAGGAAGCCGATCTTGCAGGCGACTTCGATGCCGGCGTCGACCCGGTTGTCGAGGCCGTCGACGATCGAGAGGCCGACGGCGGCGGTGTCCTGCATCCAGGCCCGCAGTGCGCAGGCGTTTTCGAGAATGCGGTTCGCGGCATAGCGGGGCAGGCCCGCCGCAGTCAGATCGGCGCGCCACAGCCGCTTTGCGATGGCCGCCGGATCGGCCGCCGGGCGGCCGGGTCGGTGCGCGGCGAGAACCTGCACCGGCATATGGCTGACGTGGCCGTCGCGATAGTTGAGGACCACTGTGTCGCCGTTTTGCTCGGCGCCCACGAGGACCGGTTCTTCATCGAGCGCGAGCAGATCGAGCACGCGCTCGTCGGTCTGTTCGTGGAAGGCGCTCGGGCAATTGTCGCGCAGCCAGAGCGTGGGGTAGGTCACCCGGCCCGTTTTGGACCATGTGGCGAGGAGGGCATCCGGCCGCACCTCGAGGGCAGAAATCTTCATGGGAATATCCCGTCATGTTGCAGAAGCGATCGCGGCGGAGCGGATCAGCCCATGCATGGCGGCGGGCGCCAGTCCTGCACCTTGCCATAGCGGAACGACGCGGGGCGCCGGCCATGGATCAGGTCTGGGCAGGAATGTGACATAATTTGACAGGGTATGGCGTATCAATTGATTGGACAACTGTAAAACAACCCTTTGCCCTCATTGCCACTTGCTGCGCAGCATGCCACCCCTGCGGGCGATGGATATGACGCAAGGCAGCGCAAGCACCGCGGGCAAGGACAGCGTTCCCTTTGTCCCCACTCTGATCGGCATCGGCGCAGCGACGGCGGCGGCGCATATCGGCAACAACTTCACGACCTACCTCGTCGGCGGGCTGATGGACCGGTTCGGCTTCACGCCGTTTGCGATGGGCGCGTGGAACATGGCCGAGACGCTCAGTTATGCGGCGGCGATGTTCGTCGTTGCGCCGCGCGCGCGGGGGCTTGATGCGCGGGTGCTGGCGATGATCGCGAGCGTGGTGGTGATCACGGCGCAGGCGGGATCAGCGCTGACCGGGGCCTATGCGCTGCTGTTTGCCGGGCGGATCGGCACCGGGCTGGGCTTTGGCCTGATGAACAGCGCGCTGAACCTTGCGGCCGGACGCACCGGCAATCCGGCGCGGTGGATTTCGCTGGGGATCGCGGTGCAGACTTTGCTCTACAGCGCGATTGCCATCCTGGTGCCGATGATCGGGCGCGATCATGGCGCTTTCGGGATGTTTCTCGGGCTAGCTGGTGTTTCAGTGCTGTTTGGCCTGTGCGCGCTGCTGCTGCCCAAAGGAAAAGGCGCTGGCAAGGGTGATGTCGCTGACCCCGGGGCTGGCTCTGCACCCATCGGCGGAGACGGCTTCCGCGTGCTGGCGGCGATGGCGCTGTTCGCGTTTGGGTCGCTGGCGATCTGGCCGTTCATCGAGCGCACCGCGCATGCCATCGGCATTCCGGCGACCGAGTTCGGGCTTTACCAGAGCGCAGCGGTGCTCGCGAGCGCGGTGGGCAATGCGGGCCTTGCCATGGTGATCGGCCGCCTGCCGCGCGCGTGGCCATTGGCGGCGGCGCTCGGCGTCTGCGCGCTGATGTGCGGCCTGCTGACGACCGTGGGGAGCGCACCGGCTTTCGGCGCGGCGTTCATCGCCTTTATGGTCAGTTGGTTCCTGACGTACCCGCTGCTGCTCCGCCTTGCTTATGCGCAGCCCGGCGGCGAGCGGCTGGCGGTGATGACTTCGGGCACCTGGCTGCTTTCGCAGAGCCTCGGTTCGCTGGCAGCGGGCGCGATGGCGCAGGGGTTTGGCGCCTATACGCTGATCGGGCCGGTCGGCGGGGTGATCTGCGCTCTGGCGATTGTCGCGGCGCTGCCGGTGGCGCTGCGGCTGGATGGGGATCAGGCGCTGGCGAGATAGCGGTCCAGCCGCCCGATCAGCGCAGCCTTGTCCGGCTCGGGCAGCCACGCCGCCTCGAAGCCGTTGCGGGCGATCTGCGCGAGTTCGGTGCGGGTGAGGTTGCTGCGGGTGACGGCGCGCAGAAGCACCTCGTTGACATACTCGCTGGCCATGTAGGCCGGGTCGTCTGACGAGATCGTGACCTTGAGGCCCGCATCCAGCATCGCGCGCACCACGTCGACCGGCTGGGCGAGGCCCTTGCGCAAGGTGCCTGAGAACGTGGGGCAGACGGTGAAGTAAAGGCCGCGCTGCTTGGCGATGGCGACGAGTTCGGGCGACTGGACGATGTTGCCGCCGTGGTCGATGCGGTCGACCTTGAGGTCCACCAGCGCGGTGCGGATATTGGCGAGCGTGCCGGGCTGATCGATATCGCAGTGCGCCGTGACATGGAGGCCATGGCTGCGAGCCTTGGCGAAGTGGGCGGCGAACTTTTCCGGCGGGTGGCCGGCTTCATCCGAATCGAGCCCGACGCCGACGAGGTACTGCTTGAAGGGGAGCACCGCATCGAGCGCGGCCATGGCGCTTTCTGCTGACGAATCGCGCACGAAGCACAGGATGAGCTGCGAGCGGATGCCGAGCTTCGCCTCGGCTTCCCGCCGCGCGCGGGTGATGCCCATGATCACCGCTTCCATCGGCACGCCGCGCTTCAGGTGCTCCTGCGGATCGAAGAACATCTCGGTGTAGATGACGTTCTGCGAGGCGGCCTTGGCGAGATAGGCATAGGCGAGGTCGCGAAAGTCCGCTTCCGTAAGCAGCACTTTCATGCCGTCGTAGTAGATGGCGAGGAAGCTGGCGAGATCGTGGTAGTTGTAGCTCGCCTTCATCGCGGCAACATCGGCGAACGGGAGGTTCAGGCCGTTGCGCTTGGCCAGCATGAACTTCATTTCGGCCTCGAGCGTGCCTTCGAGATGAACGTGGTACTCGCTCTTGGGCAGGCCCTGGATGAACGTCACGAGCGCGGGGTCGACGCCGTCAGCCGGCGCGGCAGCGCGGGCGATACGCGGCAGTACGGCGGCCGCGGCGAGGCTCGCCATCAGTGTGCGGCGTGTGATCATGTGGCTGGCCCCCTGGTTGTCCCTGGTCGAGGGTTTCGGGGGGTGTGCGGGCGGGGTCAATCGGGATTTGTGCAATGGGGTGTGCGGGAAATGAGGAATACCCCCTCCGTCAGCCCTGCGGGCTGCCACCTCCCCATTTGCGTCTTCGACGAAAATGGGGAGGGAAATAAAGTCCTCTCCATTTTTCCCGCAGGGACAAATGGGGAGGTGGCCTGCTGCCAGGCAGGTCGGAGGGGTTCTTCAGCTTTCCGCAAACACGAACGGTTCCGGCGTCTTCCTGTAGTCGTCGGGCAGGATCTCGCGGCCCAGCGGCGGTTCGGCGCGGGCGGTGCAGGTGGCGCGGTTGCACAGGCGGCAGGTGACGCCGATGGGGGTGGCCGCCGGTTGCTCGCCGCGTGCGTAGATCAGCCTTGATGCGTGTTCGGCAGAGCAGCCGAGCGCGATGGCGCGCAGGATGGCGGGTTTACCGTGGCCGCCGCCGCCCGAGGTGACGCTGCGCGCAACGCTGAAGAAGCGCTCGCCGCCGGGGAGTTCGAGCCACTGGGTGAGCACTTCGCCGGGGCGGCGGAAGCAATCGTGGAGCGTCCACAGCGGGCAGCCACCGCCGTGCGCGGCGAAGGGAAAGCCCGCACCGTCGAGCCGCTTGGAGACGTTGCCCGCCGCATCGACGCGGATGAAGAAGAACGGCACGCGTTCCTGTCCGGGGCGGTTGAGCGTGGTGAGGCGGTGCGCGACTTGTTCGAAGCTGGCGCCGAACTGGCCCGAGAGCGCCTCGATATCGTACGCGCGCGCTTCCACCGCGCGGGCGAAGCGATCGTAGGGCATGATGAGGGCAGCGGCGCCATAGGCGGCGAGCGCGCGGCGGACGAGCTGGGCGGCGGTCTCGCTCGAGAAGCTGGCACCGCGCACCATGGCGGCGATTTCGCTGCGCAGTGCGGTGTAGGCGATGTGCAGCGCCATCTGCCAGCGGCGGGCCTGCGGCCCCAGCGTCTCGTCGATCAGCAGCTGTTCGGCGTGGCGATCATAGCGGCGGAGCGCGTCCATCATGATGTCTGCGGGCATGAGGCGGACGCGCAGGCCCTGGCTGCGCAGATATTCGGCTAGCCCGCCTTCCTGCAGGCCGCCGAGCTTCTCGATCTCTTCCGCCAGAGCTTCGGCCCGGCTGTCGAGCGCGGGGAAATAGTTGCGGCGCACGGCGACGAAGCGGCGGGCTTCGGCCAGCGGATCGGCATCCGTGCTGCCGGTGCCGCGCAGGCCGGCCAGCGCCTGCTGTTCGCGCATATAGGCGGTGTGGAGCCGCAACATCGCCTCCGTGATCCCCGGATAGCTGGTGGCAACGTCGGCCACTTCGAGCGCGGGCAGGTCGATCTCGGCGAAGATCGGATCCTTGAGCACATCGGACAGGCGGCGGGCATAGTCATCGCGCTCGTCCGCCGCGAGTTCGCTGACATCGAGCTTGTAGGCCTTGGCCAAACGCAGCAGCAGGTCCGCCGTCAGCGGGCGCTGGTTGCGCTCGAGGAGGGCGATGTAGCTCGGCGAAATCGCGAGATCATCGGCCATGACCGCCTGGGTGAGGCCTAGTTCGCGGCGCAGGCGCTTCAAGCGGGGGCCGAGGTAGAGCGGGCGCGATTCCATGGTTTGTCCGGCCTTGTGTGAGCTGCACAACTTTACAAGCATATTCTGTAAAGTTTGACAACATGACCGCGCTGCGGGTTCCGCGTGTGCTTTTGCGGGTCTAGCCGGAGGTCACAAGCCTACCCCCAACAGGAAGCGTGGAACATGACCTATTCGCAGACCATCAACGAAGCCGCCAAGGCGATCGCGCCTTATGGCAAGCCCTGGGATGGAATCGACGCCGCCTCGGTGGCGCGCATGCGTCTGCAGAACCGCTTCCAGACCGGGCTCGACATCGCGAAGTACACCGCCAAGATCATGCGCGCCGACATGGCTGCCTATGATGCCGATCCGGCCAAGTACACGCAGTCGCTCGGCTGCTGGCACGGGTTCATCGGCCAGCAGAAGATGATCTCCATCAAGAAGCACTTCGGCACGACCAAGGGCCGCTACCTCTACCTTTCGGGCTGGATGGTTGCCGCGCTGCGCAGCGAGTTCGGCCCGCTGCCCGATCAGTCGATGCACGAGAAGACCAGCGTGCCGGCGCTGATCGAAGAGCTCTACACCTTCCTGCGTCAGGCCGATGCGCGCGAGCTGGGCATGCTGTTCCGCGAGCTCGATGCGGCGAAGGCTGCGGGCGACGCGGTCAATACGCACCGCCTGCTGCACAAGATCGACGAGTACGAAACGCACGTCGTGCCGATCATCGCGGACATCGACGCCGGCTTCGGCAATGCCGAGGCGACCTACCTCCTCGCCAAGAAGTTCATCGAAGCGGGCGCGTGCTGCATCCAGATCGAGAACCAGGTCTCGGACGAAAAGCAGTGCGGCCATCAGGACGGCAAGGTTACCGTGCCGCACGAGGACTTCCTCGCGAAGATCCGCGCTGTCCGGTATGCGTTCATGGAACTGGGCGTGGATGACGGCGTGATCGTGGCCCGCACCGACAGCCTTGGAGCTGGCCTCACCAAGCAGATCGCTTACGTGAAGGAGCCGGGCGATCTGGCCGACCAGTACAACGCGTTCCTCGATTGCGAGGAAGTCGATAGCGCCACGCTCGGTCACGGCGACGTGCTGATCAGCCGCGACGGCAAGCTGCTGCGCCCGAAGCGCCTGCCTTCGAACCTCTTCCAGTTCCGCCCCGGCACCGGTGAGGACCGCTGCGTGCTCGATTGCATCGCGAGCCTGCAGAACGGCGCGGACCTGCTGTGGATCGAGACCGAGAAGCCCCACATCGGCCAGATCGGCGGCATGGTGAACCGCATCCGCGAAGTGATCCCCAACGCCAAGCTGGTCTACAACAACTCGCCCAGCTTCAACTGGACGCTGAACTTCCGCCAGCAGGTGTTCGATGCCTGGACTACCGAAGGCCGCGACATGAGCGCCTATGACCGGGCGCGGCTAATGAGCGTGGACTACGACGGCACCGATCTGGCGGACGAAGCCGACGAGCGCATCCGCACCTTCCAGCGCGATGCGGCGCGTGAGGCGGGCATTTTCCACCACCTCATCACCCTGCCGACCTACCACACCGCGGCGCTCAGCACCGACAACCTCGCCAAGGAATACTTCGGCGACGCCGGGATGCTCGGCTACGTCAAGAACGTCCAGCGCGCGGAAATCCGCCAGGGCATCGCCTGCGTGAAGCACCAGAACATGGCCGGGTCGGACCTTGGCGATGATCACAAGGAATACTTCGCCGGTGAGGCAGCCCTGAAGGCGGGCGGCGCGCACAACACGATGAACCAGTTCGCGGCCTAATAAGGCCCACCCCCGACCCCTCCCGCAAGCGGGAGGGGAGGCAAAAGGAGCAAGGACAATGGCTGAACCGACTCGGGCCCGCGCGGTCCTTTCCACCGAAGATTTCAAGCTCATTCGCGAGGCAGTGCTGCACTACCTCAAGGTGATCGAGGACCAGCCGGAATCGGTGAAGTTCTCGCACCTTTACCACCGCCTTGGGAGCGCCATGGGCCGCTGAGGCCCGGGACGTCCCGAACACTACTTTCCTGGGGAGGAAAGCTGGCCCGCCGTGCGACGAGATCGCGCGGCGGGCCTTTTTCGTGGGCGCTCAAGCAAAACTTGGGTGCCCTGCAGAAATCCTGATGGGACAAAACTCAACTCATTGAGTAGAGAAATGGCGTGCGCCGGGGATGCATCCTCTCCCCTCTCCCTGCAATGGGTCCCCGGCGCCACCGCGGCTTTTGATGGATGTCAGCTTGCTCCGCGTCACCAACGGCTAAAGCGCACGGACCCGGGCGACCACGCCAGATTCGTGTTCCGAAACAGGAGATACGAAGATGACGCGCGTTTCGAGCCAACTCCGCCGCAGCCGCAAGCCCGCTTCTGCGGTGATTGCCAATTCCCGCCTGCCGCATCCCTCATGGCGCCTCTCGGGCGAGGCGCCGCAGCAGGAGCGCAGCCTGACGGCCGAGGATTTCTGGCAGAAGCTGGGGCTCTGACTGTCAGCGCCTCGCGGCGATCCATGCATCGACCTTGGTTTCGAGGATCGAGAGCGGCAGACTGCCCGAGCCGATCAGCAGATCGTGGAACGAGCGGATATCGAACTTCGCGCCGAGTTCCTGCTCGGCCTTGCGGCGCAGTTCCATGATCTTGAGCATGCCGATCTTGTAGCCGGTCGCCTGCCCCGGCAGCGTGATGTAGCGCCGCACTTCGGAGCGGGCCTGATCGGGCGTCGCCCGGCCGCGCTCGATCATGTAGGCGACTGCCTTGTCCTCATCCCAGCCGAGCGCGTGGATGCCGGTATCGACCACCAGTCGTGCGGCGCGGAACAGTTCGGCCTCGAGCCGCATGAAGTCGCTCGCCCGGTCCGGGAAGGCGCCCATTTCCTTGCACAGCGCTTCGGAATAGAGGCCCCAGCCTTCACCGAACGCGACATAGCGGGTGGCCTGGCGGAAGCGCGGGCCGGAGGTCTGGCCGATCTGGATATCGCCCTGCGTGACGTGGCCGGGCACGCCTTCGTGGCACATCAGATCGACCATGGCATCGAACGAGGGATCGCTCGTCAGGCCGAGCAAGTGGACATAGACGCGGCCCGGCCGCGCACCGTCGGCGCTGGGGCCCGAGGCGTGGGCGGCGCCGCCCGGCACTTCGCGAAAGGCGGGCTCGCGCACCACTTCCATCGCCTTGGTCGGCAGGGTGTTGAAGAACTTGGGCAGCAGCGTGCGGTTATGCGCGATCACCGCATTGGCCTGGCGCAAGTATTCGGCGCGCAGCGCGTCGGTCCACGGCACGGGCGGGTGCCGGCGTTCGAGATCGGCGTAGAAGGCAAAGCGGTCCTTGAAGCCGCCTTCCTGCGCGAGCTTGTCCTGCTCGCCTTCGATCCGGGTGACTTCATCGAGCCCGATCTGGTGGATCTGGGCGGCGGTGAGATCGGTGGTGGTGTTGAGCCTCAAGGCGGCGGCGTACCACTCGACCCCGCCGGGGAGCGAAATCGCCCCGACCCGGCCGGATGGCGCGCTCGGCAGGTTATCCTTGGCCCAGGCGACCACGCGTTCGTAGGCGGGCCGGATCGCCAGCAGCGCAGCGCGCGTATCGGCGCGCAGGGTTTCGGCTTCGGCGGGCGTGATCTTCCCGGCGGACTGCAGCTTGGCGATCTTGCCCTGCGCATCCGCCCAGAGCGGTGAATCCTTGCCCGCATCGAACGGCGCACCGGTGATGACCGCGCTGCTGCTGGTGATCAGCCGCTCGATCTGGAAGCGCGGCGCGCGCACGCCGGCGGCATCGGAGGCGCGGCTCTGGCGGATGCCTTCGTCCAGCACGGCCGGCAGCGCGCGCAGCCGCGCGGCATAGGCGCGCATATCGTCCGCATCCTTGACCGTGTGGGTGTTGATCAGGAAATCGGGGAGCTGCGTGGGGAGCGCGTAGAGGAACGAGTAGAACGGCGGCGTATAGGTGCGGAAGCGGTAGCTCAGCTCGGCGCGGTCAAGCTCCTGCGCCCAGATGTCGTAGTTGGTCTGGCCCTCCGGCGTGAGTTTCGCGCGGTCGAACTGCGCTTTCATCTGCGCCACGCTGGCGCGGCGCCATTCGAGGCGCCGCAAGATAGCCGCATCGCTGATGTCGTCGAGCTGGTCCTCGCCGGTCTTGTCGCCAAGGTACGTGGCCAGCTGGGGCTGCAGGCGCAGCTGCTCGGCAAAGGCCTTGTCGAGGAATGCGTAAAGCCGGGCGGTTTCGCTTTCCGCCTGCGCGGCGGGCGCGGCGGTTTGTGCCATAGCCGGGAGCGGGGCTGAAAGGGCGAGCAGAAGCGTGAGGGCAACGCGGGTCGAGAGGGGCTTGCGCACAGAGAACTCCTTGAAATGTTGCGGAAGATTAACGACTCGCCGGGGCCGTGCGAAGGGCTTTGTCGCGATCATCGAGCAGGTGCGCGCAAGCTGTGCTTTCAAGGTCGCAATTCGCTCTCGCTGGAAATAGTCTATCTTTTTGGTAGAAATAAGCATCCGACTCGGGAGCCCGACCTGCCATGAAGTCTGCCTTGATCATCCGCCATGTCCCGCGCGAAGGTGTCGCGGGGTTTCGCGCGCCGATCGAGGCGGCGGGCTATGCGATCGACCGGGTCGACGTGGACGATCAGGATTTCCACGCGCTCGATCTCGTCTCGCCCGATCTGGTGGTGATGATGGGCGGGCCGATGGGCGTCTACGAGCGTGAGGCGCATCCGTGGATTTCGTGCCAGTTGAAACTGCTCGCGCGAAGGCTGGCGGCGGACCGCCCGACGCTGGGGGTGTGCTTCGGCGCGCAGATGATTGCGGCGGCGCTGAGGGCGGAGGTCTATGCCGGGCCGGTGAAGGAAATCGGCTTCGGGCCGGTGACGATCCATGATGCTGCGGGGCCGCTCCGCCATCTGGCAGACGTGCCGGTGCTGCACTGGCATGGCGATACGTTCACCCTGCCGGAAGGCGCGGAGCTGCTCGCCTCCAGCGCGCTGTATCAGCATCAGGCCTTCCGGCGCGGGCGCAATGTGCTGGCGCTGCAGTTCCACGCCGAGATGGGCGAGGACGAGCGCTTCGAGGACTGGATCGCGCAGGACTTCGATTACCTTGCCGCCGCCGGGCGCTGCCCGGACGAACTGCGCGCGGCCCACGCGGCGCACGGCCCCGGCGCGGTGGCGGCAGGGCGCGCGATGATTGCGGAGTGGCTGGCGGGGCTTGCTGCCTAGAGCCCTGCGCGCCATGCGCTGAGGCGTGCTACCGCGTCCTCCAGCATCGCGGGCGGCTTGCAATGGCACAGGCGCAGGATGGTGGTCGGGCCACCGTCTCCCTCCCACAGCGCGGAGAGCGGAATCGAGGCGACGCCGGCCTCGCGCACCGCGCGTTCGCTGAACGTGCGGTCGTCGAGCGCGATGCCGCTGGCGGGGAGGTCGATGCAGGCGAACCAAGTCGCCACGCTATCAAGCACCTTGAACCCGGCCCTGGTGAGGCCATCGATCAGAACGCGGCGCGAGGCGGACCATTCGGCGTGGAGGCCTCGCGTGATCGCCGGATCGGCCAGCCCCTCGGCAGCGGCCCATTGCAGCATCGGCGGGGTGGTGAAGGTGAGGAATTGGTGCGCCTTGGCGAGCACCGCCGCCAGTGCGGCATCGCCCACCATCCAGCCGACTTTCCAGCCTGTCGCGCCGAAGATCTTCCCCGCCGAGCCGATCTTGATCGTGCGCTCCGCCATGCTCGGTTCGGCGAGCAGCGAGCGGTGCGCGCGGCCATCGAAGCGCACGGCTTCCCACACTTCATCGCAGATCGCGACGAGATCGTGCTCGCAGGCGATCCGGGTGAGGAGAGCGAGTTCGTCCGCGCTGGCGACCGAGCCGGTCGGGTTGAGCGGATCGTTGAGGATCAGCGCGCGGGTGCGCGGGGTGATCGCGGCGCGGATGGCGGCTTCGTCATAGCCCCAGGCAGGCGGGGCGAGGGGGACGAACACCGGCACCCCGCCCGCGCGGCGGACCAGCGGGGCATAGGCATCGTAGGCGGGTGAGAACAGCAGGACTTCGTCGCCGACACCGACGACGGCGAGGATCGCGGCGGCAATCGCCTCTGTCGCGCCGGAAGTGATCACCACTTGTTCGCGGGTGAGGTTCAGCCCCTGCTCGCGCGCGTAGAATGCGCAGACGGCATCGCGCAGTTCGGGCAGGCCCATGCTCGGCGGATATTGCTGCGAGCGCGTTTCCATCGCGCGCATCGCGGCGGCGGTGAGCGCGGCGGGTGGCGGCGTATCGGGAAAGCCCTGCCCCAGATTGATCGCGCCGAGGCTGCGGGCGAGGCCCGACATGTGCTCGAACACGGTGACGGGCATGTCGGCGTAGATCGGGTTGAGGCGCAGGTTGGTCATCGGGAGCGCACGCTAGCGCGGTGTTTGCGGCCTGCCCACCCCCGCCAGTGGGGGATGCTGGCTGGGGCGGGAGGATTCGAACCTCCGAATGCCGGTACCAAAAACCGGTGCCTTACCACTTGGCGACGCCCCATCAGAGTGGCGCGCTTATAACGTCGGGTTCGTGAATGAAAAGGGGCGGATGGGGCAGGGGGTGGTACTTCTGCCAACCAAACCCAACCCGCTCATGCTGAGCTTGTCGAAGCATCTGGCGCGGCGGTAGCGCCAGCACCCTTCGACAGGCTCAGGGTGAGCGGGGATGGGAAAGTGCTCAGAACTCAAGTTTCGGCAGTATCAGATCAGAGCGTGCCTTCCGGCAGGGCGGCAAAGTCTGCCGCGCTGTGGCGTTCGAGGATGCCCTTGTTGCTGTTGACCAGACGGCCGCGCTTCGCACCCGGGCGCGCGTCGATTTCCGCGACCCAGCGGCCGACGGCTTCGTACTCGTGCATCGAGAGGAACGTCGCCGCATCGCCATAGGCTTCGCCGAGGTAGATATTGCCGAGCCACGGATAGGCGGCCATGTCGGCGATGGTATATTCGTCGCCGCCGAGGAACCGCGTTTCCTTGAGGCGGTTGTTCGCCACATCGAACAGGCGCTTGGTTTCCATCGCATAGCGATCGATCGCGTATTCGATCTTGAACGGCGCATAGGCGTAGAAGTGGCCGAAGCCGCCGCCCATGAACGGCGCGGAGCCGACCTGCCAGAACAGCCACGACAGCACTTCGGCGCGCGCCGGGCCGGAGGCGGGGAGGAACTTGCCGAACTTCTCCGCGAGGTGGACGAGCATCGCACCCGATTCGAACAGGCGGAATGGTTCCGGCCCGCTGCGGTCGACCATCGCGGGGATCTTGGAATTGGGGTTGATATCGACAAAGCCGCTGGTGAACTGATCGCCTTCGAAGATCTTGATCAGCCAGGCGTCATATTCGGCTTCGGTGATGCCCAGTTCGAGCAGTTCCTCGAGCAGGATCGTGACCTTCTGGCCATTGGGCGTGCCAAGCGAATAGAGCTGGAACGGATGCTCGCCGACGGGGAGCGTGTGCTCGCGCTGGGCACCGGCGGTGGGGCGGTTGACGCCGGCGAAGGCGCCGCCGTTGGACTTGTCCCAGACCCAGACTTTGGGGGGCACGTATTCTTCGGACATGAAACTCTCCTTGGGGAAGCTGCCGCTTGCCCCAAGAGTGGCGCTGCCACGGCGCGATGGCAAGGCGCGCGAGAGGCGCAGATATTCTGCGCCGCCCCCACCTTTTTCTATCGCGACAGGTTTTCCAGTACCGGGACGAGTTCGTCGAAGTGATCGATCACGGCATCGGCGCCCAGCTCGTCTGCCGGAAGATCATTGAACCCGAAGCGGACGGCGACAACCGGCATGCCCGCCGCGCGCGCCGCGCCCACGTCGAAAGTGGTGTCGCCCACGAACGCCGCCGCCCCGCCGCCGCAGCGCCGGGCCATTTCGTGGAGCATGTCCGGCGCGGGCTTGGCGCGGCCGGGGCCCAGCGTGTTGCCGCCGATGATCGTGGCAAAGCGCGCGGTGAGGCCCAGTTCATCGAACAGGCGGCGGGCCAGATCCTCGCGCTTGTTGGTGGCAATGGCGAGGTGGACGCCGCGCGCGGCGAGCGCGTCCATCATCGCTTCCCCGCCGGGGAACAGCGCGGTGTAATGGGCGATGTTCTCCGCATAGAAGCCGAGCAGGCGTTCCTGCAGGGCGGGGAAATCGATCCCGTCCATCCCGCCGCTGGCATGGAGCGCATTGTGCAGCATCTGCGCGCTGCCGCCGCCGATAAAGCGCCGCGCTTCCTCCAGCGGGACGAGCGGGCGGCCGACATGGGCGAGCGCGTGATTGAGCGCATTACCGATGTCATAAGCGGTATCGAGCAGGGTGCCGTCGAGGTCGAAACCGACGATCTGGAAGGGAAAATCCGTCATCGGCCATTCCGTGGCGGCACCTTCTGGAAACTGCAAGCAAATGCTGGCAATGACTTGCACATGACTGAAAGCGCCTCTCCTCTCGCTCTCCCCCCCCTCGCTCTTGTCGTCCTTGCCGCCGGCAAGGGCACCCGCATGAAAAGCGACCTCCACAAGGTGCTCCACCCAATCGCCGGGCGGCCCATGCTGATGCACTTGCTCGCCAGCGCCGATGCGCTGGAGCCGCAGCGCAAGGTCGTCGTCGTGGGGGCAGGGCGCGATCAGCTGGCCAAGGCGCTGGGTGAGACTGCCGAGCTTGCGGTGCAGGACCCGCAGCTGGGCACCGGCCATGCGGTGCAGCAGGCGGAAGGCGCGCTGGAGGGCTTCACTGGCGACGTGCTGATTCTCTATGGCGACGTGCCTTTCGTGCGCACCGAAACGATGCGCGCGATGCTGGAGCGGCTGCACGGGGCGGACAACCCGGCGGTCGTCGTGCTCGGCTTCGAGCCGGAAGACGCGCTGCAATATGGCCGCGTGATCGCCGAGGACGGCGTGGTCAAGAAGATGGTCGAGCACAAGGACGCCAGCGCCGAGGAGCGCGCCTGCCGTTTGTGCAATTCGGGCCTGATGGCCGTGCGTGGCAGCGACCTGTTCGGCCTCCTCGCGCGGGTCGGCAATGACAACGCGCAGGGGGAATACTACCTCACCGATATCGTCAACGTGGCGAACGGCGATGGCCGCGTCTGCGCCGTGGTGGTGACGGACGATGCGGATGAAGTGGCCGGGATCAACAGCCGCGCCGAACTCGCGGAAGCCGAAGCGCGCTGGCAGCAGAAGCGCCGTGTGCAGGCGATGGTCGATGGCGCCAGCCTCGTCGCGCCGGAAACGGTGTGGTTCGCGTGGGACACCGTGCTCGGCCGCGATGTGACGGTGGAGCAGAACGTGGTGTTCGGCCCGGGCGTGATCGTGGCGGACGGCGTCGTCATCCACGCCTTCTGCCATATCGAGGGCGCGCGGCTGGAAACCGGCACCTCGGTCGGCCCCTTCGCGCGGCTGCGGCCGGGCGCGGTGCTGGAGGAGAAGGCGCGTGTCGGCAACTTCGTCGAAGTGAAGAACGCCGTGCTCCATGCGGGCGCCAAGGCCAATCACCTGACCTACCTTGGCGATGCCGATGTGGGCGCGGGGGCGAACATCGGCGCGGGCACGATCACCTGCAACTATGATGGCTACTTCAAGTACCGCACGGTGATCGGCGAGCGCGCGTTCATCGGCTCGAACTCCGCGCTGATTGCCCCTGTGAAGATCGGCGCGGATGCCATCGTCGCGGCTGGCAGCGCGGTGAGCCGCGACGTGGCGGACGGCGAACTGCGGCTGGTGCGCGGCGAGCAACTGGTGAAGCCCGGCTGGGCCGACCGCTTCCACGATGCCATGAAGCGCAAGAAAGCCGAGCGGAAGTGATCGTCCTTGCTTCGGCCGGTCCGGAGCATTTGGACGGCTGGGCGGCGCTGCGCCATGCGCTGTGGGATGAACTGACCGAAGCCGAGCACCGCGTCGAAGCGGAGGCGCAACTGGCGGAGCCGGAGAGGTTGCTCAATCTGGTCGCGCTCGATGGCGATGTGGTCGTCGGCTTTGCCGAAGCGGCGCTGCGGCAGGACTATGTGAACGGGTGTGAGACGTCGCCCGTGGTGTTTCTCGAGGGCATATACGTCGATGCGTCGGTGCGCGGGCAGGGCGTCGCGCGGCGGCTGTGCGATGCGGTGGCGGATTGGGGGCGGGCGCAGGGATGCAGCGAATTTGCCTCCGATGCCCTTGCCGATGATGCCGATTCGCACGCTTTCCACCGCGCGGCCGGGTTTGTCGAAACCGAGCGGGTGGTCTATTTCCGGCGCGAACTCTGACACGAGGCCCTGATGCCGATTGCCCAGCTCAACGTCGCCCGCTTCCGCCGCCCCAAGGCAGACCCTGCCAACCAGAGCTTCATGGACGCGCTCGATCATGTGAACGCTGAGGCCGATGCGGCGGACGGGTTCATCTGGCGGCTGGTGGGCGAGGGCGATGCCAATGACGCGACGGCGATCGAGGCCGTGGCGGGGGACGCCGATTTCATCGTCAACCTCTCCGTCTGGCGCGAT
Source organism: uncultured Novosphingobium sp. (assembly GCA_964413325.1). Classification (GTDB taxonomy): domain Bacteria; phylum Pseudomonadota; class Alphaproteobacteria; order Sphingomonadales; family Sphingomonadaceae; genus Novosphingobium. The sequence continues at coordinate 232,784 of CAYPRK010000003.1, read as the reverse complement.
GTGGCCTCGCTCGAAGCCTTTGCCTATCGCCAGGCCGATCACCGCGCGGTGCTGGCGCGGCGCAGCGACTGGTTCGATCCGATGGAGCCCTCACTGGCGCTGTGGCATGTGCCGGAGGGGCATATCCCGAGCGTGGCCGAAGCGCTCGACAAGCTGGCCGAGCTGGGCCGTGACGGGCCGAGCGCCGCGGTGTTCACGTTCAGGTGGTGGCGCGAGAACCGTTAGTAGTACCGCGCCGCAAAGCGGTCGATGAAGGCGACGAGGTTGGGCGACTGGCCGATGGCGCGGCGCACTTCGCTTTCGAACGGGGCGCGCCAGATGTTGACGAGCTGGGCGTAGGCGGCCGCGTCGGTCGTGCTGGGCGTATCGCCGAAGAACCACTCCTGATCACCGAGGATCGCGGCGAGCGCGTTCACATCCCGCCGGCCGATGGCGGCGATTTCCTCCGGCGCATGGATGCCGATGCCGTGGCCTTCGAGCTGCTTCTTCACCCCGCGCCGGGCGATGGGGCCGAGCACGCGGCGGACAGGGACGGCCAGCCCGCCGAGCACGATGTCGCGGAATTGCTTCCAGTTGGCCTCGTTCATCCAGCGATCATGGACCATGGTCCAGTAGAGGTTCTCGTCGATCAGACGCTGGATCGCGACCGCCATACCCTGCTGGGCCGGGGTGAGATGGGCATCGGGATCGACCCCATACCGCGCAGCAAGGTGGGCCACGATGAAGGTTGAATCGCCCAGTTTCTGCCCATCAAGCTCGATCCACGGGGCCTTGCCTTTTGGCCCGGCGAACGGCGTCGCGGCGGTGTGGCTTTCGTGCAGAATGCCGGTCATGCGCAGCCAGGCATCGAGCTTGAGGCAGAACGGGCTGACCGTGGGCAGGCCCCACGCGCCGGGCAGGTGATAGACCTTGAGGGTGGACGCTTGGGTCATCTCGGCTCCCCATTCCCGCATCGGCTGTACGGACTTGTTTACCTGTCGAGCCTATCGTGCGGGGGAGGGCTGGCAAGCCCAAGTGAATCCGTTTGACATGATATCATGATATGATATCGCGATATCACCATGACACGCATTCTCGCCGATCTCCCCGATGACGACATCCGCTGGCTCGACGCGCGTGCGGCGGAGCAGGGCAAATCGCGCGCGGCCGTGCTGCGCGATGCGGTCGCGACGTACAAGGCGCAAAGCCCCGGCGGCGGCAGCAAGGACTGGATCGAGCGCGGGTTCGGCTATTGGAAGGATCGCACCGACATCGGTGACGGGGTAGAATACCAGCAGGCCATCCGCGAGGACCGCCGCCCCTACGACGACCTCTGATCCGGCCAGAGCCCAGGGCGATGTCCGATCCCTTCTTCGACACCAATATCGTCATCGACTGGCTCAACCGGAAGGCGCCGGCCCGCGCCGAGCTCTCGCGCTACAACCGGCACCGCATCAGCCGGATCGCGTGGACGGAAGTGCTTGCCGGCGAACCGCTCGAGACCCGCGATCATGTCCGCGATTTAATCGCGCCGTTTGAAATCGTAGAAGTCGATGGGCGTATTGCGCAGGCCGCGGCGGATATCCGGCACCGCACCCGCATGAAACTGCTCGACGCGCTGATCCTCGCGACCGCGCAGATCAACGGGGCGATCCTGGTAACCCGCAACACTCGCGACTTCCCGGCGGAAATGCCGGGCATCCGCGTCCCCTATACTCTCTAAGCGCCCCCTTCTCTCCAAGCGAAAGCCTCTCACTCCATGTGCGGAATCATCGGAATTGTCGGCAAGGAACAAGTCGCGGACCGGCTGGTCGACGGCCTGCGCCGGATGGAATACCGCGGCTATGACAGCGCGGGCATCTGCCTTGTCGAGAGCGGACAACTCGTGCGCCGCCGGGCCGAGGGCAAGCTCAACAACCTCGTGCTCGAACTGGTGCGTAATCCGGCTTCGGGCCTGATCGGCATTGCCCACACCCGCTGGGCGACCCACGGCGCGCCGACCACCAGCAATGCCCACCCCCACGCGACGGGCGAAGTGGCGCTTGTCCACAACGGCATCATCGAGAACTTCAAGCCGCTGCGCGATGCGCTGATTGCGCGCGGACGCACGTTCGAGAGCGAGACCGATACCGAAGTCGTCGCGCACCTCGTGTCCGAACAGGTCGAGGCGGGGCTCAGCCCGCAGGACGCGGTCAAGGCCGTGCTGCCCACGCTGCGCGGGGCCTTCGCGCTCGCCATCGCCTTCCGCCAGCACGACGACATGCTGATCGGCGCGCGGCTCGGCTCGCCGCTGGTGGTGGGCTATGGGGACGGCGAGACCTACCTCGGTTCGGACGCATTGGCGCTCGCGCCGCTGACCCAGCGCATTACCTATCTGGAGGAAGGCGACTGGGTCGTCATCACCCGCGAGGGCGCGACGATCTACGACGTGAACAACGCGGCTGTCACGCGGCCCATCGTGGCTTCGGGCGCGACGGCGGCGGCGATCGAGAAGGGCGAGTTCCGCCACTTCATGCAGAAGGAAATCTTCGAGCAGCCGACCGTGGTGGCGCAGACGCTGCGCAGCTACTTGCGCCGGATCGACCAGACCGTCGCGCTGCCGCAGATCGATTTCGACCTCTCCAGCATCAGCCGCGTCACCATCGTCGCCTGCGGGACGAGCTACTACGCGGGCATGGTCGCGAAGTACTGGTTCGAGCAGTTCGCGCGCCTGCCGGTCGACATCGATGTGGCGAGCGAGTTCCGCTACCGCGACCCGGTGCTCGAAAAAGGGGGACTGTCCCTCTTTATTTCGCAGAGCGGCGAGACGGCGGATACCCTGGCGGCGCTGCGCCACTGCAAGGCCGAAGGGCAGACTATCGCGGTCGTCGTCAACGTGCCGACCAGCTCGATGGCGCGCGAGGCGGACTTGCTGCTGCCGACCCACGCCGGGCCGGAAATCGGCGTCGCCAGCACCAAGGCGTTCACCTGCCAGCTTGCCGTCCTGGCCGCGCTGGCGGCGCACCTCGCGGTCAAGCGCGGGCGGCTGAGCCATGAGGAAGAGGCCGATATCGTCAACCAGCTTGCGGAAACCCCCGCCGCCCTGAACGCCGCGCTGAGCCATGACGACGAGATCGCCGCGATGGCGCACCTCATCGCCCCGGCGCGCGACGTGCTCTATCTGGGGCGCGGTCCGGACTATCCGCTGGCGCTGGAGGGCGCGCTGAAATTGAAGGAAATCAGCTACATCCATGCCGAAGGCTATGCCAGCGGCGAGATGAAGCATGGACCCATCGCGCTGATCGACGAGGCAGTGCCGGTGATCGTGCTGGCGCCTTCCGGGCCGCTCTTCGAGAAGACCGTGAGCAACATGCAGGAAGTGCGCGCGCGGGGCGGCAAGGTCGTGCTGATTTCCGACCGGGCGGGCATCGAGGAAGCGGGCGAGGGCTGCCTCGCCACCATCGAGATGCCCAAGGTCCATCCGCTGATCGCGCCGCTGGTCTATGCCGTGCCGGTGCAGTTGCTCGCCTATCACGTGGCGGTGGCCAAGGGCACGGACGTCGATCAGCCGCGCAATCTGGCGAAGTCGGTCACCGTCGAATGACCGCAGCGCCGGCGCGGCAGGCGGGGGGCGGGTGGGTCCGCGCCCTCCTGCGCGAGGCGCCGGTGCTGCTGTTCATCGCTGCCTGCTCGCTGCTGGTGCGCGGGTGGTGGATGAACAATCCGGTCGTCGACCACGACGAGCAGTTCTATTCCTACGTCGCCAAGGCCATGCTGCAGGGCCAGGTGCCCTACGTCGACATCTGGGATCGCAAGCCGCTCGGGCTGTTCCTGCTCTATGTCGCGGCGCATGGCCTGCTGGGGCCGGCGCCGTGGGCCTATCTGGTCATGGCGAACCTGTTCGCCTGCATCGGCGCGTGGCTTGCCTATCGCATCGCCGCGCTGCTGGCGGACCAGCGCACGGGCTGGGTCGCGGCCTTGCTCTATCTGCTGGCGATGACGGTGTTCGGCTGCCGGGGGGCGCAGAGCGAACTGCTGTTCGCGCCGCTGTGCCTTGGCATGCTGTACCTCGCGCTGGTGCGGCCCGGATCTTTGCCAGCGATGCTGGCGGCCATGCTGCTGGGCGGCCTCGCGATCCAGATCAAGTATACCGCCGCGCCCTATTGCGCGGTGTTTGCCCTGTTCGTGCTGATCGAGGACTGGCGCCGCACGCAGGCCGTGCTGCCGGTGCTGGGCCGCGCCTGCCTCTATGCGCTGGTGGGGCTGGCGCCGACCCTGGCCGCGGCCGCGTGGTATGCTGCCATCGGCCATTTCGATGATTTCGTGTTCGCCAACTTCATCTCGATCTTCCAGCGCAAGACGAGCGTGGGGCGATTCCATCCCAAGACGCTGACGGTGATCGCGCCGTTCCTGCTGATGATCGCGTCGGGCGTGTGGGCATGGTTCCGCCTCGGCCAGACCTATCCGCGCCGGGCGAGCCTGCTGGTGGTGGTGATGACGGTGGGCGCGCTCGCGTCGATCTATTTTCCCAGCAATGTGCTCGCCTATTACTACGCTTTCCTCGCGCCCTTCGCGGTGCTGCTGGCGGTGCCGTTCTACGATCTGCGCCAGCGCGCGGGCTGGTTCGGAGCCGGGCTGCTGGCGGCGTCGCTCGTGGTCATCGGCAATTTCCCGGCGGCCATCGCTGGCGGACGGGCGGATGAGGCCCAGTTCCACGCGCTCGTCGCGCGGATCAAGGCGGGCGGGGAAGGCCGCACGCTCTATGTCTTCTCCGGGCCGACCGCGACTTATACCGCCACTGGCACCAACCCCGAGGCGAAGTATCCCTTCCCGTTCCACAGCGCCGAATATTTCGAGCACGGCTCGCTCGGGCGGCCGCAGGAGCAGATCGTCGCGGACTTCCTCGCCCGCAAGCCTATGTTCGTGCTGACCCGCTCGGACTACAGCCTCTATCTGGGCTCTTACACCTGGCCGACCGTGCAGGCCGAGATGCGCGCGCATTACCGCGAGGCCGGGCGCTACCTCATCCTCGGTGACGGTCTGATCCTCTGGGAGCGTCGACCCTAGAGCCAGATGACGTTAGATTGCACCGCCGTGATTGCCATTTGAGGCTCTTCGGCAAGGAGCGCCGTGCAGGACGGACTGGTAGTCCGTTCAAGCGGCGCGACGCAGTCCGAAGGGCCTCAAATGGCAACCCCTCCGGGGCGGGCTGATTTTGGCCCAGTGCAGCGTTGCTCGTCAGTCATGATGGACAAGCATCGCTCCCTCCTCGCGCCTCGCCCTGGGCCAAAATCAGCTCCGTCACGGCGGTGCAATCTAATGTCATCTGGCTCTAGCCCCAGATCGCCTTGCTGATCGAAAGCAGCAGTTCCACCGCGATCAGCGCGATGATCGCGACTTCGAGGCGGACGGCGCGCTTGTCCTGCGCGATGTCGAGCAGCACTTCGGTGAAATCGCCAAGCGCGCCGAACTTGCGCTCGAGCACTTCGGCGCGCTCGCCGAGTTCGTATTCGGCTTCGAGCCGGGTGTAGAGCCGGTCGAGATCGGGGTGGTCCCACAGCAGGTCGGGCCGTTCCCCCGCCTGCGCCGTGCCCATCACCCGGTGGCGGGCGGCGAGCACGCCGCCGACCATGCGCATGCATTCGGGAATGGAAAGCCGCGCCTTGCCGTTGACCTGCAGGTCGGCGACGAGCGGAACGCTCGAATTGAACACTTCGGAAACGAGCATCTCGTCGCGCGAGAGCATGACCGAATGCGCGAGCACGGTGGCAACGAGGAGCAGGCGCGCCTCCTCGTCATCCGCGAGGTGGATCACGCCGTCGTCGTCGACCCGCTCCTTGCCGCCATCGGTGATGAGCACTGTGGCCGTCTCGATCTCCTGATGCTCGGCGGGTTCCTGCACATGGCGGACGAGCGCCATGTCGAGCGCCGGGATGCGGTCCGTCACCGTGCAGAACGTGACCGCGACGCCGTAGCGGAAAGCGAAGGTCAGCCCGGCGGCGGCGGCGAGTTCGCGCAGCACGACGTCCGCCGCCAGGCCGCGCGTATCGATCCGGGTGCCGAGATGGCGGGCGTGGACGATCAGCTTCTCGCCGCCCGGGAGCGCGCCCAGTGCCACCTCGTCGGGCCAGCCCGGCGGCTTGGTGGTAGCGGGCTGGGTGCGCGCCCCGGCGTCAGCCATCTGCAGCACTCGTCCGCAGCGCCGCGATGTGTTCAGGCCCGATCCCGCAGCAGCCGCCGAGGATCGAAGCGCCCGCCCCATGCCAGGCGGCGGCAAAGCGGCCATAGCCCTCGGGCGTCAGGTCGGCGCGGATCGGGGAAAGGCCGGTGTTGGCCTCGGCGTCCGCAGCCATCGGCGGGAAGGCATTGGCGTAGACGCCGATGCGGATCGGGCTGTCCGGCCCGAGTTCGTCCTTGGCGGCGCGGACGGCGGCTTCCATCACTTCGGGCTGGCTGCAATTGAACAGCAGCGCCGCCGCGCCGAGTTCCAGCGCGAGGCGGGCTGCCTCGCGCACGCTTTCGCCCGAGCGCAAGGCTGGTTCGGCGGTCGGCTTCTCGTCTTCCAGCGTGAATGAAAACCATAGCGATTTACCTGTCGGGGCCGTGAGCGAAGCGGCGAGCCGTGCTTCGACGAGCGAGGACAGGGTTTCGGCCAGCCAGTGGTCCACACTGGGCGCCAGCGCGTTGACGAGGACTTCGAGCACGGGTCGGGCGCGGTCCAGATCGACGAGGTCCGGGCGGTACGATCCGCAGACCGGCGGCAGCGACCCGGCGACGTGGACCTTGCGTCCCGCCGTATCAGCGACTTCGCGTGCCAGCTTGCCGGCCAGCGCGGCGAGGGCTGCGCCTTCGGCGGCAAAGCGTTCTTCACCGATATGGAACGGGACGACAGCGTAGGAATTGGTCGTGATCACGTCCGCGCCCGCCGCGACATAGGAACGGTGGACGGCGCTGACGAACTGCGGCCCCTCGATCAGCGCGAGCGCGGACCATTCGGGCTGGCGGAACGGCGCTCCGCTGCGGGCAAGCTCGCGGCCAGTGCCGCCATCGAGGATCAGGAGGGGGGCAGTCATGGTCGCCAGAAAACTCTCGTGAAAGGGATCGCAGCGGGGCTAGCACGCCGTGGTGCGCAGCGGCAGGGGCAAGGTGCGGCAGTTCGGAGCCAAGCCGCGGAAAACTTGCTGAACAGGTCGCTAAAATCTCAGCTAATGAGTTAGTTTTCAATGTGTTGGTTGGGGTTCAGAACGGTTTTGTCTGCGGCGTTAATTTCTTAGCGCTTACCTTTGCGCAAGGTTTCTCCACTAAGCCCGCAAGCGTGACGCGACCGACTGATCAATCCTTGCCCGCCTTGCCGCGGGACCTGCCGGCCATGGCCGTGCTGGGCCTTTCCGATTCGGCTGAAGGAGACTGGGGGCGGCTGCGCGGCCTGCAATACTCCGGCCTCGCGCGGCTGACCCGCCCGCGGCTTGTCGCACACGGGCTTGCGGCGATGCTTGTCGTGCAGGCGCTGTGGGGCGCGGTCCACCTCGCGGTCCTGCTGGGCTGGGCGGCAGTGCTGGCCGCCGTGCTCCTCTGGGGCGCGAATTTCGACCGCACGCTGGAAGACGCCGACCGCCGCCGGATGACGCGGCAGGAGATCCACCGCCATACCGCCTGCACCGTGGCGGCTGGCATAGTGTGGGTCGTCCCGATCCTCGTGATGGCGCCGTTCGCTTCGCCCGAACAGCGGCTGCTGGTCTGGTCGATCATGGCGATGCTGATGGCGGGCACCGCGCTCGCTTTCGCCGCCGTCCCGCTCGGCGCGGTGCTGTTCAACGCGATCCTTGGCGCAGCGAGTGTCGTGGTGTTCGTGTTCTTTGGCAAGGTGACGGCAGCTGCGGCGGCGATTACGTTCGTGATCTTCCTGTGGGTCGGCAGCCTTGAAGCTGCACGCATGTTCCTCGCCGGCAAGGTCGCCGAAGCAGGTGTCGCGGAAAAGAGCGAAGTCGTCTCGCTGCTGCTGCGCGAGTTCGAGGAGGGCGAGGCGGACTGGCTGTGGCAGACCGATTCCACCCGCCGCGTCCGCGCCTCCAGCCCGCGCTTTGCGTTCGCGCTGGGTGAGGATCCGGAAGACATCGATGGCAAGCCGCTGATTCAGCTGATCGCGGGTTCAGCCTGGGAAAGCGGACATTTCCATTCCTCGCTGCACGACCTTGCCGAGCGGCTGAAGCGGCGCGAGAGCTTTTCGAACCTGCTGGTGCACGTGACGCTGCACGGCAATGCCCGCTGGTGGGAGTTGTCCGCCTCGCCGCGCTTTGATGACAACGGCAATTTCATCGGCTTCCGCGGCGTGGGTTCGGACGTGACCGAGCAGCGCGAGAGCGCCGACAAGATCGCCTACCTCGCGCGATATGACACGCTGACCGGGCTGCCCAACCGCCTGATGCTGACCGAGACGCTGGGCGAATCGATGCGCGAGGCAGACCGCTGGCGGATGCGCTGCGGCTTCATGATGATCGACCTCGACCGGTTCAAGGCGGTCAACGATACGCTGGGCCACCTCGTTGGCGACCAGCTGCTGGCCAAGGTTTCGGATCGGCTCAAGTCGCTGATGAGCGAGAACGAGCTGTGCGGGCGCCTCGGCGGGGACGAGTTCGCGATCGTGGTGCGCGATGCGGGTGACGGGACGCGCATCCGGGTAGTGGCCGAAGCGGTGATCACTGCTCTGTCGCAGCCTTACGAGATCGACCACCACACGCTGTTCGTCGGCGCCAGCGTCGGCTCGGCAATCGGGCCGCGCGATGGGGCGACGGTCGAGACGCTGATGCGCAATGCTGATCTCGCGCTCTACCGCGCCAAGGATGAGGGCGGCGGGCTGCACTTCGACTACGAGCCGGCGCTGCATGCGCATGCCGAGGAACGGCGCAAGCTGGAGTTCTCGCTCCGCCACGCGCTGGAGCGCGGCGAGTTCCAGCTGGCCTACCAGCCCGTGGTCGATGCGATCACCGAGGCGCCGGTGAGCTTCGAAGCGCTGCTGCGCTGGCATTCGGCGGACCATGGTCCGGTGAGCCCGGCGAAGTTCATTCCGCTTGCCGAAGACACCCGCCTGATCGTGCCGATTGGCGAATGGGTGCTGCGGACCGCGTGCTTCGAGGCGACCAATTGGCCGGACCCGATCAAGGTGGCGGTCAACGTTTCGGGCGAGCAGCTGCTCGATCCGAGTTTCGCCGAAGTGGTTGTCAGCGCGCTGGCGGCGAGCGGTCTGCCGCCGCACCGGCTGGAGATCGAAGTCACCGAAAGCATTTTCGTGCGGGACGGGACGGCAGCGCAGATGACGCTGGAGCGGATCATGTCGCTGGGCTGCGGTGTGGCGCTCGATGACTTCGGGACGGGCTATTCCTCGCTCGGATACCTCCGGAAGCTGCGGTTCTCGACGATCAAGGTGGACCGCAGCTTCGTGCAGGGTGCGGCGAAGGACAATCCGGAAAGCCTGGCGATCGTCCGCGCCGTGGTGGCGATGGCCGACGCGCTTGAAATGTCGACCACGGCCGAGGGTGTGGAGACAGAGGAAGAACTCGCCAAGATCCGCCAGCTGGGCTGCAAGAAGATCCAGGGCTACTACTTCGGCCGCCCGATGACGGCGCACGATGCCCAGGCGATGTTCGCGACTTTCTCGCGCGAGCTACCGGCCTTTCCGGCTCAGCCCAAGGGCACGCTCAGGCAGCGAGCCTGAGGCCTGCCAGCACGCTTTCAAACAAGGCCCGGCCATCGCTGCCGCCCTGCGCGGGTTCGATCATGCGTTCAGGGTGCGGCATCATGCCGAGCACGTTGCCAGCGGCGTTGAGCACGCCCGCAATATCGCGCTGCGAGCCGTTGACCGGTTCGGCATAGCGGAACGCGACGCGGCCTTCGCCTTCGAGGCGGTCCAGCGTCTCGGCGTCGGCGAAGTAGTTGCCATCGTGGTGCGCGACCGGGATCGTGATGGTCTGGCCGGCGGTGTAGCGCGCGGTGAACAGCGACTGGTTGTTTTCAACCACCAGCGGCACATCGCGGCAGACGAAGCGGATGCCGGCATTGCGCATCAGCGCGCCGGGGAGGAGCCCGGCTTCGGTGAGGACCTGAAAGCCGTTGCACACGCCAAGCACGGTGACGCCGCGGTTTGCGGCAGCGACGACGGCCTGCATGACCGGCGAGCGCGCGGCCATCGCGCCGGAGCGCAAGTAGTCACCGTAGGAAAACCCGCCCGGCAGCGCGATGAAATCGAGGCCGGAGGGCAGTTCGGCATCGCCGTGCCACACGCGGTGGACGGTGCCGCCGGTGATCTTCTCGATCGCCACCGCCATGTCGCGGTCGCAGTTGGAGCCGGGGAAGGTGATGACAGCGGCGGTGAAGGGCATGGGACTCGGCTTTCGGTGTGCGGTGTCTCGACTTCGCTCGACACGAACGGGCGAGTGGGGTCAGGCGACCTTTTCGATGCGGAAGTTCTCGATCACCTGATTGGCAAGGAGCTTGCGGCACATCTCGTCGAGCGCGGCGTCGGTGGTGCTGTCGGCCACGTCCATTTCGATCAGGCGGCCGGCGCGTACATCGTTCACGCCTTCGAAGCCGAGACCTTCGAGCGCGTGGTGGATGGCGCGGCCCTGCGGATCGAGCACGCCGTTCTTGAGGCTGACGTGAACGCGGATCTTCATGGGCGAACGGCCTTTCGTGGCGGCGAGGGGAGGAATCGGCTGCGCCTATGCTCCGGTGCGGCGCCAAGCGCAAGGCGGCCGAAGTTGACGCGGTTGACACAGTCCAGAGGGAAAACCCGAAGCGGTTCCATCTGCCCACGCCGAATGGCTGCCGGGGGGCCGGACTGAGCGCGGAAAACGGCGGAAATGCTGGCCATGGCGCCTTTATAGCAGAACGCTGCGAAGTAGGAAAATCGGCCCAAGGTGAGCCGCTACCCGCTTTTAAATAACAGACGTGTCTGTTATTTATTCGGACATGGCTCGAGTCACTCCTCCCGACCGGCTGGACCGGATCCTTGAAGCCGCGCGCGATGCCTTTGCGACGCGGGGGTTTGCAGCAACGACAATGGAGGACGTCGCAAAGCGGGTGGGGATCAGTCGCAGCGCGATCTACACCCGGTTCGACAGCAAGGAGGCGCTGTTCCGCGCGCTGGTGGAAGGCCTGATTGCGAACGTGCTGCCCGAAGCCATGCCCGATCTGGGCCAGACTCCCGCGCCCGATGCGCTGCGGCGGTTCATCCACGTGGTGATGGTGCGGCTGGGGAGCGGCAACATCGCGTTCCTGCCGCGCCTGATCATCGGCGAAGGGCAGGCCTTCCCTGATCTGGTGAAGTTCTATCACGACCACGCGATCAGCCGCGTGCTGGGGGCGATCGAGGCGATCATCCGCCACGGCATCAAGCGCGGCGAATTTGCCTGCGCGGACCCGGCGCTGGCGGCGCGCAGCGTGGCGGGCGGCATGATCTTTTCCGCGCTGTGGCGCATCGTGTTCGAGCCGGTAGGGGCCGAGCCGCTCTATATCGAGGCGATGGCAGTGAGCCATGCCGAGGTGCTGCTGAAGGGGCTGTTGGCCCGGGGAGAGCCTGCATGAGTTTGGGCAAGCGCCTGCCGATCCTGCTGGTGCCAGTGCTGCTGGCGGGGGGCGCGATCTGGTTCCTGACGCGGCAGACCGCCCCCGATCCGTGGCTGGGCTATGTCGAGGGAGAAGCGCTTTATGTGGCGGCGCCGGTTTCGGGCACTTTGGCGAGCAGGCCGGTGGAGCGCGGCGGGCGGGTGAGCGCGGGCGCGGCGCTGTTTGCACTCGATCCCCGCACGGCGGATGCGAGCGCGGCGCAGGCGGCGGCGCAAGTGGCGGGGGCCGAGGCGTCGCTCAGCGATCTGGGTGCAGCGCGCGAGCGGACGCCGGAGATTGACGTGGCGCGGGCGGCGGAAGCTGCGGCGCGGGCGCAGCTGGTGAAGGCAGAGGCGGACTACCGGCGCTTTGCCGATCTGGCGGGCAAGGGCTTTGCCAGCCGGACGCAGCTGGATGCGGCGCGCGCGGCACGCGACAGCGCGGCGGCGAGCGTGCGCCAAGCGCAGGCGCAGCAGCGCAGCGGGGAACTGACCGTGGGGCGCAGCGCACAGCAGGCGGCGGCAGCGGCGCAAGTGCAGGGCGCCAAGGCCGCGCTGACGGCGGAAGCGCGGCGGCGGCAGGAAATCGCGCCGGTATCCCCGGCAGCGGGGCAGGTGGAGCAGACCTATTTCAATCCGGGCGAATGGGTTCCGGCGAACCAGCCGGTTGTCTCGATCATTCCCGATGACAAGCGCAAGATCCGCTTTTTCGTGCCGCAGGACCGGGTGGCCGGGCTGCGGATGGGGCAGGCGGTGCGGTTTACCTGCGATGGTTGTGGGCCGGAGCGGACCGCGACGGTGCGCTATATCGCGCCGCGTGCGGAGTATACGCCGCCGGTGATCTATAGCGAGCATGCGCGGGCGAAGCTGGTGTTCATGGTGGAGGCGATGTTGCCTGCCGACAAGCCGCTGCCGCTGGGGTTGCCGGTGGCGGTGATGCCGTGACGGGCGACCTCGTGATCGATGTGCGGGGGCTGACCAAGCGGTTTGGTGGGCGGACCGTGGTCGATGCGGTCGATCTGGGCGTGGCGCGGGGGCGGATTTGCGGGTTTCTGGGGCCGAACGGATCGGGCAAGACGACAACCTTGCGGATGATCTGCGGGCTGCTGATCCCCGATGCGGGCGAGGGGACGGTGCTGGGGCAGGACCTGCGCACCAGGCGCCGCGCGATCAAGGCGCGCGTTGGCTATATGACGCAGAAGTTCGGGCTGTTTTCCGATCTGACGATTGCCGAGAATCTGGAGTTCTTTGCGCGGGTGCATGGGCTGCCCCGGCGGCGCGAGCGGGTGGCGGAAGCGCTGGAGAAGCTGGGGCTGGCGACGCGCAGCGACCAGCTTGCGGGCAAGCTATCGGGCGGGTGGAAGCAGCGGCTGGCGCTGGCGGCCTGCGTGCTCCACGATCCGGAAATCCTGCTGCTGGACGAGCCGACCGCGGGCGTTGACCCGCAGGCGCGGCGCGAGTTCTGGGACCAGATCCATGGGCTGGCGGCGGACGGGATGACCGTGCTCGTCTCCACGCACTACATGGACGAGGCGGAGCGCTGCCACGAGATTGCCTATATCGCCTATGGGCGGATGCTGGCGCGGGGGAGCATTGCGGAGGTTGTGGCGGGCTCCGGGCTGAAGGCGTTGCAGGGTGAAGGCCACCTGCCCGATGGAACGGGTGCGGACCGGCTGGCGGCGGCGATCGAGGCGCGGCCGGGGGTGGCGATGGCGGCGCCCTTCGGCACGGCGCTCCACGTCTGCGGGCCGGACATGGCGGCGCTGCATGAGGCGGTGGCGCCCTGGGCCGATACGATCCGTTTCCGCGAGGCGAGCCCGAGCCTCGAGGACGTGTTCATCCACCTGATGCGCGGGGCCGAGGACAATTCGGTGGTGGTGCACCAATGAGCGCGACGCCGCTGCAGCGCATTGGCGCGATGGTGTTCAAGGAAGTGCGGCAGATGCTGCGCGACCGGGGGACGGTGGGCATGATGCTGGTCATGCCGCTGATGCAGCTGATGATCTTCGGCTATGCGATCAACAACGATCCGCGCGGGCTGCCGATGGCGATCGAGCGGGGGGACAATTCGGTCTTCGCGCGATCTATCGACGCGGCGCTGCGCAATACGACCTATTTCAAGGTGACCGAGCTGGTGGAGACACCGGGCGCTGGTGACGAGCTGCTGCAGAACGGCAAGGTGCAGTTCGTGGTGACGATCCCGCCGGACTTCGGGCGCGATCTGGTGCGCGGGCGGCGGCCGCAATTGCTGGTGACGGCGGATGCGACCGATCCTGCCGCGACAGGGCCGGCGCTGAGCGCCATCGGCGATGCGGTGAGTACCGCGCTGGGGCATGATCTGATCGGGCCCTTGGCGGCGCGGGCTGCGGGGCAGAGCCCGGTCGAGTTGGCGCTGCACCGGAGCTATAATCCGGAAGGGATCACCAGCCACAATGTGGTGCCGGGGCTGCTGGCCATCGTGCTTTCGATGACGATGGTGATGCTGACCGCGCTCTCCGTCACGCGCGAGGTGGAGCAGGGGACGATGGAGAACCTGCTGGCGACGCCGCTGCGCCCGTTCGAGGTGATGGTGGGCAAGATCGTGCCTTATCTGGGCATCGGGGTGGTGCAGCTGACGGTGATCCTGCTGGCGGCGCGGTTCCTGTTTCAGGTGCCGTTTGCGGGGCCGCTGCCGCTGCTGCTGGGATCGACGCTGCTGTTCATGATTACCAGTCTGGGGCTGGGATTTACGCTATCGACGCTGGCGCAAAGCCAGTTGCAGGCGATGCAGATGAGCTTTTTCTACATCCTGCCTTCGGTGCTGCTTTCGGGCTTTGCCTTTCCCTATCGCGGGATGCCGGTGTGGGCGCAGACGCTGGCCGAAGTGCTGCCGACGACGCATTTCATCCGGCTGGTGCGCGGGGTGATGCTGAAAGGCTGGGGGTTGATCGACGCGCTGCCGGAGATGGGCGTGCTGGCGGGGATGCTGGTGGTGCTGGGGTCCATCGCCGTGCGGCGGTATCAGGATACGGTGGCGTAGCACCAATACCCCTCCGTCATCGCTTCGCGATGCCACCTCCCCATTTGCACTTCGTGAAAATGGAGAGGATCTTTGGCGGTCAGTTCTTCTGGGGGAGCAGGTAGGCCATCGAAAGGCTGCTGGGGCTGCCGGTGAAATCGACGCTGAGGCGGGCGGTTTCGCTGGTGGACTGGTTGCGGATCATCGCGATCTGGCCGGGGGCGTAGGCGTGCTGGAAGCTGGCACCGGGGGCGACAGTGGCGATCAGCACTTCGGGCGAGGAGCCATCCGTCACGGCCAGCACGGTGATCGTGGTCTGGCCGGTGTTGCGGCCGGAGACGACCATGTCGGCCTTCTGTTCCCCGCCGAGGAGGAAGGTGTCTGCGGGCGGGACTTCAAGCTCGCTGTGGCCTGCCATGGCGGCGGTGGGAATGAGCGCGAGCGCGGCGGCGGCGAGTGCGAGGCGGGTGAGCATGGCGGACGGTCCCTCCGGCGGGCGTGGCGCCCACGAGGGGAAAGGTACGCCTAATCCGCGAAACGCCCATCCTCCCTAACGGGCAGGAACCGGCGCGCCTTCGGGGAGAACGAGCGCGATGACCGCCTGATCGGGGGCGAGGTAGCGCCGGGCGAGGGCCTGCAGATCGGCGGCGGTGAGCGCGTCCAGCCGCTGGCGGGCGGCGAGGAAGCGGTCGAGCCGGTCGGGCTGGCTCTGCGCGCGGTCGATGAGGGCGAGCCAGCCGCTGTTGGTCTTGAGCAGGTTGTCGATCCTCTCGCGCATCGGGGCGCGGGCGCGGGCGAGAATGTCGGCGTCGACGGGCTTGGCGCTGAGATCGGCGATGGTGGTTTCGATGGCGGTGCGGGTGGCGGCGACATCGGCGACATCGACCGAGGCGTTGACGGTGAACGTCCCCCAGCCGCGCCAGACCCGGCTCTGGGAGGAGGACGCGCCGGGGGAATAGGCCTTGCCGAGCGCTTCGCGCACGGTGTCGAGCACTTCGATGCCGGTGACTTCCTGGAGGAGTTCGAGGCCGATGCTGGTTACGGGGTCGCTATCGTCGGTGGTGGGCCAGACGTAGCGGACGACGGCCTGGTTGGGCGCGCCCTTGTGGCGGATGACGGTGAGGCCGCGCTGGGGTGTGAAGCTGCGCTGGCGGGCTTCTTCGTAAGGGCGGAAATCGGGCTCGCGCGGAGGGAGAGCGCCGAAGGTGCGGGCAACCATCGCGATGGCGGCATCGGGATCGAAATCGCCGACGAGGGTGAGTTCGATCGCGCCATGCGCCAGCCGGTCGCCGATATCGGCCTTGAGCCGGGCCATGGTGAGCGCCTGATAGGTCTCTGGCGCCTGGACGGTGAAGCGCGGATCGCCGCCGGAGAGGACGCCGGGCAGCGTGTTGGCGAGCGCGGAGGAAGGCGTCGCATCGCGCCGCGCGAAGAAGTTCGTCATCGTCTGGTGGTAGATGACGTCTGCCGAAGGGCGCCAGCCGGGATCGGTGATCAGCGCGGCCATGAGCTGGAGTTGCAGTTCGAGATCGCGGCGCGTCGTGGCGGCGCCGGCGGAGAAGGTATCGCCCGAGGAAGCGAGATTGGTGCCGACCGAGCGGCCCGCCAGCAAGGTCTGCAACTCGTCGAGGCTGTGCTTGCCGAGGCCGCCGGTGGGTAGCATCGAGGTCATTTCGGTGGCGGTCGGGTTGGCCTTGGTATCGAGCAATTCGCCGCCATCGAGGAGGAGGCGGACGAGGACGCGGTCCGCTTCGAGATCGGTGCGCTTGAGGGTGAGGCGGACGCCGTTGGCGAAGCGGATCTCGCGCAGACCGAGATCGGCGCGGGTCACGTCGCTGGCGACGGCGCCGGGGGTGCCGAAGTTCGTGTAGGCGAAGGTGCTCGAGGGAGCGGTGGCGGCGAGGCGCAGGCGGGTTGCCTGCGCTTCGTTCCACGCGGCGCGCAAGGCCGCTTCGCCGCCCACGGGTGCGGTGCGGCCCTGGAAGCGGATCAGCGGATTGGCGAGCGGGATGGCGTCGGCACGCAGCGCGGCGAGGACGGCGGCGGGGGTGAACGAGGCGGCGTGGCGGTTGAAGCGTTCGAGCCCGGAGGCGGGGGTGGTCGGCACCTTGTCATCGCGCAGCAGCTGCAGGACCGCGCCGACGAGCGCGTCGTTGCTGCGCGTATCGGCAGAGGCGGCGGCGTTTTCGATGGCGGTGCGCAGGCCCGCGACTTGTTCGGCAATCTCGGCCTCGGTGAAGCCTTTGGCCAGGGCTTCGCGGGTCACTTGCGCGGCGGCGAACAGGCCCTCGCGCCAGCCCTTGTCCGCCGTATCGACGATGAGATTGGTGGTGCGGCCGATGTGGAACACTTCGCTGGTGCCGAACCCGGCGCCGCGGAAGGGGGGCTGGGGCAGGCGGCTGAGGCGCTGCAGGCGGCGGTTGATCACGCCGTAGCCCAGCTGGCGCAGGATATTGATGCGGCGGCTTTCCTCGGTGTCCGGCTCAAGGCGCCAGCGGCCGTGGCGCGAGATGGTGACGCGTTCGGATAGCGCGGGATCGAGATGAATGCGGCTGAGCCCCTGCTGATTGGGGAGGACGCGGCCCTGATCGGGGCGTTTGGCGGGGGTGCGGGCGGGCCAATCGGCGAAACGGGCCCGGATCGCGGCTTCCACCGCATCGGCATCGAAATCGCCGATGACGATGAGCGTGGTCTTGGCGGGGACATATTCGCGTGCCCAGAAGGCCTTGAGCGCGGCGGCGGTGGCGCCCTTGAGCGAATCCACGGTGCCGATGGGCAGGCGATCAGGGTAGTGCGCCTTGGGGTAGAGAAAGGCCATCTGGTCCTTGCTGTTGTCCAGCGCATAGCCCTGCCCATCGCGCAGTTCGGAAAGGACGACGCCGCGTTCGCGCTCTACCGCAGCGGGATCGAAGCTGAGTTCGCTGGCCGTCTCGCGCATCAGCATCAGCGCGGTATCGAGGAGGCGCGGCTCACCCCGGGGCAGGCTGAGCAGGTACATCGTCTGCTCGAAGCTGGTCTGCGCATTGGTATCGGCGCCAAAGGCGAGACCTTCGCGTTCGAGCAGCTTGACCATTTCGCCTTCGGGAACCTGCCGGGAGCCATTGAAGGCCATGTGCTCGACGAAATGGGCAAAGCCGCGCTCGCTGTCTGTCTCGTCGAGCGAGCCGGTATCGATCTGGAGGCGGACTTCGGCGGTGCCCTTGGGCGTGGCATTGTGGCGGATCACATAGCGCATGCCATTGGGCAGGCGGCCGAAGCGGAAGGCGGGATCGGGGGTGAGATCGCTACGCTCGAAGGCCCAATGTTCAAGGGCCTTGGCGGGGGCGGGCTTCGCGGTGGCCGGGGCAAGCGGCAGGACGGCGAGGGCGAGGAAGGCGAGAAAACGAGCGAGGGCGCGGATGAGCATCACCGGCGGTTGTGGCGGCTGCTGCGTGAATGCGCAATGACGCTTGGCACAAGTCCGGCGGGTGATAAGCTCACCGTGTTTTGGCGAGGGGGAATTGCATGACGAAGCTGCGCGCGGGTCTGGCCATGGGGCTTTTGCTGGCGAGTGCCGGGACGGCGTGGGCGGCGCCAAGCAAGGCCCCGGTCTATGACGAGCGGCCCGCGACGATCACGCAGCCGGTGGCGGCGCGCGATTACGAGCGGCGCACGGTCGATATTCCGATGCGCGACGGGGTGAAGCTGCATACCGTCATCATGATTCCGAA
This sequence comes from uncultured Novosphingobium sp., assembly GCA_964413325.1. Taxonomy (GTDB): domain Bacteria; phylum Pseudomonadota; class Alphaproteobacteria; order Sphingomonadales; family Sphingomonadaceae; genus Novosphingobium. The sequence continues at coordinate 214,518 of CAYPRK010000003.1, read as the reverse complement.
GGGGGCCAAAGGCGCGGCCATGCTGCTGACGCGCACGCCCTATAACGCGGAGGAAATGACCAGCCAGCATGGCTCGCCGATCATGGCGGTGGCGCTCGATGGCTATGACCATGCGCCCGATGTGGTGACGGCGGGCGGCTATATCCGCGTGGTGCAGGATGTGCGGGGCAAGTACGGCTCGGAAGGGACGTACGTGATGAACCGGCCCTTCGTGGGCACGTCGCTCAATCCCACCAAGACCGATCATGCGACGGACACTTACGACACCATCGACTGGCTGGTGAAGAACGTGCCCGAAAGCAACGGGCGGGTGGGGATCATCGGCATCAGCTATGACGGGTTTACCGCGCTGGCGGCGCTGGTGAACCCGCATCCGGCGCTGAAGGTTGCCGTGCCGATGAACCCGATGGTCGATGGCTGGCGCGGCGACGACTGGTTCCACAACGGCGCGTTTCGCCAGATCGGCATCAGCTACATCTGGGAGCAGGTGGCGACGCGCGACAATGCCAACAAGTATGAAGTTGCCGAGGCGGACGCCTATGCGCACTTCATGAAGTATGGCTCGGCAGGGGCGCTGGCGAGCGCGCAGGGGCTGGACCAGATCGGGTTCTGGCAGAAGCTGAAGGCGCATCAGGCGTGGGACAGCTTCTGGCAGGAACAGGCGATGGACAAGGTGCTGGCCAAGGCGCCGCTGAAGGTGCCGACGCTGCTGGTCCATTCGCTGTGGGATCAGGAGGATATCTATGGCGCGCCGGCGGTGTGGAAGGCGCTGAAACCGGCGGACAAGGACGGCCTGCTGCATATGTCGATCGGGCCGTGGTTCCACGGGCAGGCGATCGAGAAGGCCGATACACTGGGCGCGATCAAGTGGGATGCGGATACCGGCAAGTGGTGGCGGATGAACGTGCTGGCGCCGTTCCTTGCGCACTATCTCTATGACAAGCCGATGGACGTGGCGACCGTGACGGCCTTCCAGAGCGGGACCAACCAGTGGCAGAAGCTGGGCGGCTGGCCTGCTGCGCCTGCGACGAAGAAGCTCTATCTTCTGCCGGGCGAGGGGCTGGGGTTTGCGCCCGCCGCCGAGGCGGGGACGGTGGACTATGTCTCCGACCCGGCCAAGCCGGTGACTTACTACCCGCGCCCCAACCAGCAGGAAGGCTATGACGGCAACCCTTGGCCGACATGGCTGGTGGGCGACCAGCGCGCGGTTTCGGGGCGGCCAGACGTGCTGGCGTTCGTCGGCCCGGTGCTCGACAAGCCGGTGACGATTGCGGGCGCGCCGGTGGTGCACCTGACAGCATCGACCAGCGGGACCGACAGCGACTGGGTGGTGAAGCTGATCGATGTCTACCCCGATGCCGTGGCGGGCGACCGGGCGATGGGCGGATATGAGCTGGCCGTGGGCATGGACATCTTCCGCGGCCGCTTCCGCGAGACGCTGAGCGAGGCGCGGCCTTTGAAGGCGAACATGCCGCTGGGCTATGTGTTTGAACTGCCGCAGGCGAACCATGTGTTCCTGCCGGGGCACCGGATCATGGTGCAAGTGCAGTCCAGCTGGTTCCCGCTTTACGACCGCAACCCGCAGACGTTCGTGCCTTCGATTCTGGACGCGAAGCCGGGGGATTACGTGAAGGCGGTGCAGAAGGTGAGCGTTGGGGGCGTGGACGGGAGTTATATTGCGCTGCCGGTGGTGGAGTAGGAGGGGGAAGAAGAACCCCTCCGTCAGCCGTTCCGGCTGCCACCTCCCCATTTGCCCCTTCGACAAGCTCAGGGAAAAATGGAGAGGGAAGTGGGGTCAGCCCGCTGCGCGCTGTTTTGCTTCGCTGGCCAGGCGGGTGATCAGGGCGGGGACGGCGGCGTCGGGGACGGGGCGGCTGACGAGGTAGCCCTGGATCAGGTCGCAGCCTTCGCGGGCTAGGGCTTGCATGGTGGATTCGAGTTCGACGCCTTCGGCCAGCGTTTCGATGCCGAGCGCGGCGGCGAGGGTGGTGATGGCGCGGATGATGGCGCCCGCGCTGGCGTCGCGGCCAAGATCGCGGACGAAGCTCTGGTCGATCTTGAGCTTGTCGAACGGGAAGCTGCGCAAGTAGCTGAGCGACGAGTAGCCGGTGCCGAAATCATCGAGCGCGATGCGGACGCCAAGGGCGCGCAGGCTGTGGAGCATGGCGAGGGTGCGCTCGACGCTGCCGATGAAGATGCTTTCGGTGATTTCGAGTTCGAGCCGGGCGGGCGGCAGGCCTGCGGCGGCGAGCGCCTGCACGATGGTCTGCGCGAGGACGGGGCTGGTGAACTGGCGCGGCGAGATGTTGACCGCGACCGAGAGGTGGCCGGGCCACGCGGCGGCGCGGGCGCAGGCATCGCGGATCACCCATTCGCCGATCTGGACGATCAGGCCGGTTTCTTCGGCGAGCGGGATGAACTCTGCCGGGCTGACGAGGCCGCGCTGCGGGTGGTTCCAGCGGATGAGGGCCTCGAAGCCCTTGAGGCGCTGCTCGGTCATTGAATAGAGCGGCTGGAAGTGCAGCTCGAAGCCGCCTTCGCGGACGGCGCGGCGCAGATCGAGTTCGAGCTGGCGGCGGCGGCGGGCTTCTTCATCGAGCGCGGCTTCGAAGAAGTGGTAGGTGCCCTTGCCCTCGCTCTTGGCGCGGTAGAGCGCGAGATCGGCGTTCTTGAGCAGTTCGTCGCTGCTGGCGCCGTCTGACGGGCCGACCGCGACGCCGAAGCTGGCGGTGAGCTGGACCATGCGGCCGCCGATATCGACTTCGTCGTTGAGCGCGGCGTGGATGGTGCGCGCGAGCGAGGCGGGATCGGCGTTTTCGCCGAGGCCGGTGACGAGGAGGCCGAATTCATCGCCGCCGAAGCGGGCGACCATGTGATCGGGGAAGCGTTCCTGCAGGCGCTGGCCGGCCTGGCGGAGCAGGGCATCGCCGGTGGGATGGCCGAGCGTGTCGTTGATGATCTTGAAATTGTCGAGATCGACGAAGACGATCATCGTGCGGCTGGTGGGCGTCTGGCGGGCGACGGCGCGGTCCAGCTTTTCGATGAAGAAGCGGCGGTTGGGCAGCGTGGTGAGGCCATCGTGCAGCGCGCTGTGGACGATCTGGCGCTCGCGTTCCTCGATCGCGTCGACCATCGCGTTGAAGCTTTGGGCAAGGTCGGCGACTTCTGCGTCGCCGGTGACGGGGACTTTGGCGACGGTGCCGCCGGCATAGCGCTGGGCGGCGCCGGCGAGCTGGCTGAGCGGGCGGCTGATGCTGCGGGCAATGCGCAAGGCGAGCCAGAGGCCGGCGAGCGTGCCGACGAGGGCGATGCCGACGAGCACGGTGTTGAGCGCGCGGTAGGCCTGCATTGCCTGATCGAGCGAGTGGCTGAGGATCAGGCGCGGCTCGATCCCGCGCTGGAGGCTGGGGAGCGCGGACAAGCGGACGAGCTGGCGGCCCTGCGGCGAGGGCAGTTCGCCGATCTGGCCAAGGCCAAGCGCGCGCTGCGCCGGGGCGAGCGTGGTGGCGGGGGCGACCGAGGCCTTGATCGGCACGGCGGAGAGGCGGCCGAGGGCTTCGAGATCGCGCGTGCCGAGCGGCTGGGCGAGGATGAGCCAGCCGGCGAGATCGGGGATCTCGATCGGGGCGGCGACGGCGAGGCCGAGCTTGCCCTTGAGATCGATCACGCCGCTGTCCTGCCCGGCATCGAGTGCGGGGAGCAGCGCCTGGCCATCGAGCGCGGGGGCGCCGGGGCTGGTGACGACGGTGCCATCGAGCATGACGACGGCGGCAACTTCGGCGCCGCTGCGTTCGCCGAGGCTGGCGAGCGCGGAGCCGAGCGTGGCGCGATCATTCGTGGCGAAGGCCGCGCGGAAGCCGAAATCACGCGAAACGACGACGGCGGCATCGCGCAGCTGCCCGGCGCGGCTGGCGATCAGTTGTTCGAAGACGCGGGCATTCGCCGACATGTCGCGTTCGGCGACGGCGTGGGCGAAGAGGCTGACGCCGCTGCCCGCGACGCCGACGGTGACCGCCATGACGCCCGCGAGGAGCGCCATGAACAGCGCAGCGATGCGCGCGCGCAGGGTGCGGGGGCGGAGAACGGCGAGGCGGGCGGAGAGGCCGGTGAGGAGTGCGTCGGGCATAAGGTCAGCGCAAGTCTATCGTGAGGCGGGCCGGGGTGCCGGGCGCGATGGTGAGCGTCTTGACGGCTTCGTTTTCGCTGCCGCGCAGGCGCGGGTGCCACACGGTGACGCGGTAAGTGCCGGGGGCGAGGCCATCGATCGCGCCGCGCCCGTTGAGATCGGTGGCGGCGGCATAGGGCGTCGAGACGACGCGGATGTAGCCGCGCATCTTGTCGTGGATGTTGCAACCGAGTGCGACCGTGCCGGTGATCGGGAAGCGCTGCGAGCGCGTCTGGTCGCGGCTGTAGAGATCGATCTGGAAGCGTGCGGGCTTGGAAAAGCTGTAGATGCTGTGACGCACGGTATCGAGATTGGGGAAGGCGACGGTGGAGCCCTGCGGCACGATCAGGGTGCCGGGGACGAAGGTCTGGTTGCGCTGGGCCATGGCATAGCGCCACGGGAAGGCGACCGCGCGCGTGCTGCCGGGCGGCGGCGGAACTTCGATCACCGCGCCTTCGACGGGCAGGCCGCGCTGGTCGAACACCTGCACCACCGATGTCTGCGGACCGCTTGCCGACACCCCCGTCAGGCACAGGAGCCCGAGGGGCAAGCGAGTCAGGAACGTCTTCAGCATCTACGCGGTTTCGCACGGTTTTCCTAAGAACTGGTCAATCGTCCGGTGCGCTGCCTTTACCATTCCGCAAGCGGTTACAGTTAACGAAGGGATATGCAGAACACTCCGGCCTGCCTTGCTCTCGCCTGCGCCCTGGGAGCGCTGATTTCCGGCGCTCCAGCGGCGGCGCGCGACCTTGTCAGCTTTGACAGCGGCAAGCTGATCCTGACGAACGGGATTACCACGATCGAAGGCAGCGGCGGCGGAGGCCTTGCCACCTGGGCGACGATTTCGGGCATGGGCACCAACCGCGCGGTCGGCGTTTCGGCGCATGTGACGGGGGTGGAACTGCCCGATTACCGGCTCGATACGCACGGTATCGCCATCGGCATCCGCGACCGGGTGGAGCTGGCCTATGCGCGGCAGAACTTCAACACGCGCGAGGTGGGCGCGGCGCTGGGGCTGGGGCGCGGGTTCCAGTTCAATCAGGACATCTTTTCGGCCAAAGTGCGGCTCGCAGGCGATCTCGTCTATGGCCCCGCATGGCTGCCGCAAGTGAGCGTGGGAGTGGAGCACAAGCGCAGCCTCGATGCCGCCGTGGTGCGCGCGGTGGGGGCCAAGGCTTCGGCGGGCACAGACTTTACGGTGAGCGCGACCAAGCTGTTTCTGGGCGCGAGCGTACTGGCCAATGTGGGCGTGCGGTGGACCAAGGCCAACCAGTTCGGCCTGCTGGGCTTCGGCGGCGATAAGCATGGGGCCAGCAGCAATGGGCGCACCGTGCAGTTCGAAGGCTCGCTGGGCTATATGGTGACATCGCGGCTGGTGGTGGGCGGCGAATGGCGCACCCGGCCCGACAACCTCGGCATTGCGCGCGAGGATGATGCCAAGGACCTGTTCGCTGCCTGGGCGGTGGCGCGGCACGTGACGGTGACGGCGGCCTATGTCGATGTCGGGTCTGTCGCGACGTTCAAGAACCAGCGCGGCGGGCTGCTTTCGCTGCAACTGGCCTATTGAGGGAGCCGAGGATGATGTTTCTGCTGCCCCTGCTGTTGGCTGCGGCTCCCATGGCCGAGCCGCCTGTCGAACCGGCCCCGACGACAACCGAAGCCCCTGTCGATTGGGACAAGGAATTCGGCGTGGTGCGCAAGGAGCGCGATCCGGTGACGGGCGAAATTCCGGTCGATCCCTATGTGCAGAGCAATGCCAATGCGGGCGCGAAGCCCTACTCCGGCGAAGGGCTGGCAAAGGCGTTCGGCGGGCAGGCGGGCATCCGCAGGATCACCGACCGCGCGCTGGAACTGAGCGAGGCGGACCCGCGGATCAAAGCGATTTTCGTGGACCACGACATGGTGCGGCTGCGGCGGACGCTGTTCGAGCAGGTGTGCTACGTGCTGAACGCGGGGTGCAGCTATTCAGGCCGCGACATGAAGACGGCGCACAAGGGGCTGGGGACGACGCGGGCGGACCTCAACGCACTGGTCGAGAACCTGCAAGCCGCGATGCGCGAGGCGCATGTGCCGTTTGCGGCGCAGAACCGGCTGCTGGCGAAATTGGCGCCGATGAGCGGGGATGTGACGGAGCGGTAGGGGAGCCTCCGGCGGGCAAGGGCCATTGCCCTTGCATCCCGTGAGTCGGCTTGGCGCCTGGTCGGACGGTTCTCTGTACTGTGCTACGAAATGAGAGCCTGCGGCGCGTCGACCATAGTCTTCATTGCGAGGGATGTGGGGATGCAAGGGCGATGGCCCTTGCCCGTCCTTCGACAAGCTCAGGATGAGCGGGAGGCTGAGCCCAGCTCTGGCGTTCGGGTTTGCCGCTGGCCCACCCCCGACCCCTCCCGCAAGCGGGAGGGGAGAAGGAAGGCGCAGCGCAGAAGGCGCCTCCCGCAACCGGGAGGGGGAAGGAAGGGCCCCTCCGTCATCGCTTCGCGATTGATATAAGACAAGACCGGCTGGAGTGGGGCTGAGGCGGGATTTCTTGGGACACCGCGGCACTCCGTGGGATGAAAAGGCCCAAAAAATCCGCGCTTTCGCGTTGTGTGCTCTGAGAATGACAGTTGCGGAGACTGTCTAGAGCGATTTCCATTTAGACAGTGATCGGGGCCTCTGCAACGGTTCTGAGAGGCCTCTAAGAATACCCCGAGAGGACGCACAAAAGGCCCTGAAACCGGGCGGTTCGGCTGATCTGGCACACTTCGCGGCGGTGGCGCCCCCAAAAACACATATGGACGAGCGTGTCGCAGTTCGGTCAGCCGCAAATCGCCCGAAATTCGGCCACTTCGAGCTACTCCGCGGCTGGCTGCGCGCTCGAAACTGCGACAATTTTTCACCTCCCGACTAGGATTGAGCGTAGTGCTTTGATCTAAATAGCCTTGATGGCGATTGCAGGCAGGCACCCCCCCGAAGCTGTCAACCGAACGCCGCCAAAATCGAATTGATCGATAGCGTCCGACTTCGAAGCCCATGCCGACTTCAGCCTTGTCAGTGTCGACGGATCCGGCAGGGCCAAGTTCAGTGCGCGAACAAGCTCCGCATATGCCGCCCCTGCTGCAGCGGCTGAACCGCACCTATCGGATACACCTGCCTGCGCTCTGACGTAGGCCACACCTCCATCGTCGGCGCGGTCGACCAAGATAACCGCACCTGGCATAACTACGGTGCGCCGAGACAAGCGAATTGATCCTCCAGTGTAGTTAGTCAGGCTGGATACCGGAGCAACATTCCAAGGTGCTCCAGCCTTCGCTATTTCTGGAATGACATCGAGCCCGGCATCAATAAGGACGGGTCTCTTGCTCGCATCATGAACGATCTCAGCGGCCATGCTCTCCGCCGGCGCCGGCGCAGCGCGCGGGCCGCAGGAGGCCAGCCCAAGTGCAAAACCAGAAAGCCAGAAAGCCAGAAATCTGGATCGCATCAGAGCCTCCGAACAACGGCGACGACGCGCCCAATGATGTGGAGCTCGCCGTCAACGGCGACATCGGGCGGGACGGCCGGGTTGTCGCTCAATATCTCAACAGCACCGCTGGCGCGAGGGCGCAGGCGCTTCACTTGGGCAATATCGCCAATGGTCACTGCCCAAATGGCATCGGCAGACCGCAGCGACGTCTGAGAGCGATCAATCAAGATCACTTCGCCGCTCCGGATCGTCGGCTCCATCGAGTCGCCATCGCCCAGCGTCCAGAAAAGCTGCTCGGGCGCAGCCCGGGTGAAGTTGCGCAGCCAGGAGCGGGAAAACACCCTCTTCTCGCTCTCCACAGGCCCGTCCAGGTAGGTCGCTCCCATGCCGAAGCGTAGATCAACCTGATCGATCTCGACCAAGTCGGCATCTAGGTCAGCATCACGAGATTTCGGAGGCCGATCTCGCTGAAGCAAGCCCGTGTCAACCTCGTCAGGAGGAAGAGACGAATTGGGGTCTCGTAACGACGATCCGGGCAACAGCCCATACTGGTCGACAATATCACTCGGCAGGAAGTAGCGGCCGGTCCTGCTGCCCCTGCCAGTCAAAAGCCAAGAAATTTCAACACCCAAAGCGTCGGCAATCAGGACCGCTTTGTCCGCGCCAGGCGTCTTAGCTCCTTTCCCGTAGTCGCTGAGCATACTGGTTGAGATGCCCGTTGCATCACTCAGCCACTGATACGTGCGACCGCCAAGGGCGTCGCGCAAGCGATATCCGATCCCTTCCACTAAAGTGGCTTGCATCCTCTTTTGTGGCGATATATCCCCTATAGAGGATTCATCGAACGTCGAGCGCTTAACCATGGCAACAACACGGGTTCACAAAGAAGACGTCAAAGCGGCGCTCCGCAAAAAATATGGCTCCGTAGAAGCGGCGCAGGCCGCGATGGGTTTCGCTGGCACGCAGCTTCGCGACCTTCTGCGAGGAAGGACAAGCCGCAATGTTCATGCGGCTGTGGCCAAGGAGTTGGGCATCGATCCTGCTCACCTTGTGATCACTACCGGGGTCATCCACAAAAGTGGAGACAAAAACCGCCAATCCAGTTTGCCCTCCGATCGGAGCGTGGCGGCATGAGCGGTTCACCCCCTCGCATCGGCGTTTTCGCCGCCCTCACGCATTCGGGTAAGCACGTCGATCAGGTCGCGGGTTTCCACCGCGATTGCGCGGTGCCCAGCGTCCTCGGCATCGTCTCCAAACGCTTCCGCCAACTCCACCGTCGCCGCCGCAATCAGGCTCTCCGCCCGGGCGGAGGCAACCATGAATGACAGCGCGACGCCGCGCAGCGCCGCCACTTCGGCCTCCAGCATCGCAACCCTGTCCGTGAGCTTTCTTGCCATGAGTACTATCCTTTCCGATTGCGCCGAGTTTGGCACGCCCTCGCAGGCGCCGCATCGTTTTGATGGGGGCGCGAAATGAACAGCGCCGCCGAACAGGGCGCAGTGCTGCGCCTGCCTACTGACCAGATCGACCCCGATGGCCTTGAGCGGATCGGGTTCTTCTATCCCGCCGAAGCGGAGGCGCTGGCGGATGTGATCGCCAGCGACGGGCAGCAGGAGCCGATCGTGATCGCGCCGCCGGCGCCGCGCGCGAAGGACCGGCGCTATCGCCTGGTCTATGGCCGGCACCGGCTTGCGGCCTGCGCCGCGCTGGGCGTCGAAGTGCTGGCGCGCGTGGTTTCGGGCAGCAACGACGAACTGCTGCGCATGCAGACGGCGGAGCAGATCGACCGGCGCGATATGACCGTGCTGGAGCGCGCGGCGTTCGTTGGCCGGCGCGCTGAAATTGTGCGGGAGCGGGCACTCAAGGCGGCTGGCGTCGAGAGTGACAAGGCGCTGGGCACGCTTTGGACAAATTTGTCCAAAGCGTCGAAGGTCGAACTCACGCCCGCGCAGGAGGCACTCCTCGCCAAGGCTCCCAAGTCGGAGCAAGTTGCCCCTCCGACCAGCCCGCAGCCGCCGAAAGAGGAAGTCGCCGCCGACGTATCGGCGGTTGGCGGGCACTACGGCTGGCGCGCCGAAGTTGCCGACGAGTTCGGCCTGCACTTCAAGAAAATGGACCGCCTCCTCACCATCTACCGCGCGCTGATCAAGCCGTTCCGGGCGGAGGTCGAGGCGATCGCGCATTGCCGCATTGCTTCCAACGCCGACGCCCTGCTGCAGCTGGCCGCCAAAAACGAGCCGGTGCGGCAGGAGGCGCTCAAGTGGCTGGCGCAGAACCCCGAAGCGAAGACGGCGGAGGAAGCGCTTGTCGCGCTCGGCTTCTCGACATCGAAGGGCTTGCGCGCGGCGGATCAGCTGGAAGGCGAAAGCAAGCTGCTCACCCGCGCCACCAGCAATCTGGAGCGCCTCACGCCTTCGACCTGGATCAGCTTCGCGCCCTCGCTGGCGGGGATGATCAAGCCCTCGGCGCTGGCTGCGGTGCGCGATGCGATCGACGCGCGGATCGCTGAAATCGAGGGGAAGCGCTGATGCATAGCCCTCGATCGACACGCCGCGGCCTCACGCCGCAGGAGCGCCAGGTGATGGACCGCTGGGACGGCGGGCAGAGCATCCGCGCGATCGCACGCGACCTCGGCAAGCCGGTCACAAGGGTGCGCAACCTGGTCATCTACTACGACGGCGCGGCCGAGCAGCGCTTGAGCAATCGCGCGGTGGCTGCTGGCAGCGCGCAGCTGCTCCGCGCCATCCTGCAGGAGCGCGCGGCATGATCGGGCTCACCGAACAGCAGGCCGCGCTGCTGCGCTTCATTGCCGGGTATCAGGCCGCTCATGGCGGTGTTTCGCCGAGCATGAGTGACTGCGCACGCGGTATTGGCTGCCGCTCAAAGACGCGTGTCCTCGAGCTGCTTGACCGCTTGGAGGAGCGCGGCGCGATCAGCCGACTGCGTAACCGCCCGCGCGCGATCAAGCTGCTCACGCCGGTCTCAATTCCCTGCATTGGCAACGTTCCGCTCTACGCGATGCCCGCGCGCTTACCGTTTTATGAGCAGTTCAGCGGGGAGCGCCTCTGATGGTTGCGCTCAGCTTCAAGGCGCAGTTCGCGCCGCTGATCATCGCGAAAATCAAGCGCCAGACGATCCGCGCTGGGCGCAAGCGTCCGCCGCGGGCTGGTGAACGCCTGCAGCTCTACGTCGGCATGCGCACGAAGCAGTGCCGCAAGATCATCTCGGACCCGGTCTGCACCGAGGTGCGCGTCATCGTGATCCAGATCGATCCGGCTCACCCGCAGATCATCGCCGAGATCGATTTCGGCGACTTCAAGCTTCGCGAGCACGAGATCGAGCGCTTCGCCGTGGCCGATGGGTTTGTCGCCACCGAAGGCTGCAGCGCGCGCCGCGCGATGGGCAATTTCTGGATGCGTCACCACGGCCCGGGCGAGTTCCTCGGGCTGCTTATCCGCTGGGAGCCGAACTGATGGCACAGTCCCTTGCAGAGAAACTCCGCCGCCACCGCGAAGTGATGGAGCTGGCCCTGCAGCTGCGCGTCACGCCGCGTGAGGCCGAGGCAGTCATGCAGCAGCGCGCCGCGCGCGCCCGCTGGGAGGAGGCCAATCAGCGCCTCAACGCCCGAATCCGGGTGATGACCTCGCCGCGCCCCGAAATCGAGCGTTCCGAGCCTTGGTACAAGCAGGGGAGCATGGCGTGATGCGTGAAGCTCGCGAAGCCCTGACCCGCGCGATCGACGCGCTGACCGACGAGATCGAGGCGGTGCCGCCCTATCCCGGCGGCACGCCGCTGCTCCGCCGCAGCGTAGCGGTTGAACTGCGCCGGATCAGCAGCAAGGCGGGCGTGGAAGGCCACCTGCTCCGCGCGATCGCGCACTCGATCGACGAGGCGCTGCTGGCGATTACCGAAGCCCAGCGCGTGCTGGGGGAGGCGATGGCGCAATGAACGTGCGGCCCGCACCCTTCGCGCTCACGCCGCGCGCCGTTGCCGCACTGATCGGCGATGCACCGGGAATGGGTACCGTACCCGTTCTGCCGGTGCGCCTGGTCGACCGGCCGCGCCGCTCCGAAGATCCGCGCCTGGCGCAGGCAAATGATGATGGGGGCGCGCATGGCTGAGACAACAGCGATCGAGTGGACTGACGCGACCATCAATTTCTGGTGGGGCTGCTCCAAGGTCAGCCTCGGCTGCGAGCACTGCTACGCAGAAGCGTGGGCAAAGCGGACCGGCGAGCAGGTGTTTGGCGTCGGTGTCCCCCGCCGCAAGGTCAAGTCCGCATGGACTGCCCTTCGTAAGCTGCACCACAACGCGCCGGCGTTCGACCAGCAGCATGGCCGTCGGCGCCGCGTCTTTCTGCAGAGTATGTCTGACCTCTTCGACAAAGAGGTTCCAGAGGAGTGGTTCGACGAGGCTTGGGGAGGCGTTACTTTCGCGCATGGGGTCGACATCCAGATCGTCACCAAGCGCGTCTCCTATGTCGAGAAGCGGCTCGATGGCCGCGAGTGGCCGAAGCATGCCGGACTGATCATCAGCGTCGTCAATCAGGACGAGGCCGACCGTGATATCCCGCGCCTGATCGATCTCAAGGCCCGGCTCGGCATTCCTTGGATCGGGCTGAGCATGGAGCCGCTGCTCGGCGCGGTCATGCTCAGGCCCGAATGGCTCGCCGCTCTCGACTGGGTCATTGTCGGCGGCGAAAGCGGCCCTCACGCTCGCCCGATGCACCCGGATTGGGTGATCAGCCTCCGCGACCAGTGCGAGGCGGCGGGCGTCCCGTTCCTTTTCAAGCAGTGGGGCGAGTGGCTCCCGATTCACGTCGACAACGACGTCCGCTGGTCTGGCATCGAGTTCCGCAAGGTTGGCAAGAAGGCAGCCGGGCGCCGCCTGCACGGCCAAGAGCACAACGGGTTTCCGCTGTGACCGACCGCATCGAAGCTCTGCGCCAGGCGGCGCGCGCGGAGGCCGCTGAGCACTCCGATCGGCTTGCCAAGGCCATGATGATCGGCGGCGATACCCGGCCTGTACCACGCGGGCGCGCCGCCGCCGCCGCCTATGGCGAAACGGCTTGCCCGCGCTGCGGCACGCGCAGCGGCGTCGGCTGCAAGCATCGCCCGGCCGGCGAGACCGCGACCAGGCTCTCTTCGTTTGATCGTCGCAGGGGGCTTGCATGAGCGCCGCTCTCAACTGGCTACCGATCGACGACGGGGCCCGTGCCGGCCGCAGCGTGCTGCTGCGCGCGGGCAACAAGATGGCACTGGGCCTCTGGAACGGCTCGGCGTGGGTCTATCCCGCCACCGGCAACCGCCCGGTCGATTTCAGCCCGGTCGCCTACTACGACCCTTCGCTGCGCCAGCAGGGGGCATTCCATGCCTAAGGCGCGCGCTCACCCCGGCCAGTTGGCGTTTGACCTCGACGCTCCTGCCATGGCGACCGGCCCGGCCGCGCTGGCGGGGCTTGAGGCGCGCATCTGTGCGACGGTGGGCGTGATCCTGGCGAGCTGCGGAAAGCCGCGCGAAGTGATCGCGGCCGAGATGACCGTGCTGCTGGGCGACGAAGTGACCAAGGCGATGCTGGACGCCTACGCCAGCCCCGCGCGGACCGAGCACAAGGTTCCGATGAGCCGCTTCTTCGGGCTGATCGCGGTGACCGCGCGGCTCGACCTGATGGACCCGCTCGTGCGCGAAATCGGCGGCTCGCTGCTGATCGGGCCGGAAGTCCACACAGCGCGGCTGGGCCATCTGCGCCAGCAGCAGCGCGCAATCCAGAATGAAATCAAGGCGCTCGAACAGACAGCGCCGCTAATCCGCGGGGGCCGTAACGGGTGAGTGCAGTCAAGATCATCTACCCGGAGCAGTTTGGCCACCAGGATGCCGAGCCGACAGGCTGGTTCACCGTGGTGGAGCTCGCCGATCTGCGCCTGCCCGGGTTGCCTGCCGACAAGCGGTCGCTGCAGCGCCGCGCGGCAGATGAGCGGTGGATGGAGCGCCGCGCGCTGGATGGCGAATTGCTCTCGCGCAAGCGCCCAGGGCGCGGCGGGCCGGTGGAGTTCAATGTCGCGCTGCTGCCGGTGGCCGCGAGGCAGGAACTGGTCCGGCGGGGCTTCTGCAGCGAAGCGATGGCGGCGGCGGAAGAGACTTCTGAAGCCGAGCAGCTCTGGCAATGGTTCGGCGCGCAGCCGGACAAGGTGAAAGACGAGGCCAAGAGCCGCCTTGAGGCGGTGAGCGCGGTGCTGCTGATGACCGAAACGCTGCAGGTGGGCAAGAATGCCGCCGTGCGCGCGGTCGCGGACAAGAACGGGATCAGCCCGGCCACGCTGTGGAGCTGGATCAAGGCCGTCGGCACTGCCGATCGGAAGGACTGGCTGCCGCTGCTGGCGCCGAAGCGCAAGGGTGGCGGCAAGGTTGCCGAAATCCCCGAGGAACTGTGGCAGCTCTACAAGTCGGACTGGCTGCGGCTCTCCGCGCCGCCGGCCGCCGCGAGCTATGACGTGGTGCGGCGACGGGCCAAGATGCTTGGCATCGCAGTGCCGCATATCAAGGCATTCCAGCGCCGCATGGCGCGCGAGATCGACCCCTATGTCGTGATCCTGATGCGGCAGGGCGCCACTGCGCTCGAGCGGCACGTCCCCTCGATCCGCCGCACGGTCGACGATATCGACGTGATGGAGTGGGTGAATATCGACGGCCACGTTTTTGACGTGGAAGTGCAGCACCCGGATACCGGCAAACCGATCCGGCCGACGCTGGTGGGCATCCAGGACATCCGCAGCTCGAAGATCCTCGCCTGGCGCGTGGGTGTGAGCGAGAGCGTCGCCACCGTGCGGCTCGTGTTCGCCGATCTGATCCGCGACTGGGGCATCCCGAAGGACATCATCCTCGACAACGGCCGCGGCTTTGCCGCCAAATGGCTGACGGGTGGCGCGCTTACCCGGTACCGGTTCAAGATCAAGCCGGAGGACCCGCAAGGCCTGCTCGTCGCGCTAGGCGTCAACATCCACTGGGCGACGCCGTTTCACGGACAGTCCAAGCCGATCGAGCGCGCATGGGGAGACCTGTGCAACTACATCGCCAAGAGCGCCGAAGTGGACGGCGCCTATACGGGCAATTCGCCAGTCAACAAACCGGAGAACCGGGGCACCCGCGCGATTGACTGGGATGCGTTCTGTGCGTTGGTCGACCGCGAGATCCGTGAGCACAACGCGCGCGAAGGGCGCACCGGGCGCGATTATGCCGGTCGCAGCTTCGACCAGGTGTTTGCCGAAGGGCTCGCGCGGACGATCGTCACCAAGCCGAGCCGCCAACAGCTGCGCGACGCGCTGCTGGCCGTAGAGCGCAAGCGCGGCGACGCCCAGAGCGGCGAAATCCGGCTGCTGGGCAACCGCTACTGGGCGCTCGAATGCCGGGAGATTGCCGGCAAGTATGTGACGGTGCGGTTCGATCCCGACGATCTCCACACCGAAGTCCACGTCTACAACGAGAGCGGCGCCTATCTGTTCACGGCGCCGGTGCTTGAGGATCACGGGTTCAAGGATCAGGCGGGGGCCACAGTCGTCTCGAAGCGCCGCAGCCATGTCCGCAAGATGGCGCGCCAATATGCCGAAGCGGCTGATCTGGTCGATCCGGCCGAGATCGCGCGCATCAAGTCCGGCCTGCGCGCCGCGCCCGAGCCCGAACTGCCGGCGCCTGCCGCCGTGCGCATCCAACCATCGCGCCAGAGCGTGGCCGCTGTCGCCGCGCCGGAGCCTGCGCCGCCATCCGCGCGGGCGCGCAACCGCCTTTTCGCCGCACTCGGGAAGCCGAGGCTGGTGGAATAAAAAGGTGCGCGGGGTCTGCCTGGTAAACCGGCCCCGCGCACCCGTCCCTTGAGAAGAGACAGGAGCATCTAGCATGGAAGATCAGGGCGATAAGAGCCTCTATATCGAGGAGCAGCGCGACTGGCTGATCCGGTGGCGCGAGCAGACCAGCACGGCTTGGGACAAGATCGCGAAGAAGACCGGGCTGCCCAAGGGCACGATCAGCGTCTTCGCCAGTGCATCGGGCTACAACGGCAAGAAGCAGAGCAGCGAGTATCCGATCGCGCAGAAGATCGAGCGAATGCGCCATTCGATGGCGCAGCAGGCGGCGATTTCCGACGAGGTTCCGGACGTGCCGGAGTTCTTCCGCACCGAAACGAGCGACGCGCTCGAGCGGATGCTGGGCTTTGCGCAGCACGGCATGAGCGTTGCGGCAGCGCTCGAGGCCGGCTGCGGCAAATCGACCGCCGCGCAGCACTACCAGCAGGTGTTTCCGAACGTGTTCTACGTGGAGCTCTGCAAGTCGGCCTCGGGCATGAACAACATGATCCGGATGCTGCTGGAGGCGATGGGCATCAAGGATGCGCCGAGCGGGACTTTCGCCATGTCGAACATGGTGCGCGAGCAGCTGCGCAAGGTGGACAAGCCGCTGATCATCTTCGACGAAGCGCAGCATCTGGGCGAGGACAGCCTTGAGGAAATCCGCAGCTGGAACGACCGCGATCATGTCGGCATCGCGTTCTTCGGCAACGTGGGCATCCTGCAGAAGCTGGCGAAGTACCCGCAGCTGTGGAGTCGGCTGGAGCTGAAGATCCAGCGGCGGCTGCCGACGATAGGCGATATCGATGCGCTGGCCGATGCTTGGCACATCGCGGACCCGGCGATCCGCAAGGAACTGCACAGCATCTGCGGGCGGCTCGGCGGCCTGCGTAACGGCACCAAGGTGCTGCGCCTGGCTCGGATGATGGCTGCGGCCGAAGGCACTCCCATGGGCCTCGACCACCTGGCGGATGCATGGTCGGAGCTCGACGTGCGCATGGTGGCGGCATGAGCGCGGACTTCGAAGCGGACCTCGATCCGCAAACCGGCGCGCCGCGTATCCGGTTCAACTTCCCGAACGGTATGTCGGCTTCGCTCGTGCTGCGCTCGCCAACGGCCGATCAATGCCATTTCCACATGGCCTCGCTTGCTTCGTGCCCGACGGGCAAATGGGGCACTGGCAAAACCGTGATCTACGGCAACGAACTTAGCGCGGAGGAAGTCGCGCACTGGCTTGTCCACATCGACATGATGGGAGGTCCGGCATGATCGCGCAGATCCGCAAGGTGCTCGCCGATGCGCGCGAGCAGGCCAAAACGCCGCTGCATGTCGATTTCCTTTTCGCCGCGAATGCGGCGGTGTGGGGCACGGTGCTGGCGCTGCTGTGGGGAGGGCTGCTCTCGTGAACGCACCATCTCCGATCAGCCTCTTCGTCAACCGCGAAAGCACCGCGCGTGCCGTCGCTTATGTCGGGCCGAGCATCGAAGGCAGGCCCCGGCCGCGCTGGATCTCGCCGGATGTGGTCATCAACGTCGCAGCCGCGCTTTACTCGATCGAGGTCAACGAGCTGCTCTCGCGCCGGCGCAACCCGCGCTTCGAGGAAGCGCGGGCGCTGGTGGTGTGGTGCCTGTGGACCATCCCGACCGAGCCGATGTCCTACGTCCAGATCGGGCGGCACATGGACGGGCGCGACCACACCGGCATCACGAACCTGCATGTCAAAGCGATCGCGCTTCGGCTGTGCGACGGGTTCTTTGCCGACTGCTGCACCGCGATGCGGCGGTACTTCATCCTGACCAACGGAGGCGCACATGAACGCGCTTAACCACGTGCCGGCTATGCCAGCGAAGTTCGACCGCGTTTCGCAGCGGCGCCGCGCGATGATCGCGATGATCCATGTCGCGCGGAAGGACCTGCGCATGGTCGATGCCGACTATCGCCAGGCGCTGTTCGAACGCACCGGGCAACTGGAGACCAACAAGTGCACCGATGCCCAGCTGGGCACGATGGTGGACTGGCTGAAATCGAAGGGCTTCCGCGCGATCCCGAAGAAGAAGACGGCGCAGCATCCCATGGCCCGCAAGGCGCGAGCCATGTGGATCTCGCTCTATCAGCTCGGCGCGGTCGACAACGCCTCTGATGAGGCGCTTGAGGGCTTCGCGAAGCGGCAGCTGAAGTGCGAAAAACTGGTGTGGGCGCGCCAGTCGGACGCGCGGTCGCTGATCGAGGCGCTCAAGGCCATGGCCACGCGCCATGGCTGGCCGCAGCCCAACCTGCCGCCGATCCAGCTGCAGGCGTCGCTTTGCGAGGCGATCCTGGTGAAGCTGAAGGACAAAGGCATCGCGCCTGCCGAGTGGTCGATTCACGATGCGCAGCACAAGCTCTGCGGGATCGAGAAGCGCGAGGCATGGACGGCGGACGACTATCAGCGTCTCGCTGAGGCACTGGGGCGGAAGCTGCGCGAGGCCGGGCCGGTGGAGGCGCGCCATGGCTAAGGTCGTTACTGCCTTTGCGGACAACAGCGGCGCCATCCACTCGGCGCCGATCGACGCCATCCTTGTCGATCTGACGGCGGTCCTCGGCAGGATTGGTGCGGAAGGTGGACTGACCACCGGGCTTGCCCAGATTATCCTGGAGAAGCGGACCGAGATCGAAATGATCTTTGCTGACTTCGACGCGATGACGGCTGCGACGGAGGCCCGGCCATGAAGAACTTCTGCCCGAAGCCGCGCCTGACACCTGTCGCGCTTGCGACCCGCTGCATCATCGTTGGCGCGCTGCTGTTCTGGCTCAGTCTGGGCGCTGCCGTCTGGTGGCTCTGCCTCGGCGGGCCGGCGCAGTGAACCTGCAGGTCGCCTCTCCTTCCGGCACCGGCTCGCGGGTGCTGGATGATCTCGTCGATGTGATCGGCGAGGAGGCGGCCTGCAAGCTTGCCTTCCGGTTCCGGGGCCTGCGGCTTTACATCCCGAAGGACCCGGCCAGTGATCCGCGCATTGCCGAGACTATCGGCGATGAACTGGCGGTTCGGCTGTGCGATGCACTCTACCGCACAACTATCCCCATGCCCGTGCGCGAAGTCGAGCGGCGCATGGTGCACAGCCTTGCCGCGCAGGGCATGACGCGCCAGGCAATCGCCGAGAGATTGCATATTACCGAGCGGCAGGTGTATCGCCTGCTCGAGTCTGCAACGCCTGCGGTGCGCCGCACCCGCCGCGCTCGCCCTGTCGACCCCCGCCAGATCGACATGTTCTGACAGCTTTGCTGTCGGTGGACATATAACGCGGCAAGCGCCCGCCACCCTATCCGGGCGGCATGCAAAGCGCTTCTTCAGCCACCAACGCCAGCCTCGACGAAGCCATCGTCGTGCAGGGCTATTCCGACCGCTACGCCGCTGCCGTGCGGGAGTTGCTCGACATCGAGGGCGGCCATGTCAACGACCCGGTCGATCGCGGCGGCGAGACGAAATACGGCGTATCGCTGCGCTTCCTTGCCGCAGAGGGCGCATTCGACGAGGACGGCGACGGCAAAGCCGATTTCGACCTAGACTTTGACGGCGACATCGATGGCGCTGACATCCGCGCTCTGACTGTCGGCGATGCGATCTACCTCTACCACCGGTGCTTCTGGCTGCCACTAGAGGCCGACGGCTTCCCGGCTCCGGTGGGCGAGATGCTGTTCGATCAGGCAGTCAACGGCGGCGCCCTGGCCGCCCGCAAGCTGCTGCAACGCGCGATCAACAACTGCATCCTGCTGATGCCGGCCAGCAAGACGCGTGTCGCCTTGCTCAAGGTGGACGGTGCGATCGGCGAGAAGACGCGCACCGCGATGCGGGAGATCCTGCTCTTCAACGCACTCGCCATGCCAGCGCTAGTCACTGCCTACCGGGAGGCTGTGCGCGAGCGGTACCGGGCAATCGTTCGCCGCTTCCCTGCGCAAAAGCGCTTTGAGCGCGGCTGGCTTGCCCGTGCGGAAAGGCTCGGCCGCACATGACCGAGCCACTCCAGACTGTCAGCCCCGATCAGCTGGGCGAGCGCGCGACGCCATCAGATGATCTGTTTGCCGTGGTGTTCGCCCCCAGCGGGCCGCTGCAGAAGCTCGCCTTCAGCAAGCTGCTTTCGAAGCTGATCAGCACGCAGCTTGTGAAGACAACAAAGGCGCTGCTTGATGCGGACCTTGCCCATGCGGCCGATGAAGTTGCGCTGGTGTTCAATGATCCGACCGCTACGCTGAATGGCTGGTACCGCAAGACCGGCGCCTCTGGCGCGGGCGCCTGGGACCAGTTTGAAGTTCTGACGAAGGCGGCGCTCGATGCCGTCAGTGCGGCGCTACTTCGAACCGCCAACAGTGTGCCCTTCGCTACTTATGCTGGCCTTGCTGCAACGACAGGCATGGTGGCGGGCGACCGCACACGGGTCCGGTCAACCGATACGGGCACCCACGCTTCATTGACCGGCGACTATGGCGCAAGCGGCGGGAACACGCCGAACGCCGGCGAATACCTCTATACTACCGGCGTTGGCTGGGTCCGCACCGCAGATCTGGATAGTCAGCTGGCCAAGGGATATGCCGATAGCCTCAACGCCCGGCTGGCCTTCTTCTCTGTTGCCGGCGGGGAATACGCGGCGACCTTCGGAAAACCATTTGGGCCGATCTTGCTCGGCTTTGTTGATGCCACGGGGCACGTGGATTTTAGCGGCGTGCGCACACTTCCGATCGCGGCACGTGATGGCGCGATCGTTGCCAACATTGCCGGCAGCACGAAGCGGGATGGGTTCCTATTCTACGCCTATGACACGATCAGCCGCGCACTGCTGTTTGGCCTGCAGAATGACGGCACATTTGTTGCGAACTTCAACGTGCCTGAGGTCACCACGGCGCGCGGCACGGCGGCGGACCTCAATACGCGACTTTCGCGCGGACTGACGGCGGCGGGTTCGCCCAAGACAGGAACGCAAAACGTGGGGCGGCTCGCCGCGCTTCGTTCGGCGCTGACGTACCTCAAGAACGGCGGCTCGGCGCTCGTCCACATCATGCTGGACGGCGATAGCTGGTGGGATGCCAAGACCTATGGCAGCACCGATGCAATCACACGGTTCTTCGCTGACAGCGGACTGACGAACGCAGGACCAGGCTGGATCGGGCTGGCGTCCGGCTTGGCGGCAGGCACTGCCATTCACGGCGCAGCCCAGAACAACATCACCGTTACTCGGTCCGGCACGTGGAACGACCTATTCCACAGCACCGATATTCCGGCCGGAACGCCCCAGAACTTCCCAGGCTATGACGCAGTGCAATCTGGCGCGGATGGCTCGATCTACACGCTCGTCGGGTCTGCCATCAACAATTGCACCAGCCTGACCCTCTTCTGCGGAAAGGGTGGCACGGTCGAACAATCATGGGACGGCGGCACGACCTGGACCAGCGTCACGGTTGCAGCGGGCAGCGGCTCGACCACCGCGACGATAAGCATGACCGGCAAGACCAACACCCTGAAGCTGCGCTGCACCAGTGGCACGGTGATCGCTGGGCTCTTCGGTCTTTCGGCGGATTCGGGCGTGGTGTTCTCCAACTTCTCGAGCTCGGGATCTACAGCCGCGCAGCATGCGAGCGTGCAGTCAAACGCTGACTACAAGGCGATGATGGCGGCGCTCCCAGGCGATGCTCTTGTGGCCCTCATCCAGCTCGGCCTGAACGATACCAAGGCGGGAACGGCGAACGCGACGATCGTCACAAACGTCGCCGCAGTCGCAGCGGGCTATAAGGCAGTCTTCACCGGCCTTCCGCCGTGCGACATCGTGCTCCTTTGCCAGCCCAACACTCCGCTGTCGGTGCAGGACACGCTGGCTCCGCTGCTGCGGTCGTGCGCCGAGGATATTGGCGCGGCGTTCGTTGATTGGCAGCTCTACTTCGGAATGCCCGCCTACAGCGGCGACTATTCCAGCTACGGCCGCGACTATACCTCTGGCGCCGTTTCCACCGCACTGCCGCTGCTCGAGGTCGAATCCGGCTATCGCCATCCCAGCCCGATCTCGCGCCTGACAGCCGCCGGAAAGTCCGCGGCCGTGACCGGATCGGGGGTGGTGGCTTCCACCCTCTCCAACCTCCTCCTTTCGCCGACGCGGAGCAACTGACATGCCCACTGCCCTAAACATCGCCATTCCCGCAAACGCAACTTCAGCGCCTCTCGGCTTTGTCAGTCTTGGCGACCCTTCCCTGCGATGGTTCGGTGGCGACGGCGGCAGCATCTTCGACTTCGCATCGAAGGATTGCTTCGCGCGGCAAGCCAACCCGGTCGACGGCGATCAGGTAATCAATTTTTCCAACAATCTCACGACGCGCAACGGCACCATCAGCGTCGTCGGTGGAATGACCTTTGCTGGTAACGGACTCGACTACAGCGGCGTTACTGCGCCGGGCAACATCTTCTCCCTTGCCAATGCCTTTGATGCGATCGAGGCGGCGAACGACACGGTTACGGCCAGCACCACGAACGGCAGTACGACGCTCACCGTCACCGCCGCCACAAGCATGCCGCTCTACGTTGGCAGCTTGGTCAGCGGGACGGGCATTCCCGCAGGTGCTCGCATCAGCGCGTTTGGATCCGGTGTGGGCGGTGTCGGCACCTACATCCTTTCTGCCGCAGCCACTGCAGACGGCACCGGCGTCAGCGTGACCGTCAAGAACAAGGAATTCGTGTTCATCGCCTGGTGCAAGATGCCCAGCGCGGCAGATTGGCCTGCAACGAGTCGCGCTATCGCTGCAGCGGGCAACTACGCGTCTGCCGCCGATCTGTTCACCATGTATATGACCACAAATACCGGGTCCAAGGACTTGGTCATCAGACCTCAGTCCGCAATCAACACTACTACCGCGATCGTCGTGGCCAACGCAGGAACGACGTTCAGCGGCAAGGTGGTGCAGATTTTGGTATGGCGCACGGCGGCTGGCGTCACCACGGTTCGCCTGAAGGCCACCGACGGCACAACGCAGACGACGACCCCGGTGACCATTTCCACCAACAGCGCCACCCTGTCAGGCCTCACTTGGCGCTTTGGCACCATGACGAGTGCGCAAACGCAGAGTAATTTCAGCGCGGCAGGATCGTGGAACGCGACCGATATCGGTGCCTGCAAGTGGCGGCTCTACCGGGGCATGATCCAGTCGAGCAAGATCCTCACGAGCTACAACAAGACACCGCTCGATATTGCGAACGACGACTGGACCGACACCGTCGCCCGCGCGGCCTTCAACTAGCCGTGGCCGCTGCCGCACGCCTTCACCCGCTCAAGTTGGAAAGTTCCGGATGATCCACCCGCTACCCCTGAGCAAGTTTGCCACAGCCTGGTTTCCGGCGCTGGCGATCGCTTCGGTCGCTGATCCCGCGCCCCGGCTTGCGGATGCGTTCATCGTGCCGATCGGCGGCGTCTCGCTGCCTCTGGTGACATGCGCGCTCGGCGCTTTGGGCGTGATGCTCTCACGCCCGCTGGCGAGGCGGCAGGAAAGAACGTTGGCGCTGCCGCTGTTCCTGGTCGTCTCGGCGATCATGTTCCTGACTGTCGAGATCTGGGTCATCGACAGCCGCCCGCCCGCCCTCTTCGCGTTCGTGGTGGCGATCGGGCTGGGCTTCTCCGGGTTCGCGCTCATAGAGCTCGTTGCCGACCAGATCCACAACGCAGCCGCCAGCCTGATCGGCAAGCTGGGCGCGGCGATCGGCACGCCGACAGGCGAGAGCCCTGCCGAAACACCTTCCACCGACCAAGCTGCCGAGAGCGGCAAAAAGGATGCGCCATGAGCGAGAGCTGGACTGAATTGGCAATCATTGCCTTCATCATCGTGGGCATTGCCTACAGCGTGTTTCGCGGCGGGCAGGCCAATCCGGAAACAACCGGCTCGCTCGGCGGCAAGCTGAATTCGATCCAGTCCGAGCTGGCGGGCGTGAAGACCGATGTCGCGGGGGTCAAGGCCGAGCTGGGCCGGGTGGATAGCCGGGTGACCGAGATCGACCGGCGCGGCGCGACGATCGACGATGTGCGCGGGATCGAGAAGAAGCTCGACGAGCTCGGGAAGGCGTTATCTGCGCTCGACGGCGAGGTTTCGGCGACGCGCGAGGCGCAGGCTGCGCAGCACTCCGACATCGAGCACACGCGCCGCCAGGTGGACCGGCTCTACGACTTCATCGTTGAAAGGGGCATGAGCAAGTGAGCATCTCCCAGGACTTCGCGGCCGTGCATGACGGGCATGTCCGCCTCGCGATCCTGCGCCTGCTCGATGAGCAGCCCGGATACTGCGCCAACGACAGCGTGCTCCACGACGCCGTCAATGCCGTCGGCCTCACCGCCACGCGATCGCAGATCCGCGGGCATGTCGAATGGCTGCAGGAACAGCGATTGGTGACGTACCAGGCCGCGGGCAGTGGCCTCCTCGTGGTCACCTTGTCGGAGCGCGGCAGCGACGTGGCCAAAGGCCGGTCAGTGATTGCGGGTGTGCAGCGCCCGAGCCCGAGCCGCTGAGGCGCCGCCCATGGGCCTCTCACCCGCCGCTGCCAGGGCACGCCGCAAGCGGACGCCTTCGACGATCGACCGGCTCGATCCGGAGATCCGCGAGCTGATCAGCAAGCTGCGGATCGATCAGGGCTGGACGATCGACGAGATCCGCGAGCAGCTGGTCAAGCTCGGCCAGGGGCATGTCAGCCGCTCGGCGCTCGGCCGGCATGTCCGCTCGATCGAGGATGTCAGCGCGGATCTGCGTGAGACGCGGATCTATGCTGAGGCGATCGCCAAGGAAGCCGGTGGCGCCGATCAGAGCAAGATGCTCGATCTCAATTCGCAGCTGCTGCAGGCGAACATGTTCAAGCTGATGCTGGCGGCTAAGGACGGGGAAGGCATCCAGCTGGGGCCGAAGGACGCCAAGGATTTCGCCGACGCGCTCCGCTCGATCGCGCTTACCCGCAAGACGGATATGGACGTCGTCGACAAGGCGGAGAAGCGCGCGGCCGAAAAGGCCACCAAAGAGGCGGCTGAGAAGGCTGTCAGCGTGGCCCGATCAAAGGGCCTCTCGCGCGATACGGTCGAGGCGATCCGCTACGCCGTGCTGGGCAGCGACAGCTGATGGCCAGCAAACCATCCTGCACCGACTGCATCCACCTGCAGGGCACTTCGATCTGCGGACGCCCCGTGGCGAGCTATTGGAACCCGGCAACGAACCAGCGCCGATCGCGCGTTGCCTCGCCGATCGCGATGGAGCGGTCCGATCGCAAGGTGTTGGGCAGCAAGCGCGTCCGCTGCGGCCCCGATGCGCTCTACTTCGAGACGCCGATGCCGCCGATCGCGGGCCTGCAGGGCACCGTGATCATCGACGAGGCAGCGGGCTTCACGCCGCCGCATGACACCATCGGCGACAGCTACGGAGACGATGGCGCATGATCCGGGCTCTCTTGGCTTTGGCCTGGCGCAATGCCTACCCGCTGATCGGGCTCGGCGTCCTGCTGCTGCTGATGTGGGGCTTGCAGCGCTGGGTAGCGGGTGCCGTCGCCGAGGATCGGCTGAAGTCCGAAGTTGCCGCGCGCCGCATCGACAGCGCGGCCGATGACCGCGCGGGCACCGTCGCCGCGACAAGTGCCGCCCGAACCGAACAGGAGAACCGCGATGCGAGGGAAGCTGCTGCTGGGTCTGATGATCCTCTCAAGTCTGTCACTGACCGGCTGCGCGCCGCAAAGGCTGGAGATCGCCGCGCCGCCCGCCCAGCTGCTGACCTGCGCCGATGAGCCGCTCGCGCCGGACCTGCCCGGGCGCGATCAGCAGCCGACGCGAGACGCGCTGATGATCGAATACACGCTGGCCCTGCGCTCGGCTTGGGGATCGTGCCACGCGGCCGTGGACGGCATGCGCTCATGGGCGGAGGCGCTGCGCAAGTGAAGCTCTCACCCGAAGACCAGGCGAAACGCGATGCGCTGATCCGGGCGCGCGAGATCCAGGGAGATCGCGCGGCGTCGGAAAGCGCCATCATGCGCCTGCCGAAGGGAGACCTTCTGCTCGGCTACCAGCAGCGCGCGGTAAACATGCTGTTCGCCGGTACTGCGCTGCTGGTGATCGAGAAGTCCCGCCGTATCGGGCTCACGTGGGGCATGGGCGCCTATGCCGCGCTCAAGGCCGCCAGCTCGGTCGACGCCGGCGGCCAGAACGTCTGGTACATGGGCTACGACAAGGACATGACCCTCGAGTTCATCGAGGTCTGTGCCATGTGGGCCCGGGCGTTCGGCCACGTCGCCGGCGATGTCGAGGAGGAGGAAGTTCTCTACACCGACGACAACGGCAAGGAACAAGGCGTCAAGGCGTTCTCGATCCGGTTCGCCTCGGGCTTCCGCATCACAGCGCTGCCCAGCGTGCCGCGCGCCCTGCGCGGCAAGCAGGGCATTGTCATCATCGACGAGGCGGCGTTCCACAAGAACGTCAACGAGGTGATCAAGTCGGCCATGGCGCTGCTGATCTGGGGCGGCCAGGTCGTGGTGATCTCCACGCACGACGGCGTCTCCAACCCGTTCAACGTGCTGCTGGATGAGATCAAGGCGGGCAAGCGCAAGGGTGAAACGCTGAAGATCACTTTCAGCGATGCCATGCAGTCCGGCCTCTATGATCGTGTGCGCCTGGTCGCGAAAACCAAGGGCAACGAACTGCCGCCCGCGGCCGAGTGGGAAGCCGATATCCGCGCCGCCTATGGCGACGACGCGGAAGAGGAGCTCGACTGCATTCCCAAGATGGGTTCCGGTTCGCTGATCAGCCTTGAGGACATCCTCGCGGCCGAGCATGCGGACTGCGGCATCCCGGAGCTGTACCAGGGCAGCCTCTGCTATATGGGCCGCGACGTTGCCCGCAGGCGCGACGGGCAGATCCAGATCGTGGGCGAGCTGCTGGGCGACGTGCTGTGGGAGCGTGATGGCTACCGCGAGGTGGGGCAGACATTTGCGCATCAGGACGCATGGTTCGATGCGCGCTTCCTGGATCGCCGAATGGTGCAGGCCCGGGTCGACCAAACCGGCATGGGTGAAAAGGTGGTTGAGGATCAGATCCGCAAGCACGGCGCGACGCGCGTCGTCGGCGTGCTGCTGACCGGGCCCAACCGGGTGGATCTTGCACTTGGCCTCGCGCGCCGCTTCCAACAGCGCAAGATCCGGATCCGCAGCGATGCGGTCACGCGCGCCGACCTCATGGCGATCAAGAAAATCGGCTCCGAAGAGTCGGGCGGCATCCGGATCGTCAACGAGGGTGCGGTCCACGCGGACGAGTTCTGGGCCTATTCCCTGATGAGCCAGGCCTGCGACATGGCGGGCGCGCTCTACGAGTATCGCGGCATCCGCGTGGGCGGCCGCTTCGAGGGCGGGCCCAAGCGCGGCCAGCTTGGCTGGGTTCATCCCGACGATATCGGCCGCGAGACGCGCGGCACCCGCTTTGGCTTTCCGGGAGCTTGGTAATGGCCAGTAATCCACCGCCGCTGGTCGATCCCTACGGCCGCCCACTGATCCGCGAGGCGCTTACACGTGAGATCGCCAAGCCCTCGCGCGCCTCGGTGCGCACGATCCAGTCCGGTCACCCGGCGCAAGGGCTCGATCCCGGAAAGCTGGGGACGATCCTGCGCGCGGCCGAGGACTGCAACGCGATCGCGTACTTCGAGCTGGCGGAAGAAATGGAGGAGAAGGACCTCCATTATCTGTCCGTGCTCGGCACCCGCAAGCGCGCCGTCTCGCAATTGCCGATCGAGGTGGAGCCGGCCGACGACAGCGCTCAGGCGAAGGAAGACGCCAAGCTGATCGAGGACTGGCTCGACCGCGATCTGCTCGAAAGCGAGCTGTTCGACATCCTAGACGCCATCGGCAAGGGCGTGAGCACGGTCGAGCTGATCTGGGAGACCACTTCCTCGCTGTGGACGCCCAAGCTGCTCAAGTGGCGCGATCCGCGCTGGTTCGAGTTCGACCGGACGGACGGCGAGACCCTGCTTCTGCGCGGCGGTGAGGAAGGCATCGGCGAGTCCACACCGCTGCCGGCGGCCAAGTTCATCACGCACTTCCATCCGGCCAAGAGCGGGTTGCCCATCCGCAGCGGCCTCGCCCGCATCGCCGCGTGGGGCTACATGTTCAAGAACTTCGCGATCAAGGACTGGGTCACCTTCCTTGAGGCCTACGGCCATCCAATCCGGATCGGCAAATATGGCCCCAACGAGAGCGAGGAGAACAAGTCGATCCTTGAGCGGGCGCTCTACCAGCTCGGCTCGGATGCTGCGGCTGCCTTCCCCGAGACGATGTCGGTCGAGTTCGTCGATCGCAAGGCCGGTACCGCGCCCAACGATCTGTGGCGCAGCCATGCCGAGTACTTCGACCTGCAGATCAGCAAGGCGGTGCTCGGGCAGACCAACACCACCGACGCGCAGGCCGGGGGGCTCGGCTCCGGCCAGGCCAACGTCCACAACGACGTGCGCGGCGATATCGAGCGTGCCGACGCCAAGCTGCTGGCAGCCACGCTGAACCGGGACCTCGTGGTGCCGCTGGTGATGCTGAACCGGGGCATGCGCGACAAGTATCCGCGCCTCAAGATCGGCCGGCCCGATCCGGTCGACGTCGACAGCATGGTCAAGTCTGCTTCTGCGCTGGCAGAGATGGGCGTGGAGATCGACGCGGAGGAAGTGCGCGAGCGCGCCGGCCTGCCGGGGGCGAAAGCAGGCGGCAAGATCCTGATGCCTGGAGCTGGGATGAAGCCCGATCCGGCGTCCGCAGGGGATGCCCCGCAAACGCCCGCTGGAGCGCGTGAAGGCTCTATCCCCGGCAAAACGGGCGCGGCTATGCTCTTAAGGCCTCTTAAACCGACTGGCGGGGCAATTGAGCGCGCTCTCAACAGTGCAAAATCGGGTGGGGCTGACGGCGGCGCCGGGAATGGCGGCCGCGAGCCCGACGCGATCGCACTGACCACGGAGGAAGCGCTGGGCGACTGGGAGGCCCTGATCAACCCGCTGCTCGATCCCGTGGAGACACTGATCGGCGATTGCGGCGACCTTGGGGAGCTTCAGTCGCGCCTGGTCGACGTGATCGGCGACATGGATGTCGACGCGTTCGCCGCGATGCTCGCCAAGGGGCAGTTCGCCGCGCGGATTGCCGGGCTGGCCAGTCCGCAGCCGTCGGGGGAATAGGCTGGTGGGTGCGTCGAACCTTCGCCAGGCTGACTTCGATCTTGCCTTTGCGTTCGGTCGTTCGGAAGCGGCTGCCTTCCGCAACGCCGCTGGCACGCTTACGACCGCTGCGGCCGACACGCCGCGCTTCGACTATGACACGGCGTCGGCACCGCGCGGCCTGCTGGTGAGCGCCGGTGTCGAGCTTGGCGGAGGCGATCGCGTACAGATCGAGCCCGAGATCCTGCCGGCCGCGTTGTTCGACTTCGCGACACCGACTGCCAGCGATGCGACAGTACTCCACTGGTTCGCGCCGGCGGTCGCCGATGACGCGGACTGGCTACCGGTTCGCCGTGCCTGGTACACCCGCAACGCAAAGGCTTGCGTCGATGCACTGGCGGCGCAGGCCGGCCACCACCTGGCACTGGGCGTCGTGAGCGGCTTTCGGGCCAACGTGCTCGGATCAGTCCAGTACCGCGGCTACGCCTGGACAGTCGCCGGCGTGCTGCTCGCCGGTGAGGCCGCGATCGCCGATACAGCCGGCAGGCCGCTGATCACAAGCGGCGCGAGCAAGCGGGGATAGTCATGTCTGGCCCCGCTGAGCCGCTCCCGCGCCTCGATCCTGCCGAGGCGATCGCGTTCTTCCGCGCCAAGGGTTGGGAGATCGCCTTCGACTGGCGCGACGTGTGGGCGGAGGAGAATATCCGTGCGTTCACCGTCGCCAAGGCGATGAGCCGCGATCTGCTCGAGGACATCCGGGGGGCCGTCGATACGGCCCTGGCGGAAGGGCAGACGCTGCAGCAGTTCGCCAAGGATCTTGCGCCCAAGCTGTTCGCCAAAGGCTGGTGGGGCAAGAAGCTGATGACCGATCCGGCGACGGGAGAGCAGAAGGTCGTCCAGCTCGGCAGCCCGGCGCGGCTGCGCACGATCTACGAGACCAACCTTCGCACGAGCTACATGGCGGGGCGCTGGCAGCGGATTGAGAAAGGCAAGGCGCTGTTTCCGTTCATCCGCTATGTCTCGGTGCTCGATGGGCGCGAGCGGCCGCAGCATCACGCCTGGCACGGCACAATCCTGCCCGTCGACGATCCCTGGTGGGACACGCACTTCCCGCCATGCGGCTGGGGATGCCGGTGCGACGGTCAGCCGATCAACCGGCGGATCATGGAGCGGCGCAACTGGAAGAGCGAGGCACCGCCCAAGTTCGTCGAGCGCAGCTACGTCAACAAGCGCACCGGAGAAGTGATCCGCGTTGAGGCCGGGATCGATCCCGGCTGGGGCTACAATGTCGGCAAGGCGCCGCTTGACGGGCTTGCGCCGGCCCCGCGCCTGGGCGGCGACATGGGCGAGCTTAATGCCGCCGCGTTCTCCGATCAGGAGTTTGCTCGGGTTAAGCCGTTTTTCGATGCGTTTGGCCTTGGCGACAAGGCTGCCGCGATGAAAGGCAAGATCTGGCAGGACGCGGCGGGCTGGCCAGCGGCGATCTCGCTGGGGTTTTTGCGCGGCCCGACCGGGCGCATGGTAAAGCTCAAGCCTCGCGATCTGCGCGGGCTCGAGGCGGCAGCCAGCGTACTGCTGCAGCCGGACAGCATAGCGTGGCTGTGGGTCAAGGGCGAGGACGGGCGCGTTCTCATGGTCCGGCGGTACGTTGCAGCTGGCGGTGTGGTCGATATCGGCGGGAGCTTCTGGCGCTGGCGGGCTGGCAGCGCGCGTGGACTCGCGCAAGGCATGCTGGTCTGGACGGCCGAGCAGGGTGAAATCAACTCTTCGCGCAGCTATCGCCGCGATAGGCGCGGGCGGTTTGCATCGACTGGCGGCAGCGGTGGCGGGCTGGCGCGCGAAGGCCGGGCTGCAGCACGCGTGGCAATGGCGGGCGCGACATCCGGCGCAACAGTCAAGCCATTTGCCACGTTCGAAGTCGGCGTTGTTTCGCGCAAGGCCGGCGAACTCGCCAAAGCATCAGGCATCGATATCGCCGGCAGGTCCATCATGCTCGAGCACCACGCGGCGGTTCACATCATCGAGCGGCACGGCCCGGAGGTTGCCGCGTTCTCTGGCGAGGTGCCGATCACCGGCAAGCTGTTGCTGGATACGCATCGCCTGTTCAACAGTGCCAGCGTGATCGAGCGCAGCGGCGTCGGTCGGCTCGGGATGAAGCGGCTGCGGGCGTCGATCGCCCATGGCAGCGCAAAACTGGATCTGATCGCGGACGTTTCGCCAGCAAAGCTGTTCGTCGTCTCGCTACACGAGACCAGGCCGGACGGCAAAAGGCTCAATCGCGAGGCCATGGCAAAGGTGCGCAAGGCGCGGGCCAAGGCTATGCGGAAGGGGTGAGGTTCCGCTGCCTACATGCTCAATGGAGCCCAAGGCCTCACGTCCGAAACGTTGTGCGGAGGATTTCCAATACACCCGCCTCGGTCCCCAATCAACCGGCTTGGCTAAATTGCCGATCTGTGCGTAAGCATGGGGCGCTGGCCCGTGTCGTGACGTCTATGTCCGTCGGCATGTAACGGCGCCGCGCAGGGCCTCGGTACAGCCGGTTTCATGACCCGGCCCGCGCATCCTTTCCTGGCGAACGAAGAGGCGGCTCTTGCTTCGATGCAGGAGCTGATCGGCGCCGACGGGCAGGTCAGGCGCGAGTTCCTCGTCCTTCCCTACGGCAATCCGTTCTACGGCCGCGATGGGCGCGGGCCGTGGATCATGCGCGATCAGGCGCATGCGGAGAAGGTGCTCAACTTCACCCGCCAGATGCTGGGCGGCGTCGACATGATGATCGACTACGATCATGCGTCCGAGCTGGCGGCGCCGGAGGGCAAGGGCCGCGCTTTGGCGGCTGGCTGGGTCAGCAAGCTTGATATCCGCGAAGACGGCATCTGGGCGAGCGTCGACTGGACGTCGCAGGCCGAAGCCGAGCTCGCCGCGCGCCAGTACCGCTACATCAGCCCCTATTTCCGCGTCGACAAGGTGACCCGCGAAGTGACGCGCCTGGTCAACGCTGGCCTCACCAACACCCCGAACCTCGATCTTCCAGCGCTTGCCCACATGCGGGCCGGCGCGCCCGAAGGAGTAGACAGTACCATGACCATGATTGCCCTGGCGCCGCTTGTCGCGGCGCTGGCCCTGGCAAGCTCGGCCGGCGAGACGGAAGTCCTCGCTGCGATCGGGAAGCTCAAGGCCGACCGTGATGGCAGCGAAGCTGCCCTCAACGCCGCCCGCACCGAACTCGGCCTTGGCGCCGACGCCGGCAGCGAAGCGGTGCTTGCTGCCGTCCAGGCGGCGAAGGCGGCAAAGCCGGATCCGGCGCAGTTCGTGCCTAAGGCCGGCTATGACCAGCTGCAGGCGCGGCTTGCCCGTCTCGAGGAGGACCGTGTCCTCGCCTCGGTCGAGGCAGCGGTAGCCAGTGGCAAGCTGCCGCCGGCGATGAAGGACTGGGCGATCGATCTCGGCAAGAAGGACGAGGCGGCGCTCAATTCCTACCTCGCCGCTGCCGTGCCGTTCCCGGCCGGCGCTGCCATCAACGGCGAGCCCAAGCCCGAGAAGGGTAAGCTCACCGAGGACGAAAAGGCGATCTGCGCGATGATGGGGCTCACCGAGGCCGACTTCATCAAGCATCGCGACGAAGGGAACATCTGACATGGCCGCACTTACCGATGCGCGCGTCACGCTGCGGCGCGATGCGGAAACTTTCAGCCGCGGCGTGGCTGCCACGAAGAAGATCTTCGAGGGCTCGCTGGTCTGCCTTAACGCCACCGGTTTCGCCACGCCCGGCGCCGTCGCCACCACCCTGAAGGCTGACGGCGTCGCGCTCACCACGGTCGACAACACCAGCGGTGCCGACGGCGCCGTGAATGTCGAAGTCCGCAAGGGCACGTTCCGCTTCGCCAATAGCGCGGCGGGCGACCTCATCACCAGGGCCGAGATCGGGACCACTTGCTACGTGGTCGACGATCAGACCGTGGCGAAGACCAGTGGCACCAACACCCGCAGCGCTGCCGGCACCGTTGTCGACGTTGATGCCCAGGGTGTCTGGGTCAAGATCGCCTAAGGAGGGCATGTAGCATGAAGATCACCGGAGCCGTGCTCCAGACGCTTGGCGTCGCGTTCAACACCGCCTTCTCGAACGGCGTCAACCTCGTCGCCGATACCTCCATCAGCGACATCGCGATGGAAGTGCCGAGCACCACGGGCAAGGAAGAATACGCCTGGCTTGGCGAACTGCCCGACATGCGCGAGTGGGTCGGCGACCGCGTTGTCAACCAGCTGCAGGGTTCGACCTACTCGATCGTCAACAAGGACTGGGAACAGACCGTTGCGGTGAAGCGCAACGACATCGAGGACGACAACGTCGGCCAGTACACCACGCGCTTTCGCGCGATGGGCCGCGCCACCGCCTCGCACCCGCCGAAACTTGCCTGGGGCCTGCTCAAGAACGGTTTCAGCACTGTCTGCTACGACGGCCAGTTCTTCTTCGACACCGATCATCCGGTGCTCGATGAGACCGGCACGCCGCAGTCCGTGGCCAACTTCGTCGACGGTGCATTCGCGCCCTGGTACCTGGTCGATACGGCGCACGAGATTTCGCCGATCATCTTCCAGAACCGCCAGCGCCCGAACTTCGTGGCGAAGGACAAGCCCGACGACGAGAACGTCTTCCGCCGCAAGGAATTCCTCTACGGCGTGGATGCCCGCTACAACGTTGGCTTCGGCCTTTGGCAGCTCTGCTACGCCTCCAAGGCTGATCTGACACCGGACAACTTCGGGGCGCTGTTCTCGATGATGGAAGGCCAGAAGGGCGACTTTGGCCGGCCGCTGGGCACCACGCCCAAGATGCTGATCGTGCCGCCCGTGCACCGCAAGAAGGCGATGCAGATCGTCAATGCCTCGCGCGACGCCGCCGGCGCCGAAAACGTCTGGCAGGGCTCGGTCATGCTCAAGGTCGTGCCGTGGCTGGCGTGATGCCGATCGGCGGCGCGCTGCGCGTGAAGGCTCTGCAGCCTTCACGCCGGCGCGCAGGATTCGCCTTCTCTTCGAACCCGCGCGAAATCGCGTTCGAGGAGCTGGGCGAGGGCCTAGCCGGGTTCATTCGCCTGGTTATGATCTGCGAGGATCCGTTCCTGCAGACCGTGCTGGTGAACGGCGACGAAGAGCTTGCGGTGGACGCGAACGTACTTGCGGAGATGCGGGGCGTGCTTGAGGCCGAGAAGCTCCGCGTCGATCCGGCCAATCCGCCGGAACCGATGGCCGATCTGATGACCACCCCGGGGGACGGCCCGACGCAAGCCGGTGGCATGGATGCCACTGGGCCGCTGGACGGCGAGGCATCGCCGCCAGCGGTTCTGGCCGCGGGGCCGGGAAGCGGGGCCTCGGGAAACGACACCGCGTCGGATGTCCATGCCTCGGCTGCTGGGCCGACTACTGCTGATAACCCCGCGAGCGAGAGCGAACCGACCGGGGAGGAAACTGCCTCCCCGGTCGGCGAGACCAAGCCGCGGACCAACACCAGGCGCGAAAAGGCCAAAGCCTGACCGCGCTGCCGGGCGGTGCCGCCAGGCGCGCCGCCTGGCCCCATTTCTATACCAGCGAGGAAGCTGAGCCGTGTCCACCTTCGCCACCGTCGCCGACATGCGCGCGCGCTTCGAGGAGCCGGACCTTGTCCAGCTCACCGATGCCGACGGCGTCGGCGCGGTGGACGAAGAGAAGGTCGAGGCGAAGCTCGCTTCGGCCGACGCGCTGATCATCGGCTACATCGCCGCGCGCTACCGCGACGTGAGCACTTTCGCCGGCAACTCGATCCTGAAGGATGTTGCCTGCGACTATGCCTTCTCGCTGCTGTGGAAGACGGACCTCCCCAAGTGGGTCGAGGACCGTCGCAAGCTCGCGCTCGATACGCTGAGCCGGATCGCGGCCGGCAGCATCAAGCTCGACCAAGGCACTGAAGAGGCGCAGCCGCGTCCTGGCCAGATCCTCACCAGCGGGCCGGAGCGGCGCTTCACCCGCGACAGTCTGAGTGGCTACTGATGTCGGTCTCGTTCCGCATCACGTCCGAAGGCGCCCTTGCGATCGAGCGCAAGCTCGCTGGCCTTGTCAAGGCCTTCGGCAACCTCGAGCCGCTCATGGAAGGCTTCGGCCTGTACCTCGAGAGCGCGACGATCGACCGCTTCGAGAACGAGCGCGGACCCGACGGCCAGCGCTGGAAGCCTTCGCTGCGCGCGCGGCAGCAGGGCGGCAAAACCCTGACCGATCGCGCGCAGCTGCGCTCCTCGATCACGTCGCAGGCCGGCCCCGAAAGCGTCGAGGTCGGCACCAACAAGATCTATGGCGGCATTCACCAGTTCGGCGGCACGATCCGCGCGAAGAACGGCGAGTATCTGACCTTCCGCCTGCCGGGCGGGCTCGGTGTGCGCCGAGTGAAGTCTGTCACCATGCCCGCGCGGCCGTTCCTCGGCCTTTCGAGCGAGGACGAAAACGAGCTACTCGCGCTGACTGCCGACTATACGCGGCAGCAGCTGGGAGATGGCGCATGATCGGCGCAATCGAAAACGCCATCATCGGCGCCCTGCGTGCCCCGTCCGAAGCCGGCGAGCTGGGCTACAAGTATCGCCTGCTCGACACCTATCCGGACGACTTTGATCAGTACTTCACGGACAAGAAGGGCCTGATCCGTGCGCCGGCGGCGTGGTGCACGTTCCTCGCCCTCGATGACTGCCAGGATCTCGGCGACGGGCAGGGCGTCCAGGGCATCGGCCGCTTTGCGCTTGTCCTGGCTGCGCAGAACCTGCGCAACGAGACCGCGACGCGCCACGGCGGCCCTGACGGACAGAGTGAGCCGGGCAGCTATCAGCTTGTCGAGGATGCCCTTCGCATCCTGTCCGACAACTGGTTTGAGGACGAACCAACCGTCAGGCTGATCCGCCCGATGTCGGTAGCCGGTGTCCGCCTGGTCCAGCGCACCGAAATGATGGCGAAGAACAACCTCTCGCTGATGGCGGTTGAGCTGCGCTGCACTTTCCCGATGGGCCGCTTCAGCAGTGAAGCCGAAGGTTTCGAGCAGCTTCATATCGACTGGGATGTGCCGCCGATCGGCAACGTCATCCCGCCGCTGCCTGCCGCCCGCGCCGATGCGCGCGACGATATCGCGGTGCCGCAATGAGCGTGCGCCCTGCAGCCACCCCCAAAGTCGCCCGGCTTTCGGCCGCCGGCGATGTCGTTTCCGGAAAGAGGAAGACCGCATGATCAGCTTCAACACCATCCCGGCCAGCACCCGCATTCCCGGGCAGATGATCGAGTTCGATGCGAGCCGCGCCGTTTCGGGCATTGCGCCGATCGACAACCGCGTTCTGCTGATCGGGCAGCGCCTCGCCTCGGGCACTACGCCTGCGCTGACAGCCTGCGCGATCGCCGATGCCAGCGAGGGAATCACCCGTTTCGGCCGCGGCTCTATGCTTGCCCGGATGATCTCTGCCTATCGCAAGGTCGACCGCTACTCGAAGATCTATGCGATCGCGCTCGATGATATCGGTGGCGGCGCGGCCGCGACGGGTACGATCACGGTGACCGGCACGGCCGCGAACGCCGGCACGATCCCGCTCCTCATCGCCGGCGTCCAGATCGATGTGCCTGTCGCGGCGGCTGCAACGGCCGGAAATGTGGCAGCAGCGATCGTTACGGCCGTCAACGCCAATCTCGATCTTCCGGTCACTGCTACAGCCGCCGCAGGCGTGGTCACCCTGACCTGCCGGCACAAGGGCACCGTCGGCAACGCTATCGATGTGCTGCAGAACTACCTCAGCCGCACCCAACTCCCGACCGGGGTTACTCTGGCATTCGCGACCATGTCCGGCGGCGCGACTGACCCCGATATCGACGGCGTATGGCCGGTGATCGGCGACGAACCCTACCGCACGATTGTCTCCGCGCTCAGCGACGCAACCACCTTCGGCAAGATCAAGGCGGAGCTGGACAGCCGGTGGGGCGCCCAGCGAATGCTGGAGAGCGTGGCCTATCTGGCGAAGAGCGGGAACACGGCCGCGCTCACCGCCTTCGGTGCCGCGCGCAACAGCGAGCTGGTGAGCATCCTCGGCATCGGTGACAGCCCGACGTGGGAGCCCGAGGCGGCAGCCATCTATGCTGCCGTATGCGGCTTCTACACCGCGATCGATCCGGCCCGGCCGCTGCAGACGCTGCCTCTCACCGGATTGATCGCGCCGGTCGAGGCCACGCGCTTCACCCGCGCGCAGCGCGAGCTGCTGCTCGCCGACGGCATTGCCAGTTACACCGTCGACAGCGGCGGAACGTGTCGCATCGAGCGCTCGATCACGACGTACCAGACCGATGCGCTGGGCATCGAAAGCGTTGCCTATCTCGACCTCGAGACGGTGACCACGCTGGCCTACCTGCGCGCCACGTTGCGCGCCCGGATCGTGAGCAAGTTCCCCCGCCACAAGCTTGCGTCGGACGGCACGAAGTACGGCGTTGGCCAGGCGATCGTGACGCCATCCGTCATTCGCATGGAGATCATCGCGCTGGCCCGCGAATGGGAGGCGACCGGGCTTGTCGAGAACCTCGACCAGTTCATCGCCGACATCATCGTGGAGCGCGACGAGAGCGACGTGAACCGCATCAACGCGCTCGTGCCGCCCGACATCGTCAACCAGTTCCGCCAGTTCGCAGCAGCGATCCAGTTCCGGCTCTGACGCCGCGCAAGCGGCCTCTGAGAGGCTTCTCATCCCATTTTCAGAAAGGCACCCACGATGTCCAATCCCAACCAGGTGGTAGGCCAGGTCAATCTCAAGATCGACGGCGCCACCTATCCGACCGATGGCACCTCGAGCATGGAAATCGGCGGCACGATGCGCGAGCCGGTCGAGGGCGACAATGATGCCAGCGCGTTCAAGGAGTCGACCAAGCCTGCAAAGTGCGAAGTCAACATCCTCTACAAGAAGGGCGTAAGCCTCTCGGCACTGCGCGCGATCGACAACGCCACCGTGATCCTGGTGACCGATACGGGAACGACGTGGCT
The DNA here is from genome assembly GCA_964413325.1 of uncultured Novosphingobium sp. Lineage (GTDB taxonomy): Bacteria > Pseudomonadota > Alphaproteobacteria > Sphingomonadales > Sphingomonadaceae > Novosphingobium. The sequence continues at coordinate 176,903 of CAYPRK010000003.1, read as the reverse complement.
GATGCGCAACGCCTACGTCTCCGACGTGATCACGTGGAGCCAGGACGGCAAGGCAAAAGTCGTCTTCATGGGGCCGCCGGCGGAGGAAGTGCTGTGAAGGCGCCGCTCACCTACACGCTGCAGCATCCGATCATCCTCAACACGCGCAGCACCGATGGTACCGAGCGCGAGGAGGAATTGCGCTCGGCCGGTGCAACGATCGTGCTGCGCCGGCCCAAGGGCAAGGACATGCGCGTGGTCGACCAGTTCGAGGGCCAGAACGTGGCGATCACGCTGGCCCTGATCGGCAAGCTGACCAACCTCGACGCTCAGGAAGTCGAGAACCTGGACGCGGAGGACATGGCCGGCTTGGGGGAGCTTGTCAGCGGCTTCGTGCCGAGTGGCCGCAAAACTGGCGGGACCTCCTAGCCGACCTCGCGATCGTATTCGGTTGGCCGCCATCGGAGCTGATGGCGCTCACGGCCGACGAACTGGAAATGTGGCTCGGCCAGGCCGAGCGGATCCACGCGCTGCGCGGAGGGTGACCTATGTCTCTCAAGTTCTCGATGATGCTGGAGGCGATCGACCGGGTGACAGCCCCGGCCAAGCGCATCCAGAATTCGATGAAGGGCATCGGCCGGCAAGCGAAGGAAATGGCGCGCGACGTTGGCCGGGTTGGCCGCGAGGCAGCTGAGATCACCAGGGTTGACCGGGCGTCTCGCGCGCTTGTGGGTGCGATCGGCGCTGCGGGGCGCGCGGCGAAGTACTGGGCAGGCAAAGCGGGCCTAGGCAGCTGGGGCGATGCCGCCGAGATTGCGGGTTTCGGCGTGGGGAGACTGGCGAGGCGGTTGGGGAGCTTCGCGCTCGATGCAGCGAAGTGGGCAGGCGCCGCTGGCATCGGGGCAGTGACGTTTTCGATCTACGACTTGTTTAGCACGGCCAGCAAGTTCGAGCAGTTCCAAGTCATGCTCGAAAACACCGAGGGCTCGGCAGCCAAGGCGCGCAAGGCCATGAGCTGGGTGCAGGATTTTGCCCAGAAGACGCCCTACGAGCTTGACCAGGTGATGGAGGCGTTTGTCTCCCTTAAGGCTTATGGCATCGATCCGATGAATGGGTCGCTGAAGGCGCTCGGCGATGGCGCTTCCGGCATGAGCAAGCCGATCCAGCAGGCCGTTGAGGCATTGGCGGATGCGGTGACTGGCGAGTTCGAGCGGCTCAAGGAATTTGGCATCCGGTCGCAGAAAATCGGCGATCAGGTGGCCTTCACCTACACGCGCAACGGCAAGGAGGTGCGCCGCCAGGTCAAGATGAATGCCATCGAGGTCGAGAAGGCGATTACCGGCATCATGACGGACCGGTTCGGCGGCATGATGGACCGCCAGAGCCTCACGTTTGCTGGTATGATCAGCAACCTTAAGGACGCATGGTCGCGCTTCCTGATGCTCATTGCAAATGCTGGCGTTTTCGACGTCGTGAAGGGAAAGCTCCAGCAGCTGCTGGAGCGCGTGAACACACTTGCGAACGACGGCAGTTTGGAGCGGTGGGCCAAGCAGATTTCCCAGTGGCTTCAGGAGGCCTTCGACTGGGCAGTCAAGTTCGTCACCGAGACCAACTGGCGGGCTGTGATCAAGGACATCAAGGATGTCGGGCAAGCGGTGAAGGCCGTTGCCGATCTTGTCCTGATGATCGCACGCAACTGGGAGAAGGTCAGCCAGGCGGCTCAGGCCGCGCAGATCGTCATAAACCCGATCGGCACTGTGGTAGACATCGTCACCGGCAAGCCGCCCGTGCCGCCTCCCGGGCGTCCGCCATCGCCACCGGGAGCCACGCCGCGCCTCACGAGGCCGTCTCCCTTGCGCCAAGGCGCCAGCGGCTATTCCGCCAGCGACTTTCAGGGCTCGGCGCCGGTCAAAGTCGGCGGCGCAGTCAAGGTCGAGCTGGTTGCGCCCGATGGCTGGGGCGTGCGCACCCGCGAGATGAAGTCCGACAATCCCAAGGTGCCGCTGCTCTTGCAGTATGGCCGCTCGATGGGGACGCCGCAGTGAGCTGGCGCGAGGACTATCAGCCCGGCTCGTTCCGCGGCGTGCCGTTCCGGACGCAGTCGCACGAGCGCAGCGGAGGGCGCCGCAATACGGTGTTCGAGATGCCCGGGCGCGATGAGCCGCTGATCGAGGACCTTGGCCGCCGCGCGCGCCAGTTCGTGCTGGAGTTCCACGTGATCGGCGCCGACTATCGCAGCCGGCGCGATGCGCTGATCGACGCGCTCGAGGCGCAAGGCCCCGGCCTCCTCGTCCATCCCTGGCATGGCCAGATGATGGTTGCGGTGATGGATTATCGCACCTCGGAGAGCACCGAGGACGGCGGGATGTGCTGGTTCACCGTCACCTTCGCGGAGGCGGGGATCGAAGTCGCCTCGCCCGTCGCCGTAGAAGGCGGCAAACTTGGCGCGGCAGCGGCAGACGAGGTTGTCGCAGGGGTGCCTGGGCGGCTCGCCGCTTCATTCTCGATCGAGGACGCGGCGGCGTTCGTCGGGGATGCTTCGGCCAGCCTTATCACCGGCATGGCGCAGACAACACAGATCGCGGCCAGCCTGCAGGGCGGCGTTGGCCCTGCGCTGCGGGCATTCGAAGCCGGGCTCTCGCTGCTGCCGGCGAACATGCAGGGCTTGCTGCGCGCGCCATTGTCGCTCGGGCTTGCGATCGTCGGCCTGATCTCGACCGTTTCGGCGCTGAGCACATCGCCCCGGCGCAAGATTGCGGCACTGACGATCATGCTCGACTGGATCCCGCAAGAGCCGGGATCATTCGCGGCCACCCGCAACCGGGCGCGCGAAGCGGCCAACCGCGAAGCCTTGCTGACTGCGTTCCGCCTGGCGACGGCGGCCGAGCTGGCCCGCGCCGTCAGTGCCAGCAGCTTCGCCAGCTACGAGGAAGCCGTGGGCATTCGGGACGCGGTGACCACTCGCTTCGATATGCTCGCGATCGCAGCGGCCGACGCCGGCGACGATGACACCGCAGAGGCCTTTGACCGGCTTCGCCGTGCGGTTACCAGGGACATCGCCGTGCGCGGATCGAACCTCGCTCGCACGTATGGCGTGGTGCTTCCGCAGAGCGAACCGGCGCTGCGCCTCGCGAACCGTGTCTATGGCCGCAAGGATGTGGCCGATCGCTCGGCGGAGCTGGTTGCGCGCAATGCCGTGCTGCACCCGGGCTTCCTGCCCGTTGGCGTGGAGCTGCAGCTGCTGACCGCCGGGGACACGGCCGGCATCGATACGGGGGCGGCATGACAGCGACATTCAATAGCCTCGCACGCCATGACGTGACGCTCTGGCTCGATGGGCGCGGCTGGGCTGGCTGGACTTCGGTCAGCATCGAGCGCGGCATCGACACCGTTGCGGGCGGCTTTGACATCAGCTTCACGAGCAGGGTTCGCACCGGCGATCTGTCATGGGAAGTTTCGGCAGGCATGCCCTGCCAGGTTACGCTGGGCTCGGAAATGCTCATCACCGGCCACGTCGACGCAGTGAGCCGCTCGGTCGACAGCCAGAACGTGTCGATCAACCTTCGTGGCCGCGACAAGGCTGCCGATCTTGTGGACTGCTCAGCCATCAATTCACCCGGGATGTGGCGCGGCCAGAAGCTTGAGGCGATCGCGCGCGAAATCGCCGCGGCATTCGGCGTGGAGATCGAAGTCCAGGCCGATACGGGCAAGCCCTTCACCCGCTTCGCATTGCAGCAGGGCGAGACCGCATGGACGGCGATCGAGCGCATGGCCCGCTATCGCGGCGTGATTGCCTGGTCGACCGGCGACGGCACGATCCGCATTGGCAATCCGGACAGCGGCGAAGTCGCCGGGCAGATCATCGCCGGCGTCAACGTGCTGGCTGCCGAGAGCGACCAGGACCACAGCGCGCGGTTTTCCGACTATGTGGTGAAGGGGCAGGCATCGGGCGATGACAACCGTCATGGGCGCGCTACGGCCCAGGTGAAGGCCGAAAACCGCGACGCCGCCATCACGCGCTACCGGCCCTTGCTGGTTGTTGCCGAAGAGCAGTCCGACACCGCCAGTCTGCGCAAGCGTGCAGCGTGGGAGGCGCAGACCCGCGCCGCCCGCAGTCTGCAGCGGCGGGTGACCGTGCCGGGATGGTATGCCGGCAACGATGCTTCCGGCCCAGTGTGGCAGCCAGGCGCGCGAGCCTATGTGCGCATTCCTTGGTGCGCCATCGACGAGACCTTGCTGATCGAGCGGGTGCGCCTCGTGCGCGATGGCGAAGCTGGAACGGTGAGCGAGCTGACGCTGGTACCGCCGGAGGCCTGGGCGCAACTGGCCGAGCCGGAGCCGAAGCGATGAACGCGGGCGAACAGCTGCGCCGGATGATGGCGCCGATCGAGAACCGTGTGCGGCTGATGCTTTCGCGCTCGATCGTCAATCTCGTTTCTGACGAGCCGCAGGCGCAGGAACTGCAGATCGACCTTCTCGCGGATGAGACGCACGATGCCGTGGAGCGCCTGCAGGACTACGGCTTCACCAGCGTGCCACACGCGGGGGCAGAAGCCCTCGTCGGCTTCGTTGGCGGACTTCGCAGCCACGGCGTCGTGATCGCGGTTGGTGACAGGCGCTATCGCCTGCGCGGCCTCGAGGCCGGTGAAGTCGCCATGCATGATGATCTTGGCAACGTGGTGAAGCTCGGGCGCGAAGAGATGACGATCGAGGCTGTGGCGAAAGTCCGGGTCATCGCGCCGATCGCCGTGATCGAGGCGGATGACGTCCGGCTCGGCGGCGACGGCGGCGCGGCCGTCGCTCGTGTCGGCGACGACGTGAACCTTACGACCGGCAAGATAATCAGTGGCAGCGCGAAGGTGACCGCAGCATGATCGACCTTGCTCTTGAATGGAACAACGACACGTCGATCGCCGACCTCGTGCTGAGCAGCGGATCGCTGCAGACGCATTCGGGGCTTCGCTCGGCTATCCTGATCTCGCTCTTCTCGGACGCGCGCGCCGATGACACAGCGATCCTGCCCGAAGAAGGCGGCGATAGAGGAGGCTGGTGGGCCGATGACTTCGGCGGGGATGTCAGTTCGGCCGCTGCGGATCGTGACGAGCGGAACGCAATCGGCTCGCGGCTTTGGCTGCTGCGCCGATCAAAGGCCACGCAGCAGGTCCTTCGCGATGCGCGCCAGCATGTTCAAGACGCGCTGGGCTGGCTGATCCGGGACGGCATCGCCAGCGCGGTTTCCGTCGAGGTCGAGGCGCAGGGGGACCGCCTCGCGATCGCCGTCACGCTCGATCGACCGTCCGGCCCCGCGCGCGAGCGCTACGACTTCACCTGGGAGGCATCCGTATCATGACGCTGGTCCGTCCGACCCTTTCGGCGCTCATCGAGCGCGCCCGCTCGGACATCGAGTCGCGGCTCCCCGGCGCCGACAGCCGGCTGCGCCATTCGGTGCTCGACGTGCTTGCCCGGGTTCACGCCGGCGCGGTTGCCGGGCTCTATGGCTATCTCGCCAATGTGGCGGAGCAGCTGATGCCCGATACGGCATCGAGCGAATTTCTTGTCCGTCACTGCGCTGTGTGGGGCCTTCGCCGCAAGGCAGCTGTCGCGGCGATCATTTCTGCTACTGCAACCGGAACCAACGGCGCGGTCATTCCTGCGGGCACACAAGTGGCGCGGAGCGACGGCGCGATCTACACCGCGACCGCAGCGGCTACCATTACCGGCGGCACTGCCGTGGTCTCGATCCAGGCGGTGGATGCCGGGCTCGATGGAAACGTCTCGGTCGGTACCGTTCTGACGCTTTCGGCGCCAACTCCCGGCATCAACGCCACGATCACCGTCGTGGCGACAACGATGGCAGGGGCCGAAGAGGAGGACGACGAGGCCTTGCGCGCCCGGCTCCTGCAGCGGATCCGGACACCGCCGAAAGGGGGAACGGCATCGGATTATGTGGGCTGGGCGCTCGAGCAGCCCGGTGTCACACGAGCATGGTGTTATCCGGGCTGGCTGGGCGCCGGAACGGTGGGGCTGACATTCGTCATGGACGGCCGGATCGACCCGGTGCCTCTCGCCGGCGACGTGCTGGCGGTTCAGCAGGCCCTTGATCAACTGCGGCCGGTGACCGCTGCTTTGACCGTTTTCGCGCCAGCGACGTTGCCGGTGAACTTCACTGTCGCCGCGACGCCCCCCACGCCGGCAGTAGAAGCCGCAATCACCGCCGAGCTGCAGGATTTCTTCCGGCGTGAGGCCGAGCCGGGCGGCACCATCTACCTTAGCCGGATCAACGAGGCGATCAGCCAGGCTGAAGGTGAATTCAACCACGTGCTCAGCGCCCCGGCGGGCAACGTCATCGCCAGCGCAGGTGTGCTACCCGTGCTCGGGAGCATCACGTTCGTATGAGCGGCGAGATGATCTATCCGCGCGGATCGGACGCCTACTTCGAGCAGCTGCGCGCCCTGCTGCCGCGCGGTGCCGCCTGGATCTGCGAAGCTCGTACCACGCTTGGCAAGCTCCTATCCGGGCTGGCGGTCGAGCTGGCCCGTATCGATGCGCGCGGCATTGATCTGATCGAGGAAGCTGATCCGCGCACAGCCTATGAGCTGCTGCCGGACTGGGAGCGCGTGGCTGGGCTTCCCGACACCTGCACGGGCGCGCCAGAGACAGCGCGGGAACGACAGGCAGCGCTGCATCAGAAGCTCACGTCGACGGGCGGCCAGACCATTGCCTATTTCATCGATCTGGCGGCCAAGGCGGGGTTCCTGATCGAGATCGATGAGCACCGGCCGGCAGTGGTCGGCATGGCATGCGATGCCGAATTGTATGGCGAGGCCTGGGCGTTTGCGTGGACCGTGCGTGTCCTTCCGTTCAACGGAACGCAGCAAGGGGAATTGCCCGTTGCGGTCGCAGAGGCTGGCGATCCTGTCGGGATACCGCTCCGCGGCTGGGGCGCACTTGATCTGGAATGCCTGATCGGGCGCGCGCGCCCCGCCCACACCACCGTCCTGTTTGCCTACGAGGTCGAGCCCGAGCCGGCCCTGTGGTTTGATTTCACGCGATGAGAAGGATCTGACATGCACCGCATCGACACATTGGGGAACGTTGATGGCAAGTTTGACGAGGGCAATCCCGCCACCGGCCAGCGCGCCACGCGGATCTCTGCCGACTGGATGAATGATGTCCAGGAAGCGCTTTGCTACCTGATCGAGCAGCAGGGCATCACGCTCGAAAAGGGCGATGAAACGCAGCTTCGCGCTGCGGTACTCGACCTTATTTCCGGCGTGATCGGCGCAGGTGGCGGCGCTGTCCCGACCACCCGGCAGGTCAACACATCAGGCCTTGCCAGCGGCGGCGGTGATCTGGCGGCCAACCGGACCATCAATGTGCCCAAGTCCAGCTCAGCCGAGATTACCGCCGGATCGCTGGATACCAAGGCGATCACACCAGCGGGCCTCGCAGCAGCGTTCGCAGGCGTTGCAGGGCTCAATGGCTATGTGCCGCTGCCAGGTGGTTGGCTGCTGCAGTGGGGCTACCTTCGCGGCGCATATAGCGAGGGCAGCGTGGCGGTCACCTTCCCGACGACGTTCCCGACGGCCTGCTATGCGGCCATCCCGGTGGCCGTGAACCTCCCGGCCAACAACGCCTACGACGTGTGGGCCCAAGGGGTGAGCAAGTCGCCGAGCGGCGCCAGCTTCTACTTCAACTTCGATGGGGACGCGACGAACTCGATCAGCGGCCTCGATTACATCGCGCTCGGCAAGTGATCGCCACAAGACGGAGAACTCGACATGGGTAAATTCTGGAGTGCCGCAGCCGGCGGCTTCTACGACGAGGACATTCACGGCGCGAAGCTGATCGCAGCTCCGCAGTCCACGCGGGAGATCAAGGCCGGAAAGCGGCCCAAGATGGTGCCCAATCCGGATTGTCTCATCCCGGCCGACGCCGTGCCCATCAACGATCAGACCTACAACAGGCTGATGGACGATCAGTCCGCCGGGCTCGAAATTGTCGACCTGGGCAATGGTCCGCTGGCACGAACGCGTGAGCAGGATCCGGAAACGCGGCAGACGATGCGGCAGCGGCAGCGCGATCGGCTGCTCGCCGCCAGTGACTGGACCCAGCTTGGCGACACCCTGGTCGATCAGCCCGAACTGAAATCTGCCTGGGCGGCCTATCGGCAGGCGCTGCGCGATCTCGACATGGACGGCGAAGGCTGGCCCGCCGAACCCGGCGCCACTGCTTAAGAAGGGAAAACACGATGATCATCAATTTTTCGGGGAACAGTATCACCGAGACTACATCGTTTACGTTGGGGTCCGGGCAGTTGCCACGGGTATGTCTGTCTCTCTTTGAAGGCTGGGCGAGCCTGAAGCTCAAAGTTGTCAATGCGGCCGGTGAGACTGCCTTTCAGACAATTGGCGACAAGGAATACTGGATCGGAAAATGCGTCGCGGGGGATAGGGTCTCGCTCGTATACGACGGTCGGGGCTGCGCTTCAGCACGGGTGAGTGGATTTTTTGACCTTGTATCGGATGAGATCGTTTCGCGCGATCCCAGCCTGCCGCAGATCGTGATCAGCAACACGCTGGCCCGGCAGGCGAATACCACGGCCTACAGCGCGGGCCAGCTGATCGGCGGTGCGGCCGCGACGGGCTTTGCCAGTAACGGCTTCACGTTCTCGAACTTCGCCCGCGGCGCAGGTGGGCGTGTGCGGCTTGATCGTGCGCGGCTTTACAAGAGTCAAGCCAACCTGCTCGGCAGCTTCGAACTTCGCGTGTTCCGTGCGCAACCGACGATCACCATCGGCGATACCGGCAGCTTCAGCGCAGGCGTGCCGATTGGTGCCGGCGGTGCGAACGCTCGCCTTGTGGCGCGCTTTGCCTTCGACTTTACAACGGCGGTGCAGGGCAGCGACGGCAGCGAGCTAGCGGCAACCACGCTGAGCGGCTTCCCCGCTTTCGTCGGCCTTCCGAACGCAGGCACGGATCTGTTCGGCCTGCTGGTGGCAACGGGCGGCTATACCCCGCTGAGTGGCGAGACGTTCTCCGCTGTGCTTGAGGGGCTTGCGTTCTGATGCTCCCGCTCTTGACTACCACGGCGCTGCGGCCCTCACGCTTGCGGCTACCGGTCTCACGCGGCCCCGTGCTGGCCAATGCGTTCGCAATGTACGGCATCAGGCAAGCTAACCGTGTCGGCGCCACTGCCGCAGGAAGAACTACCTGCGGTGGCTACATCATTAGGCAGACCGGTTCATGGGCTTGTCGAAACATCGCGCTTTTCTTTCCGGGCTTTTATTGCCAGGAAAACAGCAACACCGAAGAGGCGTTGCTCGCTGCGGCCTACACCATTGAGGCGCTGTCCGTTACAGTCAATGGCGTGACCACCAACGCAAGTGCTGCAATCGGCGCGGGCGTGACGGTGAACCCTGGCCCAGGTGTGCGAATTGTAGTCCCTACGGGTTTGATTCCGCCCAACTCGAATGTGTTGATCGGCGGCGCATTTCGGTTTGCTGACGGGGCCTCCTTGCCCGCACAATATGAGTTGAGAACCGGAGAAACGCTGCGCTTTCATGCGAGCAGTTCTTTCGCCTCGGCGATCAATGCGGGGACGGCGGTTTCAGGTGTGTCTGGTTCGGTAAGCGGTAACTTCAACGGATTCGCAATTGGCCCGGTCTACGTGACGGCTGAAGGCCATGACGGTACGTGGACGCCACTGCGCGATGGCGACAGCATCGAATACGGCAAGGGCACCCCGGGAGTCTTGGGGGACAGCGGCGTCGCGGGCATTCTTGAAGTGGGGTTCTACGATCGCGGTTGGGTATCCGGCACGATGTCGATTGCTGGCTCTGACCCTAGAACCCTGATTGCCGATCCCACGCAGGCGAACAATCGAAGGGCGCTTCTGGCTCTATCGCCAACTCTTCCATTCAATGCCCGTGTCCACGAAGGCGGCACGAATGGCCTCACGGGAACTCTCGCCACATTCAAGGGGGTCATCAAAGACCGAAACAACCTGTTCGAAGGTTGGTATCCTGGATTGAAGAAGGGCCAGACTACCCTGATACCCAAAGCTACAAACGGCAGCACTGACGGATTTCGGTCGATCGCAGGTCAATCCATGTCAGGGTCGGAACTCAACAATGGCATCCGCTGGCTGTTTAACGACGACCTCGTTGCGACCAAGTGCGACGGGGCGTTCGATTTCGTCATCAACACAGCTGCGGCGCTCTCGCATCCTTCAGATCGAACGAAGTTCCTGATCCACCCGTTCACAGCCAACTTGACTTCCGCCTATGCGTCTGGGGCCACGGTTGTGATGAACGCTCCGCCGCCTATCGGACTTCCGATTTGCGTGTTCACCGGTCCTACCGCAGACTCAAGCGGACGTATCCGCGTGGTCACGGGCGTCGTCGACAATGGCAACGGAACCTGGACAGTCACCACTGCCACGGGTGCAAGCTCTACTGGCGTCAGCGGCGGCTGGTTCCCCGCGGCTCCCGTCGGCGCATTGGTCGGTGGCTGCTACACGGCGGACGGCAATCCGACGGTGAACGGGCTTCACGTAGGCCTGCCGGCCAACAAGCTCGTCTCTGCCGAGATCGCGAAGCTGGTGATTTAGAACTCCCGGTCTTGGCGATCGGGTATGAAGGCGCCGCCCTGTGACGGGGGCGGCCGAGGCGGTCGCAACGCCTCGAACCGCGAGTGTGTACCTCGCACCTTGGGGCTGGGGCGCCAGCCCTTCAGCTCGCCCGGCCGTCACGGCGGAGCATGGATGACTATGGCATCAGGCTGTTCTCAGAGGCCGACTTCGTGGCTCTAAGAGACCTCTTAGAGCAATTGCAGGGGCGCTTCATCCTGTCGTTGAATGATACCCCGGAGGTACGACGTCTCTTCGCCGGATTCGACATCGAAGAGGTCAGCCTGCATTATGGCGTGGGCGGTGGGCAGTGGCCTGCGCGCGAGCTACTGATCAGTGGGCCGTGATGGAAAAGAGTGCTCCAGAATGTCTTGTCTATCACTCCAAAAGGTCTTGTCGCGCTTCAGCGATGCCACCTCCCCATTTGCGCTACGCGAAAATGGAGAGGGATGCTGGAGGCTTACTTCTTGCCGCGCAGCTTGCGGTGGGCGCCGAGGTCGAAGACTTCGCTGGGGCCGCCGTCGTTTTCGAGCAGGCCGAGGCGGCGGGCGACTTCCTGGTAGGCTTCTTCTTCGCCGCCGAGATCGCGGCGGAAGCGGTCCTTGTCGAGCTTTTCGCCGGTGGTCATGTCCCACAGGCGGCAGCCGTCGGGGCTGATCTCGTCCGCCAGGATGACGCGGCTGTAGTCGCCATCCCAGATCCGGCCGAACTCGAGCTTGAAGTCGACGAGGCGGATGTTGATTGCGGCGAACATGCCGACCATGAAGTCGTTCACGCGGATCGCCATCGAGGAAATGTCCTGCATTTCCTCGTTGCTGGCCCAGCCGAAGCAGGCGATGTGCTCTTCGGCGACCATCGGATCGCCCAGCGCATCGTCCTTGTAGTAGTATTCGATCAGGGTGTGGGGCAGCGGCTCACCTTCAGGGATGCCGAGGCGCTTGCTGATCGAGCCGGCGGCGACATTGCGCACGACGACTTCGATGGGGATGATCTCGACCTGCCGCACCAGCTGTTCGCGCATGTTGAGGCGGCGGATGAAGTGCGTGGGGATGCCGATGTGGGCGAGGCGCGTGAACACGTACTCGCTGATGCGGTTGTTGATCACGCCCTTGCCGTTGATCGTGCCGCGCTTCTGCGCGTTGAAGGCGGTGGCATCGTCCTTGAAATACTGGATGATGGTGCCGGGCTCGGGGCCTTCGTAGAGGATCTTGGCCTTGCCTTCGTAGATCTGGCGGCGACGGGACATGGGCGATTCTTTCCTATGCGCTAGGCCTGAAGATAAGCGCAGCGCGATAAATCAAAAGCCCCGGCAAGGCAGGTATTCCACCAGACGGCGAAAACCTGCGCTGGACCGGGGCAACGCGCGGCCCATAGGACAAAATGCTCTCCCGCGCAAATGGGCACATCTTCGGTGCTTTGTTCGATAAAATGGAATGGTAGGCGCGACTTTATCCGGCTGAACCATAGGAGTGGGGTGCGATAAAACGGCTCCAGACAAAGCGGAGGGCGCGATTCGGTGCTCGCCGGGCAAGCAAAGGAGATCTCCGATGGCAAAGGTTCTGGTGCTCTATCATTCGGCTTACGGCCATGTTGAAACGATGGCGAACGCGATCGCCGAAGGTGCGCGCGCGGCGGGCGCCGAAGTGGACGTGAAGCGCGTGCCCGAGACGGTGCCCGAGGAAGTGGCCAAGGCCCATCACTTCAAGCTGGATCAGGCGGCGCCGGTGGCGACGGTGGCGGAACTGGAGCACTACGACGCGATCGTGGTCGGCACCGGCACGCGCTTTGGCCGGATTTCGAGCCAGATGGCGGCGTTCCTCGATCAGGCGGGCGGCCTGTGGGCGCGCGGCGCGCTGAACGGCAAGGTTGGCGCGGCGTTCGTTTCGACCGCGACGCAGCACGGCGGACAGGAAACCACGCTGTTTTCGGTGATCACCAACCTGCTGCACTTCGGCATGACCATCGTTGGCCTCGACTATGGCCATCAGGGCCAGATGCGCCATGACGAAGTGGTCGGCGGTGCGCCTTATGGTGCGACGACGGTGGCGGGCGGCGACGGCAGCCGCCAGCCGAGCGAGACCGAGCTGGAAGGCGCACGCTATCTGGGCCAGCGCGTGGCGACGACGGCGGCGAAGCTGTTTGGGTAAGCTGTTCGCTTTCCCCTCTCGCGAGCCCTCTCCCCTGAAGGGGAGAGGGCTTTGGGCGTTTTGCGTTTTTGTAATGTGGTGCATTACCGCCGGCCTCGCTAGATACGCGGCGCTGAAGGAGACCACCCCATGAGCCGTGCCGATACGATTGCCCTGCTGACCCGCTATTATGCCGCGTTCAATGCGGGCGATTGGCAGGGGATGCTCAATTGTCTGGCGGATGACGTTGCCCATGACGTGAACCAGGGCGAGCGCGTGACTGGCAAGGACAAGTTCGCCGCGTTCCTGGGCCACATGGAGCGCTGCTACAAGGAAGAGCTCAAGGACATCGTGTTGATGGCGACCGATGACGGGTCGCGCGCGGCGGCGGAGTTCGTGGTGCACGGCGCGTATCTTGCGACCGATGAGGGGCTGCCGGAGGCTGACGGGCAGACCTATGTGCTGCCGGCGGGCGCGTTCATTGCGGTGGACGGCGGCAAGATCACGCGGCTGACGATGTATTACAATCTGGCGGACTGGACCGCGCAGGTGGTCGGGTGACGGTTACCGTCCGCCCATTGACCGGCGCGGAAATCGGCGCGGCGCTGGAGGATCTGGCGCAGCTGCGGATCACGGTCTTTGCGGCGTACCCCTATTTGTATGACGGCGATGCGGCCTATGAGGCCGAGTATCTGGCGGAATATGCGGCGGCGGCGGATGCCGTGCTGGTCGCGGCGTTTGACGGGACGCGCATTGTCGGCGCGGCGACGGCGGCGCCGATGATCCACCAGAAGGCCGAGTTCCGCGCGCCGTTCGCAGCGCGGGGACTGGATGTGGACCGGCTGTTCTATTTCGGCGAAAGCGTGTTGCTGCCGGACTATCGCGGGCAGCGGATCGGCCATGCGTTCTTCGATTACCGTGAGGCGCAGGCGAAGGCTTGCGGGGCCAATGCGGCGTGCTTTGCGGCGGTGATCCGGGCGGAAGACCATCCTTTGAGGCCGGCCGGTTATGTGCCGCACGATGCGTTCTGGACCAAGCGCGGCTATGCCGTGGTGCCGGGGCTGGTGACGCAGCTGGCGTGGAAGGAGCATGGCGAGGAGGGAGAGAGCCTGAAGGCCATGCAGTATTGGCTGAGGAGCTGGTGATGACCCGCTACACCATCGCCGCCGCGCAGTATCCGATCGAGCAGCTGGCCGATTGGCCGGCCTATGAAGCCAAGCTGACGCGCTGGGTGGCGGGGGCTGCGGAAAGCGGCGCGGCGCTGGCGGTGTTTCCCGAATATGGCGGGATGGAATTGGCGAGCCTTGAGCCGGAGACGATGGGCGATCTGGCCGGATCGCTGGCGAGCGTGGCCGCGCTGATCGAGCGCGTCGATGCGCTGCACGGCGAACTGGCAGCGCGGTTTGGGCTGCATATTCTGGCGGCGAGCCTGCCCCGGCTTGATGCCGACGGGCACTATCGCAACGCGGCGCGGCTGTTTGCGCCGAATGGCAAGGCGGGCACGCAGGACAAGCTGGTGATGACGCGCTTCGAGCGCGAGCAGTGGTTCGTTTCGGCGGGCGTGGACGGCCTTGCGCTGTTCGAGACGGCGCTGGGCAAGCTGGCGGTGCTGATCTGCTATGACAGCGAGTTTCCGTTGCTGGCGCGCGCGGCGGTGGATGCCGGGGCCGAAGTGCTGCTGGTGCCGAGCTGCACGGATAGCCTGCATGGCTATTGGCGGGTGCGGCTGGGGGCGCAGGCACGCAGCCTGGAAGGCCAGTGCTATGCGGTGCAATCGCCGACCGTGGGCGTGGCCGACTGGTCTCCGGCGGTGGACGTGAACCGGGGCGCGGCGGGGGTCTATGGGCCGCCGGATCGCGGCATGCCCGAGGACGGGGTGATCGCGATCGGCGCCGAGGGTGAGAGCCAGTGGGTGTTCGCCGAAATCGATCTGGCGCGGGTGGCTCAATTGCGCGCCGATGGCGGTGTGCTCAATGCGCGGGACTGGCGCGATCAGCCCGGCGCCGGGCCGCTGCCGCCGGTGCGGGTGGTGTCGCTGCTCTGATGCTGCTGCGCCTTGCCCTTGGTGTTCTGCTGCTGGGGATGGCCATGCCGGTTGATGCCAAACCGCTGATTTTCGCGCATCGCGGGGCTTCTGCGTGGCGGCCGGAGGAAACGCTCGCGGCCTATGCGCGCGCGATTGCGGACGGGGCGGATTTCATCGAGCCGGACCTCGTGCCGACGAAGGACGGCGTGCTGGTCGCGCGGCACGAGAGCAATATCGCCGAGACGACCGACGTGGCCGCGCATCCGGAGTTCGCCGCGCGCAAGGTGGTGAAGGTGATCGACGGGCGGCCGCAGGAGGGCTGGTTCACCGAGGACTTCACGTTGGCGGAATTGAAGACGCTGCGCGCGAAGGAACGGCTGGGCGTGCTGCGGCCGGAAAGCATGCGCTTCGATGGCAAGTTCGAGATTGCGACGCTGGATGAAATCGTGGCGCTGGCGGCACGCAGTGGGAGGCGCGTCGGGCTGATCCCGGAGCTGAAACATCCGACCTATTTCGCCGGGCTGGGTTTCGATACGCCGGGCAAGCTGGTTTCGGCGATCAAGGCTTCCGCCTGGCTGCGGCGCGCGCCGGTGATCGTGCAGTGCTTCGAGACCGCGACGCTGAAGCGGCTGCACAAGGAACTGGCGGGGCAGCGCAATGTGGCGCTGCTGCAGCTGATCCAGTCGAGCGAGGTGAAGCAGCCGGCGGATGTGGCAGCGGCGGGCGGGGCGCTGACGTTCGATGATATGGTGACGCCGCAGGGCCTTGCCGAGATCGCGACCTATGCGCAGTGGATTTCACCGCCGCTGCGCCGGGTGATCCCGCTGGATGCGGCGGGTAATTCCGGGCCGCCTGCTGCGCTGATCGGCGAAGCGCACAAGGCGGGGTTGAAGGTGAGCGTGTTCACGTTCCGGCCGGAAAACCAGTTTCTGCCGAAGAACCTGCAGCATGGCGAACCGGGCGCGCGCTGGGACGCGGGCATGGTGGCCGATGTACGGACGTTCGTGGCGGCGGGGGTGGACGGGTTCTTCACCGACGATCCGGCACTGGGGCGCGCGGCGGTGGAGAAGGACAAGCGGAACCCCGGATCAAGTCCGGGGTGACGAATGGGTGCTTTTCAGGCCGAGAGCCGCTCTGGATCGGGTGAAGGCGCGGCTTCGCGGGACTGGGCTTTCGCCGTGTAGAGCGCCTTGTCGGCATGGTCGAAGAGGTTATCCGCAGTCTTGCCGTCTGCCGGCCAGACCGCGACGCCGACGCTGGCGCCGACCGCGATGGGGAGGCCATCGATCATGTGTGGGCGGACGAGCGCGATGAGCAGCCTTTCGGCGAGCGGGGCGTCCATCAGCGCGGAATCGGCAGGGATGAGGACGGCGAATTCGTCGCCGCCCTGGCGCACGACGAGGCCGTTTTCGCCGACCACTTCGCGCAGGCGGTCCGCGACGGAACAGAGCAGACGATCGCCGAAGGCATGGCCGTAGCGATCATTGACCGGCTTGAAGCCATCGAGATCGAGCAGCGCCAGTTTGAACGGACGCGTCCGGGCGGATGGGCGCAGCAGCGCGGCGATCTGGTCATCGAGCAGGCGGCGGTTGGCAAGGCCGGTCAGTGGGTCTGTATGTGCGAGGTTGCGGGTCTGCGCCTGCAGTTGCAGCAGATCGACCAGCATGGTGTGGCCCTGCAGGATGAACCGCACGAGGATTGCGGTGGCAAGGAGCAGGCTGGTGGCGGCGGCCATTTCGGCGGGGATGCCGGAGAGCAGCATGAGCGCGCCGATGGGCAGGACGCCGATGATGAGATTGAGGATCGCCGCGAAGCGGATTGCGGAGATGCAGTAAGCCGTGGCGAGCGAGCCCATCGCGAGGATCATCGCGAAGTCGGCGTGGTTTTCGGGCGGGGAATGGAGCCAGTTGATCACGCACCACGCGCTGCACAGCAGGCCGACGCTGCCGGAGGTGGTGCTCGTCTTGCTGACAAGCCGGCGCGCGCGGCGCAGGCTCATGCGGCGCTTGCGGCTCTGGTGGTTCTCCACCATGCCGAGCACGCAGAGGACGGCGAGCAGCGCGGGCATGCCAAAGCGCACGGTCCAGTGGAGCTGCGCGCCGCCCGCCCAGGCCGCAGTGGGCGTGGTGGCGAGCAGCATGAGGAACATCACCGGCGTCTGTGTTTCGACGCGCTGGGCCCGCAGCATGGTGAAATCATCCCGGATCGCCTCCGGGATGGGCGGCACGACGTGCTGGCGCAGGCTGGCAAAGAGCGCTCTCATGCCCGGGGTTCTACGCAAGAGGCGTAAAGCTCGTGTTAACGATGCTTTTCCGGGCGGCGGTGGAGCGGCACAAGGGGTGACGCCCTGCGTACCTTCCGCTAGTGGAGGGCGGATGATCACGAATGAAACCGGTCCGCGCTGATGGACGCCGCACAGCAGGTTCATGAGCAGTTTGTCGCCGCGCTGGACGCGGGGACTTTGCAGCGCAGGAGCAACTTGGGGCTGGCTGCGGTGGGCCTCGATCCGAAGCGGGCGGCGGCGATTCTGCATAGCCAGATGGTGAGCCGGCAGCTGGACCGGCTGAGCCGCAAGCTGCAGGCGCGGGGCGAGGGGTTTTATACCATCGGCTCGTCAGGCCACGAGGGGAATGCCGCGCTGGCCGAGGCGCTGCGCGTGGATGACGTGGCCTTCCTGCATTACCGGGATGCTGCGTTCCAGATCCACCGCGCGAACCGGGTGCCGGGTGAGAACCCGATGTGGGATATGCTGCTATCGTTCACGGCGAGCGCGGACGACCCGATTTCGGGCGGGCGGCACAAGGTGCTGGGATCGAAGCGGCTGGCGATTCCGCCGCAGACTTCGACGATTGCGAGCCATCTGCCCAAGGCAGTGGGCGCGGCGTTTTCCATCGGGATCGCGCGGCGGATGGGGCTTGAGGAGACCGTGCTGGCGAAGGACGGCGTGGTGCTGTGCTCTTTCGGCGATGCTTCGGCCAATCACTCGACGGCGGTGGGCGCACTGAACACGGCGGCGTGGGCGGCGTTTCAGGGGACGCCGATGCCCATCGTGTTCCTGTGCGAGGACAACGGGATCGGCATTTCGACCAAGACGCCGATGGGCTGGATCGAGGCGAACTGGTCGACGCGGGCGGGGCTGCATTACATCCAGTGTGATGGCTGCGATCTGGCCGATGCGTGGCGCGGGGCGAGTGAGGCCGTGGATATCGCCCGGCGGTATCGGAGGCCCGTGTTCCTGCACATGAAGACGGTGCGGCTCTATGGCCATGCCGGGAACGATGTGCAGGGCGTCTACCTCAGCAAGGACGAGATCGCGGCGGACAATGCGCGCGATCCGCTGCTGGCATCGGCGGCGCTGCTGATCGAGGAAGGCGTGATGACGGCCGCCGATGTGCGGCGCGAATACGACGCCATCGAGGCGCAATTGCTGCGGCAGGTGGAACTGGCGATAAAGCGGCCCAAGCTGCCCGATGCGGCGGCGGTGATGGCGAGCATCGTGCCGCCGAAGCGGGTCGGTGTGGAGCGGCCTTTGGCTCCGGCCGAGGCGCGCGCGGCGATTTTCGCGGACGAGGCGGCGCAGATGGAGAAGCCGCAGCATATGGCGCGGCTGATTTCGTGGGCCATGGCGGACCTGCTGCTGCAGTATCCCAACGCGATTGTCTGCGGCGAGGATGTGGGGCCGAAGGGCGGCGTCTATAACGCGACGGCGCGGCTGCATGCGCGGTTTGGCTCGGCGCGGGTGATCAATACCTTGCTGGACGAGCAGGCCATTCTGGGGCTGGCGATTGGCGCGGCGCATAACGGGCTGCTGCCGATGCCGGAGATCCAGTTTCTGGCGTACGTCCATAATGCCGAGGATCAGATCCGGGGCGAGGCGGCGACTTTGTCGTTCTTTTCCAATGGGCAATATACCAATCCGATGGTCGTGCGGATTGCCGGGCTGCCTTATCAGAAGGGCTTTGGCGGGCACTTCCACAACGACAACAGTCTGGCGGTGTTCCGCGATGTTCCGGGGCTGGTGATTGCGGTGCCTTCGTGCGGGCGCGAGGCCACGCTGATGCTGCGCGAATGCGTGCGGCTGGCGCACGAGGAGCAGCGGGTCGTGATCTTCGTGGAGCCCATTGCGCTCTACATGACGCGCGATCTGCATGCCGAGGGGGATGGGCTGTGGACTTCGGTTTACGAGGCGCCGGGGGTCAGCGAGATCCGCGTGGGCGAGGTGGGCGTGCATGGTGACGGCTCGGACCTTGCCGTGGTGACCTATGGCAACGGCGTGTACCTTTCGCTGCAGGCGCAGAAGCTGCTGGCGGAGCAGGGCGTCAATGTGCGGGTAATCGACTTGCGCTGGATCGCGCCGCTGGCGGAAGATGCGCTGCTGGAGGCGGTGGCGCCTTGTGGCCGCGTGCTGGTGGTTGACGAGTGCCGCGAGACGGGTTCGCAGAGCGAGGCCTTGCTGGCGCTGATGGCGCTCGAGGCACCGGAGAAGGCGCTGGGCGTGCTGGCGGCTACGGACAGCTTCATCCCGCTGGCGAGGGCTGCGACGCATACGCTGCCGAGCCGCGACGGGATTGTGGCCAAGGCGCTGGAGATGGTGCGTGGCTAAGGAAACGCCAAAGGAAACCATCGTCGTCGTCTGTCCCGGGCGGGGGACGTACAATGCGCCGGAGCTGGGCTATCTGGCGCGGCATCATGCCGGGTCGCCTTGGCTGGCGCATTTCGACGCGGTGCGTGAGGGCGCTGGGAAGCCGACGCTGACCGAACTGGATGGGGCGAAGAAGTTTGATGCGAAGCTCCATCCGCGCGGGGATGTGGCGGCGCCGCTGATCCATGCTTGTGCGTGGCTGGATTTTCTGGCGCTGGACCGGGAGCGGTTCGAGGTGGTCGCCGTGACTGGCAATTCGATGGGCTGGTATACCGCGCTGGCCTGCGCGGGGGCAGTTTCGGGCGAGCACGGGTTTGCCATTGCCGATGCGATGGGGGTGAATTCGCAGAAGCATGCGCCGGGCGGGCAGGCGGTGGTCGTGCTGGCGGGCGAGGACTGGCGCGTCGATCCGGAAACCGCGTGGGCGGTGGATGCGGCTTGCGCCAAGGTGGGCGTGCTGCCTTCGATCCGGCTGGGCGGGATGCTGGTGGTGGCGGGGCCGGAAGCCGCCCTCGATGCGCTGAATGCCGAGCTGCCGCCGCTGCCAAGGCCGCCGCTGCGGCTGGCGGGGCATGGGCCGTTTCACACGAGGCTGATGCAAGCGAGCGCCGATGCGGCGCGCAGTTCGCTGCCGGCGGCGTGGTTCGGCGCGCCGCAGGTGCCGCTGATCGACGGGCGCGGCAAGGTCTGGCGGCGCTTCGAGACCGATGCGGCTCAGCTGTGGGACTATACCTTCGGGCACCAGATTCTGGAGGCTTACGACTTCACCGCCGCGATCACGGTCGCGCTCAGGGAGTTTGCGCCGGACCGGCTGGTGCTGCTGGGGCCGGGCGAGACGCTGGGCGGCGCCATCGGGCAAACCATTGTTGCACATCGCTGGCTGGACATTGACAGCAAATCCGTGTTTTCACGTAGGCAGGAAGAGGATCCGTTTCTCGTCGCAATGGGCCGTGAAGCCCAGCGGCGATTCGTCGCCACCTGACCCATGAGGACTCTCGTGAGCCAGCCGTCCGTCCTGTTCGTGTGCCTGGGCAATATCTGTCGCTCTCCGCTGGCGGAAGCTGCGCTGCGCGCCGAAGCCGTGGCGGCGGGGCTGGCGGTGACGATCGATTCCGCCGGGACCGGGGGTTGGCATGCCGGTGATCCGCCGGACCACCGCGCGATTGCCGAAGCGGCGCGGCACGGGATCGACATTTCGGGCTATCGCGCAAGGCAGGTGCGGCGGGAGGATTTCCGGCGCTTTGGCCAGATCTTCGCGCTCGATCAGCAGAACTTGCGCGACCTCAGGCGGATCGAGCCGAAGGGCTTCATGGGGCGGCCGCTGGCGGGGCCCAATGCGCGGCTGAGCCTGCTGATGGACGTGGTGCCGGGGCGCGAGGGGACCGCGGTGATCGATCCCTATGGCGGCACGGAGGAGGACTTCGCGACGACCTGGGAAGACGTGCGCGCGGCGGCGCGCGAGATTGTGGCGCGGTTGCGGCGCTAAGCGGTTCCGGCTTTTTCCCGCCGTTCCGCATCGAGCAGGGCGCGCTTGCGTTCGAGGCCCCAGCGGTAGCCGCCGAGGCTGCCATCGGCGCGCAGGGCGCGGTGGCAGGGGATGAGCACGGCGATGCGATTGGCCGCGCAGGCCGAGGCGGCAGCGCGGATGGCGCGGGGCTTGCCGGCGCCCGCGGCGAGTTCGCTGTAGCTGACCACCTTGCCCGGCTTTACGGACATCAGGAAGCGCCAGACGCTGATCTGAAACGCGGTGCCGCGCAGATCGAGCGGGAGATCGGGGCGCGGGGCGGCTTGTTCGAGATGGGCCGCTAGGGCGGCCATCCACGCATCGAGCGGGGCCTGCGCGGCGATGGCGGCGCGCACCAGATGCGCCTTGGGAAATTCGGCAGTGAGCTGGGTGAGGAGGGCTTCGGCGCTTTCCCCGAACTGGACGAAGCAGACACCGCGCGGGGTGGCGGCCATCATCAGAGGGCCGAGCGCGGTTTCGCGCGTGGCGTGGGTAATGACTTCGCCTGCACCGCCGACGCGGTAGGCGCTGGGGGTCATGCCGAGGCTGCCGTCGGCAAGATCGTAGATGCGGCTGGTGGAACTGAAGCCCGCTTCGAGACCGGCTTCGAGGACGCCTTCGCCTTCGCGCAAGGCGTGCTTGAAGCGCGTGAGGCGCTGGGCGGCCTGATAGTCGCGCGGGGAAACGCCGAGCGCGGCCTTGAACGCGCGCTGGAAATGGGCGGGGCTCATCCCGGCTTCGTCGGCGAGGCGGGCGAGGGGGAGGCTCTCTTCCGCATGGCGGGCGATATAGGCGGCCATGGCCTGCATGAGGGAGGCAGCGGGTTCCTGCGCGGCGGTGGGGTGGCAGCGGCGGCAGGGGCGGAAGCCCGCGGCCTCGGCCTCTGCAGGCGTGTCGTGGAAGCTGACATTGGCGCGCTTGGCGAGGCGCGAGGGGCAGGAGGGGCGGCAATAGACGCCGGTGGTTTTGACGGCATAGACGAACGCGCCGTCCGCGCTGCGGTCACGGGCGGTGACGTGTTGCCAGCGCATTTCGTCGAGAGTTCCAGGATCAGTCACGGGCGCGGCGTAGCGGGTGGGGGCGGGGATGGCCATGGGCATCGCAGGTCTCCTGTTGGTGCAGGAGGGGGTAGCGGCCGGAGCGTAAGGGCGCGCTCCGGTGCTTGCGGTGCAATCCGGTTATGCGAGCGCCATCAGGCTGGCGTTGCCGCCTGCTGCTGTGGTGTTGACCGATAGGGTGACTTCCTCGAGCAGCAGGTGGAGCGGGGTGCCAGTATGCAGCGGCACGATCGCGCCTTCGCGTTCGGCAAGCTGGCGGGAGTGGGCGGCGATGCGGTCTGCCGGGCCTTCGACGAGCATGGCGGCGAGATCGGGGACGCGGGTGAGGTCCTGGTCGCTCCATTCGACGCGGGCGGCGAGCGATGCGGGGAAACCGGCGGGGCGGGTTGCCACGGGACTGGGGCCGACGATCACCGCCGTGTTGCCGGTGGCGAGGACGGCGGCGACTTGCAGCCACAGTGCCTCGACGCTGGTGGCCGAGCAGGCGATCCGGCCGCGCGGGGCAAGGCGCCAGGTGTTGCGTTCGCCGACCGGGCCGGGAAGTTCGACGGTGTGGCCGAGGGGCGAGGCCTTGGCGAAGTCCCACGCGGCCTGGGCAGTGGCGGCGAGGCCCTGCGCGGAGGCCCACTGCGCGAACGCGGCGAGGGCGGCGTCGGGCTGCTCGGAGGCGGGCAGGACGGGCGCGGCACCGTGGGCGAAGCGGGTGAGGTAGAGCGGGCCGCCGGCCTTGGGTCCGGTGCCGGACAGGCCGCGCCCGCCGAACGGCTGCACGCCGACGACGGCGCCGATCATGTTGCGGTTCACGTAGAGATTGCCCGCCGCGATGCGGCTGGTGACGCGCTCGACGGTTTGGTCGATGCGGGTGTGGAGGCCGAAGGTGAGGCCGTAGCCCGAGGCGTTGATGGCCTCGATCAGCGCGTCCATCTCTTCGGCGCGGAAGCGGACGACGTGGAGGACGGGGCCGAACACTTCGGCCTTGAGATCGCGCGGATCGGTGAGTTCGATCAGGGTGGGGGCAATGAAGGTGCCGTGGGCGGTGTCTTCGCCAAGTGGCATTTCGGTGACCGGGAAACCGGCAGCGCGCATCTGGGCGATATGGGCGGCGATGCCGGTCCGCGCGCGTTCGGAAATGACGGGGCCGACATCGGTGGCGAGCGCGGCGGGATTGCCGAGGGTAAGCTCGGCCATCGCGGCTTTCAGCATGGTGAGGGTGCGGTCTGCCACGTCTTCCTGCAGGCAGAGCAGGCGGAGCGCCGAGCAGCGCTGGCCCGCGCTGTCGAAGGCGGAGGCGAGGACGTCTGCCACGACTTGTTCGGCAAGCGCGGAGCTATCGACAACCATCGCGTTGAGGCCGCCGGTTTCGGCGATGAGCGGGATGGGCGCGCCGCGCGCGTCGAGGCGGCCGGCGAGGGCGCACTGGATCGCGCGGGCCGTGGCGGTGGAGCCGGTGAAGACGACGCCCCGCGTTTCGGGCGAGGCCACAAGCGCAGCACCGATATCGCCGCCGCCGGGGAGGAAATGGAGCGCATCGGCAGGCACGCCGGACGCGTGGAGCAGGCGCATCGCTTCGGCGGCGACCAGCGGAGTTTCGGGGGCGGGCTTTGCGAGCACCGGGTTGCCGGCAGCCAGCGCGGCGGCGATCTGGCCGGTGAAGATCGCGAGCGGGAAGTTCCACGGGCTGATGCAGACGATGGGGCCGAGCGGCTGGGCCTCTGCGGGCAGCTCGCGGGCTTGCGCGGCGTAGTAGCGCAGGAAATCGACCGCTTCGCGCACTTCGGCGAGGGCATTGGCGGCACTTTTGCCAGCTTCGCGGATCAGGAGCGCGATGAGGGGGAGCGCTGCGGCTTCCATCGCATCGGCGGCGCGTTCGAGCATGGCGGCGCGGTCTGCGGTAGGGACGGCGGCCCACGCAGGCGCGGCGACGGTGGCGCGGGCGGCGGCGCGGGCGGCATCTTCGAGAAGCGCGGCATGGACATGGCCGACGACGTCGCGGTGGTCGGCAGGATTGAGGACTGGCGCGGAGGGGCGGGCGGGATCGCCTGCGCGGTGATCCTGCGCGGCGCTGGCGGTGAGGGCCTGAGCGAGCGCGGCGAGAGTGGGTTCGTCGGCGAGGTCGATGCCCTTGGCGTTGGCGCGGGGCGCGAACAGGGCCTGCGGTAGCGCGATGGCTTCGTGCGGAGCGCCGGGCTGCGGCTCGGCGGCGACGACGGCGGCGGGGTCTTCGATCAGCGCTTCGACCGGGACGTCCGGATCGGCGATGCGGTTGACGAAGGAGCTGTTCGCGCCGTTTTCCAGCAGGCGGCGGACGAGATAGGCCAGCAGCGTTTCGTGCGTGCCGACAGGGGCGTAGACGCGGCAGGGGCGGGCGAGGCCTTCGGGGCCGACCACTTCGTCGTAGAGCGGCTCGCCCATGCCGTGGAGGCACTGGAATTCGTAGTCGCCGGGGGTGAAGTCCGGCCCCGCGAGGTGGAGCACGCTGGCGAGGGTCTGCGCGTTGTGCGTGGCGAACTGGGGGAAGACGGCATCGCGCGCGGCGAGGAGTTTGCGGGCGCAGGCGACGTAGGCGAGGTCAGTGTGGACCTTTCGGGTGTAGACCGGGAAATCGGCGAGCCCGGCTTCCTGCGCGCGCTTGATTTCGGCATCCCAGTAGGCGCCCTTGACGAGGCGGACCATGATGCGGCGGCCTGCGCTGCGGGCAAGTTCGACGATCCAGTCGATCACCATGGGGCAGCGCTTCTGGTAGGCCTGGATGACGAAGCCGAGGCCCTGCCAGCCCGCGAGGCTGGGGGCGCGGGCGAGGCCTTCGAGCAGATCGAGCGAGAGTTCGAGGCGGTCGGTTTCCTCGGCGTCGATGTTGAAGCCGATGTCGTAGGACTTGGCGAGCTCGGCCAGCATGAGGACGCGGGGGGCGAGCTCGGCCATCGTGCGGCGGCCTTGCGCGCGGGTGTAGCGCGGGTGTAGCGCGGAGAGCTTGATCGAGATGCCGGGGCCGGCGAACACGCCCCGCCCCGCGCTGGCCGTGCCGATGGCGTGGATCGCGGCGGTGTAGGCTTCGAGGTAGCGCGCGGCGTCTTCAGCGGTGGCGGCGGCTTCGCCGAGCATGTCATAGCTGAAGCCATAGCCTTGGGCTTCGCAGCGGCGGGCGCGGGCGAGTGCGTCTGCGATGGTTTCGCCCATCACGAACTGTTCGCCCATCATGCGCATGGCGGTATCAACGCCGCGCCGGATGACGGGTTCGCCAAGGCGGTGGACCATGCGGGTGAGCGCGTGGCCGAGCCCGGCGGCATCGACGCTGGCGGTCAATTTGCCGGTGATGACGAGGCCCCAGGTGGCGGCGTTGACGAACAGCGGCTTGTCGCCGCCGAGGTGTGCGGCCCAGTTGCCGGTGGCGAGCTTGTCGCGGATGAGGGCGTCGCGGGTGGCGTCGTCGGGGATGCGCAGCAGCGCTTCGGCGAGGCACATGAGCGCGACGCCTTCGTGGCTGGAAAGCGCGAATTCCTGCACCAGCGCCTGCACGCCGCCGGGACGCGCCTTGGCACGCAAGGCTTCGATCAGGCCGCGCGCGGTGTCGGCGATGGCCTGCCGGTCCGCTGCGGGGAGCGTGGCGGCGGCGAGGAGGGGGCGGATCGCCTCCGGCTCGGCCATGCGGGTGGCCGCCGTGATGGCGCGGCGGAGCGGGGTTTCGGGCGAGAGGCGCGGGGCGAAGGCGGGGAGGCTGGGCATGGCATGGGAATACCAGATTCCGGGAAGGCAGTTTGCCTGATTTGCATTGTGTGGACATTCAGATCGGCCTAATTACGCCGCCATGGCAGGCGATATGCATAGCGATAGGGCTGATGGCGGGCCAATCGACCGGTTTGACCGCGCGATTCTGGATATTCTGGCGGTGGATGGCCGTCTGCCGATCACCGAACTGGCGCAGCGCATCGGTCTTTCGAAATCGCCGACACAGGCGCGGCTGAAGCGGCTGCTGGCGGAGGGCTATATCCGGGGGTTCCGGGCGATCCTCGATCCGCGCAAGCTGGGGCTGGACCATGTCGCCTTCACCGAAGTGAAGCTTTCCGACACGCGCGAGGCGGCGCTGGAAGCATTCCGGCAGGCAGTGCTGCGCATTCCCGAGATCGAGGAGTGCCACATGATTGCGAGCAGTTTCGACTACCTGCTCAAGGTGCGGACGGCGGATATCCGCCGCTACCGCGAAGTGCTGGGCGAGAAGATCTCGAGCCTGCCGCATGTGGCGAACACGTCCACCTTCGTGGCGATGGAGACAGTGCGCGATCCGCATGATTGAAGTTGCATTTGCAACCGCATGCGACTATCGGCGCGCTCCGGACGGCGACTCTGCCGGCCTTCGGAGAAGACCATTGCTGGAACTTAGAAACCTGGTGGGCGCTGCGCCCCGGTCCTTCCAGCCCTTCGCCTAAAGCGCTTCCTCGCGCTGCGGCAGGGCCAAAGGGCCCGCGTGCGCAGCAATCCCACGACTGACAATAACACCTGGGAACGACCCCGTGGGCGCACTGCGTCCGGGGCGCGAAGCGAGACTATATGGACGAGATCACGATTGCCCGGAGGATGCTCCTCCGGGCCATGCAGGGTGTGCCGGCGGCGTCTCCGCCGGGCAAGACGCTGCTGGAATTCGGTCGCACGCATGCGGACGAACTGCTGGGCCTGCGCCCCGCGGCGGCGAAGAAGCTGACGTGGACTGGGCTGAAGCGGGGGCTGGCGGGCAAGGCGATCCCGCCGCGCCCAGTGGCCGCTACGCAGCCGGGAGCGTTGCGGCTGGCGCGCGATGTGGCGGCGATGCTGCAGCTCGATGCGATCGATGCGGCGATCATCGCGGTGACCTTCGCGATGGACCGTGTCGTGCTGGTGCGCAATCTGGCCGATATCCTGCGCGGCCACGGCGACCATCTGCCCGAGATCGTGGGCCGGATCGCCGGGGCCGATGCGGAGCAGGCGGAGCGGCGCGTGCGGCTCAATCCGCTGTTCCGGATGGGGCTCGCCTCGTTCCGGGCGGACTGGCGCGGGCAGCTGGAGCTGACCATGTCGTGGGCGCTCGACAACCTGCTCGACCGGATGCCGGAGAGCGAGGACGGGATCATCGCGCTGCTCGTCGGGCCGCGGCAACGGGCCGGGCTGGCGATGGACGCCTTCGCGCATGTGGGCGACGCGGATTTCCTGCGCCGCCTGCTCGAAGGGGCGCGGGCCGAGGGCGCGGCGGGCGTCAACGTGCTGATCCACGGGCCGCCGGGCACGGGCAAGACCGAGTTCGCGCGGACGCTGGCGGCGGCGGCGGGGCTCACCCTGCACAGCGCGGGCGAGGCTGACGAGGACGGGCGCGAGCCGAGCCGCGCGGACCGGCTTGCGGCATTCCAGATGGGCCAGCGCCTGCTGGCGGGGCGGGGGCAGGCCGCGCTGCTGTTCGACGAGATGGAGGACCTGATCGGCGATGCTTCCCCGGCTGCGGGGGACTGGATGCGCGGGCGGCAGGGCAGCAAGGTGTTCATCAACCGGCTGCTGGAGACCAATCCGGTGCCGGTGATCTGGACGACCAATGCCATCGGCAACGTCGATCCGGCGATGCTGCGGCGGATGAGCTTCGTGCTGAAGCTGGATCTGCCTTCGCGCGCCACGGCGCTGCGCATGCTGGCGCATGTCGCGGGCGAGGAAGGCGTGGGTATCGGCGAGGGCTGGGCGGGGCTGGTCGATGCCGCGCCCGAGGCGGCCTCCGTGCTGCGCGTGGCGGCGCGGGGCGGGCGGCTGGCGGGCGAGGCCGATGGCGGGCTGCGCGCGGCGCAATCGCTGGTCAAGGCGCTGCGCGGCACGAGCGACTTGCCGCCCGGGCACGACGGGACGATCGATTTCGACTTGTTCGAGACCGACCGGCCCCTCGATGCGCTGTTCGATGCGGTGGCGGGGAGCGCGCATGCCGACGTTTCGCTGCTGCTGACGGGCGTGCCGGGCACGGGCAAGACCGCGCTGGCGCATCACTTCGCCCAGCGGCTCGACCGGCCACTGCTGGTCAAGCGCTCGTCCGATCTGCTTTCGCGGTGGGTCGGCGGCACCGAACGGCTGATTGCCGAAGCCTTTGCCGAGGCGCGGACGCGGGGCGGGGTGCTGCTGTTCGATGAAGTGGATTCGCTGCTGTTCGACCGCACCACGGCGCGGGCGAACTGGGAAGTGAGCCAGGTCAACGAACTGCTGACGTGGCTGGACCGGCATCCGCTGCCGGTGGTGGCGGCGACCAACCATGCCGGCAAGCTCGATCCGGCGACGATGCGGCGCTTCGTGTTCAAGCTGGAACTGCGTGCGCTTTCCCCGGCGCGAGCGGGGGCAGCCTTCACGCGCTTCTTCGGGCTGACGCCGCCGCCGGAACTGGCCGAGGTGCGCGGGCTGACGCCGGGCGACATGGCCGTGGTCAAGCGGCAGCTGCGCTTTGCCGGGAAGGTCGATGCGGGGGAGATCCTTGCAGCGCTGAAGGCGGAAGCGGCAGCGAAGCCCGAGATGGGAGGAAGGATCGGCTTTTAGGAGCCGATCCTCCCGTTCGGGGAGTGAAGATGATCACAAATCCGCTGCTTGGGAGGCGGATTGCTGAGTTTGACTTCGTTGCCTGCCAATAATGTGATCACATTTTGATTGACGGAATCGGCGCGCAGGGGTAGGCAGCAGGGGTACTTTTGCGAGCTTTTTGCCATGAACCTGCAGACTTCCGCCGAATCCACGGACCGCGTGATCGACACCTTCTCCCCCGCCGCGCCTTATGCGGGGATGCTGACCTATTATGCGGCGAGCGCGAATCCGACGCCGCGGCGGCCCGAGCTGCTGGGCGAGGAGCGCGCCGATATCTGCGTGGTGGGCGCGGGCTTCACCGGCATGGGCGCGGCGCTGGAACTGGCCGAGCGCGGCTACAAGGTGATCGTGGTCGAAGGTGAGCGCGTGGGCTGGGGCGCTTCGGGGCGCAACGGCGGGCAGCTGGTCAATGGCTATAGCCGCCGCATGCAGGAGGTGCGCCAGCATTACGGCGCGGAGGCGGAGAAGGCGTTCGGCGCGATGGCGCTGGAGGGACAAGGCATCATCCGCGAGCGCGTGGCGAAGTATGGCATCGAGTGCGATCTGCGCAGCGGAAATGCGATCATGGCGATGAGCAGGCCGCAGCTGAAGCTGATGGCCGAGCGCACCGAGGAATGGCACCGCCACGGCCACACGCAGATGTTCTTTGCCGAAGGCGCGGCGGCGCGCGAGCACATCAATTCGGACCGCTATATCGGCGGCATGTTCGACCCCATCGGCGGGCACATGCATTCGCTGAACTATGTGCTGGGCGAAGCGGCGGCGTTCGAAAGCCTGGGCGGGCGGATTTTCGAGAACTCGCGCGTGACCCATGTGGACCGGGGCGCGGAACCGGTGGTCCACACGGCCAAGGGGCTGGTGCGCGCGAACAAGGTGCTGGTCTGCGGCAATGCCTATCTGGGGGATGCCGCGCCCGATCTTTCCGGGCGCATCCTGCCGGTTTCGAGCCAGGTGATCGCGACCGAAGTGCTGGGCGATGATCTGCTCGAGACGCTGCTGCCGACCAATTACTGCATCGAGGATATCCGCTATATCCCGGACTACTACCGGCGCACGGCGGATGGCCGGCTGCTCTATGGCGGCGGCACGATCTATGGCGGGTTCGATCCCGCTTCGATCGAGGGCAAGATCCTGCCGCAGCTCCACCAGACTTTCCCGCAGCTGAAGGGCGTGAAGGTGGACTTCCAGTGGAGCGGCAATTTCGCGCTGACGATGACGCGCTATCCGCAGATGGGGCGCGTTTCGGACAGCGTGTATTTCTCGCAGGGCGATAGCGGCCACGGCGTGACCACGACGCAGATGCTGGGGCGCCGTCTGGCCGAGGCGATTGATGGTCAGATGACCAAGTTCGACGTGTTTGCCTCGCTGCCGTACATCCCGTTCGTGGGCGGCAAGCTGTTTCGCGTGCCCTACTGCGTGCTGGGCGCGTGGTACTATGGGATGAGGGATCGTCTTGGAATCTAGGGACGAATCCCGAATCTGAAGTGAACTTTAGGTCCGATTCTGGTTCCTGATTCCTTTCAATGACTTGATTCACGCGGTGCGTGCTGGCGGGGGCTGTTTTGAGTCCGCTCTGGATTCCCGCCTTCGCGGGAATGACGAGGTGGGGGCGAACACCTTTCCGTCGCCCCGTGCTTGACACGGGGCTGGGCTTTTCTTCCGGCGCGGCGCTGACAAGAATAGCCAAGGCCCGTGTCAAGCACGGGCCGACGATACCATTGGATGTGTGAGCGCGGTGCGGACCTTGGCGATCAGGCCGGGTTTCCATTCCTCCGGCGCGCCGACCACTTCCGGACGGTCTGCGCACCAGCCGATCAGCATCAGTGTGCGCATGAGGAGGAACAGATCGAACTGTTCGAGCGCGCTGGCGGGGAGTTGTCGGCGCGACGTATAGCCCGCGAGGAAGCGATTGCGCAGTTCGGGGAAGTCGGGCTCGCTCGAGGCGCTCCACAGGCAGACGGCCATGTCGAACACCGGCCAGCCCCAGGCGCAGTCGTCGAAATCGATGAGGCCCAACCGGTCGCCGCTGACGAGGACGTTTGCGGGGTGGGCGTCGGCGTGGATCAGGATCAGCGGATCGGTGAGCGCGGCGAGGCGGGCGGCGACCATCGCGCGGGCCTTGGTGAGCAAGGTGCGTTCTTCGTCTGTCAGGCAGGGCAGGTCCCAGAAGCGGCCCCAGAAAGGATTTTTGCCGACGAGGCCTTCTGCATCGAGGCGGTGGCGGGTGAAGCCTGGCGGAGGTGTCCAGCCTGCGGTGGCGCTGTGGAGATCGGCGAGGAGGGCGCCGGTGCGTTCGAACCAGGGCCAGGTTGCGGGGCCGCGGTCGTTGCCGATGAGGCTTTCGAGCGTCTGGCCGGGGTGCCACAGGGTCATTCCGGCGAGGCGGGTGGCTTCGGGATCGGGGGTAGGGACTTCGGCGTACCATGCGCCGTCCACGGTACGGCGGCCTGTCGGGACGAGGAGGCCGCTTTCGGTCAGGTGCGCGGTGAGTTGACGGTCTGATTCCAGCGCGGGGAGGGCGTGGTAGCCGGGGCGGTGGAGGCGCAGCGCCCATGTAGTGCCGTCTGGCGCGTCGGCGCGGAAGACGACGTTTTCGCTCTTGCCAATGGGGTGGGGTTCGGTTGCGGGGAGGCCGAACTTGCCAAGCGCGGCGCGGGCGGCGGGGAGGTAGGCCTCGATTTCAGGCATGCGTGACGCGGTCGAACGCATCGAGGAAAGCAAGCGCGTCGGCGCGGGGGAGGACGAGCGGGGGGCGGATCTTGACGCAGTTGTTGAAGGCGCCGTCGACCGAGGTGAGGAAGCCTTCGCGGCGGAGCGCGCAGACGAGCTTGAAGGCGTGGGCGGCGTCCGGGTTGCCATCGGTATCGACGAATTCGGCGGCGAGGAACAGGCCCTTGCCGCGCACGTCAAGGAGGCCGGGGGTGTGGCCGAGGCGCTGTTTCAGGCCAGCCTTGAGTTCGGCGCCGAGAGTGCGGCTGTGCTGGACTAGGCCTTCCTCTTCGATCACACCCAGCACCGCGAGGCCGACCGCGCCTTGCAGCGGGCTGGCGGCGAAAGTGTTGAAATAGCGGGTTTCGGCGCGGAACTGCTCGACGACTTCGCGCTTGGCGGTGGTGGCGGCGAGGGGGAGGCCGGCGCCCATCGGTTTGCCGGTGACGACGATGTCCGGAGTGAGGCTGACTTCGTCATAGCCCCACCATGTGCCGGTGCGGCCGTAGCCGGCCTGCACTTCATCGGCGATGATCAGGCCGCCTTCGGCGCGGACCAGCGCGGCGGCCTTGGCCATGAAGCCATCGGGAATGTCCGGCAGGCCCTCGTTGGCGAGGATCGGGCAGAGGATGAGCGCGGCGAAGCCTTGGCCGGTGGATTTCAGCTCTTCGATCGCGGCTTTGAGGCGCGCGACGTAGGCGTCCGCCAGTCCTTCGCCGGAGCCCAGCGGGCGCAGGGTCTCGGGGAAGGGGATCGAGCGGATATGCGGGTGGCGGGTGTCGCCTGCAGGGAGGTTCGTGAGCGCGCCGACGGCGAGGTTATTGCCGTGGTAGGTGTGGTTTGTGCAGACTATGCCCTGCTGGCCAGTGGCGAGCTGGGCCATCCGCAGCGCGATTTCGATGGCTTCGGTGCCGGAGCAGCTGAAAACCGCGCTTTCCGTCACGCGCTGGAGCGCGGTGAGGCGTTCGGCCAGCGCAATCGCGGGTTCGCTGAGGTAGCGGCTGTGGGTGTTGAGCGTCGCCTGCTGGCGGGCCATCGCCTCGACGATCCGGGGGTGCGCGTGGCCGACGCAGGGCACGTTGTTGTACATGTCGACATAGCGGCGGCCCTGCTTGTCGAACAGGCTGGCGCCTTCGCCGCCGACAAGGTGGAGCGGCTCGTCATAGAACAGCTTGGCGCCGCGCCCGAAGGCGCGGTCGCGGCGCTGGAGCAGATCGCCGTCAGGACCAGAGTCAGGCGTTGCGGAGGTACCAGTCATAATCGAGCGCGGTGACCTCGCTGTAGAAGCGGTCCTGTTCGGTGCGCTTCACCGCGCAGTACATGTCGACGAAGGTGTCGCCGAGGTAGTCGCGCATGATGGGGGAAGCGTGGAGCGCATCGACGGCGGCGTACCAGTTGCCGGGGACCTGATAGGGTGAATCCGCTGCGGCCTTGTAGCCATCGCCAACTACGGCCGGGCCGGGATCGATCTGATTGACCATGCCGTGGTGGACGCCTGCCAGCATGGCCGCAAGCGCGAGGTAGGGGTTGGCGTCGGCCCCGGCGAAGCGGTGCTCGACATGGCGCGAGGCGGCGGGGCCGGCGGGGATGCGCAAGGAAACCGAGCGGTTGTTGACGCCCCAGATCGGCGCGGTGGGCGCGTAGGAGTTGGCGCGGAAGCGGCGGTAGGAATTGGCGTTGGGGGCGAAGATGCCGAAAGCTTGGGACTGCGTTTCGCGCAGGCCGCCAATGGCGTGGCGCATCTGTTCGGTGCCTTCGGGGTCTTCGCTGGCGAACACGTTCTTGCCGTCTGCGCCTGCCATGCTGAAGTGGAGGTGCATCGAACTGCCCGCGGAATGGCTGAAGGGCTTGGCCATGAAGGTGGCGGCCATGCCCTGCGTTTGCGCGACGCCCTTGGCGAGGCGCTTGTACATCTGCGCTTCGTCACCCGCGCGCAGCGCGTCGGGGCGGTGGTGGAGGGTAAGCTCGACCTGGCCTTGGGCGTATTCC
Source organism: uncultured Novosphingobium sp. (assembly GCA_964413325.1). Taxonomy (GTDB): domain Bacteria; phylum Pseudomonadota; class Alphaproteobacteria; order Sphingomonadales; family Sphingomonadaceae; genus Novosphingobium. The sequence goes on along the minus strand of CAYPRK010000003.1, from coordinate 143,671 downwards.
GAAATGACGGCTTCGAGCGGGATGCCCTGCACGTCGGCCTGCCGCCAGAGTTCCTTGAAGAAGGGGGCGAAGTCCTGAATGTCGGTCAGGCTGAACACGTCGATCAGGTGCGGCTGCGCAGTGGTGTGCGGCGAGCGGGCGAGGTGGACTTCGCCGCGCGGACCGCGCACCGGATCGACGAGGTAATATTCGATCTCGCAGGCGACGACGGGGGTGAGGCCGAGCGGCTTGAAGCGGTCGGCCACGCGGGCGAGCACGTGGCGCGGATCGAGTTCGCAGGGGGTACCGTCTGCGTAGTACATCGATGTGATCACTTGCGCGACATCATCGCCCAGCCACGGTGCCTTGACGAGCGTGCCGGGGACGGGGCGCAGCATGTAGTCAGGATCGCCGTTGCCCCAGACGAGGCCGGTGTCTTCGCAGTCCTGCCCGGTGACGTCTGCGACCAGCATCGAGCTGGGGTAGAGGCGGCCGTTTTCGTAGATCGCCATGAGCTCGCTCTTGCGCACGCGCTTGCCGCGCGGGACGCCGGAGAGCGCGGTGAAGATCACTTCGATGAAGGCGATCTCGGGATTGGCGGCGAGGAAATCGCGCGCTTCAGCCGGATCGGCGATCATGGATTGCAGGGCGGTCATCGGCGGTCGGGGTCCTCGGGAGCTGTGGTAAAAGGTGGTATGGAGCGGGGCGGGGGGTGTCAATCGCGCTTGGCCTGCGTGCGATTTTGTGATCACATGGCGGCATGGCAGCAACAGGTCCAGCAACAACAGGTCCATTGGCGGATGACGATGCGCGGACCTTGCACCAGCAAGTGCTGGCGCGGCTGCGCGAGAATATCCTGCTCGGGCGGATCGAGCCGGGGCAGGCGCTGACGATCCGGGGGCTGGCGGCGGAACTGGGCGTGAGCGCGATGCCGGTGCGCGAGGCGCTGCGCCAATTGGTGGCCGAGCGCGCGCTGGAACTGATGGACAACCGGCGCGTGCGCATCCCGCCGATGACGATCGAACGCTTCGAGGACCTGATCGCGGCGCGGATCGTGCTGGAAGCCGAAGCAGCGGCGCGGGCCATGCCTTATGTGACGGACGCGCTGATCGCGCGGCTGGAAGTGGAAGATGCGGCGGTCAACACGGCGGTGGCGGAGCGTGACTATGATCGCTGGATCGGCGCGAACTATGCCTTTCATTCTGCGCTTTACGGGGCGGCGGGGCAGTCTGCCTTCCTGCCGCTGATCGAATCGCTGTGGTTGCAGGTGGGGCCGTTCCTGCGCCGGGCGATCCGGACCATTTCGGGCCATTACACGGTGGACCGGCACAATGAGGCGCTGGCGGCGCTGCGGCGGCGCGATACCATGGCGCTCAGGATCGCGATCGAGGCGGATATCCGGGATGGCATTGCGCATATCGGCTCCACGCTGATCCGGAGCGAGGCCCTGGGGTTGGGGCCGGGTGCGGGCGCTGGCGTTGTGCGCGGCCCTTCGACAGGCTCAGGGCGAGCGGGTGTTGTGAGTGAGGCGGTTTAGCGCGGGGGACACTATGGCATGAGCGAGCAGCAGAGCCTGGCGAAGGGTGCGCTTTCGGCGCTGGAATCGACGATCATGGGGATCGCCGGGACATCACCCGCCTTCACCGTCGCGGTGACGACCGGCACGATCTATGCCGCGATCGGGCCGCTTTCGGTGGGGAGCCTGCTCTACAGCGGCGTGATCATGCTGGGGATCATGTTTGCCTTCGCCAAGCTCAACCGCGTGATGCCCGATGCGGGCGCGGCCTTTGCGTGGGTGGGCAAGGTTTTCGGGCCTACGTGGGGGTTCTTCGCCGGGTGGGGGCTGATGGTCGCCTCGGTGGTGTTCATGGTTTCCGCCACGCTGCCCGCCGCGACCGCGACCTTGCTGCTGCTCGCGCCCGATCAGGTGGAAAATACGCCGCTGGTGACGGCCATCGCGGCGGTGTGGCTGACGCTGGTGACGGTGATCGTGCTGCGCGGGATCAAGCATGCGAGCACGGCGCAGGTGATCGTGACGGTGATCGAGGCGGTGATCGTGGTGGCGCTGCTGGGGGCGGCGGTGTTCTGGTTTGGCGGGCATCCGGCGCATGTGCCGGCGGCGGCATGGGTCTCGCCCGGCTCGTTCACATTCAAGTCGTTTGCCGATGGGGCGATTGTCTCGGTGTTCTTCTACTGGGGCTGGGACGTGACGATGAACCTGGGCGAGGAGACCGAGCCGGAGGACGCCTCCACCGGCGCGTTCTGGGCGATGATCAACCTGATCGTGTTCTTCGTGATCCTGATGACGGTGGTGCTGATTGCCTTGAGTGACAAGGAGATAGCCGCCGCCAACACCAATGTGCTCTATGCAATCTCGGCCAAGATATTCCCGGCGCCGTGGAGCTATCTGGTGGTGCTGGCGACGGTGCTGAGCACGGTCGGCGCGCTGGAGACGCAGATCCTGCAGTTCAGCCGCTCGATGTATTCGATGGCGCGCGCAGGGGTGCTCCATCCGCGCTATGCCGCCGTGCACCGCGAATGGCAGACGCCGTGGGCGGCGACGCTGGTGATCTGGGGGCTTGGCCTCGTGCTGCTGTTTGCAGCGTCGTACATGCCTTCGGTCGCGGCGATCCTGCAGAGTTCGATCGAGGCGATTGGCCTGCAGATCTGCTTCTACATGGGGCTGACGGGCTATGCTTCGGCCTGGCATTTCCGCGCCTTGCTGCGGACCGACCTCAGCGAAGCGTTTACCCATGTGATCATGCCGCTGATCGGCGCCTTGTTCATGACCGGGGTGGCCGCGTGGGTGATCCCGACGTTCAGCCCCATCGTGCTGACCGTGGGGATCGGCGGGCTGGCGCTGGGCTTCATTCCGCTGTCGATGGGGTGGTGGCGCAATCGGCAGGTGGGGGTGGTGGCGGCTTGAGTCCCGCTGGAATGTGGCGAAATAGGCCTAGGTGTTAACCGCATGTTCGGTCCGGACTGCTAGCCATGCAGACTGGAGACCGAGGTTTGAACGACGAATCCTTTACCATGCGGCCGGGGAAGGCGCTTCTTCCCGGAGCAGGCGGGGCTGGTGCCAGCTTTGCCGTGCAGCCTTGGCGCGCGTGGGATTCGCCGGAAGCGCGGGCGGCGTGGGATGCGCTGAGCATGCGGGCGAGCACGCCCAATCCCTTTTTCGAGACGTGGTATCTGCTGCCGGGGCTTGGCCGGTTCGATCCCTACGAGCGGGTGCAGATCGCGGCGCTGGTGCAGGACGGCGCGCCGCTGGGGCTGGTGCCGTTGCAGCGTGCGCGGCGCTATGGCCGGCATCCGCTGCCGCATCTGGCGGTGTGGCTCCATGCCAATGCCTTTCTGGGGGCGCCGCTGGTGGCCGAGGGGGCGGAGGAAGCGTTCTGGGAAGCGCTGCTCGATTGGGCAGACCGCCATGCCGGGGCTGCGGCGTTCCTCCATGCGGCGGCCTTGCCGCTGGAGTCCGCGCTGGTCGAGGCCTTGCAGGCGGTCGGCGCGCGGCAGCAGCGGCAGGTCGTGCTGGTGCACCGCGAGGAACGGGCGATGCTCGCTTCAACGCTGGAGCCGGCGGTCTATCTGGAACACGCGCTGCCCGGGAAGAAGCGCAAGGAACTGCGCCGCCAGCAGGCCCGGCTGGGCGAGCAGGGAGACCTGCGCGTGGTCCGGCGAAACGATACGACCGGGATCGGGCTGTGGATCGAGCATTTCCTCGCGCTTGAGGCGCTGGGATGGAAGGGCAGCGCAGGCAGTGCGCTGGCCTGCGCGGGCGAGACGGCGGGGCTGTTTCGCGAGAGCATGGCGGCGGCGGCAGCGCGCGGGTGCCTCGAGCGGCTGAGCCTTGAGCTTGATGGCCGGCCGATTGCGATGCTGGCGACGCTGATTTCGCCGCCGGGGGCGTTTTCGTATAAGACCGCGTTCGACGAGCGCTATGCGCGGTTTTCGCCGGGGGTGCTGCTGCAGCTTGAGAACCTGGCGCTGCTGGAGCGCGCCGGGGTGCGCTGGGCCGACAGCTGCGCGGCGCCGGACCATCCGATGATCGATTCGCTGTGGCGCGAACGGCGTGCCATCGGGCGCTTTTCCATTGCGATTGGCGGGGCGGCGCGGCGCGCGCTGTTTGGCCGGATCGCGGCCTATGAGCTTTCCCGCAATCCGCAGGGGCTGAGGCGGTAGCTTTCCGTTGACGCAAACGTCAGCTTGGGCAATGCCGCCCGCCATGAGCGAAACACCCGAAAGCACCGATCCTGTAGCACTGGTCGACGGGCTGCTGCGCCTGCTTGATGTGGCCGATCAGGGAGGCGACCACTTTGCCGGGGCGCGCAAGCCGGGCGGGGTGGGGCGCGTGTTTGGCGGGCAGGTGATCGGGCAGGCGCTCGCCAGCGCGGAGCGCACGGTGCCGGAGGACCGGCCCGTTCACTCGCTCCACGCCTATTTCCTGCGCGGCGGCAACGAGGACTTCGGCATCGATTTCGAAGTGATGCGCGATCTGGATGGCGGCAGCTTTGCCAACCGGCGCGTGGTGGCGAGCCAGCAGGGCCCGGATGGTACTGCAAGGCCGATCCTGACGATGGTCGCCTCGTTCCACAAGCGCGAGCCGGGGGTGGAGCACGCCGAGGCGATGCCTGAGGTGCCGGAACCCGAAGCGCTGCGCACCGAGGCGGACTTGCGCGCCGAATTTGCGCACATGGTGCCCGAACGGCTGCGCAAGCAGATGCTGACCCCGCGCCCGATCGAGCTGCGCCCGGTGGAATCGCGGCACTGGATGGGCGGGCCGCCGCGCGAGCCGCTCTCGCACACCTGGATGCGCGCGGTGGCGCCGCTGCCCGATGATCCCAAGCTGCACCGCGCGGTGCTGGCCTATGCGAGCGACATGACGCTGCTCGGCACCGCGACGCTGCCGCACGAGCTCAGCTGGTCCAAGGGCAACATGATGGGCGCGAGCCTCGATCATGCGATCTGGTTCCACGACGATTTCCGTGCGGATGAATGGATGCTCTATGTGTGCGACAGCCCCTGGGCCGGGCGCGCGCGGGGGTTCAACCGGGGGCGTATTTTCACGCGTGAGGGCAAGCTGATCGCCAATGTGGCGCAGGAAGGGCTGATCCGGCCGCTTACGAAGAAGAGCGAAGGCTGATTACTTCTTCTCTGCCGGGCATTTGACGATCGCTTCGAGCAGGGTGGCCTGCACCAATGACGAGGAGACCATCGTCAGCAGGCGATCGGTGTTGGTCTTGTCGCCCAGGGAGAGCACGATGGCATCGAAGGCCTTGCAGCGCTGCAAGGTGGTGATCCCGCCGCCGTACTGATTGCCGATCATCGTGAGGTAGCGGTCATAAGGATCGGTGCGGCGCGAGAGCTTGGCGGCGGGCTTGGCGGGAGCCGCAGGTGCGGCGGCCGCCACAACGCCGAGCGCCGCCTTGCGCCCCTTGCCGATTGCGGCGGACCTTGGCGCGGGGGCGGCTGCTGCGACGTCCTGCGGGGGTGCGTTGTCGTTCGCGTTGGCGGAAGCCTTGGCCGTGAGGGGGGCCTTGCCGCCAGCGCGCTTGCCCGCTGTTGTCTTGCCTGCTGGTGCCTTGCTGGCGAGGGTCTTTCCGGCGGGGGTCTTGCTGCCGGGGAGCAGTTTCTTGGCCGGCGCAGCTGCGGTTGCGGCAGGAGCGGGCTGGGGAGGCGCACCGGTGGCGGCGCCGAACTTGGTGTTGAGGCTGCGCAGGTAGGTGGAGACACGCTCGTGCGAGCTGGCGAACATGGTGCGGCGCGCGCTGTTCATGCCGTCGAGGTGCTCGCCGATCGGGACGCCGACGTAGCGGCAGCGCACCGAGACGCCCATCATCATCGTCTGGAATTCGACGAGGCGAGCGGCCTGGACGGTCGCTGCATCGGGGCAGACCACCGGGGCTGCCGCCGCTTCTGCTGCAGCCGGAGCAAGCACGAGCGCCAGCGCTCCGGCCAGCCCGGCAGCGCGGGAAAACCGGGAGGTGATCACGGCTGCTTCGGTGCCTCGCACGCCCGGATCGGCACGGCCATCAGCGTGCTGAACGCGCTCACCAGCGTCGATTGGGCGGTGAAGGCGGCGGCGGCAACCGGGCTGTAGGACTGCGATTCGGCGGCAACCGCGTTCACCGGGTTGGAATCGCCCCGGAGCTGGTTGGTATCGTAGAGGTCCTGCAGCTGGTGCATGTAGGCGATTGCGGCGTCGTTGTTGCGCTTCGCCGCTTCGACCGCGGTGACATAGGGGCCATCGTGGAACGCATTGCGCGCTTCGGCCGAGCAGAAGCTGGCGGGGAAGACGAGCGGCGGGATGGCCACGAGCTGCGGGCGCGGCGGCAGCCTGAAATCAGGCGGCAGCGGGCCGACGGCAATGGGATGCGGATTGGTCGCCGGAGTGGAGGTGAGCGAAAGCTGCACGGCATCGGGTACGGCAACGGCCCGTCCTGCCGTTTCGACAAGGCGCGGCGGCGATGCGGACGGGGCGGCGAGCGGCGCCGGTGGCAGCACCAGCGGCGCGGCGGTGCCGGTATCGGTGGCAGGGGTGAGCGCAGGCGATTCTGCGGCCGGAGCGGTGTCTGCCGCCTCGACAATCGGTGCGGGCATGGCCCCGCCAACGCGCTGGCTGTCTCCCAGCGCGCCGAGCAGGCGGCGCAGCGCGTCGCTATCCTTGCTTTCGGCCTTGCTTTCGGCTTCCGGTTCCGGCGGCAGCGCCTCGGTCACGTAAGGAGCCGAGTCTGCATCGGACCTGGGGACCGATTCGACGATCCTTGGCGCCGGCAGTGGAGCCGAGCGCGTGGCCTTGGAAGCGAGCAACTGCTGGTGCGCAGCCGGTGCGGGCGCAGGGGCGGCGAGCGCCGGCTGCGCTGCGGCTGCCGTCACGATCTGCGCCGGGGCCGGTGCAGGGTATGGAGCCGGAAGCGGTGCGGGCGCGGCAGGCGCAGGGGCCGGGGCGGGAGCCGCAATCTGGCGCAATTTCGCCAGTTTGACGCGGGCGACCGGGGCAAAGGTGCCGTTCGGGTACTGCGCAAGGTAGGCTTCGTAGAGCGCAGGATCGTTGCCGCTCTCGACCGACTGCCAATAGGTAAGCTCGAACTGCGATCCGACCCCGGTCGTGGTGGGTGCTTGCGCCATGGCCGGCCCAGCCAGCGAGAGTGCCAGCAAGGCACACGCGCCAACGACGCGTGACGACACATGCCGCACGCGAATGTGCCCACCTTCAGATGCGTTCTTGCCCACCGTGCCCCTCGGATCGCCCATCACCCCGCCGCGATAGGTAAGTGGCCCTATCACACGATAGTAAAGATTCGAAGTCGATATGGAGCGATCGGGATCGGGTGGCCCGCCTTGTCGGACAGGGGCTATTGTGCCGGAGCGGCGCACGTCCGCAGCGGAACCGCCATCATTGCATCGAACTGACGAACCAGCGCGGCTTGCGCCGAATAGGCCCGGGCGGCTTCGGCCTGGTAGGCCCGGGCTTCGGCAGCGATGGCATTGAGCACGGCGGTATCCCGGCCGAGCTGCCCGCGATCGTAGGTTTGCTGAAGCTGGCGCAGGTAGGCGACGGCGGCTTCGTTGTTGCGCGTCGCGACTTCCACCGCCGGGCGATAGGTATTGTTGTGGAACTGGTTGCGCGCATCGTTGCTGCAGAAATAGGCCGGGAGCACGACTTCGGGCACCGGCGTAAGGAACGGGCGGGCGGAGGCGTAGTTTGCTGCGGGCATGGCAGCCGGCGTGAGCGCGGGGGCAGCAGCGGGCGCGGCGGGCGCGTAGACCGGCTGCGCGGGCGCCGGTGCGGCAAGGCCCGGGTTCTGGGCGGGGACGGCCTGCGTGGCGGGCTCGCCGTTTGCGGCGCGCAATTGCGCAAGCAGGCGCGCCATCGGCGAGGGGGCAGCTTCGGCGGCAGCGACCGGGGCGGCGGCAACAGGGGCGACGGCGACCGGGGCGGCGGCGGGGATCATCTCGGCTGGCGGGGCAGACGTGACGACGCCAACGGCCGGGGTCGGCGCGAGCGGGGCGGTGGCGGGCGATACAGTCAGCACGGCGGGCGCGGCTTGCGGTGCGGGGGCCGGTGCCATGGCCGGGGCGGGGGCCAATACTGGGGCAGTCGCGGGCTGCACCGCCATGGTGCGCTGGATGGCGGCGATGCGGGCGCGGGCCAGGCCGTTGAAAGTGCCATCGGGATAACGCGCGAGATAGGCCTCGTAGCTGGCGACATCCTCGCTGCCGGTGACCGATTGCCAGAAGGTGAGCTCGAACGCGGAGCCGACGCCGTTGGGCGCGGGCGCGGCTGCCACTGGTGCGGCGGCCACCGATGCTGCAGTCTGTGCGGCGGCTGGAGCCGAGGCCAGAGCAACCAGCGCTGCGACCATGACGGGCCGGGCGATCAATCCAGAGCGGTTCGTGCGCATCGTGTGCTCCCCGTTATCGGGCGACGGCACGCTGCACGCCTCGTCGCCCCGTTTGGCATTCTCCCTGAGGCACGAGGTTAGAAACCAATGGTGGACGACCGCCCAAGGCTTGCGGTTAACCGGCTGATAACCACGTTCCGGCGGGATTTATGCGCCGGGGTGGTAGAAATCGTAGACGGCCTGCGCGACGGCAGCGCTGACGCCGGGGGCGCGCTGGAGGTCTTCGAGGCTGGCGGCGCGGACCTTGCTCGCGGTGCCGAAGTGAAGCAGCAGCGCGCGCTTGCGGGCCGGGCCAATGCCGGGGACTTCATCGAGCGGGCTGGCGGTGATCGCGCGGCTGCGCTTGGCGCGGTGCGCGCCGATGGCGAAGCGGTGGACTTCATCGCGCAGGCGCTGGAGGTGGAACAGCACCGGCGAATTGACCGGCAGCATCTTCTCGCGCCCGTCGGTGAAGTGAAACACCTCGCGCCCTTCGCGCCCGTGGTGCGGGCCCTTGGCGATGCCGATGAGGGTGACGTCCTCGATACCCATGGCTTCCAGCGTCTCGCGCGCGGCGGAGAGTTGGCCCTTGCCGCCATCGATGAGGACGAGATCGGGCCAGATGCCGGCCTCGCGGTCCGGGTCTTCGTCCTGCGCCTTGGCGAAACGGCGCTGGAAGACTTCGCGCATCATGCCGAAATCGTCGTTGGTCTGCGCGGTCTTGATGTTCCACTTGCGGTACTGGCCGGTCATGAAGCCATCCGGCCCGGCGACGATCATGGCGCCGAGCGCGTGGGCGCCTTGCACGTGGGAGTTGTCGTAGACTTCCACCCGCTGCGGCGCTTCGCCGAGTTCGAGGAATTCGGCCATTTCACGCCAGGTGCGCGCCTTGGTGCCGCTTTCGGCGAGGCGGCGTTCGAGCGCTTCGATCGCGTTGCGCTGGGCCTGCTCCATCAGGCGGCGGCGATCGCCGCGCTGGGGGACGGAAATCTCGACCTTGCCGCCTGCCGCGCCGTGGAGGGCTTCGGCGAGGAGATCGGCTTCGGGCAGCTCGCGATCGACGAGGATAAGGCGCGGCGGGGGAACTTCCTCGTAGAACTGGGCGAGGAAGCTGGTCATGACTTCGTGTTCCTCCAGCCCTTCGGTGTGGCCGGGGAAGAACGCGCGGTGGCCCCAGTTCTGACCACCCCGGATGAAGAAGGCCTGGATGCCGATCTGGCCGCCCTTGCTGGCCATGGCGAAGACATCGGCATTGCCGACGCCTTCGGCATTCACCGCCTGGCTGCCCTGAATGAACGTGGCCGCACGCAGGCGATCGCGCAGCATGGCGGCGCGTTCGTAATCGAGCGCTTCGGCGGCGGCGCTCATCTGCGCCTCGATTTCCTTCTGCACCGCGCCGGACTTGCCGCCGAGGAAGTCCTTCGCCTGCCGGACGAGTTCGGCGTAGTCGTCCTCGCTGATGCGGTCGACGCAAGGGGCCGAGCAGCGCTTGATCTGGTAGAGCAGGCAGGGGCGATCGCGGCGCGACATGTAGCCATCGTTGCAGCTGCGCAGCAGGAACAGCTTCTGCAGCGCGTTGATCGTGGTGTTGACCGAGCCGGCGCTGGCGAAAGGGCCGTAGTAATTGCCCTTGGCGCGGCGCGCGCCGCGATGCTTCTGGATGCGCGGGAACGCGTGATCGGCGCGCAGGAGGATGAACGGGAACGATTTATCGTCGCGCAGCAGCACGTTGTAGGGCGGCCGGTAGCGCTTGATCAGCTGCGCTTCGAGGAGGAGCGCCTCGGCTTCCGAATTGGTGGTGACGATAGTCATCGAGCGCGTCTGGCTGACCATGCGCTTGAGCCGCTGGGGGAGGCGGTCGACTTGCGTGTAATTGGCGACACGGTTGCGCAGCGCGCGCGCCTTGCCGACATAGAGCACGTCGCCGCGCGCATCCTGCATGCGGTAGACGCCGGGCTTGGGCTTCAAGGTGGCGACGACTTCGCGGATGGCGGCAACGCCGCGTTCGATATCGGGCTGGTCCGAGCCGCGAACGGTGTAGGTCGCCTTGTCCTCGTTGAACCGCTCCGACGCCTGCGGCAGCAGGGGCTCCGGCACTTGCGGGCCGGAATGGTGTTCGGGCGTGGAGGGGGGATTGCGGCGCGCCATGGCTCGGTGGGAGATAGTGGCTCGGGCGTGGCTTGGGGAGGGGCGGCGGGCAGATATCCCCGCGAGTAAAACGGCCTCTAGGGGAATCCTGCTAGGGCCCCGGCAAGGTTCGCCTAAACTGTATAAACTAAAGCTGCGCGTATCATGAGCGCCCCCTCTTTCCAGTCGATCGTCCCGATGCCGCGCATCACCGGACGCCGCGCAAGCCCCCGCGTGCGGCTCTATATTCCGGCGACGGTGCTGCTGCTCCATGGCCGGGAAAACTGCCTGCTCGATGATCTGTCGCAGAACGGGGCGCGCGTGACGCTGGCCGGCCGGATACCCGGCGTTGGCGCCGGGGTTGTGCTGTGCGCGACCGGGCTCGATGTGTTCGGCAGCGTGGTGTGGTCGCAAGGTGCGCGCTTCGGGATCCAGTTCGAGGAACCGCTGCCGCTGCACGAAGTGGTCAACGTGCGCCATCACGCCGATGCGCGTGCGCGGCAGGAAGCGGCAAACACGCTGCGGCACGGGCGCAGCCCGCTGCTCGGCCGAACCCGGCTGCGGTCCTTTTCCTGATCAGAACTGCTTGCGCAGCTCGATGCTGAACACGCGGCCCTCGGGATTGAGGTAGCCGCGCTGGTAGCGCAGCGGGGTGGCGCCGGTCTGGTCGGTCACGTTCTGGACGGCATCGAACAGGTTGTTCACCCCGATGGCGATGCGCGTGCCCTTGAGGACCGGCGCGCGGCTGACGAGCTTCGGCATACGGCCGAGATCGATGAAACCGCGCAAGTTGAACGTGGCGATGCCGCCGAAATCAAGCCGGCCAGTGCCGATCCCGTCGACATGGGTGCCGCTGCCGTAAGTGCCGGACAGGCGCAGGCCGAAGCCGCGATAGAACCCGCCGCCTTCCAGCGTGGCGCTGCGGCGGGAAATGCCCGCGCCGGACAGCGCATCGCCGTTGAGCAGATCGAGCACGCGGCCGCCCGTGACGATCCGCGCGGTTTCGTCGAGTTCCTGTGTGTAAGCGATGCTGAGGTTCCAGTGGCCGCGCCCGTCTGCGCCGGGGCCGCGTCCGCCGCCGCCACCGCCGGGGCGGGGGCCGCCTGGGCCGCCGCCGCCGGGTCTGCGCATGCCGCCGAAGCCGCCGCGCCGGGCGTTCGGATCAGGTTTGCCGAACGGTCCGCCGAAATTGAGGCTGGCGCGCACGCGCGAGCCGGTGGTTTCGGCGAAGGTGACGGCGCGCTGGTCCACGCTGACGATGCGGCCATTGCCATCGCGGATCACGCGGCCGGGGTAGGCGGCTTCGACATCGGGGGTGAGCAGCGGGAAGGCATTGGTCGTATCGAGCGAGCGGTTGCGGAAGTATTCCACGAGCAGCGCGGATTCCTTGCCGATAGGAAGGTCCCAGTTGGCCGAAAGCTTGATGTCGCGCTGGCGCTCTTTCCTGAGCGCCGGATTGCCGCCGGTGATCACGGTGGCGAGGACGCTTTCCCCGCGCGTGAAATCATAGAGCGCGACGCCGGTGGTGACGGTGACCGGTGCGCCGAGATCGGCGAGGCCGGGGGCCTTTTCGCTGGCGATATAGTTGGCGGCGAAGGTCAGCTTGGGCGTGATGCCCCAGGTGACGCCTGCGCCCCACGCGGTGAGGCCGCCGAAATCGGAGACGTTGTGCACTTCGGCGTTCACGTTGAGCGCAATATCGCCGAGCTTGCTGCCGAAATGCTCGCGGCGGCTGGTGATCGGGAGGTCGAGGCTGAAGCCCGCCTGCGCATCGCCGCGCTTGAGATTGGCGGGCGTGGCCAGTTGACGCGAATCCGAGGAGCGCAGGCCGTTGTAGGCAAAGCCGGCCTTGAGCGTCAGCGCGGTCTGCCCGCCGGGCAGGCGCAGCGGCGATCCGGTGACGGTGGCGAGCGTGGTCGCGGTATCCGATTTGCTGCGCGCGATGCCCTGCGGCGTGGGCAGGATCGCGCCTGCCGGAAGCGTGCCGAAGGGCGAGAGCGTGCCCTGATCGACCAGCGTCTGCAGCCCCGAAAGATCGGCGCGGGCGTCGATCGTGGTGGTGGTGTTGACGTGGCTGGCGTCGTTCGTCCACGTGAGCTGCCAGGGGCCGACCGGCAGGTTGAGCGATGCGCCGACCGAGTAGGTGTCCGCCACCGTGCGGCTGGCGAGCGGGGCGGGGAGCAGGGTGGTGCGCTGCACGAGACTGCCATCGGGCGCGGTGAGCACGACGGTATTGAGCCCGTTGAGGCTGCGATTGTCGTTGCGCTGGACGAGGCCATTGAGCGTGAGCGAGGCGCCGGTGCCGAGCGCTTTTGCATAGGTGCCGTTGAGAATGGCGCTGCGCTGATCGGCGAGGAGCGTGCGGTAATCGCCTTGCTTGGGATCGATCAGGCCGGTCTGCGCGCCGCTGATTGAAGGCTGGACAATGCCGCGCTCTGCCTCGGTCAGCGGTGAGCGGCGTTCAAGCGTGCCGGTGAGATTGAGGCGGCTGCCCTTGTCGATGCGGGTGAGCGTCGTTTCCTCGCTGAGATCGCTGAAGCCGCCGCCGCCGGGGAGCTTCACTTCGGTCTCGCTGCCGAAGCTGCGGAACTTGTCCTTGAGGATGAAGTTTACGACGCGCTGGTCGGGCCGGAAGCCGTATTTGAGCGCGACTTCCTCGGGCAGGACTTCGACGCGCCTGATCGCTTCGGGCGGGATCGAGCGGATTTCGCGGAAACTCGCGATGCGCAGGCCGTTGAGCAGGATCGAAGGCGTGCCATCACCGCGCCCGCGCCCGGTGCCCGTCTGCGGAGCGAGGGCGGCGAGCAGCGACTGGAGCGAGCTTGCGCCGTAAGCGGCGATATCCTCTTCGCCGAGCGTGACGATTGGCGGGGCGGCCGTTTCGACCTGGCCGCGGATGCGCGTGGCGACGACGACGATGTCGCCATCGGCATCGACGCCGCCGACGGTGACCGGCGCATCGGCCTCGGCAGGCGGAGTGGCCTGCGTTTGCGGCGCAGCTTGTGGTTCGGTTGCGGCGAGCACGGGCAGGGGGAGCGCGGAAAGGGGCAGCAGTGCGAGCGCCAACGCGGCAGAGCTTTGCGGCAGGGCCATCGTATCTATCCTGTTGGCGAGTCCGGATTTCCGGCGCGGTTGCTGGGTTGCTACCTCCGCTTCGGTCCTAGGTTGGGCCGTGTGCTGCCGACAATGACCCTTTCGTATCAATTTGTCGCAGCGCAGCATTTGCCTTCGCGCTTTTCTTTTGGCGCCGAGATCGCTATGCGCGCCGCCCAAGGGCGCTTTTTGCGCCCGCAATGCGTGGATGCAACCCAAGCGATAAAGGCAGACGACCCCGCCTATGGCGAAAGAAGAACTCCTCGAGATGCGCGGCCAGGTGGTCGAGCTGCTGCCCAACGCGATGTTTCGCGTGAAGCTGGAGAACGAGCACGAGATTCTGGGCCACACCGCCGGCAAGATGCGCAAGAACCGCATTCGCGTGCTGGTGGGCGACGAGGTGCTGGTCGAGCTGACGCCCTATGACCTGACCAAGGGCCGCATAACCTACCGCTTCATGCCCGGCCGTTCGGGGCCTGGCGGTTTCTAAGCTGCTGTCAGGCGCATCGCCGTCGGCAGTGTCGCCGGTTTCCGATAGCCCTGCGCTGGTGCTGGCCTCGGCCAGCCCGCGCCGCCGCGAATTGCTGGCCCGGCTCGGCATAGCCGCGCCCCGCATTCTGGCCACCGACATCGACGAGAGCCCGCTGCCCGGCGAAGTGCCGCGCGACCATGCGGTACGCCTTGCCGCCGGGAAGGCGCGCGCTGCCGCCGCGCTGGAGCCCGATGCGGTGATCCTTGCGGGCGATACCGTGGTCGGCGTGGGGCGGCGGATCCTGCCCAAGGCGGAGGACGAGGCGACCGCGCGGCGGTGCCTTGCGCTGCTCTCCGGCCGCCGCCACCGCGTGTTCTCGGCCATCGCCGTGCTTTCGCCCGATGGCACGCTGCGCGAGGCGCTGAGCGAGACGATTGTGCGGTTCAAGCGGCTCGAACCCGCCGAGATCGAGGCCTATATCGCCGGGGGCGAGTGGCACGGCAAGGCGGGCGGCTATGCCATCCAGGGCAGCGCCGAAGGTTTCTGCGCGTGGTTGGCGGGGAGCCATTCGGGCGTGGTCGGCCTGCCGCTGTACGAAACGCGCCGTCTGCTGCGCGCGGCGGGGCTGGCAATTGCCTGAAATGCAGGGCGCGTGGCTCGTCGAGCAGGGGATCGGCGAGGAGCGCGCGATCCTTGTCGATCACGGCGAGATCGTGGCCGCGCGCGTGCAGTGGGATGAGCCGTGGCGTGCCGGTGCGGTAACCGAAGCGCGCCTTGTCGCGCGCGTGCCCGGAACCCGCCGCGCCGTGGTGCGTCTGCCCGATGGCAGCGAGGCGCTGGGCGAGGGATTTGATCCCGCGCTGACCGAGGGACGCCCGATCATGGTGCGCGTGACGCGCTCCGCCATTGCCGAAAAGGGCCGCACCAAGCTGCCGCAAGTGCGCCCGGCCGTGGGGGAGGAGCCCCGGCCTGCACCGTCGCTGCTGGAGGATCTGGCTGCCGGGCCGCTCCCGGTGCGCGCAGTGCCCGTGCACGGCAGCGGCTTTGCCGAAGCCGGGTGGGACGATCTCGTGGCCGAGGCGCTGGCGGGCGAAGTGGCGTTTGCCGGTGGCGGCCTTGTCGTCAGCGCGACCCCGGCGATGACCCTGATCGATATCGACGGACCGCCGCCCTTGCCTGCGCTGGCGCTGGCAGCGGTGCCTGCGATTGCCGCCGCGCTGCAACGCTTTGATATTGGCGGATCGGTGGGGATCGACTTCCCCTCGCTGGCGGAAAAGGCCCAGCGCCGCGCGGTCGATGAAGCGCTGGGGGCGGCACTTGCGGATGCGGGCTGGCAGGGTGAGCGCACGGGCATGAACGGCTTCGGCTTCGTGCAGCTGATTGGGCGGCTGGAACGCCCCTCGTTGGTCGCACGCTTTGCGCGCGCACCCGCCGCTGCTGCCGCGCGCCGCCTGTTGCGGCAGGCCGAGCGGGTGACGGAGCCGGGGGCGCTGCTGCTCACTGCGCACCCCGCCGTGCGCCGCGCGATGCGGCCCGAGTGGGAAGCGGAGCTTGCCCGCCGCACCGGTCGGCGCCTGCAGTGGCACGAAGACGGGGGGCTTGCGCCCGCCGCCACCTTCGCGCAGGCCATTGCGACATGACCACACCCGCCCCGCCCGTTCGCAAGTGCCCGATCTGCCGCAAGCCGCGCGTCGCCGAATACGCCCCCTTCTGCTCCCCCCGCTGCCGCGACCGCGATCTCGTCAACTGGCTGGAGGAAGGCTACACCCTGCCCGGCCCTGTGCACGATCCGGAAGGCGACCCGGAGGTCTAGAGCACTTTCCGACCGATCTGGTTCACCGTGACGGAGCCGATTTTGGCCGAGTGCAAGGAGCGAGGAGGGAGCAATGCGGAAGCATTGTGACCGACGAGCGACGCAGCAATCGGCCAAAAGGGGCCCGCCCCGCAGGGGTTGCCTCAGGAAGCCCCTCGGACTGCGTCACCTCGCTTGGACGGGCTACCAGCCCGCCCTGCGCAAGGCTCCTTGCCGAGAAGCTTCCTGAGGCAATCACGGTGAACCAGATCGGTCGGAAAGTGCTCTAGTTTCGTCATCTAGGGGCTGGACAAGCCGCAGCGCCTTCGCCATAGGCGCGCTTCCAACGCGCGGAGCGCCCCTTTGCGGCCCTCCACGACGGCAATGCCCGGGTAGCTCAGTTGGTAGAGCACGTGACTGAAAATCACGGTGTCGGCGGTTCGACTCCGTCCCCGGGCACCACTTCCTGAAAATAGCGTTGGTTTCCAGATGCTTGTCAGGGTTGGAAACGTCTTCGGCTGCGAGGTTGGTATCTGCCGTTAGCCCGATCTGTTTCAGGCAAAGGCCCGTGACCTTCGCGGTATCGCGCGCGAAGCTCTCGCGTTGGGGTGTGATCCGGCCGGGGATCGCATAGCGAAGGAGCGCGACGCCAAGGCGGCGCAGGTCTGGACAGTCAAGGTCATCAGCGACGGATGGCTTGAACGGTTAATGCTGGAGGGGCGAGCACGCACTGCGCTGCGATCCTCGAACCGGCGGCTCTTGGCGCGCTCCTTCGCGCAATCGATACGTGTGATGGCCCGCCATGCCGCTGCAAGCAGCGAAATCAGGCAGGATTGCTCACTGTTGTGAAAGCCTTTGGCAAATATCGTCGAAGTCGGCAGATCCGGCGGACTACCTAACCGCGCCATGCGAAATTCAAATCGATCCGGCCGTAGTTAGCACCCACTCATAACGGGTGCTGAAACTATGGCTGTTGCTATACTTGGGGTCGAGCAGTCTGGGCTCGCTGCCGCGATGCATGTTCGCGAGCAGCTTCTCGCGGCGTGGGACAAGGACGAGAACCTTGTTCTCGACCTTGGCGAAATTGCCTCTGCCGATCTGGCGCTGATCCAGACGATCGAGGCTGCGCGCGTGAAGGCTTTGGCCGAAGGGCGCACGTTTGCGCTCATGCATCCGGCAAATACCGCGATCGCCGCCGTGCTCGAGCAATCGGGCCTGCTCTGGGCCGCCGATCCAGCCGACCTCGCATTCTGGTTTCATCAAGGGGAAGACGCGTGACCGCATCCATTCTGGCCGTCGACGATTCGCCCAGCCTGCGCATGGCCGTGCGCGCTGCGCTCACGGGCGCGGGCTATTCGGTAACCGAGGCCGGCGACGGCGTCGAAGCCATGGGCAAGGCGGCGGGCAGCCGCTTCGACCTCGTGATCACCGATCTCAACATGCCCAACATGGACGGGCTGACGCTGATCCGCGAGCTGCGCAAGACTCCGTCTCAGGCCGGGGTGCCGATCATCTTCCTGACCACCGAATCGGATGAAGCGTTCAAGGCCCAGGCCAAGGCGGCGGGTGCCACCGGCTGGCTGGTCAAGCCCTTCGATGCTGAACAGCTCGTGCGCATCGCCCGCAAGGTGATCGGCCGATGAGCACGGACGATCCGGTCGCCGCGTTCCGGCTCGAGGCCGAAGACCTGCTCGAGCAGGTTGAAAGCGGCTTGCTCGATCTGGGGCAGGATCTTGGCAACCTCACCCTGATCAACGCGGTGTTCCGGGGTCTGCACACGCTCAAGGGCTCGGGCGCGATGTTCGGGTTCGATGCCCTCGCCGATTTCACTCACCACTGCGAAACTGCGTTCGATCGCATCCGCAAGGGCCTTGCACCGGCCACGGCGGAACTCGTCAGCGTGATCCTCACCGCCAAGGATCACATGCGGGTGCTGCTGGACGATGCATCCCCGGCGCGGGTGGAAGAAGGCGCCGCAATCCTTGGCGCGCTTGCTGCCGTGGTCGCCGCGGGCGAAAGTACGCCGGGCAGCGCTGCGGCCCCCACTGCCGCCCCCACTGGCCGTGCGCCGGAAACACCGGATGCCGGCGAAGGCGCCACGAAGCTGTGCTTTGCCCTGCCGCATGGTGCGCTGCGCAATGGCGTGAACCCGCTCGCGCTGCTTGCCGAACTGCGCGATCTCGGCGCGACCGACGTGCGCGCGCACCGCGATGCGATCCCCCCGCTCGACGAATTCGACCCGGCGGACTGCCATATCCATTGGGACGTGATCCTGCCCGCCGGTGTGACCCGCGAGGCGATCGAGGATGTCTTCATCTTCGTCATGGACGAGATGACGATGACCCTCGAACCGCTGGAGGACGCAGCAGCCGGACTGCCGGAGCTGGCGGCAGCGGACGGGGACAAGCCCGTTCCGCAGGAGCTGCGGAGCTCGAAACCGGCCAATTCCGGCCCGGTCACTCCCGGCCCGGCCAGTGCGAGCAAGTCTGCCGAAAGCGTCCGCGTTCCTGCCGAACGGCTCGACGAGCTGATGAACCGGGTGGGCGAACTGGTGATCGCGCAGAGCCGCCTTGCCCAGCTGGCCAACCAGCGCGGCCGGATCGACGAGCTCGTACTGCGCTCGATTGCGGAAGACATCGAGCGCCTGTCCAGCGAACTGCGGGACACCACGATGGTGCTGCGCATGATGCCGGTCGGCAACCTGTTTGGCCGCTTCCGCCGTCTTGTTCATGATCTGGCGCAGGAAACCGGCAAGACCATCGAACTCGTGACTGAGGGCGAAGGCACCGAAGTCGACAAGACGGTGATCGAACGGCTGGCCGATCCGCTCGTTCACCTGATCCGCAACAGCTGTGATCACGGCCTTGAACCTGCCGAGGCGCGCCTTGCGGCGGGCAAGGCGCCCACCGGGCGGATCACGGTCTCCGCCGAGCAGGCGGGCGGCGAAGTGATCATCACGGTTTCCGATGACGGCCGCGGCATCAACCGGCAGGCCGTGCGCGCCAAGGCCGAGGCGCAGGGGCTGATCGCGGAAGGTGCGGTCCTTGCGGATCAGGACCTGCTGCAGATGATCTTCCATCCCGGCTTTTCCACCGCAGCGCAGGTCACCAACCTGTCCGGGCGCGGGGTGGGCATGGATGTGGTCAAGAAGACCGTGGAAAGCCTGCGCGGCTCGATCGAGATCCGCTCCGAGGAAGGGCGCGGTTCGGATATCCGGCTGCATCTGCCGCTGACCCTGGCGATCATCGAATGCATGTTCGTGCGGGTCGGCCGGGCGCGCTATGCCATTCCGCTTTCGGCGGTGGAGGAATGCCTCGAACTGCCCGCCAGCGAGATCGGCGGCGGCAAGAGCGGCGGCGCCCGCAGCTTCCTCGATGTTCGCGGCGATCTGGTGCCCTACTTGCGCATGCGCGAGCTGTTCCGCACCGATCATCCGGACGAGCTGCACCAGAAGATCGTGATCGTGGGGGCAGGGCAGTCGCGGGTCGGCCTCGTGATCGATCAGATCATCGGCAACGCGCAGACGGTGATCAAGCCGCTCTCGCGCTTCCATGCCGGCATCAACGCGTTTTCGGGTGCGACGATCCTCGGCGACGGCACCGTTGCCTTGATCATCGACGTGGCCAACCTGCTCCATGATGCGCAGCGCCGCAACCGCCCGGTGGGAGAAGCCGCATGAGCCCCCCCGTTGCTTCCACCTTTCCCCCGACAGCGCACGCCGCAATGATGGCCGAACGCGTTCTCCTGTTCGGCCTTGGCGGCGAGAGCTTTGCCATCCCGGCTGATTGCGTGCGCGAAATACTCGAAGTTCCGCCGATTACCGAGGTGCCCGGCGCGGCGGCCTTCACCGCCGGACTTGTCAACGTGCGCGGCGAAGTCGTGCCCGTTGCGGACCTGCGCGTGCCTTTCGCGATGCCGACGGGCGAGACCGATGCAGACACCCGCGTGATCGTGATCGAAGCCGAGTTCGACGGCGAACGCGATGTGATCGGCGTGCTTGCCGACCGGGTCAGCGACGTCTGCGAGCTTGACGAGCGCGCGCTTGATGCGCCGCCCGGCTTCGGCATGCGCTGGCGCCCCGAATTCATCCAGGGGATTGGCCGCAAAGGCGGCGCCTTCGTCATCATCCCCGATATCGACGGCATTTTCCGTCACTGCGCCGGCTGACATCGCGCGGCTCCCATCCATGCAGAAGAACGACAGGACACGTGGCATGACTCTAAAGATGAAGCTTGCAGCCGGTTTTGCCGCAGTGCTGCTGCTGACCGCCTTCCTTGGCGTGTTCGGCCTGATTCAGATGAGCTCGGTCAACGACAAGTCGACCGAAATCTCTGAAAACTGGATGCCGAGCATCGACGCCATCCACCGCCTCAATACCGCGACTTCGGACCTCAGAACCTTCGAATATGCCCATGTCGCCTCCACCGATGATGCTTCGATGAGCGAGGCCGAAGCCAGCATGGCCACCACGCTCAAGGACATGGCTGCCACCCGGACCCGCTACGAGAAGCTGATTTCCTCGCCCGAGGAAAAGGCCCTTTACGACGACTTCTCCGACAAGTTCGCGCGGTACATGAAGATGCACGATGCCTTCGTCGGGCTCTCGCGCCAGAACCGCAATGCGGAGGCCAAGGCCCAGCTGGATTCGAGCGCCGAGCTGTTCAACGACTTTTCCGGCACGCTCGACAAGCTGGTTGCGCTCAATTCTGCCGGAGGTGCCAAGGCCAGCAAGGAAGGCGACGAGATCTACGCCAGCGCGCGGCTGATCAGCATGGCCGTATTGCTCATCGCGCTGGTCGCCGGCATCGGTGCGGGGGTCTTCGTGACGCGCGGCATCCTGCGCCAGATCGGCGGTGAACCCGCCGAGGCGCGCGACATCGTGCGCCGGATCGCGAGCGGCGACCTTTCGGGCACGGTGGCCGTGCGCGAGGGAGACCAGGACAGCCTGCTTGCGGCGATGCGCGACATGCTGGCCAGCCTCGTTCTGGCCCGCGACACGCTGCGCGAGATCGCGAGCGGCAATCTGGCCGTGCATGTCAACGTCCGCGAGGATGACCAGCAGAGCCTGCTGGCCGCCGCGCGCGACATGATCACCAGCCTCACTGCGGTCATCACCGATGTCACCACCGCAGCCAGCAACGTGGCCGCCGGCAGCGAGCAGCTTTCCGCTAGCGCCGAGAGCCTGTCGCAAGGCGCGACCGAACAGGCTTCATCGACCGAGGAAGCCTCCAGCTCGATCGAGGAAATGGCTGGCAACATCAAGCAGAACGCGGATAATGCCGCCCAGACGGAGAAGATCGCCCGCCAGTCGGCCAAGGATGCAGAGCTCAGCGGCAGCGCCGTGACCAAGGCGGTCGATGCCATGCAAGTGATCGCCACCAAGATCTCGGTCGTGCAGGAAATCGCTCGCCAGACCGATCTGCTGGCGCTCAATGCCGCGGTTGAGGCGGCGCGGGCGGGCGAGCATGGCCGGGGCTTCGCGGTCGTGGCTTCCGAAGTGCGCAAGCTTGCCGAACGCAGCCAGGAAGCGGCGGCCGAGATCAGCAACCTCTCCACCGACACGGTCAAGGCCGCCGAGGAAGCGGGCGAGATGCTCACCCGCCTCGTGCCCGATATCCGCCGCACCGCCGAACTGGTTTCGGAAATCAGCGCCGCCTGTCGTGAGCAGGACATCGGCGCGGGCCAGATCAATGCAGCAATCCAGCAACTCGACAAGGTGACCCAGCAGAACGCTGGCGCATCCGAGGAAGTTTCGGCCACGTCGGAGGAACTCGCCAGCCAGGCCGAGGAATTGCAGGCCAGCATCGCCTTCTTCCGCACGAGGTCGCAGGGCACGACCGCCGCGCGCGGATCGCAGCGCCAGGCGCCGCGCAGCGCGGCGGCATCGCGCCGCCTTCCTGCCGCGCCCCGGGCCGCCAAGAGCAAGCCCGGCTCGCTGGCGGATCAGCAGGCGCGCGCGAAGGGCTTCGCTCTCGATCTCGCGATGGGCGGTGCCGACGGCGAGGATTCCGACTTCGGCGAAGCGGCCTGATCCCGCGCAACCCGCCAAATTCACGCAACGAAGGACAGGGCCATGACGCTCAAAATGAAACTGGCGGCAGGATTTGCTGCTGTGCTCCTGCTGACCGCCTTTCTCGGGGCGTTCGCCATCTTCAAGCTTTCTGCGGTGAACGACAAGACCGTCGACATCACGTCAAACTGGCTGCCGAGCGTCGATGTGATCAACCGCATCAACACGGCTACCTCTGACTTGCGCGTGTTGGAATATCGCCACGTCGTTTCAACCGATCCGGAAGAGATCAAGGCCCGGGAAGCCGATATGTCCAAGCTCCTCGGTCAGATCAGGGACCTTCGCGGCAAGTATGAACCGATGATCAATTCCGAACAGGAGCGCCAGCTTTACAAGACCTTTGATACCCAATTTACGCAGTACCTGAGCGAGCGGGAGAATTTTCTCAAGCTCTCGCGCGAGAACCGGAATGAAGAGGCCAAGGCCGTGCTTGACAGCACGCTCGAACTCTACACGAACTTCAGCGATACCCTGCTTAAGCTTGTCGAGCTCAACGCGGCTGGCAGCAAGCAGGCTGGGGATGAAAGCGCGGCCATCTACAGCTCGGCCAAGCTGATGACGCTTGCGGTGCTGTTGATCGCGATCGTGGTCGGCGTCGGCGCAGCGTTCCTCGTGACGCGCAATGTGATGCGCCAGATCGGCGGCGAACCGGACTATGCCCGCGACATGATCCGCGAGATCGCCAATGGC
This sequence comes from uncultured Novosphingobium sp., assembly GCA_964413325.1. Taxonomy (GTDB): domain Bacteria; phylum Pseudomonadota; class Alphaproteobacteria; order Sphingomonadales; family Sphingomonadaceae; genus Novosphingobium. The sequence goes on along the minus strand of CAYPRK010000003.1, from coordinate 121,064 downwards.
AACCTTGCCGTCGAAGTCAGGACCCGCGATGGCGACCGTGAGAGCCTGCTCGCCGCCGCGCGTGACATGGTGAACAAGCTTGCCGAAGTGATCGGCCAGGTCTCGGCCGCCGCGAGCAATGTCGCTGCGGGGAGCGAGCAGCTGTCCGCCGGTGCCGAAACCTTGTCGCAGGGTGCCACCGAGCAGGCGGCATCGACCGAGGAGGCTTCGAGCTCGATCGAGGAAATGGCCGGCAACATCAAGCAGAACGCCGACAACGCCGCGCAGACCGAGAAGATCGCCCGCCAGTCGGCCAAGGATGCCGAGCTTAGCGGCAGCGCCGTGACCAAGGCGGTCGATGCCATGCAAGTGATCGCCGCCAAGATCTCTGTGGTGCAGGAAATCGCCCGGCAGACCGATCTGCTCGCGCTCAATGCCGCGGTTGAGGCGGCGCGGGCGGGCGAGCATGGCCGGGGCTTCGCGGTCGTGGCTTCCGAAGTGCGCAAGCTTGCCGAACGCAGCCAGGAAGCGGCGGCCGAGATCAGCAACCTCTCCACCGACACGGTCAAGGCCGCCGAGGAAGCGGGCGAGATGCTCACCCGCCTCGTGCCCGATATCCGCCGCACCGCCGAACTGGTTTCGGAAATCAGCGCTGCCTGTCGTGAGCAGGACATTGGCGCGGGGCAGATCAACACCGCAATCCAGCAGCTCGACAAGGTGACCCAGCAGAACGCCGGGGCTTCGGAAGAGATGTCGGCAACCTCCGAAGAGCTCGCCAGCCAGGCCGAGGAACTGCAGGGCAGCATCGCCTTCTTCCGCGTCGCCGGCGGCAGCAGCGCCCCAGTCCAGCGTCAGGTCCGCCGCGCTCCCGCAGCCCCCGTACGCAGTGTCAGGGCGAAGACAAAGCCTGGCTCGATCGCTGACCAGCAGGCCCGTGCGCAAGGCTTTGCGCTCGACCTCGCGATGGGCGGCGCGGACGGCGAGGACGCCGACTTCGGGCGGGCGGCATGACCATGCCGGGCGCTGTCCAGAACGTGGTTCAGGCGCTGCCTTCCGGTCAGCCGTCCGGATTCCGTTTGCGGCGGCGCCCCGCGTCGGTCCGGCGGATCGGCAGCAGTGCCCCAGCCCATGCCATCATCCGGGATAGCACCGGAACAAGCCGACCAACACATGCCGACTGCCTGAACCTCCGACTGCTCGCGCAGCATTGCCCGATCATTCGGCCCCATCTGGAGCAATGACCATGGTTCGCCCCTATTTCTCACTGAAGTCCTCGTCACACATCGAGATTGCCACGAAGGAGATTCACCGGGTCACGCGTGCGCTGACGAACGGCGATGCGGGCGTGCAGGTCGAACTTTCGCAGGCGAGTGGAAAGGCGCACGACCTCCTTGCCGCCGTGAGCGAACTGGTCGAGGCAGCCACGCGGCCGGTTAGTGCGCTGAAGGCCGGCATCGCCGAAGTCGCGCGTGATCACGCGCGCGGCGATATAGATGCGCGCCTGCGGGCCAGCGACTTCCGCGGCGAGCTTGCCGAAATCGCCAGCTTGGTGACCGAACTCGTAGATAGCCACATCGCCGTGAAGAAGAATGCGATGGCCTGCGTCAAGGCGTTCGCTGAAGGCAACTTCAGTGCCCCGTTCGAAACTTTGCCGGGCAAGAAGGCCTTCATCAGCGAAACCATCGAGCAGCTGCGCGGCAACCTGCGCGGACTGATTGTCGAAATGAACCTCATGTCCTCCGAACATGACAGGGGTGATATCGACGTATTCGTGCCAGTTGCGAAGTTCGAGGGCGATTTCGCGCAGATGGCAGGCAGCCTGAACAAGATGGTTGCCAATCACATCTCCGCCAAGAAGCTGGCGATGGCCTGCGTGAAGGAAATGGCCGAAGGCAACTTCGATGTGCCGCTCGAACGTCTTCCCGGCAAGAAGGCCTTCATCAACGAGACCATCGAAGCGTTGCGCGCCAATCTCAAGGCCATCGTCGGCGAAGTTCGCCGCCTCAGCGCGGCCGCAACTGCCGGGCAGCTCGATGAGCGCAGCGATGCTGCCGCATACCCGGGGGACTTCAGCCGGCTCGTTCAGGGCATCAACGGCATGCTTGACGCCATTCTCGAGCCGATTGCCGAAGGCAACCGCGTGCTGAACGTTGTCAGCGCAGGCGATCTGACTCAGCGCGTGGAGATCGAGTGCAGCGGCGATCATCGCCGCATGAAGGATTCGATCAACAGTCTGATCGACAGCCTGACCACTTTCGCGACAAATGTGGGCGCCGCGGCGGCCAACGTGGCCGCAGGGAGCGAGCAGCTGTCCGCCGGTGCCGAGACTTTGTCTCAAGGCGCGACCGAGCAGGCTTCATCGACCGAGGAGGCTTCGAGCTCGATCGAGGAGATGGCTGGCAACATCAAACAGAACGCCGACAACGCGGCCCAGACCGAGAAGATTGCCCGCCAATCGGCCAAGGATGCCGAGCTTAGCGGCAGCGCCGTGACCAAGGCGGTTGATGCGATGCAAGTGATCGCCGCCAAGATCTCGGTCGTGCAGGAAATCGCTCGCCAGACCGATCTGCTGGCGCTCAATGCCGCGGTTGAGGCGGCGCGGGCGGGCGAGCATGGCCGGGGCTTCGCGGTCGTGGCTTCCGAAGTGCGCAAGCTTGCCGAACGCAGCCAGGAAGCGGCGGCCGAGATCAGCAACCTCTCCACCGACACGGTCAAGGCCGCCGAGGAAGCGGGCGAGATGCTCACCCGCCTCGTGCCCGATATCCGCCGCACCGCCGAACTGGTTTCGGAAATCAGCGCTGCCTGTCGTGAGCAGGACATTGGCGCGGGGCAGATCAACACCGCAATCCAGCAGCTCGACAAGGTGACCCAGCAGAACGCCGGGGCATCGGAAGAGATGTCGGCAACGTCCGAAGAACTCGCCAGCCAGGCCGAGGAACTGCAGGCCAGCATCGCCTTCTTCCGCACCGCTGGCGGCAGCAGCGCCCCCATCCAGCGTCAGGTCCGCCGCGCTCCCGCAGCCCCTGCACGCAGTGTCAGGGCGAAGACAAGGCCCGGCTCGATCACCGACCAGCAGGCCCGTGCGCAAGGCTTTGCGCTTGACCTCGCAATGGGCGGCGCGGACGGCGAGGACGTCGACTTCGGGCGGGCGGCTTGACCATGGCGGGCGCTGTCCAGAGCGTGGTTCAGGCTCTCACTTTCGGCATCGGAAAGGAGGCTTTCGCCGTCCCGGTGCCGCTGGTGCGGGAAATCCTCGACTACCGCGAACCCTTCCGCATTCCCAACGGTCCGGCTCATTTCCTCGGCCTGATCGAGGTGCGCGGGCAGGGCATTCCGACGATCGACCTGCGGCTCCGGCTTGGCCTGCCGCAAGTCGAGCCGACCCCGTTTACCCGCATCCTGATCCTCGAAGTCCCGCGTGAGGGAGAGACGCTGGTGGTGGGGCTGGTGATCGACAAGGCGCTGAGCGTGAGCACATTCGGGCCGGAGGAAATCGACACCTCGCCCGATATCGGCGTGCAGTGGCGATCGGACTACATTCGCGGCGTGATCCGCAGGGACGGTGCGTTCACCGTGCTTGTCGATATCGCTCGCATCCTGACCAGCGACGACGTCCGGGTGCTCGGCGGCGGCTGGCCCGAAGCGGCCTGAACATGAGCGACGCCGTGACCTCAAGAAGGCAGATCGAGCCGGATGCCGCCAGCCACACCCGGATCAGTGCGCGCACGTTCGCGAAGCTGGCCGCGTTCGTCGAGGGGCATGCCGGGATCAAGATGCCCGTCGGCAAGCGCTCGCTCGTGGAGGGACGCCTGCTGCGGCGGCTGCGCACGAGCGGCAGCGCCAGCGTGGAGGAGTACTGCGAGCATGTCCTGTCCGGCAACGCATCCGCCGATGAGCTGACCGACCTCATCAACGCGCTCACCACCAACAAGACCGATTTCTTTCGCGAGCCGACGCACTTCGACTACGTCGCTGGCCATATCCTGCCTGCGCTGATCGAGGACGGCGTGAACCGGGTGCGCTGCTGGAGCGCAGCGGCTTCGACCGGCATGGAAGCCTATACGCTGGCCATGGTGATCGCCGATTTCGCTGGTCGGCACGGGGCGCTCGATTTCGAGATCCTCGCAACGGATATCGATACAAACGTGCTCGCGGAAGCGCGTCGGGGGATCTACCCGCTGGCGAGCCTTGAGCCGGTGCCGCCCGCCATGCACAGCCGCTATGTCGTGCGTGCGCGCGATCCGAGGCGGGCGGAAGGGCGCATCGTCCCCGATCTGCGACGCCGCGTTGCCTTCGCGCAGCTCAATCTGATGGACCGCCACTATCCGGTGGGCCGTCCGATGGACCTGATCCTGTGCCGTAACGTCCTGATCTACTTCGAGAAGGCCGTGCAGGCCGAGGTGATCGGGCGGCTGTGCGAAAATCTGAAGCCGGGCGGCCACCTTATCCTTGGCCATTCCGAATCGATCATGGGCCTTGATCTACCGCTCAGGCCCGTGGCCAACACCGTGTTCCGGAGGCTGTGATGGGCGCGGGCAACACGATCCGCGTGCTGGTGGTCGATGATTCCGCCAGCGTTCGCCAGACGATGAAGTCCCTGCTCGAAGCGGACCCCGAGATCGAAGTGATCGCCACGGCGCAGGACCCCTTTGCCGCGGCAAAATGCATCCAGACCGAAGTGCCCGATGTCATCACGCTCGATGTCGAGATGCCGCGCATGGATGGCATCACGTTCCTGCGCAAGCTGATGAGCCAGTGCCCCATTCCGGTCGTCATGTGCTCCTCGCTCACCGAGGCGGGTTCCGAAACCCTGCTCCAGGCGCTGGAAGCCGGTGCGGTCGACGTGATCCTCAAGCCCCGCATGGGCGTTGCCGACTACCTTTCCGAGCATTGCCAGCAGATCCGGCAGACGGTGAAGGGCGCCGCCAAGGCCCGCCTCTCGGCGCGCCGTGCTTCCCCGATCAAGGTCGAGGCGCGCCAGACCGCCGACGCCATGCTGGCCGCACCTGCACCCCGCGCGATGAGCCGGACCACCGAGATGGTGGTCTGCCTCGGCGCTTCGACAGGGGGCACGGAGGCCCTGCGCGAAGTGCTGGAGGCGCTGCCCGCCAATTCTCCCGGAATCGTGGTGGTGCAGCACATGCCGGAAAACTTCACCCGCTCGTTTGCCAAGCGGCTCAACGATCTGTGCGAAGTCGGCGTGAAGGAAGCCGAAAACGGCGATACCGTCATGCGCGGGCATGTGCTGATCGCGCCGGGCGGACGGCATACGATGCTCGAACGACAGGGCGCGCGCTATGTCGTGTCGGTCCGCGATGGCCCGCTTGTCTCGCGCCATCGCCCCTCGGTCGATGTGCTGTTCCGCTCCGCCGCGCGGTTTGCCGGCTCCAACGCAGTCGGCGTGATCATGACCGGGATGGGGGACGACGGCGCGCGCGGGCTTGCCGAAATGCGCGAGGCCGGTGCCCGCACCCTTGCCCAGGACGAAGCGACTTCGGTGGTGTTCGGCATGCCGAAGGAAGCCATCGCGCGCGGCGGGGTTGAAAAGGTCGTCCCGCTGGAACGCATTGCCCGCGAAATCCTCCATCTGGCGAACCGCTAGGAGCAGTCCAGTGCGTCACGAGACATTCGACCTGTCCAGCTATGAGGACAGCATCGCTGAGGCTGCGATCCGCGAACTTGCAGGGATTGCAGGCAGCTTCGATGCCTGCTTCCTGCCGGTTGGCGAGGCGCTGCTCCAGCTGGTCGAAACGGTGGACGCGGTCGTCCGCGGGCTCGACGATATCCGGACCGCCTTTTCCGACGGGCGCGTCGATGTGGCGGTGACCGATCTGACCCGGGCAACCCGCTGCCTCATCGAAACGCCGGCCACGCAGGAGCGCAGGCGCGGGTGTCTCGCCGAACTGGCGGGGAAGGTGTCAAAGCTGAGCTCGCTCAGCAACGATCTCGACCGCGTACTCTACGTGCTGCAGTTCTACAGCCTGAACATCAAGATCGCCGCTGCCGGCGCTGCGGAGTTCGTCGATTTCGCTGACGAGATGAACAAGCAACTTGCGCAAGGCCGTCAGGAACTTGCCGGGTTTGCCGGAATGGTCGGGCAGCTCCTCCAGCAGCTCGCCAGCATGTCGACAGTCGACCTCAAGCTTTCCACCGAATGCAAGAAGCTGATCCCGGCTGTCCCGGACCGGCTGACGGACGCGGCATCGCGGTTAACTGGCCAGCAGCAGAAAGTCGTTGCCGTCGTCGAGGCAGCCGGTCGGGTTGCCGCCGCGATACGCGGCCATATCGGGCGCGCCCTCGGCTCTATCCAGATCGGCGACAGCACACGGCAGCGGATCGAACATGTCGCCTTCGCGTGCGAGATGATCGCGGGGATCGCCCACAGCGATGCGCCGGCGGACAGGGAAGCCGCCGGACACCTGGCAGCGCTGAGCGTTGCGCAGCTGGAAGCGACCGAGACCGACTTTGCGAGCGATGCACATGCCCTGCTGAAGACACTGGTTGACCTGCTGCCCGACACGTCGCGCCTGCTCGACAGCATCCGGCAGGAGCAGAGTGTCCAGTCCAGCAACGCATTGATCGCCAGCCTTGAAGCGGGGATTGCCGATAGCGTTGCCCTGACCGGGCATCTGGAACAGGCCAACCGCGACCTTGCCGCCATTCTCGCCAGCGTCATCGCCACCATCGCGAGCCTGACCGCCCGGGTCGAGCGGGTGAGGGATCTGGGCATCGAAGTTGGCTACATGTCGGTCAATGCCAACCTGCGCTGTCGGCGCGATCCTGCCATCAGCAAGCCCGTTGCGGTCATCGCCCGCGAGATCAAATCGCATTCCCGGCTGATCGACAGCCTCAGCAGCGACTTTGTTTCCATCGCCGCATCGCTCACCGCCATATCGGAAGACATTTCCGCCATGGATGCCGCTGGCCGCATCAACGTGGAGGACATGCTCACCTCCTCGCTCGAATCCTTGAGCGTCGTGGCAGCCTCGACCAGCACCGGCATGGCGAAAGTGGCGGTCGAATGCGGCGATCTCATCAGCCGCCTCGACGGCACCACGCAGAACCTCAGGCAGAGCATCGCCGTGGCCGGGCGGGTGACGTCGGTGCGGGACGAACTCGGTCTGATCGCCAGCCCCATGGCGGCGGGCGCCACCTGTGAGGCTGCACACCCCCTTCCAGCGATGCTGGCCCGGCTTCATGCCACCTATTCGATGGTCCAGGAACGCACGGTTCATGCCCGCTTCGCCATCGGCGAACCCGGCGAGGTCGCCGCGATTGCGAGCAGTCCGCCGATCAACGATGATGATGCATTCTTCTAGGAAACCCGCGCGCGGTGCTGCCTGACACCGCCTCCTTGAAATAGCGTTGTGATTCAGCTGCTTTACTGGGCCGTGAAGCCGTTATCGACGACCAGTTCCGAGCCGTTCATGTAGCTTGCGTCATCGCTGAGCAGAAACAGGATCGCGCTGGCGATCTCGTCCGGCTCGGCCAGTCGGCCCGAGGGCATGAGATCGCTGAGGGCCTGGCGGACTTCGGCAGCGCCGCCGAGTTGGTCGACGATCGAATCGGCCATCGGGGTGTTGGTGAGCGCCGGGTGGACGGAATTGACGCGAATGCGGCTGGGCAGCGCGATGGCTTCGAGCGCGGTCGTCTTGGTCAGCAGGCGAACCGCGCCCTTGCTGGCTGTGTATGCTGCGGCGCCCGGTGAGCCGCAGAGGCCGGCGGTGGACGAGATGTTGACGATCACGCCGGTGCCGCGCGGCTGCATCGCGCGCATGGCGTGCTTGCTGCCGAGGAACGTGCCTTCGACATTGACCGCCATGACCAGCCGGAAGTCCTCGATCGAGGTTTCGGCAGTGGTGCCCATGCGGATCACGCCGGCGGCGTTGACGAGACCGTCAAGCCGGCCGTGCTCCTTGAGGATGGCTGCGGTGAGCGCTTCCCAGTCCGCCTCGCTGGTCACGTCGAGCCGGTGGCCGGTTACGCCTGGGATGGCAACCGGCGCAAGGTCGGCGCCCTGAACCAGCGCGCCTTCCACCACCAGCCGTTCTGCGGTGCGGCGCCCGATGCCCGAGGCGGCGCCGGTGACGAGGATGACTTTGTCTGCAAATCGGCCGCCCATTGTGCTCTCCCGTGCCAGGCGTGTGCGGAATTTCCGGAAGGGCGTGCTGCGGTCAGCCGCCTTCCTGCTTCTTCTGGATCGCTGCGCGCAGGATCGACTTGGTGTGATCGAGCATGTCGGCCACCACTTCGCTCGACAGCTGCCCGGCCAGCTGGCCATAGGCCATGCCTTCGAGCAGGTAGTGCGCGATGTTGCCTGCCTTCATCACCTCGCGGTCGCGGTAGCTCCACCCGAAGGCCCGGCGCGCGGTCTCGTACCATTCGCCGAGGAAATCCTGATAGAGCGGGGCGAACGCCTCGGTCAGATCGTGATCGCTGCGGGCGAGGAGGACGAGTTCCTGGTAGGCGAGGAAGTCCCGCTCGCCGAGGTGCTTCCAGTGGGTATCGACGATCCGCTCGGCAAGGTCCTCGCCCAGCCCGATTTCCGCAAGATCGGCGCGGAATTGCTGGAGGCGGCGGGCGTTGATGTGCGCGATGACGGCGCAGAGCAGCTCCTTGCGCGTGGCGAAGTGATACTGCACCGCGCCGCGCGAGATCTGCGCCCGGTCGGCAATCACCGCGATCGAAACTTCGTGGCTCTTGCCTTCCAGCAGGCAATCGACGGCGGCTTCGAGCACGCGCAGGCGCATCGCTTCGCTCTTGGCGATCTGGCGCGGGGACGCGCCGGCCGTGCGCGAGGGGCGCCGGGCCTTGCGGGGCGGGGCAGCATCCTCAGCCATGACAGAAGCGGGGTCCGGACGCGGTTCCATACCCCATTCGTCGCGGCATTTGGCGCATCAAGTCAAGCCTCCAGCCGAACCCTATCATAAAAACCAGCCAGTCAGCATGTTTGTTGACAGTCCGGATCGGCTGTGATGTTTTTCAAAACAAGCTGGTTGGCATGTTTTAACGCCGAGGCACTTTGGGAGAGCGCAAGCGAGCGCGTTTGCGGGCGGTTCCGCCTCAGGCGCGGCGCGTCGGGCATTCCCCGTGCCCGGCGGCCGTACGCATCGTGAGCAAGGATGGCTGGGTAATGGCGAAGATCGAAGACCGACTGATCGAGGCACTCGGGCCGGCGAAGAAGGACACGCAGGCACCCGCCTTCGTGCCCCGCAAGCCGATCCCGGCGATCGGTTATCAGCGCATCGACGGGGAACGCTTCCACAGCCGCGAATTCCTGCAGCGCGAGTGGGACCATGTCTGGACCAAGACGTGGAACGTGGCCTGCCATGTTTCAGAACTGGCCGAGCCGGGCGATTTCCGGCTCCATTCGCTGGGCAAGGAATCGCTGCTGTTCGTCCATTCGAACGACGGCCAGATCCGCGGTTTCTTCAACATCTGCCAGCATCGCGGCAACCTGCTGTGCCAGGTCGATGCCGGTTCGCTCGACAAGTTCACCTGCCCCTACCACGGCTGGAAGTGGAACAACGACGGCACGCTCAACATGATCTCGCGGCCGGAGCTGTTTGCGCAGTACCGCGACGGGGTGCCGAAGGGCGAACTCGACCTTGCCGCCATCCGCGTCGACACCTGGGGCGGCTGGGTGTGGTTCAACCTCGACCGCAATGCGATTGGCCTGCGCGAGTATCTCGGCGAGGCAGGCTCGCACCTCGAGACCTACGAGCTTGAGAACTTCACGCTGATCGACAGCGCCACCTTCGAGTGGAACGGGAACTGGAAGCACGCGCACGATGCTTTCAACGAGAGCTATCATTTCGAATCGCTGCACGCCGATTTCATGAACATCACCGAGGGCTATGACGTGCCGATCGAGCTGATCGGCATGCACAGCCGCATGATCAACTTCAACCTGACGGTCAGCGAACTGCTGGGCAACGCGGAGGAATTGACGCCGCTGCGCGAGAAGTTCCTCGGCATCGGGACGCTGGTGCCGGCGGACTACAAGGGCAGCCTGAAGGACATCCATCTCGAAGTGATCAAGGCCAAGCGGGCCATCGAGAACGACACCTACATGCCCTATCGGCGGATGAACGACGAACAGCTCGTCCACCAGTATCACTACACGTTCTTCCCGGGCACCACGCTGACGCAGACGCCCGAAGTCTCGATCATGTTCCGCTATCGCCCGCACGCGAGCGATCCGGGCATCTGCTACTACGACTTCCTCATCACCGAACGCCGCGAGCCCGGCGCGGTGCCGCCGGTGGTCAATCACCGCACTTACCGCCACGGCGAACTCGACGACTACGCCGATGCCTTCGCAGGCACGTTCGAGCCGTTCCTTGCGAACGTGCTCAAGCAGGACGGCTCCAACATGCCGACGATGCAGCAGGGGACGGCCTCGCAGGGCTTCCGGGGCATGATCCTCGGCGATCAGGAAGTGCGCATCCGCCATTTTCACCAGCAGATCGATCGCTGCCTGATGGGCGATTACCCGTGGCTGGATCGCGGCTGACACGGTGCTGAACGGCCGCGGGCGGAAAAAACGCCTGCGGATAGAAACAAGAAGAGGGGAGAGAACCAATGAAAACGTGCCCATCTGCCGCCACGCCGTGGCGCGCCGCCGCCTCGACTGCCGCCATGGCGGTGCTGCTCGCATCGAACGCCGCATTCGCCCAGCAGGCGCAGGCCAGCGCCAACGACAGCAAGGATGACAGCGAGATCATCGTCACGGCGCAGCGCCGCGAACAGACGCTGACCTCGGTTCCGCAGGCGGTGCAGGGCATCAGCGGGGAAAGCCTGCTGCGCTCCGGCGTCACCGATATCGGGCAGGCGATCTCGCTCGTGCCGAGCGCGACGACCGGCGCCACCATCGGCGCGGGCAGCACGACCTACCAGATCCGCGCAATTGCCGCTTCGGAGACCGACGGCGATCCGGCAGTTGGCTACTATCTCGACAACTTTGCCTTCACCATGCCCGGTCGCCCCTATGCGCCGGTCGCCACGTTCTACGACCTCAAGCGCGTCGAAGTGCTGCGCGGGCCTTCGGGCACGCTCTATGGCCTCGGCTCGATCGGCGGCACGATCAAGGTGCTTACCAACGATCCAGAGCTTGACCGCAATGCGGCCTCGGTCCGCGCGACGGGCAACCTCGTGACCGGGGGCAAGCCGGGGTACTCCGGCGATGCGATGGTCAACCTGCCGCTGATCACCGACAAGCTCGCGCTGCGCGGGGTGATCACCTACAAGCGCACCGGCGGCTATGCCGACATCATCCCCACCGGCGTCAAGAACGACAACTACGCGACGAGCTTCACCGGCCGCGTCAAGCTGCTTGCCAAGCCGACCGACAACCTGACCATCCGCCTTTCTGCCTGGCGCAACAACACCAGGCAGAACTGGTCCGACCGCATCACCTTCGCCGATCCCGCCAGCATCGACCAGCGTTTCGGCGAGGCGCTCTCGGACTACTGGTTGTTCAGCGGCGACATCGAGTATGACTTCGGCTTCGCCACGCTGCAAAGCTCGACCGGGCACATCAAGAACACCGTCATCTCGAACAACGGCGGCTTCATTCCCGGCATCGGCAACTTCACCTCGCTCTGGCCGCTGACCACGCACAACTTCAACGAGGACATCCGCCTGACCTCGAACGGCTCAGGCGCGCTCAAGTACATCGTCGGCTTCTTCTACCAGAACGGCAACACGCTGGGCGGCCAGACCGTGCAGCTGCCCGATTTCCAGGTGGCGCCAGGCGTGCTCGGCTTCAACACGGTCAACGACAAGAACCAGCTCTTCAGCCAGGGCTGGGCGGTCTATGGCGAGGCGACGTACTCGCTGCTCGACCGCAAGCTCGATCTCACTGTCGGCGGCCGTTATTACAAGGAGAAGCGCCGCTTCGAGGAGAACAGCCAGCTGGAAATCGCGGGCGGCGTGATCCCCAACCGCAGCACCACGCGTTCGAGCAACGACACCTTCAACCCGCGCTTCAACATCGCCTATCACGCGCCGGGCGGCGGCCTGCTTTATGTTGAAGCGGCGAAGGGCTTCCGCAGCGGCGCGATTTCCTCGGCCTCGATCGTCGGCGCTTCGAACGCGGTGCTCGGCGTCAACCTCTCCAACATCTCCCCGCCCGATACGCTGTGGAACTATGAAGCGGGCCTCAAGTGGGGTCTTTTCAACAACACCGTTCAGGTCGAGCTTGCCGGCTACTATGTCGACTGGCCGCGCGCCCAGATCGAGCTTTCGCCCGCGCTGCAGACCATCGTTGCGCAAGTGGGTGATGTGCGCGGCCACGGCATCGAGCCTTCGATCACCTGGCGCACGCCGATCAAGGGGCTGACGCTGAACTTCAACGGCAACTTTAACTCGACGACGATCCACAACGTGCCCGCCGCGATTGTCGCCAAGATCCCGCAGCTCAAGGAAGGCAACCAGCTGCCGGGGACAGCCAAGACCACCTTCAACCTCGGCGGCACCTTCAGCCGCGAGATCGGGCCCAATGGTCTCGAGCTGCGCCTGAACGCGCGCTACAGCTATCGTTCGCGCCAGCAGAGCATCTTCAACGGGGTCTACGCGCCGTTCAACGGCATCGGCTATGTCCGCGCCAGCATCGGCACGGACCGCTGGGAAGCGGGCATCTTCAGCGACAACGTGGGCAATACGGTCGGTCCGCTCAATCGTCCCGGCGGGCAGAACCAGATCGTCTACCCGCGCACCATCGGCGTCTCCATCGAGGGCAAGTTCTAGGGCCACCCCCGCCGCGAGGCATCCGGGCGCATCCACGAGACGAGGCACACATGATCTTCTACGATTTCGACTTGTTTGCACCGAACCCGTGGATCGCCTGGATCTTCGCGCAGGAGAAGGGCATCGCGCTGGAGCGGCGGTTCGTCGACCTGTTTACCCGCGAGAACCGGCGCGAGCCGTTCATCACCCGGATCAATCCGCTGGGGGAACTGCCCGCGCTGGAGCTCGATGACGGCACCGCCATCACCGAAGTCCCCGCGATCTGCGAGTACTTCGAGGATATCCAGCCCGAACCGCCGCTGATCGGCTCGACCCCCGAAGAGCGCGCGGAAACCCGCATGTGGGTGCGCCGGATCGACCAGAACATCGCGTGGCCGATGGGCGAGGGCTTCTCCACCGAGGATGGCCGGGCGTTTTTCGAGGGCGACAAGGCCATCGACGGTGCGGTGGTGAAGAGCCTGCTGCCGCTGGAAGCCGCCGCCGTGCTCAAGGCCAAGTCGCGCGCCAAGCTGCTCTGGCTCGACGGGGTGATGCAGGGCCGCGAGTTCGTCTGCGGCAGCCGCTACACGCTGGCGGACATCTACCTCTACTGCTTCCTGCAATTCGGCGAGAACCACGGTCAGCCGATCCCCGAGGAAGCAGCGTGGCTGCAGGACTTCTTCCGCCGGATGAAGGCGCGGCCGCACGCCTGGCACGGCACGCCGTCCTCGCTGGACTAGGGAAAGGACACAGGGTGCACGGACCCATCATGCAGCTTGGCTACGTCGTCGGCGATCTTGCCGCGAGCGTGGGCGAATGGGTCCGCCGCACCGGGGCGGGGCCGTTCATCCATATGCCGAACATGGCCTTCGCCGGCTGGACCTTTCATGGCGAACCGCAAGCCCTCACGCTGGACATCGCCTTCGGCCAGCTTGGCGACAAGATGATCGAGCTGATCCAGCCGCATGGGCCGTGGCCCAGCGTCTATGGCGACGGACCGCTGCAGCCGGGTGAATGCCGGGCGCATCATCACGCCTTCCTCGTCACCGATCTCGACAGTGCGGCGGCGGCGTTGAATGCCGGGCCGCCCGTCTCGACCGGCAAGCTCAACGAGGACGTCGAGCTGCGCTACTACGACTGCCGCGCCGCGCTCGGGCTCCACATCGAACTGATCACCGACTGCGAGGCAACCCGCGCCTTCTTCGCAATTTCGGAGCGGGCCACTGCGCAGTGGAATGGCGCCGCCCCCTTCCTCATCCCACTGGAGAGCGCCGCATGACCGGGCCCGTCCGCATCCACCTCATCACCGGGGGCAAGTACCACGATTTCGATCTTGCCCGGCTCGTGCTGCTGAACCTCATGGCGGAGGACGACCGCATCCGCGTGCGCTGCGCCGATGATTTCAGCCATGTCGGCGATCTGGCGGGCTATGCGGCGGTAGTGCTCTATACCTGCGACCTCATGCCCTCGGATGCCGAGGCGCAGGCCTTGACCGAGTTCGTTGCCGCTGGCGGGCGGCTGCTCGCGCTGCACGGCGCCAACGCGGGGCTGGAATTTACCGATGGGCCGGAAATCGTCGCCAGCGGGGTGCGCATCCCGGGGCTGGTGAAGCCCACGGCGGAGGATGTCGCCCCGGCGTGGATGGACCTCCTCGGCAGCCGCTTTGTCGCGCATCTGTCGGCGCAGACCATGCGTATCCATGTCGAGGATCACGACCACCCGATCACGCAGGGCCTCGAGGATTTCACCGTCACCGATGAGCCCTATATCGCGGCCCCGCTGTGCGATTACCGCACGCTGCTTTCGGCGCGCTACAAGGGCGAGGCGCCGGGCTACCTGCTCGGCCAGTGGGACGACGATCCGCCGCGCCCGCAGCTCTATGTGCGCAGCCATGGCAAGGGTGAGGTTGCCTACAGCCCGCTCGGCCACGCTTGCGGCCGCTTTGATGCGCGGCCGCTGATGGATGAAGCGCCGGTCGTGCGCGGTCCGTGGGACGAGGCATCGTTTCAGGACCTGCTGCGGCGCTGCATCGCCTGGCTCGCCGCAGCGCGCTGAGCCGTCCTGATCCTTCAACCCGATCCAGCAATCCGATCCAGCAGGGAGCCCAAGCCATGTCCGATCCCGATGCGCGGCTTGAGGCGGCCAGCGCTCTGGCGCAGCGCTACCGCGAGGATGGTGTCGTTCATCTGCCCAAGGTGCTCGATGCCGAAATGCTCGAACTGGCAAGGCAGGGGTTTGACTGGAGCCTTGCCAACCCGAGTTCCGCCGCGCAGCAGCTGTTTCCGCAGGATGGCACGCTGTTTTATCAGGACCTCTTCAACACCGCGAGCTGGCCCCACTATGATCCGCTCCTGCGCAAGGCCAACCTCGGCGGGCTGATGGCGCGGTTGTGGGACTGCGAGAACGTGTGGTTCTTCTTCGAACAGGTCTTCCACAAGAAGGGCGCGAGCCGGCGCACGCCGTGGCATCAGGATACCTCGTACTTCCCCGTTGCGGGGGAGCACATGTCGGTGATGTGGATCAGCCTCGATGCCGTGCCGGCGTCCCAGTCGCTGGAGTTCGTGCGCGGTTCGCACCGGGGGCGCCTGTTCAACGGATCGGCCTTCACCGGCGATGACGATACCGCGCCGCTCTATGACGAGGCTGAAATGCCGCGACTTCCGGATATCGAGGCGAACCGCGCAGCGTTCGACATCGTGACCTGGCCGATCGAGCCCGGCGATGCGCTGGTGTTTCATCCGAGCACGCTGCATGGCGGCGGGCATACCGAAGCGGGCGGCGAGCGGCGCACGATCTCGCTGCGGTTCTTCGGCGATGACTGCAATTTCGTGGCGCGCCCCGGGGTCAGCAAGGATTCGGCGGTCGGCTTCAACCGGCAGGAGACAGGATCGCGCGACGTGAGCGAGTTCTACGAAGGGCTGGTGCCGGGTGACCGCTTTCGCCACCCCGATTTCCCGAAGCTCTATGCACGCGCCTGAAGCTGGCGCGCAGGAAACCCAGGCCATGCGTGAAACCCCGGTGTTCGAAGATATCCGCTACGACCGGCCCGCAGCGCGCGTGGCGCGCATCACTCTGGCCCGGTCTGACACGCACAACGCGCAATCGCTGCGGATGCTGTACGAGATCAATGAGGCGCTCGACATCGCGATGGATGATGACGAGGTGAGTGTTGTGATCGTCGCGGCAGACGGCAAGCATTTCTCGTCCGGCCACGATCTCGGCGACACGGCGGAAATTGGCGACTTGCGCCCGCCGGTGCTCGGCTTCGGCGGCTATCGCCATCCGGGGCCGCAGGGCTACATGGTCAAGGAACAGGAAGCCTACCTCGGGTTCTGCTGGCGCTGGCGCAACTTGCCCAAGCCGATCATCGTGGCGGTGCAGGGCAAGGCGATTGCCGGCGGGCTGATGCTGATCTGGCCGTTCGACCTGATCATCGCGTCCGACGATGCCGAGTTTTCCGATCCGGTTGTCGCCTTCGGCATGAACGGGCATGAATTCTTCGTCCATGCGTTCGAGATCGGCCACCGCCGGGCCAAGCAGATGCTGTTCACCGGCGAACCGATCGGCGCAGCGGAAGCCAAGACGCTGGGCATGGTGAGCGAAGTGGTGCCGCGTGCGGAACTGGAAAGCCGCACCCTCGCGATCGCCGAGAAGATCGCCACGCGCCCCGCCATCGGGCTCAAGACCGCGAAGATGAGCGTCAATCAGTCGATGGACGCGATGGGCATGTGGAATGCGATCCAGTCTGCCTTCAATCTCCACCAGTTCGGCCATGCCAACAACGTGGCCCTTCACGGCGATATCGTCGATCCCGCAGGCCTCGACATCATCCGGCGCGAAGCACGGGCGAGCAAACGGGGATGAGCCTGCTCGCCCATATCCTGCCATCCCGCTCTCAATAGCGCAGGGTCAGGGTGCCGAGAATCGAGCGGGGCGCGCTGTAGTAGCCCTGGTCATAGTTGAGTGCGCCTAGGTACTTGGCGTTGGTTACATTCCTCACGTTGGCGCTGAGGGAAACGTGATCGGAGAGGGCATAGCGGGCGAGCAGGTCCAGCACGGCGTACCCGTTCTGCGTGATGCGAATGGGCAGGCCGGTCGTGGTCGATATAGTGCCGGGCTCGAGATAGAAGCGGCTTTGGTACTGGAAGGACGCGCCGAGTTTGAGTGCGGGCAGCGACGGCGGCGCGTAGGTGACATTGAGGCGTGCGGTATTGCGCGGCACGAAAGTGCGCACCGGCTCGCCGTTTTCGCCGCGCACCCGCATCACGGTATAGCCGCCGGTAGCCTGCAATCCGGGCGCGAGCTGGCCGCCGAATTCCAGTTCGACGCCCTGTGATGTGGCATCGACCCCGCGATAGATCGTGCGGCCGAGCGTGGCATCAAAGCCGGCCGCTTCGGCGGTGTTCCTTTGCCG
Organism: uncultured Novosphingobium sp.; assembly: GCA_964413325.1. Classification (GTDB taxonomy): domain Bacteria; phylum Pseudomonadota; class Alphaproteobacteria; order Sphingomonadales; family Sphingomonadaceae; genus Novosphingobium. Next base: position 103,942 of record CAYPRK010000003.1, on the reverse strand, counting down.
CGCCTGGAAGATCGCCGCGCTGGCATTGAGCCGGCCGCCAAGCCACTCGCCCTTGAGGCCGGCCTCGATGTTGTCGCCCTCGATGGGATCGAGCAGCCGGTTGTCGGCATCGAACTGGGTCTGCGGATTGAAGATCGTGGCGTAGCTGGCGTAGGCGCTGATGTGCGACGTGAGATCGAGGGTTGCTCCAACGAACGGCAGGAAGCGCTTGCGATCGTAATTGGTCGGCGTGCCGTAGGATGTGCCTTCGCTGAAGGCGCGCGTGTAGTTGCCGCCAAGCATCAGCTTCAGCGGGTCCGCAAGGTTCAGCCGGACCAGAGCATAGGCGGTTTCGCGGCGGGTGTGGGTATCGAGGCTGGGGGTGTAGGGAACCGGGAAATCCGGCAACGGGAAGGTGCCATCGAATGCAGTGGCGAGCGGCAGGCCGATGCCGATGGTAGCAAAGTCATAGCTCGATGCCTGGCGATAGCGCTGGGCACTGCGATTGATCCCAAGCACCACATCATGGGTGCGGCCAAACAGGCTGACCTTGCCCGAAACATTGGCGTCGATCGTCAGGTTGCGTCCCTGAGCGAGGAACGCGCCGGGATAGCTGAAGATGCCGTCCCCCGTCGTTCGGTCCGGATTGCCATAGACGTAGAACAGCTTGTCGTTCTCGCTCACTGCACGGCGCACCGCGCTGAGCTTGAAGGTCCAGTCGCCGCCGAGCTGGTGGGTGATATCGCCGAAGATCTGCCGGTCGATCACGTTCCAGCCAGCCCATTCGGGGCCGGTGTTGGTCGACCGGTCCAGATCGATCCGCGTGCCATCGGTGTAAGTGAGCGGCAGGGCGCCCCACATCGCGCCTTTGGACTGGTGGTCTTGATGGTCATAGCCCGCGCTCACGGTGGTCCGGCTGCCGATATCCGCCTCGACAATGCCATAGCCGGTCCAGCGGCGCAGGTGATTGCGGGCCAGATAGCTGCCCGTATCAAGCAAGGCCCCCACCGCACGCGCGCGAATGCGGCCATCGCTGGTCAGCGGAACGCTGATATCGCCATCAAGGCGGCGGTGGTCGAACGAGCCCAACTGCAGCGAAGCCGCTGCCTCGAACGTCTTTGCCGGGCGCTTGCGGATGAAGTTGATCACCGCTGAAGGATTGCCGGTCGAGGACAGCAGGCCCGGCGCACCGCGCACCACCTCGATGCGATCGTAGATCGCGGTGTCGATCGAACCGGTCTGGATTTCGAAAGCGAAGGGCAGGCCGATACCGTCGATCTGGAAGGTCTGGATATCGAAGCCGCGTGCGGAATAGTAGAGACGGTCGGTTTCCTGCGCCTGCACGTTGATGCCCGGCACCGTGGCGAGCAAGGCATTGGCATCGTTGAGCTGGAAGTCCTCGATCTGCGCGCGGGTCACCACGCTGACGGATTGCGGCGTTTCGCGCTGGCTGAGCGGCATCCGCGTGGCGGTTGTCTGCGCCTTGGTCGCATAATCTCCGCTGCCTTCGGTGCGCTGTCCGACCACGACGATATCCGCGCGCTGCGGTGCTTCGGCCGCTTCTTCGGCGGAGGAGGATGCGGCTGCGGCAAGGGCAAGGATCAGGGACATCGGCAGGGAGGCTCCTCGGTTGGGGACGCACACCGGGTAAACGCGTAAATTATTTAATGCAAACGATTCGCATTAGCATTGCGAGGCTATCCGAACTGTGTCATTTGAGCGGTGCCCGGCGAGCCATCCTCAGTCGGGCATGAAACCAACGTCCCCCCTCGGGCTGCTCCGGATCAGTGCGCCACCCCATGCTCAATCGCCCGCTGCCCGGTCAGGAATGTGAGGACCGCCGATGACCCTTCGCCCACTGTTTGGCCTCCTCCACCGCTGGGTGGGCCTTGCCATCGCGGGGTTCCTGATCGTTTCGGGCCTGACCGGGGCGATCATTTCCTGGGATCACGAACTGGATGACCTGCTCAATCCGCAACTGATGGAGGCGCGCAGCACTGGCCCCGCGCTGCCCGCCGTCGATCTTGCGGCGCGCGTCGAAGCGGCTGATCCGCGCGTGCGGGTAACCGCGTTCGCGCTGGTGCCCGAACCGGGCGCCACGCTGACTTTTGGCGTGGATGCGAAGCGCGATCCGGCGACCGGGCGGCAGTTCGAGCCGGGCTACAACCAGGTCTTCCTTGATCCCGCGACCGGGGCCGAACAGGGCCGGCGCAACTGGGGCGCGGTATGGCCGGTGACGCGCGAGAACCTCGTCTCGTTCCTCTACGTGCTGCACTACAGCCTGCACATTCCCGAGATGTGGGGGATCAATCGCTGGGGCGTGTGGCTGATGGGCATCGTCGCGGTGCTGTGGACCATCGACTGTTTCGTCGGCTTCTATCTGACCCTGCCATCGCGGACCAAGGCAGCCGGAGCTGGCGGCAAGAGCTTCGCGCAGCGGTGGCGGCCTGCATGGCGGATCAAGCGTTCGGGCAGCCTGTTTCGCCTCACCTTCGATTTGCACCGCGCGTTCGGCCTGTGGCTGTGGGGGCTGCTGTTCATGCTCGCGTTCACGGCCTTCTCGCTGAACCTCTACAGCGAGGTGTTCTATCCGGTGCTCTCGCGGGTATCGACAGTAACGCCGACCCCGTTCGACACGCGCGTGCCTGCCGATCGCCACGCACCCATTGTCCCCAAACTCGGCTTTGCACCGATCCTCAAAGAGGCCGCCGCGGAGGGCCGTGCGCGGGGCTGGTCCGCACCCGTGGGCAGCGTGTTCTATGCGCAGGCCTACGGGATCTATGGCGTCGCGTTTCACGAACCCGGCAGGGATCATGGCGCGGCGGGGGTGGGGCCGCCCTATCTCTACTACGACGGCACGACCGGGCGGCTGCTTGGCGACCGCCAGCCGTGGAAGGGCACTGCGGCCGACATCTTCGTGCAGGCCCAGTTTCCGCTGCATTCAGGGCGGATCCTCGGTTTGCCGGGCCGCATCCTGATTTCGGCGATGGGGCTGGTCGTCGCCGGGCTCAGTGTGACCGGTCTGGTGATCTGGTGGCGCAAGCGGGCGGCGCGCAAAGGGCGGCGCAATCGGTTCAATCTTGTCCGCATCCCGCCGATCTTGCCGAATGATGAAGGTCGGCCCTGAACGCTTTGGCTCAGCCGAACGTCCCGGCAGGCAGCACGACCGTGTTCAGGCTATCAGGTCCGAAAATCAGCGAGAGCTGCTGCCCGCCAATGGTGTAGCGCACGCGCTGCGGCTGGATGACATGAACCGCCGCGTGCTGACGGCGATCTACGCGGCCGGGCTTGATCGAGATCCGGTGAAGCCGGGCGGCAAGATCGATTTCGCCGCCAATGGCGCGGTGGCCGAAGAGGTTGCGAAGCAAGGCATTGTCCTCCTCAAGAACAGCGGCGCGTTGCCGCTCGCCAAGTCGGTCAAGTCGATCGCGGTGATTGGCGGCTATGCCGATAGCGGCGTGGTTGCGGGTTCGGGCTCCAGCCTTGTGCACAGTGAAAAGGGACCGGCAGTCACTCGCTCGCTTGGCGGGGAAGGGCCCTTCGCCGCGATCATGCAGCAGAGATACCACCGCTCCGCGCCGCTTTCGGCCATCAGGGCCACAGTGCCCTCGGCAACGATTACACCACGTTCACGGGCGGCGGGCTCAAGGTCTCGGGCCTGACAGCGGGCTTCACCCTGACCAACACCGGAAAGATCGCGGGCGATGAAGTCGGCCAGGTCTATCTGGTGAACCGGGCCGGGGAGGCCAAGCGCCGCCTCGTCGGCTTCCAGCGCGTCACGCTGGCGCCGGGGGCCACGCAGAAGGTCACCGTCACCATCGATCCGCGCCTGCTCGCGGATTGGAAGGACGGCGGCTGGACGATGCCTGCGGGCAGCTATGGCTTTGCGCTTGGCCGCAATGCCGAGGAACTGGGCGAAGTCGTCACGGTGAAGATGCCAGGCAAGAACTGGAAAGATTGAGGAAGAACGGGCGGAAGCGGTGGCAGCGTAATCACCGCTTCTGCCGGTTTCCTCGAGAAGATGCGCATGATCACGCGTCGGCTCGCACCTGCCCGGCTCGCGCCGGATTGCGCAGCACGCGCGTGGGCTGCGGGCTGCTGCCCGTGCCGACCACGCCAACGCCAAGTGGGCTAGGCCGAGAAGTGCTGCCGGACATCGGATGATCCTTTCGATCAATCGTAGATCGGGCGCAGTTCGGCATCGAGGTGATACCGGGTGAGCGCCATCGAAGCGAGCAGGTCGGGCGATCCATCGTATTCGATCGACATCCAGCCCTTGAATTCATGCTTCTTGAGCAGGCGGTAGAGGCCCTTGAGATCGAGCTCGCCTTCACCCGGTTCCCAGAACCAGCGATGGCCGTCGTCGGTGATCTCGGGGTCCTGCGCATAGCGCACGCTGTCTGGCTGCCGGGCTGAGGCGGTGTCCTTCAGGTGGAAGGTGCTGATGCGGTCGTGGTAGTCCTCATAGAAGGTCAGCAAGTCTTCACCCAGAATGGCAATCTGCGCGGTATCGATGCAGTAGTGGACCAGCGCGGGGTCGGTCGATTCGATCAATTCGCGGTGATTGGGCAGGTTGATCGCGCAGAAAAATTCGTTGTGCAGGCCGATCTTGACGCCGTGATCGGTGGCGTAGCGGCCGATCTCGTTCATCACTCTAGCGCAGTTCTGCACCTCGTCTCGGGTGAGCGGGCCGGTGCCGAAGTAGTTCTGCGTCGGGCAGGTGTTCATGTAGGTTCCGCCGAACTTGACGATCGTGTCCACCGCCTCGCGGCCCGAACGTACGGCTTCATCGAAATGATCCGCGGCGTGCGAGGCGTGGGCGCCGTGGAACATGCCGATGACTTCGACACCGCGCTCCTTGGCAAAGGCGGTAAACGCCTCGGGCGAGCCGAACAGGGGGAGGATGTCAGCGAGGTCCCACGGGGCGATCTCGATCCCTTCGAAACCAAGCGCGGCCTGGTATTTCAGGATCCGGTCCCAGTCGGAATAGTAGGCCGTATTGGTCCGGTCTTCGTAGTAGAATTCGCGGAAATTGGGGATTTGCCGATAGGGGATCGACTTCCAGTGGCACATGTTGGCGTAGCGGATATTGGGCATGGCGGCTTCTCCGTCCGGCTTAATTCTGGATCTGGTCCAACAGGGCGCGCGTGCGCAGCAGGGCGCGGAAAGGATCGCGCGTCTGGCGGGCGCTGACTGTCAGCGGTCCGGCGTAGCCGAGCTTCGTCAGCAGGGCGGCGATCCCCGGAAGATCGATCGAGCCGGTGCCAGGGTCGCGGAAGACTTGCGTGGCGCGGGTTTCGGGAAACTCCGGGTTGGCGGTCTTCCAGATGTCTTGCGTGTCCACGAAATTCGTGTCGGTGAGGTGGACGCAGCCGATGCGGGCGATATTGGCCGTCAGGAATTCCTGCGGGGAGATGCCGGCGATGTGGAGACTGGCGGTGTCGCAGTCCAGCTTCGCGCTGTCTGGCAGCGCGGCCAGCAGCGTCAGGATGCGGTTGCCGCGAAACAGGCTCCAGTATTCATTGCGCAGCACGAGCGTGACGCCGAACTCTTGCGCTTTCGCGGCGAGCCCGGTGAGCATGTCCGCAGTGCGCTGGGTGAACACGTCCAGCTCGCTGTCCAGATCGGGGTGATAGTGTGCGGCGCGGCCATAGAAGGGCGATGGACTGATCGCGAAGTAGTTCGCCCCAAGATCGGCCGCATGGGCCAGCGCCTCACCCGCGAAGTGGCCGGATGCGCCGAAGAAGAAGTCGAGATTGCCGTTACGCATGAACAGGTTGGGATCAAAGGTCACGCCGCTGACCTGGTCGATCCCGCTGGCGGCCAGCTTGTCGCGGTAGGCGGCGGCGCTGCCGTACTTCGTGTTCACGCAGTAGCGGTTCATCGGCACGCCGCTGCGTCCGCCGAATTGCCACACCGGCTCATAGGGAATCTCGATGGCCCGGAAGCCCGATGTGGCGAGCATCGGGTAGAGTTCTTCCCAGAAATACCGGCTTTCGAACCGGTTGCGGTTCGGTTCCTGATAGTGGCGATTGATCAGGTCGAGACTGATCGCGATCTCGTTCATGCTCATGGGGAGCGTCCATTTCCTGCGGTTGCCGCGCCTTGCAGCAAGCCGCGCTTCTTCTGATTGTCCGGAGACCAGCCGCAGCCGGTCAGCAGCCCAGCGTCTGGCGGCTGAGCGCGAAGGACTGTGGCATCGGCAGGCTGGGGAAATATTCCAGCCCGATTGCCCCCTCATAGCCCAAGCCCCGCAAGGTCTGCATGGCGGCGGCCCAATCGACACTGCCCGTGCCCGGTTCGTGGCGGTCGTCCATGTCGGCGACTTGCACATGCGCAACGAGGTGGATGCGCCCGGCCAGCACTGCGGCGATGTCCTCGCCCATGCAGGCGCTGTGCCACACATCGTAAAGGAGGCGCAGGTTGGGGCTGCCCACTGCCTCGACCAGATCGAGGCCGAGGTTGGTGCTGACGAGATACATCGCGGCGAACAGCCGGGTGTTGAGCGGTTCGAGCAGCAGCATCACTCCGGCTTCCTCGGCGGCATCGGCTGCCTCGCGCAGGGCCGTGACGGCGTTGGCGAAGTGCTCTTCCTCGCTCATCCCCTCGACCCGGAAACCCGAGGCGACGATCAGCGCCGGTTTGCCAAGGCAGGCCGTGGCCGCGATCGTCTCGCGCACGGCAGTGACCATGTCCGCACGCTCCGCAGGATCGACGATGGACCGCCGCGGATCGACGCATACGCCGGTCAGGCGCATGCCCGTCTCGGCAAGGGCCTCTGCCAGCGCCGCGACCGGCTTGTCGCGCCAGAGGTGAAATTCGGCAAGGTCGAAGCCCGCCGCCTTCGCTGCGCGCAGACGCGCCTCAAGGTCACCAGCTTCGGTGAACTGCCATTCGATACAAGACGATAGTGAATACGCCGCAGACATAGGATCCCTTTCCCATTCTACGGCCCCGCCGCGCGCATGCGCTCGTTTGCCTGGCGGAATTATCTCCCCGCTACTTTATGCTGAGGCTCATCGCCCAGTTGGGGCAAAGAATCAAGCAGGCCGAGTGGAAGGACGCTCCTCGCGCAGGCGCCGACGGCAAATGGCTGCTTCAGTTGGCTGGGCTGGGGATGCTGGAGGTGAAGGGAACCGCGACATAGCCAGAAAAGCCCGTAAATATTACATTTCACGGGGCATATATTTCCAGGATACCCCCAAATACTTTTGCTGGGAGTATTTTTGGGCGGCTTGATCGCAGCACAGTGAGCGAATCGCAAGGTAACGAAGCCCATGCCACAGGTCGATTTCGGGCACCGCTACCGGCAGAAGAAAGCAAGAAAACGCCCCACACCGTACGCGACATGTGGCGCTTAAGAAGGTGCTGAAACTACTCTATATATAGGACATTTTCTCAATTCGACGTTTCCAAGGTCCTCTGCCATGCACCTGTAAGTGCAGGCAGTGGCGCCAAGAGGATCGCAGGAACATTGCTACCGCACTACCTTGCAATGTAGTCTGATGTGATACTAATCTTGCTTGGCGGGTGGAATTAATCTGCTCAGTAATCCTGCGGTCATCAACAAGTGTCCACAAATACATCCTCAGATCAGCACGAAGTCTCCTGCATCAAGCACAGGTTTTGTGCTGAGCGCTGCGATCTGGACCTGGGCTACACCGCCGACGCCGTCAGCATCGTAGAACAACGCGCCGGTTGCCTGATTGTAGATGAAGTGCTGCGCCGCAGTCGTCGCCGCGGTGCCAAGGGCAAGGTCCGATGCCGCGATTGGCCCCGCGAGCGAGCCGGAATAGGCGGTGAAGGCGGCGCGGTCCAAGGCGAGCTTGTCGATCCCGTGCTCGAAATCCTTGATGGTGTCCTTGTTCGCGGCGATCTCCAGCACATCGAACACAAACCTGTCTGCGCCCGCTCCGCCGGTCAGGGTGTCCGCACCCTTGCCACCTGAAAGCCAATCGTTGCCCGTGCCGCCGCTCAAGGTATCCTTGCCATCCCCGCCAAAGAGGCGGTTGTCTGCGGCATTGCCCGTCAGCTTGTTGGCCAGCGCATTGCCGGTCCCGTCGATGTTGCCAGCGCCGGTAAGCGTGAGGTTCTCCAGGAAGTTGCCTAGCGTGTAGCTGACCGAGGCGTTGACCAGATCCGTGCCGCCATCGTCCACGCCTGGCGTCGTTTCTTCGCTCACCACATCGCCGGCATTGTCGATGAAGTAGATGTCATTGCCAGCGCCGCCGTACATGGTGTCGGCGCCGCCGCCGCCATCGATGCTGTCATTGCCATCAAAGGTGCGGATCAGATCGGCAAAGACCGTGGCCTTGGGCTGGTCCACGACACTCGCTGTCGGGCTGATCTTGTCCGCCCCGGCGGTCCCGGTGATCTCTGCACCGACGCCGAGCAGGTCGTAGATCGAGATCGACCCGCTCGAGAACTTGATCGTCTCGATGTTGGTGATCGTATCCGTCCCGTCAGGCGAACCGGCACGCAAGTCGACGATCTGGGCCGAGAGCCCGCCAAGGTTGACCACTGCATAGTCTGTCCGTGCTCCGGAGAACGTGGCGATGTCCGCGCCCGTCCCGCCATCCAGCGTATCGTTGCCGCCGCCGCAGGTCAGCGTATCGATGCCAGCACCGCCTGAGAGAATGTTGGCACCCGCATTGCCGATGATCGTGTTGGCAAGCGCGTTCCCGGTTCCGTTCAGTGCGGCCGAACCGGTCAGTGTCAGCTTCTCGACAAAGTTGCCGAGCGTATAGGAAATCGAGCTCTTGACCGTATCCGTACCGCCATCGTCAACGCCCGCAACCGTCTCCTCGCTCACCACATCGCCGATGTTGTCGACGGTGTAGGTGTCGTTCCCGGCGCCGCCGAACATCTGGTCAGCGCCGAGGCCTCCGTTGATCGTGTCGTTCCCTGCCAGGCCATCGATCCGGTTGTCCCCGGCATTACCCGTCAGCGTATCGTTGAAGGTCGAGCCGATCAGGTTCTCGACGTTGAGGATCGTGTCAGAACCAGACCCGCCAGTTGCCTGGGCAGTGGTCACTGCAAGGCTCACCTTAACTGCAGCCGTCGCATCGACATAGGTGACGGTATCGATACCCGCTCCGCCATCGAGCAGGTCGTTGCCCGCGCCGCCGTTCAGCAGATCGGTGCCACCAAGACCATAGAGTTTGTCGTTGCCGTCAACACCTTGGAGCGTGTCGTCCAGGCTTGTGCCAGTCAGCGTATCGTTGCCGGCCGTCCCGATCAGGTTCACTGCTTCCGGCACATCGGTGACCGTGATTGCGATCGCCTGCGTATCGCTGCGGGAACCATCGCTTGCGCTGACGATCACGTCATAGACGTTGTTGCCCCCGGCATCGGCGGGGTTCTCGAAATCAGGCGCGGTTATGAAGCTGAGTTCACCCGTAACGCCATCGATCTGAAAGAGACCGGCATCAGCACCGCCGCTGATCGCATAGGAGACCGTATCACCGGCATCGGCATCGGTCGCCTGCACCGTGGTCACGGCGGTCGTATTCTCCGCAAGGCTGAGCGCCGCCGCATCACCGCCGCCGTCACTGCTGATAACCGGGGCTTTGTTGAGCGAAGCGTCGACTTCGATCGTGACATAACCGGTGGAATAGCCACCAAAGGCGTCTTCAACCACATAGGTCAGACTGGCGGTTCCGCTGAATCCGTCCACCGGCGTGAACACCAGATTGCCATCGATCATGTCGATGTAGCCATAATTTGAGGTATAGCCGCCCTGATTTATGTACCGCAAATTCAGCGCATTGTTCTCCGCATCGGTATCATTGCCGAGCAGCGCGGCGGGCGTCAGCGTGATCGCGGTGTTGTAGGCGGTGCTGAAGGAATCGTCGTGCGCCACCGGATTGTCATTCGCGCCATAGACAACAAACGACACGGTCTGGGTCTGCACGCCGCCCGACGCGTCGATCAGGCCGATGGAATACTTGAGGTCAAGCTTCTGGCCTTCACTGAGGAAATCGACCTTGGTCTCATCGAGCGTGAAGGCATAGCCCAGTTCGCCAGTATAACCCGTGTTCGTGTTGCTATCGCGGTTGATCACGCTGCTCACCGCGCCCTGCAACGCGGCAAGCGTTGCCGCTGATACCGGACTGCCATTGTCGAGCGTGGCGGAAACAAGCGTGGGGGCGCTGAGCGTATGCGTCTCAACCGTATTGGCATCACTGAAGTTCAAGATGCTTTGTGTATTGAGCACATTTCCGCTGCTTGGCGTATCATAAAGCGGTTGGGGAGCCGAACCCGCAGAGTAACTCTGCGGAAACAGCACCGTGCCGGAAACGATCTGAAAGGTCGATCCACCTGACACACCGATATTGTAGTAACCGAACCCCGAAATCGTATTGGCTTGCCCATTCACGGTAAGCAGGTTGCGGTTTACATCTAGAACGATAACGTCGGACGGGCCTGCATCATAAAAATTGAAGCTGCCAAGATTATCGCCGGAATGCGTAATCGTATTTCCGCCAAACTGAACAGCACTTTCGCTGGTCAGATAAATATTCACATACCCGGCCGTTAGAACGTTGTTGTTGGCCACGATGCGCCCTTGGGCCGACGTGCCGGACGCCGCTTGCGAGTAGTTGCCCGACGTATCCCAGTTGCCAAAGCCACCGGAACCTCCGATGCCGCCTGTCGCCCGCAATTCAACGGTCAATGAGGCATCCGCGACTGTCGCGAGATGATTGCCCGACATGGTGACCAGCGCCGCAGCGCCATTGCCGCCCGCACCGCCAGACCCGGATGTGCCGTAATAGGTGGTATAGCTGGATTGCTGCCGGCCGTCGGCAAAGGATGTGTATTCGCTGCGATACCCGGTGCCAAAATACCCGCCGTATCCGCCACTGCCGCCCTGTCCGCCATTCGCTGCCAAGCTGATCGAGACATTGCCAAGATCAGATCCGGTGTTGCTGCTGAACGTGGTTGCTGCGGCACCACCATTCGCGCCGCGCGCGCCGTTGTTGCCATTCCCGGGTGGGACACCACCGCCGCCATTGTAGTAGTAATAGTAAACATTATTGCCCGATCCTCCCCAGCCACCGGAACTGGCAAGGTATACAGATCCAAAATCAGTACTCAGGGCACTAGATGACACGCTGATGGAAGCTGTTCCGCCGCTGCCGCCAAGGGCATTGCTGCCGCCGCGCCCGCCAGAGGCACCTGTGTAATCGACTGTGGAAACACCATTCGGTCCGTAATAGCGCGAAATCGAAGTCGATCCTCCGCTTCCCCCTGTGCCGCCAGCGCCACCCCACCCGCCGCCGCCGCCATTCGCGATGAGCGAGAGGTTGCCGAGGTTGCTGGCATTGGCCAGGACGCCGCTTGCATCGCCGCCGCGTCCGCCGCTGCCACCTGCACCACCCGTCCCGCCGCTGGAGTAGTAACCAGCGTAATGCCAGTAGCCATTCGCGTCACTGTAATCGGCGGTCGTCGTGAAGGCGCCAGATGTCCCGGTAGCGCCTAGCCCGCCCGAACCCCCGGAACCGCCGACAATATAATTCTCGTAATAATAGTTAGTTGCACGAAATGCATCGACGCCGCTTACGGAGACTGACTGGCCATTGCCGCCTGAAGTTCCCGCAGCACCTTCGCCTACGCCGTTATCGCCAGCTTGACCCGCATCACCATAGACGTATGCCATCGATCGCCCCCGATTCCCGAACTACAAGTTGCGTCATAACATGGTTAACGCATCGAACGAACTTTCAGGGTCCGAAATGGAATGAATATAATTTCTCCGGAGGCTGGCAATTATGGTGCAGTAATGACGATATGGGATCGGAGATTGTCTCAATATTTCAGCTAACGCGGGTCCTGGCTGTGCCTCCCTTGGCGCGCCTATGCCTTGGCCGCCATGCCGCCGCCATCGGCCAGCTTGATCGCCTTCGCGGCGGGCTTGGCATTGCGGATTGCCAGATCGGTCAAAGCCACGGGATTGCGAGCCTTTTGCGGAGGCTATACCCCCAGCGGCTTGTGCCTGAATGCGGACGCGGCTGAACGCTTGCGGCCGAATAGACGCCAAATATCCTGGATTTCAGAGATTTGTATAGACGTCGGCAAACTTCGGCGGACAGGAAAATGGAGCGGGTGAAGGGAATCGAACCCTCGTATTCAGCTTGGGAAGCTGCAAGCAATTTAGCAATTTCAATAACTTGGCCTGCAAAAATTGGCATCAAAGTGCATTGAAAACCCGCAAAGTCAGAACAGGCGGCGGCTCCGCTTCACCGCCGCCTGGTCCCGCGCCTCGCACCGCTCGATGATGCCGATCGCGGAAATGGTCCGGTCGTTCGCCTTGTCGAGCTGGCCCGTCTGCTGATCGGCAAAGCTGGTCCAGTCCGCCACCGTATCACTGTCCGGCAGCGGCGCGCCCTGCACCGGCGTGCGCCATTCACTTGGCAGGAGTGAAGCGCAGGCAGCCGGGATCGCCGCGATAGGCGGCGCGCCGACACAGCCCGCTGCGCACAGCGGCAGCAACAGCAGGAGGCACCGGCTGATCCGCGCCGGCCGCACCATGGATCGCTTCATCGTTCATCCTCCCGATCGCCTCGCCGGCATCGGCCCGCGCCGCTGCCGCACTCACGCTACCCACCGCGTCCCTGCCGCTTTCCACGGCAGCCTGCCCCGTCTCGGTGGAGAGCTTCGCCTGCGCGCCCGCCGTGCGCGCCCGCTGGCACTGGCCCAGCAGCAGCAGCGCCAGCAGCAGCGCCACCGCGCCCGCGATCAGCGTCCCTCGAAGCGCCGTCACGCGGGCTTCTCCGCCGCGTCATCGGCCCCGTCACTGTTCTCGCCGCCGTCGAAGTTGATGGCCTTGTCGCCCCACTGCGCGTTCAGCGTGCGCCGGTTGATCGCCATGCCCAGGCCCACCAGCACCACCACCACGCCGCCGATCGCGATCCACAGCACCCAGCGCAGAGTCATCGCGCGGTCCAGTTCGCTCGCCACCGTCCACCCATGGTCCGGCAGCAGCGCCGCCATGCCCCAGGCGACAAGCGCCGTGAGGACCACAGCGCCCGCCACAGAGAAGATCAGCGCCAGCACCTTGCGCCAGTCACGGGGTGGCCAGTCCTTGAAAAGCATCATGGATGCATCCTCGCTGCGAGCTTGGTGTGATATCCGCCCACCGCATAGCGCGGACCGTTGTAGGCGGCGGCGAACGGGCGGCAGGAATCGGGGTTGCTGGTGATGCGGCGCATCTCGTCCTGCAGGTCGAAGTGCTCGATATAGCGGCACAGCAATTCAAGCTGCCCGGCCTCGTCCTGGGCACAGGACCATGCCAGCGCATAGGGGCTGTCATAGCCCAGCTCGTCCCACCATTCCCCCATGATCTGGAAAGCGCCCCAGCTGCAGGCCATGAAGGCGGCATCGATCGCGCCCGTACCGATCGCGTCGGCCAGCTTGCCCCAGCTGCCCACGTCATAGCCGCCGGCGATCGGCGCGCTGAAGGCCGTGGTCGAGAAACGCCCGCCGGTGAACTTGTGGAACTTGTGCCGCTCGAACAGGATTTTCGGCCGCCCCGCCGCGTCGAACCCGTTGCCGCTCGATTCCACGCTCCGCACTGCCGCCAGCTGCAGCGTGCTGCAGCCCAGCCTGGTGCAGGCTCCGGCGATGTCCGAAGACGAAAGCGGCGTCGCCGGGCGATTGCTGAAGTGATCGGTGAACGCCCGCTTCGATTGCGGCCCCCACAGCCCGTCCGCCTGTGCCCCGATCAGCGCTTGCAGCTCAATCTTGGTCATGGTCCGCCTTTCGCAGCCGTTCCCGGCCGATCCGCGTACGTCGCGCGGCCATCATCTCGCGCAAGCGAAGCCACCACCATGCGGCCGTCAGCAGCAGCACAAGCGCCGTCAGCACGGGATTGATCAGTTTCGCCGCTTCGGCCGCGACCGTCATGACGAACATGATGGTGGCGGCAAGGCCGGGCAGGGTGCCGATTTGCGAGTGATCCTGCATCATCAGGTATTCTTTTTGCCGTCAGCGTCAAAAATCACCGTTGCCTCCATGCCTTGAAACCCGCCCAGTACGGTGCGACCAGCTGATAGCCATCCAGCGCAGGGTGCAGGCCCGCCACCGTGCTCTGGCCGTCGGCGAAGTATTGTGCATTGACCGCCGTGCCCGCCGTGCGCGTGCCCCAAGTGCCGCTGATGCCGGTGGTATTCGTGCCCGTCAGCGTGCAGTTGGTGCCGTCATAGGTCGCGGTCAGGATGGTGCGCGCCTGTCCGCCCAGATTGACCGCGCTGCCAAGCGGCGGGCAGGTGCCGACAACAATCAGCGTTGCGCCGCTTCCCGCATCGGCCGCCGCCGTCACGCTCGACCACGGATGCACCTTGATCCGGTCGCGATTGCCGGGCGTAGGGTCCGCCGAAAGGCCAAGATACGTCGGCACCGCGAAATCGACCCCGCCGCCGAGCCGCGTTTTCACGAGGTCGTCGTTGTAGGTCCACCTGATGTTCGTGCCTGTGTCGGTGAAGTCGCGGTTCGGCGAGCCGATCACCTGATTGTAGGCCGTCACGGTTGTGCTGCCGATCGTGGAACCGACGCTGGTGTTGTAGGTGCCCGCGCCGCCGGTGCCGGTGCCAAGGCTGCTGATCGTGATCGAGCCGGAATAGGTGCCCATCTGCACCTGCTGGCCCACTGCCAGCGCGCCCGAAGCGCAGCTCGTGATCGTCAGCACCTTGCTGGTGTTGAGCGAGCCGGTGCAGCTCGCAGCGGGCAGATAAGTCCGGAACTGGTCGATGCTGGTGCCGGTCGGCAGCATCGTCGCCGCGATCACCGGCACGTTGTGCCATGCCCGCTCGCGGGCGATATCGCCCAGGATCATCGCCTTGAAGGTCGGCAGGTCGGTATAAGACCCGCCGACGCTGTTCGTGCCGTGCTCATAGATAATGGCATCGAACGGCTGAATACCGGCGTTCAGCGCCGTGATCTGGTCGATCAGGCCATGAACCCGGTCCTCTACCGAGGCGAGGTAGCTGGCATCGCCGCTGTATCCATACTGGGGCTTGCTGGCCGCGATGCAGGTGTTGAACCCTGCCATGCGCTGGCCGGTCGCCGTGGTGTCCAACCCGATGGCTACAATGCCGCCAGCTCCATTAGGAAACTGGGAGTAGTCCATCCCCTTGGCATAGCAGATAGAGTTGCCGCGCCAGTATCCGGCTGACCGGCCATCGCTGCCCCGCGCCACCACGGCAAAGGGCGCATAAAGCTGGCTTGAGAACGTGCAGCTCGTGCCGCCGCTCGCCGCCACCGTTGCCGTCCCGGCCGCCCAGCTCGCAAAGCTGGTGTTTCCGCAGCGCATCCCCTCGGCCAGCCCGGTCCGCGCGGAAGGCCCGCCCGGCATCGATTGGTTGGCGGTGAAGGCCAGAGCGATCCGCACATCATAAAGCGCGCTCGCCGGGATCACGCCCTTGCACTGGGCCAGAATGCCGCCGTTCGTCGCCGCCGGATCAACCAGCCCGCCATTGGTCGGCGTGCAGGTCATCGTCGTGGCAGCTGTCTGCACCTTGATGCCCGCCGCCTCGACCGTGAAGCTCGTGGTAAACGCCACCTCAGTCTGCGCAACGCCCGTCTCGACCACGTAGAAATTCGGGATCAGGATGATCGGATCGATCGCATCGAACTCGAGGTTCTGGCAGGTCAGCAGCACCGCCGCGTTGGTGACGGTGCTGCTGCTCGGCGCGCCGTACTTGTTCGGCAGCCGCCAGCAATTGCTGATCGGCACATAGATCGAAGGATCGGAAAACTTCGCCCGCGTCTCGCGCGCGCCGCGCACCAGCTGGGCGTGTGCATCCGCCATGGGAAGGGCCAGCGCCAGCAGCGCCAGCCATGCGATGAAGAAGCGCCGCAGCATCTTAGTTCGCCGTCGCTTCGACCGTCGCGGTCCACACCTTCGCGCCCTGCGGCGTGATCGCGGTGCCCGCCTGGATCGCGGCAAAGATCGTGGTCGAACTGGCTGCGCACGAACCTTTGATGATCCCGCCCAGCGGCACGCCGATGCCCTTGGACTGGTCCGAGAAGGTATAGGAAAGCGTCACCAGCGCCTCGCCCAGAAAGCCGCTTTCGGTCGTCAGCCATGCGCCATGGTCGCCGTTCGTGAAGGTCGGGCTGGTCTGGTAGAACTCGACCTTCACGGTCTGCCCCGCAGCGCCGGTGTCGGGCGTGTGCACGCGCACGCGGTCGATCTGGAATGTCCCGCCGTTGACGCGGCACACGGTCAGCGCCAGCGGCGTCACGCTGCCAGCTGTCGCGCTGTTGGCGATGAGCTGGCCAACGCTGTATTGCGTGGTGCCGCTCGGCGTCGTGAAGTTCGCCGTGGTGACAATCCCGTTCACCGCAACCGGCACCGGATTGGCTGGCGTCACTGGCGCGCAATTCACGCCGTTCACATCGCACTGGAGGTTGACCGCCGCGTCGGCAAAAGTCCCGGCCACATTGGTGGGATAGGCAATGCCGGCATGGGCCACATCTGGCAGCGCCAGCGCGGCCATCAGGACGGCCCCAATCCGCGCCGCCAAAGTTCCGATCTTCATCACGTCCGTTCCTTTCCGAAAAGGCATCACAGGTTGGGGAGGCTCTTGCCGATGGCGACGGCATGAAAGGTGGGCTTGAACGTGGCCGTCATCCCGGCTTCCACGGTGGGCGCACCGGCACTCCCAACCGCATTCACGCTGTCGCAATAGACCACGTACTGATTGGCGTTCACCACATCGACCACGTAGAAATCGCCGTTCAGCGCCGCGAGCGAAGATCCCGCATGCGTCACGATGTTCCCCGCAGCCAAGCCGTGGCCGGTGCAGTTGATGAAGGCCAGGTTGGTGTTGTCGTTGCCGCCGCCGCGCCCTGTCAGATAGCGCGATGTCACCGTCTTAGCCGCCCCCGCAGGCTCTGCCGTGCCCATCTTGACAAACAGGCGCACGCCTCGATCGCGCAGCTTGGAAGCCTCGCCGGCCACCACGGTATCTTTCACGCGCGCGCCGGTCCGCGAAGTCAGCGCGCTCAGCGCCGTCGTGCCCGAACTGGAGACCGCCACCGTCGCGATATTGTCGCTCCACACGCCCACCGTCGCCACGGTCGGCACTGCGGTGGCGCCGTAATAGAGCACTTCGTCGACGCCGTATGGCCCCTCGTTGGTCGGATACATGTCCTGCGCCGGGGTGCCGTTCACCGTCATGTCCACATGCAGGCGATAGGCAACGGTCCCCGCTGGCAGGATTGAGCCAAGCTGCGTGATGTGGCCGAGGTTGACGGTGCTCGCCGAAAACTGACGATAGGGATAGATGCCACTATCGCGCTTGCGCTCCCAGTTGCCGGGGATGCGCACCGTCGTCATGTTGTTCGATCCATCGCGCACGATGAAGGCAAGGCCGGGCGAGAAGATGTTCTTCGCCGTGTCCAGCGCGCCAACCGTCCAGACGCCCTTTCCGCCCGCTTCCGTCGTTCGCGCGCCCGCACGCGGTACAAGGAGGCCGCAGGGATTGGCCGTGTCGTCGCTCAGCACCGAACAGTAAACCACTTGGAATTTGGAGATATTGAGCAGCCGCACCGGCCCGCCGATGATCCCCGATGTGTTGCCCAGCGCTGCGTCACTCGCCAGCAAGCGCACCGCTTCCACATGAATGGAGCCAACGTCGATGCTGTCTCCAGAGATATACCAGGCATCGCCAACAATCTTGAAATGCTCGATGTTCGTTTGGGTGTGCTTGTCGCCGTTGCGATAGCTTTCGTAGATGGCGAACGTAAGCGTGGCGAGCGGGATCGATTGATTGGCGAGCGGCCGCGTATCCGTCACATAGCGGTTGACGAACACGTCATCGGTGCCATTCCCCGTGTCGATCCAGCCCGCGCGCGTCGGCTGTTCGATGAACACCCGGCTCCATGTGTTGGAAAACCGCGTGGGCGAAAACGCCGCTTGGCCGCTCGTGGTCAGCAGCGTCGGCCCGCACGCCACGCGCTTGCCTGCGGTGGAGGCGACCGGCAGGGGATCGGCGAAGGTGATCACGTTGGAACGGTCGGACACCGCCGTGATGCGCGAAGAGTGATAGAGGCTTCCCGAAGGCCCCGCCGCATTCATCTCGATCTGCACGATCATGCCCGGCATCCACGGGAAGCCGCCGTGGTAGTCCGTCTGGTTGTCCGCCACCTGGATGGTGGTCGCACCCGCTGCGGGCGAGTTTGCAAGGGTCGAATTGATCGCCTTGGGAAAGAACGCGCCAATCGAATTATTGAACGTGGCCAGATTGCGCACGCTGTTCATGTAGAAGCCATTGCCCGCGCCCGGCTCGGAGCAGCACAGGAACCCGATGCCGCCCAGCAGCGTCGCGTCCTGCATGTTCTCGTGCGCAAGAATCGGGAAATTCCACTGCGCGCGCGATCCCCAGCCAACCAGCACCGGCACATTGTCCGTCCGCTGCACAAAGCGCGCACCCGGCTCCGCATTCAGGGCAAAGCCCTGCACCGCCAATTGCGAGCGGCCATTCCAGTAGATCGGTGCGGTGATACCGAAGGCAACTGGCGGTATCCACCGATCACACAGCTTGCTGGCAAAGGCGTTGAGCGCCGCCGTGTCATCCGTCCCCGGCGAAGCACTGGAAACGTAATCGCCCTTGGCGCCGAAGTGGAACGGGCTAAGTCGCTGGAGCGCGGGGAAATTGAGATTGCCCGCATCGCCCGGCAGGAAAATCGGGTCATAGTCGCCCGCGCGAAAGCCCGCCGCGAAGGTCAGCGCAAAGCCGTTGGCCCGGCACGTCGCCCCGCCCTGAAACTCGATCGGCACATTGAACGTCGTCACTGTGCCATTGGCCACCCATGCCAATCCGGCCACGATCACGCGCTTCTTGCCTTGCAGCACCGCCGCCGTGTGGGCGGCCTCCACCGTGCCATAGTCGCTGGCCAGCAGCGCATCAGCGAAGGGAAAGGCAAACCGCTGCCACAGCGCCGGATCGACCACGCCCGGCGGATAGAGCGCCGAATTGCCCAGCCCGTCATACCCCTGGATGTGGTTGGCCCGCGCGGCGGCCGGGGGCAGCGGCGCGATGGTCTCGCCCTTGGGCACCCGCAGCGATCGGCCAGCAAGGTCCGCGCCGAAGGCGTCCTGCTCCTGCGCGATCATCATCAGCCGGTCCAGCTCGCGCTCGATGGTGACCGATGGCATGGGCTGGCCCACCGGCAGATAGGCCTTCTGTTCGCGGTCGGTCGCGCGCGTGATCGTCAGCAGCACCCCGGCGGTATAGGCGCGCAGCGTGCGGATCGATGCCGTGCCCGTGCGCAAGTTGCCCGTGATGGTGTAATCGGTGCCCAGCACCTGAACCGCGCCGGCAGAGTCCGTCACCACCAGGTCGCTGGCGTCGATGGCAAACAGGCCCGCCAGCGATTCCGCCAGCATCGCCGCGCCGGGAATATAGCTGTGCGAGAGGATTTGAGAGGAAACCGTCATTGCACGCGTCCCAGCCATATCGCGCCCACATGGGTGAGGGCGGGTTGTGGCCGGGACGGGTTGGAGGGGTCCCCGGTGCGCCTGCTGTTATCGAATCGAGGCCGTCAGGTCAACGGATCACATGGCCGCTGCCGCTTCGGCCTCTGCCTTGGCCTTCGCTTCCTGCCGCGCCTTGGCATCGATGTTTTCCGGCGCGCCCGGCTGATCGAAGGCATTCCCCCAGTCGGGCGCGCGGCTCGGCACCAGCGTGCCCGGCGGCACGAACATGGGGCTGCGCTGATCCTGATAGCGCTGCATCATCCGCTGCTCGTCCTTCTCGTGATCGGGGTTGATCATCCCGTCGATCTCGTGGACCAGCAGCCGGTCATAGGCCGGCCGCAGATACCAGAGCGAGCTGGCCACCGGCACCTCCTGCTTCATGATCTTCACGATGTCTTTCGCAAAGTGCGTCTTGAGCGTCCCGTCCTTTTTGCGATCGCCCCGCACAATCGCGGCTGCATTGCCATAGGTCAGGTCAAAGCCGGTCTGCAGCGTCGCGGCACCCGGCCCGCCGATGGTTTGAAGGATGCCGCCGCCAAAGCGGTTCTCGCTCGCGCGCAGGAAATCGCCGAAGATGCCGAAGCCGCCACCCTGCGCCATCGCCCGCCCCACAAATGTGGGCGTATTCATCGGCTCCGGATCGCGGCCCGCCAGCAGGTTCTTCAGCTGGATGGCCGTCGCCCCGGCCAACGTCGTCATCGCGCCGAGACCCACGGCGTACAGGCCTAGGAAACCGGCACCCGACCATCCACCACGGCTCATTGCACGTCGCCCGTGCGTGTTGAGCAGCGTCAGGCCGAAGCTTTTGAACAGGAACAGGCTTTTCATGGACTCGCCCCACCATGTCCCCCGCTTGAAATTCTGCGCCAGGATGGCGCGGGTGCGAAGGTCCGTCTCCGGCACGGCAAAGCGCTTCTCGGTGTGCACCATCCGCAGATAGGCATTGCGCACGCCCTCGTCCGTCACGTTCATCGGGTTGAACCACGTCGTCCCGTGCGCATCGTCCATCGGCGCAGTGCGCAACGCCTCCCATCCATCCGGTCCAATGCCATATCGCTCAAGCGCACCGGCAAATTGGCTGTTTAGCCGCTCGAAAGGCAGGTGCGCGAAGTCCGCCACCCCGGCATTGAAGCCCTTCACGAAGAGCTGGCGCATCACGTCGGTATGCTTCGAGAGCGCGGAGGCGCGCAGAGTTAACTCGGCCAAGCGCTTGGCTAATTCGCCGGAGTACTCCTCCCCCATCATGCGATGCGCCTCCGCGCCCGAATGCGCCCAGTCCGCCGCCATCGCTCCGTGGCGCACCAGCATCTGCCGCTCGGCAAGGCTGCCTTCGGTCGGCGCCATCAGGCGGATGTAATCGCCGATCATCGACCATTGCGGCAGTCCGTTGAAAGCGCGTGTCACGCTCGATGTCGCCAAGTCACCCGGCGCGGCGGAAATGAACGCGCTTCCCAGCTTGGCGCTCGTCTCGAAGCTCCGATAAGCATCAAAGCCTGCGGCCAACTTGCGGCTTTTGGGGATCATGTTCTCGTGCTTGCCCATGAACACGTCATACATTGCCTGAAGGTCGGACGCGCCCGCTTCCGCCTTATCGAGCGCATCGGGGAGCAGTTTCTGCTTGGTCCATCGGATTGGCTCGCTCAGCAACTTCGCGCGTGGTCGCGGCTCGCGCCCCACGGTCTTTGCCGCCTGCTGGATCACCGTGTCGCTCACGTGCCGGATCGTCGCATCCGGGTTCGCGCCAAACCGCTGCATCGCCGCCACGTCGCGCGCCATGCGGTCAAGGTGGCGGTTCATCCCCTCCACCACGCCCGTCTTGCCAAAGCGCCGGGCATAGGCAAGGTGCGCGCGGCTGTCGGAAAACACGAAGAAGCGCTCCTCCGCGTGCCGGTTGTACAGCGCCTTTCCGGTTCCCATCCCGCCGATCGCCATGTTTGCGCGGCCGTCGGTCACCACGTCGTCATACATCTTCGCCAGTACCGGCTCCAGCGCATCGGGTTCGAAGGGCAGGCCGGTCGCATCGTCCAGCATGCTGTCCAGCTTCAGGATCGGCACGCCGCGTTCGTCGGCCCCCATCACGAAGTCGCGCCATGCGTTAAACCCGGCTTCACGGAATTTGTCGCCACTGTGGTCCTGCACCCAGTGCCAATCCTCGCGGCTCGCGATATGCCCGCCCGCCTCGTTGAACTGCTGCCGCGCCAGCTCCGCTACCTTCTTCGCCGCCATGGCCATCTCGTGGGCGTTCGCATCGTCCACCACTTCGCCATAGGCGGCGGCAAGGATGTCCTCCTCCAGCGCTTCGGCGCGCACCTTGCCGGTCACCTTCGCGCGCGTCTCGCGCAGCATGCCGTCCAGCGTGGCGTGATAGGTCGCGCGCAGCGCCTCGTGCTGCCCCTCCAGGTCCATGTAGCGGGCCTTGTCATCCCACGCCGCCAGCGCGGTCAGGCTGCGCGGATCGAGCATTGCGCCTTCCGCACCCCCACCATAAGTCGCCATGTCCTTCAGCGCGTTCACTTGCGCCATCGCGGTGCTGATCTTCGCACGCTTTGCGGCCTTGGCCTCGCCGCGCAGGTGCTTCATCGTCAGCTCGGTCGCTTCGCTGGCGGCAGCCATCATGCCCTTCTGGTGCTTCAGCCGGTTGAAGTGCCGGGTGTACAGCGCCTCGGCCTTCTCCCCCTGCGCCTTGGGGATCGCACCTTCAGCCACCAACCCCTTCACGCATTCGGACATCGACATGGCTTATTCTCCGGTCATCTTCGGCATTGTCGGAGCCGGGGCAAGGCAGGCATCGATCTTGTCGAGGCCGGCTTCTTCCTCGTCCAGGCTGCGCAGGTATTCGGCCAGCGGCACGGGCGCGGCGTCGGCCTCCGGCGTGATCATCACATCGGGCGCGGCCTCTGCCAGCATGACAAGATCATGCAGCGCGCTGTCAGCCTGGCGCTGCGCCGCGTCCGCTACCGGATCATCGAACAGCGAAAGCTGCCGCTGCGCCGGCGCATCCATCGGCGGCGCATCAATCGGGTCGGGCGCACCCATCCCATTGTCAGCCGTCCCGGTGGGCGCTATATCGCCATCGGTCCCGGCTTGTGGGGCATTCCGGTCCTGTCCGGGTGTCCGTAGAGCTTCGCCCGCTCCGGCGGGCAGGCTATCCCCGCCGGGGCCAACCTTCTTCAGCGCGATCGTCTCGACCGTATAGAGCGGGTTGGTCCGGCTCGCGTTCGCGGTTTCCTTCACCGTCATCTTCACGGCAACCGGCCCGTTCTCGCCGTTCATGATCGTCACGAAGCGGCGCATCGCCCTGATCGTCGGCTCGCCCCTGGCATCGGCATGCACCGCGAATTCGTGGCCTGCGGCGAACAGGTGATCGATGTTGGCCACGGCGTTCAGGTGATCGGCGAGCGATGTCGATTTGCCCACCGCCTTGGCGTTCAGCATCTTGTCGATCGTGTTGCGCGAAACCACGGCGCGCAGACCGCCCACCGCGTTGATCAGTTCCTGCCCCTGGAATTCCTTCACCACCTGCCGCGCGTCGGTATAGCTGCGCGCGGTGCGCACCGGCGCAATCGTCCGCGCCTGCCCGATCTGGTCGGACAAGGCGCGCAGCTGATCGCGCTCGCTCATTGGCATGATCGGCGCAGGCTCCTCCGCCACCGTCTCGCGGTACTTGGGCAGCAGCTGCGGCTCCGGGGCCGGGCCAAACAGGTCGCCCTGAACCGGGCCTTCTTCCCGCGTGATCGGCCCCGAAAGCGCTTCGGTGCTGTCCCGCATCGCCGCCGCGCGCGCTTCCTGCCCCGCCTGCAGTCCGGCCTCCGCCGCGTCCACGGCATCGCCCGCGCGCATCGCGTCGATCGCCAGCGCATCCGCCCCGTCACCCGCCGCCCCGCCTGCCGCCACACCGCCGCCGCCGCTTTCGCGTCCGCCCATCTTGCGTTCGGCAAAGGCAATCGCATCGCGCACCGTCCTTCCCTTGAGAATGCTGGCATTGGCATCGATCGAAGCTTTGCTGATCAACCCCTCCAGCGGCGTGTCCGCCCCGTGCCGCAGCACCTTCACCGCATCGCCTTCACCCAGAAAGTGGGCAAGGTAGAGGTTCGCCGGCGTCACCGGCTGCCCCGCCTTCGCCAGCGCGGCGGCATTGTCGGCGGTAAACCGCTCCAGCATGGCCCGTTCCACGCCCGTGCCGCGCTGCTTCAGGATCTGCGCGCGGCTCAGCCTGGCCCTGTCCGGGAAGGTCGCCTTGAACACCTGCACGAAGGTATCGTCGACGAACTGGCCCACCCCCACCGCGCTGCTGGCCGGGTTCTTGCCCGTGCCCTCCACACTTGGATTGCCCGCGATCCGGTTCACCACGAAGGCTTCCGCCGCGCGGCCCGTGGGCGCGCCCGGCTCGCCCGGCGCGCGCACCTGCCCGCCGACCAGCGCGCTCGATCCGGCAAACCGCGCACGCGCGGAAGGCGCGGGCGTGCCCTGCACAATCCGGTCCAGCGCCGCCTGCAGCTTGCTCTGGTGCGCCTTGATCCCCGCGCCATCGGGCACGAAGGGATTGCTCGCTGCCTCGTCCCCGGCGCGCCGCAGCGCCGCTATCGCGCCGCGCTCGGCTTCGGTCAGCTTGTCCCGCCCCACCATTGCCTCGAAGGCATTGGCAAGGTCCGCGTCTGGAATGTCCTCCAGCCCCCGGATTTTCGGGCGCAGCGCTTCGGGCAAGTGCGGGATGATTCGCGCAAGGCTTGCTTCCAGCACAGGCGCGGCCACTGCCTTGATCGCCGGTGCCGCCACATACTTGCCCGCCGCGCCCAGCACCACGTTGCCCGCCGCGCCCATCGCCACGTCCGCCACCATGTCGGCCGCGCCATAGCTCTCGCCCATGCGCGCCCGCGCCGCTGCCCGGTCCGGCAGGGCCACCACCGCGCCGCTCGCCCCCGCCAGCGCCTCACCCAGCACGAAGCGGCCCACGGTGCCGCCGCCGCCGCCCACGAACATGGTCATCACCTGCGCCGGGTCGGTCGCCATCGCTCCCGCGCCGCCGATCAGCGATGCCACCGGCGCACGGGCCGCCGTGGCCGCATCGCGCGCGCGCGCGCCGAACCGGGTGGCGATCTGCCGGTCCCATTCCTCGCGCGTCGCCGGCAGCCCGGCAAAGCGCCGCTGTTGCATCGCGGAAAACAGCTTGTCCGGGTTCAGCACGCGCACGCGGCCAGCAGGCCCGGAATAAACCGGCCCGCCCGGCGTCATCGCCATTGTCGCGGTCGGCCCGTCATCGAACAGCGGCCCCGTTGTCGATGTATCCACCCCCAGCTTGCCCAGGGCATCCAGCGCGTCGTGATAGGCATCGTACTGGCGCGGGGCCTGCACCTGCGCATCCATGTCGTCGCGGCCCGTCTCGAACCCGGCCTTGATCCCTTCCCACCAGGTCGGATCGGGCGGGGGCGGCCCCGCACTCGCTCCGATCCGGTCGGGGCTGCGCAGCGCACTGGGCAGGATCGGCGGCATCAGGGGTTCACCGGCACGGGCAGCTCATAAGGCACCGCGCTGCCATCGGGCAGGCGGCGATAAAGCGGGCGAAAGTCCGGCCCGATCAGCAGGTACTTTTCCACCCCCGGCTCCGATCCGGCTTGCTTCAGCTGGAAATGCGCGCGGATGTCGGCGGGGTCGGCCGCCTGCCCGTTCGCCAGCACCGCGCCCTTGAAGTCATAGCGGGCATAGCGCTGGGCAAATTGCTCCGCCGTCCAGTTCGGCGGCACCACCACCTGAAAGCCGTTCACCGTGCGCACGCCGCCGTATCGCTTGCCGCCCCGCACGCTGCCGCCATAAACGCGGTCCACCGCTGCCTCGAAGTTGGCCTTGTCCCACTTGTGGCCGGTCGCCGCCATGAGGTCGAGCGCGGTGTCCCTGATCTCCTGGTATGCCCCGCTGTCATGGTCCGCCACGCCGCCCAGCTTGGCATTGAAGATCGCATCGATCTGCTTGTCGGGATTGATGCCGGTAGCCTTGTCGGGCTTGAACACGTCCGGCCGCTCGCGCCGCATCACGCTCCCTTGCACGGCGCGCTGCTGCGCCAGCGGGTCCATGCCGGCAATCACCGCCGCCTGCACGTCGCCGGCAGCCTCTGCCGCCGCAAAGCGCCGCTCCGGCGGCATCGTCGCCAGCTGCGCCACGCCCTGCGCGCGCATTTCCGGCCCGCCTTTCAGCAGCGGCCCCAGCTTCGCCCCCGCATTGTCGTCGCGCGCCTTCAGTTCCTTCTGATAGCGGTCCAGCATCCGCAGCTCGGCAGGCTTCAGCACGTCTGCACCGCCCGCATTGCGCCTGCCCTGCAGCTCGGCAATCTGCACCTCGAGCTGCGGGGTCGGCGCGGCCTTGGCGCGCTGGGCAAACACCATGTCCTCGCCCAGATAGCCCGCTTCCATCAGCTCCGATTGCGGCAGGCCCGCCGCCTGCCCGGCCTTGATTGCGGCGTTGATCGCGCCGATCGGCACCGCCTCGCCGTGGTCGATCGCCACTTGCACCTGCTTGATCGATTCGCGCGCCTGGCGCTGAGCATCCGCCGCCACCGCGCGGGCCTGCACCGCCGCGCCGCTGCGCTCGGCATCGATCAGCCGGGTCAGCTGCGCCTTGGCCCCATCGGGCAGGATGCCGTCATAGGTGCCGGCATCCAGCTCCTTTGCCACCGCTTCGTATCCGCCTTGGCGGATCGATTGCGAAAGGCCCGAAACCCAAACCTGCCCCGCCGCCGCATGCGCCACCTGCGGCCGAAGCGCCGCCGGGATGGTGCTGTCCGCCGTGATCGCCGCGCTCACCGTGTCGGCAAATTCCGCGGTGCGGTGCGGCGCGGTCATTGCGTTGTTCGCCGATGTCGCGATCAGCTCGTCCGCCGCGCCCGCACTTGCCTTCGCCCGCACCGTCGCCGCATGGGTAAAGGCAGCCGTCTTGCGCGCTTCCGCCGCTTTCGCCAGCAGCGGCTCGTAATGGTTCATCAGGTCGCGGTCACCGCCCAGCTGACCGCGCAGCGCAGCCATGTCGGCGTCCACCTTGGCGCTCGCCTGCCGGTCGAAATCGGCATCGTTCTGATGATCGATCATCCAGCGATCGAATTCGCCTTCGCCCTGCGCCAGCTTCACTGCAAAGGCGCTGCTCGCCGCGTCCTGCGCCCGCGCCTTCTCGCGCACCGCGATGGCGGTATCCACCTCGCGCACATCGCCCGCCGTCCGCCCCAGCGCCGAAACCGCCTCGCCGATCCCCAGCGGCGCGGCAGCGGGTGCGGCTTCCACCACGCTCTGGTTGACCCGGCTTGTAAACCATCCCGCCATGTCAGCGCCCCACCCTTTGCCCGGCGAGAATGCTGGCGCTGTTGCGCTGGTCCGCCTTCACCTTGGCATACCCCATCGCCCCGCCCAGAAAGCCCTTGATCACGCTGAAGCCTGCCGCGCGGCTCTCCTGCGCGGCGCGGGTTCGCAGGTTCGCCGCTTCGTTCGCCGCCTTGGCGCGCAGGTTGCCGATTTCCATCTCGCGCTCGAACGCGGCCTGCTCGATCAGGTCGGCCACCGTGCCGGTTCCGCCCACATTGCCGTCTGCCGCCGCCAGCGCCATGCCCTGGCCGATCGCCAGCCTTGCATCGCGCGTCGTCTGCCAGGCGTCCGCCTCGGCCTGATACTGGGTGCGATTGGCGTTCTCGCGGTCGATCGCCGCCTGCGCGCGCAGCGAACGCCCTTCCTCCATCCCGCCGATCACCGGCCCTGCCACGCCGCCGATCAGCTGAAAGGCGTTCAGCACCCCGCCGCTCATGTCAGCATTCCCCGCGCAGGGATGCCATCGATCCGCGCGTAAACCGCCATGTCCTCGCCATCGGCAAAGAACCGATGATGCCAGCCCTCGAAGCCCAGCCCCAGCAGCCGCGCCCACTGGTGGCCGTTGGCAAATCCGCGCCGCACCGTCACATCGATGCGCCGCTCCGGCATGGCCGCGATATAGGCGCGGCACCACCGCGTCACGTGCGCCAGCCTTGCCGCGCCCAGCTCGTCGCTCATCACCGCCCAGGCCGTCAGGTGCTGCGCATGGCTGCGCACGAAACCGAAGCACGCCAGCACCCGGTCGCGCGGCAGATTGGCAAAGGTCCAGCAATGCTCTTCGCGCGCGAAAGCTTCCGCGCGGGCATCGCGCGCGGCGCTGTCGGGCCAGTCCTGCGCCTGCGCCGGCTGCACCGCGATCATCGCCAGATGCCGGGCCTGAAACGGCACCAGCAACATGCCGCCCGATATCGTGCGCTCCATCATCCCGCCGCCTTTTCCACTTGTTGCATCACGGCCAGGATCGTCGCCTGCTTGGCCACGGTCCGCTCGATCTGGATCACGTTGCGCCCGTCGTGCGCGCCCACCACGTCCAGCGGCACGTCCAGCGTCATGAAGGGCAGGGCGGTGTCCATCACGCTGTCGGTCAGCAGGTTTTCCACGTCCTGGGCGGAATTGGGTTCATCATCCACCATCACCCGCAAGCCCAGCGCGTTCTGCAGCCGCATCCACAGCTTGCCCGTGCGGCCGATCTTGAACTGCGCCGGGCCGTTGTCGCCCCCCGCTTCCACCGGCAGGGCGCGCCAGCGGCAGGTGAAGGGCAGCCCCAGCATCACCTTGCTGAAGCTGCCCCGGTCGGAAAGGTCCACCGTGCCGGCCGCGTCCAGCGTGTGCAGGCCCAGGGCAATCCCGTCGGCCACGATCTCCACTTCGCGCCCCGCCAGATGCGCCGCCGTGAAGATCGATGCCGGCACCCCGTCATAGGTCAGCGCCGCGTCGCACATCACGCCGTTCTCGTCGAATTCGCCGGCATTGCGAAACCGCGCCAGCTTCATCACGAACCACGCGCCCGAAGGGTCCTCGGCCGTCACCCACAAGTCCTCATAGGTGCCGTCAGGGGCCGTGCAGGTGCACAGCGAACGGGCCAGCAACCCGCCTCCCAGTGCGCGGCGGAACCAGCCCAGGATGGCCTCTTCCGGCATCAGCAAGCAGCCCCACAGCGTGCCGTCTTCGTGCACCGTCCACAGCAGCGGCATCGGCTCGCCCTGCTTGGCCATTTCCACGATCGGGCTTGCGCCCACATGATCGGCATAGCGGGTCAGGTCCTCCACGCCGAGCCGTTCATAGGTCGTGTCAGTCACCCGCAGCACCTTGCGCCGGGTCCGCTGCACGAACACCGGCTTGCCGTCGAGGTCGACCGGGCGAACCGTCGCGCTGCCGCGCCGCGAATTCACGGTGTTGCGCACGTTGCCCGGCGCAAGGCCGCGCGCCGCGCTGCTCTGGCGCATCACGCCTTCCTCGCGCGCCCCGCCGGTAAACAGGTCATTGCCCGCCATCAGCCAGGCACCGGGATTTGGGTCCGTCAGGGGCGAGATAAAGGCCTGGTCATCCCCGATATCGGCGTTCTCGTTGAACCGGTCGAAATCGTCGTAAAGCCCCACCTGGCTCGCATAGCGCGTGTTGTCCTTCATCAGGATCAGGCGGTCCTGATGGATCGCGCCGCGCTCCGGCCATCCGCGCTTGGGGCTGAAGGCACCAAACCGCCAGCGCCAGGTGGCATTGGTCGAAGCAAGATCCTGCAGCACTGTCGCGGTCACGTGCGCGGCGTCGGTATAGCCGGTGATCTTCAGCCGCCCGATCGCGGAATACTTGTAGGTCCAGCTGCAGCCATAGGGGCCTTTGGCGTTCACGTCGTTGCCACCGATCCCGTCGGTGCGCGTGCCTTCGTTGTGCGTCGGCGCCACCGATCCGGTAATGGTGCCGCTGGAATGCTGGTAGACCTTGCCGTTCGTGCTCACCACCAGCATGCCGGCAGTCACGGTCATTCCCACCATCCACTGCGCGATCCCGGCAAGATCGATGAATTCCATTTCGAACAGGCCGCCCACGTCGCCGGGATCGAACAGCGGCTGATTGGCCACCAGCGTCACTGTGCCCGTCTGCGCGCTCGCCTGCACCGTCAGCGTCTTGTCGGTGTTGCGGTCCTCATAGGGGCCGTTCTGAACGGTAAAATCCGCAAGCGTGAAGCTGGTCGCTCCGGTGCGGAACAGCTGCTTGGGGGCCACGTCGCGGTGCCAGAACCACATCGTGTCGCCATCGGGCGCGAAGGTGTAATCCAGCGCCTTCACCTGCGCATAGGTATAGGGATGGGCCAGCTCGATCGGCACGCCCGCCACCTCGATGCGCACGTCATTGGTGTAGAACCGGAACTTCGCGGCAGACATCTCGATCACATAGGCCTGCGTCAGGTATGGCTCGAAAGTGATCAGGCGGCATGGTCCGGCTGCCGTCTCCACGTATTCAAGGCCAGGGCAGGCCTCGAGCGGCCCCTGCGGGCGCGGCACCCACCCGGTCACTTCCAGCGAGGAAACCTTCCACACCTCGTGATCGGGCCGCCCCAGCATGAACGGGGAAAGCTCGCCCCCGGTGAAGTTCGATTGCAGCGGCGTGACCAGCGACACGGGCGGTCAGCTCCAGATGCCGAGAGAGCCCCGGCCATACCAGCGCTGCGTGCGCGCCCGCGCCCAGCGCGAAAGATAGCGCGCGTTGCCCGTGGTGCGCTCGCCCGATGCAAGGCCGTCCAGCCTCTTGGCTTCGTCCAGCGCAGCCTCGCGCTCGGCCGACATTTCCTGCGCCTTGCTCTGGAATTGCGTTGCCGAATCGGCAAGGTCCTTGGCCAGCTGATAGGCCATGAACGTCTGGAAATGCGCCGGCCAGGCGCTCACGTCCTCCACGTCCTGGATGCCGCGAAACGGCAGCGGCGCGGATGCGTCGGTCAGGATATGGCCACCTTCCTCCACGCCCTCGAAAAAGGCGTCATCGTCGCGCGGCGGCGGCAGCCAGCGCAAGCATTCCGCCGGCACCTTGTACATCTTGGCATAGCCGAAAGCGGGCACGTCGCCGGTTTCGTTCAGCATCGCGCGAAACAGCGCGAAATTCCATGGGTGGCTCACGATCGCCGCGCGGCGGCTTTCGTGCCACAGGTCCTTGATCTGCCTTGCCAGCGGCACGGCATCATCCACCGAAACAAGCCGCGTCACCGTTCCCAGCAGGATCAGCGCGCGATTGGCGATGCGGGTCTGCGAAGTCACGATATCAGCCATGCAAACCCGCGCCTCCCGATGTTCCGGAGGCTTGCGGATGATCCCGCGCCTCCGGCGCGTCGGAGCCTCCCGGCATGACAGCCCGAAGGGCTGGCATTAGTGGAGGCGACCAACAAAAAAGTTTCAGCCGTTTGCCTGTCCAACCCGAGATGAAGACCCGGCAGGCAAACGGCTGAAGCACAGCCCCAATCACTTGTGGCTGTAGTAGGTATCCACCTGAAGCTTGCCGCCGGCGGTGACGGGAATGATCGCCACGCTCGTGGTCAGCACCAGTTCTTCGGAAGAAAACGGCACGGTGTTGAGGCCGATGTCGTTGAAGTCGAGCAGCTTGATGCGCACCGTTGCACCCGCTGCCGGGCCAACGGTGGCCGCGCTGTACTTGGTGGGATTGGCGCGCGTGCCCACCGAAAAGCTCACGCCCGCATAGCTCACGGTGCCTGCCGTCAGCTCCACCACGTCCGGCACGTCGCCGCCGCGCAGTACGCCGATCACCAGCGTGGTGCCGATCGCGTTCGCGCCGCCGTCGTCGGTCAGGAACACTTCGCGGTTGCGCCGCATGCCTGCATTGTTGCTGTGGCCGGGGGCCTGCGCCTGCTTGGTGCCCGTGGTCACATTGGTCCAGTACTTGCCGGTCCGGTCTGCCATTGTTCGTCTCCTGAAAAGAGTTGGCGGGCCATGCTGCCGTCATGGCCCGCCGGCTGCGCAGCCGTTACCGGCCCGCGCAGACCATCTGGAAGCACTTCTTCTCGTCCACCCGCGTGATGGCAGAGCAGGCTTCGGCGTACTGCTGCATCTGGTGCTTCTTCGCCGGGTTCTCGCCCTGGCGGTAGAAGAAGTCGGTCCAC
Source organism: uncultured Novosphingobium sp. (assembly GCA_964413325.1). GTDB lineage: Bacteria > Pseudomonadota > Alphaproteobacteria > Sphingomonadales > Sphingomonadaceae > Novosphingobium. The sequence goes on along the minus strand of CAYPRK010000003.1, from coordinate 72,531 downwards.
ACGCCCCGGTGCAGGCCGCTGGGCACGAAGGCCGGCAGCGAAATCTGCCCCGCCGCCGGCACCACGGTGCCGGGGGCACTGGGATAGGCGCGCGCGGAAAGCATGTTCACGCGGATGTAGCGGAACCCCATGAAGCCGCGCCCGGCAACGATCTCGCCGCGCGCCAGCGGGCGGTCTTCGCTATATTCCCAGTTCGCGAATTCGGTGATGTTCTGAAGGTCGATCAGGCCCTGGTTGTCGATGAACAGGATCGGCTCTTCGGTTTCGGTGTCCACGTCGTTGTCGTTGAACAGCTTCATCAGCGCCTGCAGCTTGGCCTTGGTAATGCCCGCGCCGCCGTGGGGGATGATGTTGCCGGGGGTGAAGGGCACCGCCGTCGCACCGTATTCGCCGGTATAGGCGTTGCCATAGAAGCCGCCCAGCGGATCGAAGAAGGCATCGTCGTGATAGCGGCGCACCGCACGCGCCAGCTGCATCGGCGGCACCGCCTCGATGTTGATGTCGGTCGCCTGCAGGTCGTGGCGGCCCACCAGCACCGCCGCATCGGCGGGCTTGCGCTTGCGGATCGCACGGCGGACGTTGCCGATATCGACGTAGTTGGTGTCGTCGGCGCGGTTGTTCTGTGTTTCGAGATTGATATCTTCGAAACGGTCCTCAAGGACCTTGATCGTGCCGCTGCACTGGCTGCTGTTGCTTTCGTCGAACAGCTGCGTGAACTTCCCCGGCACCTGGTTCAGTTCGTTGGTGACCTTGAGGGAATAAGCGATGGTCCGATCGTTCTCGGGCCAATTTTCAACTGGGACAGCCATGGGTCTCTCCTGGCAAAAAGTTCACAACGCTTGCGAATTTTCCGTCAAGGGTATCGCCCCGTGCGTTGCCGCAGGGCCGGGCCGGACTGGCGGCTCACGTGCCGCGTGAACGCCCGCGCCTTTTGCGGGGAAGCACCGGGGCCGTTTTCACGGGGTATCCGGGGCGTTCCGGGCAGAGGACCGCAGGGGCGTGGGACACCGCCCGGAACGCCTTAGGAATTTATCGAATCGATAACAAAGTCAAGCCCTCCCGTTTCCGGAAGGGCTTGCAATTCCTATCCCAGCTCGCTGGGGGAAGGGGGCATCACGCGGTTGCGGAGCGAAGCGAAGCAGAGCCACCAACAAACCGCGAAGCGAAACCTACCGCTTCGCGCGAGCTGCCGCGATGATCTTCGCATATTCGTCCATCTTCTTGCTTTCAGCGCTGTTCGGGTTGCGCAGCGCCTTGGCATCGAGCTTGGCCGCTTCGGCCCGCGCCTGCTCCGGCGTCATCGTGCCCATGGCCAGCGCCATCTCGGCATCATCCACCTTGCCCAGCTCGCCCGTGCGCCGCACGATATCGAACAGCAGCCGCACCGAATTGCCCGCGCCCACCAGGCGCTCAAGATCGGTGTCGAACTTAACCGGGATGCCCATGCGGGTCAGCCAGGCATTGGTCGCCGCCTTCATCGCGGCGAACTCCTGCTTGCCCATTCCGGCTTCAAGATCGGCCAGCTCGCGCTGGCCGGCCTCCGCCAGCGCCGCTTTCTGCGCCGCCACATACTGGTTGTTCGCCGCCACCAGCTTTTCCACCTGCAGCGGGTGCAGCCCGGCATCATGGAACACCGGACGCATCGATTCGGCGAAGGAGGCATCCTCGCCCTCCGGCACCGCGATCGTATAGTCGTCCGCCTTCTCGGGCCTGATCGCGGCGGCAAAGCGGCTGAAGCTGTCGGGATCGTCGGCCTTGGGCAGCTCGATGCGGTTGCCCAGCATTTTCTGCCGCTCCACCAGCCCCGCCGCCAGCTCGTCCACGCTCTTGAAGCGCTGGAGCGTCTTGTCCCCCTTCAGCTCATCGGGAAGCGTTTCCATCCATGATGCCAAGGCGGGCGGTGGGTCGCCTGCCGGTACCGGATCGGCCCGGCCCAATGGCGATGCAGGGGCCGGATCGGCAGCAGGGGCAGGTGCAGCAGGCTCAATCGGATCGCTCATCGGCTCTTCTCCAGTTCGGCTTCAAGTTTGGCGGCCTCCTCCGGCGAAAGCCGGAAGCGGGAAAGCAGGTGGAGCATCAGGCGGCGCTTGCCCTCCAGCACGCACAGTTCGGCATGGTCGGTCACCGCCGCCGCCGCACCAAGGCCCGCCGCTTCGGCAAGGTCATCCAGCACGATCGCGCCCGCGCGGGTCAGCACACCGTCGCGGTAGAACAGCTCGCGGTAGGCGCGGTGCCGTTCCGTGATCGCACGCCGGCGGCGCAGCGCCGCCCCGCCCAGCGCGTCCAGCGGCCCCTTGCGCGCCGCCCGTGCCGCCGCCAGCTTGGCCCGTGTCTCGGCAAGGTCGGGGCTTTCGCCGTAGTCAGGCGACATAGCCGGGCACCGCGCTGCTCAGGTCCTTCGATGCCTTGGCCAGTTCCGGCACCGCCGTCAGGAACTGCTGCTGCTGGTTGTCGGCATCATGCTGCGCCTTGATCTTCGCGCGTTCTTCCTCGGTGCTCATGATCGAAACCGGCACCGCGGTATTGTCCGCCACATACTTGATGCGCTTCTCGAAGGGGAACATCTGCTTGTAGACCTGGTAGCTCTCCGGATCGTTCTGGAACGTGGTCGCAAAGAACCGCTCCATGTCCAGCAGCGCGCCCACGCCCGCCGCGCCCTGGCTGCGCGTCACCCCGTTGTCGTAGATCGCCTGGCTGCCCATGCCGGCATCGCGCGCCTCGCGCACTTCGCCGGGCATGTCATCCATCAGGCCCAGTTCGTCCATCAGCGCCAGCTCGCGGTCCAGCATGGGCGAGAACCACTCGTTTTCCTGCCGCGCCAGCGGGGTCAGCAGCACGCCGGCATCGGCCTTGCGCTCGAACAGCTGCTGGTCGGTCACATGGCTCTTCAGGTCCTGATTGATCTGCAGCAGGTGGGCATAGAACGCGCGGTCGATGTAGCTGTGCAGCAGCTGCAGCAGCTGCCACCCCTCGCCGTTGTCGGCGGGGTTGAACATCGCCTTGATGCGTTCCTCGTATCGGCTGCCAAGCCCGCCCATGATCACTTCGCGCGGGGCATAGCGGATGCCGTAATCGAGCATGTCGTCATGGGCCAGCATGGTCGGCCCGGCCTTCTGCTCGGCCGTCTCGATCAGGTCGACCATGGCAATCTGGCACTGGCGCACAGAAGGCAGCACCTGGAATGCGCTGCAGTGGCCGTATGGCCCGTTCAGGCCCTTCATGAACCGGCTCACCACGCGCGGCCCCGCCACATAGCCGCCTTCCTTGAACAGCTCCTTGCCTTCCACCGCCACGAAGCACCCGCGCCAGGGCTTGCCCAGGTGATCGATGCGCTCGGGATCATACTCGTGGTTCGGGTAGATCGCGTGGATGAACTCCACTTCCTCGTCGTCACCCTTGCCGCCGTCCTTGGAAATGTGGCGCCTCACCACTTCCGGGCTTTCCGGCCCCCACTTGTCCCAGGCCTGCCGCGCGGTCAGGGTAAACTTGTTGTGCGTGCGGATCGGATAGCCTTCGGCGCTTTCCTCCACATAGATTCCGCCAATGAACTCGCTCTGGTAGGAAAACCCCACCGGCCGCTTCATCAGGTCGCGGCGCACGTCTACCCAGCTCGATTGCATGGCAAAGGCCAGCAGGCTCGCCCATCCTTCGCCGAGGTTGTCGGTAAAGCCCGATTTCGGGTCGCTGCGCAGCTTTTGCAGCAGGCGGTTCTTGTCCTCCACCCACAGCGCCACGTGCGGCAGTCGCATCAGCTCTTCGTCGCCCAGCGTCCAGCGTTGCCATATCTGGCCGGACGGGTTGGAAAGGCCCATCGCGATCGATACGCCTTCCTCGAATTTCTGCTGGGCGTATTCGTCGAACACCGATGCCACCAGCGTCTGCTGCGCACCGAACTGCCCCAGGCAATAGAACTTCGCCTGGCGCGGCAACAGCAGCTCGGCAACCTCCTGCCGCAGTTCGCGGATGGCGGTTTGCCCCGCCTCCATGCGGGCCTGCCGCTTGATGATCGCCTCGCCGCTGTACATCGCAGGCCCCCTCTCAGCCGAAGTTGAACCGCAGGTTGTTGCCGGGGATCATCGCGGAAAGGCCCCCGCCGCCGATCAGCACCGCGCCCAGGCGGCACACCGAAAGCACGTTGCCATCGTCGTCCAGCAGCACGGCATAGCGCACGCTCACCAGCGGCAGCTCCGGCTCCAGCATGATCAGCGGAGCGTAGAGCAGGCTCCCGCCGTGCGGCGTGAACATGGCCTTGCCGCCGATCGCGGGGGCAAAGGGCTGCACCACGCCATTGTCGTCGGCCAGCACCATCACCAGCAGTTCGCCGGCATCGAGGTAGGCGATGGCATCTTCGGTCGGCGTGAAGTCATCCAGCCCCTTCAGCACATCGCCGGCAGCGGGCCGGTGAACGGCATATTCTGCTGGCACCGGCGGCGGCGCACTGCCCAGCGCCGCAATCTGCGCATCGCGCTCCGCCACCGCCTTCGTCAGCGCGTCGATCTCGCCCTGCTTGGCCGTCACCTCGTCCTCAAGGCTCGCCGCGCGCGCATTCACCGCCGCCAGCCTGTCGGACTGGGCAAGGTATTCACCCTGCATCCTATCGATCGTCGCATGCGCCCGGTCGAGCGCTTCAACCAGATCATCCCCGGCCGGAGGTACGTCGGTCGGCCCCGCCACAGGCAAGGCAGGGACCTCAGGGGGCGATGCCTCGCCGCCCTGAGGCGCACCGACATCTGCGTCAGCGCCTTGCGCCGGGCCGTCGCCCCCAGCATCCGCCATCACATCCGGTTGGGGGGCGGGCTCCGGCTCGGCCATGAGCAAACCGGCCTCCGCCTCGCCCCCCGGCGCGGGGGTCGCACCGGCGTCCACAACCGCCGCATCCCCTGTCGTGGCCACCGCCACCGCGCCATCTGCATCCTGTCGCGCGCTGCCAGCGGCAGCGCTATCTGCATCCTTCCCCGCGCTGCCACCGGCAGCGCTATCTGCATCTTTCAACGTTTTCAGCCGTGCCATGCCAAATTCCTTTCGTGTCAGTCCCGCAAGTGCGTTGCGGCCGCAAAATCAGGATCGCCCCAGCAAACTGGTCTTGGCCCCGGTCGCGGCTTCCGCGCCGCCCACCGGGGTCTTTCTCTGCCCACGTGCACCGGTGCGCCGCGCAAGGTTGTCCGATGCTGCCGCCCGGTCGGCCGCGTCGTTCCGGCTCGCAATCTGCGGTGCCTGCGGCTGCTGCCCACCTCCGCGCGTAATCGCGCCGATCCCGGCGGAAAGCGCGGTCGCACCCACCGCCGCGCCCGCCGTCGTGCCCAGAAAGGCAAATACCGGTGCCAGAAATCCCATCAGCGTGTTCCTCTCTGCCCGCGCAGCTGCGCCACCTGCTTGGAATAGGTCACCTTGGTGGGCGAAAACCGCTGCGCCTCGCGCCGCTCGCGCATGGCGTTCATGCCGCGCCCGCGCAGCTTGAAGCCCAGCACGCCGTGCTGCAGGCCGTCCTGCACGTGGGTGAACGGCCCCTTGGGCCGGTCCTTCAGGATCTTGCCGGTGGAGGTTTTCGCTTCCTCCAGGATGTACCCGCCCGAAAAGCCGCGCCGCAGCACCGGGCAGGCGCTGCTGATCAGCATGCCGGGCTGTCCGCCGGGCGAAGTGTTGAGGTAGTCACGCACCGCGTCGTGCCGGGGCTGCAGGCGGTTGCCGGCATCGCCGCCCGGCTTGTACCGGCTCGGGAATTCATCCCTGAACACCTCCAGCCAATGATAGGCGTCTTCTTCCTGGCCGAAGTCGATCGAAGGGTCATAGAACACGCACTCGATCTCGCGCTCGCCGTAGCGGTCGGCGCAGAAATTGCGGGCCAGTTCGCCAAAGGCCTTGGGGCCAAGCCGCTCGAGCGAGATGCTGTCATCCGCGCTCGCCTTGCTCGGATCATAGATCACCAGTTCGTCCAGCACGCGGCACTGGTTGCCGTTCGGCACCTGAAAGAACACCATCGCCGGCGTGCGCCCGCCATCCAGCCCGGCAAAGATCGGCCAGTCGGGCAAGGGCTTCAGCGCTTCGTCGGTAAAGTGGAACCGCTGGTTGATTTCGGGGAACACCAGCTGGCCGCTCACCACCATGCCGAATTCGTTGTCCACCAGGCGGCGGAACAGGTTCGGGTTCTTGGCGTAGACCATCATCAGCTTGGCAGCGTAGCCCGGCTCGACGTTCTCAAGGTTTTCCGGCGGCGGGTCCTTCGATCGCCAGCCCGGCTGCCGGTAGAAGCCCACACCAAAGCGCTCGCCCAGCGCCTCGCGCAGTTCGGCTTCCGTTTCCTCGTCCAGCCCCAGATTGCGCTCGACCAGCAGGTCATAGGTCCAGCTGTCGATATCGGGCGCGTTCATGTCGCAGATCACGCCCGACCAGGTGCACCCGCCAAACTTGCTCGAAGGGTAGCGCCCGGTGCGGCCCGCGCCGATCAGCCACACAGCGATCGGCAGGGTGTTCACTTCGTTGAGCCACAGGCCCGTCAGCTCAAGGCCCGGCAGTACGTCTTCGGCCGATTTGTCGTTGAGGGCGATGAAGATCATCTCCAGCTCAACCGGGTGGACTTTGCCGGTGCCGGCATCCACCAGCTCGTAGCGCAACGTGTGCGTGAGGGTCGAACCGTTCCAGTTGCCCCGGTTCTTGGGGAACCACATGAACCAGCTTTTCAGCACGTTGCGCTCAAGCTGCGGATAGGTCGCGCGCACCGCCGCCCAGCGCACCCGGATCACGCCGTCGGGCCCCGGCACCTGCCACAGTGGGCTTTCGAACACGATCTTGCGGATGCAGCTGGTGGACTTTGCCGATCCCGGCGGCCCCATGATCGCGGTCAGCAGGCGCTTGTCCTTGACGAAGGCCTCCGCCTGCGGCCCCACCGGCTTTAGCAGGTCCGCATAGCCGCTCATTCGGCGTCACCCTCACCGGAAACGGTGAATTCGCCGTCGATGATGCGCAGTTCCTTGAGGTCGCCCTCGCCGATCAGCCCCTTGTTCACCGCATCGGCGGCATTCGCCAGCGCGCGTTGCTCCGGCTCCAGATGATCGCCGTGGCTGCCGACGAAAAACGCCCGGAAATCGAGGTTCGCGTCCACCACGTGCTCGGTGGGCTTCTTGCTGCGGATGTACTGCGCGGCCTCTTTCGCGGCATCCTTCTGCAAAAGCCAGATTTTCACCGCGATATCGCCCGGCTTGGCCTTCATGCCGTTCGCCGCGCGCTCCACCGACTCCACCATACGCACCACGGCCTTCATCCGCTCGCCGGACCAGCCTTCGCTGATGGCCTTGGCCATGGCTTCCACCGCCTCGTCGCACATGCGCAGCAGCCGCGCCTCGCGGTCAGGGTAGTTTTCCGCCGCCAGCACCAGTTCCACCGCCTGGTCGAGCGGCATGGAAAACGTGGAACCCAGATAATCGACCGGATCGCCGTATTTGTGGACGAAATACTTGACGTACTCCGCGCTTTTCCGGTTCGGCGATCCCGGCGTGCGCCCAGGCCCGCGCTTGCGCGCCAGCTGGAACACGTTCGCCGGCAGCTTGCCATCCTCGCCCCGCAGCAGATCCAGCTGCTCGGCATCCATGTCGACGCCCAGCGCCGCCCCCACGCCCATATCCTCGCGAAAAGCGCGCTCGATGGGGCCGGGCTTAGTTGACACCGCCGCGCCCCGATTCTAGCGTCCCCGTTTCGTTGACACCGCGTGCGCAGGACCAGGCAAATCCCTCACCCTGACCCATTTTCCGGCGAATTTTCGGGCGGCGCGCAGACCGGCCGTTGACACCTGCGCTTCGCGCCGCCCGCACCCCCGACCCCGTAAGGACCGGGGGAATCTCGCGCCCGTTTTTCCGCCCTTCAGCCCCTGCCGCATCGGCTTGGCAGGTTGCGCAGGGCGCGGATCGGGCTGATCCGACCGCTTTTTCACCATTCCGGTTTCCGGCCTGCGCGACGGGGATGAAAACATCGCGCGCGGCGCGAAGGGGGTCGCGGCCCCTCCGCCGAAGGCGGAGCCGGTCCGCCGTCAGCCTCGAAGGCTGATCCGACCCGCGCGAAACCGCAGCAAAATCAGCAGCTTGCCCCCCGCATTCTGACTTTGCCATTCTGACTTGGCCCATCGACCAGCCCGAAAACGGCAGATTTCCGCCGATCGCGCCGCGCGAGCTGGCCGACCTCGAGGCCGCCCCGCAGCCGGAAAATTCTGGCGGCACCGCCGCCCCCGCCGCCCGCAACACCCGTCCAGCGCCGATCGGCACCAGGCGCGCAGCGGCCCCGGCATTTCCAGCCCCTGGAATATTCGGCGCGAGGATCGGGAGACAGCCCATAGGGCCGGATATGTATCCCCCGGATCGGAGCCGCCGCAAACGGTTAATGGTTAGACCTGCGCACTTTCGAGCTAACCGCCTCTCGCTACCCTGCCAAGCCTGTCAACCTACTGATATCTCTATCTAAATGAGCATAGGTTAGCAGGTTAGCGCTCTATCGCCCCGAATACGCGCGCGCATCGTCCGTCGCACCGATCCAGCCCCCTCGCGTGCGCGCATGATCGCGCGCATATTGGAAAGGCCGCTAACCGGCTAACCTGCTACCCTGCCGGATATTCGCCAGCGTTTCCAATGCCTTGTGAGAGAGGCCAAGTTAGCGCCACAGGTTAGCCTCGCGGTTACCGCCGCCCCCCGACCCATCGGCGAGCCGCGCAAACGCCTCTTGCAATCCCGCCCTATGGGTCCGGGTTCGGGTTCGGGAAAGGCCGATCGAAGGCGCGCGCGATCGAGGCGAAGCGCCCACCGGGTACGGGTGCGTCTGGACGACGGGAAGGAATGTGGAGCGCGGGCGCACCGCTCCGGCCCCTGCTGCAGCACCGGCCCGGCTTCGCCGGTGCCGATGCTTTGCCGGTGCCTACGCTGCCCGCGCGAGCTGGCTTAAGTCTGCGAGCTGTCGGCCTGCGTGCCAGGCGCGAACTTGATCAGTTCGCCGCCTGCCCCGGCTTCTGCCGCGCCTTTGCCAGGGCTGGGCAAGGGCATTCGTGGCGCCATCGAAAGCCATCATTGATGGAACCCGCAACGGGTCCGGGCGCGGGCTATTCCGCGCCGCCCTCGCTGATTTTCGCGCGCGGGATCAATTGCGCTATCACTCCGGCCAGTAATGAGGCCATGCACCACGCACCCATTACCTCATCTATGTAGAATGTCGTCGAAATCGGCACCAAGCGGGACCTTGGCTCGACTGCGCAAATGAACGCGGCGACTGTAGCACCTACCACAACATGCCAAGATCGCCTCGCCATGATGGCGGTGAGAAGCGCAGCAACAGCAATCGGCGGGTCGGTCATCGCGGCAAGGCCCGCCCCGATCAGCAGCGCCTCTTCCATGCCAGGCAGTGGCGCGAGCGCGAGATAGAAGGCTATCACGCCAATTGTCGCGCCGATTGGCTGGCCCATGACCTTCGCTATTCGGCCCACCCGCGCTTCCCCTTGCCGTTCGAGTCGACCATCTGTATATCCCCTGTTGCCCAGCAAGTCGCCGGGCCGGGAATGGAAGCCCGAATTCAGCGCGACCAACGCGCTAGGCCCCGGCCTGAGCGCGTTTTCTTATGGTCGGGCGTGGTGGGAAGGCGAAAGCCTTGCCGTTGCTGATCGGTCTTCCAACCCGTCACGTCCGGCCACCAGAATGGAAGCTGGTGGCCGTCCACACAGGACGATCAGCAATGAACGATTTTCTCTGCTTCGATTACAGTAGCCGCGCTGTTCGCATCGCGATCATTGACGGCGCGCCATGGTGGCTTGCTGGCGACCTCTGCGCGGTGCTTGGCCTCAACAATGTCAGTCAGGCTCTCACGCGGTTAGACGACGATCAGGTACGCCTCATTCAGAATGAGGCATGGCGCGTCAACGGCCCGGTCAACATGGTGTCCGAATCCGGCATGTGGACCCTCGTGCTGCGGTCCGACAAGGCCGAGGCCGTCGCCGTCCGCCGCTGGCTCACCGGCGAAGTCCTTCCCGCCCTCCGCCAGCACGGCACCTACACCATGCCCGGCGTCGAGCCGCCACCAACGCCGGCAGCGCCCGCCGCGCCGGCATTCGATCCCGCCTATCTCGGCGCGGCCGTCGCCGTGGTCCGCGAAGCCCGCCGCCTCTTCGGCACCCGCGCCGCGCGCACCATCTGGGCCGCTGTAGGCCTGCCCGATCCCGATCAATTCGCCGCCGCCCCCATCGAGCACAGCTTCCCCGATGGCCTCGTCGCCGCGCTCCTCGCATGGGTCGAAGGCAAGGACCGTCTCACCTATGCCGATATCGGCCACGGCATCGGCATAGGCACGCCCGATAGCCCCGCCAAGCACCGCATCGCCGATATCCTCACCGCTCGCGGGTGGAGCTGGCGCAACACCAAGTTCGGGCAGGCCCAGCGCTGGACATGGCGCGCCCCCGCCGCTCCCGCTCTTGCCGGGGAGGCGATCCAGTGAACATCACCGGCAACCCCATCAGCGCACTGGATCACACCACCCACCAGCTCGTGCAGGCCGCGCGCAGCATGGCATGGCAAAGCCGCCTCGATTGCGAGACCATGGAGGACCTGATCCGCAACGTCTCCACCCGCGCCAAGCGCCAGCTGCTGCAGCGCCTCACCACCCCCGCCGCCAACGACTGACCGGAAAGGACCTGATATGATTGATCGCAGCCAAATCGCCCAGGCCCTCGCCAAGGCCATCGCCTACAAGCAGTGCGGCAAGCAGGAGGACGCCGAAGCCTGGGCGCGCCGCCTGGTCGAGCTGCTCGAATGCGCCGACATCCTCGTGCGGGAGGCCTGATCCATGGCACGCACGTCGAAATGGTATCAGCAAGGCATGGACGACGCTGCAGACGGCTTCTGCGATCCACCATGGAACCCCGGCCACCGCGATCACGAACGGTACATGGAAGGCTGGCGCGACAAGCAGGCGGAGCTGGAGCGGCTTGCCGACCAGCAGGCCTAGCGCCGCCCACCACCAGCCACACAAAGGCCCCGTACGCCACCAGCGCCGGGGCCTTCGCTTTGTCCGCAAAGCATCCTTGATGCTAATCAGCGCCCCTTGGCGCTTTCCCGCGCCATCCCGGTCAATGTCACCGCCCCCTGCGCCTCTATCAGGGCATTCGGCAGCACCTTGTCCAACGCCGAGTAACTGAAGCCCGTGCACCGCCCGTCCGCGTGATGGATGGTAAAGCACACGCCTGTAAGGTCCGCCCCGCTATGCTCCGCCAGCACGGTCTTGAACCAGTCCAGCGCCTCGCGCTGCACGTCCGCTACCAGCTCCAGCCCGTCGCGGATCGGCAGCACCGCCGCCCCTTCATCCGCCCCGCTCATTTCCCCTTGCCCTCCAGTTTCAGCTTGGCCCGCGCCACCGCCTGGCTGTGGCCCAGCTCCGCCGCCGCGCGCAGCGCCGCGATCTGCTCGGAAAGCTCCACCAGGTCGAGGAACGCGGCCAGCGGGATCAGCGTGCACGCCCCCTGCCAACCGCCGATCTTGGGTATCTTGCCCTTGATCGCGGGCATCTGGCCAATCTCGTTTCCGGCAGCATCGCGCACCACATGCACAAGCCTTGAAAGCGCATCCGGCCAGCGGCCCTGGTTGAATTCGGTGCCCTTGTAGATCTTGATCATCGCCTCGTGCGTTGCCCCGGCGATGCACAGATATCCGCTGCCCAGGTCCGCCAGCTCGATGATCCCGGCCTTGCTGGTTGCATGGTCCGGCTTCAGGTTGCACAGCCGCATGCCATGGCTTGCCAGCTGGGTCCGGGCGAGCGACCAGGCGCTGTCATCGTCGGTGCCCAGCGCGATAATCCCCTTTTCGATCCACTGCCCCACCGTCTGCTGCACTTGCCCGCCAGGGCTGGGCAGGTGCGTGGAAAGCAGCGCCGCCACCGCGCGTTCGGGATGATCGATGTTCTGATCCCGCAGCGTGCCGATCAGCGGCACGATCGCCGCCACCAGCTGGCGCACCCGCGCGGGCGCGGCATGGCTCATGCCCATTTCGCTCGCCTGGTCCGGCTCCTGGTCGAACAGGGCAAGGTCCGCGCAGGCCAGCGCCGTGGCATAGCAGTCGCGCTCGCGCCCGCTGCTCCCGCGCCGCGCCATCTCGCCTTCATAGGCCTTCAGCGTCGCCCCGTAGCGCGGCCATTGCTCGGCAAGCCGCCGGTGCAGGCGCGGCCCGATCGCGGGGAACCAGTCCGGGCATTCATAGTTGCGCGCCGGGTCGAGCCGCACGCCGATTTCGGCAATGATCATGCGGTTTCGCTCCTGCGGCCGCATTTTCGGCGGCAGCACGCTGGAACCTTGGAAGCTCGAATAGAGTTCGGTCTTCACCGCCTTCTGGTCGGCGCTCGATCGCAGCTTGCCGCCGCCGTCAAAGCTGCGCAGCATCAGGTTGTACATCCGCTTGATATAGCCCGGATCGTCGTCCTTCCCCTCCAGCTCGTCCAGCAGCACGGCAATCCGCGCCTTGCCCATTTCGGCGGTAATGCCCGCTTCCGATGGGTCCTCCGGCGCAATGAACCAGCCTTCGCCGATCAGGTCCTTCAGCCGCGCCAGCAAGGTCGATTTGCCCTGCTGTGTCGGGCCTGTCACCAGCAGGGCAGGGCGGCGAAACAGCGCGCCGCACAGCTTCGCGCTCATCGCCCAGCCAAACACCAGCCAGGCATAGATATCCACACTTGCTCCCGGCTCGTCCGGATCGCCGTCCAGCTGCACCTGCGTCGGCCCGCGCCAGTTCCACCCGCCCCGGTTGATATGGTCCAGCGCCGCCCATGCTTCCTCAAGGCTGGCAGGTTCATCCGCCGGGCGCTCGATTTCGTTGTCGAGGGGGAAGATCAGCCGCTCATAGAGGCCCGGCATCCGGGTATAGACCGGGTTCATAGAGGCTTCGCCATAGGGCTGGCCTGTCTTCGCGCCGGACCGCGTCATCTCACCCGCGATTACCAGCGCATCGCCGCAATGCAGGATCAGCGCGCCCTTGCGGCTCGCATGGCTCCCGCGCTGCCGCTCGGCATCCTCGATCGAAATGCGCCCCTTGGCCTTGCACGCGGAAATGATCGCGCGCTGCGCATGATCCTGGTTGAACTTGTTCTTCAACGGCTCGCCTGTCGGCCCGCGCATGGGAAACCGGTCGTCCAGCCACCCGTGGCCGAAGATCGAATACATCATCGATTTGTCGAGCTTCGGGGCCAGCTTGCGCAGCTGGAACAGGTCATCAAGGATGTACAGCGTCTCGCCGTTCACGCCCAGGATCGTCGCCGGGCAATCGGGGCCAAGCCCGCCACCGCCCCGATCTGTCATGTCATCGGGTTCGGGGCCAGGCTTTCTACCATCGTCAGGGCGCTCGCCCTCCGCCTTGCGCTTCCCACTCTTCCGCGCCGCCACCTTGTCGCGCAGGTCCGGCAGTACCTGTGGCCCGCCCGCGCCTTCATCCTCCCCCGCCGTGCTCATGCTTCGCGCGCTCCGGCCATCGCTTCATCGCTGAAGTCCTTGAACCCCGGCGATGGCCACACCGCGCGCACGAAATCGGGATCGTCCCGCCGCGCCTGGTGCGCCGCCACAGCCGCCTCGAAGCTGTCCGCCGCCGCCACGTTCTCCACCGCATCGCGGTCCGCGATGAAGCACACGCCCCCGGCCTGCGGCGGCAGCCACACATGCGCCATGTTGGAAAGGCTCACCGCCGCCCCGATCCAGGCATCGGGCTGCCGAACGGCATAATTCAGTGCGTCCTCAATGCCTTCGGAAAAGTGCGGCACCGTGCCCGCCGGAATGTCGCGCAGCCGCTTGCCGCTGGCGCCCTTGCGCAGCGGGATATAGCCGCCGCCACCTTGCGCGCTGATGTCGTGATACTTGCCCAGCGTTGCCTTGTGGCTCTTCACCTTGCCGCGCAGGCCCAGCATCGTGGCATCAAGGATCACCGGCTCGCCATGCGCCACCCGGATCTCGCCGTGCTCGTCCACGCCCTCGATTTCGGGCCGGAAAACCTTGTGCTGCACCACGCGGCCCGTCTTCGTGCCATGGTCCCAGCGGCTGATATCCAGATAGGTGCGGTGCACCGCCACGATATCGCCGTCCGGGCCAAACACCGCCGCCAGCATCGCCGGGTATCCCGTCCAGTTGGGATAGTGCGATCTTATCGGGCAGCCCACGTCGGGCCGGTATCGCAGCGCCCCCGGCCATGCGCCCAGCGCGCGCCAGCCCGGCACGCGGTATTGCAGATAGGCTTCGGCAGGCGTGCCATGGATCGGCACCGCCCCGTGCCACAGCGCCTGCGCGCGGCTGCGCTTCTTCGCTTCCTCCGCGCTGGTTTCCGCCGCCACCCGCACCGCATGCGCCGCCGCCAGCCTCGCGAAGCGCGCCGTGTCCTCTGCCGTCGCGTTCGCCAGCCCCTCGCTCTGCCGCAGCGCCTTGATCGCCTTGCCGAAGTTCCCGCCGAATTTCTTGTCGACCACAAGGTCCAGCATCTGCCCGCTGCGGCCATGTTCGCCGCGCTGCAGCTTGAAGTTGGTCCAGAAGCCTTTCATCGCGCCCTGGCGGTTGATCTTCATCGCCTGCCCGCGCTCGCCGTCGAGGCCGCCCACTTCCCAGAAGCGCCCGGCCTGCCGCGCGCCAGGCAGGTAGGCGGGCACCAGCTCGTCCACCCTTTCGTTAAGCCGCCGCCGCAGCTCGTCCAGCTCCGCCGCGCGCGCCGCGCGCTGCTCCGGCGTCAACTCCCGCGCCATCAGGCAGCGCTTTCCAGTTCGGACTCATCCTCGTCGGGAACGAACGAATTGGCATCCACAGCCCCGTTCGTCACCTTCCGCAGCAACCGCAAATAGTTGGGGCGCGGGCGGCGCTTGCCCGCTTCCCAGGCGTGCCACACCTGCCGCGTAGTCCCCACCTTCTGCGCGCATTGCGCCAGCGTCAGGCCATTGCCCGTTCGCCATGCCTTCAGCGGGTGCATCGCAGGTGCATCCGGTCCCGCCGCGCCCTCTGTCCCGTTCTGGTCCATGTCATGTCCCTGTGTCATTGCGGGGCATGTAATCGGAACGATAACAAATTGACAAGCAGCGATCATCGATTACGCGTCTAGCTATGCCCAGCGCTGTAATTCACCTTGTGCCTATGGACGAGGCACCCAACAATCTCCGGCGCTTGCGCATGGCCGCCGGCATGTCGCAGCAGGCCCTGGCGGACAAGGTGAACGTGTCGAAAGTTACGATCAGCTCGCTCGAGGTTGGCCGCATGCAATTGACGCTGGACTATATGCGCCGGATTGCCCCCGTTTTCGGCGTAACGCCTGTGGATTTGCTGCTCGAGGATGATCAGAACGCCTTCCTGCGGGAAGAGGAAATGGCCCTGATCCGCGCCTATCGCGAAGCCAGCCCGCTGCAGCGCGAATTCATCCACCGCGTGGCAGAACAGCGCCCGGCCAACGATTTCGGGCAGGGCAAGGATGATGATCAGGCTGGCAAGACCGGCTAGGCTGTTATCAAATCCAGAACATTTGCGCTTGACCATGTAATCAATTCGATTACGAATAGCCGCCGTTCACCCGAACGGAGGTTATCATGCCGCAAACAGTTCCGGCGCTTCAGGTGCCGCTTCCCGCCAACGATATCGGCATCGCGCCGCCTTCCCGGCGGCTGCCCGCCCAGCGCCTCGATGTAGAACTGGGCCAGCGCGGCCAGTTCTGCGGGGTGCTCTATGTCGCCCGCCAGCTCCGGCTCACGGCCGTCGATCTGCGCACCGTGGTCACGCACATCCGCGCGCACATCGATCAGGGCGGCTTCCCCCATCCGGTCAGCTCGCGCCTTCGCGGCGGCAGGGTCATCACCGGCGCGGCTGCCGTCACCCCCAAAAGCGAATGGCTGCGCGCCGCCGTCGATGTCTGGATCGCCCAGCGCTATTTCGGCGATGCCACCGGCACCGCCGCCAACCCGGATCGCGCGGCCCTGGTCGAAGCCACGCTGCAGGCCCGCTTTCAGGGGAAGGGCGCATGAGCAGCACAGATTTCTTCGATGGCTCCCTGCGCGCCGATATTCGCCTCACGCTTGTCGGCAAGGGCATCCCTGCGGCTTTCGTGGGCGAGATTGTCGATATCGCCTGCCACGCCGCCCAGTCCGGCTATGATGCGATGGCCCGCGTGATCGATGGTCACCCCGATCCGCGCGTGCAGATGACCGCGCACGGCATCGCGGGCAGCCTTCTCGAAACCCTGATGAAGACACACCGGGAAGTGCTGGTGAAGCATGCCGAAGAACGCGGCGTGCCCGTGCACAACGCGCAAGTCAGCTTTGGCGAACGCGCATGAACCCGCTGCAGCGCCAGCAGGCGCAGTGGGATGCCATCCCGCCGCCGCCACCCCCGCCGTCCACCGCGCTGCTTTCGCCGGCAGCCGCGCGGGGCCTCCCCTACAAGCTGCTGATCGGCCTCACCGCGCTCTATTTCGCGGTGGTTCTGGCCAAAGCCGCGCTCCGCATCTGGAGCTGATCGCCATGCTTCACCCCATGCCGCCAGAAAACCCGCGCCCCGATCTGCTCGATCTGGCGCTGTTCATCGCCGCCATGGTTGCCGCCGTCGTCTTCACTGGCCTCGCTGCCTGGATTTACTCGCATGGGGGCCAGCCATGAACGCCATCCCCGATATCGCCACGGGCATCCCCGCCGGCGGCGTCCTCGATGTCGTCGCCGCCCGCGCCGAACAGATTGAACGCCACGGCCACACCGCGGAAAGCGATGCCACCCTGCCGCTGCGCTTCTTCACGAGCGAGCTGCTGCGCGGCGCGATCGGCATGCAGGAAACCGTGCAGTTTAACCAGAAGGCCGAAGTCCTGCGCCGCCGCGCGGTCAAGCAGGCCGCGCTTTGCCTCGCCCTGATTGATCGCATCGATCACGCGGCCACAAGGGGGGAGGGCGCAGATGCCTGAAGATGGCTTCAAGGGCTGCGATGATCACGCCGCCACCAATCTCGATCCGTCCGATCGCACGATCTACCCGCAGCCGTTCAACATCGTGATGCCATCAGGCATGCACAGCCTGCCGAACGAGCAGTTCGCGATGTCGCTGTTCCGGCTGTCCACCGGCCCCGTCCACATCATCATGCAGTTTCAGCGCCACCAGCTGCTTCTGCACGAATGCGTCACGCCCGAAGGCGCGCGCCTTCTCGCCGCCTCGCTCAATAGCATGGCAGACGCGGCAGAGGCGCAGATGCTGGTTGCCAGCAATGCCCAGCTCGGCGCGGTGCTCGCCAAGGGCAAGCGCCCATGAACGCGCTCGCCCCCATCGCCGCCGATACCCCGGCCTGCACCTGCCCCAATTGCGGCGCGGCGTTCCCGCCCGGCGGGCGCGGCCTGGGCCGCAAGTTCTGTTCCGCCCCGTGCCGCAAGGCCTTCCACCAGGTCAATCTGATGGACGGCGCGATCATCGCCCCGCTGGTCAAGGCCTGGCACAAGACGCGCCACGCCAAGCCTGGCACCCGCGAAGCCGCGATCTGCACCTTCGCCCGCAACCAGCTCACCCAAATCACCGGCCTGCAGCTCGATGCCGATGAAGAAGCGGGCCGCGATAGCGTCGCCTACGTCGGCACCCTCATGGACAGCGGCACCCTCTACATCGATCGGACCCGCAAGTGAGCGGTTTGATCACCCTTTCCCAACCAGCCAGACAGGAGAACACCATGGCTGATACCGCAACCGATCCCTGGATCGGCAAATATGTGATTGTCCGCACGCGCGAGGCAGGGGTGCATGCCGGCATCCTTGTGTCGCGCCATGATCGGCAGGCCGAGCTGTCGGCAAGCCGCCGCCTGTGGCGCTGGCGCGTCAAGGGCAACAAGGGCATCACCCTGTCCGATGTCGCCACCGTCGGGCTCGATACCAAGGACACCAAGCTCGGCGCGCCTGTGTCGATCGTGCTCACCGAAAACTGCGAGATCATCGAATGCTCGCCCGAGGCTGCCGAGAACATCGCGCAGTTCCCGACCCATGAGCCGCGCTAATGTCGGCGACGGCGACGGCTCCGGCTACGGCTCCGGCTCCGGCGACGGCGACGGCTACGGCGACGGCGACGGCTCCGGCTCCGGCTACGGCGACGGCTACGGCTCCGGCGACGGCTCCGGCTCCGGCTACGGCGACGGCTCCGGCTACGGCGACGGCTCCGGCTACGGCGACGGCTCCGGCTCCGGCTACGGCTCCGGCTACGGCGACGGCTCCGGCTGAGCCATCGAGGAACGAGGGGGCTTCGGCCCCCTCGTTCAACCCTTCGCTTATTGTGCCAGCGCAGCGCATCCAGCGCTCGCGCCGCAAAGGCTATCGCACGCCCGAAGGCGTGATCTATGTCGGCAGGCCCACCATGTGGGGCAATCCGTTCCATACGGCAGGGCGCGGCCATGCCAAGGCCACCATCCTGCATGATGAATGGCTCAAGGGCCGCATCGGCGCGTTGACACTCGAACGCATGGGCTTCTGCCCGGCCGAGATAGAGGCGCTGGAACGCCTCCGCGCCCGCGTCCTCACCAATCTCCACACGCTCGCCAGGCACGATCTTGCCTGCTGGTGTCCGCTAACCAGCCCATGGTGCCACGCTGAAACGCTGCTGCGCATGGCTCCGCACTATGCGGACTATGAAAGGCATGCAGCGTGAGCGCGCCCGCTATCCTGGCCGATCCGCCGCGCCCGTCCGATGTCGTCCTGATCGCCGCCTTTAATCGCGGCGCGGCCTGCGGCCGTATCGGCGCGAAGCACTATCGCGATCAGTGCCCCTATGGCGAAGATCGCCCCTGGCACCGCGATGCATGGCTCGCCGGCTATGATGAAACGTGGAGGCGCACATGATCGAACCGCCCGAACTGCACGAAACCGGCGCGTACAAGCGCGTCCGCCTGCCAGTCGAATATCTGGTCAACCGGCTAGAGCGCGAATGCCGCGATCAGGAAGCACAGGCCCTGCGCGATCTGCTGCAGAGCCACCGCCACCAGCGCCTCGCCCTGCAGCACTGCCACCGCGAACTGGCGGCCGCCACCGCCCGCCTGCGCACCGCGCTTGCCGCCGATGCCCTCACCGTTCCCACGCAACCGGAGCAAGCCGCATGAGGTTCTACACCGTCTTCAGTCCAGAGGGCGAGGCACCTGCCAAGGTCAGCCACGCCACCCACAAGGAAGCCTTCGCCATCGCCCACAGCATGGCAAGGGCTTATCCCGGCCAGACGTTCTTCGTCATGAAGTCTGCCAGCAACCCCATCTCGCTGCCGCGCGTCCACGATACCGTGGCCGATAGCGACGGGGATGACGCAGCATGACCGCCCCCGCATGGACCGAAGCAAAGGCCTGCGCCGTCTGTGGCTGCACCGAAGCCGCCGCCTGCAGCGATGATCTGCGCGGCGCGTGCTGGTGGGTGGAGCCGGAAGGCAAGCGCCCGCTGTGCAGCCATTGCGCAGAGCCGGATGCCAGGCGCCACGTCGCCCGCCTCGCCGCCCAGCAGCTGATCGATGCCGCCGGCGAGCTGCTGCGCTATGCCCGCGAAGGCGATCAGGAAGCCCGCGCCCCCTTTGCGCTGGAGCCGGCCGAGCACGTCGCCGATGCCCTGCGCACCATCCTCCTGATCGAACAGGCCTCGATGCAGGCCAATGTAGAGGATGACAGCGGCGAACACGGCCAGCTGATCGCCGCCCTGGCGCGCTTCCTGTGGGGCTGGGCATGAACGCGCCCGCCGGTCCCGATGATGATTTCGACGGCTTCGATGAAGAACCCGGCTGCTGGAATTGCGGCGGCGAGGGCGTGGTCTACGATTGCATCGAGGACTTCGCCTGCATCGATCCCGAAGGCGGCTGCGATCTGTGCGGGCGCGCCTGCGATGTCTGCGCGCCGCCCCGCCGCACCTCTCCCATGATCCAGCTCGAAGAGAGCGATCTGCCCTACTAGCCCCGAAAGGATGCCCCATGGCCTTCGAAGATATCGATCCCGTTCGCCCCAAGAAAACTGCCGCCTCGAAGATCCCCGAACATGGCGTGCTGGTCACCGCGCGTCGGCTTGGCCTCCGCAGGGGGGGGGGGAGACGCGCTACATCCGCATCGCGATCGGCGCGAAGCTCGCCAAGGGCATCAGCCTGGTGCAGCCCGAATGCAACGTGCGCCTGCTGTTCGGCCGCGATGCCGATGCCGGCATGATCCGCGTCTCGGTCGATAACGAAACCGGCAAGTTTGCTGCCAAGCGCACGGCTAGGGGTGAATACGTCCTCACCGTCAACCAGGCCACCGCCGAAGGCCGCTTCGCCCTCGAATTCGCCGCCTTCACCGTCGCCCCGATCGAGGCGATCCGCCCCGTCAACGGCCAGCCCCCGCACTTCGTGTTCAAGGCCAGCAAGGCAATGCTCGCCGTCGACGGCATCTGATCCCGCCCAGCGGGTCGCACCGGGGCCGGTCCATCAGGACCGGCCCCACAACCCCGAAAGACCAGCAATGCAAAATATCTTTTCACAAACCATCGTCACCGGCCCCCTCACGGGCGACTACGGCGGCGATGGATACCTCTGGTCACTGGCGGAGGACGCCGAGGGCGATTTGTGGGTCGCGCTTGGTAGCGGTCAGGCTATCAAGCTGCCCGCCGATGTCATCCCGCGCCTGATCGACGAACTTATCAAGCGCTTCCCGCCCGCCGATAATCCCATCCCGTTCGTGTCGAGCGAAGTCGAGACACCGCAGGCAAAGCTCTCCGGCATCATCACCGATCCGCGCGAAACCATGCGCGGCGCGCTGCTTGGCGCAATGCCCGCGCTCAAATTGAAGCCGCAAGGCGATATGAACCAGCTCGTGGACGCAGCCTGCGCCGCCTATGGCCGTCACCAGACGGGCGAGGCCTATGGCCTGCCGCCATATGAACCGCCCACCTGCGGCACCGGGCACCTGATCGCCGAACGCACCTTGCGTTTGCTGGACAAGGGCACCCCGTTTGATGCGCTGCCCGGCGGGGATGCGATCCAAGAGTTGGCAACGCTCGTCGAACAGGCTGGCGTCGGCTTCGCCCGCGAGTGGCTGGTCCGCAATTCGCCCCAACCAGCGCTTGAAGATCGCATCCCCTTCTAATCCTGAAAGGACCAACCATGGCCGAATCAACAGACGACCGCCTCCGCCTCCTGATCGAACGCATCGAGCGCATGGAGGAAGAGAAGAAGGGCATCAGCGACGATATCAAGGACGTGTATGCCGAGGCGAAGGCCGTCGGCTATGATCCCAAGATCGTCCGCGATATCGTCCGTATCCGCAAGATGAAGCCCGAAGATCGCCGCGAATACGAAGCGCTCCTCGATACCTACAAGTGCGCGCTGGGGCTGGAGTGACCACCCGCCGCGCCTCGATTTGCGGCCGCGATCCTTCGGCCGGGCCGGGTTCCTGCTGGTTCTGGTGGGAACTTTGCCCGGCCAAGGTCAAGGGCTGCTATCAGCGCCACGTTGCGGCGGGTGGATCAACCGAAACTTGGCAAGCCCCATCATCACGGCCCACGAAGCCATCCGCACAAGCTGATATGTTCCCAAATCCTTGAGCACGAAATGCCCCACACTTGCCCAGGCCATCCCCGCCCAGTGCGAACTGATCGCCCACCATGCCGCGCATGCCAGCACCCACAGCCGCAGCACCCCATAGGAGGTCAGCCGCGCGCCGAACGTATCCTGCGGCTCCATCACTTCGCACCAGCCCTTGATCACGCCCGCCAGGGCGAAGAGCACAAGGTCGCTTTCCGGGTTGAATGCCTCGTCGTCCATAGCCGCACCCCGCATTGACAGTCGCCCGCACGGCTCGCACGTTCTGCAGTCTCGCGCAAATCCCCACGTCCCTGATCGTTGACACAGGAGCACGTCCCCATGAGCAAACTCACCCCCGAACTACGCCGCGCGCGCCTCTTCGCCAGCTCCATCAAGGGCCTCACGGTCAAGCCCGGCGCGGGAGAAAAGCTGCTGTGGTACTGGGAACCGAACCGGGCAGAAAAAGCCGCCGGGTGGAAGCCGATCAAGTTCGGCACAGACAAGCACGCCGCACAAACCGGCTCCGAAGCCCGCAATGCAGAGGTTGCTGCCTGGCGGCGCGGCGAGGACCCGGCAGAGACCACCAGCATCGAGGGCACGATTGCGCCCGCCCCGCTGAAGCACAGCGCCTTTGAGACGATCAGCGAGCACGCCGATCGCTACCGCAAGCAGTACCTGGTGCACATGTCCCCCGGCCACCAACGCACCGCCGGCAGCAATCTGAAGCTGATCTGCGAAGTCTTCGGGGATCTTCTGCCCAGCGATATCCAGCCCCACCACATCACGAACTGGACCGATTCGCTGCGGGGCAGGGGGGCCTATACGGACAAGGGCCGGCAAGTCAGCGATACCACCGCGCACAACCGGCTTCGCACCTTCCGCGCGCTCCTGGCGTGGATCAAGAACCCGCACGAGAAGTTCGGCCAGCCCAAGGGCCGCAGCCTGATCTGGGAGGCAGATGATCGCGCCGCCTTCATCGCAGCCGCCAATGATCTGGGATATCCGAACATGGCCCTCGCCATGCGCCTGGCGTTCTATACCGGCCAGCGTACACAAGACCTTTTGTCTTTCACCGAAGCCCAGCTGACGGAAATGAAGCACCTGCTCGATGCCGAGGACCGCGCCTTCTTCGCGGACAAGCAGGGGAAGGTGTGGGGCTGGCAGTTCGTCCAGGGCAAAAACGAGAAGAGCGATAGCCCCAGCGCCATGCATATCCCGCTGGAGCCGGAGCTGCTCGAGGAAGTCCGCCGCGCCCTGGCGCGCAACCGTGCCGCCGATCGCATCGCCGTCCCGCCGCGCCTCTTGACCTACGTGCTCGTGAACGAAGCCCCCGGCGAGGCCGGCGGCGAACCCTGGCTGTACCGCCACTTCAACCGCCGCTGGAATGAAGTGAAGGATCACGCGATCAAGCGCACGGGCCGCACCGGCATGGACAAGCTCGTCTGGCACGATCTTCGCCGCAGCCGCGTGGTCGAACTGAAACGCCAGGGCCACAGCCACGATCGCATCGCCACCCTCACCGGCCACGCCGCCGATAGCGTCAACGCCATCATGAAGGTCTATGGCCCGGTAGACAGCAACATGACCGCCGCCCTCCTGGCAGACAGCGCACAAGGGGCAAGGCAGAGGAAGAAGGCATGATGACGGAATTCTCCCCCAGCGACACAATCATCGAGCACTTGCGCGACGCAGACCAGAGGCGACTCCGGATCGTCAGTTGGCAGATAAACGACGTCGCATGGGCCATCATCTTAAGACATGAATACTGCTTCATGTTCGATGGCGAAGCGCCGCGCGAGTTTATGGGCATTCCATTTTGCCGGCTTGAAGGCGACCCTGCTTTGCCCAGCATCGAACCGACCTACGAAACCTACGGCGGCAAGCTGCTGATTCACGATTACGATGGTCCTATCCTGCACGGCATCGACCACAACCGCTTCCTCGCAACGCAGAGTCAGAATTCTGACTCGTCAGAAGTCAGAACGCCACCCGCTACCGCCATCTAAGTCATTGAAAACGGACGAGCGGGTGAAGGGAATCGAACCCTCGTATTCAGCTTGGGAAGCTGCTGCTCTACCATTGAGCTACACCCGCAAACCCGCAGAAAACCGTGGTTTTCGTGAACGGTCGCACTAGCGGTTTACAAGCTGGTTTACAGGCTGTCCCGCAGGCGAGCGGCGATTGCCATATTAACAGCCCCTTGGTCAACATACGTTCGGCGGATTCCTGCGACCTGTTCAGGCGAACATGCTATCGCCACGCGGCCGGAGCTCGAAGGTTCGGGCGCGCACGGTCACACCGCCAGATAGTAGCGCGTGCCCTTGAGTTCACCCTCACGGCGCAAGGCACCCAGCTTGACCAGCTCCGCCAGGTCGCGCGTGGCAGTCGCGCTCAAGGCGCCGGTGATGGTCTGGTAGTTTCCTGCGCTGAGACCGCCCTTGAAGCCGTCAGGGCCTTCCGCGAACATGCGAAGCAGAGCTCGTTCCTGGCGCTCGTTCAATTTGCCCCGTAGACGGTCCAGGAGACGCGTCTTCGCAATCAGGTGGCGCACACGCCCCTGCGTGCGCCCCTGCGCTTCCAGGGCGATCCTGGCGAACCAGGAGAGCCATCGATCGACCTCCATGGTCTTGCTGGCTGCGGCCAGCTCGGCATGGTAGTCCTTGCGATGCAGCTTGATGGTCTCGGCGAGCGCGGTGAGGCTCGGGCCCTCGATTGCCTGCGCCAGCGCCTTCTCCGCGACTGCACGGCCGATGCGACCATTGCCATCCTCGAACGGATGGATGCTCTCGAACCACAAGTGCGCAATTCCCGCGCGCGTGATTGCAGGCAAGGGTGAGGGGCCGGCTGGTGCAGTGTCGTTGAACCACGCCAGGAACGCTGCCATCTCGTCTGGGACGCGCTCTGAGGGTGGGGCCTCGAAGTGCACCTTGGGCGCGTGAAGGGCCCCTGAGACGATCTGCATGGGCTCTGGATCGGTGCGCCATGCTCCAACGGCGCCAAGGTCCCTACGCCCCGCCATGAGCATTGCGTGCCACCGAAACAGCATGGCATCGGTGAGCTCGCCGGCGTAAGTGCGCCACACGTCGGCCATGAGCTCGGCTGCCCCGGCTTCAGCAGCAGTTGCACGGCGGCGGTCCGCCTTGAAGCCGAGGTGCTTGGCCAAAGATGCCTGCACACTTGCCCTATCGAGGATCTCGCCTTCGATCGCCGAGCTGTCGAGCGTCTCCTGCGCGATGAGATTGATCGTCAGGGACTGCTTCTCCGCGTCGTCAACGTGCAGCAGCGCGCCCACGATGACCCCGGAGCCGCGCAGGAAGCGCTCCTCGGCAGGGCGCAACGCCTCAGCGTCATAGCTGAAGCGGGGCCAGTCAGGTCGCTCCCAGTTCCATTGCATGATCGATACCTGTCACTTTTATAGATCATAATATGACGCGTTAATGATCTAAATGCGACTCGTTTATCAATCATGGTCGGCTGGTGGAGGGACTGCCCCAGCATCGCGGCAAACCCTTGCCCCATATCGGCAATACTGACTTGCAAGCCGCCTTTGACAGGATACCCGCAAAGCAAAAGGCTGTGCCCAGAGTGATCGGGCCGAGGACGGGATCACAGTCCTCGGCCCACACTTGTTGCAATCGCCTTACAAGTACAGATCGTGCAGGTGTGCCGCGTGCTCGGTGATAAAGTGCACGAGACCGAAATCCACATCGCCATGCTGCGAGCCCGCGAAATCGTGGTGGCTCGTAAGGTCCGCCGAATACGCCGGCACCGCCAGATCGTGCGCATGGGGCGAGATGTCCAGTGCGGGGAAGTGAAACGCGTCTGCCGGCGCGGCAGCTTTTGTACCGCTCGTCGTGGCCGGCGGATCGCCGATCAGGAAGTTGCCATAGAAACCCGAGCCGGCAGAGTTTGTCGTCACCGTCAGCGTGGCGCTCAGATTGAGCGTATTGCCCGAGTAGAGCGGTGCTGTGAGAGTACCAAGATCCAGTGCGTTGTTGGTGAAGTAGGTCACCGCTGCTGCTGCTGAACCGAAGCTCTGGCTGACAAGCGTCGATCCGTTGGCGCTGATCGTCAAGGTCACGTTGGTGACGCCCGTACCGAACGACTGCCCGCCATAAAGCCCGACAATCAGATGCTCCTTTACCGCCAACTGAGAGAGATCGACCGTAAGGCCGAAGCTTTGGCTGACGGTTTCGCTCCCCGCTGCTAGCGGCGAGTGACGGCCACCCAGTTCGCCAATCCCGAAGAAGCTTGGCGACGGTGTCGCGAAAGCGGCCTGGATGTTGGAGTTTGCGGCGAGAATGGCCGCGACATTGGCCGCGGTAGGTGCGCCTGCGATGTGCGAGACCGATTGCGAGGTCGTATCCATCGCAGCACTCGCAAGGCCGATGCTGGTCGTCGCATTCGCGGAAACAGTGCTTGTGGTTGTACCGCCGCCATAGAGCGATGCACCAGCGGTAGCAGTGACATCGCGCACCAGCGCTCCGCTAACGAGGTGCGAGTCCGCCGACGCCGAAGCATTGCCGGACTTGCCGGTAGCAACCGCGCTGGCCGCACCGGAGCTCGAAGTGGTCCCGGTTCCGCCATGCGCAAAAGCTGAAACACCAGCGTTTGTTCCCGCAACGCCGGCCGCCGTGGCAAGGGCGCTCGATCCTGTGCCGGAAGAAACCAACCCAGTTCCCGCACTGCCGCCCGAGGCACTGACCGACAGCGAGACCGATCCCGTGCCGGTGAGCGAACCGCTGGACGTGGCCGAACCGCCCTGCCCGCCAGTGCCGACAGAGGTGGCTCCGCCAGTGCCGCCCTGCGCACTGATGCTTGCGGATAGCGTTGCGCTGGTAGCAGGATTGATCAGCGCATCGTTAAACGTGAGCGAAGAGGCAGCGTTGCCCGCAATGCCGCCATTGCCGCTGGTCGAATAACCGCCGTTGCCCCCAATGGCGTTCTGGCTCAAGGCAAGGGAGCCCCCGTTCGTTGCGCCAGTCACGGCATTTGTCAGCGTCGAGGCCGCTCCCGATCCGGCAGTGGCACCGCCATTGCCAGTGCCACCACTGCCGCCGTACTGGTAGAGAGTTGCAGAAACGCTGCCATTACCAGCCGAACTGGCCTGCGCCGTGCTCCCGCTGGCAACGCCGCCGTTGCCGGCACTCTTGCCCACCCCGTTTGCAGAACCTCCGTTGCCGCCGCTGACTTGCGAGTAGGCACTGACCGATTGGTTCGAGAGCGTGGTGGAGGTGCTGACAGCCTGCCCCGTCGCCGTGCCGCCATTGCCCGCAGCGCCGCCACCTGCACCGTCGACGTTTCCGCCGTAGCCGCCAATCACGTAGCTGGTGCTTGAAACGGCCTTGGTGCCAGTCGTGGTGACCGAACCTGCGGCCGCGCCGCCCGCCTTGGCGTTGGCGCCGCCATTGGCTGCTCCGCCGCTACCCCCTGTCGCACTGCTTTGTGCATTGGTGGAATTGGACGTAGTGGCGCTTAGCGTGTCGTTGAACACCATTGTCGAGGTGGCCGCGCCCGCATTGCCGGCCACCGATGCGGCGGTACCATTGCTGATGCTGCCGCCATTGCCGCCCGTCACCGTTTGGTAGAGGAAGAGGGTGCCGCCATTCGTCGCGCCACCGGCAGCGTTCGCCAAGGTGCTGCTTGCACCGTTACCGGCATTGCTGCCGTTGTAGCCTGTACCGCCGCTGCCGCCTGTTTGCGCGACTTGCGCCGATGCCGAACCGTTGCCAGCGGTGATGGCCGAGGCCGTGGAACCACTCGCAACGCCTCCGTTGCCGGCGGCTTTGCCAACGCCATCGGCGTAGCCCCCGCTACCGCCATTGGCGCTTACGTTGCTCGATACCGACTGGTTGCCCACGGTTGTCGAAGTCGCCGAACCCTTGGCGCTGGCAGCGCCTCCGCTGCCGGCGGTGCCCGCGCCGGCCCCGTTGGCAATACCGCCGGAGTTGCCATTTGCACTGACGTTGAGCGAGACCGCCTGCGTTCCGATGGCCGTCGCAGTCGCGTTTGCCGCACCAGCTGCGGTGCCGTTGCCGCCTCCCGTGTTGCTCCCGCCTGCCCCACTGGTCGCCCCGACGCCTACGGTGACATTCGCACTCTTGTTGGTGTTCAGGGAATCATTGAAGGTGAGGGTCGAGTTGGCGGCGCCACCGGCGCCGCTTGTACCGCCGGTGGAGCCTCCGCCATTGCCGCCTATCGCCGACTGGGTCAACGACAGGTTGCCCCCATTGCTCGAACCGGAAACGGCATTGGTGAGCGTGCTCGATCCGCCCGCGCCGCCGTTTGCGCCGTTGTAGCCAGTACCGCCGGTACCGCCATAAAGATAGGCGCTGACGTTAACCGAACCATTGCCCGCGCTGCTGGCCGATGCGGTGGCAGTCGTCTCATTGGCACCGGCACCTGCCGTCTTGCCTGCGCCATCCGCGCTCCCGCCGTTGCCACCGACAGCCTGGGCATAGGCCCCGACACCCTGGTTCGATATGGTCGTGCTGCTTGCATTTACCGTGGCGCTGCCGACCCCGCCGGCTCCGGCAGTCCCACCACCCGAGCCATTCGCCTGGCCGCCTTGGCCGCCAGTGCCATAGCCATAGGCCGATACGGCCATGGTGCCGGTGATGATCGAAGTGCTCGTCCCGGTCGCGCCGGCTTTGCCGCTCGCGCCATTGCTTGCGCTGCCGCCAGTGCCGCCAGTGGCCGAAACGGTGGTGCCGACCGTAGCCGACTTGTTTGCGTTCAGCGTGTCATCGAACGTCAGGCTCGATGTGGCGGCACCCGCCGCGCCAGAGGTCACGGCCGCCGCGCCGTTGCTGGTGCTGCCGCCGTTGCCGCCAGTGGCGGTCTGCGAGAGCGAAAGTGTGCCGCCGTTGGTCGACCCGGTGACCGCATTGATCAGCGAGCTGAGTGCGCCGGCACCGCCCTTGGCGCCATTGTAGCCAGTCCCGCCAGAGCCGCCGGTCTGCGTGACGCTGGCACCGGCATAACCATTGCCAGCGGACGTCGCGCTCGCAGTCGAGAGACTGGCAAGCCCGCCTTTGCCGGCAGTCTTGCCCGCTCCATCGGCATAGCCGCCCGAGCCGCCAGAAGCATTGGCCGTAGCGCTTACCGATTGATTCGAGGTCGTCGTGCTCGTCGCAATGGCCTTGGATGTCGCCGCACCGCCACTGCCACCCGTTGCAGTGCCGGTCTGCGTGGTCGTGCCGCCCGAGCCGCCCGATGCAGAGGTTGAGACACTCAGGGCCTGAGCGGCCGTGATCGTGGCGCTTGCCGAACCGGCGCCACCAGCCTTGCCGGCGATGGCGCCGGTTGCCGAACCGCCGCTGCCACCGTTACCGGTCACTGAAACAGACACATTGCTGCTGGTCGTGGCATTCAGGGTGTCGTCAAAGACAAGGGTGGAGCTTCCCTTGCCGCCGGAACCGGCCGTTCCGCCCGTGCTGAAGCCGCCGTTGCCGCCACTCGCACTTTGGGTCAAGTACAGAGTCCCGCCGTTCGTTGCGCCGGAAACCACGTTTGTGAGGGTTACAGCGCCACCGTTTGCCCCGTTGGCTCCGTTGTAACCAGCGCCGCCGCTGCCGCCGTAGCCATAGAGGGTGGCGTTGGCGGTGCCATTTCCGGCGGTCGTTGCCTTGGCCAGCGATCCCGAAACCGTACCACCGGCGCCGGCAATCTTGCCGACGCCATCGGCACTGCCACCGGCGCCGCCATAGCTATAAGAACTCGCCGTCACCGACTGGTTGCCCAAGGTTGTCGAGCTTGCGGTGACCTTGGTCGTCGACTTGCCGCCGACTCCGGCTGTGCCAATGCCAGTGCCATTGACTGCGCCACCCGTGCCGCCCGCAGTAGAGGCCGAGACAGACACGGACTTGGTGCCGGTAATCACTTCGGTTGAAGAGCCGGCCCCGCCGACTGCGCCGTTGATGCCGTTGGTGCCCACGCCGCCGGAACCGCCATTCGCGATCACATTGACGTTGACCGTGTTGCTCTTGTTAGCGTTGGCACCATCATTGAAGGTAAGGTTCGAGGTAGCGGCACCGCCGACACCCGTCGCCCCGCCAGTCGATCCTCCACCGTTTCCGCCATAGGCATACTGGTTAAGGTAGAGGTTGCCAGCATTGGTCGATCCAGTGACCGCGTTCGTCAAGGTACTCGCCGCGCCCTTGCCGCCGGTCGCGCCGGCATAGCCGTACCCGCCGCTGCCGCCGCTTTGGTTGACATAGGCGGTAACTGACCCGTTGCCACTGGTTGCCGCAGCTGCGGTCGAGCCACTCGCTATGCCGCCATCGCCCGCGATCTTGCCTGCACCGTCGGCGTAGCCCCCGTTGCCGCCCGCCGCATTAACGCTTGTGTTTACCGATTCGTTACCGGATGTGGTGGACGTGGCGCTGCCGATTGCCTTCGCCGTGCCGCCGTTGCCCGCAGTGCCAAGGCCGCTGCCCGTGACAGTGCCGCCGGCGCCGCCCGACGCAGACACATTGTCCGTGATGGATTTCGCACCCAGGATCGTCGCAGTTGCCGTCGCGTTGCCACCTGCGGCACCGTTGGCACCGTTGCTGCCGGCCCCACCAGTACCGGCGTTGGCGGTGGTCGAGCTGTAGATCTGGCTGCTGCGGAACGGATTGAGCGTATCGTCGAAAGTCAGCGTCGATGTGGCATTGCCTGCGGCGCCCGCCGTAGATTGCGAGCTGCCGCCCGACCCGCCCGTAGCCGTCTGGCCAAGCTGGAGTGAGCCGTTGTTGGTATAGCCCGATACACCATTGGTGACCGTGCTGCTTGCCCCGGCCCCACCGGTAGCACCGTTATAGCCGACACCACCGCTGCCACCATACTGGTTGACCGTGGCGTAGACGGTGCCGTTGCCTTGCGTAGTGCCGCGCGCCGCCGTTCCGCTGGCCACCCCGCCATTTCCGGCAGCGCTCCCCGCACCGTCCGCATAGCCGCCCCCACCGCCGTAGCTCGATGCGGTAACGTTGACAGTCTGTGAGCCGGTGGTGGTGGAGTTGCCGGTGGCTGTAGTGGTGGCGGTGCCACCGTTGCCGGCCGTGAGGCCCGCACCTGTCACAGAACCACCCGTCCCGCCTGACGCCTGGCTCGCGACGGTGACGGTAGCAGCACCACCAATGGTCGCGCTGCCGCTCGCAGCGCCGCCGCCGCTGCCGTTACTGCCCGAACCACTGCCGCCATTGCCTCCAGCGGCGTAGTTGGTGAAGTAGACGAGGTTGCTTTTCGTGGCGTTGGCGTTGTCATCGAACAGGAGCGACGATGTGGCCGATCCGCTCGCGCCAACCGCGCCGCCCGTACTGCCGCCTGCGTTGCCTGCTCGAGCGTCCTGATAGAGGTAGAGGCTGCCGGCATTGGTTCGGCCACTGACTGTATTGCTGCTCGTGACGGATGCACCATTGCCGCCGTTGGCGCCCGAGTAGCCATATCCACCCGAACCGCCATACTGAGACACGCTCGCCTGGACGGTACCGTTTCCAGCGGACGTAGCGGTTGCACTGGCACCCGAGGCTACACCACCATTGCCCGCCGTGCGGCCGGGATCCACCGCATACCCGCCGCTGCCACCATAAGCAGCGGTCTGTGCCGTCACGGTATCGGCCGAAGCCGACGTGTTTGTAGCACTGGCCGATCCCGTGGCGCTGCCGCCGCTGCCGCCGCTACCGCCCAGCCCGTTCGGTGTACCGATGCCGCCACCGCCACCACTGCCGCCACTGCCACCGTATGCCTGCGAGGAGGATGCAGCCGGGCCAGCGCGTGAGGTAAAGGTCGTCGCCGTGGCCGAGCCGCCGCCCGCGCCGGATCCGCCATTGCCACCTCCACCAGCGCCGTTGCCCGCGCCGGCTCCGCCTGAACCGCCGTTCCCGCCACTGGCGTTAGCAGTGTTGGCGGCATCGCCCGGGGTGGAGGTAGCGGCAACCGCTCCCCCTCCCGCGGTGCCAGAGGTGCCTGAGGCGCCCGGAGTTGCGCCGCTGGTACCGCTGGTTCCTTGGGTTCCGTTGACGCTAACTGTGGACATGATCCTGCTCCTGCACGAGGTATGAAGGCCGCATCCTGACCTTGGGGTCGAAATGGACCGTTGTTGTAAGGGGGGGGATTTTGTCGTTCGTTTCACGAGCGGGCTCGAAAAAAGCCCAGATCATTCAAACGTGCTTGCCGTCGACGGCACTGCGACTCGTTAATGAAATGTTACCGAAGAAATTTTACCTTGCAAACCAGGTCAAGAATTTCTCACCTCAACTTGAGCACATTCCGCCTCAAGACAGATCGCCTGGGCGCGATCGTAAATGGACACGGGGTAATACGCCCTACCGCTTCGCTCGGTCGCGTTCCGGGACGTGGTGCAGGACCTGATGGTAGCGCTGTTGGCTGGCCGCGCTGGCTCGGTAGAGCTGCGCTGACGTGACCCCAAGCTTTCCGCCAGCTGGGATTAGAGCCGGGCGGTTGTTTTGCGCATCAGCGCGGTTGAAGCTATGGCCTGCGTAGCGGAGCCCGTAGGGCGTAGCGAAGCGGGCCATTGCTTATCCAGTTCGGCGGCGAACGCTGCCAGGGCCTTGTAGCCAAGTGACGAGTGCGGCCGCTCCCGGTTGTAATCTTCGACCCAGGCAGCGATCTCGACCCGTGCATGGGCAAGGCTCATGAACCAGGTCTCGTTCAGCAGCTCATCGCGCATGCGGCCGTTGAAGCTCTCGATGTAGCCGTTCTGCATCGGCCTGCCCGGAGCAATGTAATGCCACTCTACGCCAAGCTCTCCGCACCATGCCAGAACGGCGTTGCTGGTGAGCTCGGTGCCATTGTCGCTGACGATCATTCCGGGCTTGCCCCGCTGGGCGATCAGGTGGGTCAGCTCGCGCACGACACGGTGCCCGGAGATGGACGTGTCCGGCACCGCCGCCAGGCACTCCCGGGTCACGTCAGCGGGTCAACTGCCGTTCGTGCCTCCTAGGGCGCGATCTGTGCCGCCAAGCGCAGGCCGGTGCGGATGCGGTCCATCACGCCGGGGTCAGCCTTGGCGGAATGGACGACATAGGCGGAGTAGGCGAATTCGGGATTGCCGGGGACCAGCTGCAGGCGGCCGTCTTCGAGATAGGGCCGGATGAAGCCCTTGCGGAAATAGCCGCTGCCGCCCGCTTCGAGAATGTATTCCAGCGCGAGCGGGCCATAGCTGATCGCGACGACGGCGTTGGGCTGGTCGGGAAAGGCGGCCTGATAGTTGGCCGCAAATTCCTCGCCCCAATCGATCCTGACGTGGGCCTCGGGCGCAAGCGAGCCACTGGTGGCCATGCTGCGCGCCAGCACGAGCTTTTCCTCGAACAGAAGTTCGACAATCAGGCCGGGCCGGCTGGTGGCGCCGTAGATCACCGCTACGTCGAGCGTGCCGTCCTGCACTTGCTCGATCAGCCGCTCGGACGAATCGGTGCGGGTGCTGACGGCGATTTCCGGGCATTCGCGGCGCATCCACAGCAGCCAGTGACGCAGCAGGGGGCTCGCGAGGCTGAACTCCGCGCCGAGCGTCACCACCGTTTCGCGCCCCGGGGGGAGGCCCACGGTGCGCTGGGCGCGGGACCAGACCTGCACCAGGGACGTGGCGAAGCGGAGGAATTGCTCGCCAGCAAGAGTTAGCCGCGCGCCGGTCTTGTTGCGCACGAACACCTGCCGGTCGAGTTGCTCTTCCAGCACGCGGATGCGGGCGCTCACCGCCGTCTGCGTGAGGTTCAGATTCTCGGCCGCGCGCACGAAGCTGCCGGTCTTGACGACCTCGAGGAAGGTGCGGGCGACGCTGATGTCCATGGCGAAAGGCTCCTCGATCCCGCAGTCACCCCGCTTAAGCACAATAGTTTTGCGTAATGCCATCAGAATTTTGATCTATGGACTAGACGCCGGGGTCAGTAGGCGCACCTGAGCAGCAGGGGGCCCTGCGCGCCACAGCCGGAAATCGATGTCCACGCTCACTCTTCCCCGAGGCCTGACCCTGCCTGAATTGCGGGTCGATCCGCAGAAGCTGCTGTTCTCGCTGAGCAGCTTCCTCGCGGCAGCGATCACGCTGGCGCTGGCCTTTGCGGCGAGCATGCCGCGCCCCTGGTGGGCGCTGCTGACGGTCTATGTGACGGCGCAGCCAATGGCGGGCGCGTTCCGGCCCAAGGTGCTCTACCGGCTTGGCGGCATCCTGACCGGTGCATTCATTACGCTGCTGCTTGTGCCCAACCTGCAGAACGCGCCGGAATTGCTGGTGCTTTGCCTCGCCTCTTGGACGGGGCTGTGCATCTACCTCGCGGTGCTGGACCGCACGCCGCGCGCGTTCCTGTTCCAGATGGCGGCGTTCAGCGCGGCGGTGATCAGTTTTCCCTATCTCGATGATCCCACCAGCATCTTTGAAACGACGATCGCGCGCGTGGAGGAAATGGTTGTCGCGATCCTGAGTGTCACGGCGGTCCATGCCCTGCTTCAGCCGTGGAGCGCGACGCCGGTGATCCGGGCGCGGGCGCAATCCTTTCTTGGTCATGCGCGGCGGTGGACGGCCGAGGCCATCGCCGGGCCGCACACGCGGCTTGAGAACGAGCACCGCCGTATGCTGGCGGCGGACGTGACCGAGCTGGGCATGATCGCGGTCCACCTGCCGTTCGACCAGCGCTGGGCGCCCGCCACGCAGCGGCGTGTGATGGCGCTGCAGCAGCGGCTGGCGAGCGTGCTGCCGCTGGCATCTGCTGCGGCGAACCGGCTCGATCTGCTGCGTGCGGGACCGGGCATTGCGCCTGAACTTGCCGATTTGCTCGAAGCGGGCAGCGCATGGCTGCGCCATGGCGAAGGCCATCCCGCTGCGCTGGCCGGGCAGGCTCGGCAACTCGCCGCGCAGGCTGAGGACGCGCACGATTGGCCCGGCCTGCTCACGGCCAGCGCATGCCTGCGGCTTGCCGATCTGCTCGATGCGCTGAGCGAGGGGCAGCGGCTGGCTGAACAGATCGGCGAGCCGGGCGGCGCCCCCGATGGCGCGGAAGATGCCGCCCCCTTCGCGCTCGCTCGCGATCATGGTGTCGCGGCTCTGGCTGGCTTCGCAACCGCCATTGCCATCATGCTCTACTGCGCGGTGTGGATCCTGCTTGCGTGGCCCAATGGTTCCGCGACAGCCGCCTTTGCCGCGCTGATTACGTGCTCGTTCGCCGCGCAGGACGATCCCGCGCCGGTGATCGGGCGCTATCTGATGGCAACGCTGCGGACTTTTCCGCTCGCCGCACTCTACCTCTTCGTGATCCTGCCGCGGGTGGACGGTTACGAGATGCTGATCCTGACGCTGGCGCCCGCGCTCGTGTGGATGGGCTATGTGCAGGCCGATCCCAAACGTGCGCCGCAAGCATTGCCGATGTTCTCGTGCTTCATCGTCGCGATGGGGTTTCAGGCACGGTTTCAGGCCGATTTCGCCAACTTCATCAACACCGGGCTAGCCCAGGTCGGCGGCATCGTCGTCACGCTGGCGGTGACGCGGCTGTTCCGCTCGGCCAATGCGGTGTGGACCGCGCGGCGCATTGTCCGCGCGAACTGGGCGGACATGGCCGAGCTTGCCGATATCCGCCGACCATTCAGGCCCGAGCGGTGGACGGCGGCGGCAACAGACCGGCTCGGGCAGGTCGCCGCGCGCATGGCCTTGGCGAGCGGCAGCAGCGATCTCCACGCCGCCGACGGCCTTGCCGACTTGCGCATCGGGCGCAACGTGATCCCCTTGCGCCGCGCGCTGGCGCATGTGCCGCATGCGGTCCGGCACCATCTCGGCACCGTGCTGGCGGACCTCGCCGCGCTTTATGCGCAGCGGTGGCGGACGGGGGCGGCGGTGGCGGCGCCCGAGGCGCTGCGGGCGCATATCGACAGTGCGCTGGCCGATCTCCTGACCCTGCCTGCGGAGGACCACCGGCAAGCAGCCCTCCGCGCGCTTGTCGGGATGCGCTGCAACCTGTTCCCGGCGGCCTTGCCGCCTGCGCGGAAGGCGGCAGCATGATCGAGGAAATCCACATCCTCGGCGTGTACCTGCCCGCCGCGCTGGTCTGGGCCGTGGTATCTGCCGTCGCCGTCTACCTCCTGCGCGTGCCGCTGCAGCGGCTGCCGGTGGAGTGGCTGCTGTGGCACCCCGGCCTAATCGATCTCCTCCTGTTCGTCGGCATCTGGTGGGGGCTGGGTGCCTTCGCCGATCTGTTCCTCACCTCTTGGCTGGCCCCCTGATCATGCCCATCCGTCAAAGCCTTGTGCGCAGCGTGGTGACGCTCGCGGTCCTCCTCGGCATCCTCGCCGGCATCACTGCGCTGTGGCTGCGCTATCAGGTTGCCCCGCTCACCCGCGATGGCAAGGTCCGTGCCGATCTCGTGCCGGTGGCGGCGGATGTCAGCGGCCTCGTCACCGAAGTGCGCGCGCGTGACAACCAGGTGGTGAAGCAGGGCGACGTGCTCTTCGTGATCGACCGACCGCGCTATCGGCTTGCGCTGGAACAGGCCGAAGCGACGCTCGCGGGCCAACAGGCCGCGCTGGCGCAGGCCCTGCGCGAGGACCGCCGCAACCGCGCCATGCCCGATGTCATCGCGGCCGAGCAGATCGAGCAGGGCAGCGCCAAGGTCGAGGAACTGAGGGCCGCCATCCGGCAGGCTATGGTGACGCGCGATCTTGCAAGGTTCAATCTCGGCCGCACCGTGGTCCGCGCACCAGTTGGCGGGACCGTCTCCAACCTGTCGCTCCAGCCGGGTGTCTACCTGACAGCGGGCAAGTCTGCCCTCGCGCTCGTCTACAACCAGTCGATGCGCGTCGAGGGCTATTTCGAGGAGACGAAGCTGCCCGCAATCCGCATCGGCGATCCCGCCAGCGTCTATCTGATGGGCGTGCGCGACGAGATTGCCGGGCATGTCGAGAGCATCGCCGGCGGTGTCGAGGACCGCGAACGCGGCGGAGCCGATGGCCAGCTCGCCAACGTCAACCCGTCGTTCACGTGGGTTCGGCTCGCCCAGCGCATCCCGGTGCGCATCGCGGTGGACAAAGTGCCCATAGGCGTCCGCCTGATCCCGGGGCAGACTGCCACCGTCGTCGTCCATCCGCGCAGCGACGGGCGCGAAGTGCATCGCAGCCTGCCATGGTGAGGCGGGCGCTCCTGCTGGTGCCAGCGCTGCTTCTGGCCGGATGCAAGACGGTGGGGCCGGACTACCGCGTGCCCGAACAGGCGGCCATCAATGCGCCCGAGGCGCAAGGCGCGTTTCTCTCCGGAAGTGCCGCCACAACAGCCGCGCCGCTCCCCGATCGCTGGTGGCAACTGTTCAACGATCCGGTGCTGGACCGGCTGATCACCCGGGCGCTTGCAGCCAATACGGACTTGCGCGTGGCGGACGCCAATCTCGAACGCAGCCTGGCGCTGCTTTCCGCGCGGGGTGCCGAACGCGATTGGCAAGGCAGCCTCAATGCCGAAACGAGCTATGCGCAGCGCTCGGCGGAGGCGGAGCTGTCGCATGTCCAGCCTCCGCGCCGCCAGATCTACAACGCGGGCCTCGCCTTCAGCTATGACCTCGACTTGTTCGGCGGGCTGAAGCGCGGGATCGAGGCGGCAAGCGCCGATGCCGAAGCTGCGGTTGCCGCGCGCGATCTGGTGCGGATCAACGTCGCCGCCGGAACCGCGCGCGCCTATGCCGATGTCTGCAACGGCGGGTATCAGCTCGATACGCTGCAGCGCTCGATCACGCTGCTGGAGCAGGGGCTGGAACTCACCCGCGTGCTGGTGAAGAACGGCCGCGCCGCTGCCTTCGAGGCGGACCGGCGCCAGAGCCTGCTCGCCGCTACGCGGGCACGCGCGCCCCGGCTCGCGGCGCGGCGTCAGAACGCGCTGTTCCGGCTCGCCGCGTTGCAGGGGCAGACGCCTGAGCAGGCGGACAGCGCGGTCCTTGCCTGCCGCCGCCCGGTTGCGCTGGCGCAGGCGATTCCTGTGGGCGACGGTGCCGCGCTGCTGCGGCGCCGGCCCGATATCCGCATGGCCGAGCGCCGGCTGGCCGCCTCTACCGCGCGGATCGGGGTCGAGACCGCAGCGCTATATCCCGACATCAAGCTGGGTGCCTCGATCGGCTCGACCGGCGCGGTGGCGGACACGCTATCGCCGCTGACCAACCGCTACGGGCTGGGTCCGCTGATCAGCTGGACGCTAAACCGGCGCGCAGCGCGGGCACGGATCGAGGCCGCCGAAGCGCAGACGAAGGCCGATCTCGCCGCCTTCGACGGCACCGTGATCAAGGCGCTTCGCGAAGCCGAGACCGCGCTCAATTCCTATTCCGCCGGGCTCGACCAGCAAGCCGACCTAGACCGCGCGCGAGACGAGGCGGCACTGGTCGCCCGCACTACCCGCCAATTGCGCCGCGGCGGCAAGATCGCCGCGCTCCCCGCGGTCGAGGCCGAACGCGATCTTGCCAATGCCGACCTCGCTGCAGCCGAGGCACAAGCCGCCAGCAACGATGATCAGATCACCCTGTTCCTCGCCCTCGGCGGAGGCTGGACGCAATCAGCCGCATCCAAACCATGATGCCGCGCTCCCGCAAATATCCGATTGCCTAGCGCCCGCCCTGTAGCTAAAGCGCGCCCCTGCCCACAAGGCACGCCGCTTTAGCTCAGTCGGTAGAGCACATCATTCGTAATGATGGGGTCAGGTGTTCGAATCACCTAAGCGGCACCATTTCCACCTTCGCCAAAGTCCGCTGAAGGTTGAAAAAACCCTGGAAATCTGCCATAAAATCGACTGGCTTAACCGCCAGTGCGTGCCGTTGATCGTCCATAACCAGACGATTTTGGGGGCCACAGTGGGGGCCACTTAGCAACTGCTGAAAGGCGTGGCCCCCAATGGCACTTTCGAACACCACGATCCGCAACGCGAAGCCCAAGGCAAAACCCTACAAATTGACCGACGAGAAGGGGCTGTTTCTTCTCGTTCAGCCATCCGGCGGGATGCTCTGGAGGATGAAGTATCGAGTCGATGGGTGCGACGAGCGCGGCAACGCTAAGCGCGTTGAAAAGAAACTCGGCCTTGGCACCTATCCCGACGTGAGCTTGAAGGATGCTCGCGACCGCCGCGACGAAGCCCGCCGTCTGCTGGCAAACGGCATTGATCCCGCGGAACAGAAGCGCCGCGCCATTCACTTGGCCAAGGTCAGCGCGGCCAACACGTTCACGTCGGTGGCCGAAGCCTACATCGCCAAGAACGAGCGCGATGGCCTTGCCGCGAATACGATCGTCAAGCGGCGCTGGTTCATCCGCTTGCTGCAAAAGTCGCTTGGCCATCGCCCCATCAGCGAAATCCAGCCATTCGACGTGCTGTCCGCTGTCCGTCCGTTCGAGGCGGCCAAGAACGACGAGAAGGCGCACCGGGCGCTCCAATTCGTCGGCGGGGTGTTCCGCTTTGCCATCGCCAACCAATTGGCAAGTTCCGACCCGACGCGCGATCTGCGCGGGGCCTTGGCCAAGCGCAAACCGAAGCACCACGCGGCCATCCTTGAACCCAAGCGTGTGGGCGAACTGCTGCGAGCGATCGACGAGTACGAAGGGCAAGGCTTGCCAACGACGCGAATGGCCCTGCAACTGCTTCCCTATGTGTTCGTTCGCCCCGGCGAGTTGCAAAGAGCCGAGTGGGCGGAAATCGATCTGGATGCCGCAGTGTGGCGCATTCCAGCGCAACGCATGAAGGCGCGTCAGGAACACGTTGTGCCGCTGTCTCGCCAAGCCGTGGCGCTGTTCAAGGCCTTGCACGCGATAACAGGCGATGGCCGCTATGTGTTCCCGTCGATCCGAACCCCGTTGAAGCCAATCTCCGAAAACACAATGAACGCTGGCCTTCGGCGGCTGGGCTTCACAAAGGACGAAATGACAGCACACGGCTTCCGCGCGGTCGCCAGCACGCTGTTGAACGAATCGGGCAAATGGTCGCCAGACGCGATCGAGCGAGCGCTGGCGCACAAGGACAAGGACGCCATTCGCGGGGCCTATCATCGCGGTGCGCACTGGAAGGAGCGCGTAGAGATGGCGCAGTGGTGGGGGGATTATCTCGATACGCTGCGGACGGGCGCGTCGATTGTGCCGATCACCGCCGCGCGTAGGGGATAGTCAACGCCCCAAGCTTGTCGCAAGCCGCGCAAGCGCGGATACTTGCGGACATGGTCGAACACTGGATTAGCGCACGTAAGGCGCTGGAAATCGTGATTGATGACGGTGCCCTTTTGGTGCGGCTTCGCAATGGCCGACTGAAGGCGAGGGCAGATACCCTTTTCTTGGGTGACGAACGCAGGGAAAGAGTTGCCGTTCCGCAAAGCTTTTGGCGGCATGATATCTACTATGACCCGCATTTTGACTGGCATGCGGGCGACTTCGTGAACGGTTCAGACGAGTATGAAGAGATCAAGGCGATCGGCGTTTCCTTGGACGCGGCGGGCGTCCTTGAAATGGTGCCATTCGACCAACGCGGGCTCGTCGCACGCGGTCTTTCGGTGGCGGGAAGTCCTGATTGGATAACGGCTCAAGAAGCCAAGCGGCTTGTCTACACCGCCAGCCGCGCCAACGTGATGATCGCGGAACAACTGATTAGCGAACAAGCCAAGCTCGGCTTCGTGGTCGCGCGCGCGGTTCTGGCGCAATGCCAGCGCCACGGTGATTTAGGCGATTGGACGTGGGAGGAGCGTGAGTGGGATGTGCCTACCCAGTTCTGGGCTGATTTCCTTGATGGCCGTTCTGGCGTCCAAGATTTTGCAGTTGGGCATTTTTCCGGCTCTGGATTCTTGGGCGGTGCGGTCTGCTCGATCACATTGTCCGGTGTGCATTTCCATCGGCCATCGCTTGAAGCGTTCCTTAGACTTGGCGAAGAACAGGCACCAACAACCGAAACAGAAGTGCGACGGGGACGACGACCAAGCTACGACTGGCCTTGGGCGGTGAATGCAATCTGGGGGCGTCTGAGCCGTAGCGAACTGGTTCCCGAATCCCAGGCTGACATTGAGAAGGCACTCATGGAAGTGCTGAAGGTTGGGAAGGTTGAACCGGGAGAGAGTACTGTAAGGCCCTACGCTTCAACGATTTATGACGAGTACATGCGCACCTAGTCAAAGGCCGGAAATTCGTTTCGGGCAATTATCGGCCTGATTTCGGCCTTGTCGTCCGACACGACGCCTAGATTCGCCAATGCTCCATTGCACCCGCTGGCACCCGCCACGGACCAAATGGAGCACTACGAATGGAACGCCTTGCCTACTCGATCAATGAAACCGCCCGCGCGCTGAGCCTTGGACGCACGTCCGTTTATGCGATGATCGCCGACGGACGCTTGGAAGCCTTCAAGCTGGGCCGCCGCACGCTGGTGAAGGCGGACTCGATCCGCCGTCTGGTGGCGGGGCAGGAGTAAGGCCGATGCCTGCCCGCCGGATGAACCCCTATCGTGTGAAGCTACTGCGCACTTACACAGTGGCCGAACTGGCCGAGTGTCTCGACGTACACAAGAACACTGTCCGTCACTGGCAGAAGGCAGGGCTGGCGGCCATCGATAGGGCGCGCCCAGTCCTGTTCCATGGCGAATCCGTTCGGCAGTTTCTCTCAGCCCTCAATCAGAATCGCAAACACGCTTGCGGACCCGGACAGATGTTTTGCGTTCGCTGCCGCGCCCCACGTCAACCGGCCTTGGGAATGGTCGATTTCATCGCGCGCAAGCCAACTAGCGGCAACTTGCGCGCGATCTGCGGCACTTGCGATGGCGTCATGCACCGTAGCGCGCGACGCGATGATCTAGCCCGCATCATGCCCGGTCTGACGGTCCAAACGGTGGAAGCACCACTACGCCTAAGTGGGCGTCCTTCCCCTTCCCTCAATTGTGACTTCAAGAAGCGAGACGTAATATGACCAAACACAATGCCAGCAACGAACGCGTTAAGCGCGATTACCTGCAATATCTGAAGGACGCGCGGGGCCGTGACGAAGCCACGATCGACCGTGTGGCGAAGTCCCTTGCTCGGTTCGAAGAATCGACAGGGCGGAAGGATTTCCGCAAGTTCCACCGCGAACAGGCGATGGCCTTCAAACGCCGCATGGCTGAA
This sequence comes from uncultured Novosphingobium sp., assembly GCA_964413325.1. GTDB lineage: Bacteria > Pseudomonadota > Alphaproteobacteria > Sphingomonadales > Sphingomonadaceae > Novosphingobium. The sequence continues at coordinate 30,959 of CAYPRK010000003.1, read as the reverse complement.
GCCCGCAACGTCCGAACTGGCGAAACTCTAAGCAAGGCAACGGTGCATTCCGCGCTGTCCGACCTGAAGGCCTTTTTCGAGTGGCTGTCACGCGAACCTGGCTTCCGACAGAAGGTCGCCTATTCGGATGCGGACTATTTCAACCTGAGCGAGAAGGACACCGCGATCGCACGCGCAGTTCGCGAAAAGGCAGTGCCGTCGGTGGAACAGGTGCAGCACGTGCTCGCTAATATGCCCTGCAATACTTTGGTCGAACGCCGCAATCGCGCGCTCATTGCCTGCGCTGCCGTTACCGGGGCGCGGGTTGGCGCTCTTGCTACGTTTCGGCTGGGCCACGTGAACCTTGTCGGCAAGTGGATCGAACAGGACGCGCGGACGGTGAAGACCAAGTTCAGTAAGACCTTCCGCACGTTCTTCATGCCCGTTGTGGAAGGCGCGGAAGACATCCTTGCGCAATGGGTCACCGAACTGCGCGAACCGGAGCTGCGCGGCCCGACCGATTACCTGTTCCCTCTTACCGAAGTGGGCATTGGCGAAGATGGGGAGTTCGAACCCCAAGGCATTGGCCGAACCGGCTGGAGCAGCACCAACGCGATTCGCGACGTTTTCCGGCGTGCATTCGAGGCCGCAGGCTTACCCTATTTCAACCCGCATAGCCTGCGCGACATGCTAGTCCGCTACGCGATGTCGCTGGGCTTGAACGCTGAACAGATGAAGGCATGGTCGCAGAATTTAGGCCACGAGAATGTCATGACGACGTTCACCAGCTACGGCGCCGTGCCCACGCACCGGCAAGGGGTATTGATCCAGAGCAGCGCAAAAACCGAAACTGTGAGCGACATTTTCGACGATCCAGAAATTGTAATGCTAATTCAAAAGATAAGAGGCCGGAGATGATTGACCAACCCCGTGGAAAGGCGAACTCTTCAACAGATTGATTCGCTCGATCGGGGGACCAGATGAAGCCATACACGCGTTCGATTATTGAGCTCTTTGACGGCAAGAAGCGCTACCTCATTCCGCTCTATCAGCGCCAATATGCCTGGAAGGTGGAACCCCAACTGAGATTGCTTTGGGAAGATATTATCCGGGCCTATACCCGGCTCGTGTCTGATCGGGCGTCTTTGGCTCCCCACTTCATGGGCGCAATGGTGATCGCCCAGATCAAAACATTCGGTAAGCAGATTCAGGCATTTGAGGTGATCGATGGTCAGCAGCGCCTGACGACCTTTCAGCTCCTGCTGGCGGCACTGCGAGACGTCGCGCATGAACACGACTCAAGCTATGCTGGCGAAATCCAGAAATACCTTCTGAACGACGGCATCATGGAAACCCCACACGTCGAGCGCTTCAAGGTTTGGCCTTCACTGATGGACCGTAGAGCGTTTGCGCAAATCATTGACCCTTCCACCGATCTTGACCGGATAGCCAAGAAACCAGCCGACGAAGATGGCTTTGTGCGCCGCGCTGCGTTCGCGCATGAATGGTTCCGCGAGAAGATTAGGGCGCATGTCTGCATCGGCAGCGAGTATGACGAAGCGAAGCTCGAAAAGCTGTTTGAGGCGCTGAAAGAGGGCCTCGCCGTTGTCTCGATCGAACTGGAAGGTGGTGACGATCCCCAGACCATTTTCGAGACGCTGAATAGCCGAGGCGTGGACCTGACTCCGAGTGACCTCATGCGTAATTTCATTTTTCAGCGCGCCAACGGACTGGGCCAGGACGAGGGTTTGCTGAAGGTGGACCAGCTTTACGAGAAGCACTGGCTCCCGCTCGACGGACCGTTCTGGGCTGCGATCGCCAATAGGGGACGACTTGGGGCGGGTCGCTTGGATTGGATGCTGACCGACCACTTATCTATGAAGAAAGCCGATATCGTATCGAAAGAGAACCTCTTCGATCAATATCGCCGCTGGATCATCGAGGCCCGCCCGTTCGATGGCGTAGAGACAGAACTTGAATCGATCACTGCATCAGCTGGCGTCGAGCGAAAGATATTCGAGCAGTCCAAAGATGACCCGATCGGGAAGTTCGGGCTCATGGCGGAAGCCTTCGATGTCAGCACCGTCTTCCCTCTGGTGGTTTACCTTGCGACCGAGGCTGACGTTGGGGACAAACTGGGCGCCGCGCTCGATATGCTCGAAAGCTATATCTTGCGGAGAGACATCACGGGCCTTTCGACCAAGAACTACAACCGGTTCTTTGTCGGCACCATTGAACGCCTGCGCGAAGCTGAAGGGTGCAAGGTCGAAGCATTGGCCCGCTGGCTTTCAACGCGCCCCAACGAGACAGACCGATGGCCAAACGACACGGAATTTCGCCAGGGCTGGATGTCTCGCGATCAATACAAGTCTGCTCGCCAGCCGAGGCTCCGCTACATCTTCGAGCACCTCGAAACAGCAAAGCGCACCGCTCTGAGCGAGGACATCGAAATCAAATCCGCACTTTCGATCGAACATATTATGCCGCAGAAGTGGCGGGAGAACTGGCCAGTCCCCGGGTTCGATCATCTTGAAGAGGACGATTTCGAAGTGGGCCAAATGGCAGCGGAAATCCGCCGCGATGGCTGCATCAACAAGCTTGGCAACCTCACCTTGATTACGTCGCAATTGAATTCGTCCGTCTCAAACGGCCCGTTCTCGACCAAGCTGCCTGCTCTGCGCGCCTATGCCAGCTTGGCGCTGAACCGCGAGCTGAATGACTTCGATAGCTGGGACGAGACGACCGTCGAACAGCGCGGTGCTGCACTCTTCACGATCGCGCGCAAGATTTGGGCACCGCCGCTGGCGATCGCGACCGATTATCCGGAACTGGGGCGCTTGGGCGAGAACGGCAATTTTCCGAGGGAAGGCACGCCATGTCGCTTCACCTATGCCACGAAGGTCTATTCGGGTCTGATCAAGAACCGCAAGATGGAAGTCGAAGGCATCGATGGGTCGTTCAGCGCCTTCTCGGCGGCATCTGTGGCCATCACGCAGACCAACCGTAACGGGTGGCGCGATTGGGAGCTGAAAGCACGCGATGGCTGGGTTCTGGCGGATGTGTGGCGGTCGCAATCGGGGACAAAGCAGGCTTGACCATTGCGAGCCCGGGGAGCGGGGGCGAAAACAGTGCCATCAACAAATGGATTGAACCGTGGACCTGACCGACGACGACAAGCAATTGATCCGGGACCATCTCGATCGAGGCGAGCCGCTGCCCGATCGCTTTCGCTGGCTGCTGTTCAAGGAACCGCGCGAGGCAGAACTGATCTGGCCGGGCAAGACCAGCGAAGTCACCAATGTCGTGCTGCCGTTCCAGTCGATCGAGCAGATTGACGAGCCACGCGCCGAAACCGGCGCGCAAGTGGGCGATCTGTTTCAGATCGGCGCGGGTGGGCGGCAGGGCGGCGGCTGGTCCAACAAGCTTATCTGGGGCGACAACAAGCTGGTGCTGGCGAGCCTGAAAGGCGGGCCGCTGCGCCGCGAGATCGAGGCAGCGGGCGGGCTGAAGCTGGTTTACATCGACCCCCCGTTTGATGTGGGCGCGGATTTCTCCGTCGAGCTTGATGTAGGGGGTGAGACCTATTCAAAATCGCCCAGTGTAATTGAGGAAATAGCCTATCGTGACACATGGGGACGTGGAAAAGACTCTTATGTACACATGATAAACGAACGACTGCGCGTGATTCACGATCTGATGCACGCTGATGGTGTAATAATGGTCCATGTTGGCTGGGCTGTGTCTCAATACGTACGCCTTGTGCTTGATGAGATTTTCGGACCTTCAAACATCCTAAATCAGATAATCTGGAAAAGGCAGACCGCTCATAGCGATGGCGGGCAAGGTGCCAAACATGCCGGTCGCATCCACGACGTAATTTTATTTTATAGAAAATCAGATTTTTATACTTTTAACACTCAGTATGTGCCATATGATGAGAAGTATTTGCAATCTCACTATAAAGGGAAAGACCCGGTAAACGGGCGGCGATTTGAACTGGATAATCTTACGGCACCCGGTGGTGCGGGAAAAGGTAATCCGTATTATGAAGTTATGGGCGTCAAGAGGTATTGGCGTTATAGCTATGAAAAAATGCAAGATTTGATTGCAGAAGGGCGGATCATACAGCCGAGCCCTGGCTCAGTTCCTCGTTTTAAGCGCTATTTGGATGAGATGCCCGGACTTCCTGTTCAAGATATTTGGTCAGATGTAAATGCGATCAATTCACAAGCCATTGAAGCAGTTGGATATGCAACACAAAAACCGGAATCTTTGCTAGAGAGGGTTATTAACATTGCTTCCAATCCCGGCGACCTTGTAGCTGATTTCTTCTGCGGTTCCGGCACTACCCTCGCAGTCGCTGAAAAGCTGGGTCGCAAGTGGATCGGTGCGGACCTTGGCCGCTTTGCCATTCACACCAGCCGCAAGCGGCTGATCGGGGTGCAGCGCGAATTGAAGGCTGCGGGTCAGCCGTGGCGCAGCTTCGAGATTCTCAATCTGGGCAAGTATGAACGCCAGTGGTTCGCGGGGATTGATCCAACCCTGCCCGAACCGCAACGGCTGGCAGCGGCGGCGCGGGCCGAAGGGGCCTATGTCTCGCTGATCCTCGAAGCTTACAAGGCCGAACCGGTCGAGCAATCGCCGCCCTTCCATGGGCACAAGGCCGGGGCGTTCGTCGTCGTCGGTGCGCTTGACTCGCCGGTGACCGAAGCCGTGATCCATGAAGCCGTCGAAGCTGCACGGCGGATGGGCGTAGGCCGGATCGATGTGCTGGGCTTCGAGTTCGAAATGGGCCTCGCCCCGCGCCTGGTCGATGAGGCGCGCGCCAAAGGCGTGGCGGTGGCGCTGCGCTATATCCCCAAGGACGTGTTCGATCGGCGCGCAGTGGATAAGGGGCAGGTCAGTTTCCATGATCTGGCCTACGTCGAGGCGAAAGCGACAGTGGTTTCGAAGAAGGAGCGATCGATCACGGTGAGCCTGACCGACTTTGGTGTAAGCTACCGGCAGGACGGGCTGGACAGCATGATCGAAGGCATGAAACCGGGCACCCGCGTGACGGTGGAAGGCGGGCAGGTCGTCAAGATCCTGAAGGCCAAGGACGGCACCGTAACGCGTGATGTGCTGACCAAGGAATGGACCGACTGGATCGACTATTGGGCGGTGGATTTCGACTACACCAGCCGCACGGAAACGCTGCTCGAAACGGTGACCTTGCCCGATGGCAGCGTGAAGCATGTGCCGCAGTGGACGGGCCGCTATATCTTCGAGAACGAATGGCAGAGCTTCCGCACCCGCAAGAGCCGCGCGCTGGAACTGACCACGGCAAGCCATTCCTATGCCACGCCGGGGCGCAAGCAGATTGCCGTGAAGGTGATCGACATTTTTGGCAATGACACCACCAAGATCATCGGGGTGGAAGTGTAATGCCGCTGAACCCCGCCTTTCCCGTCGATCCCTATGCCATCCTCTCGCCCGATGTGCGCTGGTATCCGGGCGACGCGACGCTTGGCGATATCGGGCGCGAACGCCTCATCCCGCCGCTGGTGGACAAGGTGCGGCGGGGCGTGTGCGAATGGCGAGCCGGGGGCTATGCCGGTGCGAGTGAAACGACGCGCGCGTTGCTCCGCTGGTGGTTCGAGCGCGACCATTTCATTTACGGCGCTGAGGGGCCGACGCTGTGGCGCTGGTACTTCGCGCAGCGCGAGGCGGTAGAAAGCGCAATCTGGCTGTATGAAGTGGCCGCCGCGCGCGATCCGCTGAGCCTGATCGCCTATGACAGCAGCGGCGCGATATCAGCGGGCATGTTCGATGAAGTGTGGACCCGTTATGTTTTGAAGCTGGCGACAGGCGCGGGCAAGACCAAGGTGGCCAGCCTGCTGATCGCGTGGAGCTATTTCCACAAGCTCTATGTCGAAGGCTCCACTCTATCCACCAACACACTGCTTATCGCGCCGAACATCATTGTGCTGGACCGGTTGCGCGTGGATTTCGATGGCGGGCTGATCTTCTACAACGACCCGATTTTGCCGCCGAACGGCTATGAGGGCAAAGACTGGACCGCCGATTTTCAGCTGACGGTGCATGTTCAGGATGAAATCGGACACGTCGCACCGACCGGCAATCTGTTCCTGACCAATATCCACCGGGTCGATGAGGGCGGGCGGGCGACCCCGGCATGGGACTTGCGCGATCAATTCCTGGGGCCGAAGCCGGTTGCCAAAACGACCGACAGCAAGGTCGATCTGGGCGTCATCGTCCGGTCGGTGCCGGACCTGATCATCGTCAACGACGAGGCGCATCACGTCCGTGCAGAAACCGACTGGTTCAGGCAGATCGAAACGCTTGACGCTGGGCTGCGGCGGCGGGGCAGCGGGCTATCCGCGCAGTTCGATCTGACTGCGACGCCTAAGCACACCAACGGCGCGATCTTTCCGCAGACGATTTCGGACTACCCGCTGGTGGAAGCGATTGCCCAAGGTGTCGTCAAAACGCCCGTCTTGCCCGACGCCGCCAGCCGCGCGCGCCTGACCGTGCGGCAGAGCGACGATTTTGTGGAACAGTATCAGGACCACCTCGATCTGGGCGTGCTGGAATGGCGGCGCAGCTATGACGAGCTCGCCAAGGCGGGCAAGAAGTCGGTCCTATTCGTGATGACGACCGACACCAGCAACTGTGACCGTGTGGCGGATTGGCTTCAGGAACGTTACCCGGACCTGAAAGGCAAGGTGTTGGTCATTCACACAAATGCCCGTGGAGAAATCGCAGAAACTGCTGCGAAGAAGGCCGACAAGGCTGAACTGGAACTTCTACGCAAGGAAAGTCGAGAGATCGATTCATGGACTAGCCCGTATACGGTGGTCGTTTCCGTCATGGTGCTGCGCGAAGGCTGGGACGTGCGCAATGTGACGACAATTGTGGGCCTGCGCCCCTTCCGCGCCGCTTCGAACATCCTGCCTGAACAGACAATCGGGCGCGGGCTGCGGCGGATGTTTTTCGGGCAAGATGTGAAAGAGCAAGTCAGCGTGCTGGGCACCGAAGGCTTCCTCGAATTTGTCGAAACGATCAAGAACGAGGGCGTGGAACTGGAGCGCCGCCCGATGGGCGAAGGCAGCCAGCCCGTCGGGCCGATGGTGATCGAAATCGACCGCGCCAATCTCGACAAGGATATCGCGGCGCTTGATATCGAACTGCCCAAGCTGAAACCGCGCATCGAAAGGCAATTCTACCGCTTTGAGGAAATCGACGATGCGGAATTGCCTACCCCGCGATTGGCCTTGCGGACGTTTACGGAAGCAGAGCAGCGCGAGATCGTTTTCCGCGATATCCATACCGACGAAATCAGCCATGTGACGCAATTGGACGCAGGCGCAGTGGCAGACTGGCGCAACGTCGTCGGCTGGTTCGCCAAGTCGATTAAGGACGATCTGCGGCTGGTTGGCGGCTATGACGTGCTGTTCGGGAAACTGAAGCGCTTTATCGAGAACGGACTATTTGCTTCGCCAGTGCCGCTCGATGATCCAAACGTGTTGCGCAACCTCTCTGAGGTAACAGTCACCCGCGCGCTATTCGATACGATCAAAGGCGCGATCAACCGGCTGACGATCCACGACAGCGGCGATACGCATGTGATCGACCGGATTAAGCTATCTGACACTCGCCCCCAAGTGGTGCGGCGGCGGGACACGATCGAAGCCACCAAGTCGCTTATGAACAAGGTGTCGGGCGACAATCCGTTCGAGCTGGCGTTCGCCCGCTTCCTCGAAGCAGCAAGCGACGTCCAAGCCTTCTACAAAAACTCGGAGGCCACGAATTTTACCATCGAGTACCAATCGGCGGGCGGCGGTATCGTTCGGGACTATCGCCCCGACTTTGTGGTGCGCGACACCGCTGGCGTGATCTGGATCATCGAAACCAAGGGCCGCGAAGACATCGAAGACCCGCGCAAATGGCAGCGCCTGAAGCTATGGTGCGAGGATGCCAGCGACCAAGACCCTCCGCATCGCTACCGGGCGATGTTTGTGCGGCAAGAGGCTTGGGATTCGTTGCTCAATCCCGTGCGGACATTGGCGGACGCTGACGCGGCTTTTGGGGAAAAATAGAGAGCAGGTTTGCAGTGTGGGGGCCACATTGGGGGCCACCGGGCAAATTACTTATAAATAAAGCCCTATTTACAGCATTATAGACGAACGTCGCGGTTCCCCTAAGCGCACCATTTCCACCTTCGCCAATGACCGCTGAAGGTTGAAAAAAACCCGGAAATCTGCCATAAAATCGACTGGCTTAGTTGCCACCCCTGTTGGCCGCCTCGTAAACCTGCTCACCTGCAATGTATGTCGCCAGCACGCGGGTCTCGTGGATCTGCCCGACCGGCACGGTGAGTGGATTGCGGTCAAGAATGATCAGGTCGGCAAGCTTGCCCGGCTCCAGCGTGCCGCCCTTGTCGAGGCGGCCCATTTCGGCGGCGCCATTGCGGGTGAACACCGCCATGGCCTGTTCGCGCGTGATGCGCTGGCCTTCGTTGATCGGATCGCCGCTCGCGCCGGGAACCTGCCGGGTGACGAGGGTTTCGAACGCCAGCCACGGATTGACCGAGGGGACGACAGGCCAGTCCGAACCGGTCACGACATTGGCGCCAATTTCCAGCACGTCGCGCATCGGCCAGAGGCGCTTCATGCGCTCGGGGCCGACCGCCTTGGCGATATCGACCGAAGTGATCGGGGTCGGCCACCAGATGTAGGGCGACAGCTCCCACGTGAAATGCAGGTCGTGCCCGCGCGGGACATCTGCCACGTCGATGAAGGTGTTGTGGCCGATTTCGTGGTGCGGCCCGGCATCGCCATTGGCCTTTCGTGCGGCGGCAATGGCCTCGATCGCTTCGCGCACCGCGCCATCACCGGCGGCGTGGAACTTGACCTGAATGCCCTGCCGATCGAACGCGGTGACGGCGGGGAAGAGCTTGTCCTCAGGGATCAGCTTGAGGCCTTTGCCGCCGCCCGGCCCCTGATCGTCATGCGCGCCGCCGCGGTGCTCGTAAGGCGCGAGCATGACGGCGGTGCGGCCTTCGAGGGGCACGCCGTCGAGGAACATCTTGACGCAATCGAGTTGCAGGCGGCCGCCGCTCCACGCCTGCCGCTGCGGGATCAGCCCCTCGCTGTCGCCCGAGTTGGGGCCCCAGACGATGCAGCCGCGGGCGTACTGCTTGAGGCCTCCGGACTTGGCATAAGCCGATAGGCCGCCGATCATCTCGCGCCGGACGGCGGCATCGGTGAAGCCGACAATGCCGTAGGAAAGCATCTCGTCTGTCGCGACCTTGATCGCCTGGGCCTGCTGCTCGGTGGTCGCCACCGGCATGAAGCGTTCGATATCGCGCGCGGTCACTTCGCGCAGGACCCCGGTGGGCTCGCCCTTGGCATCGCGGTCGATCACCCCGCCGGGGACGTCCTTGGTCGCCCGGGTGATCCCGGCGATGGCGAGAACCTTGGAATTGACCCAGACGCTGTGGAGGCTCTCGTCATTGAGCATGACGGGGTTGTTGGGCGCGACCGCATCGAGCAGGCGCTTGTTCTGCTCACCCGGCTTGAACGCCGCGCCGACCCAGCTGCCGCCGGTAATCCATTCACCGGGCTTTGCCTTGGCGGCGCAGGCCTTGACCGCCGCGACGATGGCCTTGGCATCTGCCCCTTGCGCAAAGCGGCACGAGAGTTTGTCGCGCCCGGCAAAGTAGGTGTGGACGTGCATGTCATAGAGGCCGGGCATGACAGTGCGCCCGGCAAGATCGACGGTGCGCGCCGCGGGACCGGCCATGGCGGCGATCTCGGCGTCGGTGCCGGAGGCGACGATGGTCCCGCCGGAGACCGCGAGGGCCTGTGCGGTGCCGGACGGCGTCAGCACATTGCCGTGAAGGAAGATCAGATCGACCGGCGCAGGCTGCGCCAGCGCAGGGCCGCAGGTGAGTAGCGCGCCAGCGAGGAGGGACGTTCTGAAGCGGATCATGCGTTGTCAACTTTCGTCATGGGAAGCAGGAGGAATAGGCCCGCGCCGTAGCTGGTGAGGCTTGGCCGAAACGGCCAATCTGGCGCGCTGCCCTTGCCCCGGCGGCGCACGGTGCGAAATGATCCGTTGCGGAGGGCAAAAGCGGAAGGCTGGCTCATGGGGCACGGGCAGACATGCTGAAACCGACGATCTCGGTCCTCGTGCTGCGCCACGTGATCAACTGCCTCGATCTCGTCGGCTGTGATCCCGAACCGCTGCTGGCGTGCTTTGCGCTCAGGCGCAACGAACTCGACAACGCGCGCGGAACCTTGCCGCTCGAGCAGTTCCTGGCCATTCTCGAATGCGCCGCGCAGGAAGCTCATAATCCCTATCTCGGCTTGCAGGCAGGCCGGCTCGGGGCACTCAACAGCCTCGGCGCGCTTGGATTCCTGTTCCTCAGCGCGCCTTCGCTGCGCACCGCTTTCAGCAGCTTTTCGGCCAACCTTGCGACGATTCAGGACGCGGTGCGCAATCGCTTCAGCGCCAGCGATGGCCTTGCCACCTACGAATACCTGATCACTGACCAGACCCTGCAATCGCGGCGACAGGATGCCGAATTCTCGATCGCGATCATGCACAACATGTGCCGCAACTATGTCGGCGGCGAGTTCGAGCTGGTCGAGGTGCGCTTTGAGCATTCGTGCGAAGGCGACGACCGGGTCTACCGCGAGTTCTTCGGCTGCCCGGTGTTTTTCGATCAGGAGACCAATGCGTTCAGCTTCGAGGCGCGTTTCCTCGATTGCACCAGCCCGGTGATCGATGCGGAGCTCTATCCGATCGTGGAAGATCATGTGCGGCGACAGGCGGCCGAAATTGCCCGACGCGGGACGTCGCTCGGTGCATTGGTGCGGGTGCTCGAAAGCAGTCCGCTCGACCGGGCGCCGCAACTGGAGGATGTTGCCGAGAGCCTGGGTGTTTCGGCGGCTACGCTCAGCCGGAGATTGCGGGCACAAGGGCTTCGCTGGCGCGATCTCGTCAATGAGCGGCGGATGCAGGCAGCGGCCCGGCTGCTTCGTCAGAGCAGCCGCGATGTGGCCGAAATTGCGCTGTCGGTGGGTTTTGCCGAAAGCGCGAGCTTCATCCGCCGTTTCGGCCAGCATTTCGGGATGACCCCGCTGGCCTATCGGCGCGCGGGCGAGGGTGATGTCAGCGCAGGGCAAACGCCACCAGCGCATCACTGAGCCGCGTGCCGAAGCCGCCATGCCCGCCGGCATTGACGACGACATACTGCTTCCCATCAGTATGGCGGAAGGTCATTGGCGTGGCCGTGGCGGGCGCGGGGACAATCGCCTGCCAGAGTTCGCGCCCGGTCTGGATGTCGTAGGCGCGCAGGCGGCTGTCGAGGCTGGCGCCGATGAACACGAGCCCGCCTCGCGTGACGATGGGGCCGCCCTGGTTGGGCGCGCCCCACGCAGCGGGTGAGGTGATCCCGCTGGAGGTCGTCAGGCGGCCGAACGGCACCTGCCAGCGGGTTTGGCCGGTCTTCATATCGATGGCGGTCAGGCGGCCCCATGGCGGCGGATTGCAGGGTACGCCAAGCGGGGACATCAGCACTTCGCGCAGCATCACGTAAGGCGAGCCTTGCATCTCGTAGTAGGAGACACCGGGCCTCACATCCCGCTTCGCATCGAACTGCGCGCGCGGAACGAGGCGGACGGAGGCAGCGAGGTTGGAGGAATTGACCACCGCAAGGCCGGACGCGGGATCATAGGCCAGACCGCCCCAGTTTGTGCCACCGAGGAAGCTGGGATGGAGCAGCGAGCCCTTGATGCTGGGCGGCGTGAACAGGCCTTCATTGCGCAAGGACCTGAGGCGCGTGCGGCAAGCGGCAGTGTCGAACCCGAGGAGGCCCCAGGCATCCTCAGTGCGCAGGCGCTGCGAGGTGACGGCGTGGGGCAGGAGCGGCATCGGCTGGGTGTGCGAGGCGCGCTCCCCGGGCATGTCGCTGGCGGGGACGCGGCGCTCGACCACCGGGAAGAGGGGCTTGCCGGTCTCGCGGTCGAGCACGAAGATGTTGCCGGTCTTGGTTGCCTGAATCACCGCCTCGGCGGTGCGGCCATTGTGGTCGATCGTGGCGAGGGTAGGGGCGGCGGGGAGATCATAGTCCCACAGGTCGTGGTGCACCGTCTGGTAGGACCACACCTTGCGGCCGGTGCGCATGTCGAGCGCGACGACAGCGTTGGCATCAGGGATGCGATCGAGCCGGTTGACGCCGAGCGTGTCCCAGCTGGCGCTGCCGGTCGGGAGGAACAGCCAGCCCCGCCTGGCATCGACCGAAAGCGGCGCCCAGGCATTGGCGGCACCGGTCACGGCGGAAATGTCGTCCGGGATCGGGTTCCAGGCCCACAGCTGCCTGCCGGTCACCACATCGAAGGCGCGCACGATGCCATCGAGCGAATTGCGGTACATGTTGTCCTGCACCGCCGTGCCCAGCGCCACGACATTGCCCCACACGGCGGGCGGCGAGGTGTTCGCGGGCTTGCCCTCGCCCTTGTAGTCCATCGCGCCAAGATCGACGCGCCCGTTCTGGCCAAAGCCGGTGCAGACGCGGCCGGTATCGGCATCGAGGGCGTGCAGCACTGCGTTCTGCGCGCCGTAGAGGATGCGCTTGCCGCAGGGCTGGGCGCGGGCGGCAGCATCCGGGGCCTGCCAGTACGCAACCCCGCGGCAGTAGTTCTCGTGGTACATGTTGCCGGTGCGCGGCTTCTGCGGATCGAACGACCACACCTCGCGCCCGGTGGCGGGATCGAGCGCGACGGCGCGGCCATAGGGCGTGCAGCCATAGAGTCGGGCGTTGACATAGATCGGCGTCATCTCGCCGACAGTCGCATCAATGGTTTCGCTGCCGGTGGAGACTTCGCCCGAATGCCAGACCCACGCCTTGCGCAGGCTGGCCACGTTGCCGGTGTTGATCTGGTCGAGCGCCGAATACTTGGTCGAGGAGGGCTGGCCGCCATAGCTTGGCCACTCGGAGGCCTGCGCTTCAACGGCTGCAACATCGGCGCGGGCGGCGGCAGGCGGAAGGTCAGGCCCGCGCTGGCAGGCGGCAACCCCTGCGAGGAGAGCGAGGCCGACGAGGCGTCGCCACATCGCGCCTTACTCCTTGCCCCGCGCGAAGATCCGCTGCCCACCGACCCATGTCTCAAGGACCTGCGTGTTGTGGATGTCGGTCACCGCAATGGCGAACGGATCGCGGTCAAGCACGAGAAAATCGGCAACTTTGCCCGCCTCGAGCGATCCGGCCTTGTCAGCAATCCCCATCCGCTTCGCGGCGTTGATCGTGAACATGGTGATCGCTTGGCGGAGCGTGATCGCCTCGGAAAGGCCGTAGCTGCGCACACCGCCACCGGGATTGCGGCGGGTGACGGCAGTCTCGATCCCGATCCACGGATTGGGCGAGGGGACGACAGCCCAGTCCGAACCGGCCACGACCAGCGCACCCGAGGCAAAGCCCTCGCGGATCGGCCAGACGCGGTCCATGCGGGGGCTGCCGACCGCACTGGTGATGTCATCGTTGATCGGCTGCGGATCCCACAGATAGGGCGAGAATTCGACCGCGGCGTTGAGCGCCTTGAAGCGCGGCAGATCGGCGGGATCGACGAACGTGGAATGGCCGACCTGATGCTGCGGCCCGTTCATGCCATTGGCCTTGCGCGCCGCCTCGATCGCATCGAGCGCTGCCCGCACGGCGCGGTCGCCCGCAGCGTGGAACAGCACAGTCACACCGAGCTTGTCCCACGCGGCAAGGTTCTTCGCCATCACGCCGGGATCGAACAGCAGCAGCCCGCGCGCCGGGGCATTGGGCTGCCCGGCCTGATAATCCGCCAGCATCGCGCCGGTGTGGCTCTCGGTCGGCACGCCATCGGCAAAGACCTTGACGCAATTGGCGTTGAAGGTGGCGCGGGCGAACTTCGCGCGGGTTGCCAGAGTTGCGTCGAAGGCCGGATTGGGGCGCCCGGATTCCGAATAGGCAATGCAGGCCTGCACGTGCTGCTTGAGCACGCCCTTGTCGGCCAGCGCCGCATAGACTTCGAGGTCGTCGCGGTAGGCCATCGCCTCGACATAGCCGACGATGCCGAAGCCCGCGAGCATGGCAAGATGGCTGGCAAGCTGGCGCTCGGTCTCGGCCTGCGGCTGCGGCGGGACCTTGACGGTGAGCAGGCGGCCAGCGGTTTCGCGCAGGATGCCGGTGGGATTGCCCGCCACATCGCGCTCGATGATACCGCCTTCGGGATTGGGCGTGCCCGTACCGATGCCCGCCGCCGCCAGCGCGCGCGAATTGGCCCAGACGCTGTGGCCGCTGACATCGAACAGCATGACCGGATTATCGGGCGAAACGGCATCGAGCGTCGCGGCGGTGATCGGTGTGCCGGTCATCAACGAGGCCTGCCACTGGCCGCCACTGACCCATTCGCCGGGCCTGGCCGCCTTGACGCATGCCGCGACGAGTTCGAGCAGGCGCTGCGGGCCGGCATCCTGCGGCACGCGGCACCGACCTTCATCACCCTTGGCCTGCAACACGGGGTGGACGTGCATGTCGTAGAGACCGGGAAGAACCGTGCGACCCTTGAGGTCGACGACCTTCGCTCCGGCGCGCGGCCAGCCCTTGGCCTGCTTGCCGCTGCCGATCCGGACAATCCGCTCGCCGCGCACGTCCATCGCGCTGCGCCAGCCTTGCGGTGTGTAGATGTGGCCGTTGATGAAGCGCGTTACCGGGCCGGGTGCGGCCTCGGCGGCAACGGGGAGGGCTTGGGCGAGGGCTGCGATGGCAGCAGCGGCAAGCAAGCGGCGCATGGTCTTCATTCCCTCTGTCTCCCCAAGGCCCGACGGCGCCGCCCGCCTTGATCGGCGGTGCGGCGCGGGCGGGTTTTCCTACATGCGGTAGCTGGCGGTAATCCCGAACGTGCGCGGCCGCAGCGTTTCCCGGCGGAAGAACTCGAACGGGTTGGAAGCCCGCTCGCGCCGGGTCCAGGTGGCCTTATCGAGAATGTTGTTCACGAACAGCGAGATATCGAAGTTGCCCGGTTTCACACCGATGCGCGCCGACCAGAAGGCGACCGCAGGCGGCAGGGTGAGGGCCGTATCGATCGCGCCGTTGGCGGGATTCAGATAGGGCGGCAGCTTGCTCTGCTTCGAGCGGTAGTCGAAGTCCGAGCGAACATAGCCGCCCTTTTCCCGGAACACGTCGAAATCATACTGCGCGTGGAACGAGGCCGTCCACGGCGCGCCAAGAACGGCATCGCCCTTGCTGACGAACGGCGCCGATGCGGTCGGGCCGCCCTTCACTGTGTCGAGGAACTTCGCATCAACGTAGCCGATTTCGGCCTGCAGGGTGAGGCGATTGGTCGGGCGGACTTCCACCTGCAGGTCGAAGCCGCGGCTGCGCGCCTTGCCGAGGTTGTTGGTGAACTGGAACCCGCACGAATTGAGCGCGACGGCCTGCTGGATGTTGTTCCAGTCGATCTGGTAGACACTTGCCTGAACGCTGCCGAGCCCGCCGAACTTGCTCTTCACGCCCAGTTCGTAGCTCCACACCGAGTCCGACTTGAAATTGGTCGGACGGCCATTCGGATAACCGATGCTCGCCAGTTCCGGTCCGCAGAACGTACCGACCTGCGGGTTGTAGCCGCCCACGCGGAAGCCGCGTGATGCCGAGGCATAGACCAGCGTATCGGGTGTCGCCTGGAAGTTGATGCCGAACTTGGGCGTGATCGGGTTTTCGCTCTGGCGGCCGCGGTCATCCACCAGCGGGCCGACGACGAAGCCTTGCGCGATGTCCTTGATGGTGAACACGGTGTGGCTGTAGCGCAGGCCGGCGAGCACCGAGAGCTTGTCGGTGACCTTGTAGGTGACCTGCCCGAACAGCGCGGCCTGCTCGTCGGTGGAAACGGCGTTCTGGTCATAGACCGAGAAACCGTCGACCGGGGCAGGGCCGCCGAACAGGTAGACCGGCAGAAAGGGATCGGTCACGACCTGGATCGAGGTCTGCTGGGCGTGCGAGTAGAACCCTCCGAGGACCCAGGTGAGCGGGCTGGAGATGTTGTTTGACTGCAGGCGCAGCTCGCCGGTCCAGTTCTTCTGCGCGACGACGAAATCCGAAGGCGCGTTCTGGGCGGGGAAGAAGGGCAGTGCGTTGACACCCGTGAACAGGGTCTGGTCGAAGTTGGTGTAGTCCTGAACGAAGGCCTGACGCCGGTTGAAGTAGGACCCCACGGCAATCACATCGACCCCGCCAAGCCCCACGCTGACGTTGAGCGAGGCAAGGGTGAACCGGTCCTTGCTGGTTTCGGCCAGCTGGTTGGCGTTGATGAAGAGGTGCTTGTCGTAGTCGGAATACTTTTCCCAGCTCTCTCCGCTGTCTGCTGCCTTGATGTTCTGGTAGTAGACGGCGGGCGTGATCTTGACGTTGTCGACCGGCTGCCAGGTCAGCGCGACGCGCGCGACGTAGCTGTCGGTCGAGTTGGCGTTCTTCTGGACGATCTGGTTGGTGAACGAGCTGATCCGGTCGACGTAGCCGCCATCGCGGCGGTAGTAGGCGCTGGCGGCGATGCCGAGCTTGCCCGGGATGATCGGGGCGCTGAACGAAACTCCGCCTTCGCCGTTCGCGGCGCCATGCTGCGTCGCGCTGCCTTCGGCGCGGCCATAGACCTTGACCGTATCGAGGCTGGGCTGCTGCGTTATGAAGCGCACGGTGCCGCCTTCCGAGCCTGCGCCGAACAGCGTGCCCTGCGGCCCGCGCAGCACTTCGACGCGGTCGAGATCGAACACGACCGGATAGGCGTTGCCGCCGCCGTAGCCGAGCTGGCGGATCTGGATCGGCACGTCGTCGATATAGATGCCGGTGGTGGCCGCGCCCACCGACGAGTTCACGCCGCGGATCGCGATGTTGGTCGTGGTGTTCGATTTCTCGAAGCTCACGCCGGGTGTCTGGCGGATGACGTCGTTGAAGCTGCGGATGCCCCGGCTGTCGAGCGCTTCGCGCGAGAGCGCGCTGACGCTCAGCGGCACCTTGTTGATGCTTTCGCTCTTGCGGGTGGCGGTGACGATGATCTCGCCGCTCGCGGTGCTGTCGGCCCCGGCGGCTTCGGAGGTGGCCCCGGCTGCCTGCGCCATCGCCGGATCGGCAACCATGAGCGCGGCAAAGGCCGTGCCTGCTGCGAAAAGGTTGGCATTGCGCCTGATCATCGTCTGTGACTCCCCTTCAATGGCCTGCGACCGCTACGGCGACGCATGGTCCAATCGCTGCAAAGGGTACGGTCCAGAGCGAGATCGCGCATTGACCCAATCTTGCAATGCGAACGCCTTGCGCACGATGCTGCATACTTTGGCAGCCGATGGTCCTTGTTGGCCGGAATTGCCAAGTGAGAGGCACACCTGCGATGGTCTAGCGTCGGCCGCTTCTGGCGCGAAGCTGCCGATACTCAAATCGTTTGGCGGCGGAAGGTTTGTCCCAGGAGCTTCCGTCAGCTGCCGACCAGAGCCGGTCGCTCAGCTCACGGCTGATGAATGTCCGCTCCTGAGCAAAGCTGCCAATGGGCCAGCAGCACATGGATGGTCGGGGATGAGTGCCAGTTATGACGCTTCGGCGCGCGGTCCTAAACCACCGGCCACACGTCCGATCGTGCGCTGTTGCCCACCGGTTCGCGTGACTGCAGCTTGAGGCAGGTGCGCGTCGAGATTAGTCCGATCCGGCTGTCGTGCTCTGCGCCAGACGTTCGAAGTCGCTTGCATCATGGCGCTCGAGAAGTTGCTCGGAAGGGTCTCCGAACAAGCTGTTGACCATCCGGCCGCGCTTGACCGCAGGGCGATCGGCAATCGCTTCTACCCAGCGCTGGACGTTGGCATATTCGCCGAGTGAGAGAAACTCGGCCGCGCCTGCGAAGAACCGGCCCAGCGCGACATTCCCGTACCACGACCACACCGCGATATCCGCGATCGAATAGTCATCGCCCGCCAGATAGGGCGTTTCGGCAAGGCGACGATCCAGCACGTCGTACTGGCGCTTGGCCTCCATCGCGAAGCGATCAATGGCGTATTCGATCTTGGTCGGCGCAAAGGCGTAGAAATGTCCGAACCCGCCGCCAAGAAATGGCGCGCTGCCCATCTGCCAGAACAGCCACGACAAGGTTTCCGCGCGACGGGCAGCATCGGCCGGTAGAAAGGCGCCAAATTTCTCGGCGAGATACATGAGGATCGCACCGGATTCGAACACGCGGATCGGATCAGGGCCCGACCGGTCCAGCAACGCCGGGATTTTCGAGTTCGGATTGACCTTGACGAAGCCGCTACCGAATTGGTCTCCCTGTCCAATCCTGATGAGCCAGGCATCATATTCGGCGCCCTGATGGCCGAGTTCGAGCAGTTCTTCGAGAAGAATGGTCACCTTTTGACCGTTCGGCGTAGCAAGCGAATAGAGCTGGAGCGGGTGCTTGCCGACCGGCAGGTCCTTGTCATGGGTTGCCCCTGCCGTGGGGCGATTGATCGCGGCGAAATCACCGCCGTTGGGCTTGTTCCACACCCAGACTTTGGGCGGCGTGTATTCGGATGTTGCGGACATGGTGATTTCCTTTGGGCAGTGGCCTTAGTTGAAGGCTTGCGTGAAATGCGATGCGGAGGAGGAAGAATTGCAGGGCAGGCGTGCCTGCGCGGCTTTCCTTTCATCCATCAAAGGCGGTGGCGCTTCTGATGAATGAGGGACGGGTCCGGACTTCCGAGAACCAGCGCGAAAGAGCGGGAAGCTCATCCCAGGGCAGCTCGTCGGCCACTGCCGATACGATCGTCACTGCGGCAATGTCGGCGATCGAAAACGTGTCGCCGGCCATGAACGCGCTGGCCGCAGCAAAGCGCTCGGCATCGACGATGGCCGCCCTTGAGCGATTAAAGAGGACCTGCGCTGCGGCCGTATCACCCTGAAGCTTGAGGAAGAAGGCCGCGTGGTTCGGCACGATGACGTCCGTGATGAAATAGGTGAAACGCTCCAGCACACGGGCCTCGCGCCGCGCATTGCCTGCGTGCAGCAGTTTTTCCGGCACCTTTGATGCTGCGTAGAGCACAATCGCGTTGGACTGGGTCAAGACGAACGGATCGTTCTGCTGCGACACATCGATCAGCGTCGGCACCTTCCCGGTCGGGTTCAGGTGCCTGTATTCGGCCTCACCCCCACCCGGCAGCCGTGGATCGTAGTGGTGAACGACATAGGGCATGTCGGCTTCGTCCAGCGCCATGGCGGCCCGAATGCAATTGCCGGTCTTCATTCCATAGAGAACGAAGGGCGATGGGCTATCCAGTTCCTTGAGACGGGTCATCGGAATATGTCCTTGATAAATCGGTGGTCTGCCCGGAACGGGCGGAGGGGCTAAGCAGCCTTGGCCGGCACCATGCGGTTGGCGAAAGGGCCATCGGCGCGGACTGGATCGAGCCCCGGGAGATCGGGCCCGACAGGGACAATTCCTGGCGGGTTGAGCGCCTTCATTGAGTAGTAGCCCTGCTTGATATGCTCGATGCTTACAGTTTCGCGCACACCCGGTATGGTCAGCATCCGGGCGAGGTACGCGCTCAGTGCGGGATAGTCGGCAAGGCGGCGCAGATTGCATTTGAACAGGCCGTGATAGGCCGCGTCAAAGCGCACCAGGGTCACGAACAGCCGCACATCGGTCTCGGTCAGCGTCTCCCCAAACAGATAGGGCCCCTGCTGGCCGAAACGATCCTCAAGTTCTCCAAGCGCCGAAAACACATCGGCAACCGCTTCTTCATAGGCCACCTGCGTGGTGGCGAAGCCGGCGCGGTAAACGCCGTGATTGAGCCGCGCATAGAGGTGGTCATTGAGGGCATTGATCTCTGAACGCAGCGCTTCCGGGTAGAGGTCGAATTCGCCACCGGCCAAGGTGCCGAAGCCGGAGTTGAACATCCGCATGATGTCCGCGGATTCGTTGTTCACGATCGTCTGGCGCTGCTTGTCCCACAGCACCGGCACGGTGGCCCGCCCTGTGAACCGGGGATCGGCAGCGGTATAGATCTCGTGCAGGTAAGTGACCCCTTTGAGCGGGTCACGGTCTGCCCCCGGGTAGTCGCCAAACCGCCACCCTTCATCCGTCAGGATCGGCTCGACGACGCTCATCGAAATGACCGCTTCAAGCTGCTTGAGCTTGCGGGCGATGACCGCGCGCGATGCCCAGGGGCAGGTGAGCGCAACATACAGGTGATAGCGGCCGGCCTCGGCCCTGAAGCCATCGCTGCCAGTCGGCCCTGCGGCGCCATCCGGCGTAACCCAGTGGCGGAAGCTGGAAATCTGACGGACATAGCCGCCCTTGGCATCGGTGCCCTGCACCGGTTGCCATTTTGCCGTCCATTTGCCGTTGATCAGCATCTGTCATTCCTTCCAGAAAGTCGCGTGGCTTCAGCGCGGGCACATCCGATGTCGCAGGAGAACCTGGCGAGCGCGGCTTGTGGCAAAAGCGAGCCATGCCGGGCGCCGCGATCGCCCGCCCCGTCCGTGCGCCGATGCGCAGGACGGAACGGAGCGAAGCGGAGGGTCATGCAGTGCGGGCCTGGCCGAGCTGCTCAAGCACCGGGAACATGGCCGAAGGCTCGGGGCGCCGGGTATAGTCGGCATTCACTTCGGCGTAGGCGATCGTGCCGTCCTGCGCGATGATGTAGCGGGCGCTCATCGGCAGCGTCCAGCTATCCTCGCCGTTGAACTGCGTGAGGTCGGCACCCAGCATCTTGTGGGTCTCGCGCAGATATTCCGGCAGCGTCCAGCGCAGGTTGAAGCTGGCGGCGACTTCGCCGCCATGATCGCCCAGGATGGGGAAGCCGAGCCCGTTCTGGCGCTGCGACTTGCGGCTGTTGGGGCCAAGCTGCTGCGAAATCGCCACCAGCGAGGCACCGCGTGCTTCGATTTCCGCGCGGGCCTTTTCGAGCGCGGTCAGTTCGAAGTTGCAATAGGGGCACCACACGCCGCGGTAGAAGCTGACCACGAGTGGGCCGTTGGCGAGCAGCGCCTTTGAAGAGACCGGCTTGCCGTCCGGATCGGGGAGGGTGAATTCGGGCGCGGTATCGCCAGCCTTGAGGGCACGATCCGGTGCACCCGATGCGATCAGCTCGTCGACCGAGCGGTGTAGCGCTTCGACGGCGACCGGGGGAGCGAGGCGGGTATCGAATTCGATCTTGAAGGCATCAAGTTTGGCCTGAAGCGGCACATCGGATTGCATGATGGCGGCGAAAGTCTCCTGGAAGGTCATCGCGTGTCTCCTTGTCTGCCCAGCACCACTGCTGGCGTGAGACACTGAATGTTTTATTCTCGTCGATTGCAGAAGATGGGTCAAAGCTATAATAAGCATTCTTTTTTAGAATAAATGGAGGGGCCCGGTGGATCGGCTTCGCGCGATGGAAGTGTTTGTCCGGGTGATCGAGGCAGGATCGTTCTCAGCAGCGGCGCGAGACTTGCGGATGGGGCAGCCCGCGGTCTCGAAAATGGTCCAGGCGCTTGAGGACCGCCTTCGCGTGCGGCTGCTTGCCCGCTCGACCCGGCATTTCCAGCCAACCCAGGCGGGGCAAATCTTCTATGAAAAGGCGCGGCGCGCGCTTGCCGAAGTTGACGAGGCGGAAAACTCCGCGCGCGGCGAAGGGGCGGGCCTTGAAGGACGCCTGCGTGTCTGCGCGTCGGTCACGTTCGCCCGGCTGCACATCGTACCCAGGATTGGCGAATTTCTGAGCACGCATCCCAATCTCACGTTGGATCTTGTGATGGATGACCGCTACGTCGATCTGCTCGAGGAGAACATCGACGTAGCGCTTCGCGCCGGGGAACTGGCCGATTCCGGTCTCATCGCTCGCAAACTGGCGACTACCGAGCGCCATGTGGTTGCCAGTGAAGGCTATCTGGCGACTGCAGGCATCCCTCAAACCCCTGCCGATTTGCTGCATCACACCGCCATCGTCTACTCGCGAAGCCTGATCACCGAAGAATGGCGGTTCCGCCGCGGAACGAGCGAAACCTCGGTCACGGTTCCGAACCGGCTTGCGGTCACCGCTGCAGAGGGTGTGCGTGAAGCCCTATTTGCAGGACTTGGGCTTGCCATCAGTTCCCGCTGGATGACGCCCGAGCTTGTCGATGGCCGTCTCGTCCCGGTGTTGACAGATTGGGAGTTGCCGCATGTCGACCTCTGGGCGCTTTACCCGACAGGGCGGATGCCAACGGCCAAGGCCCGCGCGTTCATCAACTGGTTTGCCACCGTCATTTGCTAGAGCTGCGGCTGCCTCGTTGCTGCGAAAGGCGCGCGGGGGCTCAGCCGACAGACGACTGCATGCGGTTCCGCAGTGCATCGATAAACGCGCGTGTGCGGGCAGGCATCTGGTGGCGTGACGGGAACAAGGCCCACACTCCGACTTCCAGCGGCTCGACGTCAGCAAGAACGATCCGCTGCAATTCGCCGCGCGCAATC
Source organism: uncultured Novosphingobium sp. (assembly GCA_964413325.1). Lineage (GTDB taxonomy): Bacteria > Pseudomonadota > Alphaproteobacteria > Sphingomonadales > Sphingomonadaceae > Novosphingobium. Next base: position 8,505 of record CAYPRK010000003.1, on the reverse strand, counting down.
TGCTGGTGAACGTCCCAGTAAGTGAGCATGGCTATGCCGGCCCCCGCAATGCAGGCTGACCGGACGGCATCGACCGTATTGGCCGATAGCCGGCCGCTGATCCGCAAGCGATGCGGCTCGCCCTTGCGCGTGAACGGCCAGTTCTCCATCGCATGAAGCTTGATGCAGGAGTGGCGTCCTAGGTCTTCGGCCTTGGCGGGAAGTCCGAAACGTACCGCATAGCCCGGCGATACGATGAGCATGAATGGATTGTCGGCAATCCGTGTCGCGATCATTTCGGACGGCTTCATTTCCGCAACGCGAATGGCGACATCGAGTCCCGCCGTCGCGAGATCGATGTTTCCGTCGCTCAGCGTGAGTTCGACGCGCAGCGCCGGATTGTCGGCGATCAAGTCGGCCACGACAGGCACCACGACGGCGTGGCCGATGACATTCGGCGCGGTGACCTTCAGCACACCGGTCAGGCCGGAGGCTCCGGCAGAAACAGCATCGAAGGCAGAATCCCGTGCCTGGATGAGCGCGACGGCGTGCGGCAGAAAGGCCTCTCCCTCAGGCGTTAGAGAAAGCGACCGGGTGGTGCGGTGGAACAGGCGCGCACCCAATTCCGCTTCGAGGCTGGCCAATCTGCGACTGACCTGCATCGGGTTCGTGGCCAACTGCCTCGCTGCGGCGGACAGGCTCCCTGTCGCGGCAATGGCGCGAAACAATGCTACATCCGCAAGATCCATATTATATCGATAATCGATACATTGCTTATCGTCCACGCTATCTTCTTCGCGTGACCTGCAGGGCCTAAATCCGGCTTCAGCAAGCATCTAGCCGTGCATTTGGCGGTTTGGAGCGCTCGGCCAGCCCTTCGGGAGTATTGACCATGAACATCGCTACCAGCTCTCTTTTCACGCCGATCGTTATAAATGGCCGTGTTATCAAGAACAGGCTCGCTGTCGCGCCGATGACACGCGTCACGGCGACTGCGGATGGGCGGGCAACCGAGCGGATGGCCCGCTATTATGAGCGCTTTGCGAGTGGCGGATTTGGCGCCGTCACCACGGAAGGCATCTACACCGATCAGACCTTCTCGCAGGGCTATGCCAATCAGCCAGGTATGACCGACGAGGGACAGGCGATGGCATGGCGGCCGGTCGTCAGCGGTATTCACCAGCATGGCGCGCTTGCCATCGCTCAGATCATGCATGCCGGCGCCATCAGCCAGGGCAACCGCTTTCGCAGCACCACGTTGGGGCCATCGGCAGTTCAGCCCAAGGGCGAGCAGATGGCGTTCTATAACGGCAAGGGCCGCTACGCCGTGCCGACCGCGATGACCGAAGACCAGATCGCCGATGCGATCGCCGGATTTGCTGATTCTGCGGAGCGAGCCATTGCTGTTGCCGGGTTCGACGCCATCGAGATCCATGGCGCCAACGGCTATCTTCTCGATCAGTTCCTGACCGACTATACCAACACGAGGGATGATCAGTGGGGCGGCTCAACGGTCAACCGCGTGCGCCTGATCACCGAGACCTTCAAGGCGGTGCGGGCAAAGGTTGGCAGCAAGACACCGGTTGGCGTTCGCCTGTCCCAGGGCAAGGTGAACGACTACCAACACAAATGGGCCGATGCGGAGCGCGATGCTGAAATTATCTTCGGCAGTCTGGCCGATGCCGGGGCCGATTTCATCCATGTGACCGAATTCGAGGCTTGGAAGCCGGCCTTCGCGGAGAGCGGACCATCGCTCATGCACCTCGCCAAGCGCTACGCACCCAAGGCCGTGATCTTTGCCAATGGCAGTCTGCACTCCATCGAGCAGGCAATGGCGGCGCTGGATGATGGCGCCGACATGATCGCCATTGGCCGCGGTGCTCTGGCCAATCCCGATCTACCGACCCGCCTTGGCGAAAAGCGCAGGCTGAATGACTTTGATCCGGCCATTCTTGGCCCCATCGCCGACATCAAGGACGCCGAGCTCACGGTGTGAAGTCGGCGGGGTAAATTGAGTCGCGGCCATATCGGACACTCATGGCGAACACGGCGGAAAGTGTTTGAGCGACCGCTGGCGCGAATAGCAGTCCATGATAATGTGCTCCAGAACGACGGGTTTGTCCCAGGCCCGTCAAAGTTGGCTCCTCGCCAGCAACGAGGAGCCAACGGTTCAGATCTCAGTATTCTCGGCGAGGGCAAGAGCATCCTCCACGTCAATTCCGAGGTATCGGACCGTATTCTCGATCTTGCTATGGCCGAGGAGGATCTGGACGGCGCGCAGGTTGCCGGTTGCCCGATAGATGATTGACGCCTTCGTCCGGCGAAGCGAGTGGGTGCCATAGTCACTTCGCATCAAACCAACCCCAGTCACCCATTCATCGACAAGCCAGGCGTACTGGCGGGTGCTCAGATGCCGCTGTGATCAATCCGACTTGGAAAGACATAGTCGTCCACCGTGCCGGCACGGCGTTCAAGCCACGCCAAGAGGCTGTTCCGGGCGTCGGGGAGCAGTTCATATTGAACAGGCCTTCCCGTCTTCTGCTGCATGACAATCGCGCGGGTTCAGCGCCAGCTTTGCGCCGACGGTGCGCCCCGCATTCCAGACTTGGCGCTTAGGTGCTCCGGTTCCGGTTTCGGTCATTTCCATGTCCACTCTCCAATGGCCAGAATTGGCCATCTGAAGAACGTCTGCCTGCCCAGAGGGGAAATGCTGCGAGGCTCGTGCCGACCAGAGCCGGTCGTTCAGCAACCGCTTTCGTCATGTCGGCTGGAACCAAGAGCTGCAGCAATATGGCGGAGCTTGTCCGGGTTGCGCACAATGTAGATCGCGGCAATCCGCCCGTTGCGCACGTCGAGCGCCGTGGTCTGGAGGACGTCGCCGCGATCCATGCTGATGTAGCCTGGCAGGCCATTGATCGTGGCGGTCTGCAGCAGCTTCGGCGCATACTTGCTCTTTCGACGCAGCCCGCTGAACAGGCGAAGCGCCCGGTCGATTCCATGGATGATGTTGCGGAACGCAATCACCTTGCCGCCGCCGTCGGAATGGATTTCCACGTCCCTTGCCAGCAGCGCGGTCAAGCCGGCAACATCGCCATCGCGTGCGGCAACGAAGAAGGCATTGGCGATCCGGTTGGCTTCGCTCGTTTCCACGGTGAAACGCGGCCGAGCCACTTGAACATGCTTGCGCGCGCGGGATGCAAGCTGGCGAACGGCTGCGGGCTCGCGCCCGAGAGTCGATGCGACGTCGGTCAGCGTCATGTCGAACACGTCGTGGAGGAGGAAGGTGGCCCGTTCCAACGGCGAAAGCCGCTCCATCGCCAGCATCAGCGTAACCGTGACGTCGTCGGCGATCATATTCTCCGGCTCGGTCGAGCCCAACAGGGGTTCAGGCAGCCATGCACCCACATAAGTCTCGCGCCGCACACGCGCGGACTTGAGCTGGTCGAGGCATAGGCGCGTGACGATCCGGGTCAGGTATGCGGCTGGCGTATCGACACTTTCCTTCGTTGACGCCCAGCGTAGCCAAGCCTCCTGCACGATGTCCTCCGCCTCGCTGAGCGAACCGAGCATGCGATACCCGAGACGCAGCAGCCTCGGCCGCTCGGTCTCGAAATCGGCCAGTCGCAGATCATCTTGCGCCATATGCACTCTCTGTCGAAGGCGATTGCGGCGGGTTGCTTGCCGCGTCGCGCCAAGCCCACAGGGCCAGCGCGGCTGTCAGCAGGGCGGGGAGCGTCACGGCTGGAAAATCCCGGAGCAGCGCGCTGGACCCGCAAATGCCGACGGCCACTTCCCAGACATGGAACAGCGCGTGGCCCGCAAGCCAGAAGGCCGCAGCCGACCAGAGCGTTACGCGCGCTGGCCGCTGCGCCGCGCCTGCCAGCATGGCCACCGCCACAAGGAGGAAAATCAGCCCGATATCGCGCAGAAAATGCTGGTTGAACGGGCCGGTCGTGGTGACGCCCGGCACTGCGAAATACCAGTTCTGCGGCGAGACCAGCATGAACAAGCCGTTGGCAGCGGCACCAAGGCCCAGCAGGACGGCAAGCGCCAAGGGTATGGTCCTGCTCATGCTGCGCTCTCCGGCGATCGGGCGGCGAGCCATGTATCGAAGCGTGTGGGGCCGAGCCGGGCGCCGCTGCCCGGCACCAGCGTATGATCGTCGGCGGGCGCTCCGAAATAGCTGCGTTCGTCCGTCACCCGCACCTGGCGCGGATCGCTTCGGGCCTCCAGCAGACTGGCAGTGAATTCTGCCAGCGGGGCCCGCTCCGGCCCGGCCAGTTCGATGATACCATGGGCCGGAGCCGCGCTGGCGACTTCCGCCAGCACAGCGGAGACATCGCTGGCGGCGACCGGCTGGAGCGCAATTCCGGGCAGGTTCACCGTTTTGCCCTGCGTATAGCCATCCGCTATTGCTGCAAGGAACTCGAAGAACTGCGTGGCGCGCACGATCGTATAAGGCAGCCCGCACGCGCCGATCAGCTGTTCCTGCACCAGCTTTGCGCGGAAATAGCCGGAGGCCTGCAAACGATCGGTGCCCACCACGGACAGCGCGACGACGTGGCGCACTCCGGCTTCACGCGCGGCCTCCAGCACATTTGCGGTCGTGCTTCGAAAGAAGGCGAGAACGGCGTCATCGTCGAAGGAGGGTGCGTTGCTGACATCCACGACGACCGCTGCATCCTTGAGCGCCTCAGCAAGACCAACGCCGGTTCGCGCATCGATGCCGGTGCTGGGCGAGGCAGCGATGACTTCATGGCCCTTGGCCTGAAGCAAGCTGACGAGAGGGCGACCGATCAATCCCGTGCCGCCGATAACTACGATCTTCATGTCCATGTCTCCGATGCAAGTGTCTGCCTGCATGACGAAGTGGCGGTCATCAGCGTGACATGGGACTGGCTGCTGACGCGAGTTTTTTTGTGCTCGCGGATGTCACGGCGCGCCGGAGTGCCTCGTCATGCATGCGGGCACCGATGGTCGGCGCTCGTGACAAGGAATGCATCATGACCGCGATGAAGCGTCTGAACTGGTCTGCCATCGCCCCGGAAGGTGCCAAGGCTCTGTTCGGGGTTCACCACTATCTGACGACAAGGACAGATCTGCCCGAGGAACTCATCCATCTCGTGTTCCTAAGGGTTTCGCAGATCAACGGCTGTGCCCACTGCATCGACATGCATACACGCGACCTGCTGAGGACCATGCCGATTGACCGCGTCGCGCTCGTGCCTGTCTGGGCCGAGGTTCCACATCTGTTTCCCGCTCACTATCGCGCGGCTCTGGCGTGGGCAGAGGAAGTGACGAACGTCAGCACGACCCACGCCTCCGACGAGGCCTATGCCGCCGCAGCCGCAGCCTTTACGGCAAAGGATCTCGTCGACCTCACGCTCGCGATTGCCGCGATGAACGCCTTCAACCGGCTGGGTGCGCCATTCCGCCTTCCAGTCGCTGCAAGGCCATGACGAGCAAGAGGGCGCAGCCTTTGCCCGAAACGCTCAGAGGGCGATGCTGAGAAGCGCTTTCGCAGCGTGCGTAGACTGGTTTCGCCGGAGCACCGCATCGTAGCCAAGCCCGACGGATGCGCGCTTCAACACGCGCAAGTCCAGCCCGGCGCCCAGTTCGGCAACATCACGGCCTACGCGCGGGCCGAAGGCGGACAAGGCAGGGCCGCCCTGCGCACTGGCGAAGGTCACGTCGGCAAAGCCGGCGGGCCTGCCGCTGTCGTGCGCATAGTGTGCGCTGGCGTGTGGCTGGACCTCGAGACCGCCGAGGTGGATGATCCCCTTCGCGTCCACACCGGCAAAGACGCGGGTTCGTGAGACGGTCCGGTCGAGACCGGCCAGCGGTGGCGTAGCGCCGAATTCGGTAAAGTCATGCAGCTTGGCAGCGGTGTGCCGGACGCCTGCCACCAGTTCGAAGGAGGCAGCACCTGAACGGATCAGCCGGTAGCCTGCCTGCCCGGCAATCGAGAAGCTGCTGGTCCGACGGGAGGGCGTGGCGGGGCCATCCGGCGTGGCGATCGAGGTGGGGACGCGGCCGAAACCGAAGGCAGCGGCGACCGAAAGCGTCAGTTTTCCAGCCGGCACGGCGCCGTAGAGCCCGATCTGGGCCAGATCGACGTTCAGTGCTTCCGGATAGGCCGGGTCGGTGACGCGACAGGTCGACTTGCCCCAGTCAAAGGCGAGCCCGAACCGCGCGCCGTTCCCGACCTGCCGTTCGAGGCCGAGGGCCATGCCGTCGGTCTGCCCGCGCACGCCGGCCACCGGGATGCCCGGATCGGCATCGGTCCGGCTCCAGCTGCCGAAATAGCCGCCGAACATGACGCGCCCGCTATCACCGACCGCGCGGCGCTTGAGTGCATCCGTCCCGCCCAGCAGCTGGCGCATCAACCTCTCCCCGCGGTCGAAGGCGGCGGGGCCGACGAGGGCATGCGCCGCCGAACTGGTTGCCCGCGGTCGCCGCGACCTTCCAGCGGGCAGTGATCAGCTGGTTGACGATCTGGCTGGTCGTCGGCGTTACGGCATTGATCGTGTTGGTGAACACGTTGGTGTTGACCACGCCGGCACTTACCGCGACCGGCGTTCCCGGCAACGAGCAACCGGTCGGGTTCACGCCGTTCGCCGCCGCCGTCGCGCAGGTGCCGAGGTTGCCCGTGGCGACCGTGGCCGGTCCGTTCGTGGTCACCGTGGCGGTGGCTGTCGTCGTTCCGGTCACCACGTCCACGGTGCTGCTGGTGGTGCCGAGGATTGTCGTCGACGATGAGACCAGCGTTGGCGCGCCGATAACGAGCCGGCGCAGCCCGGATACCTTCAGCGCCGATCGGGCATCGCCGAGCGCGGCGAGGCCGAGCGGCGACCCGTCCATCTCCGGAAATTCCGAAGGCCCGGGCGCTCCCGGCTGCGCCTTCTGGGTCCTGCAGCACGGTCAGGCTGGCGCCGACCGTCTGTGCTGCAGCCAACCCCGGTGCAGCAAGGGCAAGGGCGCTGCCTGCCAGCCAGCCAAGGCGCAGGCGCGCGAAGAGGCGCTGCTCGCTTGCTAAGACGCGCATCTGGCCGTCCGTGCAATGGGTGCACCGGCCGCGGCCTCCGCACACATTGCAGACCCTGCCATCTCCCTGGATAGCTGTGCCGGAACACACCGCGCAGCGCGCAGTGCCTTTGCAGAAGCAACAGTTCGCCAGTTCCGGCGCGATCTTTTCGAGGCGGCACAGGGCATTTCCCATGTCTTCGATATCGACGGCGGGAACGCCCTGCTCGAACGCGATGGTCAGATCGACCGGCTGGCGCTTGGCCTTTCCGGTGTATCGAGCCTAGGGCGTCCCGAGGAAGCCAAGGCCGCGCTCAACAGAGCTGAGGCCCTGATTCAAACCGTGCTGATCGACCGACCAGAGGATATCGACGCGCACGAGGAATTGGGCTGGATCGATGCCAATCGGTGGACACTGTCTACCGACACCGAGCAGTCCATGGCCATTCAGGGACGAGCGCGGGCCCATTTTCTGCACGTGCTTGCGCAAGACCCCGCAAGAGCAAGCGCAACACTGGGATTGCTGACGCTCGAGAATGGTTGCGGCTATGACCTGATCTGGACCGAGAACAGGCCGCGCGATGCTGTTCCCGTGCTGCGCGCGGCCGTGACAAGACTTCGGGCAACTCGATTTCCGCCGGAGCTGGCGCGTCAGGCCAAATTGCTGGAAGTCCACCTGCTCGGCCGGTTGGGCGACGCGCTCTACTATGCCGACGAACCTTCGGCCGCGGTTTCCCCCTATCGCGAACAGAAGGCGCTTGTCATGGCGCAGCTGGCGCTGGGTCCATCGGTGGTATGGACCGACAGGCTAGGCGAAACCGCGTTCAACCTCGCAGTGTGCCTGCCGCAATCCGGCCCGGGCGGGAACGAGGCGCTGCAGGAACTCCAGCAAGCAACCCGCGCGCTTCGCCAGGTGCTGCTGTTCGGCTTCGACGCTGTCATCGAAATGCGGCTCGCGATCATGGAAGCGCAGCAAGCCCTGTCACTTGCCAGCCTTGGCCGCGTGAAAGAGGCGGTGGAAGTCTAGTCCGACAGCATCCAGCTGCGCGAGGCTCGTCTGCGCCGCAATCCGTCTGATCCCAAACGCAATCGGGATCTGGCTGTCGCCCTACCCAATGCTGGCAAGGGCCGGTGACCGTGCCGCCGCCTGCAAGGCCGTCATGCGCGGGGTCTGCAACTGCAGGCGCAGGCGCGATGCAGGGTCCATGATCTTGCCCTTTTGCGTCGGGCGAGAGCTGGAACATCTGCGTCCGCATCGGCCTGATAGCGATAGCTGCCAAGCTTCTGGCGGTCTGGGGGCCGTTGCACTTGTCGGACGCTGAGCGCAGGATCAGAATGCGCGCTGAGGCACCATCCGTCTTGTCCGGACTCGTCACGAAACAGCGGCTCCGGCGCATATGTCTGCTTTTGTCGGGATCGGACAGTCAACGACCATCCGACGAAAGACGGCTTTGTTGTCTAATTGATTTGTGCATTGGCCTTCCTTTTTCCCGTTCGCCAATG
>CAYPRK010000002.1:0-451089 GCA_964413325.1 uncultured Novosphingobium sp. | reverse complement strand
GTCGATACCGTCCTGAAAGCCCTCCGCCACAACAGCGCAGGCGTGCAGGAAGCGCGGGCCTAGAGTTTCGTCAGGACGGGCTCTCGCCCCGCTCTCGTGGAGATCAGTAGTGCTCGAGCCAGAGCCAGAGGCCCGCCGGGACCAGCGCGATCTTGAGGTGCATCCATGTCAGCAGCATCCACACGGGAACTGCGGCAACCCAGTAAAGGCCGAGATGCCCGAAGGCTGCGGGATTGGGCAGGAATGAGGTGCGTTTCATCCACACGCGCCAATCCTGCCCGTGCAGCTTAACCTTCTTGGCATCCTGCCCGCGTGATCCGATCACCGCGAGTGCGATGACACCCCCTGCGAGAATGATCGTGCGGGCGCTCGGTGCCACCAGAATGTGGGCGATGCCCCACAGCGTGAACGCCGACATCATCGGATGCCGCGTGACCTTGAACACCCCGAATGGCAGCCGGGTCGAAAGGCCCGAGACATCGGTACCGGCGAGCGCCGGATTGCCGACGAGCGATGCGAGGAAAAGCGCAGAGGCAACCAGCGTCAGCAGCGAAGCGATCAGCCACGGCAGCAGGGCCTGCCCATCCCACAGTTGCGGTGCGGGTGAAGCCTTGCCGAACGCGATCACGGTGCCGCTGAAGGTAACCAGCGAGATCAGCGAGTAGATAACCAGAAAACCGCCTTGTCCGAACTGGCGTACCATGCTGGCCCGCAAGGGGTGGGACATGAGAAGGTGTGTGCCTACGAATGTGGCCATCCCCAACGCCAGCATCAAAGTTGCTACATCCACGGTGCGGTCCCTCCGTGTCTATTGTTCTTCTCGCCCCATGCGAAGGCTTCACATGATCATTCGTACGCCTTGGGCAACGCTCCTTCACCAGCGTGGCGATACCTTTGGCGGAGACGAGACTGGTGGTTTACTAATGGTTGCAAATTACCGCTAATGTAAATGGTAACTGGTGCCGAAGATACCTCCAGCGGATCACCGTCCCAAATTACGACATCGCCTGAAAGACCGGGCTTGAGGCTGCCGAATGCGGCGCCTTCGCCAAGGATGTCAGCCGGGATTGAGGTGATCGCGGCAAGCGCCTGTCCCCAGCTCAACCCGGTCGCTCCGGACACGCGCGAAAGGCCGACGAGATTGCCTGCAAACTGCGGCGCATAGCGCGGCTGATCGAGATCGTAGAACCCGCCGAGCGCGACTTTCACGCCAGCGGCGGTCATCCGCCCGACGTTGGATTGCGTGGCGGCCAGCGTCTCGAAGCTGCCCGGCAGGTCTGCCAGCGCGCTAGCGAGGACCGGCACCTTGGCCGCTGCGATTTCGTTTGCGACGCGCCAGCCTTCGCCTGCGCCGACGATCACCAGCCGCAGGGCCGGGAATTCCTTGCCCAGTGCCAGCACGCCGCGGATATCCGCCACCCGTTCGACATGGACGAAGAGCGGCTGCTGGCCGTTCACAACCGGGATCAGCGCGGCGGCGTCAACCCGGGTGAGGAGCGCATCGGTCGGCTGTGCCGGTGCGTTTTCTCCGGCCTTGCCCGGCTTGCGCTGCGCCAGATCGCGCGCCTCGCGCAGCGCGTTGCGCAGCAGTGCCTGCGCCGCCACGCGGCTGCCGCCGGCAAGGTCCGCGCCGCGCTCGCCCAGTTCGACGAGCTGGAAGGCGCGGGGCTGCGTCGTGCCGGGGCCATTCTCGGCGAGATCGATCACCGCGCCCTGCCCGGCAAAGATCGCGTTGGAGGCGGCGGGTGCGATCCCGGCGCGGGTAATCCCGGCGGCGCGGCTCACCGCGATGGGAGGCGCATCGGGATCGACTGCCAGCGACACATCGAGCCCCGCCGAGAACCGCGCGGTGGCGGCAGAACTGTCGTTGCTCTCGTCGACTCCGCTGACGTCCATGAGGCCGAGGTCGGTCATCGCGGTGACAATGCCGGGCGTGACCCATTTGCCGGTCCCGTCGATCACCGGAACCCCGGCGGGAACGGTGACGGACTTGCCGGCTGCGACGATCTTGCCGCCGCGCACCAGCACAGTACCGCCGGGGATCGGCGCACTGCCATCCCCGATGGCGACCGTCGCGCCCGTGATCGCGAAATCGCCGGAGGGAAGCGCGGCGGGCGCATCGGCTGCGCGGGCAGGAAGGGCGGTGCCGCTGAGGAGCAGGGCTGCGAGCAGGAGCGAAGTGCGCTTCATTTCACGTCTCCCTCACCCGGCAGGCCGAGTTCGAAATCACTCACCGGTCGCCGTTTCTGATCGGCCATGTCGAACAGCAGCGCGCCATCAATCCAGACTTTCTCGGGCCGCGAATAGACCGAGAGCGGATTGCCGTTCCACAGCACCACATCGCCCATCTTGCCCTGCGCGAGGCTGCCGGTCTGCTTGTCGATGCCGAGCGCCTGCGCGGGATTGAGCGTGAACCAGCGGATCACCTGGCCATCAGGTATCTGGATGCCCATGCGCCGCCCCGCAGCGCGCGCCTTGGCCGCTTCCTGGTTGAGCCGCTGGATGCCGTTGGCGTCGTCCGAATGGATGATCACGCAGGCTCCCTGGTCCGCGAGCAGCGCAGCGTTTTCGGGGATGGCGTCGAAGGCTTCCATCTTGAAGCCCCACCAATCCGCCCAGATCGCGGCGCAGATGCCGTTTTCCTTGAGCAGATCGGCAATCTTGTAGGCTTCGACCGCGTGGTGGAAGGCGGAGACCTTGTAGCCGAACTCCTTGGACATATCGATGACTTGCGCCATCTCGTCCGCACGGTAGCAATGGTTCTGGACGAGGATCTTGCCGTCGAGCACGTCGGCCATCGTGTCCATGGCAAGGTCGCGGTCGGTAAGCTTACCTTCGGCCCGCTTCTTGCGGTATTCGGCGGCCTTGATCCACATCTGCCGGTCAACCGCGAGGTTGCCCATGCGGGTGGAGGGCATCTGGCCCTTGCTGCCATAGACGCGCTTGGGGTTTTCGCCGCACGCCATCTTCATGCCGTAGGGCGCGCCGGGAAACTTCATCGCCTGCGTGGTGCGAGCGTAGACGTTCTTGAGCACGACTGAGCGCCCGCCGATGAGGTTGGCCGAGCCGGGCAGGATCTGCATCGTGGTTACGCCGCCATTGGTCAGTGCGCGGCTGAAGCCGGGATCCTGCGGCCAGACGCTGTGCTCGGCCCAGACTTGCGGCGTGGTCGGCGAAGTGGCCTCATTGCCATCCGAATGCGCCTGCACCGCCGGGCTGGCATAGACGCCGAGGTGGCTGTGAATGTCGATCACCCCCGGCGTGACGAACTTGCCGGTGCCGTCCACGCGCTTGTAGCCATCGGGCACGGCAAGACGTGCATCGCCGACGGCCACCACCTTGCCGTCCCGGAGCAGCACGGTGCCGTTCGGAATCTCGGCGCCGGTACCGTCGAACACCGTTGCGCCCACGATGGCGGTCGGCTCGCCCGGATAGGGCTTGTAGGTCGATGGGTAGGGGTTGTCCTGCCAGGCGGGTGTGGCAGCAGGGGCAGACTTTGTCTCTGCCATGCCGGCCATCGGCGATGCGAGCAGGGCGAGACCGGCCAGAAGATGCGCGGCCGTGCGGCCCAATGATCGAACCGTGTCCATTCCTGTCACTTCACACCATGCATGAGACGCTTGAGCGGGACCGAGAGCGCAAGCAGGATCAACCCGATCACTGCCGAAACTTCGCCGATCGTCTGGAACACGCCAACATAGGTGTCGAGGCTCACCTTGAGGTTGGTGACTTCGCCGCCGACCGTCTCCACACTGGCAAATTGTGCAACGACGCCAGCGACATACTGGGCAACGGCGATCGACAGGAACCAGGTCCCCATCATCAGCCCGACGATCCGCGCGATCGAAAGCTTGGTCACCATCGAGAGTCCGACCGGCGAGATGCACAGCTCGGCCATCGAGTGGATGAGGTAGAGCCCGGCAAGCCACCACAGCGCGACCTTGTAGTCGGGTCCGGCAAACTGCGCGCCCCAGACGAGGAACAGGAAGCCCGCGCCAACCCCGACCAGTGCGAGGCCGAACTTCACCGGGATGCCAGGCTCCATCCCGCGCTTGGCGAGCGCGCCCCACAGCACCGAGAACAGCGGCGCGAGAACGACAATGAACAAGGCGTTGAAGAACTGGGTCTGCCCTGCGGTGATCGAGAACAGGCCGAACACGCTCATGTCGGTGTTGCGATCGGCGAACAGCGTGAGCGAGGAGCCTGCCTGCTCGAACAGGGTCCAGAACACCGTGTTGAACGTGATCAGGACGATGGCGGCGACCATCATCTCGAACTCGCGCTTGTCGCCATTGCGCCATGACCACAGCAGGATACCGGGGATGGCGACGAGGAAGGTGCCGAACATGATCTTGCCCATGATCGGCAAGCTCATGATGTAGCCGATGAGCCCGCTGCCGGCGGGCGGCTTCACATAGGCCATGAGGTTGGCGAACAGCAGGTAGGCGAGGGGGATGGCCAGCACCGCGCCGATATAGACCAGCATGTCGCGCGAAGGACTGGCGCCTGCAGGCCGCTCACCAAAGCCGTCAAGCTTGCCGCCATCGAACTGGAACAGCAGCCACGAGACGGCCATGCCGGCGGCGGCGAGGGCAAAGCCTGCCCACCAGCCGAGCCCGCCCCACGAGCCCATGCCGACTGCAAGCAGCGGGCAGAGGATCTGCGAAAACAGCGAGCCGAGGTTGATGCCCATGTAGAAGATCGTGAAACCCGCATCCCGCCGCCGGTCGCCCTGCTCATAGAGCTCGCCGACGATGGTCGAGATGTTGGGCTTGAAGAAGCCGTTGCCGACGGTGACGAAGGACAGCCCGGCGATGAGGAGGAAGGTGTAGAGCGGATTGCGTTCCCCGCCTGCTTCAAACCCGCCCGCCGGGACGCGGCGCGCTTCGCTGCCGTCCTCGCGCAGCAGAGAGACGGTCTTGTCCTCGTTGCCCTTGATCCGCAGCGTGGCGCCGTGGTCGGTCACGTACTGCTTGCGCGCTTCGCCGCTGCCCTCGACGGTCACTTCATAGCGCGTGCCCTCGATCATCGCATAAGGCTTGGCGGCACCCCCGGTGCTCGAGAAGCACAGGATCGCGTAGCCAAGGCTCATCAGGATCGCGCCGAACTTCACCGAGCGCTTCGAGCCGAGGAACCGGTCGGCCATCATGCCACCGATCAGCGGTGTCAGATAAACCAGCGCGGTGAAACCGCCATAAAGGCCGGTCGTAGTGGTGTCGCTGAACAGGAAATGCTGCGCGAGATAGAGCGTGAGCAGCGCGCGCATGCCGTAGTAACCGAAGCGTTCCATCGCCTCGGTCGTGAACAGCCGGGCCAGCTGGGCCGGGTGGCCGAACCAGCTGGAATCGCGGGTGCTTCGGGCCGGCGCGGTATCGACGGTGGCTCCAAGCGGTTCGGTCATGGCGTGAAAAAGCTCCCCTCGCGCACTTTGTGCGAAATTTGCAGTCATGATTAGCGTCTAACCGCGCGTTGGGAAGGCAATTATCGCGGTTTTCCTAGGCATTTCAGGCGCCAAGGTGGTTTCGTGCGTGGGCCGTGCCGAGCTTGTTCATGCGCTACGGAAAACCAAGGGCAGCATGAAACTTTGTTGCGCACGATTGCGCGTCTCGCTGTATTATGGCACCGCATCACCCATGTCCTCGCCAAGCTCATCCGCCGGACGGCCCGTCTATCTGAAGCTGCGCGACCAGATCGCGGCGGCAATCCTGGACGGAACCTTCGCGGAAGGGGCGATGCTGCCCTCCGTGCGCGCGTTTGCGGCAGCTGAGGCGGCCAACCCGCTGACGGTCGCCAAGGCCTACCAGCAGTTCCAGGCTGAGGGGCTGGTGCAAGTGCAGCGCGGGGTCGGCATGTTCGTCGCGCCGGGGGCGGCAGACACGCTGCGGGCGCGGGAGCGCGAGGCATTTCTGCGCCAGGAATGGCCGGAAATCAGGGCGCGCATGCGGCGGCTCCATATCGATGCCGCACAGCTTCTGGGCGAGGCCGAGCGAACCTGACCCGGTCTGGCGCTAATCCCTTGCCATTTAACGATTGATAAGTTGCCGCACCGCAGATGGTCTGGCACTATCTTAGTGCTCCAGCGGACCGGGACTCGCCCGGGAGGAGTGATGTCTGAGGCACGGGTCAAGCCCAAAGGGCGCTCGTTGCTGATGGCAGATAAGTAGGGGGGATGCGGATGATCCGATCCGAATTGTTGCAGGCGCTTGCCAAACAGAGCCCAGGCATGCGCGGCGAAGAGATCGAGCGCGTGGTCGACGTGTTCTTCGATGAGATAGCCAAGCGCCTTGCCGAAGGAGGCCGCGTCGAACTGCGTGGCTTCGGTGCGTTTTCGACGCGCGAGCGCGATGCGCGCAAGGGACGCAACCCGCGGACCGGCGATTCCGTCGAAGTCCCGGGCAAGCGCGTGCCTTACTTCAAGCCCGGCAAGGACATGCGGGTGCGGCTCAACGCTGAATAGGCAGGTCGAGGCAACCGGCAGGCCGCAGGTCAAACCGCGCGGCCACCGAGCTTCCCCGACAGTCTGATGTAGCGCCACGATTGCGCTGCGCAGTGCTGTGCCCGTTGCTGTATCCGCCGCTCTGTGCCATCGCACAGGGCCTCTCCATCATGTGCGGACGTGGCGGAATGGTAGACGCGGGGGACTTAAAATCCCTTGAGCTCAGCTCGTGCGGGTTCGAGTCCCGCCGTCCGTACCATGACCTGCGCAAAGGCGCATCGGATCGGGCGCGGCACCAGGCCCGCAGCCGGCCGACCGGCCTGAGGCAAAGGCGAATAATCCAGCGCGCACGCCAGAGGTAAGCGCAAGCGCACGATCCGCTAACCGGGCTCACTTACCCCGGGTAACAACATGTCAATCATCAGTGCGTTAGAAGCCTTGTCGCACAGCGGAGCGTGTATTGGGTCGGAAGGGTCTGGCCGGGTGCACCAGGGGAACAAGGCTTGGCACAGGAACAGCAACTGCCCGGGGCAGCCCGGCAGAATCAGATGGGCGCACCGCCCGGTTCGGAGCTTCGTTCCGCACCGCGCTATGCTCTGCTGATTCGCACCGCCAAGATCGTGGCCGATGGCCGCGAGTTTCTGTGCATTATCCGCGATGCTTCGGCCACCGGTCTCAAGATCCGCCTGTTCTCCGACCTGCCGCAAGCGCGCGAACTGACCGTCGAACTGGTCACCGGAGACCGTTACCCGGTCGAACTCGTGTGGATGGCAGATCAGCATGCCGGCCTGCGATTCAAGCAGGAAATCGATATCGAGCGGCTGCTCGACGAATCGAAGGGCCTGTACCCCAAGCGGCAGGTCCGCCTGCAGATCGCGATCAGCGGCGTGCTCCATTCGGGCGGCGAGGCGGTTCCGGTTGCTTTCCATAACCTGTCGCAGCAGGGCGCCTGCATCGAATCCGATAAATGGCTGCTGAGGAACGAACTGGTGCGGATCGAGACGGGGGTTATCCCGCCGCTTTACGCCAAGGTCCGCTGGCGCAGCCACCCGCGCTATGGGCTCGTCTTTGAACACACGTTCCGGTTGGACGAACTTGCCCGCATTTCCGCGCCACTCCAGTTCGCCGCAGCGCTCGAACAGCATGCCCGGGGCGGCGATTCCGAGCCTTCCGTAGGCGAGGCCTGATTTCGCGGTTCCCTTCCGCGTTGTTAACTGTCTCTTAGCCATTTTCGTTCACTTCCGTTGCCAAGGCATGAACGCTTGAGCGGGAGCTAGCGATGGGTAACGGTTTCACGGGTCTGCAGGGGGATAGCAGCGAGGTTCAGGTCGATGTCGCCATCATCGGCGCCGGACCTGCCGGGCTGACCGCCGGCTACCTGCTGTCGAAGAGGGGCCTCAAGGTCGCGATCATCGAGAAGGACACGCGCTACGTCGGCGGCATCAGCCGCACCGTCGAGCACGAGGGCTACCGCTTCGATATCGGCGGCCACCGCTTCTTCTCGAAGTCGCAGCAGGTCGTCGATCTGTGGAACGAGATCCTGCCGGATGATTTCATCCAGCGTCCGCGCATGAGCCGCATCTACTACGAGGGCAAGTTCTACTCGTATCCGCTGCGCGCCTTCGAAGCGCTCAACAACCTTGGCATCTGGCGCTCGACCACCTGCATGGCGAGCTACGCCTGGACGAAGCTGTTCCCGATCAAGGAGGTGAAGAGCTTCGAGGACTGGACCAGCAACCAGTTCGGCAAGAAGCTCTATTCGATCTTCTTCAAGACCTACACCGAGAAGGTGTGGGGCATGCCCTGCAACGAAATGAGCGCCGACTGGGCC
Source organism: uncultured Novosphingobium sp. (assembly GCA_964413325.1). GTDB lineage: Bacteria > Pseudomonadota > Alphaproteobacteria > Sphingomonadales > Sphingomonadaceae > Novosphingobium. The sequence continues at coordinate 442,822 of CAYPRK010000002.1, read as the reverse complement.
GCGCAGCGCATCAAGGGCCTCTCGCTCGGCGCTGCCGTGCTTGATGGCCTCAAGCGCAGCCTCGGGCTCAACAAGCGCCCGAACGACGGGATGCAGACCAAGACCCTGCTCGAAACCTTCCGCTATCCGCGCCAGGGCCCAGGGATGATGTGGGAAGCCGCGCGTGACAAGGTCGTGGCTGCGGGCAGCCATGTGCTGATGGGCCATGCGATGAAGCAGCTCGCCAGCGACGGCCAGGGCGGCTGGCGCCTTTCGGCGACCCGCGCCGAGGATGGCGGCGAGACCGTGATCCGCGCCAAGCATGCCATCAGCTCCGCGCCGATGCGTGAACTCGCGGCCCGCCTGCATCCGTTGCCGGCGACGACGCTGGAGGCGAGCCGCCTCAAGTACCGCGACTTCCTCACCGTGGCGCTCAAGATTCAAAGCGAAGACCTGTTCCCCGACAACTGGATCTACATCCACGACAGCAAGGTGCGCGTCGGCCGTGTGCAGAACTTCCGTTCGTGGTCGCCCGAAATGGTGCCGGACGAGAGCGTCGCCTGCGTTGGTCTCGAATACTTCTGCTTCGAGGGCGATGACCTCTGGGCCTCGAGCGACGAGGACCTGATCAAGCTCGCGACCAAGGAAATGGATATCCTCGGCCTCGTCGATCCCGCCAAGGTGATCGGCGGCGCGGTGGTCCGTCAGGAAAAGGCTTATCCGGTCTACGACGACGAATATGCCGCCAACGTCGCCGCGATGCGCGAGGAGCTGGAAGCCAGCCATCCCACGCTGCACCTCGTCGGCCGCAATGGCATGCACCGCTACAACAACCAGGACCACGCAATGATGACCGCGATGCTCACGGTCGAGAACATCATTGCCGGCCACCGCATCTACGACATCTGGTGCGTGAACGAGGACGCCGAGTATCACGAGGCGGGCGACGAGGGTGCCCAGAGCACGCTTGATGCGCGCAGCATCCCGGCGCGCGCTGTGACCGAGGATCAGGCCGCCGCGCTCAACTCGCTGCGTGAAGTGCCGACGCGTATCGAGGGCGCCAAGGACAAGGCGATCGACAAGGACCGCGCCGCGGCCTGACCGGGCGCGCTCCATCTTCCGCTAGACAGGATCAGGCCGTGACCGTGCTCGACATCGCTCCGATCAACCGCATCCGCCAGATCGTGCTGGTGCGCTACATCCTCGCCAGCGTGGGCGCGCTGGCGGTGGATATGGGCACGTTCCTGGCGCTGCTCTCGGCGGGCGTTCCCCCGGTTGCCGCCTCGGCGATGGGCTACGGCATCGGCATCATGGTCCACTGGATCCTGTCGAGCCGGAAGGTCTTTGCCGAACAGGTGGCAGAGAGCGGGATCGAACGCACCAAGCAGAAGGCGATGTTCGTCGTCTCGGCGCTGATCGGGTTGGGCGTCACCACGGTGATCGTCGGCGGGGCCAGCGCTGCGGGGCTTGATCCGCGTGTCGCCAAGCTTTGCGCCATCGTCGTCAGCTTTGCGGTGACCTGGCTACTGCGCAAGCGCGTGGTCTTCCGCTGATGGCAACGCTTTACCCGTCCGGCGCCGAACGGCCGGTCGGGGCCGCACCACGCGGCAATGATTCCAGGTCGGCATGGCGGCCGGTTCTGCTGAGCTGGCTGATCCTTGCTGCTGCGCTGCTTGCGCTCAAGGCGCCGCAGATCGCGGCAATGCAGTTCGGCGATCCCGACGATGCGCTGCGGCTGGTGCAAGTGCGCGATCTCCTCGCCGGGCAATCGTGGTTCGATCTTCATCAATACCGCGTTGCCGCGCCCGAAGGTGTGGCGATGCACTGGTCGCGCCTGGTCGATGTGCCGATCGCGGCGGTGATCCTGCTGCTGCGGCCTCTGCTGGGCACGCATGGTGCCGAGCTGGCGGCGATCGTTGCCGTGCCCTTGCTGACCCTGCTCTGCGCACTGGCCCTCGTGGGCCGGCTTGCCGTGCGCTATTTCAACCGCGAAGTGGCCACGCTCGCCTGCCTCAGCTTCGCGCTGGCGATCCCGCTGATGTGGCAGTTCACTCCGCTGCGGATCGATCACCATGGCTGGCAGATCGTCCTCGCGCTTCTGGCGCTGAGTGGCCTCCACGCCGCCGAGGCCCGGATTGGCGGGGTCATCGTGGGCCTCGCCCTTGCCGCAACGCTGTCGATTTCGATCGAGGGCCTGCCTTTGGCCGCGCTGTTTCTGGTCGTCTGCGGTTTCCGCGGCCTGCGCGCGCCGGACGCTCGGTTTGACTGGCTGCTGACGGCAACGGCGGCACTGGCCGGGGGATCGGCCTTGCTGTTTCTCGCCACGCGCGGGATCGGCGACCTTGCGCAGCATTGCGACCAGGTCTCGCCGGTGCATCTGGCCATGTTCGCATGGACTGCACTCGGCGTTGCAGCCCTGCGCTTCGCAGCCCCGCGCCATCTTGCGGTTTCCCTCGCCGGGCTGGCGCTGATTGGCGGCGGAGCGCTTGCCATCCTGCTCGGCGCCGCACCGCAGTGTCGTGGTGGCGGCTTTGCCGAACTCGATCCGCTGGTGCTGCGCTTCTGGTTGCCCTCCGTCGCGGAAGGCATGCCCTTCTGGCACGCCCGCCCCCATCTCGCCGCCGTGATCGTGGCCGGTCCGCTGATCGGCCTGCTTGGTACATGGCGGCTGTGGCGCGAGGCTGAGCCCGCCCAGCAGCGCGCGCTCTGGGGCGATCATCTGTTCGTACTGTTCGGCGCCTGGGTGATCGGCATGATGGTGGCGCGCGCTTCGGCGACTGCGCTGGCCTTCGCCGCCGTGCCGGCCGCCGCGCAAGTCTCGCTCTGGATCGACAATCTGCGCAAGGCCCCCGCCCTCAAGCGCTTGGCGGGGTACGCCGGAATGGCGGCACTGCTGGTGCCGGGCATCCCCGTGGCCGTGGCTGCAGGCCTCGTTGCGCCCAAGGCAGATGCTGCCGAATCGGGCGCTGGTGGCGCGGCCTCGTGCCATTTCGACCGAGCGGCCACTGCGCTCGACCGCCTGCCGCCCACCGATATCCTTGTCCCGCTCGACATGGGGCCGGACATCCTTGTCCGCACCCACCAGCGCGTTATCGCGACCGGTCATCACCGGGGTTCCGCCGCGATGCATGACGTGATCGCAGCGTTCCTCGCGCCTTCCGCCGAGGCCCGCGCAATCATGCAGTCGCGTCATGCGACCATGGTGATGATCTGCCCGGCCGTCTCGCGGCAGTCAGTCTATGCCAAGGTCGCACCGGATGGGCTGATGGCCCGCCTTGTGGCGAATCGGCCGCCCGAATGGCTGGCACCGGTCGATCTGGCGCCGGGTTCGGGATTGCAGTTCTGGCAGGTGGTGCGATGAGCGCGCCTTCAACCCCTAAACTTACCGGCATGTGGGACCTTGGCTGATGGCTACGTTGTTCGCTCCTGACGTTCAGGCTCCGGAGCCGGTGCCCTCGGTAACCGATCCGGCCCGCGGGCCCGGCCTGCGCGTGCTGATCACGTGGGTGCTGCTTGCGCTCACGATGATCGTGATGAACTTCAAGCTCATCGCCATGTTGCGCTTCACCGATCCCGACGATGCGCTGCGCCTGCTGCAGGTGCGCGATTTGCTCGCCGGGCAATCGTGGTTCGATGTCCACCAGTACCGTATCGCCGCGCCCGAAGGCGTTGCCATGCATTGGTCGCGGCTGGTCGATATGCCGATTGCCGGCATGATCCTGCTGCTGCGTCCTCTGCTCGGCAATGCCGGTGCGGAATTCGTGACCGTGATCGCGGTGCCGCTGTTGACGCTGCTTTGCGCCATGGCGCTGCTGGGCCGCCTCGCGGCGCGTTGGTTCAACGATGAGGTCGTCGCGCTGACGTGCCTTATGATCGGCCTTTCACCGCCGATCCTGTGCCAGTTCACCCCCATGCGCATCGACCATCATGGCTGGCAGATCGTCCTCGCGCTGGTCGCCCTCAGCGGTATTCACGCCAGGGACGCGCTGAAGGGCGGCGCGGTGATCGGCGTGGCGCTGGCGGCCTTGCTGGCGATTTCCATCGAAGGCCTGCCGCTTACGGCACTGTTCCTCGGCATCTGCGCGCTGCGCGGCCTGCGCGCCCCGGCCAGCCGCTTCGACTGGCTCCATGCCGCAACGCTCGGTCTGGCGCTTGGCAGCGCAGTGTTCTTCCTCGGCACGCGCGGCACCTATGATCTGGTGACCCATTGCGATGCGATCTCGCCTGTGCATCTGGCGCTGTTTGCTTGGGTCGCTGCCGGAGCCGCCGCGCTGCGCGTCGCCACGCCGCGTGCGCTCGCTGGGCAGCTGGGCGCGCTTGCCGTGATGGGCGGGGGCGCTGCGGCCATCCTGTTCGGCATCGCGCCGCAATGCCGGGGCGGGGCCTTCGTGATGCTCGATCCGCTGGTCAAGCGCTACTGGTACGACGCGATTGCCGAGGGCATGCCCTTCTGGCACGCACCCGCGCCGCTGGCTGCCGCCATCGTGGCAGGCCCGCTGATCGGGCTATACGGGACCTACCGCCTATGGCGCGACGCCAAGGACGCGCCGACGCGGCTGCTGTGGCTTGATCACATGCTGCTCCTCGCCGGTGCCTGGCTGATCGGCATTGCGGTGGCGCGCGCTTCGGCGACCGCGCTGGTGTTTGCCGCCGTGCCGTCTGCCGCGCTCATTCTCGGCTGGGTCTACCGCCTGCGCAGCGTGGCGATCCTGCCGCGCCTCGGCGGCTATGTCGTCGTCATCTCGCTCCTCGCGCCCGGCCTCCCGGCCGTCGCGGCGATGGGGGCGGTGAATGCCGTCACCGCCAAGGCAGGTTCGTCCGACGCGGCCCCGTCTGTCGCTGGCGTAAAACCCGGTGCCATCGGCATGTCCGCGTGCCGCTATGACATCGCCGGCCGCGCGCTCGACAAGCTGCCCGCAACCGATATCTTCGCTCCACTCGATATCGGGCCAGACCTCATCGTGCGTTCGCACCACCGCGTTGTGGCGACCGGCCATCACCGCGGCGCTGCCGGTATTCACGACGTGATCGAAGCTTTCATGTCGCCTGAGGCGAAGGCCCACCAACTGGTCCGCAAGCGCCACGCCACGCTGATCGCGGTGTGCCCGGATATCTTCGAGCCGACGGTCTACGCCACCCGCGCACCCGATGGCCTGATGGCGCAGTTGCTCGATGGCAAGGCGCCCGCATGGCTCCAGCCGGTGGACCTCGCCCCGGGCTCGCACATGCGCTTCTGGAAGGTCGTCAACTAATCGGGATTGCGCAGAGTGACCCAGACCGGCGCGTGATCGCTGGCCTTCTCGCGCCCGCGATAGGCCTTGTCGACGCCCGCGCCGATCAGCCGGTCGGCCAGTTCGGGTGAGAGCAGCGCGTGATCGATGCGGAAGCCGTGATCGCGCTGCCAGGCACCGGCCTGATAGTCCCAGAACGTCCACAGTCCGCCGCGCGGGTGATGCAGGTCCAGCGCGTCGGTCCAGCCGTCATTGAGCAGGCGGCGATAGGCATCGCGCGATTCGGGTTGCATCAGGGCATCGCTCGCCATCGCGCGCACGTCCCACACGTCCTTGTCTTCGGGGATCACGTTGTAGTCCCCGATCACCAGTGCGGGCACTTCCTCCGCCGCGATCTCGGCCATGCGTCGGCGCAGGCGCTCCATCCAGCGCAGCTTGTAGTCAAACTTGGGGCCGGGCTGCGGATTGCCGTTGGGCAGGTAGATGCACACCACGCGTAGCCCGAAGACATCGGCTTCCAGATAGCGCGAATGCTCGTCCTCTGGCTCTCCAGCGAGGCCGCGTTGCACTTCAACTGGCGTGGTGCCGTCTGCAAGGATGGCGACGCCGTTGAAGCCCTTCTGCCCGTGCCAGATCGCGTGATAGCCGATCTTCTCGAACTCGGCGGCGGGGAAGTCGGCGTCCTGCGTCTTGATTTCCTGCAGGCAGGCGACGCTGGGGCGGGTTTCCTCCAGCCATTCGAGCAGGCGGGGCAGCCGCGCCTTGATCCCGTTGATGTTGAACGAAGCGACCTTGATGCTCACACCGAGAAGCTCGCACCGCAGCCGCAGCCCGAAGCCGCTTGCGGGTTGGTGACGCGAAACGCCGCGCCGCCCAGCGATTCGATGTACTCGACTGTGGCGCCTGCGATCAGATCGAGGCTCATCGCGTCGACCAGCAGGCGTACGCCGTCGGTCTCCGCCACAAGGTCGTCCGCTTCCGGCTCACCGCCCATCTCGAACTTGTATTGAAAGCCAGAACAGCCGCCACCCTCCACTGCAAGGCGCAGCACGGCGGGGCGGTTCTGCTTGGCAGCAATCGCGGCGACGCGCGCGGCTGCACTGGGGGCGAGCGTGACGCCGGCGAGCGCCGGATCGGAGAGCATGGTGGTCATGCACCCAAGATAGGCCGCGCGGGCGGCCCGCTCAAGTCACGCCGTCTGGATATATTCCCTGAGCGCCTCGGCCTCGGCCTCGATGCGGTCGATGCGGAACTTCACCAGATCGCCGATCGAGACGAAGGCGACCATCTTGCCGTTGTCTATGACAGGCAGGTGGCGCACGCGCCGCCGGGTCATCAGCGCCAGCGCTTCGAGCGCGCTCTGGTCCGGGCTGACCGAGATGACCGGCGCGGTCATCACATCGCGCACGCGCATCTGCAGCGCAGCGGCACCGTGGGTCTTGAGTGCATAGAGCACGTCACGTTCGGAAAAGATCCCGGCCACTTCGTTTCCGGCGTCGGTGACTGGCAACGCCCCGATCCGGCGGGTGGCAAGCGTTTCAACGGCGCCCGCAACGAGGTCGTCGGCGTGGCAGTGCCACACCTCTCCCGAACGGCCGGCGATCATCAGCGCGATCGACATGGCATCCTCCTTATCTCCCGCCTGGGGAGATCCCGCTTCTCCGGCAAGTCGTTCCAATGCTTGCCGATTCGAGGATAATGCCACCAAAGGGCAGGCGGGGAAAGCGATTGCCTTGGCGAGCCAAGCAGCGCATGGAAATGCGCATGGCCCAGCCCGTCCGCCCCTCTCCGCTCGACGATCCAGAATACGCCGAGTTTGCGTGGGGCCGCTATTTCCGGGTGATGCGCTGGATGGGGCTACTCACGCTCGTCGTAATGGCCGCTGCCGCATGGTATCTCTACGCGGCGGTCGGGCTCGTCTCGATCCACCTCTATATCGCGGCGATGCTGGGCATCGGCTTCACGATGATGCTGATGGCCGCGCTGATGGGCCTTGTCTTCCTCTCCAGCGGCACCGGGCACGACGAGTCCGTCGACAACGGCCTCGAACAGCACATCGACAGCTGGTGGAAATGAGGGTCATCTGATCCGCCGCCGCCCTGTTTCGGCTAGGCCGAAACAGCAATCAAAGCGGCGTGAGCCGGTATTCCTCAACCGGAACGCCGCCGATCACGTGCTCCTGGATGATCCGCTCCAGCACGGCGGGCGTGCAGGAATGGTACCAGACATTGTCCGGATAGACGAGCGCGACGGGGCCCGCCGCGCAGACGCGCAGGCAGCCGACCTTGTTGCGCAGCACGCCTTGCGGTCCGCCCAGCTTGAGTTCGCCAAGCCGCTTCTTGAGGAAATTCCACGCTTCGTCGCCCGCCTCGCGCGGGGCGCACTTGTCTTTCTCCGGCCCGGCGCAGAGCAGGATATGCCGCTGCGGCGCGAACCCGCCGAGGCCGGCGACAGCCTGCCGAGCGAGCGTGATCTCGTCCGGTTTCACTTGATCAGCCACGCGTCCAGCCTTTCGCGAAGGGCAGGGTCGATCGGCTGCGGCCGCTCGCCGTCCGTGAACACGATGGTGACATGCGCGGTCGCCACCGGGCGGCCATCCTGCAGGAGAAGCTGGCGCAGGCTCCAGCTGCTGCGCCAACCAGGCAGCACGCCGACGCGGCACTCGAGGCCAGCCGGATAGTAGGCCTGCGCCAGGTAGTCGATGGTCACGTTGGCGACCATGAAGCGCGCGCCGTCCGTGTTCTTGGGCATGCCGACCGCCGTGATGAAGCGCAGCCGCGCATCCTCGAACACCGCAGCCATCGCCACGTTGTTGATGTGTCCGTTCGGATCGAGATCGGCAAACCGCGTGGTCACGGCATTGCCGAAGGGGTAGCGCGCGGGATCGAGCAGCGCGGGATCAGGTCTGGCCATGCACGTGCCCTAGCACGCGGGGAGCGGCTTAATCAGCCCTTCTTGCCGACGATCCGCGCAATTTCCGCTGCGACCAGCTTTTCAACCATCGGCGGCAGGTTCTTGTCGAGCCATTCGGCGAGCGCCGGGCGCAGCATCTCGCGCACCATGCTTTCAAGCGAGGTTTCGCCCGAGCGGACGATCTGCGGGCTGGCGCCGGGCGCCGAGAGCATTGCCAAAGCGGCCAGCGAATCGCGCATCGATGCCGTGGTTTCGTCCGCCAGCAGCGGGGCGAGGTCGTCCTCGTCCTCGTCCGCCTCGACAGTGGCTGTGCGGTCTTCGCTCAGGATCTGCGCAGCGACTTCGCTGAGATCGAGGACGTCGGCCGGGAAGGATGCCGGGCGGCCTTCATTGCGCGGGGCCGGACGGGCGGAAACGCGGGGTGCCGGCGCCGTTTCGGCCGTGACATCGCGGCGGCTGCGCTCGCGCGCTGCTTCAGCGCGATTGTCGCGCGCGATCACCTTCTTGATCGATTCGAGGATTTCCTCGACCGAAGGTTCCGAAGCCTGACGCATGCTTATCCCCACACACAACTATGGGCCGAATCAGTCGGCCGCCCCACGCGCCTGTACCATTACGGTACGGCTTGTGCAGGAATTGTTGCAGTCTGGGCAGGCGTGTCAACCGTCCGCGTGGCCTTGGGCGGCGTTGGCGAGTCAAGCGACCAGTCGAACACGCGGCCGCGCACCCGGCGATAGTTCACCTCCGGATCGTAGAGCGTGTTCGGATCGAAGCCGAGATCGGCGGCCTGCGCCTTGCCCATCGCGGCGATCAGGTTGAACGCCGCGACATAGGCATTGCGCCGTGCCGCCACGAGCCCGACTTGCGCGCGCAGCAGTTCCTGCTCGGCATCGAGGATGTTGAGGATGGTGCGGTTGCCCACAGTGTTTTCCGCGCGCACACCTTCAAGGCTCAGCGCCGCTGCATCGACGGCGGTCTGGTTCAGCTTGATCACGTCGTTCGCCGCGCGCCACTGGGTAAATGCGGAACGGACATTGGCGATCACCTGACGTTCGGCACCGATCTCCTGCTCCTGCACGGCGGTCGCGGTGGCCTGGGCCTGACGCTGGCGTGCGGCGGGAAGCCCGCCCTGGAACAGCGGGATCGAGATGCGCGCACCGGCTTGCGCGGTGGTCTGTCTCTGCACGAAATTGCCGCTGCCTGCGCCGCCGCCCAGCGAATTGAAGTAGTTCGAGTAGTTGCCCGAGGTATAGAGCGAGACCGTCGGCAGGCGACCTGCGCCCGCGGCCTTGGCATCATAGCCCGCTGCCTTGCTGCGCTGGCGTGCGGCTTCGAGATCGGGATTGTTGTCGAGCGCGGTCTGTACGGCTTCTTCGGGCGAGGATGGCAGCCCTGCCAGCGGCGGCGGCGGCTGGAGGTCGCTTGGCACCTGCCCGACAATCTGGACGTAACGCTCGCGGCTGGCAACAAGGGCGGCTTCAGCGCTGCGCAAGTCCGCCCGCGCGAGGGCAAGGCGCGAATTGGACTGCGCGACGTCCGTGCGTGTCACGTCGCCGATCTCGAAGCGGTCGCTGGTGGCCTTGAGGTTGACCTCGAGCACCTGCACGTTGTTGCGATTGAGCCCCACGGTCGCTGTATCGCGGATCACGTCCATGTAGGCGGCGACAACCTGGCTGAACACGCCGGCCTCGGTACCGCGCAGGCTGGCTTCGCCAGCTTCGACGCGAATCTTCGCGGCAGCCAGCGAATTGCGCACGGCGCCGCCGGAATAGATCGGCACGGTGAGCTGCGGATCGACCGACAGCAGGCGCTCCGGCGCGAGGAAGCTGTTGGGGCCCTGCTTCAGGAACTCGGTATAGCTCGCGGTGCCTGTCAGGCTGGGCAGGCCCGGCGCGCGAGCAATCGGCACGTTTTCGTCGGTCGCTCGCAGGTTCGCGCGCGCGGCGTTAAGGTCGGGGTTGCCGGCATAGGCTGCGGCCAGCGCGCCTTGCAGGTCGTCGGCATGCGCGGGAGCAGCGGCAGCGGCGATAGCAAGCGCGGCCAGCGCAGGGCCAGCGCGCAGCCCACGGACCAAAGTGCGGATCATGGGGTTCAGAAGCTCCACTTGCGCGGGGCGGCAAAGGCAGCGAGCGGTGCGAAATCGGCCTCGGCGAGCACCGTCATCACCAGCGCGCCCGCAACCTTGCGGCCTAGCGCAAGGCGGGTGACGCCGCGCTCGAGCATGCCAGTGACGATGCGGCCATCAGCGGCGAGCGTACCGGCCAGTGCGGCGGGCATGTCCTCGATCGCGCCGTCGACCAGCACCAGCGAGTGTTCGCCAGCCTTGGCCCAGTCGCCGCTCGCGGCAACCAGCGTGACCTTGCCGGCCAGCTTCTCGACAAGCGCGGCCAGATAGCCGCCGGGATTGCCGATCACGAGCACGCTGTCGTCAGCCGTCGGCGCGGCCGCCGTCAGGATCTGGCCATAGGTCAGCGCAGGCGAAAGCACCGCGCCGTCACCCAGCGCTACCGCGCGATCGGCGTAGGCCACCGGGCGGCGCGCTTCGGGCACGAAGTCTTCCCGCGCGACGGCGAGAAACGCTGCGAGAATGGCCGGATCGTTGACACCGCTCACGCGCAGCTGGCTGTCGATCATCGCGCGGCGCGGGGACTCAGCCTCGGCAACATCAGCGCGTTCTTCCACTACCGTCATGCAATCCCTCATTCGTGAACCGACCCCGTCCTTCGACCGGACCGCGCGGCCAGTGGCGCCAAGTGCCGCCACCAACTGAAGCTGCGTCTTTTGATTTCCAGCCCTTAGAATATCGTCTCCGGCGCGCCAAGCGCTTTGCATGACGCTGGTCGATGGCTAAACGGCAGTTCATCGATTGTGCCCGCGGCCTGCGGGCCCCAAACCAGCGGAAGGAAGCAGCGATGCCAGGGCTGACAACGACGATGACAACGATCCGCGAGGAAGACCTCATCGAGAGCGTGGCTGATGCGCTGCAATACATCAGCTACTTCCACCCGATGGACTACATCCGCGCGCTGGGCGATGCCTACGAGGCCGAACAGGGCCCCGCCGCCAAGGACGCGATCGCGCAGATCCTCACCAACAGCCGCATGTGCGCCGAAGGGCACCGCCCGATCTGTCAGGACACCGGCATCGTCAACGTGTTCGTGCAGTGGGGCCAGGACTGCCGGCTGGAGAGCGACAAGAGCCTGCAGGACGTCGTCGATGAAGGCGTGCGCCGGGCCTACCTCGATCCCGAGAACAAGCTGCGCGCCTCCGTGCTGGCGGATCCCGCCTTCACCCGCCGCAACACCAAGGACAACACGCCTTGCGTGCTCCATGTCGAAATGGTGAAGGGCAACAAGGTCTCGGTCGATGTCGCGGCCAAGGGCGGCGGCAGCGAGAACAAGTCGAAGTTCAAGATGATGAACCCCAGCGATTCGATCGTCGACTGGGTGCTCGAGATGCTCCCGCAGATGGGCGCCGGCTGGTGCCCGCCGGGCATGCTCGGCATCGGTATCGGCGGAACGGCAGAGCACTGCGTGCTGCTCGCGAAGAAGGCGCTGATGGAGCCGATCGACATGGCCCAACTGAAGCTGCGCGGGCCGCAGAACGATATCGAGGCGCTGCGGATCGAGATCTTCGACAAGGTCAACGCGCTCGGCATCGGCGCGCAGGGCCTTGGCGGGCTTTCGACCATCCTCGACGTCAAGATCATGGACGCGCCGTGCCACGCCGCGGGCAAGCCGGTCGGGATGATTCCGAACTGCGCCGCCACCCGCCACGCGCACTTCACGCTCGATGGGTCGGGCCCGGCGTTCCTCGAGACGCCCAAGCTCGACGAGTGGCCCGATGTGCACTGGACGCCCGATGCCGCGGCAAAGCGCGTCAATCTCGATACGCTGACCGCTGAGGAAGTGCAGAGCTGGAAGCAGGGCGACCGCCTGCTCCTCAACGGCAAGATGCTGACGGGCCGCGATGCCGCGCACAAGCGCATTGCCGACATGCTCGCCAAGGGCGAGGAACTGCCGGTCGATTTCAAGGGCCGCGTAATCTACTACGTAGGCCCGGTCGATCCGGTGCGCGAAGAAGTCGTCGGCCCGGCCGGCCCCACGACAGCGACGCGCATGGACAAGTTCTCCGACACGATGCTGAACCTCGGCCTGCTCGCTTCGGTCGGCAAGGCGGAGCGCGGCGTGGCGGCGACTGAATCGATCGCCAAGCACAAGTCGGCCTATCTCATGGCGGTCGGCGGCGCGGCCTATCTCGTCGCGCGGGCGATCAAGCAGTCGAAGGTCGTCGGCTTCGCTGACCTCGGCATGGAAGCGATCTACGAATTCACCGTGGAGGACATGCCGGTAACGGTCGCGGTCGATTCGACCGGGCAGAACGTCCACCAGCTGGCGCCGCTCGTGTGGAAGAAGAAGATCGCGGACGAGGGATTGCTGCCCGCCTGATCTTGGTGGCAACGCTTCGACGAACCGCTGACTCGTTTCGACTGCCCGGCTGGCAATTGCCGGGCAGTCGGCGCTAGTAGTGGCCGGATGGCCACGCTTCCCGTCGATGATGCTGCTGAAAGACCGCACGTGCCCGCGCGCGCCGTGCTGCTATCGGCGGCCGCGCTTTGGCTCACCTATTTCCTGCTGATCACCTTGCGCGGGATCGTCGTCGATCTCGGCGAATTCAACGAGCTGCTGTGGCGCCGCGCAGTCGTCACGCTGGCGGGGATCGCTGTCACGCTCCTCGCATGGCCGGTGCTGCGCCGGTTCGACGGGCGCAGCAATGGCGCGCGGATCGGCGCTGCGCTGGTGATCATGCTCCCCGCCGCGCTGGCACTCGCGGCGATCAACCAGCAGTGCTTTGCTCCCGTCGAGAAGAAGCTGATCGAGCGCGAGGCCAAGGCAGCGCAGGCGCAGGCCGAAGCGGCGGCCAGAGCGATCCGCGCCGGACAGGGGACCGCGCCCAACGTGATGCCGTCCGACGTACCGCTGCCCTCGGTGCGCGTGCGGCATGACGTTTCCGGCAATGTGCTGATCGATGTCGCAGATCCGCCGCAGGCGATCCCCATGCCGCCGATGCCCCCCGTCCCGCCGGAGCCGCCCGCACCGCCTGCGCCGCCGCGGGCTTCCAAGGTGGCCCCGGCGCCTCCCGAAGATGCCGGGGAAGACGAGGGCGACAGCAGCGATGATGGAGCGGGCGATGCGGTGGTAACCGCGCCCGGCGGCGTTTCGATCATCCGGCGCAGCGACGGGACTGCAGAAGTGCGTGTCGGCGGGCGGCGTGTTGCGACCGATGCCGATCATGCCGAAGAGATGGCCGAGGAACTCGCCGAGGCGCAGCGTCAGGTTGCCGAAGCGCAACGCGAGGTCGCCCGCGCGCGGGACGAAGTCCGGCTCTCGGCCGCGCAGGCCCGGCTCGACGGGATTGATGCGGTGCGCTGGAACGTGCTGCGCGGCCTCGCCGATGCGGGGCTGATCGCGGAAAAGGATGTTCCGCCTGCGCCTGCGGGGCCAGTGGGCGCGGCGGTCAAGGAAGTGCGTGCGCGCAGTGCCAAGGAGCACAAGACCAAAGCCGCCAAACCGCGCCCGGTGCACCGTGCCGCCGCGCAACCGTCGCCAAAGCCGGCTCCCGCCGCGAAGCCGTCACCCACGCCCACCCCCGTGCCGGCAACCAGCCCCGCGCCGATGCCGGTGCCTGCTCCCGCTGCGACGGATGGCGATACCCAGATCCACAGCGCGATCATCAGCAAGATGATCGAGGACGAAGGCTTGTGGAAGCAGCTGACCGATGTTGCGCTTGGCCGCTACTTCCTGCTGATCGCCTGGGCCGGGCTGTATATTGCGCTGGGCAATGCCGAGATGGCGCGGGCTTCGGAACGGCGCGAGGGCGAATACAAGCGTGCGGCCAAGGCGGCGGAGCTCCGCTCGCTGCGCTATCAGGTCAATCCGCACTTCCTGTTCAACACGCTGAACTCGCTCTCCGCGCTGGTCATGGTCGGCCGCACCGAGCAGGCCGAGAAGATGATCCAGACGATCTCCAGCTTCTACCGCCACAGCCTTGCCGGTGATCCCACGGCCGATGTGCCGCTGGCCGACGAGATCGCGCTCCAGCGCCACTACCTGGAGATCGAGGCGGTGCGCTTTCCCGAACGGCTGGTCTGCGAGTTCGATGTGCCCCAGAGCCTCGACAACGCCTGCGTGCCGGGCATGATCCTGCAGCCGCTGGTCGAGAATTCGATCAAGTATGGCGTGTCGGCGAGCACTCGCCCGGTCACCATCCGGATCGCCGCGCAAGAAGCCGGCGGCAAGCTGGTACTGACTGTCACTGACGATGGCCCCGGCAAGGGTGGCGCGAGCGGCAGCACCGGCATCGGCCTTGAGAACGTGCGCAACCGCCTCGCCGCGCGCTTCGGCGATGAAGCGCGGGTGGAAAGCGGGGCGCTGCCGGCGGGCGGCTATGCCACGGTGCTGACGATCCCGCTGGTGCGGTCGGGCTGCGAATAGACGAAGGGGACATATGCGGACACTGATCGTCGATGATGAACCGCTCGCGGTAGAGCGCATGCAGATCCTCTGTGCGCGCATTCCGGCGCTGCATGTCGTCGGCACCGCCAGCGATGGCGCTGCGGCGCTGCGGTTGTGCGAGGCGCTGTCACCTGAACTGGTGCTGCTCGACATGACAATGCCCGAAGTCGACGGCCTCGGCGTCGCACGCGGCCTTGCGCGCCTGTCACCGCGCCCCGCCGTGATCTTCGTGACCGCGCACGATCACTTCGCGGTGGAAGCCTTCGATTGCGATGCGGTGGACTATGTCCTCAAACCTGTCGCACAGGACCGCCTTGAGCGCGCCGTCGACCGGGCGCTGGCCCGCCGTGACAGCGCTCCGCCCACCGAATCCGCGCCCGCCGAAAGCCCGTGGATCGAGGAATTCTGGGTTCCCCACCGCAGCGAACTGATCCGCATCGCTGCGGGCGACATCGACCGCATCGATGCCGAGCGCGACTACGTGCGGCTTCATGTCGGGGCTCGGAGCTACCTTCTGCTCCACACCATCCAACGGCTAGAAGACCGGCTCGACCCCGAACGCTTCATCCGCCTCCACCGCTCCACCATCGTGCGGCGTGATCGCATCGCGGGGCTGAAGCACGATGGGTTGGGGGTGTGGTCGGCACAGCTCGTCGATGGCGAATTGCTGCGGATCGGGCGGACCTATCTCGCCAAGGCCAAGGCGATGGCGGGGCGTTAAGCCCTCTATCAGGCTCGGGGCGCAATGCGCCGATAGCTGAGTGCTTCAGCCACATGCACGCGGCCGATGGTTTCCGCCCCTGCCAGATCAGCAATCGTGCGCGCCACGCGCAGCATGCGGGTATAGCCGCGCGCCGATAGCCGCATCGCTTCCGCCGCCTGCGCCAGAAGCTTGCGTCCCGGCTCGTCCGGCGTCGCGTACTGGTCAAGCAGATCGCCTTCGAGTTCGGCATTGGTGCGCCGTCCGCAGCCGTCGAGCCTTGCGGTCTGCACCCGCCGTGCCGCCGCCACGCGCGCGGCCACGGCGTCTGATCCCTCTGCCGGAGGCGGCAGCGCCAGATCGGCAGCGGATACGGGATCGACTTCGACATGGAGGTCGATGCGGTCCAGCAACGGGCCTGAGACCTTGGACTGGTAATCCCCCGCGCAGCGCGGCGCACGGCTGCATCCCAGCGCCGGATCGCCGAGGTATCCGCAGCGGCACGGGTTCATTGCCGCCACCAGCTGAACGCGCGCCGGAAAGGTCACGTGTGCATTGGCCCGCGCGACGGTCACTTCCCCGGTTTCAAGCGGCTGGCGCAGCGAATCGAGCACGGCGCGCTGGAATTCCGGGAGCTCATCGAGGAACAGCACGCCAAGATGGGCGAGGCTGATTTCACCGGGCCGCACTTTCAGCCCGCCACCCGTCAGCGCCGCCATCGAGGCTGAATGGTGCGGCGCGCGGAAGGGGCGGGCGCGGCTGATCCGCCCTTCCTCAAGAAGCCCAGCGACTGACGCCACCAGCGAGGCTTCGAGCGCTTCCGATGGGGTCAGTTCGGGCAGAATACCGGGCAGGCACGAAGCCATCAGCGATTTGCCCGCACCCGGCGGCCCGATCATCAGCAGGTTATGACCTCCAGCTGCCGCGATCTCCAGCGCGCGCTTCGCAGTTTCCTGCCCCTTCACTTGCTTGAGATCGGCGCGTCGCGGCGGCGCGTCGACTTCGCCCGGTTCGGGCACCGGCAGGCGGAGCGTGCCCTTGAGGTGGTTCAGCAGACTGATCAGATCGGGCGCGGCAACGATTTCCACCCCGCTGGCCCAGCGCGCTTCCGCACCTTGCGCCGCTGGGCAGATCAGCCCCTTTTCGATCCCGCTGGCATGGAGCGCCGCCAAGAGCACGCCAGGGCTGGCGATCACGCGGCCATCAAGCGCCAGTTCGCCCACTGCGACGAAGTCCGCGATGGCTTCCAGATCGACCACCCCCATCGCGGCTAGCAGGGCGAGTGCGATGGGAAGGTCATAGTGTGAGCCTTCCTTGGGCAGGTCCGCCGGTGATAGGTTCACCGTGATCCGCTTGGGCGGCAGCGCTAGGCCGAGCGCCGCGAGCGCGGAATGGACCCGCTCGCGGCTTTCCCCCACCGCCTTGTCGGGCAGGCCGACGACGCGGAACGAGGGCAGTCCCGGCGCGATCTGGCACTGCACTTCGACGGCGCGCGCCTCCAGCCCGAGATAGGCAACCGTGGATACCAGCGCGACCATACCAACCCCCAAGCCAGTGCGGCAGCCTAAGGGCGGCCAAGAGCGCGGGATAGGGTTTGGTCTCCGGTCTCGCCAAATTGGAGCCAAAAGGTCTTAACCGCGATTCACCGCGTTATGCTGGAAAAACGGCAAGCATGGGGAGATTATGGAGGCCTGATGAACCGACTCGCCTGCGCCCTGCTGCTCAGTGTCGCCGGCGCGGCCCCCGTCGCCGCGCAGCAGACGGCGACGCGTACCTGGGTCGATTCCCACGGCACCACCTGGACCGAGGTGACCACCACGCGGACGGTGGTCGAAGAACCGCGCAGCCAGCGCATTGCGCGGGCGATTGCCGGGCTCCCCCGCTTCGGCCCCTTCGCGGTTGTCGATACGACCCATGCCGCACTGGTTGGCGAGATCGATGACAAGTCGCCAGCGCTGTTTCGCGAAATGCTGCAGGCCAATCCCGGGATCCGCACGCTTGAACTCGTCGATTGCCCCGGCACCTCGGACGATGGCGCGAATCTTACGCTCGGGCGGCTGATCCGCCATCACGGCATCGCCACCGATGTGCCGTCCGGCGGTTCGGTACGCTCGGGCGGGGTCGAGATATTCCTCGCCGGCAAGACGCGCCATGCCGCGCCGGATGCCGAATTCGGCGTCCATGCGTGGAAGGACGAGGACGGCCACCAGCCAGACGACTTCGCGCCCGATGCAGGCCCCAACAAGGCCTACCTCGATTACTACCGCGAGATGGGCCTCAGCGCCGAGGATGCCGACGGGCTCTACGCCCTGACCAATTCAGTGCCCAACGAGCAGATGCTCTGGCTGCACACCAAGGACATCAAGCCCTTCGTGCAGGTGGAGAGCAGCGCGCCCTAATGCGCCGCGCCCCAGCTCGGGCCAGTGCCGATCTCGACGCCGAGCGGGACTGTCAGCTTTACCGCGGGTTCCGCCGCGCCCGCCATCACCGCTTCGATCACGGGGCGAGCGGCGGCGACATCGGCTTCGGGCAGTTCGAACACCAGTTCGTCGTGCACCTGCAGCAGCATTCGCACATGACCGAGGCCCGCAGCCGCGAGCGCCGGGTTCATCCGCGCCATCGCCCGCTTGATGATATCCGCGCTGGTGCCCTGGATCGGCGCGTTGATCGCGGCGCGTTCGCTGCCTTGCCGTTCGGCCTGGTTCTTGGAATTGATGCGCGGGAACCACGTCTTGCGGCCAAACAGCGTTTCCGAATAGCCGAGCGTGCGCACGTTCTCGAGCGTCTCGTGGATATAGCGCTGGATGCCGGGGAAGCGTTCGAAGTAGCGGTCGATCATCGCCTGCGCTTCGTCAGCGCTCACCCCAAGACGGCCGGCAAGGCCCCAGCGGCTGATGCCATAGAGGATCGCGAAGTTGATCGTCTTGGCCCGCCCGCGCGTATCGCGGTCCACCGTGCCGAACAGTTCCCGCGCGGTGCGGGCGTGGATGTCCTCGCCCGCTGCAAAAGCTTCCTTGAGCGCGGGCACATCGGCCATGTGCGCGGCAAGCCGCAGCTCGATCTGGCTGTAGTCCGCCGCGAGCAGGACATTGCCCGGTTCGGCCACGAAAGCCTCGCGAATCTGCCGCCCGATCTCGGTGCGGATCGGGATATTCTGCAGGTTGGGATCGTTGGATGACAGCCGCCCGGTCTGCGCGCCGACAAGGCTGTAGCTGGTGTGGACGCGCCCGGTGGCGGGATTGATCGCTGCCTGCAGCGCGTCGGTATAGGTCGACTTGAGCTTCGAGAGCTGGCGCCATTCGAGCACCAGCGTGGCCACTTCGGCGCCCTGTGCGGCCAGGCCCTCGAGCACAGACTGATCGGTAGAGTACTGCCCCGTCTTGCCCTTCTTGCCGCCCTTGTAGCCCAGCTTGTCGAACAGGATTTCGCCGAGCTGTTTGGGGCTGCCGATGGTGAACGGCTGGCCGGCCTTCTCGTGGATGACCGTTTCCAGCCGCGCGATGGTTTCGGCGAACTGCGCGGACAGCGCCGCCAGCCGCTCGCGGTCGACGCGAATGCCGTTGCGCTCCATGCTGGCAACCACCGGCACCAGTGGCCGGTCGACCCACTCGTAAATGCGCGTGCCGCCTTCTTCGGCGAGCCGGGGGCTGAGCAGGCGGTGCAGCCGCCAGGTGACTTCGGCGTCCTCGGCCGCATAGCGCGTCGCATCCGCCAGTGGCACTTCGGCGAACGAGATCGCCTTCTTGCCGGTGCCGCACAGGTCCTTGAACGCGATCGTGGTGTGGCCGAGCAGCTTTGCCGCAAGCTCGTCCATGCCGTGCCCGCCGACGCCCGCCTCGCTGCGCCCGGCGTCGAGGCAGAAGCTCATCACCATCGTATCGTCGATCGGGCTGACCATGACGCCGTAGCGGGCGAGCACATTGAGGTCGTATTTGATGTTCTGCCCGATCTTGAGCACCGCATCACTCTCGAGCAGCGGCTTCAACAGCGCCAGAGCGGCCTCACGCGGGGCCTGCACGGGTGCTTCGGCAAACATGTCCGATCCGCGATGGCCAAGCGGGATGTAGCAGGCATCGCCCGGCCCGAGCGCAAGGCTCACACCGACAAGGTCCGCCTGCATCGCATCGAGCGCACTCGTCTCGGTATCGACCGCCACGACCCGCGCCGCTTGCGCACGGGCAACCCACGCTGCGATCTCCTCCAGCGTCTGCAAGCAGCGATAGCCGCCCGTGTCGATCGCGGGCCATTCGGGCTGGCTCTGGCGCGTTTCCGCTGCGCCGACCGGGGCCGAAGACGGTGCGCTGCCCTCCGACCGGGTTTCCGCAGGCGCAGTGCCCAGCTTGCGCAGAAGGCTGGTGAAGCCATGCTCGGAAAGGAACGCGGCCAGCGGATCGGGTGGGATCGCCGTCAACTCGAACGCATCGAGCAGGAGCGGCAGCGGGCAATCTTCCTTCAGTGCGACAAGCTGGCGCGACAGGCGGGCCATGTCGGCCTGCTCGATCAGGCTGTCGCGCAGCTTGCCGGGCTTCATCGTCGGGGCGGCGGCCAGCGCGCCTTCCAGCGTGCCATGCTCCTGGATCAGCTTGGTCGCCGTCTTGGGGCCGATGCCGCGAATACCGGGGACGTTGTCGACGGCATCCCCCATCAGCGCCAGCACATCGCCAACGCGCTCCGGCTCCACGCCGAACTTCTCCATCACTTCGGGCAAGTCGATGCGCTGGTTCTTCATCGTATCGAGCATGTCGATATACCCGCCGCCCGCGTGGGGCCGGCCGACCAGCTGCATCAGGTCCTTGTCGGACGAGACGATCGTCACATTCCAACCGCGCTCCGCTGCTGTCAGCGCATAGGAGGCGATGAGGTCATCGGCTTCCAGTCCTTCCTCCTCGATGCAGGGGAGGCTGAACGCGCGGGTAGCATCGCGGATCAGGGGGAACTGCGGGACAAGGTCTTCCGGCGGCGGCGGGCGGTTCGCCTTGTACTGGTCGTAAAGCGCGTTGCGGAAGGTGATCGAGCCCTTGTCGAGGATCACCGCGAGGTGCGTCGGCCCGTCCGCCTTGTGGAGGTCCTCGGCCAGCTTCCATAGCATCGTCGTATAGCCATAGACTGCGCCCACCGGTACGCCAGCCGGATTGGTGAGCGGCGGCAGGCGATGATAGGCGCGGAAGATATAGGCCGAACCGTCGACCAGATAGAGATGGCGCTGTGCGGAATCGAGCGGTGTCGCGGCGTCTGCGGTGGTTTCCATGTCTGCTCTGGTAGCGCCTCGACCCGCCAAGCGAAAGCGCCCGATGTTGCGGCGCTGCAGCATTGGCCGTGTGATTCATGGCTTCCGAATCTGCCATTCGGCTCGCTGAAGGCACTGCAAAAAACACTATTTTTCATATATATAACGGCTCTGTGACGGCTTTGCTGCTCCTAAGACTTGCAAGCAGGTGAATTGCCGATTAATTGGGGCGAGAAGTCTACCGCCAGAGTAGGCTTTGCGGCGGGCTGCGGGCCCGGCGCGGTCCACTTCAATCCAGGGATTGTAACGCATGCGCAAGCTCCTCCTCGCCGCTGTCGCCGGCACTGCCTTCGCTCTCGCCGGTTGCTCGGAAAAGGCTCCTGAAGCCCCCGCCACCGAAGCCGCTATGGAATCGACCGACGCTGCCATGGACGCTTCGGCTGCTCCGTCGGAAGACGCTTCGGCACCGGCTGCTGACGCTTCGAGCGAAGCTCCGAAGATGTAATCAACCCCGCAAGGGTTTGATAGAGATAGAGGGGCGTGATCGCATATGCGGTCGCGCCCCTTCTCTTTTGCGTGCCGCATTTTGCCATGCGGACGCCGCGCACGGCAAAGAGCCGCGCACAAACGGCGCGGCAACCTTCAGTCTATAGGAAAATCAGCGGCGCGCGGTCTCGAAGCTGCTCGGCAGCGGGGGCTGGCTGAAACCATCGTAGAGCACGCGCGCGATCTGCGCGATCATGCCGGCATGCGCGGTGTGGCCTTCCGGCCCCGTCACGAAGATCGCGATGGCAAGATGGCGCCCATCGGGCAGGCGCACGATGCCGACATCGTCGGTCACGCCCGCCAGCGTCCCTGTCTTGTGCGCAAACACCACGCCTTCAGGGAGGCCGCTGCGGATGCGGTTCTTGCCGGTGCTGGTGCGAGTCATCGTATCGAGCAGGACGGCCCGGCTTTCCGGGCTGAGCGCGCCGCCGCGGTCAATCGCCGCCAGCAACTGGACCATCGCGCGCGGCGTGCTGCTCGTGCGCGTGTCGATTGTTGTCACCGGATTGACCCGACCATCATCGCGCACCAGCGTCGCCATCGTGTGATCAAGATGCTGGCCGGTCACGCCGATGCGGCTGAGCCATGTGTTCACCGCGCCAATCCCGCCGACAGCCGCAATCAAGCCATCGGTTGCATGGTTGTCGCTGCGCGTGATGGAAAGCTCCATCAGGCTCTGCGCGGACATCACCATGCCGGGGCGCACTGTGGCTACAGCGCCGCGCGATCCGGCGGCTTCGGCGACTGGCACCATCATCGGGAACTGCTGGTCGAGCCGCAGCCGGCCCTGCTCGACACCCGAAAGATAAGTTGCCGCGACGGCGACCTTGGCGGTGCTTGCCATCGGGAACGGCATGTCGCCGTTGATCATGATCTGCCCGCCGCCATCGAGATCGACCGCAGCCACGCCGATGCGGCCGCGCCCTTGTGATACGATTGCAGAGACTTGTTGCTCGATCGCTGCATCGCGCGCGTTCTGAAGCGTGGTGCCGGGGCGGGCTGCGGCGGGGGCGGACACGAGCGCGACCGGCACGGCGCACCATAGCGCAGCCGCAACCCATCTGCTCATCGTCTTGAAGCCGGAAGCCATGTTCCCCCTTAGCCGATAATCCGTTTAGGATTAATTAGCATCGTAACCTGTTGTGATTCCCCGGCAAGCACTGTTCCCGCAGGTGGTCGTACATCCTGCCCGTCCTGTCGTGCTGCAGTGGCGCTAGACATTAACCGCGCGATTAATGATAGTGGCGCGGACAACAGCAAAGCGAATAGCCCGGTGCAAAGCGGGCAAGAGGAGCGGATGACGGCAGAGGCGCAAGAAGCTCTGGCCGAGGGCCTTCAGCGGGTGATGGCGCGTGCCGGTTGGCATGGCCCGGTAACGGGCCTGCTGCGCCTGTCCGGCGGCGCCAACATGCAAAGCTGGCGCTTCGAGATAGGCGGAGAAGCCTTCGTGCTGCGCCGCGCGCCATCGGCTGAATGGGTCGCAGGCCGCGCGCTCGACATGGCCAAGGAAGCTGCGGTGATCCGCTGTGCGCAGGCCAGCGGCGTCCCCGCGCCCGAAGTGGTGGCGCAACTCACCTCGGAAGACAATATCGGCCTTGGCTTCATCATGCGCTGCGTGCCGGGCTCGCCCGATCCGGACAACGCGCTGTCGTCCCCGCCCGCGCTGCTCGGTGAAATTGCCGCCGCGATGGCCAAAGTCCACGCGCTCGATCCCGCTGCGCTGCCGTTCCTCCCGGTGCTCGAACCCGCCGCCGGGGTGGAGGGCCTCGCCGCGCAGTTCGCCGAAGCGGGCGGAGACCGGCCCGCCATCGCGCTCGGCCTGGCTTGGCTGCGCGCCAACCTGCCGCCGCCTGCACCGCTTGCGGTGCTGCACGGCGATCTGCGCATCGGCAACATCATGGTCGAGGGCGGGCACTTGTCTGCCTTGCTCGATTGGGAACTCGCGCATCTCGGCGATGCGCATGAGGATCTCGCGTTCGGGTGCATGACCGTCTGGCGCTTCGGACGGCTCGACAAGCGCGGCTTCGGGCTTGGCGGAATCGAAGACCTCGCCCGTGCCTACGAGGCGGCGGGCGGCACCGCTTTCGATCCGGCGCGCTTCCGCTTCTGGCTGATCTACCGCACGGTCTGGTGGGCGCTCTCCGCGCTTTCGATGGGCAAGGGCTGGCGCAGCGGCGCTGATCGCTCGCTCGAACGCGTCGTCGTGGCGCGGCGCGCGGCCGAGCAGGACCTCGACCTCTTGCTCCTGCTCGAAACCGAAGCCCCCGAAGCGGAGCGCGCAAGGCCGCTGCCGCCCTCATCAACCCAGCCGCCCACAGCCGAGGGTGAGCCGAGCGCTGCCGAAATCCTCACCGCCGTGTCCGAATGGCTCGCCGCCACCGTCAAGCCGCACATGGCCGCGCCACGCGAACGCTTCGAACTCGCCGTCGCGCAGAACGCGCTCGGCATCGTGCGCCGCGAGCTCGCGGGCCGCCCGAACCCGCATGACAAGGCGCTGTGTGAGGCGATCCTCTGCGGTCGCACCACGCTGGCCGAACCGGGCCTGCTCGCTGATCTGCGCCGCCGCGTGCTCGATACGCTGGCTGCGGACATGCCGAAATACCCTGCGCTCAGCGAAGCGCGCCGAATCTGGGAGAGCACCACATGAACTTCGATCTGCCGCAGGAGCTTGTCGACTATCTCGCCGAGCTCGACGCCTTCATCGATGCCGAGATCAAGCCGCTGGAACAGGCGGACGACAACATCCGCTTCTTCGACCACCGCCGCGAGTATGCGCGCACCAATTTCGAGGATCAGGGCCTGCCGCGCCACGAGTGGGAAGCGCTGTTGATCGAGGCGACGCGCCGCGCCGACGCTGCCGGGCACTGGCGCTTCTCGGCGCCCAAGAAGTACGGCGGCAAGGATGGCAAGAACCTCTGGATGGCGGTGATCCGCGATCACTTCACGCAGAAGGGCCTCGGCCTGCATAACGATCTGCAGAACGAGCATTCGATCGTCGGAAACTTCCCGTTCGTGAACATGTTCGAGCATTTCGGCACGCCCGAACAGCAGGAGGAATTCATCCTCGGCGGCTTTGCACGCACGCGCCGCGTCTCCTTCGGCCTTACCGAAGCGCGCC
Source organism: uncultured Novosphingobium sp. (assembly GCA_964413325.1). Lineage (GTDB taxonomy): Bacteria > Pseudomonadota > Alphaproteobacteria > Sphingomonadales > Sphingomonadaceae > Novosphingobium. The sequence continues at coordinate 418,593 of CAYPRK010000002.1, read as the reverse complement.
ACGGCTCGGACGCCACGCACATGGAAACCCGCGCAGTGCGTGAGACCCGCGATGGCGTGCCTGGCTGGCGGATCGATGGTGAGAAGATGTGGATCACCGGCATGCACATCGCCAGCCACTGCGCCGTGTTCGCGCGCACGGCGGGCGAGCCGGGCGACGCGCGCGGGATCACTTGCCTCCTCGTGCCCAATCCCTCGCCGGGGCTGGTCATCGAGGAATACCTGTGGACCTTCAACATGCCGACGGACCACCCGCGCCTGTCGCTTACCAATGTGTGGGTGCCGGAAAGCGCAATGCTCGGACCGGAAGGCGGCGGCCTCGCCATTGCGCAGAGCTTCGTCCATCAGAACCGCATCCGCCAGGCCGCGTCTTCGCTGGGCGCCGCGACGTTCTGCATCGAGGAATCGGTGCGCTACGCGCGCGAGCGCAAGCCTTTCGGCGAGGAACTCGCGCGCAATCAGGCGATCCAGTTCCCGCTGGTGGAGCTTGCCACCCAATGCGAGATGCTGCGTCTGCTGATCCGAAAGACGGCGTGGGAAATGGACCGGCTCGAAGCCGAAGAGGGCGGCCACAAGCGCATCGAGCGGGAGCTCTCGGACAAGGTCTCGATGTGCAACTACTGGGCGAACCGGCTGGTTTGTGAAGCGGCGGACCGGGCGATGCAGGTCCACGGCGGCATCGGCTATTCGCGCCACAAGCCCTTCGAGCACATCTACCGCCACCACCGCCGCTACCGCATCACCGAAGGCGCGGAAGAAATCCAGATGCGCAAGGTGGGCGCGTACCTGTTCGGCTATCTCGGGCCGCGCAAGGGCATGTTCGGATAAAGGAAAAGGCGCGAGGGGCCGAAGCTCCTCGCGCCTTTCGTTGTTCATGGGTCCGGGGGCATTGGCGCCCGGACCCTTTTTCGTTCAGGCAAACGCGGTCTTGAGATCGTCGACGAGGTCGAGGCGTTCCCACGGGAAGAAGTCGCCGTGCGCCTTGCGGCCGAAGTGGCCATAGGCAGCGGTCGGCTGGTAGATCGGCTTGTTGAGGCCGAGGTGCGTGCGGATCGCGCGCGGGGTCAGGCCGCCGAGCTTGGTGATGGCCAGGATCGCCGCCTCGATCTTGTCATCGCCGACGGTGCCGGTGTCGTGCGTATCGACATAGAGCGACAGCGGCTCGGACACGCCAATCGCGTAGGCGATCTGGATCGTGCAGCGCGTGGCGAGGCCTGCGGCAACCACGTTCTTGGCAAGGTAGCGGGTAATGTAGGCCGCCGAACGGTCCACCTTCGTCGGGTCCTTGCCCGAGAACGCGCCGCCGCCGTGGGGGGCCGCACCGCCGTAGGTGTCCACGATGATTTTGCGGCCGGTCAGACCAGCGTCGCCATCAGGCCCGCCGATCTCGAACGAGCCGGTCGGGTTGATGTAGTACTTGGTCTCGCGCAGCAGCACCGGCGGGATCACTTCGGCGATCACGCGCTTCACATAGTTGTGCAGCTCGGCTTCCTTCTCGCCCTCGTCATAGCCCGGCGCGTGCTGGGTCGAGACGACAACCGCGGTGGCGGCGACGGGGAGCGAGCCTTCGTAACGAAGCGTGACCTGGCTCTTGGCGTCCGGTTCAAGGAACGGCGCCGCGCCCGAGTGGCGGTCGGCGGCCATGCGCTCGAGAATCTTGTGGCTGTAGTAGAGCGTGGCTGGCATCAGGTCGGGCGTCTCGTCGGTTGCGTAACCGAACATGATGCCCTGGTCGCCCGCGCCTTCATCCTTGTTGTCGGCCGCATCAACACCCTGCGCGATGTGCGCAGACTGGCCGTGGAGCCGGTTGATGAACTCGAACTTCTCCCAGTGGAAGCCGTCCTGCTCATAGCCGATGCGCTTCACCGTCTCGCGCACGGTCGCTTCGATCTCTTCCTTTGCGCCCGGGGCCCACGCGCCGTCTTCATAGACGCCCTTGCAGCGGATTTCGCCAGCCAGCACCACCAGTTGCGTCGTCGTCAGCGTCTCGCAGGCGATGCGCGCTTCGGGGTCCTTCGACAGGAAGAGATCCACGATGCCATCGCTGATCTGGTCGGCGACCTTGTCCGGGTGACCTTCGGAAACGCTTTCGGACGTGAACAGGTAGTCGGTGCGCATGCGGGCTTCCTAAGTGATATAAGGAATTCTTTATGTCGCTTCCCTAGCGCCCTCCACGCCGCCTTGCAACCACGAGCGATGTGCCGATCAGCAACAGCGCCCATGCGAGCGCGAGCCGGTTGCCTAGCCGGGCGAACAGCGTGGGCGCATGGGCGGGCGGCACCAAGCCGTCGAGCCGCCCGGCAGTCAGGCGCGGTACCGATTGGCGGACCACGCCGTCGGCATCGATCACGGCGCTGATCCCGGTCGTCGTGGCACGCAGCACGGGCAGGCCTTCCTCGATCGCGCGCATGCGGGCCTGCGCCAGATGCTGCGGTGGGCCCCATGCGCCGAACCAGCCATCATTCGAGGGATTGAAGATGTAGTCCGGCCGGTGCGCGCGGTCGGCCACTTCACCGGAGAAGATGATTTCGTAGCAGATCTGCACGCCGGCCTTGCCATGAATGCCCATGTCCAAGGTCTGCGGCCCCGGCCCTGGCAGGAAGTCGAGACTCCCCGAAACCAGCCGCGAGAGGCCCAGGGGCGCGAGCCAAGTGCGCATCGGCAGATATTCGCCATAGGGCACGAGGTGCGCCTTGGCATAGCTGCCCCGGATCGCGCCATCGGGGCTGAGCGCGGTGACCACGTTGCGCGCAGCGGTCACGTCGCCGCGCTCGATCACGAGGTCGGTCGCGCCGGTCAGCAACAGGCTGCCGGGCCCGATCACCTGGCCGATCCGCGCGCGGGCGAGGGCAGGGTCCGCGCCGAAGGTCGTCGCATTGTAGAAGAATTGCGGATAGCCGGAACGGAGATAGTCCGGGAGGCCGCCTTCCGGCCACAGCACGATCCGGGGCGTACCCGGCTTTGGCGCGAGTGACAGGCGCGCGATGCCCTGGAACTGGCCTTCATAGAGGCTCGGATCATTGATCGTGTCCTGCCCGATGTTCGGCTGGACGAGCGTATAGGCAAGCTTTCCCTCGCCGCCATGGCCATGCAGCGGCAGCAGCATGAGTGCGACAGGCACAGCAGTTGTCAGGGCTGCGGCGTGGATGCGGCCTGCCGCCACGGTCTTCCACGCCAGTAACCAGATGCCGGCGAGCAGCACGACAATGCCGGACAGCGCATAAGTCCCGGTCCACGACGCGATCGCGGCAAGGCCGGGCCGTCCGAATCCGCCGAGCGCAACCATCGCGAGCGGGTTCCAAGCAAAGCCGGTGAACAGCGTCGCACGCAGATATTCGGTAAGGACCCACGCTCCGGCAAACGCCGGGAGCAGCGCCGCCTTGAAACGGCGGGCAAGCCACGAGCCAAGGAATGCGGCAAGCGCGGGATAGACCGCGAGGTAGATCGCCAGCAGCACCACCGCGATCCACCCCAGCCAGGCGGGCATTGCCGCCTGATAGGTGAACGCAGTCGCGATCCAGTTGTTGCCGAGCGTGAAATAGCCCAGCCCGAACAGCCAGCCCGCCAGCGCCGCACGGCGGGCGGAACGGGCCTGATCGATCCGATGGATCAGGAAGGCCAGCGCCGCCAGCGTGAAGGGCCACAGCGCCAGTGGCTGAAAGCCTGTCGCCGCCAGCGCGCCCGCGCCGATCAGCGCGAGCGGCATCAAGCGCCGAGGAGAAACGGACACGCGGCGGCCTCGTTCAGGCGCTGCGATAGACCGCGATCAGCCTTCCGCCGCTTCCGGCAGCGGATTCTTGCGCGGACGGCCACGGCGCTTGGGCGCAGCGGCTTCCGTCGCGGCAGGCGCTTCGGCTGCGGCTGCAGGCGGTGCTTCGGCCGAGTCCGGCTCTGGGGCCGCGCGCACGCCGATGGCCGGCGGCAGGCTCATCGGATCGAGCGCGGCCACAGGCGCTTCCTCGGCCTCACGGCGGGGGCGACGGTCCGTGCGCGGGCGCAGGCCGCGCTGCGAGCGGCTTTCGCGCACGAAGGGATTGTCGCTGGCTTCGCCGATCGGCTCGCCTTCGTCGGCGCGGACCATGCCTTCGGGCACCGGTGCCGGTTCGAAGCGGGGGCGCTGATTCTCGCGCGGCTCACGGTTTTCGCGGTTCTCGCGCGGTTCGCGCTGCTCACGCGGTTCGCGGTATTCGCGCGGCTCACGGCTTTCGCGGGGCTCACGGTTCTCGCGCGGCTCGCGCCCTTCGCGCTGCTGGTTCTCACGCGGTTCGCGGTTCTCCTCCCGGCGGCCTTCCTCCCGGCGACTTTGCGGCCGGTCGAAGGCGGGGAAATCGCTCTCCATCGAGAAGTCGGTGCCGTCGTCTTCACCTTCGCCCTCGTTCCAGCGCTCGCCATTGGGGCGCTGGCGCTGTTCGTCGACCCGGGTGCGGCTGTCGGCGATCACCCGGAAGTAGTGATCTGCAAACTGCAGGTAGTATTCGGCCTGGACACGGTCGCCGTTGAGGTGCGCGTCCTGCGCGAGTTTGCGATACTTTTCGAGCATCTGGGGCGCATTGCCCCGCGCGCGGCTATCGATGCGATTGAGCTGCTGGCCGCCACCCTGAGGACGGTTGTTATTACCGCGACCGCGCCGGCGGTTGTTACCACGATTGTTGTTCAAGTGAGGCACTTTCCTGTTTCGGTGCAACCTTGACCCAAGCTTGTTAAACCTTGTGTTCAACTCGGGCCTGACGTGGCGCAACTTTCGGGTCCGGTCCGGCCAACCCCACCGCCGCGCATCTTCAACCACGACATGGTATGTTCGTGGTTCCCAGCACCTGCGCGTTGCCAGCCTGCCCTGCCGGCCATCGATGCAAATGGTGGAGTAAGCCGGGACGGGAAGTCTTCATCCGTCGCCCTGCCTGACACCGTGATTAGGGGCGCATCGCCGCCTTGCCAAGCGAAATGTTTGCCTGTTTCACGCCATTTCGACTGAGCGCGGCCTGCCGGCGAGGTCCGGATGGACCTTGGCGGTAAGACCAGCCTCCCGCGCCAGCGCCGCAACGGCCTCGCCCTGGGCGGCTCCGATCTCGAACATGGCAGTGCCGCCGGAGGCGAGCAGCGAAGGTATCGCGGGGATCAGCAGGCGGTAGTCATCAAGCCCGAGTGGCCCCGCAAACAGCGCTTCCGCCGGCTCATGCGCGCGGACGGACGGGGCGAGGTCGGCGTCCGTTTCCACGTAAGGCGGATTGGCGAGGATCAGGTCGAATTGGCCGAGACCTGCGGTCCAATCGGGCTGCGTCCAATCACCGGCGATGATCCGGGCACGGGCGGCCAGTCCGTTGGCTCCGGCATTGCGGGTCGCGACCTCCCGCGCTGCGCTGGAACGTTCGAGGCCGATCCCTTGCGCGTCTGGCCACAGCGTCAGCGCGGCCAGAAGCAGTGCGCCAGAGCCGGTGCCGAGGTCGAGCAGGCGCGCCGTTGGCCGGCCTTCACGGGCCAGGCGGGCCGCTTCGATGACCATCTCGCTGTCCCCGCGCGGGATCAGCACCGCAGGGCTGACTTCGAGGTCGAGCCCGTAGAATGGTTGCGAACCAAGGATATAGGCGATCGGTTCGTGGTTCATCCGGCGGTCCAGAATGGACGTGAAGCTTGCTGGAGGTCCGGAATGGAGGTGCCGCAGCAGCAGTTCCGTGCGCGAAACGCCGAGTGCGTGGGCCATCAGCAGTTCGGCATCGAGCCGCGCGGTGTCGCTGGTGGCGGCGAGGCGCTCCGCCGCCTCGCGCAGCGCAGTCCTGATGTCAGGCATCCGTTTCAGGCATCAAGCGCGGCGAGGCGCTTGACCTGATCTTCGGCGGCGAGCGCGTCGATCAGTTCGCCAAGGCCGGGGCCTTCGAGGATTTCAGGCAGGCGGTGCAGCGTCAGGTTGATGCGGTGATCGGTAACGCGGCCTTGTGGGAAATTGTAGGTACGGATGCGCTCCGAGCGGTCACCCGAACCGACCATCGCCTTGCGCGCCTCGGCCTCCGCGCCGTGGGCTTCGGCACGCCGCAGGTCATAGAGCCGCGTGCGCAGCACCTGCATCGCCTTGTCCTTGTTCTTGTGCTGGCTGCGCTGGTCCTGCTGGATCACCACGAGGCCGGTGGGCAGGTGGGTGAGCCGCACGGCGGAATCGGTGGTGTTCACGTGCTGCCCGCCCGCGCCGGACGCGCGATAGATATCGATCTTGATATCGCCCGGCTCGATCTGGACATCGACTTCATCGGGCTCGGGCAGCACGGCCACGGTCGCCGCGCTGGTGTGGATGCGCCCGCCGCTTTCCGTCACCGGCACGCGCTGCACACGGTGGACGCCGCTTTCGTACTTGAGCTTGGCGAACACCCCGGTGCCCGCCACGTTGGCGACGACTTCCTTGAAGCCTCCCAATTCGTTGGCGTTGGCGGAGACCATCTCTACCTTCCAGCCTTGCTCGGCGGCGAAGCGTTCGTACATGCGGTAGAGATCGGCGGCGAACAGCGCGGCTTCATCGCCTCCCGTTCCGGCGCGAATTTCGAGCATGGCGGGGCGGCTGTCGGCTGAATCGCGCGGGAGCATCGCGATGGCGAGCGCGCGTTCGGCCTCGGGGAGCTCAGCGCGCAGGTGCGCGATTTCCTCTTCCGCCAGCGCCCGCATCTCGGGATCGGGATCGCTGCTGGAGGACAGGGCCGCCAGTTCGCCCCGCATCGTGCTGACATGCGCGGCTGCGCGGGCCACCGGCTCAAGCTCGGCATAGTCCCGGCTCGCGGCGACAAACGCCGGGCCTTCAAGCGTACCCGAAGCCAGCCGCGCTTCGAGTTCGGCGAAGCGGGCAGCGATCTGGGCAAGGCGCCGGTCGGAGACGCTCACCGGGTTTCCGCAAAGAATTCAGCGTACACCACACCAGCGCGCTCAGCGCCTGCGCGATCAGCCATTGCCCGGAAGCTTTGCGTCGGGCCGCCTTCACGAACATCGAGCGAAACCAGCGCCGCGGGATCCATTTTCTTGGCGCGGTCGAAGCGCTTGCGCGGACTTCCGGTCGCGACGAGATCGGCGGCGACGCCAGCGCGGCGCATGGCCGCAATCAGTGCCATGGCCTCAACCTCGCGGTCGGCGTGCTCGGCAACGATGATGATGTCAGGTTTGGCCTCGCCCCGATCCCCCACCAGCATCGCCAGCCGCTCGATCCCCGCTGCCCAGCCGACCGCCGGTGTGTGCGGGCCGCCCAGCGCCTCGATCAGCCCGTCATAGCGTCCGCCGCCAAGCACGGTGCCTTGTGCGCCCAGCCGGTCGGTGACGAACTCGAACGCAGTGTGGCGGTAGTAATCGAGGCCGCGCACCAGCGTCGGCGCGCGGGTCCATGCGACGCCTGCAGCATCCAGCCCAGCGGTTACCTTGCCGAAGAAGTCCTGCGCCTCGCCTGAAAGGAATGCGTCGATCATCGGCGCATCGGCAGTGAACACCTTGTCGCGCGGGTCCTTGCTGTCGAGGATGCGCAGCGGGTTTTTCTCGAGGCGCTCCTGCGAATCTTCTGACAGTTCGGCCTTGTGGGCGCGGAAGTAGTCCACCAGCGCCGTGCGCCACGCTTCGCGGCTGGGGGCATCGCCCAGCGTGTTGAGCTGCAGCGTCACGCCATCGGCAATGCCCAGCTCGCGCAGGATCTGATCCGCCATCACCAGCAGTTCGACGTCCGCCTGCGGTTCGCCTGCACCCAGAATTTCGGCGTCGATCTGGTGGAACTGGCGGTAGCGGCCCTTTTGCGGGCGCTCATAGCGAAACAGCGGGCCGTGGGTGGCGAGCTTGAGCGGTGCGTGCTGCTGCCAGCCGTTCGTTAGATAGGCGCGTGCGATGCCGGCGGTGAATTCGGGGCGCAGCGTCAGCGATTCCCCGCCGCGGTCCTCGAAGCTGTACATTTCCTTGGAAACGACGTCGGTCGTCTCGCCGAGGCTGCGGCTGAACACGGCGGTCTTTTCGAACACCGGCATTTCCGCGCGGCGGAAACGGTAAAAGCGGCGGACGCGCTCGAAGGTCTCCACCACGAAGGCGAAGGCCTCGGCGTCGGGGCCGAAGATGTCCTGCGTGCCGCGGATGGCCTGCGGCGTTACGGGTGCGGATTTGGTCTTGTCGCTGCTCATGATCGCCCGCGCGATTAGCGGGAATGTCGGCGCGGGGAAAGGGTCTGCACCTTTGCACGCCCAGAGGCCGGAGAGGAGGCCGGTTGCAGTCCGCAAGGGATCGCGCCATGAAGCGCCGATGATCAAGACTTCGAAGCGCGCAACGCGCCCCGCCGCCCTGCTCACTTTTGCTGCGGCCCTGCTCGCCACAGCCAGCCCGCTCTGGGCACAGGTCCAGCCGCCGTCGAACAGCCGCCCGATGGCCGTGCCGATTGCGCAGACCATCCCCGATCCCGAGGATACGCCCTGGCCCGGCACGATCCAGCTCGCGATCGATGCCAGCGACACCACGACCGGCGCCTACCGCGTGACCGAGACGATCCCGCTGCCCGCCGGGCTTTCCAAGGTCACGCTGCTCTATCCGCGCTGGCTGCCCGGCAACCACGGCCCCGAAGGCCCGCTTGCCGAGCTCGTCGACGTGCGCTTCTTCGCCGGTGGCCAGCCGCTAACCTGGACGCGCGATCCGGTCGACGTGAATGCCTTCCATGTCGATCTCCCCGCCGGTGCGAGTGAAGTGACGGCAAAGTTCATCCACACCTCGCCGCTGCGCGAAAGCGAGGGGCGCATCACGATGACGCGCGAGATGCTCAACCTGCAGTGGGAGAAGATGAGCCTCTATCCCGCCGGCCATTATGTGCGGCAGATCAAGATCAAGCCGACAGTCACGGTCCCGGCAAACTGGCAGGTGTTCACCGCGCTCGATGGCAAGACCGCACAGGGCAATGTCGTGACCTGGAGCGAGACTGATTACGAAACGCTGGTCGATTCGCCGATCTTCGCCGGGCTCTATGCGGACCGGCACGAACTCGGCAAAGGCGTCTACCTCGATATCGTGGCGGACAAGCCCGAACTCCTGAAGATCGCGCCCGAGAACCTCGCGACCTATCGCAGCCTCGTCGATGAGGCGCTGCTGGCCTATGGCTCCAAGCACTTCGATCACTACGACCTGCTGCTCGCGCTGACCGACCGCATGGGCGGCATCGGCCTTGAGCATCACCGGTCGAGCGAAAACCAGTATGAGCCGCGCACCCTGGTCGACTGGGCCGCGGGCGACTGGGACCGCAACGTGACCGCGCACGAGTTCTCGCATTCGTGGGACGGCAAGTTCCGCCGTCCGGCCAAGCTGTGGACGCCGGACTACCGCGTGCCGATGCAGGACAACCTGCTGTGGGTCTACGAAGGGCAGAACCAGTTCTGGGGCCTCGTCCTCGCCGCCCGCTCGGGCACGCAGAGCAAGGACATGGTGCTCGGCCAGTTCGCCAACTACGCAGGCTCGTTCACCCAGTATCCGGGGCGCGAATGGCGCTCGGTCGAGGATACCACTCACGATCCGATCATTGCCAACCGCAAGCCCAAGCCGTTCTCCTCGCTCGCCCGCAACGAGGAATACTACACCGAAGGCGCGCTGATCTGGCTCGAGGCGGAAGCGATCATCCGCGAAGGCAGCGGCGGCAAGAAGGGCATGGACGATTTCGCCAAGGCCTTCTTCGGCGTGAAGGACGGCGATTGGGGCGTGCTGACTTATGACCTGCCCGACGTGATCCAGACGCTGAATGCGGTCTATCCCTATGACTGGGCGGGCTTCATCAAGACCCGCATCCAGACCCCGGGCCAGCCTTCGCCGCTCGGCGGGATCGAGCGCGGCGGCTACAAGCTGGCATGGAAGGAAGAGCCCAACCCCTATGACAAGGCGCGCATGGCGGCAGCGAAGTATATCTCGCTCAACCATTCGATCGGCCTTGCCATCGACAACGACGGCAAGATCACTGGCAGCCGCTGGGACAGCCCGGCGTTCAAGGCGGGACTGGTGACGGGCATGCAGATCATCTCGGTCAATGGGAAGACCTACGATCAGGAGACAATCAAGGCTGCGATCACCGCCGCCAAGGGCACGAATGCGCCGATCGATCTTATCGTGAAGCGCGATGACGTCGTCCGCCCGATCCGGATCGAATACCACGACGGCCTGCGCTGGCCGTGGCTGGAGCGCGCCGCGCCGGGCAGTGCGCCGACCGGGCTCGACAAGCTGCTGGCGCCGCGCGCCGTCGCAGCGAAGAATCCGGCTGCGAAGTAACGTGGCTGGCGGCGGAGGCACAGGCGATGCGCTGGCCGGACGGCGGTTCGGCCAGCGCATCGCCCCGCCGCGCTTTGTGCTTTTTCTAGGCCTGCTTGTCGTCGGGTTTGCTACTCGCGGCTGGGTGACGGGGTACGCCGATCTGACAGATGCCCTGGTTGTCGGTTTCGATTTCGCGGTCATCGGTTTCCTGCTGTCGCTGCTCCCGCTCCTGCGCGCATGCGACATGGCGACGATGCGGCGGCATTCGGAGGAGAACGATGCCAATCGCACCGTGGTCCTTGCGGTCAGCACGCTCATCACGCTGGTGGTCATGGCGGCGATTGCGGGCGAATTGCCCGCAGCAAAGCACGGCGAACCCGGCGCCCTGCTGCGCCTGATCGCCACGCTGCTGCTCACCTGGCTGTTCGCCAACGTGGTCTATGCATTGCACTATGCCCACGAATACTACCGCGCCGGGGCGGTGCCGGGCGAAGACGCGGGAGGCCTCGAATTCCCCGGCAGCGGGCATCCCGATTACCTCGACTTTGCCTATTTCTCGCTCACGCTCGGCATGACCTTCCAGACATCCGATGTGGAGATTTCCTCGCGCTCGATTCGCCGGATCGTCACCGCGCATTCCTTCGCCGCGTTCATTTTCAACATCGGCGTGATTGCCTTCACGATCAACGGGATCGGCGGAATCTAGCCATTTTGCCCCACGTTCATGTTGCGGCGCACAACCCGCAGCGCTAGAGGACGCGCCAAGTTCCACCGGCCTCCGGGCCCAGCGAAAGCCTGCCATGCGCATCGACATGATCCCCACCGGCGAGAATCCGCCCGAAACGCTCAACGTGATCATCGAAGTGCCCGTTGGCGGCGAGCCGGTGAAGTACGAGTTCGACAAGGCCTCCGGCGCGCTGTTCGTGGACCGCATCCTCCACACGCCGATGCGCTATCCGGCGAACTACGGCTTCGTGCCGCACACGCTTTCGCCGGATGGCGACCCGCTCGACGCGCTGGTGATTGCGCGCTCGCCCTTCGTTCCCGGCTCGGTCGTGCGCGTTCGGCCGATCGCAGTGCTCAACCTCGAAGACGAGCATGGCGGCGACGAGAAGCTGATCTGCGTCCCCGACGACAAGACCTTCCCCTACTACCGCGACGTGGCCGAGAAGAGTGATCTGCCCGAGATCGTGCTGCAGCAGATCGAGCACTTCTTCACCCACTACAAGGACCTCGAGAAGGAAAAGTGGGTCCGCGTCGGCAAGTGGGGCGGGGCGGAAGACGCCAAGCAGATCACGCTCGAAGCCATCGAGCGCGCCAAGGCCGCGAAGTAAATTGTGATTGAGGGCGCGTTGGCGCCCTCAATCCCCCGCAACGCTCAGCCCGTCGATCCGCAGCGTCGGCACATCAATTCCGCGCCACAATTCGAGGTCGTCCGCCGCGACGAGCCGGGCGAACATGTCGATCAGGTTCCCCGCCACGGTGAACTCGGCGACCGGCCCGGCGATCTCGCCGTTCACGATGCGGTAGCCCGAAGCACCCCGGCTGTAGTCCCCGGTCACCCCATTGACGCCGTGGCCGATCAGCTCGGTCACGTAGATGCCGTCCTTGATATCGGCGAGCAGCCCCGCGCGGCTGACCGTTCCCGGCTGCAGCACCAGATTGCCAGCCGTCACGTGGGGCGCGCCCGATCCCCCGCGTGAGGCGTGGCCGGTGGGGATTGCCCCCAGCTGGCGCGCGGCAGCGGAATCCATCAGCCAGCCGGTGAGGCGGCCGTTCTCGACCAGATTGCGCGGGCCTGTGGGCAGGCCTTCGCCATCGAACGGGCGCGAGCGGGGGCCGCGCTTGCGCAGCGGGTCCTCGCTGATGGTGATGGCGGAATCGAAAATCTGCTCGCCGTCCTTGCCCAGAAGGAAGCTGGCGCGGCGGGCAATGGCCGAGCCCGATATCGCGCCCAGCAGATGGCCGACCAGCGAGCTGCCGACACGGGGATCGAACACGATGGGATAGCTGCCGCTCTTGACCCGGCCCGGATTGACGCGGGCGACTGTCCGCTCACCCGCCTCGCGTCCGATCTCGGCCGGCGAGAGCAGGTCTGCGGTGTGGCGCGCACTGCGCCATGCGTAATCGCGCTGCATGCCGGCTTCGGTCCCGGCGAGCACGCTGGCCGAACGGCCATGGCTGGTCGCGGCATAGGCGCCGCTGAAGCCGTGGCTGGTGGCGAGCGCGACCACGCCGCGCCCCGCGCTGGCGCTGCCGCCCTCGCTGTTGGTCACGCCGGGGACAGCGCGCGCCGCATCTTCGGCTTCTTCCGCCCAGTGCCGCAGCGTTTGCGGATCGGGTTCGTCGCCATCGACGAGATCGAGCTCGGGCGGCGCGGCGCGCAGGAGCAGTTCTTCTGGCGCGAGACCGGCAAACTTGTCGGCGGGCGCGGCGCGGGCCATGTCGACCGCGCGGCTGGCGAGTTCATCAAGCGCCCCATCAGCCAGATCGGTCGAGCCGATCGATGCGGAGGCACCGCCAACAAAGACGCGCAGGCCGATGTGTTCGGATTCGGAGCGCTCGACATCTTCCAGCGCGCCAAGGCGGACCGATACCGCTTCGGACGAATCGGCAATGTAGACCGCATCGCCGGCATCAGCGCCGGCCTTGATCGCGCGCTCGATCAGCGCGTGGCAGCGCTCCTGGGCCTCTTGGGGGGACAGCATCGGGAAAACGGGCCTTTCAAGCGTACTGACGTCAGGCCCTGCATATAGTCGCCGCCGCGCGGCGGGCAATCAGAACAGCGAAACGAGCAGCCGGAACACCGCAGCAAGCAGGAACGGCAGACCGATCGCGACGGCCCACGTGGCCATCTGATCGCGGCGGAAATCGCTGCGCAGCGCAGGATCGCTGGCTTCGACATCGCTCAGCGCTTCCCAGCGGCGCTCGAAGTGGCGGAACATCGGGATGACTCCGGCCACCAAAACGACCAGCGCGATCATCGGCAGCATCGAACCGCCCGAGCCTTCGAGCGTGCGCAAGGTCACGAAGATCTGGAGGCTAGTATAGACGAGCAGGCTGTAGGCGACGGTGTCGCTCATCCGCTTGCGCCAATCGAGTGCATGGCCCTGCACCGCTGCGCTTTCGCTTCCCAGACCCGCAGCCATACCCTTGCGCATCGGTGGTGCCCCTGTCTTTTCTCTCTCCGCTCGGAGTAGACCACGGCTTTGGTAATGTTTCAAGCGTTGCAATATTACTGGGGGCGTGCCGCGCTGCATCTTGCGGTCAGACATGCATAAATCCTGCCAAAGGCGCTCAGACGGGCTTTGCCCGCGCGGCAGACCCGGCTATGGACCTTCTCGATTATGGATGAAGCGCCCGCCACCGCGACCAACCATGCCGCCCTGGAGCAGGGCGGGCTGGAAGTGGTCTCGATCGCCAAGAGCTACGACAAGCGTGCGGTGCTGACCGATATCTCGCTGTCGGTCGGCAAGGGCGAAGTGCTGGGGCTATTGGGCCCCAATGGCGCGGGCAAGACGACCTGCTTCTATTCGATAATGGGGCTGGTGCGGCCGGATTCGGGGCGCATCCTGCTCGATGGCGTCGATATCACCCGCCTCCCGATGTATCGCCGCGCCATCCTCGGGTTAGGCTATCTGCCGCAGGAAACGTCCATCTTCCGCGGCATGACGGTCGAGCAGAACATCATGACGGTGCTCGAATTGGTCGAGCCCGACAAGACGACCCGCGCGGCTGAGCTCAACCGGCTGCTCGAAGAGTTCGGCCTCACCCGCCTGCGCGCCTCACCGGCCATGGCGCTTTCGGGCGGCGAGCGGCGGCGCTGCGAAATCGCCCGCGCACTGGCGGCCAATCCCTCGATCATCTTGCTCGACGAACCCTTCGCCGGCATCGACCCGCTTTCGATCAGCGATATCCGCCATCTCGTGATCGATCTGAAGAATCGCGGCATCGGCGTGCTGATCACCGATCACAACGTGCGCGAAACACTCGATATCGTCGACCGCGCGTGCATCATCTATGGCGGGCAGGTGCTGTTCGCCGGCAGCCCGGAGGCGCTGGTGGCCGATCCCAATGTGCGGCGGCTCTACCTCGGCGAGGGCTTCACCCTGTGATGCCTGAGGACGCGATGCTCCGCAGGACGGAAGGATAGCGGACCATGGCGCTGGGTCCGCGGCTCGACCTCCGCCAGAGCCAATCCCTCGTCATGACCCCGCAGCTCCAGCAAGCGATCAAGCTGCTGGCACTGTCGAACCTCGAAATCGAGGCTTTCATCGGCGAAGCGCTCGATGCCAATCCTCTGCTCGAACTCGGCGAAGGTGCGCCCGATGGCGGCATCGATCCGGCGTTCGAGGGCGAGCCGGACGCACTGCGCCGCACGACTCTGGAAAGTTCGCCGGTCGATCAACTGGTCAGCGAGGGCCGCGCTGCAGACGACCGTCCGCTTGATATCGATGCCAGCGCGCTCGACCGCGACCGTGATACCGGGGATGGCGCGAGAAGCGACTTTACCGACAGCATGGGCGATTTCGGCGCGGCCGGCGGTGCTGGCGGCGAAGCGCCCGATATCGACGAACGCGGCGGCAATGCCGAGACACTAGCCGAGCACCTTCATGCGCAGATCGGCGCGGTGACGTCCGACCAGGTGCAGCTGTTTGCCGCGCGCTGGCTGATCGATCACATCGACGAGGCGGGCTACCTTACCACGACGCTGGAGGAAGCGCGCGAGGCACTCGGTCTGCCGCTCGCGGCGATGCAGTCCGCGCTGGCTCTCGTGCAGTCGCTCGATCCCACCGGCGTCGGCGCGCGCAACTTGTCGGAATGCATCGCACTGCAGGCGCGCGAGGCGGACCGCTATGACCCGTGCATGGCGCGGCTGATCGACAATTTCGACCTCCTCGCGCGGGGCGAGATCGCGCGGCTGAAGCGCCTCTGCCAAGTCGATGATGAGGACTTTGCCGACATGCTGCGCGAGCTGCGCAGCTATGATCCCAAGCCCGGCCTGCGCTTCGGCAGCGGCCCCGCCGAAGCGGTGGTTCCCGATATCTTCATCCAGGCCGTGATCGGCGACGACGGCGCGCCCGGCTGGGATATTGCGCTCAACCCCGCAACTCTGCCGCGCCTCGTGGTCAACCGGCGCTATTATGTCGAGATGCGCCATGCCTGCGTGGCGAAGGATGCCAAGGCATGGCTGGGCGAGCGGCTGGCGGATGCCAACTGGCTGCTCAAGGCGCTCGACCAGCGGCAGAAGACTATCCTCAAGGTGGCGGCGGAGATCGTGAAGCAGCAGGAAGGCTTCTTCCGGCTCGGTGTCGCGCATCTGAAGCCGCTGACCTTGCGCACCGTGGCCGAGGCGATTGCGATGCACGAATCGACCGTGAGCCGCGTTACCTCGAACAAGTACCTCCACTGCGCGCGCGGGACGTTCGAGTTGAAGTACTTCTTCACC
Source organism: uncultured Novosphingobium sp. (assembly GCA_964413325.1). GTDB lineage: Bacteria > Pseudomonadota > Alphaproteobacteria > Sphingomonadales > Sphingomonadaceae > Novosphingobium. Next base: position 402,924 of record CAYPRK010000002.1, on the reverse strand, counting down.
TCGGGCGTAGCCTCGGCGGACGGCGATGGCGCGGTTTCGGCGGAGGCAGTCAAGGCTGCAATCCGCCAGCTGATCGATGCGGAAGACCCCAAGGCGGTCCTGTCCGACGATACTCTCGTCGATTTGCTCAAGACTCGCGGTTTCGATCTCGCGCGGCGCACAGTGGCGAAATATCGCGAGGCGATCGGGCTGGGGAGTTCGGTGCAGCGCAGGCGGCAGAAGGCTTTGGCCGGAGTGCGTTAACCCGGCCGTTCGGCCAGCATATGCTGGATCATGCCCTGCAGGTTGGCGTCATACCGCGCGAGCACGGTGTGGTCCTCGGCGGTTTGCCAGTGGGTGACGAGTTCGCGCCCGTTGAACCAGTGCAGCGCATAGGCCGGCGGATCGGCGACGATCAGCGGGCGCTGGTCGGGCACGTCGGGATCGATGGGCCGCAGATCCAGCGCGACTTGCGGCGCGGTCGAGGGGCAGGTGGCGACGACGAGGTCTTCCCAATGCGTGGTCACCGCACGGTGGATATGGCCGCAGACGAGGCCGATCACATTGGTCCGCCCGCGCAAGCACTCGGCCAGCCGCATCGTCCACGGCTCGGCAGGGTCGGTGTTCATCCATGCGATGCCGACTTCGATCGGCGGGTGGTGCTGAACGATCAGTGTCTTGCGCTCGGGCTCGGCATCGAGCTGCGCCGTCAGCCACGCTGCGCGTACCTCGCAGAAGGCACCGCCGTGGCGGCCTTCCTCCAGCGTATCGAGCACGAGCAGGCGCATGGCCGGTGTCTCGATGGCATATTGCAGGAAGCCGCCGCTGAATTCCGCCTCGGGAAAGACATCGGCGAAAGTCGCACGCTCGTCGTGGTTGCCGAGCGCATAGTAGACCGGGAAGGGCAGGCCTGAGAGCGCTTCGTTGAGCCGTTCGTAGCTGGCGCGGTCGCCGCGGTCGATCAGATCGCCCGTTGCCAGCAGCAGGTCGGGCTGCGGAATCATGGTCCGCAGTTCCGCCACCACCCGGTCGAGCCGTTGGCGGTTGAACTCGCCGGGGCTGTCAGGTTCGAAGCCCAAGTGGATATCGGTGATCTGCGCGATCAGCATCCGGCGTTCCCAGTTTTTCCGGCGCTATCGCAGGGTGGGCGGATGGCGGGGGCGATCCCATGCTGCGGTGAGCAGGGCTGGTCCCTTGCGCTTGTCGGCCGGCTTCCACGGTGCGCCGTTGTCCATGTGATACTCGTGGCACATCGCGCAGCCGGATGCGACCGGTTCCTTTACATGCGCCGTCGCCAGCTTCGCCCCGCCCTCGCCGACATGGCATGAGCGGCACCCGCCTGCGCCGTCAATACCGGGCACCAGCACGGCGTCCGCATCGTTCGAGGTCTGCGCCTTCATGTGGCAGGTCACGCATTCGGACTTGCGGTGGTCCTTATGATCGAACCAGCCCTTGTTGTAGTAGCGCCCGTTCTGCGCGACTTTCTGGACAGTAAAGCCCGCCGTCGCCGCGCTGCCACCACGCCCGATGGTATGGCAATCGTAGCACATGCCGCCCTTGCTGAAGACCTGCGCCACGGCCTCGTCGGCCTGCATCGGATAGAAGTGGACGGCACGCGCATAGTCCGCCGCCGTCGATTGCTGCGCGGCAGCGCCCGGAATGCGGCGCGCCATGCCGGAGAGGCTGGCGGGGCGCGGCGGCATGCCGCCACGGAACGCCGCGCGCAGATCGGCAACGACTTGTTCGGGTTGGCCATGGCGCAAAGTGCGGAACGTGCCGCCGATCTCGTCGAAGGTCAGCGAGTGGCAGGACTGGCAGGCCTTCTCCATCTCGACCGGCTTGAACCGCGCCCCGCCGCTGTCCGTCTGGTGGCAGTCCTTGCAGCTCAGCGAATCGCCGGCAGCAAACTCGCCCGGGCGGCGCCGGACCATCTGCGCGATGCCGTTCGTCTTGGAGAGGTGCTGGGCATGGGTGAACTTGAGCCCGGTGTTTTCCTTCATCCCGTCCTGCCACACGGCGCGCTGGAACAGCGGTTTGCCGTCCCCGCCGATCCCGGCCACGAGCATGGGCCGGAACTGGGGATGGGCCACACCGAAATCGGCGGCATCGGCGATCTTCGTGTCGGGCAAGCGCGTTTTCAATCCATCGTGGCAAGTGGTGCAGAATTGCTGCTGAGTCGCAGGCATAGCACCCGCCCCCTCATGCTCGGTGTGACAATCGACACACCTGCCGGCAGGTTTGTTGAAAGCATTGGCCACCGCGCGCTGGAACCCGGCGAACCCGGCCGGCTCCCCGCGCGCCTTCAGGAGGCGCGCGCCATCGGCGATATGCTGATGCGCGTCCTGCGTGTGGCAGGTCATGCAAGCGTTGTCGCGGACGGCCACGAAGGCCTTCACGTGGCAGGCCTGGCAATCGCCGTTCAGGTTCTTGTGCGCGAGGCTGAGACTGCCTGAGGACCAGGCGGTATCGCCATGGATGCCCGCCGGCCGCCGCGCATCCTTGTGCAAGGCGAGCGGCTGGTAGGTCGCCCACGACCAGATCGGCACCGCGAGGAACGCCAGCAGCATCAGCGCGGCAAAGCCCCATGCGGACATGCGCTTGCCCGGCAGCAGCTTCTGCAGCGTATAGGCGCTGCCGATGTCGATCGCCTCGGCACTTTCCGAAACGGCCTCGACCCGGCGGACGGTGAAGGCGGGCAGACCGCTCTCCGCCTCGCGCGCGAGCGTGATGCGGTGGCCGCCGAAGCCGAGCTCGGCGCCGGTCGCGATTTCCAGCTCGCTCGACGTGGTCGACCGGCCGTTGACGGTGAACGGCTGGTCACCGATCGATTCGATCAGCAGCGTATCGGCATCGATCGCACTGATCCGGGCATGGCGGGGATCGACGGCGAGGTCGGGCAGGTGAATGCCCGAAGACCCATCGCGGCCGATGACGAGGACCGGCTCCTCGACGACCGAGCGGCGAACGATCTCCTCCCCGCTGGACTTGAGGGCGATCTGGCGGACGACAAAGCTCATGGGCGCGCTCACCAGTAGAAGAAGACGCTGACGATATGCGCCGAAAGCGCGGCGATCAGCGCGAAGGTCATGGGGACGTGGACATAGAGCCAGGCCTGCAGCCAGCCCTTGATCCTGAGGTGTCGGCGCAGGCGCGCCAGCATTGCTTCCTTGCGGGTGAGCAGCGCATCGACCTTGTCGAGCGGATCATCGGCGATGCGCGGCCGGTGCGCGCGCAATCGCCTCAGTTCGCTCGCCGCCTCGCGCGTCGCGTCGCCGGGGTAGCGCCCGGTGAGGCGGTTGATGATCGAGCCGGTGAACGGGTCCTGCTCGAGGCTGTTGTCGACAAGGATCGCGCATTCGCGGTCAAGCGGCTGGGCGGCATCATGCAGCTGGCGGTCGAGCGAGCGCAGCGCCTCGACCATCTGCTTCTCGGTAATCGCGCCTTCCGCGTCATAGCGGTTGGCAGAAAGCGCGCGGGGCAGGGTGGCATAGGCGGTGACGCCGAAGATGCCGGAGATGATCACGATCATCATCAGCGCCCAGGCGAGCGTGTGGACGTTCCAGCCGAACGCAAAGCCCGAATGCAGCGTGCCGATCACGATCAGCAGCACGCCGAGCCAGACATGCGCTGACGTCCAGGCCTTCAGCGACCAGCGCCCCGGCGTGATCGCCCGCTTGCGCATGCCGAGCGCGGTCAGCCACAGGATCAGCAGCGCGCCGATGGTGCCGAGGGTATAGCCCAGCCAGCTCGAGCCGAAGTGGTGCGGCGGCAGCGGCACGAAGATGTAGAGCAGGGTCAGGGCCAGCGCGAGCGCCGCCGAAATCTTGATCCACTTGGCGTTCTTGTGGATGAGGAAACCCTCGTGCGTGCTTTGCCGTTCGCGCGTCGCGCCGGTCCGGCGCTTGGCGGGTGCAGGAGCCGGAGTTTGGGCCGGTGTGGTCGCCATGGCTCAGGCCCCTTCGTTTTCGAGGCGGGCGACGGTCAGGAACTCGTCGGGCGAGACGCGGATGGCCGCCCCCGTCGGGCAGGCGCGCACGCAACTCGGCCCGCCTTCGATCCCGGCGCACATGTCGCACTTGATCGCCTTCTTGCGGTCCAGCTTGTCGTCCGCCACCGGATCGCCGGTGTATTTGGTGTTCTTCTTGGACCACTTGTAGGGCGGCTCGCCCGGCCCAGGCCCGCTGCCGAACAGCAGCCACGAAAGCAGCGAAGGCTTCTTGGGCGGCACCTTGTCCATGCGGATGACGCCATAGGGGCAGTTGCGCTGGCAATTGCCGCAGCCGATGCAAGTGTCGTCGATGAACACTTCGCCGTCCGGCCCGCGGTGGATCGCGTTGGGCGGGCAATCGGCCATGCAGTGCGGGTGCTCGCAGTGGCGGCAAGAGGTTGGCACGTGGAGGTGCGCGAAGCTCTTGCCTGCCTCGCGGTCCAGCCTTGAAAGCCCGTCATGGCTATCGGCGCAGGCCTTCTCGCAGTTGTCGCAGCCGACGCAGAGCCGTTCGTCGATCAGCAGCACGTCGGTCGCCTCGCCAAGGCCCTGCGAAACGAGGAACTTGGCCTGCTCCGAATAGAGATCGACGACGCCGGAGAAGCCGTCCTTCTTCGATTCGACGAAGGCATTGGTCGCGCGCCGCGCTTCCATGTCCTTGCGTGCGCGCTCGAGCAGCGCCGGTTTCGCAGCGAGCACGCGCGCGAAGGCTTCGCCATCGATCTTGATCACTTCGCTCTTGATCGCCGCGCGCACGGTGGCGGTGCGCTGCCCGCCATCGATCAGCGCCATTTCGCCGACGTAGGAGCCGGCCGGCAGGTAGGAGAGGAACACCGGCTTCCCGCCAACGACCTTCTCTACGATCATCGAGCCGACGCGGATGACGAACACGTCCTTGTCGTCCGCGCCTTCGGTGATGATGGCTTCGCCCGCACGCACGCCCACGATCTTGGCGGTATCGACCACTTCGCGCACGTCGTCGGGCGTCAGGCCCGAGCCGAACATCTGCAGCAATTGCCGTTCGGTCGAGATGCGCTCGATCGTGCGGCGGGCGCTGGGCACCTGGCTCTGCAGCTTGAGCGCGGCGTTGCGGCTGATTTCGACACAGATGCAGTCGCTCGCGGCAACCACCGTCGCACCGCGCCGCCGCCCGGAAATGAGGCCGACTTCGCCGAAGATCGAACCCTGCTGGATCGGCACGACCTTGCTCGGGTCGTTCGCATCGATTCGCACATGTACCGATCCTTCGGCAATGGCGAAGAGCGAGGAGCCGGGATCGTTCTTCTCGAAGATCGTCTCGCCCGCCTTGTAGAAGCGCGCATCCGAATCGAGCATGAATTCGCGCAGCTGCAGCGTGGTCATGCCATTGAGGATGGCGATGCTCGTCCGCAGCAGTTCCAGCCATTCGGCCACGCTGCGCCTGCCGGGCAGGCTGGCAAACTTGGCTTCGAGCAGCGGTTCGTCCGCCGGCTTCAGGTCACTGTTGCCGTTGATGAACTCGATGACGTCGTAGCCCTGGTTCATGCAGTGCTTGATCAGCGGATAGCCCGCCAGCGCGCCGATCACGAAGATCCCCGGCGCGGTCGATTCGAATTGCGGCGAGAGCGTCGGGAAGGCGAGGCGGTCATTGCTGGCAAACTCGATGCCGCAGCCCTCCACGAACCCGCGCGGCGGGGCCGACCCGATTCGCGCGATGATGCGGTCGCAGCGGATGCGTTCTTCGCCGTCGCGGGTGGAAAGCGTGATCCAGCCCGGCTCGACCGCCTTGGTCTCGGTCTCGTAGCGGATCGTCAGCTTGCCTGCCGCGTCGTCTTCCACCAGCGCCTTGGCATTGGGCTCCTTGGCGGTTGCGAAGCTTTCGCGGACGTTCGCCGATTTGGGCGAGCGGTTGAGCACGGTGACGACGTTGCCCTGCGCCGGGTCCTCGGCAAGGCCGCGTGCGTTCTCGATTCCCGCGTCGCCGGTGCCGACCACCACGATATGCTGATCGAGCACGGCATAGGGATCATCGAGCTGGTAGGTCACGTGGGGCAAGTCGCCGCCGGGGCAGCGCATGAGGTTGGGATTGCCCTGCGTGCCGATGGCGAGAACCACGGTTTCGGCCATGACGACTTCGCCATTGGTCAGCGTGATCGCATAGGGCGGGGCGAATCGCTGCACTTCTGTCGTGGTGGTCGATCCGTCGCGCGCGCGGGTGACGATCTTCTGGACCGAGCCTTCGATGGCGGGGCCAGTCCCTTTGATCGATTTGACCTCGGCGTTGTACTTCACATTGACGCCGAGTTCCTCGGTGCGCTTGTTCCAGCGGCCGAGGATGTCCTCGCGCTTGCCGGCGTCGAATTCCTGATCGGAGCGCAGCACTAGCTGTGACGGCGTCGCCATCACGTGCTTGCCCTTCTGATATTTGTAGATCGTATCGGAAAGGTGGTCGGTCTTTTCGAGCAGGACATGCGGCAGTTTCAACTGCGCTGCGCGGCTCGCTGCGCTCATGCCAGCGGGACCCGAACCAATGATCGCAACCTTGTAGACTTCGCTCACCGGTGCACGCCCCCCGCGCTGCCAGGCAAGGACCCTTGTTGGATGGCCCTTTGCCCCGATTTTCCGACTTGCGACCCCGTTTGCGTGTGACTTTAGCCGAAGCGCCGTGCTTTGCCAGTCGCAATTTGGCCGGGCGAGGATCACGCTTCGTACCGCTTTGGCGCGGAGTGAACCCGTGCTGCGCCGCTTGCATGGAGCCCTTGGCAGAGGATATGCCGGGCAAATGGGGCAGCGCCGAACACGGCGCATATGGGAGCAAGTGATGACCGAGGCCAAATCTACGCCGACCCCAGATCCCGTCCCCACCTCCACAACTGACGCTCCTGCCGCTTCTCCTGCTGCATCTCCGGTCGCCACCTCGTCCGGCCGCGGTGGCCGTATCGTGCTTGTGCTGGCAGCGCTCGTCGCGCTCAGCGCGGGCGGCATTGCCGTCTGGCGCGGGCAGCGTGACGCCGAAATCATCGCCCAGCCGCCCGCACCCGCCGAAAGCCAGGCCCCGTCGGTTGATGATGTGATCACCCGGCTCGAAGCGCGGCTCAAGGCCAAGCCTGACGATGCGGAAGGCTGGCGCATGCTCGGCTGGTCCTACTTCCAGACGGAGCGCTATGCCGAAGCGGCGACCGCGCTGAAGCAAGCGACCAAGCTCGATGACACGCATGCCGAGACCTATTCGTTCCTCGGCGAATCGCTGGTTCTGGCAAGCAAGACCGAAGGCAAGATCCCGGCAGACGCGCAGGTGGCCTTTAACAAGGCGCTCAAGCTCGATCCCAAGGATGCACGTGCGCGCTATTTCCGCGCGGTCGCGATGGATCTGGCCGGCCAGCACCGCAAGGCGATCGATGCCTGGTTCGCGCTGCTCAAGGATACGCCGTCCGACGCGCCTTATGCCGAGGATATTCGCGCGGTGATCAAGAACGTGGGGGACCGCTACAAGATTCCCTACGAAGAACGGCTCGCCGCAGCGCAGTTCGCCGCGCCTGCTGGCGGCATGGCGACCAATGGCGCGGCGGTTGCCTCCGGGGCGATCCCGGGGCCGTCTTCCGCCGAGATTCAGGCGGCCAACTCACTCCCCAAGGGCCAGCAGGAAGCCATGATCCGCGGCATGGTCGATGGGCTTGAGGCCAAGCTCGCGAAGAATCCCGGCAACGTCGATGGCTGGATCATGCTGATGCGCAGCCGCATGCAACTGGGCGAACCGGCCAAGGCGGCCAAGGCGCTGGAAGGCGGACTGGCGGCTTTCCGCAACGATCTCGCGGCAACGCGCAAGCTGCGCGAAGCCGCTGTCGCAATTGGTGTTCCGGGCGCAACATCTGGTCGATAGGGCAGGACTTCTTAAAAAAGGTTTCGTCCGGTCCTAAGCGCTGCGGCAGGATGGTTAGCGCAAATGCGGGGTCTTAACTATTGACACAAAAAGGGAATTTGCCGATTTTCGGGCTGTTTCAGGATGCGTGATATGGCAACGCTACCGGGGCCTTCGCTTACGATAAATTAACCTTTCATGTTCATTGGTCATATGGTTAATGACGGCGAAGGCCCCGCGTTTGGGGCTCAAGCCATCGGGGAATGGCAATAAGGGGCTGATCCATGCGCGTGCTGCTGATCGAGGACGAGCCGACCACGGCCAAGGCGATTGAGCTTATGCTCACCACCGAAGGCTTCAATGTCTATGCAACCGATCTCGGGGAAGAAGGCCTCGATCTCGGCAAGCTGTATGATTACGACATCATCCTGCTCGACCTCAACCTTCCGGACATGCACGGGTATGACGTGCTCAAGAAGCTCCGCGTCGCCAAGGTGCAGACGCCGGTGCTGATCCTCTCCGGCATTGCCGAGATGGATTCCAAGGTGCGCTCGTTCGGCTTCGGTGCCGACGACTATGTCACCAAGCCTTTCCACCGCGAAGAGCTCATCGCCCGCATCCACGCCGTGGTGCGCCGCTCGAAGGGCCATTCGCAATCGGTCATCCGCACTGGCAAGCTTTCGGTCAATCTCGACGCCAAGACGGTCGAGGTCGACAGTGCCCGCGTCCACCTGACGGGCAAGGAATACGCGATGCTCGAGCTGCTTTCGCTGCGCAAGGGCACCACGTTGACCAAGGAAATGTTCCTGAACCACCTCTATGGCGGCATGGACGAACCCGAACTCAAGATCATCGACGTGTTCATCTGCAAGCTCCGCAAGAAGCTCGCCCATGCCTGCGACGGTGAGAACTACATCGAAACCGTCTGGGGCCGCGGCTATGTGCTGCGCGATCCGGATGACAAGTTGGACGTCGAAGCGGCCTGATCCGGCCACACCCCCCCGGCCTCGACTTCCGTGCGCAGCGGCCCGTCAGCAATGGCGGGCCGCTTGCGTTTGGGGCCGCTCAGCTCACCCGGCGGAAAGTGTTGGTTTCCAGCTTGGGCATGCTGCTCCCGGCCCATATGATCGTCTCGGTCATCGACTTGCGGTCGCGCGAAACGGTGTAGACCCGCGTCGAGACGGGCGCGCCGTTCTTGCCCAGCGTCATCACCAGCGTGCCCGGCGCGGGCTGGCGCAGCGAAGCGCTGTCGATGAAGCCCATGTTCCCGCTGATCGACACTGGCGCGGCATCGAGCGCCGCGGTCGATTCCGCATCGAGAGCGGCGCCGTCCGGGTTGATGATCGAGACATGGGTGGTCCAGCGCTGATCGGGCGCCACGCTGAAGCTGATGGTGACGCTGTGCGGGCGTTCCTCTGCGGGCACACCCGCCGTATCCAGCGCCCAGCGGCCCACCAGCGGCGACCCGTGCGCGGCGGCTGCAGCAGCCTGCGCGGCACCCGGGCGCGCGGCATTGTAGGGCGCGTCGGCCGCCATCAGCAGCGATCCAGCGGCGATGAGAGGCATGGCGATAAGCATGGCAATCGTTCCTTTCGGTCCTGACAGCCCACGACTTGCGGGCTGGACCGATCCCTCCGCCTGAGGGGAAGTCATTGCCAGATCAGTATTCTTGTCCCAGATTTTCTGGGCCCCCAGCTGCCGGGCCAGTTCGCGGCTGCTGCCGACCCCCGTCTTGCGCCGAGCATCGCGCAGCCGTTCGTTGATCGATGCCTCGGTGCGGCCAAGCTGCGCGGCAATCGATTTGATGGTGTGCCCTTCGGAGAGCAGCCGCAGCACTTCCAACTCGCGCGCGCTCAAGGTCTCCGCAAGCGAACCCGTCTCACGGGTAGGTGCACCGGACAAACGTTCCATCGCCGACATGCTCGGTGAGTGACCACAAGGGCTGGCGGGCGTCCATCCCAATTTTCTTGTCTGGTCCGCCAGCCTTGCATACCGGACACCGGATGAAGAGAGATCTCGCCATCCGCCTTCCCGCTCTCGCGCTCCTGATCTGCATGGCTGACGGCGCGCGAGCGCAGGAGGCGGAGCCGTCGATCCTCGTCACTGCCCCCGGCGCCGGGGTGGATAGCGACGACGCGCTCGGTCTCTCGCGCGGCGATCTTGCGCGCAGCGGGCGGCCCGACCTCATCGGCGCGCTCACTCGCCAGTTGCCAGGGGTCACCTTGCAGGATGCGCAGGGCAATCCCTGGCAGCCTGCCATCGTCTATCGCGGCCAGACCGCCTCGGGCGCGCAAGGACAGGCGCAAGGCTTGGCCGCCTATCTCGATGGCGCGCGGTTCAATCTTCCGTTCGGCGATACGGTCTCGCTCGATCTCGTGCCCGATGCGGCACTGCGGACGGTCGAACTGGTCGATTCGAGCCCCGTCTACGGCCTCAATGCGCTCGGCGGAGCGCTTGTGCTCGAAACCGCGACGGGCCGCAGCGCCCCCGGCTTTGCGGCCAGCGCTGCGCTCGGTGCGTATGGCGCGCATGATGTCAGCCTTGCGGCGGGCGGCGCGGTGGGGCGCTGGAGTGCATTCACAGCTGTGCAACTGCGCGGCGAGGATGGCTGGCGGGACTACAGCAGCTCGCGCCTTGCCAGCGGGTTTGCCGATCTGGGCTATGATGGTGTTGCGGCGGGGCTCCACACCAAGCTGATCCTCGCCAGCACCGACCTCAGCGGCAATGGCGCGTCACCGGAGGAACTGCTCGCCGTCCGCCGCTCGGCGGTGTTCACCCATCCGGACCGCACCGAAAACCGCTTCGCCCGCGTGAGCCTTCACCCCTGGGCCGATCTTTCGCCCACCACGCGGCTGCAGGCGGCCCTCTATGCGCAGTGGCAGAAGAGCCGCGCGCTCAATGGCGACGCTGCCGATATCGAGGCCTGCGAAGATACGCCGGGGCAGCTGTGCCTTGAAACGGAAGCGGGCGCCGAAGTGCTCACCGATCGGCAGGGCAACTCGATCGCTGCGTTGAACGGCGATCCGACATACGCCGTGTTCAACCGCGGCGTGCTCTCGTCGCGGGCGTTCGGCCTGCTCGCGCAGATCACCGACCGGCGGCCACTGCTGGGCGGCCGCAACGTGTTCACGATCGGCACCAGCCTCGATTATGGCCGCAGTGCCTTTGCCGCGATGACCGAACTCGGCACGCTGGACGCCACGCGCGGCGTGCAGTCAGCCGGCCCGGTGATCGCGCAGGCAGACAATGCGATTGCTCCGGTCTCGGTGATCGCGCGCAATCTCTATGCGGGGTTCTTCGCGGCGGAAACGCTGCCGCTGGGGCCGCACCTCCAGATCGAAGCGGGCCTGCGCTACAACTACGCGGCGATCCGGCTTGCCGATCAGATCGGCACTGCGCTCAACGGACAGCACCATTTTGACCGGCTCAACCCCGGCGTGGAGCTCGATTGGGATGCCGCCCCCGGCCTCTCGCTGCGCGCCGGCTATGCGGAGACCAACCGCGCACCGACTCCCGCCGAGCTATCCTGTGCCGACGCGCAAGCGCCGTGCAGCCTTGCCAACTTCTTCGTCGCCGATCCGCCGCTGCGGCAGGTCGTGGCGCGGACCTGGGAACTGGGCGCCTCGGGCAAAGGCAATGCGGGCGGCTGGCGGCTGGAATGGCTGGCCTCGTTCTATCGTGCAGACAGCCGCGACGAGATCCGCCGTGTCGCCTCCGGCGTGCGGGGCCGCGCCTATTTCCAGAACCTTGGCAATGCGCGGCGGCAGGGCATCGAATTGTCGCTGACGGCGCAGCGCGGCGGCCTGCGGGTGGCGGCGACCTATGCCTTCACGGATGCCACCAACCGCTCGCTCGTGCGGATTGCCAGCCCCGGCAATCCGGCGGCGGAGGCGGATGGGGCGATTCTCGTGCGGTCGGGAGACCGGCTACCGGGCGTGCCCCGCCACAGTGCCAATCTCAACCTCGACTATGCCGGGAATGCCGGCGCATGGCGGCGCTTTACCATCGGCGGCACGCTGTCCGCGCGGTCCGGGCAAGTCCTGCTGGGCGACGAATCGAACCGCGCGCCGCTCGTGCTAGGCTATATGTTGGTCGATCTGCGCGCGGGGATCGAGCTGGTGCGCGAGGTCGTGCTGTTTGGCGAAGTGCGCAACCTCTTCGACCGCCGCTATGCCACGTTCGGCACCTTCGGCGAGATTGGCTCGGTGCCACTGGCCGAAGCGCCCGGCGCCGCATCGCCGCGCTTCCTCGGCCCAGGCGCGCCGCGCCGCTGGACGATCGGGGTTCGCCGGGGGTTCTGAGCCGTTGACCCGCACCCGCCGCGCTGCCAGAGGCGCCGCACCATGACCGCACACAAGCCCGGCGATCCGCTCACCATCAACCGCCTCTATGGCCGTGCCAAGGGCAAGCCCCTGCGCGCGGGCCAGCAGTCGCTGATCGATACGCTGCTCCCGCAGATCGCGGTGCCTGATGAAGGGCCAGTCACGGCGGAGGCGCTGTTCGGCGATGTTCGTCCGCTGCACTTCGAGATCGGCTTCGGCGGCGGCGAGCACATGGCGGGCCGCGCGGACATGCTGCCCGATCACGGCTTCATCGGGGCCGAGCCTTTCCTCAACGGCGTGGCGCAGGCGCTGGTTCATATCGATGGCGGGCGCGGCTCCGATGGCAGCGCGACCGGCATGCCGATCCGCAACGTGCGCATCCACCACGGCGATGCGCTGGAAGTGCTCGCGCGCGTGCCCGATGGCGCGCTCTCGTTCGTCTACCTGCTCCATCCCGATCCATGGCCCAAGGCCCGCCATGCCAAGCGCCGCATGATGAACGACGGTCCGGTCGACCTGATCGCGCGTAAACTCAAACCCGGCGGCGAGTTCCGCTTTGGCACCGATCATCCGATCTACTTGCGCCACGCGCTGATGGTGATGCGCCGCCACACCGATCAGTTCGAGTGGCTGGCGCAGAAGGCGGCGGACTTCCAGAAGCGCCCCGGTGGCTGGCCCGAAACCCGCTATGAAGCCAAGGCCCGCGCGCAAGGACACGAGGTCTGGTACTTCCGCTATCGCCGCCGCTGACACTGCGGAAAGCGGCCCTCAAGCGATGTCTTGAAAATCACTGCCCGAACCGACCGGTTGGAAGCGCATTAACCAGTTAATCTCTTCCTAACCAAGCAGGTTTAGCTTCAGCTTCGACGCCGGACCGCAAGGGATCGTCTGGCAAGGAAGGCGAAGCGAGGGGCTCATGGCCACGACCACGACAACGCAGACCATTCTGACCGAAATGCGGGAATTCGCCGGATTCTCGCCGAGCGAGCAGCGTTATATCCGGCGCAGCCTCGATATCGGCCTCGGCCGGCATGATGCCTTCCGCCGCTGGGCGCGCGGGCCTGCCGAGGCGGCCTCGATCCGCACGCAATATGTGATGTACCAGGATCTCAAGCTGCTGCGCAGCCTGCTGACGGCAGACGTCGATGGAGGCGAACCCGCCGGGTTCGAAGACCTCGAAACCGTGATGGGCCCGCTGCTGCGGGTGACCACCTTCGATCTCGCGCAGGGCCGCATCGAATGCTTTTCGGCCTATCGGTTCCTCTACGAACGCCTGCTGGGCGCCGAAGTGCGGCCGTGGCTGCCGGGTGCCTTCTGCGGCGCCGCCGCGCTCCCGCACATCCGACCTGAGCGCCGCAAGGAATTGCTGCAGTCGATCAGCGAAGCCGCGGCAACGGCGCCGGGCTGGTCGATGCGCGCACCGCAGTTCTTCCCGGACTATGTCGAGATGGAAGACGCGGCCTGAAGGCAATCCGCTTTCAACAGCGCTGATATTGCGAAGCCATCCAGAGCTGCTCTGGATGGCTTCGCTGCGTTAGCACTGAGCGTTGGAGAAACCTACTTCGCCCGATCCGGCTTGGCGCGCCACGTGCCCTTGCGGTGCGGTTTGGGTGCTTCGGCGCGGCCCGGCTGGCGATAGGGCTTGGGCGCATAGCCCGGCTTCCCTTCGCGGCGATGGCGGCGAGCGTCCTCGCGCGGAGCTCCTTCCATCGGCTGGATTTCGAACTCGTCGGCTTCCTCGGCCGTGCGGCGCACCGCGTCCATGAAGCGCGCAGCAATCGCCGTGGGCACTTCAAACAGCGTTTCGCGCGCGGTGATGCGGATCGCGCCGATCTCGCTGCGGCTCACATGGCCGCGGCGGCAGAGCAGCGGAAGCACCCAGCGCGGATCGGCATTCTGGTCGCGCCCGATGTTGAGGCGCATCCAAGTGCTCTGTTCGAAGCCGGGGCGCGGTTCGCGCGGCGGTGGCGGACCGCCAGCATCGCCGCTCATCAGTTCTTCAGGTTCGGGCATGCGGGCGCGGTGGACCTGGACGAGCGCCATGGCGATATCTTCGGCGCTTCGTTCTGCCAGCAGGCGCTGGGCCAGAGCGCGGTCCTCGTCCGTGGCCTCGACCGGTGCGAGCAGCACCGACATCAGGCGGGTGCTGTCCGCCTCACGGATATCGGCGGCAGACGGCACCGGCACCCAGCGCGCGGGAATGCGCGCGCCGCGCAGCATGGCCTCGACACGCTTGCGGCGCGGATAGGGCACGATGAGCACGGCCGTGCCCTTCTTGCCCGCGCGCCCGGTGCGGCCCGAACGGTGCTGCAGCGTTTCCGCATCGCGCTGAATCTCGACATGGACGACAAGGCTGAGGCTGGGCAGGTCGATCCCGCGTGCGGCGACATCGGTGGCGACGCAAACGCGGGCGCGGCGGTCGCGCAGCGCCTGCAGCGCGTGGTTGCGCTCGTTCTGGCTGTGCTCACCCGAGAGGGCGACGACGGCAAAGCCGCGCTCGGTCAGGCTGGCGTGGAGGCGGCGGACGTTGTCGCGCGTGGCGCAGAACAGCATCGCGGTTTCCGCTTCGTGGAAGCGCAGCAGGTTGACGACAGCATGCTCGATATCGGCCGGGGCGACGGCCATCGCCTGATAATCGATATCGCCATGGCCGCGTTCCTCGGTGACGGTCGAGATGCGCAGCGCGTTGTTCTGGTAACGGCGGGCAAGCGCGACGATCGGCGCGGGCATGGTTGCCGAGAACAGCAGCGTGCGGCGCTCGTCCGGGGTCGCGTCGAGAATGGCCTCGAGGTCCTCGCGGAAGCCCATGTCGAGCATTTCGTCGGCTTCGTCGAGCACCGCGACCCGCAAGGCGGAAAGCTGCAGCGCGCCGCGTTCGACGTGATCGCGCAGGCGGCCCGGGGTGCCGACGACGATGTGCGTGCCGTGCATCAGCGTGCGGCGTTCGCGCGAAGGGTCCATGCCGCCGACGCAAGTGGCGATGCGCGCACCGGTCTGCTCATAGAGCCACATCAGTTCGCGGCTGACCTGCAGCGCGAGTTCGCGGGTAGGTGCGATGACGAGCGCGAGCGGGGCGCCCGCGGGTCCGAGGCGGTCTTCGCCTGCGAGCAAGTCTGCGGCCATGGCGAGGCCGAACGCGACCGTCTTGCCGGAGCCGGTCTGCGCCGAGACGACGAGGTCACGGCCATGAGCTTCGGCTTCGAGAACGGCGGCCTGCACCGGGGTGGGGGCGGCATAGCCACGGGCTGCCACGGCGGCGCCGAGGGCGGGGGGGAGCTGTGAAAAGGGCATGGTACTTTCGGGGGAAGAATAGCTGGCCGGTCTCGCGGTGGCGGCCGGAATCAGCCGTCTCCACGCCGGAAGATGCGCGGCCCATAGAGCAATTCGCTGCGTTTGGCTTC
Source organism: uncultured Novosphingobium sp. (assembly GCA_964413325.1). Classification (GTDB taxonomy): domain Bacteria; phylum Pseudomonadota; class Alphaproteobacteria; order Sphingomonadales; family Sphingomonadaceae; genus Novosphingobium. The sequence goes on along the minus strand of CAYPRK010000002.1, from coordinate 387,396 downwards.
CATTCTTTACAGGGGCACAGCGAATTGCCTCCCACTTGCCAGCGCGGACGCGAGCGGACAAGCTGCCGGGATAAGAACGACAGGAGGGGATAACGATGCATTTTCGCGCGCGCGTGATGCGGCTGGCTTTGGCGACGGCAGCGTTTCTGCCCGGCTTGGCGCAGGCTGCACCCCCACCTGATCCGGCACTTTCGCCCAAGCCCGCCAGCGCGGCGACCGTCGCGGCGCAGCAGGCCGTGGCCGCGACATTGCCGCAGGAAGATGGGCGCGATGCGGCCTTTGCAGCGCAGGGCTTTTTGGCAAGCGCCAGCGATCCGGTGATTCGCGACGCGGCAGGTAAGCCGGTGTGGAACGTTGCCGCCTACGATTGGGTGCAGGGCACGGCGCCCGCCAGCGTCAATCCCTCGCTGTGGCGCGAAGTGGGGCTGCTCAAGCAGCATGGCCTTTTCGCGGTCGCCGATGGCGTCTGGCAGGTGCGCGGGTTCGACGTTTCGAACATGACCGTGATCCGGGGGCAGACCGGCTGGGTTCTGGTCGATCCGCTCACAACCAAGGAAACGGCAGCGGCTGCACTAGCACTGGTCAACGCGCAGCTCGGCGCGCGACCGGTTTCGGCGGTGATCTACAGCCACAGCCATGCCGACCACTTCGGCGGCGTGCGCGGCGTGATTGCCGAGGCGGATGTTGCGGCGGGCAAGGTCTCGGTGATTGCCCCGGCGCATTTCATCGAGGAAGCAGCGAGCGAGAACATTCTGGCCGGTGCCGCCATGGGCCGGCGCGCGCAGTATCAGTTCGGCGGGGGCCTGGTGCCGGGCGCGCAGGGCCAGATGGGCAGCGGCATCGGGCTCGGCGTGTCCTCGGGCACGATCACGCTGATTGCTCCGACAGACACGATCGCCCGCACCGGCGAGACGCGCGTGGTCGACGGCGTTCCGCTGGAATTCCAGATGGTCTCCGGCAGCGAGGCGCCGAGCGAGCTCAATGTCTATCTGCCGGGGCCGAAGGTGCTGCTCTCTGCCGAGATGAGCACCTGCTCGCTCCACAACATCCTCACCCCGCGCGGCGCGAAGGTGCGCGATACGCGGGCCTGGGCGGGCTATCTCGATGAAGCGCTGCACCTCTATGGCGGGCGCAGCGATGCGGTGATCTCCAGCCACTGCTGGCCGCGCTTCGGGCGGGCCGAAGCGAGCCGCATGCTGGCAAGCCAGCGCGACAACTACCGCCTGCTGCACGATCAGACGCTGCGGCTGATGAACAAGGGCGAGAGCCCGGCGGAAATCGCGGAAGAGCTGGTGCAGCCGGCAGCCATCGCGGCGGACTGGTTCAACCACGGCTACTACGGCACCTTCAGCCACAACGCGAAGGCGGTCTATCAGTTCTACCTCGGCTGGTACGATGCCGTGCCGGCGAACCTCAACCCGTGGCCCGCGGTGGAGCATGCCAAGCGGCTGGTCGGCGCGATTGGTGGTCCGGCCAAGGTGCTGGCGCAGGCCAAGGCGACGATGAAGGCGGGGGACTATCGCTGGTCATCGGAGCTGCTGAGTGCGGCGGTCTTCGCCGATCCCGCCAACAAGGCGGCGCGCGCCGCGCTGGCCGACAGCTACGAGCAGCAGGGCTATCAGGCGGAAAGCGCGATCTGGCGCAACCAGTTCCTCGCCGCCGCCAATGAACTGCGCAACGGGCGGATTTCCTCCGCAACCTCCAGCCAGAGCCAGGACATGATCGCTGCGGTGCCGACGCAGCTGCTGCTCGATTCGGTGGCGACACGCATCGACCCGGCGAAGCTGGCGGGGCGGCACATGGCGATCAACCTCGTGATGCCCGAACGCGGCGAGACGGCAGGCGTGGAGCTGACCGGCACTTCGATGGTGACGCGGATGGGCTCGGCAAGTGCCGCTGCAGCAACGCTCACCGGCCCGCGCCGCATGTTGCTGGGGTTGCTGTTCCTCAAGCTGCCGCTAGCGCAGCTGGAAGCGGCGGGGCTGAAGGTGGAGGGCGACCGGGCCGGGGTGGAAGCGTGGCTTGCCGCGCTCGATCCGATGCCGGGGGCGTTCAATATCGCCGAGCCCTGAGGGCCGGGATCAGACCAGCCTGATCGGACCACGATACTGGGCGATGGTCTCGTCAGCAGTGAGTAGCGTGATGCCCTCAGCCATGGCCTGCGCGACCAGCATGCGGTCGAACGGATCCTTGTGGACCGGCGGTAGCGATGCGGCGATGATGGCATGGTTGCTGGTCATCACCAGTTCGGTCATCGCATTCTCGAGGCAGCCGCGCCGCATGAGGTGAGGGTCGACGCGCAAGTCCGGCCGGTCGAGCGCGTACTTGATCGCGATTTCCCAGATGCTCACGGCACTGAACGCGATCTCGTTGTCGCGGTCCTCGATCAGCTTACGCGCCTTCTTGCTCAGCTTGTCCGGGGCGCCTGCCGCCCAGATCAGCAGATGCGTATCGAGCAGCAGCTTCATCCGAACTTGTCGGTCCGATCGCCGAACATCGCGTCGATCTCGTCCTTGAACGGGGCCTTGAGATCGTCTGGCGCATCGATCTGGCCCTGTAGCCATCCAAGTTTGCGCTTCTTGGGCGCTTCCTCCAGCGGGCCGAGCCGGGCAGCGGGCTTGCCACCCTTGGCGACGATGATGTCCTCGCCTGCAGCCGCCCGCGCGACCAGTTTGGACAGCTGAGTCTTGGCTTCGTGGATGTTTACGGTCTGCATGGTAACCCCGGACTTAGTCCAGTAAACTTAGTCCACAATGCCGGCGCGATCAAGCTTTCGCCATCACCCCTTATACAGCCCGTCGATCCTCGCCCCGTAGCGTTCCTTGATCTTGTGACGGCGGATCTTCATCGAGGGGGTCATTTCCTCGTTGTCGATGGTGAAGGCTTCGTCCGCCAGCGCGATCTGGCGGACCTTCTCGATCACCGAGAGGTCCTTGTTCACGCGGTCCACTGCGGCGCGGATGGCGGTGCGGAAGGCGGAATTGTCCGAAAGGGCGCTCATGTTGTACTTTTCGCCCTGCGCGCGGGCCCATTCCATCGCCCATTCGGGATCGGGGACGATCAGGCCGACGATGTAGGGCCGCTTGTCGCCCGAAACCATCGCCTGCGCGATCTCCGGCTGCAAAGTGAGCATGCCCTCGATGCGCTGCGGAGAGACGTTGTCGCCCTTGTCGTTGACGATCATGTCCTTCTTGCGGTCGGTGATCTTGATGCGGCCCTTCTCGTCGAAGTGGCCGATGTCGCCGGTGTGGAGCCAGCCCGGGTTGGGCCCGTCCTGCGGGATTGCGTGCAGGGTTTCAGCGTCATTGTGCCAGTAGCCGTGCATCACCAGTTCGCCGCGCACGAGGATTTCGCCGTCCTCGGCGATCTTCACCTCGACCCCGCGCAGCGGCGGGCCGACAGTATCCATGGCGAGGCCGACCTTGGGGCGGTTGCAGCTGATCACGGGGCCGGCTTCGGTCTGGCCGTAGCCCTGCAGCATGGTGAGGCCCATCGCATCAAAGAACAGGCCGACTTCCGGATTGAGCGGCGCACCGCCCGAGACGAGGGCCTTGAGGCGTCCGCCAAAGCGCTGGCGGATCTTCGGGCGCAGCGTGCGTTCGATGAAGAAGTCCATCGGCGCATCGATGATCCGGCGGACGATGTTGCCTCCCCCCGCCTTGCGCGCACCGATCGCGAGCGCGCGGGCCATCAGATAGTTCGGCAGTTTGCCCTGCTTTTCAACCTGCTTCATGATCCGTGCGCGCAGCACTTCGAACAGGCGCGGCACGACGACCATCAGCGTGGGCCTGGTCTCCTCGATATTGCTGGCGAGCTTTTCGAGGCCCTCGGCATAGTAGATCTGCGCGCCGAGGCCGATGGGGAGGAACTGCCCGCCGGAATGTTCGTAGGCATGGCTGAGCGGGAGGAACGAGAGAAACGCCTCGGTCTCGCGGCCTGAGGTGTCCCAGCTCAGATCCTCGGCGACGACATGCGCTGCGCCGTCGACGTTGCACAGAATCGCGCCGTGGTGCTGGAGCACGCCGCGCGGGGCGCCGCCGGTGCCGCTGGTGTAGATGATGCAGGCTGTATCGGCGCGGCCGATGGCGGCAACGCGCGCGGCGACCGAAAGGCGCGCCGGGGCGGCATCGCCATTGGTCAGCGCGGACCAGTCATGGAAGCCGAGCCGGTCGGACTGGATGCGGCGCAGCGGCTCGATGCCGATCACATGCTCCACCCCGCGCGCGCTAAGGCAGGCGGCGAGCAGCGGCTGGGCGAGCTTGGCGTTGGAGACGATCACCGCCCGCGCGCCGGAGTTTTCCAGCACGTGCAGGTGGTCCCGCTCGGTGTTGGTGACATAGGCGGGCACGGTGATCAGCCCGGCCGCCATGATCGCGAGATCGGCGATGCACCATTCGGGGCGGTTTTCCGAAACGAGGATCACGCGGTCGCCCGGATCGAGGCCAAGGCCGCGCAGCGATTCCGCCAGGAGGCAGACCTGATCCGCTGCTTCGCGCCAGCTCAGCGATTGCCACGATCCAGCGCGCTTGGCCCAGAGAAACGGACGATCCCCGAAGAACTCCGCCCGATCGAGGAACATCGCGACGAGATTCGGGTAGGACTCGAAATCGGAAAGCTGCACGGTGCGGTGATCCCCTGCCCATGGTGCCCGCGCCCGCGGGTCACGTGTTTGGCCGGGAAACTAGGAGCGGGGTAGCGGAAGGGCAAGCAGGCCTGTGGATAGGGATTTGGATAGGGACTCAGGGTGATGCCGTCGCGCCCTCGCTGCGCGGATCGGCGGCACCGACCCAATGGTACTTGCCATCCGCGCCCGGCACCCACTCGATGGCATTGGCCTTGAGGCGCAGCGGCACGGCAACGACCTTGGTGTGGCCGAATGCCTGCAGCGCGGGGACCATTGCGGCAAGCGGGGTGCCGCTTTCCACGGCCAGCACGCCGCCGGGTGCCGGCATCACGATGCCCTGCGAGATCGCGTCGCGCGCGGACAGATTCCAGTCCAGCGTGCCGATGATCACGCGGATCACTTGTGGCGGGATGGTGAAGCCGCCCGCCGCGCCCGCGATCAACCGCAAATGGCCGTCGGGGCCGTAGACGACGACCGGGCTCATCGAACTGCGCGGGCGCTTGCCGGCCTCGACGCGGTTGGCGGTCAGCTTGCCGTCGCGGTCCGGATCGAGGTTGAAGTCGGTAAGCTCGTTGTTGAGGAAGTAGCCGCCGACCATGAGGCCGGAGCCGAACGCGCTTTCGACGGTGGAAGTGTAGCTCGCCGCATTGCCCCAGCGGTCGACAGCGGCGAAGTGCGTGGTGCCGTGCTCGTCGACCGGGCGCGCCATGGCAAAGCGGTCGCTGGCGCCAGCGGGCTTGCCGGGGGCAGCATCGTTGATGGCCGCCTTGTCCGAAATCAGCGCGGAGCGGGCGGCGATATAGGCGGGATCGATCAGCCCGGCAGTCGGTACGGCCACGAAGTCCGGATCGGCCAACCAGGTATCGCGGTCGGCGAAGGCGAGGCGTTCGGCGTCGGCGATGAGGTGCCATGCAGTGGGCGAAGCGGGGCCCATGGCCTTGAGGTCGAAGCGCTCGAGTTCGCCCAGGGTCTGCAGCACAGTGACGCCGCCAGCGGACGGCGGACCCATCGTGCACACGCGGTAAATGCGGTAACGCCCGCAGACCGGGTCGCGCGACTTGGCCTTGTAGGCGGCCAGATCGGCGGTCGACATCGGTGCGGGGTTGCGCGGTGCAGTGCCGACCTTGGCGGCAACGGCCTTGGCATTTTCGCCCAGATAGAAGCTGTCGGCGCCCAGCGCGGCAATCTTCTCGAACGTCGCCGCGAGTGCGGGATTGCGCACGACCGTGCCCACCGGGAGCGGGGCACCATCCGGTCCGAAGAACAGCGCTCGGCTCGCGGGATCGAGCGTGGCGATATCGGAAGCAAAACTCAGCGTGTTGTTGAGCCGCGGGGTGATCGCGAACCCATCGCCTGCCAGCTTGATGGCCGGGCCGAACAGCACGCGCCAGGGCAGCTTGCCATTCCGGGCATGAGCCATGGCAGCGAGCCGCAAGTTGCCCGGTACGCCGACACTGCGCCCGCCGGGGACTGCGTCGCTGTGGCTGAGCAGCTTGCCATCCACCATGAACCAGTCCGGCGTGGCAGCGGAAGGGGCCATCTCGCGCCCGTCGAAGCTCTCCACATTGCCGGCCTCGTCTGCTGTGACGAGGAAGCCGCCGCCGCCGATGCCGGAGCTCTGCGGCTCCACCACGGTGAGCGCGAGCATGACGGCAATTGCCGCATCGGTGGCCGAACCACCCAGGCGCAGCATTTCCGCGCCGGCCGCTGCGGCGCGCGGATCGGCTGCCGTCACCACCCCGGGGTCTTCGGACGCCGGCTGCGGAGCAGGGGCCAGCGCCGCGACAGGGCTTGCCGCGACAGGGCGCGCCGCATTGGGCAGCGGGGCGCAGGCGCTCGCCAGCGAAAGCAGAACGAGCGGGGCGAGCAGCGAGCGGGTGCGGCGGTTCATCATCACCGCCAGTGACTATTCGCTGCCGACGGCCTCGGCAATGCTGCTCATGCCTTCCGCGCTGACGCGCTTGGCGAGGCCCTCGACGATCCGCTGCACGAGGCCCGGTCCTTCATAGACCAGCGCGCTGTAGATCTGGATCAGGCTGGCCCCGGCGCGAATGCGCGCCCAGGCATCGTCGACGCTGGCAATGCCGCCCACGCCGATCAGCGGAATCTGGCCGCCCGTCGCGCTGCGGAAATCGCGCAGCACCTGCAGCGCCAGCGAGCGCAGCGGTTCGCCGGAGAGCCCGCCCGCTTCGCCCGCCAGCGGCGAGCGCAGCGACGGGCGCGTGATCGTGGTGTTGCTGACAATCAGCGCATCGAGCCGCTTGTCGATCGCGATCTTGCAGATGGCATCGATATCGGTGGAGGTCAGATCGGGGGCGAGCTTGAGGAACAGCTTGGTCGGCAACGCGCCGCGCGCATCGATCACGGCGTCAAGCAGATCGGCCAGCGCGGCAGGGTCCTGCAGCGCGCGCAGGCCCGGCGTGTTGGGCGAACTGATATTGACCGTGAGGTAGCTCGCCAGCGGCGCCATGATCCGCGTCATCGCAGCATAATCGGCGATGCGATCAACCGAATCCTTGTTGGCGCCGATGTTCGCGCCGACCACGCCCGGCCGGTTCTGCCGGGCCGCGAGTCGGGCCGCGACCACTTGTGCCCCGGCGTTGTTGAAGCCCATGCGGTTGATCACCGCGTTGTCCTCGACCAGGCGGAACAAGCGCGGCTTGGGATTGCCTTCCTGCGGGCGCGGAGTGACCGTGCCCGCTTCGACAAAGCCGAAGCCGAGCCCAAGCAGCGCATCCGGCACTTCGCCGTTCTTATCGAAGCCGGCGGCAATCCCCACCGGATTGGGGAACACGAGCCCCGCGACTCGCTGGCACAGCGAGGGCTGCGGGGCGGCACGGCCTCCCCGCGGCGCTGCAGCCAGAGCGGCGATGGTAAGGCGGTGGGCAGACTCGGCGGGAATGCGGAACAGCAGTGGGCGACAAATCGAATAGAGCATGCGTGTGCGTTTCCCTCCGGTCCGGCTACGCGTTAACGTAACGGATGGTCGATTCTATTGCCGCCCCGGACAGGCGCGCCAAGCCGCAATTGCAACCAATTTGTCGGTTAACCGCCAGTTAAGCATTGAATTCACACGTCTGTTGCATCGCTGCCACCGATTTTGTCGAATCCGTACAATTCTTTGGCATGGCGCTGATCTACCACACTCCTGCGACCCGAAGGGCTCGGTGCAGCAATGCTTCCGAGTTCTCGACTTCATGGCGGCTCGTGCCCTGGCACGGCCGCCTTTTTTTTGGTGTATTTGGCCTTAGCGCGCGGCGCGTGCGGCCCTTGGCGGCACCAAACCCGCACCTTGACATTTTCGGGCATGGCAGGCTGCTTGCGCTGGCGGCGTGCATCCCCTAGATAACCGGAACAGTTTGGTCCGATTTCAGATCGAACTCCATTTTCCGGGAAAGTGCCGCAATGCGACTTTCGAGCATGGCTGACTATGCCGTGGTTACGATGACCGCCGCCGCGCGCCATTGCGGCCGCCACGGCGCTGGCGGTGCGCGCGTTTCGGCGCAGCAGTTGGCCGACGAGACCGGCCTGCCAGTGCCGACCGTACAGAAGCTGGTCAGCAAGCTTTCGGCGGCTGGCCTCCTGAAGTCGGTGCGCGGCCTTGGCGGCGGGCTCAAGCTGGCGCGCCCGGCAGCGGCGATCAGCCTCGCAGATATCGTCGAAGCGGTCGAAGGACCGATTGCGATGGCCCCGTGCAGCGTGCATGGCCGCCACGATTGCACCTTGGAAGCCGATTGCACTGTTCGTCCGCACTGGCCGGAAGTCGATGCCGCGCTGCGCGGCGCGCTCGCCGGGGTGCCGCTGACGCAACTGGCGCGCCCGGCGCCTGAGAGCCTGGGGGCAGGGATTTCGGCATGAGTGAAGACGTGGAAACAGGTATCGAGGTGCGCGATCAGGCCGCGCGAGAAGCAGCAGCCCGCGTTGCGGACTACGAGCACGGCTGGTCGTCTGATATCGAGCAGGAATATGGCCCCAAGGGCCTGTCTGAAGATACGGTCCGCTATATCTCGGCCAAGAAGGACGAGCCAGAGTGGATGCTCGAATGGCGGCTCAAGGCCTATCGCCACTGGCTGACGATGCCCAATCCGGAATGGGCCAAGCTCAGCATTCCGCCGATCGACTATCAGGCGGCGTACTATTGGGCCGCGCCCAAGGCCAAACCGAAGCTCGGCAGCCTTGACGAAGTCGATCCTGAGATCCTTCGCATTTACGAGAAGCTTGGCATTCCGCTGGAGGAGCAGAAAGTGCTCGCGGGCGTCGAAGGCGCGCGCAAGGTCGCGGTCGATGCGGTGTTTGACAGCGTTTCGGTGGCCACCACTTTCCGCAAGGAGCTGGAGGCGGCCGGCGTCATCTTTCGCTCGATCAGCGAGGCGATCCGGGAATACCCTGAGCTCGTGAAGCGCTGGCTGGGCAAGGTCGTGCCGATGCACGACAACTACTTCGCGGCGCTCAATTGCGCGGTCTTTTCGGACGGCACCTTTGTCTACATTCCGGAGGGCGTGCGCTGCCCGATGGAGCTTTCGACCTATTTCCGCATCAACGCGGAAAACACCGGGCAGTTCGAGCGCACGCTGATCGTTGCGGACAAGGGGGCTTACGTTTCCTATCTTGAGGGCTGCACCGCTCCGCAGCGCGATGAGAACCAGCTGCACGCGGCGGTGGTCGAGCTGGTCGCGCTCGATGATGCCGAGATCAAGTACTCGACCGTGCAGAACTGGTATCCCGGTGATGCTGACGGCAAGGGCGGCATCTACAACTTCGTGACCAAGCGCGCGCTGTGCCAGGGCGCACGCAGCAAGGTGAGCTGGACGCAGGTCGAAACCGGCTCCGCGGTGACGTGGAAGTATCCCAGCTGCGTGCTGAACGGCGAAGGCTCGGTCGGCGAGTTCTATTCTGTGGCCGTCACCAACAACCACCAGCAGGCCGATACCGGCACCAAGATGATCCACAACGGGAAGAACACCCGCTCGACCATCGTGTCGAAGGGGATCAGCGCGGGCCATTCGAACAACACCTATCGCGGTCTGGTCCGCGTGGCCCCGCAGGCCGAGGGCGTGCGCAACTTCACCCAGTGCGATTCGCTGCTGCTGGGCGCGGACTGCGGCGCGCATACGGTGCCTTACATCGAGGTGCGCAATCCCAGCGCGACGATCGAGCACGAGGCGACCACCAGCAAGATCTCCGACGACCAGCTCTTCTACGCGATGCAGCGCGGCCTCGCGCAGGAGGACGCCATTGCCCTCATCGTCAACGGCTTCGCGCGCGAAGTGCTGCAGCAGCTGCCGATGGAATTCGCGGTCGAAGCGCAGAAGCTGCTGGGCATCAGCCTTGAAGGTTCGGTCGGATGATCCTCTCCGTCCTGCTGCTGAGCGGCGTGCAGATCCCCGATTCGGCGCCCGCGCTCGATGCGGTGAAGACGTGCAACCGCGTCGAGATCCGCAAGATGATCAGCAGCGAACCGCATCGGCGCACCGAATTCGCCGCCGCCGCTTATGCCGAGCAGCGCGCCATCGCCCATGAGCGCGCCACGCTGCTGTCACCCCCGAGCGCTGATCCGGCTGCTGCCACCCCCGCCGGGCAGGCGAGCACCGCGAACGCGCTAGGCCAGCTCGATAGCCGCCAGAAGCAGCTCGATGACGCCCGTGCCATCGAGGCGTCGTGGCGGGAATTGTTCGATGAAATGCGCGCGGACTTCCTCGCCAACTGCAGCGGCAGGAAAGACAGCCAATGACACTCACTCTCACCGTGCGCCCCGCCGAAGCGGACGATGCCGCTGAACTGGCGGATCTGCTCAACGCCATCATCGTAGCGGGCGGCACGACCGCACTGCAGGACCCCTACACGCCGGAAGCGCTGGACGGGGCCTATCTCACCGGACCCAATGTCCACTGCTGCTTCGTGGCGGAGGACGAGGACGGCACGCTGCTCGGCTTCCAGACGCTCGGGCGCTACCCCGGCCTCCCCGAAGATGTCGGTGATATCGGCACCTTCGCGCGTGTCGGCGGTACCCAGCGCGGGATCGGCTCTGCGCTGTTTGCGGAAACATCGAGGCGCGCGGCGGAGCTTGGCCTTACCGCGATCAACGCGACGATCCGCGGCGACAACACCGGCGGCCTCGCGTTCTATACCAAGCTGGGCTTCGTCGATCACGGCGTGACCGAAGGCGTGCCGCTCAAGGACGGCACACCGGTTGACCGCGTGCACAAGCGTTTCCCGCTCGCGGCGCAGGTCTCGTCACAGCCCAAGCGCAAGCTTTCGCTGCGTTTCGGTGAGGGCGATGCGCCGACCTTGCAGAAGAAGGGGCGCGGCTGGGAGATTTCCGAAAGCCGCCTTGATGCCCTGCACGAGCGCGCGCGCGAAATGCGCCGCAATCCCAGCCCGGCGCAGGAAGCGCTGGCCGATGCGCTCACCCGCGTCGAAACCGGCGGCTACAGCTTCAAGCGCCAAGCCGTGATCGGCTCGGCGATTGTCGACTTCGCCTGCAAGCAGCTGATGCTCGTCGTCGAGATCGACGGCGATGCCGATGCGGCCTTTACTGCCGCGCGCGACAAGAGCCTTGCCGAAGTGGGCTACCGGGTCGAGCGCATTGCCGCTGCCGACGTGCTTGCTGATCCGGATGCCGCTGCACAGCGCATTTCTGACGCCATGCGCGCACTCCACACCGTCCGCCGCGCCAAGCGGTCAACCGCCAGATCTGGCACGCGCCGCCCTGCGCCGCGTCGTCCTCGGGAATACTGATGCTCAAGATCGACAATCTGCAGGCCACCGTGGCCGACAAGCCCATCCTCAAGGGCCTTTCGCTTCAGATCAACGCGGGCGAAATCCATGCGATCATGGGACCGAACGGCGCCGGCAAGTCGACGTTGGGCTACACGCTGGGCGGCCGGCCCGGTTATGAAGTGACCGGCGGTTCGGTCGATTTCGACGGGCAGGACCTGCTTGCGCTCGAACCCTATGAGCGCGCGGCGGCGGGGCTGTTCCTCGGCTTTCAGTATCCGGTCGAGATTCCGGGCGTCTCCAACCTCCAGTTCCTGCGCGAGGCGCTCAATGCGCAGCGCAAGGTCCATGGGCTTGAGGCGCTCTCGGGCGCGGCCTTCATCAAGCTCGCCAAGGAGCAGGCAGGCCTGCTGCGCTTCGACATGGACATGCTCAAGCGCCCGGTGAACGTGGGCTTCTCCGGCGGCGAGAAAAAGCGTGCCGAGATGGTCCAGATGGGCATCCTCGCGCCCAAGCTCGCCATTCTCGACGAGACCGACAGCGGGCTCGATATCGACGCGCTGCGCATCGTTGGCGAAGGGATCAACGCGATCATGCGCCAGAAGGCAGGGGGGCCCGACAAGGCCGTGCTGCTGATCACGCATTACCAGCGCCTGCTCGATTATGTGCAGCCGGACTTCGTGCACGTGCTCGCAGGCGGCCGCATCGTGAAGTCGGGCGGTCCCGAACTCGCGCTGCAGCTTGAAGAAGAAGGCTATGAGGCTGTGGCGGCATGAGCCTGCTGCTTGCCCTTGCAGCTGCAGCGGCGCCGGAGCCGAAGGCGCCACCGCCGCCAGCGATGCCCGCCGCCTTCCTTGGCGAATGGGCGCCGACGGCAGCGCTGTGCAGCGACAAGTATGCCCGCCGCATCGTCACCGGCCCGATGAACACCGAGGGTGATTATTGGGGTGTGGTCAAGGCAGTCGATATGCTCGATCAGGGCCACATCGTGGTGCGCGAAGGCGATGACGACTTCGGCGTCGCGCTGACAGCCGATTACGCGCTTGGGCCGGACGGCAAAACCATGACGCTGCGCATCCTCGTTCGCAACGGCAGTCAGTCGCCGGAAAGTCCCATTCAGATGGTGCGCTGCGAGGTGACACATGGCTAGTCTGGCCCTCCCGACCCGGGCCGACGAGGCCTATCGCTATGCCGATCTGAAGGCGCTGGAGCCGCTGTGGCCAGTCGCCGCGCAGGAAATCCACGTTGCTGCCGGAGAGACCGGCGCACTGGCGATCACCGCGAACGGCGATGCCGCCGAAGCGCGCGACATCGTCATCACGCTGGACGAGGGCGCGAGCTTCGATCTGCGCGTGCTCAACGCGGGGCGCGCCTATGGCCGCATCGCCGTGACTGCCACGCTGGGCAAGGGCGCGTCGTTCCACTTCGGCGCTGCGCAGCTTGGCGGCGGCGAGCAGACGCTCGAGATCGTCACCGAAGTGCGCCACATGGCTCCGGATGCGGTGAGCCGGCAGGTGGTGCGCTCGGTGCTCGGCAGCCATGCGACGGGGACGTACCTCGGCAAGGTCCATGTCGCGCGCGGGGCGATCGGGACGGATGGCGAGCAATCGATCCGCGCCATGCTGCTGGAGCGCACCGCGACCGCCAATGCGCGGCCCGAGCTCGAAATCTATGCCGACGACGTGAAGTGTGCGCATGGCTGCGCGGTGGGTGAGCTTGACCCGATGGGCCTGTTCTACCTGCAATCGCGCGGGTTGCCGCCGTCGGAAGCGAAGAAGCTGATGCTGCACGCGTTCATTGCCGAAGCGTTCGTCGGCGCGCCAGAGGCCGAAGGGCTGACCGAGACGGCGCTGGCTGCGCTGGAGGGCCTCCTATGAGCACCGATACCCTTACCCGCGCCGCCGAATGGCCCGGCCTCCGCAACGCCGAGGGCAAGCGCTGGCACTACCTTGATACCGCCGCCACCGCGCAGAAGCCGCAGAGCGTGATCGATGCCATGGCGCGCGCGATGGGCGCGGACTATGCGACGGTGCATCGGGGGGTTTATACCCGCTCGGCCGAGATGACGCTGGCCTATGAAGCCGCGCGGCGCACAGTGGCGGCGCTGATCGGCGGGCGCGAGGACGAACTTGTGTTCACCCGCGGCGCGACCGAGGCGATCAATCTCGTCGCGCAGACCTGGGGCGTCAGCAACCTCAAGCCGGGCGACCGCGTGCTGCTCTCGCAGCTGGAGCACCATTCGAACATCGTGCCGTGGCAGCTCATCCGCGAGCGGACCGGCCTTGCAATCGACGTCTGCCCGCTGACCGAAGACGGCCGGATCGACCTCGACGCGGCGGAGCGCATGCTCACCCCGGCGCACAAGCTGGTCTCCTTCGCGCATGTCTCGAACGTGCTCGGCTCGGTGCTCGATGCGCCGCGCGCCGTCGCGCTGGCGCATGGTGTGGGCGCCAAGATCCTGCTCGATGGCTGCCAGGCGGCGGCGCGGCTGCCGGTCGATGTCGCGGCGCTGGACTGCGATTTCTACGTCTTCTCGGCGCACAAGCTCTATGGCCCGACCGGCATCGGCGCGCTCTGGGCGAAGAAGGCGCTGCTCGACGCTATGCCGCCGTGGCAGGGCGGCGGTTCGATGATCGACCGCGTGACTTTTGCCGAAACGACCTGGGCCCCGGCGCCGCAGCGCTTCGAAGCCGGAACGCCCGCGATCGTCGAGGCGATTGCCTTCGGCGCAGCGGCGGATTTCCTCACCGAGCATGGCCTCGCTGCCATCCACGCGCACGAAGCGCGGCTGGTGGCAATGGCGCGCGAGGCGCTCGGGCGCGTCAATTCGGTGCGCCTGTTCGGGCCGGACGACAGCGCCGGGATCGTGAGCTTCGCGCTGGAAGGCGTGCACCCGCACGATCTCGGCACGATCCTCGATGAGGAGAACGTGGCGATCCGCGCGGGCCACCACTGCGCGCAGCCTCTGATGGAGCATCTGGGCGTGCCCGCCACGGCGCGCGCCAGCTTTGGCATTTACAGCGATGAAAGCGATGTCGCCGCCCTGCTGCGCGGCATCGAGCGGACCAAAAGGATATTCGGATGAGCCGGATCGAAATCGAGGAAGTCGAAGGCGTCGAGCCGCCGCGCCGTGCGCGCGTCGAGGAAGCTGTCGAGACGCCGGCCGAGAAGCTGGAGCGCAAGCGCGACTACCTGGAAGGTTTCCTTGCGGAGAAGCCAGCGGACGCCGCGCCGGGCGAACCGGGCGGGGAGATCTATGAAGGCGTTATCGCCGCGCTGCGCGAGATCTTCGATCCGGAAATCCCGGTCAACATCTACGATCTCGGCCTGATTTACGGCGTCGACGTGAGCCCCGAAGGCTCGGTCATGGTGTCGATGACGCTGACGACGCCGCACTGCCCGGTGGCCGAATCGATGCCCGCCGAAGTCGAACTGCGTGTCGAGGCCGTGCCCGGCGTGCGCGATGCCGAAGTGAACCTTGTGTGGGATCCGCCGTGGGACCCGCACAAGATGAGCGATGACGCCAAGCTCGAACTTGGTATGCTCTGAACCGTACCTATCTAGGTGAAGCCATGACCGCCGATACCACCACTCGCCCCAAGCCCCGTCAGCGCCCTGCTGCGGTGATCCTCACGCCCTCTGCCGAGGCGCGCGTCGCGAAGCTGATGGCCACGGCGCCGGAAGGGGCGATCGGCGTCAAGCTCTCCACTCCGCGCCGGGGCTGCTCGGGCCTCGCCTATTCGGTAGACTATGTGTCCGAAGCCAATCCGATGGACGAGCGGATCGAGACTCCGGGCGGCACGTTCTTCATCGATGGTGCCTCGGTGCTCTACCTCATCGGCAGCACGATGGACTGGCAGGAAGACGATTTCACCGCCGGCTTCGTGTTCCAGAACCCCAACGCCAAAGGCTCCTGCGGCTGCGGGGAAAGCTTCACGGTCTAAACCGGGTGCCCACTCCCATCGCAGAACTGCGCGCACGGATCGCCGCGCAGCGCACCGACAATCCGGCGATGTATGGCGGGGTGGATTTCGGCATGCACCCCGAACGCCTGCTGCTGGACGGTGACGTCGCGGGGAGTGAATTGCGCAGCTATCCCAAGGCT
Organism: uncultured Novosphingobium sp.; assembly: GCA_964413325.1. Classification (GTDB taxonomy): domain Bacteria; phylum Pseudomonadota; class Alphaproteobacteria; order Sphingomonadales; family Sphingomonadaceae; genus Novosphingobium. The sequence goes on along the minus strand of CAYPRK010000002.1, from coordinate 371,950 downwards.
GCGGCGCGGCTGCTCGAGAATACCGAACTGATGGAGCGCATCGCCGCCTACACCCTGATGGGTGATGCGGTGGCCGATCCCTATGCCGCGCTGATGCCGGAATATGGCTTCCGGCGGCTGGTCGATATGCTGGTCGAGGCCTGCGACAAGGGCGTCGAAAAGGTGCAAGACGCACCGGAAGAGCTCGTCACCTTCATCCGTTCGATGGAAGCGACGCCGGCGTGGGTCGACATGGCCAAGGTCGAGGAAGGCGCGCGCCTGCACCGGGTGAGCTTTGCCAATGTCGCGCCCTGGGCGATCCGCGGGGCGTTCGTCGCGACCTTCATGAACAAGTACGCCGCACTGCCGATGGCGCTGACGGGCACGCTTTCCAACAAGACCGCCGCGCGGCGGATCAAGGAAACCGCGACCTTCTTTGGCACATCCGTGCTGCCCGGCGCGCTGGCGCGGTTCGGACCGGGCTTCAAGGCGGCGGCGATGGTGCGGCTGATGCACTCGATGGTGCGCTTCAACGTGCTCTCGGGCGACAAGTGGGACCAGAAGATCTACGGCATCCCGATCCCGCAAGTGGACCAAATGCCGGCCGGGCTGATCTCGGACTTCCTGATTTCCTCCAAGGTCCTGCGCGAGGGCCGTGAGGGTTTCACGCCGGAGGAACGCGCGCAGATCGAACTCTCGCGCTACCGCTGCTTCCTGCTCGGCCTGCCGGAGGATCTGCTCGCTGAAACGCCGCAAGGCATCGTCGATGCATGGAACGCCCGCGCGCTGACCTTGCGCGCCGGGTTCGACGAGGCGACCTGCGGCGGCCTGCTGCGAGCGACGCTGGAAGCCGATCTGATCGATACCTCCACGCCGCAGGGGCAGGTCCGCGCGCGGCTGGAGCGTTCGTTCGCCAAGGTCTACTTCATGCAGAACTTCTGCAATGGCAGCGAGAAGGCGGCGGCGCGCTTCGGCGTGCAGATCCGGGCGATCGACAAGCTGCGCGCGACGGCGGTTGGCTTCGGGCTGATGGGCCAGATGCGGCTCTATGGCGTTGCCGCGAAAACGCCGGTGGTGCGGCACCTCGCAGACCAGCGGCTCGTGGGCAAAGTGCGCGGCTACCTCGGCAGCCTCGGGCACGCGGAATTCACCACCGATGCCGCGAAGTACAAGCCGGCGGCTTAGCGCTGGTTGCGAGGAGTCAGGCAGCCATGAGCGACGGCAAAGTCAAAGGGCCGGCATCCTACTTCCCCTCGATCGAGAAGACCTATGGTCGTCCGATCGACGAGTGGAAGGCTCTGGTGCGCGCGGCGCTGCCGGCGAAGCATATGGAACTGGTCGCCATGCTGAAGGACAAGCACGGTATGGGGCATGGGCACGCCAACGCGATTGTCGCGCACACCCTTGCTGAAACCGGCGCCTGAGACTTCTGTCTAGAGGCGCCGCAGCCGGATCGCTGCCGGTTCTGCGAGCAACGTATCGACCTGGCGCGAACCGAGGGGTCGGGCAAATTCGAGGCCGAGCCGTGCGCGGTCCGACCAGCGGATGATCGCGCGGGTCACGACGATGCCGAAATCGATCTCGACGAACTGGCCGCTTGCCCCGTCGGCGAGTTCGCCCGACTCGACCTGGCAACCATAGCGGGAGATATCGAAGATGCGCTGCACGCGCCCGGCGGCCTTTTCGCCCCCGCGCTGGCGCTGGACGCGGCGTTTGTCGACCGCGTCTTCTTGAGACAGCATTCTGGCCGGAATGTGCATAATCGTCCCCTTGCGATGACATGGTTATGCCTTGGGACGGGTAAACGCTTCTTGCTGTGGCAATGGCTAACAGCGGGTGAAGTTCGGCTTCACCCTTCGGCAAGAAACGCCAGCAGAGCCGCTTCCAGCGGGTCTGTCTCGCCGTCATTCCGGATGTCCTATCGACCTGCGAGAGTCTCTACGGCGTTACCCATGCCGCACCCCGCCCTAAAGTCATCTGGCTCTAGGCAGATCAGCCGAGCAGGCGCACCACCGCCATGAGCGCCGAAACGGCCAGCAGTAGGCCGACAAAACCGCGCCACAACGCATCGCTCACTTTCCCGAAGGCGAGCGAGCCGAGATGGTTGCCGATCAGCACCGGGGCGAACAGCAGCAGCGCGAAGAGCGCATCGCGCCACGACGCCAGCCGCAGCGCGAGCGCGGCGGCGGTGCTGGCAGTCGACGTCAGCAGGAACACCGTGAGCATCGAGGCGCGCGCTACTTCGCGCGGGATCGGGCGGCGCAGGTAGTACGGAACCACTGGCGGTCCTGGCATCCCCGCAAACCCGGTGAGCAGGCCTGAGGCGGCGCCCGTCAGCCCGGTTTCGATGTTGCCGGGCGCGTGCCCCGGCTTGGCGGGCAGCAGCACCATCACGAAAGCGGCGATGGCGACCGCCGCGATCACGACGCGTGCGATGGCAGGCGGCGTGGCGAACAGCGCAAGCAGCCCCAGCGGCGTCATCACCATGGCGAGGCCGCCGATCACGCCTGCGCTCTTCTCGCCCGCATTCCAAACCTTGCGCGCGCCGACGAGGCCGATGAGCAGGCCGAGCATGTTGGAGACGACGACCGCCTCGCCAGGCCGGATCACCAGCGCAATCAGCGGCACCAGCAGGATCGCCATGCCAAAGCCCGCAAGGCCCCGCACGAAAGCAGCCACGAAGGCCGCCAGCGCGCAGAGTGCCAGCGAGAGGAGCGGAAGATCCAGCAGTGCGATCAGGCGCGAAGGTCCGGCGGCGTGGCCTCTGCCTTCAGCATCGCGATGGCCTCGGCCAGCGGCACGACCTTCTGGTGCTGTTCGCCCAAGGTACGGATCGCGACGGTGCCTTCCTCGGCCTCGCGCTTGCCGACCACCAGCAGGTAGGGGACCTTCTGCAAGGAGTGTTCGCGCACCTTGTAGTTGATCTTCTCGTTGCGCGTGTCGGTCTCGCAGCGAATGCCGGCAGCGCGCAGCTGGGCAAGGGCCTCGTGCGCATAGTTGTCGGCATCGGAAACGATGGTCGCGACCACCGCCTGCACCGGGACGAGCCACGCGGGCAGGCGGCCGGCAAAGTGCTCGATCAGGATGCCGATAAAGCGTTCATACGAACCGAAGATCGCGCGGTGCAGCATGACCGGGCGATGGCGCTCGCCATCCTCGCCGATATAGCCCGCATCGAGCCGCTCGGGCAGGACGCGGTCGGACTGGATCGTGCCGACCTGCCAGGTGCGGCCGATGGCGTCGGTGAGGTGCCATTCGAGCTTGGGCGCATAGAAGGCGCCTTCGCCGGGGAGTTCCTCCCAGCCGTATTCCGGCGTGGCGAGCCCGGCTTCCATCACCGCGTTGCGCAGTTCGTGCTCGGCCTTGTCCCACATCTCCTCGGTGCCGAAGCGCTTTTCCGGGCGCAGCGCGAGCTTGATCGAATAAGTGAAGCCGAAGTCCTTGTAGATGCGGTCCGCCAGTTCGCAGAAGGCGCGCACTTCGGAGACGATCTGGTCCTCGCGGCAGAAGATATGCGCGTCGTCCTGCGTGAACTGGCGCACGCGCATCAGGCCGTGCAGCGCGCCATGCGGTTCGTTGCGGTGGCAGCAGCCGTTTTCATAGAGACGCAGCGGCAGCTCGCGATACGACTTGAGGCCCTGCCGGAAGATCAGCACGTGCGCCGGGCAGTTCATCGGCTTCAGCGCCATCCACTCGGCGTCGTCCGAAACGATCGGGCCTTCGTCCTCGGTGTTGGGCACTTCGTCGGGGATGACGAACATGTTCTCGCGGTACTTGCCCCAGTGGCCGGACTGCTCCCACTGGCGCGCGTCCATCACCTGCGGGGTCTTGACCTCGCGGTAGCCTGCGCCGTCGATGGCGCGGCGCATGTAGGCCTCAAGCTCGCGCCAGATGCGATAGCCCTTGGGGTGCCAGAACACGCTGCCATGCGCTTCCTGCTGGAGGTGGAACAAGTCCATCTCCTGGCCCAGCTTGCGGTGATCGCGCTTGGCGGCCTCTTCCAGCCGCGTGAGATGCGCATCGAGCTGCTTCTTGTTGAGCCAGCCGGTGCCGTAGACGCGGCTCAGCATCGCCTTCGATTGGTCGCCGCGCCAGTAGGCGCCCGAAACGCGCGTCAGCTTGAAGGCCTGCGGATCGAGCTTGCCGGTGGAGGCAAGGTGCGGGCCCCGGCACATATCGAGCCAGTCATCGCCCGACCAGTAGACGGTCAGTTCCTCGTTCTCCGGCAGTTCGGCGGCCCATTCGGCCTTGAACGTTTCGCCCTGCTGCTTCCAGCGGCTGATCAGCTGCTCGCGGCTCCACACTTCGCGGCGGAGCGGCTTGTTGGCAGCGATGATCTTGCGCATCGCCTCTTCAATCAGCGGCAGGTCTTCTTCCGTGAACGGGCGGTCCTTGCCATCGATTTTTGGGGGGGCGAAGTCGTAATAGAAGCCATCGTCCGTGCTCGGGCCGAACGTGATCTGCGTGCCCGGGAACAGCGCCTGCACCGCTTCCGCCAGCACATGCGCATAATCGTGGCGCACGAGTTCCAGCGCATCGGCTTCATCGCGCGCGGTGACGAGCGCCAGCGCAGCATCGCCTTCGAAGGGGCGGGTCACGTCGAAAAGCTCACCATTCACGCGCGCGCCGATCGCAGCCTTGGCAAGGCCCGGGCCGATCGCGGCGGCAATGTCTGCCGGGGTCGTGCCGGGCGCGACTTCACGCACGGAACCGTCGGGCAGAGTGATCTTGAACATTTCGGACATGGGTACTCTCACTGAATTCGCCCCTCTGGCGATCATTCGAGCCTTTGGCAGAAACCGGCCTGCGCAGGAATAGCGTTTGTAACCATTTGACCGCCGCGCAGGCAGTGGCACAAGCGCGCCATGATCCAGACCATGACCATGCCTTCCGGCGAACGGATGGCCTATCGCTACTTGCCGGGCCAAGGACCGGCACTGGTATTCCTCCCCGGCTACATGTCCGACATGAGCGGCGGCAAGGCGCAAGCCATGATGGCCCATGCCGAGCGATGCGGCCGCGCCTGCCTGCTGCTCGACTATACCGGCCTCGGCCAGAGCGAAGGCGTGTTTGCGGAGAAGACGCTGCCGCTGTGGCGCGACGAAGTCATCGCCCTGCTGGACGGCCTCGGGATCGAGCGTGTGGTGCTGTGCGGATCGAGCATGGGCGGCTGGCTGATGCTCCTCCTCGCCGAAGCGCTGGGCGACCGGGTCGCGGCGCTCGTCGGCCTCGCGCCCGCGCCGGACTTCAGCGAATGGGGCTTCACCGACGAGCAGAAGGCCGTGTTTGCGCGCGGCGAGACGGTCTACGAGGACAATATCTATGGGCCGGAGCCGACGCCGACTTACGCGAAATTCTGGGCGGCCGGGCAGGAATGCCGGGTGCTGGCGAAGGGCATCGACTTCATCGGCCCGGTGCGGCTGATCCACGGGCAGGCGGACCCCGATGTGCCGTGGGACATCTCCATCCGGCTCGCGGCGGCGCTGCGTTCAGCCGATGTGCAGGTGCAACTGATCAAGGACGCAGACCACCGGCTGTCCCGACAATCGGATATCGCCGTGTTCCTCGCGGTGCTGGATGCACTGGGCGAGGCCTGAAGGATCCTTGATGCTCATCCTGCTTTCCGCCATGATCGCCGCCACCGGACCCGCCCTGCCGGGGCACGCCGCGCCGGACGTCTGGCACCAGATCGGCCCCAATCCCCGGCAATACGAACCCTCGCCACTGCCGATCCCTCGGCGCAAGCGCGTGACGGAAGTGCCGCCGCCGGTCCCGGGCGAGACACCGCCTGCAACCCAGACCGGCATTCCCGCCGCGCCGGTGCAGACCGCCGCGCCGAAGCCGACGCGCTACACGCTCTGCCTCGCGGCGGGGGACAAGGATCTGGCCGCGGGCATTGCCGCCGCACGTGCATGGCTCGCTGAGACGGCCAAGGCGCCCACGCCGGACACGGCGCATGGTGCCGCCGCGCAATGCCTCGGCCAGTTGCTGCTGCAACAGGGCGATTCCACCGGCGCGGAAGCGGCCTTTGCCGAAAGCGCCGGGCAGGTGCCGGTGAACAACCCGGCTGCCGTCGCCGCGCTGCAGACGATGGCCGGCAATGCCGCGCTGGCCGGCGGGCGCGCGGAAACCGCGCTGGGCTGGTACGACAAGGCGCTCGCGCCGCTTCCGGCCAGCGCTCCCAGCGCCGACGACAATGCGGTGCGCGGCGCGGTGCAGATCGGCCGTGCGCGGGCTCTGGTTGCGCTGGGCCGCCTGCCCGAGGCGAGCGGCGCCTTGCAGGACGCGCACCGGCTTGCGCCCAATGATCCCGAAGGCTGGCTCCTGTCCGCTACGCTCGCGCGGCGCGGCAAGGATTACGAGCGAGCGCAGCGCGATATCGAAGTCGCCGCCAGCCTTGCCGTGCACGGCGATCCGTTAGGCGCGCCGATCGGGCTGGAGGCTGGCGTGATCGCCATGCTTTCGGGCCGCGAGGACGCCGCACGCAAATCGTGGGAGTCGGTCGTGGCGCTCGCACCAGGCAGCGCGGAAGCAGCGACCGCGAAAGGATACCTTGACCAGATCGGGCCAGCCCCCACATCATCCGCACCGGCAGCAGCCCCTGCCGCGCCCCCTGCCGCGCCGGAGTCATCGCGATGAGCCTCAACCCCAACAATCTGGCTGATCTGAAGCTGTCCGTCCTCGATCTCGTCCCGGTGCGCGAAGGCGGCACGGTGAGCGAGGCGCTGGCTGAAGCCGCATCGCTGGCAATGACCGCTGAGGACCTCGGCTACAACCGCTTCTGGGTGGCCGAGCATCACGGCATGGAAGGCATCGCGGGCGCGGCGGTATCGGTCGTCCTCGCGCATGTCGGCAATGCCACCTCGCGCATCCGCCTGGGCGCGGGCGGGATCATGTTGCCCAACCACAACCCGCTGGTGATTGCCGAACAGTTCGGCGCGCTCGATGCGCTGTTTCCGGGGCGGATCGACCTCGGGCTCGGCCGCGCGCCCGGTGCTGACCAGCGCATCATGCGCGCGCTGCACAAGGACATTCATCAGGCAGCGGAGAGCTTCCCGAACGACGTCGTGGAACTCCAACTCCACTTCGCCGGCGATGCGCAATTGCCGCTGCAGGCAACGCCGGGGCTGGGCGCCAAGCCGGAAATGTGGATCCTCGGCTCCAGCCTGTTCGGCGCGCAGCTCGCGGCGATGCTGGGCCTGCCTTATGCCTTCGCCTCGCACTTTGCGCCCGATCACCTCGATGCGGCGCTCACGCTGTACCGCGAACGGTTCCAGCCTTCGGAACGGCTGGACAAGCCCTACGTCATGGCCGCGATCAACGTGATCGCGGCGGAGACCGACGAGGAAGCCGTGCTGCTCGCCTCGTCGATGGACCAGTCCTTCGTGCGCCTGCGCACCGGTTCGCCCGGCAAGCTGCCGCCGCCGGTGCCCGGCTACCGCGAAAGCCTGCATCCGTCCTCGCTCGCGATGCTCGATCACATGCGCCAGGTGAGCGCCATCGGCAGTGTGAGAACGGTACGCGAGCGGCTGTCCGCGTTCCGTGCGCGGACCGGCGCGGACGAACTGATTGTCTCGGGCTCCACCTTCGATCCGGCGCTCCGTCACCGCAGCCTCGCGCTGACGATGGAGGCCTTGAGGGCCGACTTGGCTGTTCCGGCATAATAGCCAATGATGCCTACTTCTTAAGGCCTCTCCCGCTTGCCTCTGCGCCGATGCCGGAGTAGGCTTCGCATGATTAGTTCATGAGTGTGACATAAAATTACGCGCTCATAACGACAAGAAGGCGTGCCTCCGGCAGGGCAAACCTGCGGAATGGCAGCGCCGGGAAGCAGGAGCGACCATGGCTACCAAGACCGCCGATTCCGGCGCCGACGCGATTCTGTTGCAGGCGCTGTCCCAGACTTTGGCCGCCCGTTTTGCAACATCGCTGTTGCCCGCAGAGGCGGCGGAGTTCGAGGCGGAGCGGCTTGCCGGGGCAGCGAGCTTCACGCTCAAGGCTGCGGCCAAGCGTAGCGGCGCGGAGCCGGCCATCGCCATCGAAAGCATCGGCGGCCAGTCGGGCGCGGGCGGCGGGGCGCGCTATCTGCGCATCGCGGTAATCAACGATGACATGCCGTTCCTCGTCGATTCGATCGCAGCGGCGATTTCGGCGCAGGGCCTTGCCATCGATCGGCTGGTCCATCCGGTCGTGGCGGTGCGGCGCGATCCCGAAGGGCACCTGCTCGGCCTGCCCGAAGGCGATGCCGTGGGAGAACGCCGCGAATCGATGGTCTATCTCGAGACCGAGCGTGTCGACGCGCGCGAACGGCGCGAATTGCTCGCTGCCCTGCGCGCCACCCTGGCAGACGTCCACGCCGCCGTCGCCGATTGGTCGCGCATGCAGGCCGCGATGCAGGAAGATGCTCGCACGCTCCCCGATCAGGAAGGCGCCGCGCTGCTGCGCTGGCTGGCGGATGGAATGCTCACCCAGCTCGGCCATGTCGTCCAGCACCGTGATGGCACGCATGGCGAAGCGCTCGGCATCTGCCGCGCCAGTGATACGCCGCTGCTGGCTAAGGCGAGCTATGACCGTGCCTTCGCGTGGTTTGACCGGCTCGGCGAGCGCGGCGCTGATGCCCCGCGCAGCCCGCTGATCGTCAAGGCCAACCGCATTGCGCGCGTCCACCGCCGCGTGCCGCTCGATCTGTTCATCGCGCCGGTGATGGAAGGCGGCAAGGTCGCCGCGCTGTCGGTCCATGCCGGCGTCTGGACCAGCGCCGCGCTCGCCGCCACGCCCGACCGTATCCCGCGCATGCGCAGCCAGCTCGAAGCGCTGATGGACAAGTTCGGCTTCGCGCCCAACGGCCATGCCGGCAAGGCGCTCGCCCACGCGCTTACCGCGCTGCCGCACGATCTCCTGATCAGCTTCGACGAGGCCGATCTCGAACGCGTCGCCACAACGATGATGACGCTGATCGACCGGCCCCGCCCGCGTCTGTCGCTCGTCGCCGCGCCGCTGGCGCGCCACTTGTTCGCCTTCGTGTGGCTCCCGCGCGATGTGCAGTCCACCGAGCTGCGCCACCGCGTGCAGGCCATGCTGGAAGCCGCGACCGATGCGCCGATCCTCGATTGGAGCCTGTCGGTCGAAGGCAGCACGCTCGCGCTCATGCGCTTCGTGATCGACATTCGTGACGGTGCCGCCTTGCCGGATGAAGCCGCGCTCGATGCCGCCTTGCAGACGATGGTGCGCGGCTGGGGTGCCGCCGTCGAAGCCGAACTCGCCAAGGGCGAAGACCCGGCCCGCGCCGCTGCGATTGCCGCGCGCTATGCCGAAGCGTTCCCCATTGGCTACCGCAGCGCCTATGGCCCGGCGGAAGCGGCGGACGATATCCGCGTGCTGCGCGCTCTGACGCAGGCAGATGCGCCCCGCCGCGCGGTGCGGCTCCACCGCCTGCCGGGCGAGGAAGGCCTGCGCCTCAAGCTCTACCAGCGCGAAGGCGCCATCGTGCTTTCCGATGCCGTGCCGGTGCTGGAGAATTTCGGCTTCCGCGTGCTGGAGGAAGTGCCAACCGCGCTCGACAAGGGGCGGCTGGGCTTCATCCATGATTTCCTCGTCGCGCTGCCCGAAGGGATCGATGGCGAGGCGCTGCTGGCCCGAAGCGAGGCCATCGAGGAATCGCTGGCTGCCGTGCTCAACGGCGGGGCGGAGGACGATCTGTTCAACCGCCTGATCGTGACCGCAGGCCTCACCGCGCGCGGCGCCAACTGGATGCGCGCGTGGTATCGCTACTTGCGCCAGGCCGGGATGACCTTCTCGATCGCCACGGCGGTCGAAGCCCTGCGTGCCGCGCCCAGTGTCACGCGCGGCCTCATCGGTCTGTTTCTTGCCCGCCACGATCCCGCCTTCGACGAGGACCGCGCCGAGGCCGAAACGCGGTTTGCCGAGCAGATTCGCAGCGGCCTCGCCGGGGTTGCCGCGATCAATGACGACCGCCTGCTGCGCCAGTTCCGCGCGCTGGTGGAAGCGATCCTGCGCACCAACGCGTTCAGCCCGGCTGCGGCCGAGGCCCTTGCGTTCAAGATCGATTCCGCACTCGTCCCGGGCCTGCCCAGGCCCGTGCCGTGGCGCGAGATCTTCGTCTACAGCCCGCGCGTAGAGGGCATCCACTTGCGCGCCGGCCCGGTCGCGCGCGGCGGTCTGCGCTGGTCCGACCGGCGCGATGATTTCCGCACCGAAGTGCTCGGCCTGATGAAGGCGCAGCGCGTGAAGAACGCGGTGATCGTACCCACGGGCGCCAAGGGCGGCTTCTACCCCAAGCAGCTCCCCGATCCCGTCCGCCAGCGTGAAGCGTGGCTGGCCGAAGGGCGCGAAAGCTATCAGGTGTTCATCCGCACACTGCTCTCCGTCACCGACAACATCGTCAGCGGCGAGGTCGTCCACCCGGCTGGCGTCGTCATCCGCGATGGCGAGGACCCCTACTTCGTGGTCGCAGCAGACAAGGGCACCGCGACCTTCTCCGACATCGCCAACGCCATCGCCGAGGCCAAGGGCTTCTGGCTGGATGATGCGTTCGCGAGCGGCGGCTCCAAGGGCTATGACCACAAGGCCATGGGCATCACCGCAAAGGGTGCGTGGCTTTCGGTGCAGCGCCACTTCCGCGAACTGGGCGTGGACGTGCAGACCCAGCCGATCACCGTCGCGGGCTGCGGCGATATGTCGGGCGACGTGTTCGGCAACGGCATGCTGCTGTCAAAGGCGCTCAAGGTCGTGGCGGCGTTCGATCATCGCCACGTGTTCCTCGATCCGACCCCTGATCCGGCGGCAAGCTGGGCTGAGCGCGCGCGCATGTTCGCGCTGCCGCGGTCCAGCTGGGACGATTACGACAAGTCGCTGATTTCCAAGGGCGGCGGCGTGTTTCCCCGGACGATGAAGCAGATCCCGCTGTCTGACGAAGTGCGCGCGATGCTGGGCATCGAGGACGCCGAGCTCGAGCCCGAGGCACTGATCACCGCGATCCTCAAGGCCCCGGTCGATCTGCTCTGGTTCGGCGGCATCGGCACTTACGTGAAAGCGTCGAGCGAAAACAACGTCGCGGTCGGCGATCCTGCCAACGATGGCCTGCGCATCAATGGCGAGGACGTGCGCGCGCGGGTGATCGGCGAGGGCGCCAATCTCGGCACCACGCAGGCGGGCCGCATCGAATACTCGCTGGTCGGCGCGACAGGTCGGGGAGGGCGGATCAACACCGACTTCATCGACAATTCCGCCGGCGTCGATTGCTCGGACAACGAGGTCAACATCAAGATCGCGCTCGCTTCGGCCAAGCGCGCCGGGCGGCTCGACGAGGATGGCCGCGTCGCGCTGCTGACCGAGATGACCGACGATGTCGCCAGCCTCGTGCTGGAGGACAACCGCCTGCAGGCGCTCGCGCTTTCCATCGCCGAACGCGGCGGGGCAGGGGCGGCTCCCGCCTATGCGCGGCTGGTCGATGTGTTGGAAGAAAACGGCGATCTTGATCGCAAGACCGAAGGCCTCGCCAGCAGCGAGGACATGCTGCGCCGCGCTGCCGCCGGACATGGCTTCACCCGGCCCGAACTCGCGGTGCTGCTGTCGAGCGCCAAGCTGGTGCTGCAGCGCGCGCTGGAAGAGAGCCCGGTGGTCGACGATCCCGTGCTCGAAGCCGATCTCTTCGCCGCGTTCCCGCCGCAGATGCGCGAAACCTTCGCCGAAGATATCCGCAGCCACCGCCTGCGCCGCGAACTAATCGCGACCAAGCTGGCCAACCGCGTCGTCAACGATCTCGGGCCAGTGCATCCCTTCGAACTGGTCGAGGAAGAAGGTGTCAGCCTGGCGCAAGTGGCGGCGGCTTTCGTCGCGGCGGCGCGGCTGCTCGATGTCAAGGGCATCTGGGCCCTGCTTGACGGGCCTGACGGCGACATGATGCCCGAACAGGCGCGCCTTTCGCTCTATGCCCGCGTTGCCGAAGTGCTCCGCGGCCATATCGCCGATGTGCTGCGGGCCGGGCGCGGGTCGTTCGAGCCGGGCAAGCTGATCGCCGAGCTCTCCCCCGGCGTGTCGCAGCTCGCCGCCGCCACTGGCGAATTGCTGCAGGGCGAGGCCAAGGTGCAGGCGCGGCGGATGCTGGCCGAACTGACCGATGCGGGCGTTCCCGAGCATGTCGCAGAGCGCGTCGCGCACCTTGTCGACATGGACGGGGCGATCGGCCTTGCCCACCTCGCGGCCACGCGCGGGATCGATCCCTCGGCGCTGACGGCGGCGTTCTCGCAGCTCGGTGCCGCGCTGGGGCTCGATTGGGCGCAGCAGGCGGCCAGCCGGATGAGCCCGTCCGATCCGTGGGAGCGCTTGCTTGTTGCCGGCCTCGCGCGCGATTTCCAGCAGATGCGCCTCGATTTCCTCGCCCGCGCCGCCGGGCAGGATCCGGCGGCTGCCGTGGCGCAGTGGCTCGAGACGCAGGCCGCGCCTGTGCGCAACTTCCGTGCGCTGACGGGCCGGGCGCAAGGCGCGGGCGGGGTCGCTCCGGCGATGCTGGCGCAACTGGCGAGCCAGGCGAGGACGCTGCTGGCGCGGTAGCGGAGCCCTTCCATCCTGCCCCCAACCCCGCTCACCCTGAGCTTGTCGAAGGGTGCTGGCGCGACCGCTGCGCATGATGCTTCGACAAGCTCAGCATGAGCGGGTTGGGGGGATGGACGGCAAACTCGGCTTTGCCGCGCCGGACATTCTCACTCCCGCCAGTTGACGCGCCGCTACTTTTCGCCAAATCCGCGCTCACCAAAGGAGTGCGGATATGAGCGGGACGGATCTGGCAGCGGATGTGGTGATTGTCGGCGCGGGCCATGGCGGCGCGCAGGCGGCGATTGCGCTGCGGCAGAACGGGTTTGCGGGCACGATCATGGTCGTCGGGCGCGAGCCGGAGCTGCCATACGAGCGTCCGCCGCTCTCCAAGGAATACCTCGCGCGCGACAAGACCTTCGACCGCATCATGATCCGTCCCGAGGCATTCTGGGCGGACAAGGCGGTCACCATGCTGCTCGGCACCGAAGTCACCGCGCTCGATGCCGCCGCGCATGTCGCGACGCTGAGCGATGGCCGCAAGCTCGCTTATGGCCACCTGATCTGGGCGGCGGGCGGCGATCCGCGCAAGCTGTCCTGCGCCGGGGCCGATTTCGCCGGCGTCCACGCGGTCCGCACGCGCGAGGATGTCGACCGGCTGATGGGCGAACTCGATGCCGGCGCGAAGCGCGCTGTCGTGATCGGCGGCGGCTATATCGGGCTGGAGGCGGCGGCGGTGCTGACCAAGCTCGATTGCCAGGTCACCCTGCTCGAAGCTCTCCCGCGCGTGCTCGCGCGCGTGGCTGGCGAGGCATTGTCGTCGTTCTACGAAGCGGACCACCGCGCGCATGGCGTCGATCTGCGCACGGGCGTGATGGTCGACTGCTTGGTGGGTGAGGGCGGCAAGGTCACCGGCGTCAAGCTTGCTGACGGCAGCGTGCTCCCCGCCGATCTCGTCATCGTCGGCATCGGCATCATCCCCTGCGTCGAGCCGCTCCGCGCGGCGGGCGCAGAAGGCGCAAACGGGGTGCAGGTCGACGGGCAGTGCCGCACCTCGCTCCCCGATGTCTACGCGATCGGCGATTGCGCCGCCCATGCCAACGCCTTCGCCGATGGCGCGGTGATCCGGCTGGAATCGGTGCAGAACGCCAATGACATGGCGACTGTCGCTGCCAAGACGATCTGCGGCGTGGAAGCGACGTATCACGCGGTGCCGTGGTTCTGGTCGAACCAGTACGATCTCAAGCTCCAGACCGTCGGTCTTTCGACAGGGCATGACGCGGTGGTCACGCGCGGCGATCCTGCGACGCGCAGCTTCTCGGTGATCTATCTGAAGGCGGGCAAGGTCGTCGCGCTCGACTGCGTCAACATGGTCAAGGACTATGTCCAGGGCCGCAAGCTGGTTGAAACCGGCGCGGTGATCGCGCCCGAGAAGCTGGCGGACGCCGGAACGCCGCTCAAGGAACTGGCATAGCTTCCGCCAGCCGGTCCAAGGCCCAACTCGCGGCATCGGCCACAGCTGGGTCAGGATCGGCGAGCAGGCGCTGCACCGGGGCCATCAGCGCTGCGTGGCCGCTGTTCCCTGCAGCATAGAGGCAATTGCGCACGAACCGGTCGCGCCCGATGCGCTTGATCGGCGATCCGGCAAATAGCGCGCGGAAGGCCGCGTCATCCAGCGCGAGCAGTTCGGCAAGCCGGGGCGCGGTCAGTTCGGCGCGGGGCAGGAAGGCCTTATTGGTCGCCGCGGTGCTGGCAAAGCTGTTCCACGGGCACACCGCAAGGCAATCGTCGCAGCCATAGATGCGGTTGCCCAGCGCGGCGCGGAACTCGCGCGGAATCGGCCCCTTGTGCTCGATCGTGAGGTAGGAAATGCAGCGCCGCGCATCGAGGCGGTAGGGCGCAGGGAACGCGTCCGTCGGGCACGCGGTCTGGCAGGCGGTGCAACTCCCGCAGCGGTCCGCATGGGGCGCATCAGGCTCCAGCGCCAAGGTCGTATAGATTGCGCCAAGGAACAGCCAGGAACCATGCGCACGGCTGACGAGATTGGTGTGCTTGCCCTGCCAGCCGATCCCTGTCGCCTCGCCCAGCGGTTTTTCCATCACCGGTGCCGTATCGACGAAGACCTTTACCTCCTCGCCCGGCACTTCGGCCACCAGCCACCGCGCCAAGGCCTTCAGTGCGCGCTTCACCACGTCGTGATAATCCGCGCCTTGCGCATAGACCGAAATGCGCGCGCGGTCCTTCGCCTCTGCCAGCGCGAGCGGATCGGCAGACGGGGCATAACTCATGCCCAGCGCGATCACGCTGCGCGCTTCGGGCCACAGCGATTGCGGCCCCTTGCGGTGCTCGAAGCGGGTCTCCATCCACTCCATCGCGCCGTGGTTGCCGCCCGTCAGCCACTGCTCCAGCCGCTCGGCGCGCACCGGATCGTCGGCGGCGGGCGCAATCCCGCAAGCCGCGAAACCCAGCCGCGCCGCCTCCGCCTTGATGCGGGAAACGAGAGTGGTTTCCGCGCCGTTAACCAAACTTGCTGCCCCCCTCGTTCATGCCTTACGGTTAACGGCAGATCGCATGAAGATCGAACCCTTTGCCTCCTTTACCGGGACGCCCGTGCTGGACAACGTTCCTTCTGCTGACGCCGCTCAGGATTGGGCAATCGAAGCGCGCGGCCTCGTCAAGCGCTTCGATGGCTTCACCGCGGTCGACGGCGTCGACATTTCGGTGCCGCGCGGCGCGATCTACGGCATCCTTGGCCCCAATGGCGCGGGCAAGACGACGACCTTGCGCATGCTGCTGGGCATTATCGATCCCGATTCGGGCTACCGCCGCGTGCTCGGCCACGAACGTCCGACCGAGGTCGCGCGCCGCATCGGTTACCTGCCCGAAGAGCGCGGGCTCTATCCCGCCATGAAGGCGGTTGAGGCCATTGCGTTCCTCGCCGCGCTGCGCGGAGTGCCGCTCAAGGAAGGCCGCCGCCGCGGGCGTGAACTGCTGGAGCAGCACGGCCTTGGCTATGCGGCAGACCGCCAGATCCGCCAGCTTTCCAAGGGCATGGCGCAGCAGGTCCAGCTGCTCGGCACCTTGGTGCATGAACCCGATCTCGTGGTGTTCGACGAGCCGTTCTCCGGCCTCGACGCGCTGAACCAGGGCAAGCTCGAACGGATGATTCGCAGTCTCGCCGAGCGCGGGACGACGGTGATCTTCTCCACCCACGTCATCGCCCATGCCGAGCGCCTGTGCGATCAGATCGCCATCATCGCTGGCGGCAAGGTGCCGTTTGCGGGCCCGGTCGACGCCGCGCGTGATCGCCTCCGCCCGCAAGTTCGCCTCGAAACCCGTGCGCAGGACGGGCCGTGGCGCGCCGCCATCCCGGCTGACGCCCGCCACGAAGGCCGCTTCTGGTTCTTCACCCTGCCCGAAAGCGGGGTCGAGCCGCTGCTGCGCGCGCTGATCGAAGGCGATGCGGGCATTCTCTCGCTTTCGATCGAACGCCCCGGCCTGCATGACGCGTTCGTCTCCATCGCGGGCGAGGCTGCGGCCCGCGCGCTCGAGGAATCGGCGCAGGAAGAGGCTGAGAAAGCCAATCAGAAGAAGGGTCGCCGCTGATGCTCCGCAATCACTTTGCCGCCGCCTGGGTGATCATGCGCCGCGATTTCTGCGCGGTGATCTTCTCCAAGACCTTCATCTTCTTCCTGATCGGTCCGCTGTTCCCGGTGTTCATTGGCGCGATGGCGGCTGCGGTCGGCTCGCAGGTCTCTCGCGATATCGACAATCCGGTCATCGGCATCGCCATGCCCGCGCATCAGGGCGATGCTCTGGTTGCCGCGCGCGGCAGCCTTGCGCCAAAGATGTCGGGCTTCGTGCCGGAATACGTCGTGCTGGACAGGCTGGAGCCGGGTGAAACGTTCGATGCGCGCACCGTGCTCGCCAGCAAGGGCGTGAAGGGCGCGCCGCAGCTTGCCGCCGTGATCACCGGTACGCTGGGCAAGCCCGTGCTGACCGCCACCTCCGAACGCGTCGACCAATGGCGCGGGCAGGTCGCGCTGATCGCAGCCGAAGCCGGTGCGCCGGGGCCGCGCAGCTATCCCGAAGTGCGCGAAGACAAGATCGCCACCACCGCCGCCAAGCAGCACGTCGATCTCGCGGTCACGGCGCAGGCCGGGCAGGTGCTGCTGTTCCTTCTCACGATGCTGCTCGCCGGCATGGTGCTGTCCAACCTCGTCGAGGAAAAGGCCAACAAGATCATCGAAGTGCTCGCCGCTTCGATCCCCATGGACGCACTGTTCCTCGGGAAGCTCTTCGCCATGCTCGCGGTCAGCCTTGTCGGCATCGCGGTGTGGGGCTCGGTCTATGGCATGCTGATGCTTGCGGGCATGAAGTCGATCCCGCTACTGGCAACACCTGCCATCGGCTGGCCGATGTTCTGCGTGTTGGGCTTCCTTTACTTCGCGATGGCCTACCTGCTGCTCGGATCGCTGTTCCTCTCGATCGGCGGCATGGCGACCACCGTGCGCGAGGTTCAGACGCTCTCGATGCCGGTCACGATGATGCAGCTCATGGTGTTCTTTTTCGCGAGCTATGCGCTGGCCCGTCCCGGCACGTGGATCGAGACGGCGAGCCAGGTGTTCCCGGTCAGCTCGCCCTTCGCGATGCTGGCGCAGGCGGCGCAGTCGCCGGTGCTCTGGCCGCACCTGATCGCGCTGGTCTACCAGGCGGTGTGGGTTGGCGTGATCATCCGCGTGGGTGCGCAGCTCTTCCGCCGCACGGTGATGAAATCCGGCCCGGCGCGGGGCAGGCGGGGCTGGCTGCGGCGTGCGCCCAAGGCAGCGTAATCCTTATTGACAGCCATGTAGGTTGCAAGGATAGTATCCACCGAGTGACAAGGGCGGCCGCCCGGAGCTGCCCGCACCCGGAAGGATAGCCATGGCCACCCAGCTCGCGCCCGAAGCGCCGTTCACCTACCGTACCGGTCCCACTGCCACCGAGGCGTTCGAGGAATGGCTGGCGGCCAATCCGCAGGCCGCCCCGCACCACACGCACAAGTGGGACGTCAGCCGGTCGGACATCTATGTCGAGGATCGCTGGGGCCCGATCTTTGCCGAGATGCGCGCGCAGGCCCCGGTCAACAAGGTCACCGGCACGCCTTATGGCGATTATTGGAATGTCGTCACCCACAAGGCGATCCAGCACGTCGAATCGCTGCCCGAGCTCTATTCCTCCTCGTGGCAGCACGGCGGCATCACCATCGGCGATCCGCCGGAAGATATCGATCCGGTCAAGCTGGCCGAGCGGCAGCTGCCGATGTTCATCGCGATGGACCGCCCCGATCACACCGGTCAGCGCCGCACCGTCGCGCCCGCCTTCACTCCGGCCGAGATCGCGCGGATGGAGGCGGAGATTCGCCAGCGCACCGGCGAAGTGCTCGACAGCCTGCCGTGGGGCGAAAAGTTCGACTGGGTGGACAAGGTCTCGATCGAGCTCACCACCGGCATGCTCGCCATCCTGTTCGGCTTTCCTTGGCAGGATCGCCGCCTCCTGACCTTCTGGTCGGACTGGGCGGGCGATGTCGAGTTGACCCTGGCGCAGGATCTGGCCGATACGCGCTTCGGCATCCTTCAGGAAATGGCGCAGTATTTTAGCCGCCTGTGGATGGAGCGCATGGGCAAGGCGCCGAGCCCGGACCTCATCTCGATGATGATCCATTCGCCCGCAATGTCGAAGATGAGCCCGCAGGAATTCATGGGCAATCTCGTCCTGCTGATCGTCGGCGGCAACGACACGACGCGCAACACCATGTCGGGCATCGTCCACGCGCTTGATCAGTTCCCCGATCAACGCGCGCTGCTGGAAGGCGATCCCTCGCTGATCCCCAATGCCGTGCAGGAATGCCTGCGCTTCGTGACGCCGCTGGCCCACATGCGCCGCACCTGCACGGCGGACAACGAACTGTTCGGGCAGCAGATCAAGGCCGGCGACAAGGTCGTGATGTGGTACCTTTCGGCCAACCGCGACGAAACGGTGTTCGAAAACCCGGACAAGCTGATCGTCGACCGTCCGAATGCCCGCCGCCATCTGGCGTTCGGCCACGGCATCCACCGCTGCGTGGGCGCCCGCCTTGCTGAACTGCAGCTGCGCGTGCTGCTAGAGGAAATGCACGAGCGCAAGATGCGCACGCGCGTGGTGGGCGATGTGAAGCGGGTCCGCGCCAATTTCGTGCACGGCTTCCGCAAGATGGAAGTCGTTCTGGAGAAGCGCTGAACGGTTTCTAACTGCACCGGTCAGATTGGGTTCAGGTAGAGTTACCTAGGAGGGGGGTGTCCCGCCGGTGGGTTATCCCGCCCCCCTCCCCAGCCCACGGCGGGACTCCTTCGCTCCCGAATGGCCCGCTTGATCTGACGATCTGCGCATCGGATGTAACGGCACGACCATTTCTGCCGAACGAGACTCCATGATATCATCGCGCCGCAACTTCCTCGCCTTCCTCACTGCCACTGCCGCCATGACTGCGGCGGCTTGCGGCACGCCCGCTGCTGCCACCCGCAAGGGGGCGTTTCCGCTGCGGCACACCGAAGCGGAATGGCGCAAGATCCTCACCCCTGCGCAGTATTACATCCTGCGCGAGGAAGGGACCGAACGGCCATTCACCTCCGCCTTGCTCAAGGAGCACCGCAAGGGCACCTTCACCTGCGCGGCAGACGGTACGGCGGTGTTCGCCTCCTCGACCAAGTTCGATAGCGGCACCGGCTGGCCCAGCTTCTGGACGCCGATCAAGGGCGGCATCGGCACGTCCACGGACACCTCGTTCGGCATGACGCGTACCGAAGTACACTGCTCGCGCTGCGGCGGGCACCTTGGCCACGTGTTCGATGATGGCCCGCCGCCCACCGGCAAGCGCTATTGCATCAACGGCGATGCGCTGAAGTTCGTTCCCGCCTGATCGAACCCCGCGCGGGCTGTTCACGCGCCGCCGGCTGTGGCAAGCGCCCCGGCAATGCGCGCGCTCAAACTGGCCCTGCTGATCCTCGCGCTTGGGCCGGTGACATGGCTGCGCGCGCCGCTACCGCAGCGGCCGCGCAATGCCGCCATCGATCTGGTCGATCTGATGCCCTCGCTGCGGAACAACCCGCCGCAGGCAGGCGCGCTTCGCCTTGCCGGAGCGTGGCAGATCGTCGGCCAGAACCGCATCCTCGGCACATTGTCGGGCCTCGCCCAGACGCGCAGCGGCTTCGTCGCCGTGGGAGACCGGGGCGGAGTGCTCTGGTTCACGCGGCCCGACCGGCCCGGCCCGTGGCATGCCCGCGCCGACACGCTGATCCATCTCGACTGGCGCAAGAATCGCTTCCAGAGCGATGCCGAGGCGGTCACGGTCGATCCGGTCAGTGGCACCCTCACCGTCGCCTACGAAGATGCGCCGAAGCTTCTGGAATTCAGCCCCGATCTCGTCAATCGGAGGGCCATCCCCCTGCCGGTGCTGGCGGAATGGCCCGACAACAAGGGGCCCGAGGCGATGGCCCGGCTTGCCGACGGGCGCACCGTGATCGTGGGTGAGACGTACTCTGGCTGGCTTGATCGCACGCGCCATCCCGGCCTGATCTTCCGCGCCGCGCCGCAGCCTTACGAGGATCCGGCCCGGTTCGAACTGGTCATGCCGCCGGGCTATCGGCCAAGTGAACTGACCCAGATGCCGGACGGACGCCTGCTGGTGCTCGGGCGGCACTTCGGGCTGATCGGCTTCCGTTCGCTGATCGCGGTCTTCACGCCGCAGGACGTGAAGCCGGGCGCCAGGATCACGCCGCGCGTGATCGCGCGCATCGATGATCCGCGCATCCGTGATAACTACGAAGGGATGACCGTCACGCGCGAGCCGGATGGCAGCCAGATGGTCTGGCTCATTTCGGACAGCAACGAGATGGTCTGGGCGCAGCGAACGCTTCTGCTCAAGCTGCGAATCGGGCCGGACGCCCACTGACCAAGTCAGCTTGAATCCGGCCCGTTCAGCGCAGGCGGCAAGCAGCCGCCCGGCGGATCAATCAGGCAGCGACGGCCTTGGCCAGCTCGCGCTTCACCTTGAGCGCGCGCGGGCTGAGCTTGGCGTCCGAAGCCTTGAGCAGCCAGTTGTCGAGACCGCCGTTGTGCTCCACCGAGCGCAGACCGTGGGTCGAAACGCGGAACTTGAAGCTGCGGTCGAGCTTTTCCGACATGAGCGTGACGTTCTGCAGGTTGGGCAGGAACAGACGCTTGGTCTTGTTGTTGGCGTGGCTCACGTTGTGGCCGACCTGGCGGCCCTTACCGGTCAGTTCGCAGATGCGCGACATGGCTGAAAACTCGCTTGGATTTGAACGATCATGGATCGGGAAGGGCGCGCTCTTGCCGATCCGGCACGCAAAGTCAAGGATTCGCACGTTGCATCCGCGACCCAAGCCGCGCTAGCCCGCTTGGGATGACCCGCTGGCCCCTTTCCGAACCCATGCACATGGCGCTGAAAGCCGCCGCGCGCGCCGCCGAAGCGGGGGAAGTGCCGATCGGGGCGGTGATCGTCAAGGATGGCGAAGTGATCGCTGTGGCCCACAACTCGCCGCGCGAAGACCACGATCCGACTGCCCATGCCGAAGTCATGGCGATTCGCGCCGCCGCCGCTGCGCTCGGGCAGGACCGGCTGACCGGGTGCGACTTGTGGGTCACGCTGGAGCCCTGCGCGATGTGCGCGGGCGCCATCGTCCATGCCCGGCTGGCGCGGGTCTACTACGCCGCGAGCGATCCCAAGGGCGGCGCGGTGGAGCACGGCGCGAAAGTATTCGATGCGCCCGGCTGCCTGCACCGGCCCGAAGTCTATTCCGGCATTGGCGAAAGCGAGGCGGCAGAGCTGCTGCGCACCTTCTTCAAGGCGCGGCGCTGAGGTTCAATCGACTGGCGGCGTGCCGGGGGGATACCACGAAACTTCGACGCGCAGGCCATCAGGATCGGGCAGGAACAGCGCCGTCGTGCCGCCCGGAAAGCGCTGCAGCCGCGCGACAAAGCCCGCCGCTTCCATTTCCGCCGCGAGCGCCTCGACCATCTCCACCGAAGGTGCTGTGAAGCCGAAGTGGTTGAGCCCCGCACCATACCGTTCGTACGCGCGCGTTTCGGGCTGTGACTTGCCGAACTGGATGTGCAGGCCCTCGTCATTCGCCCAGATATGCCGCTTCTTCTGCATGAAACCGAGGCGCGGGAGCAGCAGACCGTAGAACGCCGCGCTTGCTTCGGGATCGCGCGAGAGGATGGTGAGGTGGTCGAGCTTCAGTGACAACGCGGCCTCCTGGATATTCAGCGTTTCGCATTCGCTGTGGCAGGCGAGCCGGTTACGAACCGCGCCAGATCTTGAGCGGTGCGCTGTCTTCGGCTCCGCGCTCGGTACAGGTAGCGGGTTGCAAGTCCTTGCCGTAGCAGATGTGGACTTCATCCAGCCAGCCGCGCGCATTGGCTTTCACGCGGATCGCCGTGGCGGGGATCGCGGGTGTGGTCCCGCGCAAGGCGCTGCGCAGATCGCCTGCGGTCAGGCCCGGGCGGCGGGAGAGGCGCGCCATGTCGGGAAAGCGGACGGTGCGCAGCAGTTCGGCCCCGGCCTTGAAATAGGCGTCGGGCGTGCTCGCCATGCACGCGCCGTGCTTGGCCCATTCGTGCGCGAGGAGATCGGGCGAGGGCGTCATGCAGAGATTGCGGCGAACGGCATCGGCCGAGAGCGGCGTGGCCGGGCACCATTGCGGCCAGCTGCCCGGCGCGGCTTCGGGCCAGAGGCCGTGGAGAATGAACCCGAATCGCCCCACCTTGCCCCCGCACTGGAACGCAGCGCGGGGATCGCGCCCGCGCGTGCGGCAGTATTCGGGCGACCAGCTGAGCGCGAGCGTATAGCCCGCAATCGGCAGCACCCGGCGCGGGCCATCCGGCGCTGGGAGGGCGGGGGTGGAAACCTGCGGCGGCAGGCGGCAGGCTGGCACTTCAGCCAGAACCAGCGATGGCGCTGCCAGCGGCAGCACGGCCAAGGCGGCCGGAAGCAGCCGCCACCCCATCATAGCGGCGTGAAATCCAGCCCGATATCGGCAGCTGGCGCGCTCTGGGTCAGGCGGCCGACCGAGACATAGTCCACGCCCGAGGCGGCAATCGCGCCGATGGTTTCCAGCCTCACGCCACCCGATGCCTCGCAGGGCGCACGGCCTGCGACGAGCGCAACGGCCTCGCGCAGCAGGTCCGGCCCCATATTGTCGAGCAGCAGGCGGGTCGCCCCGGCCTGCAGCGCAGGTTCGATCTGGTCGATGTGGTCGACTTCGCAGATCACTTCGCACACCCCGGCGGCCAGTGCACGGCGTACCGCTTCCGCGACGCCGCCCGCCACGAGCACGTGGTTGTCCTTGATCATCGCCGCGTCCCACAGGCCCATGCGGTGATTGACCCCGCCGCCGGTACGCACGGCATACTTCTCAAGGTGGCGCAGGCCGGGGATGGTCTTGCGCGTATCGAGCAGGCGCGCCTTGGTCTCGCCCATCGCATCGACATAGCGGCGCGTCAGCGTGGCGACGCCCGAGAGGTGCTGCACGGTATTGAGCGCGCTGCGCTCCGCTGTGAGCATGGCCCGCGCCGATCCGGTCAGCCGCATCAGCGCAGAGCCGGGCTCGACACGGGCGCCTTCGGCCACCAGCAGTTCGATTTCCATCGCCGGATCAAGTGCACTGAAGAAAGCGGCGGCAATCGGCAGCCCGCAGACGGTGATCGCATCGCGGCTGTCCATTACCCCGGCAAAGCGCGCCCCTTCCGGGATCACGCTTTCACTCGTCACGTCATGCCCGCCGCCGGGCAGGCCGTCACCGAGGTCTTCGGCCAGCGTGGCGGCGACGAAGGCTTCGAGATCGAAGCCGGGGATGGAAAAGTCCGTCATGCGGCGGGACTAGCTATGGCTGATCCCGCTGTCGAGCATCAGTGGACAAAGCGCGCCACCACATCGCGGTACGAGCGCGAAACCTTCACTTCCGAGCCGCTGTCCAGCACGAGGAAGCATTCACCGTTGGTGTGCGGCCGTACCTGCCGCACGCGGTCGAGGTTTACGATCTTCGAGCGGTGCACGCGCTGGAACACGCGCGGATCGAGCCGGCGTTCGAGATCCTTCATCGTCTCGCGCAGGATCAGCGAATTGTCGCCGGTGTAGATGCACATGTAATCGCCCGCCGCCTCGATCCGCTCGATGGTGTCGACGTCAACGCGGAAGATCTGCCCGCGGTCCTTGATGTTGATGAGCTTCTCGAACCGGCCGACCGCAGGCTCGCTGTCCTCCGGGATGCCTTCCATCGCATCGGGGGCGACTTCGGCCAGCACGGTCTTGAGCTTCTCAGCCTCTTCCAGCCCGCGCTTCTCCGCAAGGCGCGTGCGCGCACGGTCCAGCGCGTCGGCAAGGCGGGCGGGTTCGACGGGCTTCAGGAGATAATCGACCGCATTGGCCTCGAACGCGCGGATCGCGTGCTCGGAATAGGCCGTCACGAAGACGAACAGCGGCGGATCGATCTCGATCACTCCGCTCACCACGCTGAAGCCATCGAAGCCGGGCATCTGGATATCGCAGAACACGAGGTCGGGCTTCTCGGTCTTGATCTTGCGGATCGCCTCGCGCCCGTTGGAGCAGGTGTCGATCACCTCGACATCGGGGAAGGCTTCGAGCCGCAGCTGAAGGCCCTGAATGGCGAGCTTTTCGTCATCGACGAGGATCGTGCGAATGGTCATGCGCTACCTTTGCTGTGAGACGAGCTGCGCCGGGGATTGCGGATTGCCGTTCATGGACGCCTCGCGCGCTTCGAAGGGTAGCTCGATCACCACCATGAAGCCTCCACCCGGCCGCTCGCCGATTTCAAACCGCTGGTTCTCGCCGTAGGCCTGCGCAAGCCGGTCGCGGATATTGGCGAGGCCGACGCGCGTGGAATCCGAACGGGAACTGGTCACGCCAAACAATGTCGAGGGGTCGGTGCCCGGTTGCAACCCCGGGCCGGTGTCGGACACGGTGACACGCAGCACCGGGCCGACGAGTTGCGCCGCGATGGTGATGGTGGCCCCTTCCTCAAGCGGGCTGACGGCATACTTGATCGCGTTTTCAACCAGCGGCTGGAGCAGCAGCGAGGGCATCAGCGCCGGGGAAGCGGCGTCATCGATGCGAAATTCGGTGGCCAGCCGCTCCTCGAAACGCATCCGTTCGATATCGAGGTAGAGTTTCAGCGTCTCGACTTCCTGCGCCACGGTGACCCGCCCGGTCGGCTCGTTGATCAGCGTGTAGCGCAGGAACGAGGACAAGCGGCTGAGCATCGCATTGGCGGGCTCGGTCTGCTTGAGCAGCACGAGGGTGGAGATCGAATTCAGTGTGTTGAACAGGAAGTGCGGATTGAGCTGATAGCGCAGCATGGCGAGCTGAGCGGAGGTCGCCTGCGCTTCGAGGCGCATCAGCTGGTCGTTCTGCTCCTCCACCTGCACATAGAAGTTGATTGCGTAGTACAGCGCCGACCACGCGCCGAGCAGCGTGAGATCGAGGTAGAACACGCCGAGGAACAGCTGCGCGAAGCCGGAATTGCCTTCGGTGCGGTAGAGGCTGATCACCCAGGAATCGATGAAGGCATAGAGGCCGACCGCAATCGCGAGCACCACGGCCGTCACGCCCCAGGTGATCCACGGCGTGCGGTTGATCAGCGCGCGGTAGATGACCGAAAGGATGAGGCTGATCGAGAAGCCGGTGACCGAGGCGATCAGCACGATGATCAGGAACGACCACGGCTGGGCATTGGCGAGGCTGGAAAGGGCGCGCAGCAGCATCGCGCCGCCCCAGCCGAGCATCTGCAGACGCCAGAAGGCGCGGTTCTTGTTGCCGAAGAACGGCGTGGGGCGCAGCGGCAGCTTCATTGCCATAGGGGGTGTGTACCCCACAGATTCGCATTGCGCCACTTATGAGCGCGGTACCGGCCCTCTCCCCCTCCCGACCACCCATTCAGGGTAATCTTGTGGGTGGTCGGGAGGGGGAGAGGGCCGGTACCGCCTTCCGCGTCATCGGAACAAATCAAGTGCTTTTCGAGGCCGTGCAAAGGGGATACTCTCCCCCGCAAAAGGGAGAGAACCATGGATCATCACGGCGATTCCGGTGAGCGCGCGCAGTTCCATTCGATGGAAGAAGGCACGCAGGAAGATTGGGCGATCATCGCGCGCGACTATGTCGGCTTTGCCGCTGGCCTGCCGGACCGCGTGCTGGCCCACCTGCGGCTGCTCGACGGCGATTTCGGCGGCTTTCCGATCGACCGGCTGACCCACAGCCTGCAGACCGCGACCCGCGCCCACCGCGATGGCCGCCCGGAAAGCTATGTCGTGATGGCGCTGCTGCATGACATCGGCGATACTCTGGGATCGTACAACCATCCGGAAATCGCCGCTGCGATCCTACAGCCCTTCGTCAGCGAGGAAGAGCACTGGATCTGCCGCAATCACGGCGCGTTCCAAGGGTACTACTACTTCCACTACCTCGGCATCGATCGCAACGTGCGCGAGAAGCACCGCGACAACCCGCACTTCGAGGCCTGCGCCGAATTCTGCGCGAAATACGATCAGGCCGCGTTCGATCCGGATTACGACACGCTGCCGCTCGATTTCTTCGAGCCGATGGTGCGCCGCGTGATGGCCCGCCCGCGCAGCGAAACGTCGATTCTGGCGATGGAAACGACCGCCGCCAAGGCGGGCGTTCCCGCCTAAGGTTCGCGCCGGAACCTGAGCGCCCAGTTCGTATCGGGCTGGGCGCGCATCACGGCGATCTCCGCCGCCATCTCCTTTGCGCGGGTGCTGGCCTTGCCGTGGCTGGCGCCGGGCATCACCAGCAATCCGCGCGGCTGGATCAGGCGGATCATGCGCAGCGCCGCTTCGGGCGGATAACCGGCATTGACCATGATCCATACCGAAAGCCGGTCCGCCTCGCGTTCGGTCCGGCGCACCGCAGCCGTGCTGCGATCACCCCCGCCGAGCAGGGTCTCGTGATCGAGCGCCGCGTGGGCCAGTTCATGCGCCAGCACCGCTGCGATCATCGCTTCGTCGCCGCCAAGCTGGTCGAGCGCGTCGCGGCCGATGCGCACTTCCCTGCGGGTGGCGCCGGCGTTGTTCTTCGCGTCGTCGAGGAAAAAGCGCACCCCGCAGGAGGGTGCCGCAGGGACCGTGACCACGCGCCCGCCGTCCAGCGTGAGCGAGACTTTGCCATCGCGCGCCGCCGCCTGCTCCAGCCGCGTCTGCAGCGCCCAGATGCGGTCCCAGCTGCCCTTGCGCGGCGCCGGGCCAATCGGCACGCCGTCAACGGCAGTCACCACCATGTTGGCCGAGAGGCCCGCCGCTTCGGCCGGGCTCTCCGCCCCGACAGCGGCCACAGCGATATCGCCGGACAGGCCATAGGCCTCGCGCGCCACGGCGGGATTGGCGAAGGTCTGTGCATCGCCAAGCAGCAGGCCGATCCCCGGCGCACCCCGCGCGCAAAAGGCAGCATTGGCGTGGCTCAGCCGCCAGCCGATGGTCTGGACCTGCGCATCGTCCTGCTGGAGATCGTCGACGGGCTGTGCGGCGCACGGCGCTCCGCAGGCCAGCGCAGCCGCAAGGAGCGTGAGCCGCCCGCGCATCAGCCCTTGCGCGCCGCGTCGACCGCCGCCTGCAGCGCCTCGCGCCCCACGGCGCCGGTCATCAGCTTGCCGCCCACGCTCCATGCCGGAGTGCCATTGATGCCGAGCTGGCGCGCGAAGCCGATATTGCGCTCCAGCTCCTGATGCACGTTCGGCTGCTGGGTGAACGCGGCGGCGGCGGCGCTGTCCACGCCTGCGGCATTGGCTGCCGCCGCGATGCTCGCAGTATTCGGCCGCTCGCCGGTGAACATCGCCTTGTGGAACGCGGCGTACTTGCCCTGCGCGGCGGCGGCGAGGCCCATGCGCGCTGCGGGTTCGCTTTCGGGCGCGATGATCGGCAGTTCGCGGATCACCACGCGCAGATCGGGATTGTTCTTCACCAGCGCTTCGACATCGGCCACGCTGCTGCGGCAATAAGTGCAGGAAAAGTCGGTGAACTCGACCAGGGTGACCTTGCCCTGCGGATTGCCCAGAATGGCGCCGGGGAAGGGCGTCTCGATCGCGCCGCGCACCGGCGCCAGCCGCGCCTCGGTTTCGCGCGCCTGCAACTTCTCCATCGCCTCGGGCAGGATTTCCGGATGTTCGAGGATGTAGCTGCGCACCAGCGCCTCGATCGCGCCGCGCTTGGTGGAATCGATCCCGGCTGCGGCGAGTTGGCCGTCCAGCTTGGCGTCAGCAGCGGCGGCCTGCTGCGCCTCGCTGGTCCGGCCATGCATGGCCCACCAGCCACCGGCCGCGCCAGCCGCGCCCACCACCAGCGCCAGAGCAAGAAACGGACTGAAACGCATGCATTTAACTCCTGACGGGCCGCCCGTTCCCGCTACCGCGACTTCTTCATCCGCTCAATCATCGCGCGCGCGGACATTGCGATATCCTGTGCGCGCAGCCAATCGGGCGTGCCCTTGGGCAGCGCGGCTTCTGCCGCCTCGGCGCTGCGCAGCGCTTCGGGCAGCTGGAGTTCGCCTAACTGCTGCTCGGCACTGGCAAGCCGTGCGCGGGGAATGTCGCCTTGCGCTTCATAGACCACGCCGAGCTGATACCACGCGAAAGGATTGTCGCCGTCGCGCGCCACGGCGGTCTTGAGCACGCGCTCGGCCTCGGGGAAATTGGCCTTGTCCTCGGTGGCGAGCAGCGCGTGGCCCAGTGTCGTGGCGATCAGCGGCGTGTTGCGGGTCAGCTCGGTCGCGCGGCGCAGGGGGGCGATGGCTTCGGCGGGCTTGCCCGATTCGAGCAGGACCTGCCCTTTCAATTCCAGCGCATAGGGATCGTTCGGGTCCAGCTTGAGCAGCGCGTCGGTCTCGGCCAGCGCCTTGTCCATCAGCGCTTCCTTGTGGAAGGCATAGGCCCGGGCGAGGTGGGCGGGCGCGTCCTGCATCCATTCCGGATAGGCGGCCAGCGTGGCGGACGGCTCGGCCAGATAGCCGACGAGCTTGGCCTTCACGCGCAGGAACCGCGCCTGCAGCGCCGGATCGCCGGGCTTGTTCCACGCCGGATCCTGCGTGAAGGAATCCTGCAGCGTCGTCAGGCGGTCAGCCGTCATCGGGTGGGTGGAGTAGAATTCGGCATCCGCATTGCGCTGGAAGCCATATCGGAACTCGAGGTTCTGCAGCTTCTTGAAGAAGTCGACCGAGCCTTTGCCGGAAATGCCCGCCTTCGAAAGAAACCCGACGCTGGCCGCATCGGCCGAGGATTCCTGCGCACGGCTGAAGGCGAGGTACTTGCCGAGTGCTGCCTGCTGCCCGGCCATCAGGATGCCGATGCCCGCATCGCCCGAACCCGCCGCCGCCGCCGCCGCGCCCAGCAGCAAGCTGAGCAGCGTGATCCCGGTGGCGGGCTTGCCCCCTTCATTGCCGCGGATCACATGCCCACCGGTGATGTGGCCCAATTCGTGCGCAAATACGCCTTGCACTTCCTGCGCGTTGTCTGCCGCGCTGATCAGGCCGGAGTGGATGTAGACGGCCTGCCCGCCCGCCACGAACGCGTTGATCGAGGGATCGTTGAGCAGCACCAGATCGATCGCGCGCGGATTGAAACCGGCGGCAGCAACGATCGGCGCGGCCATGTCCTGAAAGAACGCTTCGGTCTCTGCATCGCGCAGTACCGATTGCGCGGCGGCCGGGGTGGGCGCGAGGAACAGCGCGATGCCGGCAGCGAAGGCCTGACCGGTGCGGCGGAGAAGGGATCGGGTCACGATGGAGGCAGCTTATCCGCCGCTCGCCTGAACCGCCGGTGAAGCCGTCACCTTGGCGAGGAACGGCAGCACGGCATCGAAGGCGCGCGGATCGCGCGAAAAGGGCCGCGCGAACATCATGATCAGCCCCTCGTGCGTCACGCCGTCCAGCAGCACCGCGCGGGTGGGCGCTCCGGCGCGGGTCATCGTGCGGGCAAGTTCCACCGAATTGCGCGGGCGCACGCGAGTATCGGCAGTCCCGTGGACAAGCAGCAGCGGCGGCCCGCCCGCGCGCGCGTGAACTACCGGCTGGGTCTCCTCAGGGTTCGGCGCCTTGCCAAAGCTCAGTCTGGTCGCCTCGCCGTCGAAGGGATAGAAATCATAGGGCCCGGCGAGGCCTACCACGCCGCGCAGCGCGTCTGCATCAAGGCCGCGCGCGGCCAGCCAGCGCTTGTCGAGCCCGAGCATGACCGCGTTGTAGGCCCCGGCGGAATGGCCCATCAGCACCACGCGCTGCGGATCGCCGCCGAGCCTGGCGGCATGGTCCGCCACCCAGCGCAGCGCTGCGGCGCCGTCTTCCAGCATCCCGGGGTACTGCGCCTTGGGATAGAGCCGGTAGCCCGCCAGCACCACGGCATAGCCTTGCGGCGCCAGCGCGCGGGCGATGAAGCGGTAGTCGTGCGGATCGCCCGAACGCCAGCCGCCGCCGTGGATGAAGACGATGATGGGCAGCGGGCCCTTCGCAGCGCCTGGATCGGCAGGCAGGAACATTTCGAGCTTCTGCGCGCGATCGCTGCCATAGCGCACCGCCGCCACTTCGCGGATGGAGCCATCGCCGCCATGCAGCACGCGGTCAGCCCCATCGAGCATGGCCACGGCTTCGGTCGCAAGTGCTTGCTTGTAGAGGAAGAACCCGCCCACGCCGAGCAGTGCCAGCACGGCCAGCGTCCACGTGAGCCAACGGCGGCGCGGTTTGCGCGGGGAGATCGGAACGTCAGCCATTCCCCATGGCTAGACGGTTTCGCAGGTCGGGGGAAGCGACCCTTCAGCCATTACCCCGGCAGGCTCATCACCCCAGCAAGCGGCGCGCGGCGCGCTCCAACATCGGCTGGTCGTCGGCAATCTCGCCCAGCAGCACGGCGGGGCCGCTGGCAAGGCGGCGGACCAGAACGAGCGCGAATTCCGCACCTTCCGGCTCCAGCGCATAGAGCGGCTTGTGATCGAGCGCGCGCAGGCTCTCGACCATCGATGCACGCGGCTTGGGCGTAGTCTTGCCGGTCTCCTCGCGGCGCAGCTTGCGTTCCAGCGCGACAACGCCCTTGAGGCCGCCGGGGGCCGAGGCAAGGTAGGCACCCAGCTCGCCATAACCCAGCGCAAGGCGCTGCGCGTGGGCCAGCGCCGTGGTATATTCGGCAATGCGCGTCTTGTCGTAATCCGCGCCGAACACGAGCTTGACCAGCGGTGTCAGCGGCGCGCGGGCCTGCATGGTAAGGCCGGCATCGGCGACCATTTCGGCGTAGTCTTCGGGCGCAGCCTCGGCGGCGAGCGCGAAGTCCCATGCCCGCCCGATGGCGGCATAGAGCGCGCCGCGGGTACGGTCCTCGTTGGCATGGGCGATATGCGCCAGATCGCGCGCGGACGCGAGCCAATCGGCGAGGCAGGCCGGTTCCGGCTCATCCAGATCGTAAGCCGCGCCGGGCACGGCGACTTCGTCCGGGATGATTTCGACGCCGATCTCAGCCAGATCAAGCGGGTGGCCGTCTGCATCAGGGCCATCTGCCCAGCCGCCGAGCGGCACGGTGGGCGCGCGGCGCGGCGCCAGCGTCGCGCTGCTCGGGACCTGGTCGAGCGCCTGATCGACTTCGAGCAGCAGCGCATCGGTTGTGTGCTGGTCGGCCAGTTCCTTCCAGTTGATCACCCCGTAGAGGTAGTCGATCGTCTCGTTGTCGGTCGAAAACGGCAGCAGGATGCCCCGATAGAGGATCGTCTTGCCGCGCTGGTTGACGAATTCGGCCTCGAAACCGATTGGCGCCTGGTTGGCGATGATCTGCAAGTAGTGATCGGTAATGCGCGAGAGCAGCGAGCGGCCGGGAATGTCGCTCAGGCGGCGCAGCGGGCTGCCGGCCTCGCATTCATCGGCCAGCACTTGTCCGAGGAACGGGATCGCGGGATCCTCGATACCGTTGTCGAAATGCAGCAGCACCGAATGGTCGGCGAAGTCCGGCATCTGCCCGTCGAGCAGCGACTGGACCGGCGGGAACTGACCCTGATCGAGCAGGCTCGCCCAGAAATTGTAAGCGCGCACCTGCATGCGGCGCTCGTCCTGCCCGATGGGCGGCGGCGGCGCGGCAACGGTGCCCTGCTCGTCGATTGATTCTTCGTAACCCGCATAGTCGGCGGCATAGTCGAGGGGCTCCTGGCCCTCCGAACCATCCTTGGTAATGCCGCGATAGGTATCCATGAACCAGTCCCCGTGGTCGTCCCTAGGGGCCCGTCATGGCGCAACATGGTAAAGATGTGTTTAAGTTGCGCCGCGTCCGCTCGCGCATTGGTTCGAAAGTGGAGTCATACCAACCTGCACTGATCCTGACCCATGAGGACGGTTTCTGGCGGTTCTCGGCAAGGAGCGAGCGAAGGGGCGATGTGGTTCATCGTCCCGAGGGCGCGACGCAGTCCGAGGGCCGCCAGAAACCGCCTTCGGTTGCCATATCCCGCCCGCTGGACTTCGTCGCGACCTCGCTACGATGAACCACATCGCAGCTTCGCCCGCTCCTTGCCAGCAGACGGGATATGGCAATCCTCATGGGTCAGGATCAGTGCAGGTTGGTATTAGCGCGCCGCGATTGCGGCCGCTTTGGCCAGCAGTTTCGTCGCCATGTCGCGGTGGAGCAGCTCGGCCATCTTGCCGCCCACCTTCAATGCGCCCTTGCCGGCATTGGCGGGGTCGGCAAAGGCCGCGACGATGGCTTCGGCTTCGGCAACTTCCGCCGCGCCCGGCGCGAACACCCGGTTGGCGGTCTCGATCTGCGAGGGATGGATCAGCGTCTTGCCATCGAGGCCCAGCTCGCGCGCCTGCGTGCATTCGGCTTCGAGCCGCGCCGTGTCGTCGATCGCGTTGCACACCCCGTCGAGCAGGACGAGGCCATAGGCGCGCGCGGCCATCAGCGACTGGACCATGACCGGCACGAACCCGGTCCGCCCCGGCACTTGCGCCATGCCGGTCTCCTTGGCGAGATCGTTGAGCCCCAGCACGAAGCCGGCCAGCCGCGAAATCCGCGCCGACTGGGCAATCCGCTCCAGCGCGAGCACCGCCTGCGGCGTCTCGATCATCACCCACAGCCGGACGGCGGGATCATAGCCGGCCCCGTCCATCGCCACCGACAGCGCGACGACATCGGCGGCGTCATCAACCTTCGGCGCAAGGATCGCGTGCAGCGGCGCATGGGCCAGCGCGGCCAGATCGGCCTTGCCCCAGGGCGAGCCGAGCGGGTTGATCCGCGCGATCATCTGCCGGTGACCGAAACCGCCTGCGGTCAGTTCCTCGACCAGCGCCACACGTGCCTCGTCCTTCATCTCGGGCGCGACGGCATCCTCGAGATCGAGCGCGACGGCATCGCACGGCAGCGCGCGCGCCTTGTCGACAGCGCGGCGGTTGCTGGCGGGCATGTAGAGCAACGAGCGCAGCGGCTGCGCTCCGATCATGGGTTCGGGCACACACTTCTCCGACAAAGCATGTCATCTGGGCAGGCAGCTTGGCCTCACGCCCATTCCCCATGCTGCCTCGCGGCGCAAGCAAATGTTACAGGATATAGCGGACCTTGATCGCGGTCCTGAGCTGCGCCGACCCGACCTGGAACGAAGCCGCGCCGAATCGGGGCGGGCCGAACTGCAGCGGCGCATCGCGCGAGAAGCCGAAGCCTTCCTTCGGCAGCATCATCATCTTGTCCATGCGGCCATTGCCGTTCTCGTCATGGAACAGCGCGATGGCATAGCGGCCTTGCGGCACATCACGGAACTGCACGGTCTCGCCATTCGCCGCAGGAACGGTGAGGTGCCGCGCGTGCGGGTCCTTCTGACAATCGGGGAAAGTCTTGGGGTTGGCGGTCATGCAAGCCATGATCTGGCCGCGGTTGGATCGCAGCCCGTCGATCTCGACCAGGATCGAGCTCGGCGCTGCACTGCCCACTTGCGCAGGTCCATGGATTTCCGGCAGCGGCATCGCCGCCATCGCGACCGGAGCGGCCAGCACGGCCACGCCCAGCGGCAGGCCGCCCTTTCTGATCAGGGGCCGGATCATGGTGCGGACAGTCCCTTGTCGGTCCCGCAGACGTGATCCCAGAACCGAAAGTAGAGTCCGTAATTGCATCGATAGAGCTCGTGGTGACGGTGATGATGGCTCGCTGTTATCACCCATTGCCCTACAGTTGAGTGAACAAGGGCCTTCGGAAACATTTCCCAACCCATATGATTGGTGACGCCCATCACGGTCATCACCATCAGCACGAGGCCGAGCACGCCCGCGTGGATCGGCACCACGAACACCAGCGCGGGAATGAACAGGCCGACGATGGCCGCCTCCACCGGATGGAAATTCATCGCCGCCCACGCTGTCGGCGGGCGGCTGGCGTGGTGGATGGCATGGACCGCGCGGAACACCTGCGGGCGGTGCATCAGGCGGTGCGTCCAGTAGAACCACGTATCGTGCAGTGCGAGGTAGACGAACAGCGAGACCGGCAGCCACCACAGCGGATAGGCGTTTACGTCGGTGTAGACCCGCGTCCAGCCATAGTGCTGCCAGCCCCACGCGATAATTCCCGCCGGCACGCCATAGATCGCGGCGGACGCAAGGCTCCAGGCGATCTCGCTGCGCATCTGGCGCGCAAGGCCGTCGTAATGGCCGGGGCGCACCAGCTTGGTCAGCCACGCGAACAGCCCGCTCACCGCGAGATAACGCGCGGCGACGATCACGGTCATGATCAAGGCGGTCAGCCACAACTCGCTCATGCGGGCAGCACTCTCGTCATGCGCGGGGAGGGCGTAGCGATCACATAACGCTCTATGCCAAGGCGGCGTGCCCGTGGACAGACGGCCAAATGGTCAGTCCACAGGCGGAACCTGCCCATCAGACGACGCGGCGGACCTTGTTGCGGTGCTGGCCGACGCCGCCACCATTGCCGCCACCGGGGCCGCGCGGACGGAACCGCTTCGGCTGGCCATCGCGCTGCTCGCCGCCGGCCGCGTCGCCGCGTTCGGCGCGCACCGGATTGCCGACGGGCCCGCGTTCGTTGGCGACACGCGCCGGATTGGCATCGCGCGGACGGCCATCACGGCCCTGCGCACGGCCACCGGGCGAACGGTCATCGCGCTTGCGTTCACCGCGCTGACCACCACGATCACCGAAGCGGCCACGCTGGTCGCGCTCATCGCGGCGTGCGTCGCGCTCGGCTTCCTCGGGCTTGCGGCTCACGGCGGGCAGCTTCGCCGCTTCGGCCTGGAAGCCTTCGGGCAGCGGCAGCGGGGTCAGCTTCACTTGCGTGAGCTTCTCGATGTCCTTGAGGTAGGGCTTTTCGTCCGGCGCGCAGAAGCTGATCGCCTCGCCGTCCGCACCCGCACGGGCGGTGCGACCGATGCGGTGGACATACTGCTCGGCCACGTTGGGCAGCTCGAAGTTGAACACGTGGCTAACCCCGCTCACGTCGATCCCGCGCGCGGCGATATCGGTGGCGACGAGGATCGGGCACGAACCCTGACGGAACGCATCCAGCGCAGCAGTGCGCTGCGCCTGGCTCTTGTTGCCATGGATTGCGCGGGCGCTGATCGAGGCAGCGGACAGGTGGCGCACGACGCGGTCCGCGCCGTGCTTGGTGCGGGTGAACACCAGCGCGCGGTCAAGCTTCTTGTCCGCCAGCAGCGCACGGATACGCAGCGTAAGGAGCGCCTGCTTCTCGGCCTGGTTGACGAAGGTGACGTACTGCTCGACGCGCTCGGCGGTCGTCGCCTGCGGGGTCACTTCCACGCGCACCGGGTTGTTGATGAACTGTTTGCCGAGGTCGGCAATCGCCTTGGGCATCGTCGCCGAGAAGAACAGGCTCTGGCGCTGCTTGGGCAGCAGGTTGGCCACCCGGCGCAGCGCGTGGATGAAGCCGAGGTCCATCATCTGGTCGGCTTCATCGAGCACGAAGATCTCGACCCGGCCCAGCGTCAGCGCGCGCTGGTCGATCAGGTCGAGCAGGCGGCCCGGCGTCGCGACGAGGATGTCGCAGCCCGGGACGAGGCGGCGGGCCTGCTTGCCCACCGGCACGCCGCCGAACACGCAGTCCACCGTCAGGCGCAGGTTCTTGGCATAAGCCGCGATGTTCTCGGCGATCTGCGCGGCAAGTTCGCGCGTCGGCGAAAGCACCAGCATGCGGCACGAGGCCGGCTTGCGCGGCTGCGGGTTGGCGGCAAGGCGGTGGAGCGAGGGCAGCGCGAACGCGGCGGTCTTGCCGGTGCCGGTCTGCGCGATGCCGAGGAGGTCGCGGCCTTCGAGGAGCGCCGGGATGGACTGGCGCTGGATCGGCGTCGGGTCGGTGTAACCCTTCGTTTCAAGCGCGTGGAGAATCGGCTCGGCCAGGCCGAGATCGCGGAAATATGACATGAGAATCCAATCAATGAATGGCGCGCGCAGCATTGGTGCGGCGCGCAGGCAGAAGGTCGACCATGCGACCCATGCGTGAAGGGGAAGCCAAGCGAAGCAGCTGTTAAGCCGGGGCGGGTTCACGCCCTGAACGGCGGACCTCACGCTTGCCCGGGCCTGCGGCGGAACGTCCGCTCGCCAGTCCTGCTGAAGCTGTGCATATATGCAATTGCGCAGGAAAGCAAGGAAATTGCGCGCCAAGGTGCAGGCTTCCCAAATGCGGGCCGGTGGTTCTATCACCGCAGGATGCAAAACCGCCTTTCCTCCGCGCTCCTCGCCGCCTCGCTCCTGCTCCCCGTCAGCGCGTTAGCAGCGCCTGTCCTGACGGCCCCGGAAATGCGCATGGTGGCGACTGTCGAGGCCAACGAGGCGCGCGATGTCGGGTTGCTCGAAAAGCTCGTCAACCAGAACTCGGGCTCGCGCAATATCGCCGGGGTCAAGGCAGTTGCCGAGATGGTCCGTCCGGAATTCGAAGCGCTCGGTTTCACCGTGAAGTGGCTGCCGATGGAGCAGACTGGCCGCGCCGGACACCTCGTCGCCACGCATGCCGGTAAACCCGGTGCCAAGCGCCTGCTGCTGATCGGCCACCTCGATACCGTGTTTGAAGCGGATTCGCCGTTCCAGACCTTCACTCGCAAAGGCCAGTTCGCCAGCGGCCCCGGCGTGGCGGACGACAAGGGCGGCGTGGTCGCCATGCTTGCCGCGCTGCGCGCCATGGCGGCGGCAGGCACGCTGAAGCAGGCCAACATTGTCGCCTACCTCACGGGCGACGAGGAAGACGCCGGCGATCCACAGTCCGCCGCCCGCGCCGATCTGATCGCACAAGGCAAGAAGGCGGATATCGCGCTCGATTTCGAAGGCCTCGCCCGTGATGTCGGGCCGGATGGCAAGCTGATCGACATGGGCTCGATCGCGCGCCGTTCCGCCTACAGCTGGACGATCGACGTCACCGCCAGGTCCGGCCATTCCAGCGGCGTGTTCGGCGCCGATGGCGATGGCGCGATCTACGCTCTTTCGCGCATGCTGGCAGCGATCCGCGCCGAAGTGCCCGAGCCCAACCTCACGCTCAACGTCGGGATGATCGCGGGCGGAGCCGAGGCCGCGCTGGCCGCCGATCAGGCGCATATGAGCGCGACCGGCAAGACCAACATCATCCCCGCGAAAGCCATCGCACGCGGCGACTTGCGCACTCTCTCAGGAGAACAAAACACCCGCGCACAGGAAAAGATGGCGGCTATCGTCGCGCGCATCTACCCCGGCGCCACGGCCCGGATCACCTTCGAGGACGGCTATCCGCCGATGGCCCCCACCGATGCCAACCGCGCGCTGCTCGCCCGCCTCAACGAGGTGAACGCCGCGCTCGGCCTGCCCGCGATGCCCCCGCTCGATCCGCTCAAGCGCGGCGCGGGCGATATCAGCTTCGTTGCGGCGGATGTGCCCGGCCTCGTCGGCCTTGGGCCTGCCAGCAAGGGCGATCATACCCCGGCGGAAACGGTCGATCTTGCCAGCCTTGCCCTGCAGGCCAAGCGCGCCGCGCTGCTGATGAGCCGGCTCGCGGCTGAAAAGCGCTAAGGAATTGGCGATGAGCGCCGAACCGGCCAGCCCCTGCACCGGCACGTGCACGCTCGATCCGTTCACCCGCCTGTGCCGCGGCTGCGCGCGCACGATCGAGGAAATCATGGCCTGGCCCACCGCCACCGCGGCGGAGAAGCGCGCGATCCTCGGCTTTGTGGAGCAGCGCGCTCAGAGTGTCAGCGCAAGGTCGAAATAGCCGTAAACGCTGTTGCCACTCGGCGGAGCATTGGGTGCATCGCGCAGGAAGCCCTGCCTGAACAACACCGCGCCGCCCGTTTCCGCCTGCAGCAGGTCCGGCACCAGCCAATGCCGCAGCCGCACTTCGGCCTGATGCCCGGCGAAGCGGCCGGAGGTGCCTTTCGCGTCGCGCACCCCGGTGGTCGCAAACGCATCTCGCGGGTTCTCCAGCCACGCGGCGCGATATGAAACCATCACGTCGGTGCGCTTGTCGGGCGCCGCTTCGAGCCGCACACCCGGTGAGATGATGTTCGCCCGCTGCAAGGCGCCATAAAGCGCTGTCGGCCCGAAATCGAAGCGCCGCGCGCCATAGAGCGTGTCGAACCGGCCATAGAGCCCGGCCCGCCCGCTATCTCCGCTCGCCGCATCGAACAGCGCCGCCACGCGCGGCTTCCATCCGCCCTTCAGCGTATAGCCCGCCTCTGCGTGAACGAACCACGCGGAAACGTCGAGGTCGGTCACATCCGCCGCGCCCGCCGTGCGCCGCGCGGTGCCGAACTGGTACGCACCCTCCATATCGTGGTCCCACTGGCCCGCTGCCGGCCGCGCAAAGGCGCGCGCGCCCACCGTCCACAGCCGCCGATTGCGCGTCGGCCGGTTGTCGCCGTCCTGCTCCGCCAGCCGGAAGCCATAGCCTTCGAGCACACCCCCCAGCACATGCGGCAGCGTGGCATGCGCCCCGAAGAACTGGACGCGCGTGGTTTCGAGGTCGAACTTTACCGCATTGTCCCGCAGGCTCGGCAGATCGTCCGGCCTGCGGATCTGCGGCATTGTCCAGAACGCCTGCAGCCGTGTGCCGCCACGGGTGGTCCATTCGAGGTCTGCCCCGGTGAAGCCGTTGGTCGTCTGGCGGAACCGGTTGCGCGCGACGAGGCGGCGCGAACCGATGTCCATCGTCTGGCGGCCGAGTGTCAGCAGGCCGTGCGCGCCCTTCGCCCCCTTGCGCTGATCGCTCAGCTCCACCCGGGCATAGGCCTGCACCAGTTCCACCGTGTTCACGTCGGACGTCGTGATGCTGGAGGCCGGCCCTTCGCCATAGGCGCGCGCGTCCCAAAGCTCGCCGCCGAAGCGCACCTGGCCCGCATCGTATTCCACCGCCAGCTGCGTGCGCAGCGAAAACATCGCGTCAGCGGAGGCGGGGCTCGGGCGAAACTGCCCGTCGATGCCTTCCACCCGCGCGCGCACCGCAAGGCTGATCGAAAGGTCCTCCGGCGCGCCCAGCGCTTCCGCCAGCGGGCCGGGCTGGGCCGCGGCGGGCGCGGCAATGGGCATCACGGCGCAGGCAGCGCTCAGGGCAAGGGTCGCTCTTCGGGTCAAAGTCGCTTCCATCTCGGTCAGGCACATCAACCTCCCGCTGCCGGGTCGGTCAAGCGATGCGCACCGCCTGCCTTAGCGCGTCCGGCGCGCTCGTCCAGAACGCGCGCGTCCATCTTGAGGCTTGCCGCGCACGATCATCCGGCCTAGGGCCACCGCGTCACTTGGGGAGTAGCCGCTGCGCGTGTCCATGCGCAGCCCCCTGCCGGACCCGTCCGGCGCGTCAACATGCTTGGCCGAGAGGCCATGGCGCAGGCGGCAGGCACGGAGCGCGCGCGTTCCCCCTGCCGGGCGAGACCAATGGCACCTGTTCTTCCCGTCCGGCCGGGCGGGGGAGAGGGGTGCCGTTGTCTCGATCGCTCGCCCGGCCCCGGAAACTGCCCATGTTCGAAGCCCTGTTTACCTCGACCGCCATCGTCGCTCTCGCTGAAATCGGCGACAAGACCCAGCTCCTCGCCATCGTGCTCGCCGCCCGCTTCAAGCGGCCACTGCCGATCATCGCGGGCATTCTCGTCGCCACGCTGGCCAACCATTTCCTCGCCGCGCTCGCAGGCTCGCTTGCTGCCGGCTGGCTCGATGGCCCCGCCTTCCGCTACGCCGTCGCCATCGGCTTCCTCGCCATGGCCGCCTGGACCCTCGTGCCGGACAAGTTCGATGATGACGAGGCCCCCGCCGTTTCGCGCGGCGGCGCGTTCCTCACCACGCTCGTTGCCTTCTTCCTCGTCGAGATGGGCGACAAGACGCAGGTCGCCACGATCGCGCTCGGCGCCCGCTTCCATGACGCCGTCGCGGTGACCATGGGCACCACGCTCGGCATGATGCTGGCGAATGTGCCCGCCGTCCTGCTCGGCGGCGAGATCGTGAAGCGCGTCCCGCTGGGCGTGGTCCGCGCCATCGCGGCGCTGTTCTTCGCGGTGCTTGGTATCATCCTGCTGCTCGCGACAGCAGGTGTGCTCTAGGTCTCTTCGCCCCACCCGGCGCATTGCGGATCGCCCGCTACCACCAGCCTCCGCAGCGCGGCGCGCGCCAGCCGCTCGGTCTCCGCCTTGCGGCGTGCGGGCGCGAGCGGCAGGCTGGGGGCGGGGCGGAGGATTTCCGCGTCATAGCTATCGGCCACGATCACCCCGCACAAGTCCGGGCGGAACGCGGGCGTTTCAAGGCAAGCGCGGTCCAGGTGCGGGGCAAGGCCCCAGTAGAACCGGTCGCAGTATTCCAGATAGTCCGGCCACTTGGCATCGCCCAGCAGGTCCGCGCGCGCGACCTTGATCTCCACGATCACGATCCGGCCTTTGCCGTCGATCCCCATCAGATCGGCACGCCGCCCGGATCGCAGCGGCATTTCAGCCAGGCACCAGATGCCGTTCCGCGCAAACAGCCGCCCGATCCCGCGCGCGACCGCCAGGGCTTCCCGCTCGGCAGGGGCGGGCGCAGCAGCGGGGAGGGCCGAATCGAACATGGCCTCAGTCTAAGAACAAAAATGGAACAAGGGAAGCGTGAATGGCGCTATCGTTCGATCCCCAGCGGCGGGATCAGCGCCAGCAGCCCGCCGCGTGCCGTGTGAAACTCCTGCCACAGCGCCCGCGCTGCCGCACCGGCCGGCGCCCCGCTGCCATGCAGCGCGAGCAGCGCCGCAAGGCCTGGCTCGAGAATCGCGGCGAGATCGTCCACCCCCTGCTCCGCCAGCCGACAGCGCCAGCCGCCCGTATCGCGCATGATCGCCGGGAAGTTGCGGATCTCAGGCGTGCGGTATTCGGGCGCGATTCCCGCCAGTTCGGCAATGGCCGCCGCCGCTTCGTGCACCGCCGTCCACTTCACCGCCATCTGGCTCGCGGCAGGACGAACGCCTGCGCGATTCGCGTCATGAGAGGGAGGACGAGCAGCCATGCCCGCACGAATACGCCCATGTCCGCTACCAAATTGCTAAACGACAAACCTCTGGCAAGCGGCGCGCGGCGCTGCTAGGCGGTTCCTCCCACGCACCCGTAGCTCAGCTGGATAGAGCGCTGCCCTCCGAAGGCAGAGGCCACAGGTTCGAATCCTGTCGGGTGCACCATCTTCCAGATCGATAGAGCGGGCCCGCCTGCCGCTGAGCGGGAATCATCGCTCAGAACCAGAAGCGAACGCCAGCGATGACGCTGCGGGCCGCCATGCTCTTGCCGTCAGCACGCGCGTATTCCGCAGTCTTGCCGGCTGCCCATGTCCAGTTGACGCCGATGTAGGGCGAGAATTCGCGCCGCACGTCGTAGCGCAGGCGCAGGTCAAGCTCGGCGGTCGAGAGGCCGCCGCCGATGCGCTCGGCGGGCATGTCCCGCGCGGCAAGCTCCAGTTCGGCGCGCGGCTGGAATACGAGGCGCTGGGTGATCCTGAGGTCGTAGGAACCTTCAAGCCGCGCGGCGAGCTGGCCCTTGTCTGATAGGAACAGCGCCGCCTGCACCTCGAACTGATAGCGCGCGCGGCCATCGAGGCCGATGGTTGCCCAACTGCGGCGGGGATGCGGGCCGATGTCCTGCCTTACGCCGACTTGCAGGTTCCACCACGGATCGAGCGCCTTGGCATAGAGGGCCTGAACTTCGCCGGATTCAAGGCCCTCGCCGCGCGTGCCTTCACCGCGAGTCTTGATCACGAAGCGGTCGACATTGCCCGCCCAGAACTCGCCTTCCCAGCGGTAGCCGTCCTGCCCCTCGCGAATGCGCAGTTCGGCGGCATCGACGATGAGCTTGGTGTAAACCGGCGTGGGCGGGTGCATCTCCGCCGCGGCGGCGGCGGCCATAGCGGCCGGATCCCAGTAGCGCGCGGCCGGATTATCATGGGCAACTGGCGGCGGCTCCGCGCTCCCCGGCGGCTGATCGGTGCCGGTCGGTTCGCCATCCTGCGGGGGAGACGCGGCGGGCTCGGACGGTGCAGCAGGTTGCGCCATCCCGTGCATGTGGTGGCCCGCGTGCGGGTCCGCCATCTGAGCCAGCGCAGGCTGGGCCAATGCCAGCAGGCCCGTCCCGACGACTATCTTCAGGCTTGCCCGCCTCATGCCGCCTCGCCCGGAACCGGGCGGACCTGCACCACGCGCATCATCCCCATCATCATGTGCAGCAGCATGTGGCAGTGGAACGCCCAGTCGCCGCCAATGGCCGTCACGTCCCAGCTGACCTTGCCGCCGGGCAGCACGTTCACCGTATGCTTGCGCGGGCTGTGCGCGCCGTGCCCCGTCACCAGCTCGAAGTAGTGGCCGTGCATGTGGATCGGGTGCGCCATCATGGTATCGTTGATCAGCGTGACGCGCACCCGCTCGCCCGCGCGCATCGGCATCGGCTCGTGCGCTTCGGACATCGTCTTGCCGTCCATCGACCACATGTAGCGGTCCATCGCGCCGGTCAGATGCACTTCGATCTCGCGCTCCGCCGCGCGCAGATCGGGATTGGCCTCCAGCGCCACGAGGTCCTTGTAGACCAGCACCTTGTGATCGGTGCCGACATAGGCCGCATCGAGGCCGATGCCGGGATCGCCGGTGCGGTCCATCGGCATCGGGTTGATCATGTCGACCCCGGGGCCAAGCTTCACCTGCGGGGCAATGCTTCCATCGCGCATCGACATGCCGGACATGTCCATGCCCTCCATGTCCATGCCCATGTCCTTCATGGTGAGGACGGGCCGCTTGCGGCGCGGCGGCACGGCTGCGCGCATGCCGGGGCGAGGCGCCAGCGTGGCGAGCGCCATGCCCGAGCGGTCGACGGTTTCGCCGACGATGGAGAAGGCCCCGTCCTCGCTCGGCGTGACAATCACGTCATAGGTCTCGCCCGGCGAGAACTGGAACTCGTCGACCGCCACGGGGCGCACGTCCATGCCGTCTGCGGCCACCACCGTCAGCTTAAGGCCGGGAATGCGCACATTGAACGCGGTCATCGCCGAGCCGTTGACGAAGCGCAGCCTTACCCGCTCGCCGGGCGCGAACAGCGCCGTCCAGTTGGTCTTCGGCCCATGCCCGTTGACGAGGTAGTTGAGGACGACGCCGGTCACGTCCGAGATGTCGGTCGGGTCCATGCGCATCCGGCCCCACTCCGCGCGGTCCGGCAGGCGCTGGTCCTTGCCCGCCAGCATCCCGGCCAGCGTCTGGCGCTGAAAGTTGTAGTAGCCCGGCTCCACCTTGAGATTGCGCAGGATCTTCGCGGGGTGGCTGAAGCTGTGATCCGAAAGTAGGATCACATGGTCCCGGTCATAGGGCGCAGGGTCTGCCCCCGCCGGATCGATCACGATGGGGCCATAGAGCCCCATCCATTCCTGCATCCCCGAATGGCTGTGGTACCAGTAGGTCCCGGCCTGCTCGATGGGGAACTCGTAAGTGAAGCGCGTCCCCGGCTTGATCCCGGGGAACGAGACGCCGGGCACGCCGTCCATCTGGAACGGCAGGATCAGGCCGTGCCAGTGCAGCGAGGTATCCTCATCAAGCGCGTTCTCGACGGTCAGGCGGACCTTCTGGCCTTGCTTCAGGCGTAGCAGCGGCGCCGGTACCGTGCCGTTGATCCCGATTGCGCGTGACGGCTTGCCGTCCACCAGCAGCGTATCGCGGGCGATGTGTAGGTGGATCTCTTCGCCGGACAGGGTGGGCAGCCCCGCCGAAACTGGTTGCGCCCACGCCGGGAGCCAGGGATCGAGCAGCAATGCGCCCGCGCCAAGGCCAGCACCTTGCAGGATGCGGCGGCGGGTGAGATCAGGAAGTTCCATGCGAGCAAGGCCCCAGCGTGCAGCAGTTCTGCATGGGATACGCGGGGCGGCGTTCAATCCCTCACACTTTCCGCCAGCTTCGCGCGGGCACGGTAGAGGCGGGTCTCCACCGCCTTCTCGCTTGTCCCGAGAATGCCGGCGGTCTCGGACTGGCTGAAGCCCTCG
The DNA here is from genome assembly GCA_964413325.1 of uncultured Novosphingobium sp. Classification (GTDB taxonomy): domain Bacteria; phylum Pseudomonadota; class Alphaproteobacteria; order Sphingomonadales; family Sphingomonadaceae; genus Novosphingobium. The sequence goes on along the minus strand of CAYPRK010000002.1, from coordinate 327,918 downwards.
ATGGTGCGCAGAACGAGAACTTCCTTCAGCCGGGCGGGCAGTTCGGAGATGGCCGCCATGGCCCGGTCCAGCGCCTGCCGGTCCGCCGCCTGCGTCTCCGGATCAGGCCCGCTATCGGCCACCGCATGCGCCGTCTCTAGCGGCAGCGCGAACGCCAGAAATCGCCGCACCTTGCGCCGCCGCGCCCAGTCATGGCTCTTGTTGATCACGATCCGCGCCAGCCAGTGCGCAAACGGGCGCGAAGGATCGAACCGCCCCAGCGCCGCAAAGGCCGCGATAAAGCTCTGCTGCGTCACATCGAGCGCCGCATCGTCATTCCCGCAGTGATGGCGCGCGAGCCGGAAGGCGGCTTCGCGGTGGCGCTCCATCAGCACGCGATAGGCCGCCTGCCGCCCGGCAAGCGCCTGCGCGGCAAGCTCGCCGTCCGTCATGGCGGCGAGATCAGGCATCAGTGCTGCTTGGCTGTCAGCGCCTTGACGACCGACGCGTCGAAGCGCTCTGCCTGATCGGGACGAAGCACTCCGCGCATCGCGAAGATGTGTTCGAGCGTCACTTTCTGCAGTTCGCCCATCGCCCCATGCGAGGCATCGACGGCGGCGGCCACTTGCGGGCCATATCCATGCTCGGCTTCGATAGCGGCGGCGAGCCGCGCGTTGTCAGCCCGCAATTCCTGCTCAAGTCCCTTGCGGCGCTGCGCATATTGCTGCTCGATGGCTTCGATCCGGCGCTCCTGATCGGGATCGAGCCGCAAGTCGCCGTGGAGCAGCTGGTGCAACTCGGTCTCGACCGGCGTGGTCGGCACGATCCAGGCCCGGCCGATCAGGACGCCGCCGATGGCAGAACCGAACGCAGCGAGGATGATCAGCGCAAATCGCATGCGTTCGTTCATTCGCCGCCCCCCAGCAGCGATGAGGGCGCCAGCGCGGCGGGCGCGCCCAGCGGGAAGACCGTCGCGGCCCGCACAGGTTCTGCCGGGACGATTGAACCCAGCAGTCCGACGCTCAAGGAAACGACAGCGACGAGCGCCATCGCGCGCATCTGCGTGCGGGCCTGCTGGCGGCTGGCGAGGCCCGCAAGGACCGCCTCGTCCATCGCGCCGAGGCGCGGATCGACGGGCAGGTCCCGCATCCGGGCAAACAGGGTATCGAGATCATTCATGGCAGGCAGGTCCTGAAGTTCCACTCACAGATACGCGCATCTCCAGCGCATCCCTCGAAAAAATCGCATCCGCTCGCGAGGGATACCGCCGCCGCCTGCGTAACTGTCACAAGAACCCCATCAAGGAGCACGCAATGAAGGTTTTTCGCAAGCTGGCCGCAACCGTGATCGCGCTTGGTCTGGCCTCGGCGCTGCCTGCACACGCCCATCCCGCGCTGGTCTCGTCCACGCCCGCCGCCGCCTCGGCCACCAGCAACGTCAGGACGGTGACGCTGACCTTCAACGAGACGTTTCTGCCGCCCATGTCCGGCATGGAGATCGTGATGACCGGCATGCCCGGCATGGCAGACCACCATCCAGCGATGAAGATCAGCGGCGTCAAGGTTGCCGCCGCTGCGGATGGCAAGTCGCTGGTGGCAACGCTCGCCCGCCCGCTTCCCGCCGGCACCTATGATGTGAACTGGCATGCGGTCGGAACCGACACGCACCGCGTCACCGGAAAGGTCAGCTTTACGGTCCAGTAGGGCCGATGGCCGCCCCAAACCGCCTGCCTACTTCGGCAGCAACGGCGCGCGCTGGTATGTCTTGATGTCCACGCTCTCGATGATCGCCGGGGCGTTCGCATCCCGCGCCTCGTGCGCGCGCTTCCACACGCCGAATATGCCCATGATGTGCGGCGGATCGCCATGGATCTCGGTAAAGCCGCCATTGAGCGAGCGCGTGTCGAAATAGGCGGCGTTCACTTCGTCGGCATAGAGTTCGGTCGCGAGCGGATAGCCCATGTCGAGCCAGCGCTGGCGCTCGGCGGCGAAGTCGGAAACGAGGTAGGCGATGTGGTGAAAGCCTTCCTCGCCAGCCTTGTACATGTCGCGGTAGATCGAGGGCTGGTCATCGTGCTGCTCGATGAACTGGATCATCGTATCGCCAAGGTAGCCGAAGGCATAGGAAACGTCGGCCTCGACTGCAGTGCCGCGATAGGTGAATTCCTCGCAGCGGTGGTGGCGCGCCGCAAAGAAGGGCCCGGCGCCGAACACCTTGGCCCATTTCTCCGCCGCCGCATCAATGCTTTGCACGTAGTAGGCGTACTGGAACAGCGGGTAGGACCGTGTCATGCGGGTCGCTCCTTCAAGCCGGAAGCCAAGGCGCCTTGCAGCGTGCGCGAACCTTGCCGATCGACCGGACCCGAGTCACTTAGCGTTTGTCGTAAGGTGCGCCACTTCTCCGGCGATCCCCAGCGCCGCCTTCACGCTGCCCAGCGCCGCCTGGTTGAGCACGACCGCGCGCTCTTCGCTGTCCGCTTCGGTGTAGCAGCGCAGCTCGGGCGCATTGCCTGATCCGCGTAAGTGGATGATGGCGCCGCTGCTGAACGTCGCGCGGACTCCGTCGGTAGCGTCGATCACGCTGGCCTCGCCCGCAAATGCGCCGAATAGCCTGTTCTGCAGCGCCAGCTGCTCCGCGTCCGTGCCTGCCCCCAGCATGGCGAACAGCTGCTGGCTGAGCGCAGGCGGGAATTCCTTCAGGCGGTCGCTGAACGTGAAGCGCTGCGGCAGGCTCGCCAGTTGCTGCGAAACGCTCCCGCCCGGAGTGGTGAGCACGAGCAGGATCGGCAGCACGGCATCGCGGGTTTCCAGCGCGGTAGTCCTGGTGCCGCTTGCACCGGCGATGTCCGAGCCGAGCAGGAAGCCGCCGTTCGCCTCATATCCGCACACCACGTCAATCGGCGCGGCATGCTCTTCGCGCATCGCGGCGATCACATAGGGCGAGCCGATGCGCGTGCGGCGGCAACGCGGGAACTGGCCCGAAAGCTCGAGCGCGGTGTTGCTGCTGACCGGGGTGACAACCGCCGTCGCTCCCACGCGCGCCGCCGAAAGGATGCCGAGCACGTCGCCGCGCATCCAAACCCCGTTCTCGTCGGCCAGCAGGGGGCGATCCGAATCGCCGTCGGTGGAGACGATCGCGTCGAACGTCCCCGTGCTGGCCCAATCGCGCGCGAGCACGACATCCTCATCGCGGATCGCTTCGGTATCGACCGGGATGAAGGTTTCGGAGCGCCCGAGCAGCTCGATCTCCGCGCCAAGTTCGCGGATGATCCGGGCCAGAACGTCGCGCCCCACCGCCGAATGCTGATAGACCCCGATCCGCTTGCCGCTGAGGGATCCGGCGCCGAAATGATCGATGTAGCGCTGGACATAGGCGGTCTCGACGTCGGTGACCGGGGGCAGGGACTCCGCCTCGGCCAGCATGCCTTCCGCCGTGAAGGCGCTGTCCGGCAGCGTGACCAGCTGGGCAGACATCCCGGCTTCGTCAGACTTCAGCACTTCGCCCGTCGGCCGATAGAACTTGATGCCGTTGCGGTCGGCCGGAATGTGGCTCCCCGTCACCATCAGGCTCGGGATGCCCTGCGCAAAGCTGAAGAGCGCCAGCGCCGGGGTCGGCACATAGCCGCAGAACACCGGCACGCCGCCCGCATCGCGCACGGCCCGCGCGCAGGCCGCCACAATGCGCGGGGTGCTGGGGCGCAAGTCCCCCGCCAGCGCCACGCGCCCCCCGGCTGGGAACTCGCCCAGGCCTGCCAGGTACGAGAGGAAGCCGCGCGTATAGCCGTAGCAGACCCGGTCGGTCATCGCGGCAACCGTGCCTCGGGCGCCGCTGGTCCCGAAAGCCACGCCGCTCTCGGTCATCAGGTCATTCACTGTGATCTGTGCCATGCCTGTGTCTCGATTTCGCTTTGTGCGCGCTGCTCTTTGCCCGCCATAGTGCAAGTTTCAAGGACCAACGCATTCAATCCGCTGCCACACCGGATCGACTGGCACCTGCGCACCGCCGTGCTTGTACAGAAAGGCAGGCGTGATAGGTTTGTTCCCGCGGAGCAGCATGGGGGAGAGCGTGATGCCGCTGCGGCAGCCTGGCATGCCACTCGCGATCGGGCGCACCCTAGCGCTCGATCCGGCGGCGATGGATGAATTGTCACGCGCAGGCGATCCCTTCACGTTGGACAAGGGGGAGCTGCTGTTTCGGCAGGGCGGCCCGGCTGATGCCGCCTATCTGCTCACGCAAGGCTCGCTCCAGATCGCCACGCGCATTCCCGGCGATGAACTCACTGCGATCAGCCTCGTCATGCCGGGCGAAGTGGTTGGCGAGTTCGCCTTGCTGGATGACCGGCCGCGTTCGGCAAGTGTACGCGCGCTGGAGGCAAGCGCGGGCCTGCGCATCCCGCGCATTCGCATTCATGCACTGGTGGCCGATGGCTGGCCGCCCGCCCTCGCGCTGTTCGCCGGAGTCTGCCGCCTGATGGCCACGCGCATCCGCCAGGGCCTTGAGCGCATTGCCGATACGGCGGACTTCGAAAGCAGCGCGCTGCGTGCACCCGGAGCAGGCCCCCCGCCGGGCCCGGTCGAGGCCGGCGATCTTGCTGCCATGATCGCGGGCGTGCCGCGCCTTGCCGAATGGAGCGCGCATGCCGGCGGGATCGCCGGGCTTGCCGCATGGCAGCACGTTCCGAAGGGCGGCAAGGTTATCATGCCTGGCGCCCCAGCGGGTGCCATCCGGGTGGTCCTGCGCGGCGCGCTGCGCGCCGGCATCGCGCGGGAGGGCAGGATCGAGCCGATCGCCATCCACGGACCCGGCGAGATAGCCGGGCTGATCGCGGGGTTCGACGGCGAGGGCGAGCCGCTGACCGTCGAGGCTGCCGAAGAGACGCTGATGCTCGCCATCCCCGCAGCCCGGCTGGCAGTGCTTGCCACCGATCCGGCTCCGGCGGCGCGGGTGATGATGGCCGTCATCGGGCGGCAACTGGTGCTCGATCACATTCGCGCCAATCGCCATCTCGGGCGCATCGCCGCGCTCGAACGCTTCAACACCGCCGGGGAGGCCAGCGCATGTGCCGCATCCTGAGCTACCTCGGCGAGCCGGTGCTGCTCGATCACTTGCTCTACGCGCCCGATTCCTCGCTGCTCAACCAGACGATCAGCGCGCAGATGCTGGCGATGCTCAATCTGGCCGGCTTCGGGATGACCGCATGGGACCCCGCCAGTCACGAGCCGGAGGCGCCCTTCCGCTACCGCACCACGCAAGTGGCGCTGTTCGATCGCAATCTCAAGGCGCTGGCTGGCAAGCTCCGGGTCGCAGGGCTTCTCGCCCACATCCGCGGCGTCCCCTACAATTCCACCGTCCAGATCAACGAGCAGAACGTCCACCCGTTTCGCTTTGATGCCGTGCCGCTGGCCATGGCGCACAACGGCGATCTCGCCGGTTTCCGCGAAATGCGCTTCGAGCTGGCAGGCCACGTGAAGCCCGAATTCGCGCACCAGATCCAGGGCTCGACCGACAGCGAATGGATCTATGCGCTCACCGTCTCGGCGCTGGAGGACCCCTACCGGATCAATGAGCCCGAGGCGATTCTCGAGGCGATCCGCCATGCCCTCGGCCTGATCCGCGCCGCCCGCGCGCGGCATGGCGTCACGCGCAGTTCGTCGGCCAACCTCATCTTCTGCGACGGGGTGAACCTCATCGCCGCGCGCTTCACCTTCGATTTCGGCCGGTTCGCGGCGGGCGCGCTGCAGGGCAGCACCAACTTCCTCAGCATGTGGTACACCTTCGGCCGCGACTACGGCCTGCATGACGAGGAATGGAAGCTGATCGGCGGCGCACAGGCGGCCGATAGCGTGATCGTCGCCTCCGAACCGCTCACTCGCGATTTCGCGACCTGGATCGAAGTGCCCGAATACTCCGCGCTGGTCGTCCGCTCCGAAGGCGCGCGGCGCCGGGTCGAAACCCATGCGCTCGAAATCTAGGGTCAGGACCTATCAACCGCGCCTTCGAGGCGCTGGAATGGCGAACATGTCAGGCAGAAACTCACGCAGGGAAGGCTGGTTGCCTTTCCAAGTGAGTTTCTGGCTGAGATGGAAGCCATTCCAGCGTCCCGTAGGGATTTACCTTGCGGTGGCCTTCGGCTGACCAAAATGGCCCATTGCTGCGTCAGGAAGCCTTGAGATATCGACATATCCCTGCGGCTTCCTTCCTTGCACTGAGCCATTTTGCCTCAAACCTCGAAGGCGCGGTTAATAGGTCCTGACCCTAGAGCGTCTTGCCCATGCGGATGATGGGGACCACGACACCCTCGCGCGAAGTTGCCTCGACCGCTTCGATCTCGGTGTAGCCGCAGGCCTCGTAAAGCGGCCTTCCGGCCAGCGTTGCCATCAGTTCCACTTTGCCGAAGCCTGCGTCACGCGCGGCGTCCTCGCACAGCGCCATGATCAGCTTGCCGATGCCGCGCCGGGCATGGCCGGGATCGACGTACATCGCGCGGATCTTGGCGGCATCCGTGGCCGGATCGAGCGGCAGCGGTTCGCGCGCGACGATGCTGTCGTCCCCGCCGAACAGTGTCGCCCGAAAGCTCCACCCGCCGCAGCCAACGAGCTCCCCCTCCTCGAGGATCATGAAGTACGTGCCGTCCTTCACCAGCTGGGTGTCGAGCCCCATGATCTGGTGGCTGGCGGTCACTTGCTCTGGCGTCAGGAAACTGCGCTGCAGTTCCTCGATTGCCCGCGTCATCAGCGCCCGCAGGCGCGGGAGGTCCGCTTCCGTGGCGAGGGCGTGGGTGAACGCCATCCGCTCAGTATCCGGCGACGCTGCCCACCGGCAGGCGGGGATCGATCGCGCCGTAAAGCTGATCGCGGCCTATCGCGGGCTTGCCCAGCGCCGGGCCGCCAACGAGGATCGCGGCGACCTGGTTCCAGTAGTCCATCGCCGCCAGCTTGTGCCCCTTGGCTTCCAGCGCGGCGCGGGTTTCCGCGCTCAGGGCATTGGGTTCCACGAAGATCACGTCGGGCAGCCACTGCGCATGGATGCGCGATGCGTCGGTCGCTTCGGTGATCGTCATGCCGTGGTCGATCACGTTGAGCATGACCTGCAGCACGCCGGTCGGGATATGGCTGCCGCCGGGGGTGCCGACCACCATGACAAGCTTGCCGTCCTTGGTGATGATCGTCGGCGTCATCGAGGAAAGCGGCCGCTTGCCCGGCGCGATGGCATTGTTGGTGCCTTCAACAAGGCCATACATGTTGGGCTCGCCGGGCTTCGACGAAAAGTCATCCATCTCGTCGTTGAGCAGGATGCCGGTGCCATCCGCCGTCACCCGCGCACCGAACCAGTCGTTGAGCGTGTAGGTGAGCGAAACAGCATTGCCCGCCGCATCGACAATCGAGAAATGCGTCGTGCTCGCGCCTTCATGGCCCGCACCCGGCACGCCGAGCGAGACCGACGGGGTCGCCTTGTCCGCGCTGATCCCGCTGCGCAAGGCAGCCGCGTAGTCGGGCGAGATCAGCTTTGCCACATCGGCCTTCACGAATCCCGGATCGCCTAGGCTCACGTTGCGGTCATGGAACGAACGGCGCAGCGCTTCGGTGAAATAGTGGATGTTCTGCGCTGAATGCCAGCCCAGCTCGCCCATCGGATAGGCGGAGAGGATGTTCAGCGTCTCGCACACCACCACGCCGCCCGAGCTCGGCGGCGGGGCGGAGATGACATGATAGCCGCGGTAATCACATTCCAGCGGCGCGCGCTCGATAGCGCGATAGGCCGCAAAATCGGCCTTGGTCAGGATGCCGCCGTGGGCCTTGCTCGAAGCGGCGATCTTCTCGGCAATCTCGCCCTTGTAGAACGCGTCGGCGCCCTTGTCGGCGATCAGCTGGAGCATGCGGCCGAGGTCAGCCTGCACAAAGCGGTGGCCCTTTTCCCACGGTTTGCCGCCATCGAGGAAGATCGCCGCGCTGGCGGGGTCTTTCGCGAAGTCTGCCGCGCCCTCGGCGAGGAACGTGGCATCGCCCTGATCCAGCACGAAGCCATCGCGCGCGAGACTGATGGCGGAGGCCATCAGGCGGGCGCGGGGCAGGGTGCCGAACTTTGCGCGCGCCAGCTCGAGGCCCGCAACGGTGCCCGGCACGCCGACCGCCTTGTGGCCGCGCGTCGAAAGCAGCGGGATCACCTTGCCTGCCTTGTCCTGATACATCGTTGGCGTGGCCGCGCCCGGCGCGGTTTCGCGGAAGTCGATGAAGCTGGTGCGCCCATCGGCAAAGCGCACGGTCATGAACCCGCCGCCGCCGATATTGCCCGCCTCGGGGAAGGTCACCGCGAGCGCATAGGCCACCGCGATCGCGGCATCGACGGCATTGCCGCCATCCTTGAGCACTTCGACCCCGGCGTCGCTCGCCAGCCGGTGCGCGGAAACGACCATGCCGTGCTCGGCGCCAACCGGCACTTGCGAGGCCGCCTGCAGGCTCGTGCTCGAGATGAGGGAAAGCGCCGCGAGGGCAGCAATGGTGGTCGTACGCAGGGTCATGGGCTGGTTATCCTCTCGCCCGCTGCTCTGCCTCTGCCGCGCGCAAAAGAAAAGGGCGGGCCAAAAGAGAAGGGCGGGCCAAAATGAAAAGGGCGGGCCAAAAGAAAAGGGCGGGGAAGCCGAAACTTCCCCGCCCCGATCTGCTTGGCCGCCCTGGATCAGGGCTGCGCCGAACTCAGTACTTCACGCGAACGCGGACGTACCAGAACCCGCCGTTGAAGCCGAACGGACCGCCGTTACGCGGATAGAGCTGACCGTCGCCGGTGCTGCCCGTCAGCGTGTAGATCGGGTTGGCGGCAGTCGGCTTGAGGCGGTCAGGCTTGGTGTTGAAGATGTTGTTGCCGCCCACCGTCAGGGTGAAGTTGTCCATGAAGGTGTAGCTCACGTCCATGTCGGCCGTGACCTTCGCCCCGAACACCTGGCCCGGATAGTCGGTCGCCGTCTGCCAGCTGCTGAAGTAGCGGCCCGCAGCGCCCACCGACCAGTTGCCCATCGTCCAGTTGCCCTGGAGGTTGAGGCGGCTCTTCGGCGCCAGGTTCTCGGCGTCGGTGATCTGCGCAGTGCCGATCGCCGCCGGGTCGAACTTGGTGACCTTGTTCTTGTTGTAGTTGTAGGCAAGCGTCAGGTTCAGCTTGCCGCCGGCCAGATCGGTGCGGTAGCTGCCCACCACGTCAACGCCGCGGGTGCGGATGTCGAGCGAGTTGGTGAAGTACTGCACGTTGCCGCCCACGCCGACCGAAGCCAGTTCAGGCAGAGCCGCGATGTCGCTCGCACCCACCACGAACGCCTTCGAGATGAAGATGCGGTCGGTGACCTTGATCTGGTAGGCGTCAACCGTCAGCGTCAGCGCGCTGGTCGGCTGGAACACGAAGCCGAAGCCGAAGTTGGTCGACTTTTCAGGCTTCAGGTTCGTCGCGCCGAAGTACTTGGCCACCGCGCTCGTCACCGGGAAGGTGCCGACCTGTACCGACTGACCGGCGAGGAAGTTGGTGGTCAGCACCTGCGTGTTGTTCTGGCCCGGGGTCGGGGCGTGGAAGCCCGAACCGACGGTGCCACGCACCGCGAACGTATCGGTCACGTGGTAGATGCCGTTGAACTTGTACACGAAGCGGCCGCCGAACGAGTCGTAGTGCTCGTAACGGCCCGCGGCACCCAGCGTCAGCTGCTTGGTGACGTCGGTTTCAGCGCCGAAGTACACGCCGTAGCTCTTCTGGTGGTTGGTGCCGGCATAAGTCGGCGCAGTGCCGCCGTAGCCGCTCGCTGCCGGATCGTAGACCGCGGTCTGCTCGGTCTGGCCGCCCACGATCGAGGGGGCATAAACGCCCGGTGCGGTCTGGACGTAGAGGTCGTGGGCGATGGCGTAGGGGCCGGCGCCGTAGGACTGGAAGTCGCCCGGCGTTGCCGTATAGCTCTCGCGGCGGAATTCCGCGCCGCCCGACAGCGTGATCGGGCTGGCGAGGCCAGCGTCGACCGCATAGGTCAGGTCGAGGTTGGCATCGAATTCCTTCTGGATCAGCTTGCCGAATTCGAAGCTGGTCTGCGAAGCGGCGCCGAACGACGGGCTGATCGAGTTGTACATCGACAGGTCGAGCGAATTGCGGCTCAGCGAGGCCGAGAGGTCCCAGGTGAACGCGCTGTCGGTCTTGCCCTTCCAGCCGATCGTGCCGTAGGCCTGATCGGTCTTGCCGACGAAGATCGGCGTGAAGCCGCCCGGGTAGATCGAGGTCAGGTTGAAGACATTGCTGTCCTTGACATAGGCGCCGGCGGGGCAGGTCGGGTTACCGGCCGGGCACTGCGTCTGGTAGTAGGGGGCCTGGAAGAAGCTGCGGCCACCGATCGTGCCGGTCTTCAGCGTGCCCGAGCCATCGTCGTATTCGAACGAGCTCGAACCCTGGTACGAGGAGCGGAAGTTGAAGCTCTGCTCGGCCTTGCTGTGCGCGAAGTTGCCGAACGCATAGACCTTGCTGTTGTCGGTCACGTCATAAGCGGCGTTGACAACGGCCTTCCAGCCTTCGCTCGGCGAGTTGCCCCAGATCTGCGCAGGCAGCGGGTAGAACGGCAGCTTGTTGGCCAGCGAGGGGTTCTCGGCGGCGAAGCGTGCCGCGATTGGGCGGGTCACGCCGCGGCTGGTGCGGCCGTCGTTGTTGTATTCAGCCGAAACGTTGATGAAGCCGCGGTCAGACTTGAGGCCGGCATTGCCAGCAATCTGGTAGCTGCGGCCGTCGCCGGCGTAGAACTGGCCATAGCGACCGATCAGCTCGAAGCCGCCGTTGTCGCGCAGGCCGTAGTTCAGCACGCCCGCGATGGCATCCGAACCGTACTGGGCGGTCGCGCCGTCACGCAGCACTTCGAGGCCCTTGATCGCGATCGCCGGGATCGCCGAAATGTCGGGGCCTTGCGAACCGAACGACAGGCCGGTGTCGCCGCCGTTGTAGACCTGGACGAGCGCCGAGCGGTTGTAGCGCTTGCCGTTGAGCATCACGAGCAGCTGGTCGCCCGGCAGGCCGCGCAGCGAAGGCGCGCGAACGAAGGTCGAGGCGTCCGAAATCGAGTTCTGGCCGACGAAGAATGACGGCACGAGGTTGCGGACCGAGTCCAGCAGGTTCGCGGTCGGCTGCGTGGTGAGGTCGGCGGCGCTGATCACGTCGATCGGCGAGGCCGAGTCAGCGACAGTGCGGTCGGTACGGCGGGTGCCGATGACCACGATGCTCTGGGCGGCGGCGGCATCATCGGCCGGCGCGGCAGTTTCCTGCGCAAAGGCAGCCTGCGGAGCGGCGACGCCGGCGAAGGCCGCGGCCGAGGCCAGCAGCGCGCCGCGCAGCGCGAGATTGGAAAGCTTACGCACGATAGGGTACCCCCTGAAGATGAGCAGCCGGGCGCAATGTCCCCCCCGGTCTGCCTGCTGTTGCAGTGGGCCTTGGATATTCCTTCGATTGAAAGTGTAAACGGGTTTGCTGGGCAAAGCGCATACTGCACATGCGAAATCGCCGTCAGTGTGACATTTTTGCTATTGTGGGGTGCGCCACTGCCACAGACATTTTTGCTAGGATTTCCGTGACCTAGATCACTCGCGCAGGGCTTCCTGAGAGATGCGGATGAGCGGGCCCAGCACGTAGTTCAGGATCGTCTGCTGGCCTGAGCGGATCGCCACTTCGCCGGTCATGCCCGGGATCACCGGCATGCCCGCGCCGAAGCTGGCGCGCCCGGCATCGAGCCGCACGCGGTAGTAGAGCCCGCCGCGCGGGTCCTGGATCGCATCGGGCGAAACATCGACGACTTTGGCCTCGAGCGAACCGTAGACGGTGGAATCGTAGGCCGAAATCTTGATCCGCGCCGGCAGGCCCGGCCAGATGTTGCTGCGATCCTTGGGTGCAATGCGTGCTTCGATGATGACCTGGCTCGCGGCGGGGACGATCTCGGCCACCGGCTCGCCGCCGCGGATCACCCCGCCCGCCGTGCGCACGTTGAGCCGGTTGATCACGCCATCGACCGGCGCGCGGATTTCCTCGCGCGCAACGCGGTCCTGCACTGCGCCGAACTGCTCGTCGGCCTTGGCAAGTTCGAGCCGCAGCTGCGCGGCCTGCGCCCGGATCTGCTCCATGTCGCTCGCCCAGATTTCCCCCCGCCGCGCGGCGGATTCGCCAAGCCCGGCGGAGGATTGCGGGATCTGGTTCGCCACGTCGGCAATGCGGGTGCGCAGCGAAAGCAGCGCGGCGCGCTTGTCGAGCACATCGCGTTCCGAAACCGCGTCCTCGGCATAAGCGCGTTCCAGCTTGCTGAGCTGGTCCATCGCCAGTCGTTCCTCGCTGCGCAGATTGACGAGCCGCGCCTGCAGCGAGCCGACTTCGGCTGACTTCGCCCGCGCCTGCTCGTTGATCACGCCCACCTGGCTCATCCGCTGCGCCCGGCGTGAGGCGAACAGGCCGGCCTCGCTCGCCGCGATGTCCGGGGCCTGCGCCGCAAGCTCGGGCGGCGGTGTGAAGCTGCCCGCGCCCGAAATCTCCGCATCGAGCCGCGCCAGGATGATCCGCTTGGCGACCAGATCGGTGCGCGCGCTTTCGATGGCAGCTCCGGTCGAGGCATTGCTGATCCGCATCAGCACTTGCCCCCGCCGCACGCGCTGGCCTTCCTGCACGAGGATTTCCTTCACGATCCCGCCTTCGAGATGCTGGACCAGCTGGTTCTGCGTGGAAGGCAGCACGCGCCCCGCGCCGCGCGTCACCTTGTCGACAGTGAACAGCGCCATCCACAGCACGACGAGGCCAAACGTGATCGCCAGCGCCCGCAGCAGCCGCACAGACCCGCCGATCCCGATCCGCGCGCTCCATGGCAGCGCGGCGCCGATCGGCTGGCTGGCAAGCATGAGCTTGCCGCCCAGCACGGCCTCCGCTTCACCGGGGCGCAAGTCATCGAACAGGCTCGCGCCGCCCAGCGCGGTGATCAGGGATTGGCGAAGGCGCGCAAAGCGCATGGCAAAGCCTCAGGCAAACAGAGAGTGTTGCTGCATATTTACCAATCATTATCCTTGTTTCGGCTTGCCGCAGGCCTACGCGCAGTCCCGTAGGTCCCGCTTTATCCGGCGTTTTCCATAAACTGGCACTCCCGCCCTGAAAGCAGGGTAATCGCCATGATCAATCCGCCATCCAGCCGGCCCGGCGCCCCGACCGCAGGCCGGCCTCCCAGCCCTCCCTCAGGCACGCACGCCGTCACGCCGATGCGGATGCTGGCGGCGCTCGAAGCGCTCGCAGCGGTGCGCGGGGTAGCGCAAGGCCGCGCCGCGCTCAGCGCCGCGCTGCCGATGGCGCAGGAGGCGCTGGCCGCCAAACTCGCGCCTCTCGCGCTCGCGCGGATCGGGATCGAGGCGCACTGGCGCCCCATCGGCCAGCACGCGCCCGCAACGGCAGACTTGCCGCTGGTCTTGCCGATGGCCAGCGGCGGTGCAGTTCTCATCACCGCGCGCGACGGGGAGCATGTCGCCGTGCTCGACGCGCAAGGCGAGCAAACCGTGCCCTTTGCCGCCTTGCGCCCCCTGCTGGCGGGCGAAGCGCTGCACAGCGGCCCGGTCGATCCGGTTAACGGCGCCAGCGATGCGCACGAACGCGAACTCATCCGCCGCAATCCGAAAATGTGGCTGCTTGGCGCCTATCTCGCCGAGCGCCGTCCGCTCGGGCAGATGCTGCTGGCGAGCGCCCTGCTCAATCTCTGCGCGCTCGCCATCCCGCTCTACATGCGCGCGATCTATGATCGGGTCGTGCCCAACCTCGCGATCGAGAGCCTTTGGGCGCTGTCCATCGGCGTCACGCTCGTGCTCGTGTTCGAACTGCTGCTCAAGAAGCTCAAGGCGCGTTTCGTCGAGGCGGTGGCGACTCGCGTCGGGCAGGCCGTCCAGCACCGTGCCGTCATCGCCGTGCTGCGCGCCCGCGCGCCGACGCCGGGCATGGGCTTCGGCGCGATGCTCACCGGTCTGCGCGATCTGGAACAGCTTTCGCTGCTCGTCCCCAATGCCATCGCCACATTCTGCGTCGATCTGCCGTTCGTCGCCGTGATGTTCGCGCTGATCGCCGCGATCGGCGGCTTCACCGTGATCGGGCCGGTGGTCGGCGCGCTCGGCCTCATCCTGTTCGGCATGGTCAGCAATTATGCGCTCAAGCTCGCCAGCCGCCGCGCGTCAAAGCTGGTGCAGGCGCGCAGCGATCTCACCGCCGAACTCACCAGCGGCTGGACCACGATCAAGGCAAACCACGCCGAGGGCCTGTTCGAAGGCCGCTGGGACGTGATCTCGGACCACCTCGCCATCGGCAACAAGCAGGTGCGGCACTGGTCCGAATTGCCCGCCTCCGCCGCCGGGCTGCTGGTCCAGCTGGTGACGGTCATGGTCGTCGTGATCGGGGTGCTCCAGATCAAGGCGGGGCTGATGACGACCGGCGCGCTGATCGCGGTCGTGCTGCTCACAGGCCGCGCGATGGTCCCCGTCGCCGCCACCATCAGCATGTTCGCGCGCGCTTACCAGAGCCTCGCGCAGTTTCAGGCGCTGGCCGGGCTGCTCCAGACCGAGCCCGAGCGCGATGTCTCCGATCCCGCCGTCAGCCTCGCCCCGGTGCACGGCGCACTGGCGGTTGCAGGCCTGTCACACACGTTCGCCGGCAGCGGCGCGCCGAGCCTGTCCGGCCTCACCTTCCAGATCCGCGAGGGCGAACGCGTCGCGCTCATCGGCAAGTCCGGCTCGGGCAAGTCCACCCTGCTCCAGCTCCTGGCGGGCCTGATCCCCGCCGGGGAAGGGCTGATCACGCTCGATGGCCATGCGCTCGATCGCTTCGCCATCCCGCACCTGCGCCAGAACGTCATCTACAGCGCGCAGGATGCGATGATCTTCGAAGGCACCGTGTGGCACAACATCCTGCTCGGCATGCCCGAGCCGGACACCGCCGTCGTCGAGCGCGCGATCCGCTGCTCCGGGCTCGACAGCTTCGTCGCGCGCACCGCCGAGGGCTATATGCGCCAGGTCGGCCCGCGCGGTTCGGCGCTATCAGGCGGCCAGCGCCAGTCGCTACTGCTTGCCCGCGCGCTGGTGCGCGATCCCAAGGTGCTGCTGCTCGATGAGCCGACCGCCTCGCTCGATGTCGCCAGCGAACAGGCGGTGATCGCCGGGCTGGCCGAGGCGACGCGGGGCAGGACGCTGATCGTCGCGACCCACCGGCTGGCCCTGCTCGAGATCGTTGACCGGGTGATCTGGCTTGAGGGGGGGCGCATCGTCGCGGACCGGCCCAAGGCCGAAGTGCTCGCCCAGCTGGCAGGCCAGAATGGTAAACAGGCTACTAGGGAAGCAGCCTGATCGCCCCCGCCCGGCCCCCTTAAACACGATGGCTTATGGCCGGTTAAGCAAGGCGCCGCACCCGTTCGCGTCGCCTCCAGCAGGAGCATGACGTGGCAGGGGCATCCGCCGACGGCGAAGTCAATCACTGGCCGGCATTCGTGGACGTGCTCACCACCGTGATCATGGTGGTGACCTTCCTCCTCGTGATCATGAGCGCTGCGGTGATGCAGCTCTCGCAGCGCGTCATCGCCAATTTCAAGCAGCAATTGGCGCATCAGGCCGAGCAGCAGCACAAGCCCGGCAAGGATGGGAAGGATGGCAAGTCCGCCCTCTGCGCACCCGGCGCGGTGCCGGTCCTCTCCCCGGTCAACGCCGATGCCGGTACGTCCGTGGCCGAACTCGGCGCCGTCCTGCGCTCCCCCACCGCAACGGACGGCGCAGAGCGTCTCTCGATCCGCACGCGCGAGACGCCCGAGACGCTGAAACTGCAGGTCAAGGCGCAGGAGCAGCCGGACGATGCCAAGGGCGTCGAGGTCAAGACTGCCGACACCCTTCTGCAGATCGCCTTCGCACCCAATGCCGCGACCTATGACGAAGCCAATGCCGCCCGCGTGATCAGCTTCCTCAAGGGCAAGGCGCGGCCCGGCACGAAGTACGAGATCTGGTCGTTCGCGCCGCAGACCCGCTCGGTGTCCGAAGCCCAGCGGATTGCGTTCTACCGCGCCGCGATGACCCGCAACCTGCTGCTGCGCGCCGGGCTCGTACCGACGGACCTCACCACCCAGATCCGCGTCACCGACGCGGCCTCGCCCGATGGGCACATGGTGCGCGTGGTGATCAAACCATGAGCGCTCCCGCCACTCCATCTTCCAGCAAAGGCCCTGCCCCCGGATCCTCCGCCATGGAAAAGAAGCTCCGCGCCGAACTGATCAAGATGGCCACCATCATGGCGGTCCTGATCGGGCTCGGCATCTATGCGCACGAATTCGTCATCGATGGCATCAAGGCCAAGATGGCGCTTAACCTGTCGATCTTCGCGATCTTCGGGGTCGCCGCCGGCATCGCCTTTCGCAACGTGTTCACGCTGCGCAATGAAGTCGTCGCGCTCCATGCGCTGCAGGTCGATTACGGCGAGCGCGCCAAGCGCCCGCGCGATCCTTATGCCAAGCCCGCCATCGTGTTCCGCGAACCCGAACTGCTCGGCCAGGGCTACCGCCTGATTGCGGAGGAACTGGGCAAGCAGGATCATCTCGAAATCGGCGCGGACACCGTCCAGACGCTGCTTCACGATGTCGACCAGCGCATCAATGATCGCAAGTCGACCATCCTCTATTTCTCCGGCCTGATGGTCTTCCTCGGCCTGCTCGGCGCGTTCATGGGCCTGATGAAGACGGTCCATTCGGTGTCCGATCTGATCGGCGCGATGGACCTCAATGGCGGCCCGGACAGTTTCGGCAAGATGATCGAGGGCATGAAGGCCCCGCTCAACGGCATGTCGGTCGGTTTCAGCTCGTCGCTGTTCGGCCTGATGACCTCGATGGTCCTCGGTGCGCTCGAACGCTGCATGACAAGCGCGATGAAGACCTTGCGCAACGAATTCGAGCACTGGCTTTCCAATCTCGCCCAGCTCGAAGCCGGGCAGGGTGATGCGGCCTCCAGCCCCTCGCGCGATTTCAGCTCGGTGCGCCGCGCGATCGAGGCGGGGGCAGCGGAACTGGCCGAACTGCGCGGCGCGATCATCAGCCTTGCCCGCGATGCGGGATCGACCCAGCAGGAAATCGCCGGGCTCGCCAGAGCCATCGGCACGCTCGGCGATGTCGTCGCCGGGCTTTCCGATCCGCGCGAGATGCTGCGCCCCGTGTCTGCTGCGGTGGCCGAGCTCGCGCATAACCAGTCAGACATGCTCGCCCAGCTGCGCGCGCTGCACGAGGATGCCGCTGCCGACCGCGCGCATATCCGCGCGACGCTCGCCGCGCTCGGTGTGCTGGCGGAGCGGTCCGCTGCGCTCGATGGCCATGAAATCCACCGCCAGCTGGACAGCCTGATCACGCTGGCTGGTGAAGCGCAGCCTGTGCCGCGCCTCAATACCGAACCGCGCGAAGTCGCCCCGGCGCCGTCATCCGCACTGGGTCGGTTCGCTGCATGGCTCGGTCTTTCCCCCCGCAGCGCGGCGCGGCGTCAGCTCGTTGAGGCCCGTCGTCTCCGGCAGGAGCTGCAGGGCAGCCTCGCCGCCAATCGCCGCGTGATGCGCGAAATGGCAGGCCGGCTCGACCGGCGGCTGGAGCGCCTGGCCGTCGCCTCCGCGCACCACCGCGATGCGATCACTCGGCTCGACATGCGCAGCGCCGAGCACCGCGCCGCGTTCGAGACTTTTGCCGCCGCCATGGCCGCGCAGCCGGAGGCCGATGGCATGCAGCTCGGCAACGCGCGCACTGAAATGGAGCGCCTGCGCCGCCGCCTCGGCATGCGGTTCGAGGCGCCTGCCGCCGCCGCAATGCCTGCGGACGACGAAACCACGCCCACCACTCAGCGCGGAGCCCTGTGATGCGGCTGCACTTCCACCCGTTCGGCCGCCGCCCGGTGTTCTCGCGCGCCGATGAGCGCCACGATTGCCGCATCGATGGCGAGATCGTGCTCACCGAAAAGATGGTGAGCTACGAGGGGCGGCTCATCAACCTCTCACGCGGCGGCGCGATGTTCCGCCCGCGCCTGGCCTACCTGATGAACCGCCGCGGCGATGCAGTGCAGGTGCAGCTCGCCGGGCTCGCGCTCGTCGGCGAGATCGTCGCGACCACCCCGCATGGCTTCGGCATCCGCTTCGAGCAGCCGCTTGGCGATGCCGAGCTGAACCACTTGCTGGCCCACACTGCGGCCGCTGCGGACGCCGCCTGAGGCGCGCGCAAGGGCTCTCCCCTAGGGTCTGCTTGCGCCGCAATTAACCATGTTGGTCACATACCGGCCCAGGATCGAGTAGACCAAGAAGGATGCCGAGGTGCCGCATTTCCTTGCCCGACTGCCGCTGACGGCGCTTGCCGCAAGCGCGGTGCTGGCAGGGTGCGCGGCTCGTGCTGCCGAGCCTGCCCCTTCCAGCGAAGTGGCCGCAGACCCGCCGCTGCCGCTCGCCTATGTTCTCGACGGGCTCGATGGCCCCGATCTCGTCACCGCCCCCGGACCTGGTCTGGGTCACGGCGAGCCGATGCCGCAAGCTGCGCCGCCGCCCCCGGCGATCATCCGGTTCGCGGCGGCTGGCCCGCTGTTCGCAGTCCCCTTCGCGCCCGCCATTCTCACCGATGTCGTCCCGCCGCTTCCACTTGATGACGGTGCGGCGCCGCCTGCACCGATCCCGGCGCAAGGTCCGATGCCGGATGGCTCCCCGCTCGCCGCGAGCACGACCGCCGAGGCCGAGCTTCCCCCGCTCGATCCGTCGCAACCTGCTGTGGCCGCAGCGCCGCCGCCGCCCCGGCGCGTGGTCCTCTCGAAGCTCGATGGCCCCGGTCCACTGCCCGGCCCGCTCCCTGCACTCCCGCCGCCGGTTGTCGCCGAACCCGATGAGCCCGATCCCGCCCCCGCGCCGCCCCCACCGCCCGGCGCGGCAGGCACTGAATCGCTCACCGATGCGATCATCGCCTCGCTCAAGGGCAATCCGGAAATCCAGATCTCGCTCGCTCAGCAGGATGATGCCCGCTACGGCGTCAACGAAGCGCGCGCAGGCTACTTGCCGCGCATCGATGTCACCGGTGCCTGGGGCCGCGAATTCGCGCGCAACGTGCCGCAAGCCGCGACCCAGCGCTACCGCAGCGAAGCCACCGTCTCGCTCAACCAGAACCTCTGGGATTTCGGCGTCACCATCAACGACATCAAGCGCGCCCGCGCCAGCTACCGCTCGGCGCAATGGGGCACGCGTGAGCGGATCGAGGCGATTTCCTACGATATCGCCAATGCCTATCTCGGCGTGCTGCTGCAGCAGAACCTCGTTGCGCTGGCGGAAGGCGAGATCGCCTCGGTCCGCAAGATCCTGCGCATCGTCACCGTGCAGAAGGACCTTGGCCTCACCACCGCCGCCGATGTCGAGCGCGCGCAGACCCGGCTCGACAACGTGCGCTCGCAGCTGCTCGACCGGCAAAGCGCGCTCGAACAGGCGCGCAATGCCTACAAGCGCCTAACCGATCACATGCCGCTCCGCGCCGCCGATGTGCCCGCCGCCGGCTCGGCCCTGCCCGAAAGCGCCGATGTCGCAGTCGACCTCATCGACACGCGCAGCCCGCGTCTCGCGCAGGCCGTCGAAGACCGCCGCTCGCTCGACAAGCAATACGACAGCCAGGCCGATAGCGCGCTGCCGCGCGTCGGCCTCACCATCGCCAGCGACTACCGGCAGGACGTGCTCGGCTCGACCGGCCGCGCCATCGACGCGCGCGCCATGGTGACCTTCTCCTACCGCCTCTACAATGGCGGCGCCGCCACCGCGACCAAGCATCGCATCGCCGCGCGCCTGCGTCAGGCCGATTACGAGCTCGACCGCCGCCGCCGCGAGGTCGAACAGGATATTCGCATCGATTACGCCAGCCTCGGCGCCGCGCGCGAGAAGATCGCGACGATCGAGGCGGAAATCAGCTCGGCCGAGAAAGTCGCCGATCTCTACAAGCAGCAGTTCCGCGGCGGGCGGCGCACCGTGTTTGATCTGCTCGATGCCGAACAGTTGCTGTTCGCCGCCAAGGCCAAGCAGACCGCCAACCAGATCGCGCTCCGCGCCGCCGAGTACCGCGTGCTGCAGAAGCTGGGCGGGCTGTTCGATCTCGTCAGCGGCGGGCAGCCGCTCCCCGATCTGGTCCAGCCCGCACCCGGCGGCGAGGACTGATGCCCCGCGCGGACTACGTGAAATCCCGGAGTTTGCTCCGGCCCAAGCTCTAAGCCTGCGGGCGCTAGAACCGGCGCCCACCATCGAGGTCCTATGGTCAAGATCGTTCGCGCCAGATCGGGTTCCACCGGCACGTCACGGGGCGGCAAGGGCTCTGCCCGACTCGCGCCCGCTTCCGATGCGCCCACCGCTGGTGAGGGCGCCCACACGGCTGTCTCCAAGCAGGACTACGGTGCGGCCAAGGTCGTCCAGCTCGATGCCGATGACAAGGCCCGGCTCGGCATCAAGTACGCCCCGTTCAAGGTCGAGATCGCCGATGTCGATGTCGTGCTCGTCTTCGCCGATGGTTCGCGCATCATCATCCCGGGCATGGCGCTCGCCGCGTTTTCCGGCCGCAAGCCGATCATCCTGTTCGACGACAAGTCCTTTTCGGCAGACCAGACAGTCGGCATGGTCGGTGAGATCTCGCCGCAGAACCCCGATCTCGAACTCCACCTCAGCAGCGCGGATGCAAGCAAGCCCACCGATGCCAAGCAGCCCACCGGTGCCGTGCAGCCGGAGGATTCAGCCCAGGCGCAGGCCGAAGCCGCCGCCAAGCAGGAACAGCAGCACAAGTTCGATCAGCAGAACAAGGCGCTGACCGAGAAGATCAGCGATACTCTCCCGCAGACCGCCAGTTCGCCCGGCGTGCAATCGCCCCGCGCAGCCACGCCCGCACCCGATGATGCGCTGGGGCCGGCCGGCATCGGCAAGCTCGTCCCCAAGCTCACCTTCACGCTCTACAACTCCGAAGGGGTGACCCGCAGCACCGAGAACGGCGAGACGGTGATCAAGGGCGACACCGGCGGCCCCGGTTCGGCCAAGGACGCCGCCTTCGCCGCCCAGTCCGCGCCGGAAAGCATCGACGGCACGGCGGGCAATGACGTGCTCTATGCCGATGATCCGGCCCATGCGCCGCAGGGCAATTCCTTGCGCGTGCTGCATGTGGTCGCCGAAGTCCCCGCCAAGAGCCTGCAGCTGCTGCAGGTGCTGATCCCTTCGCTGCCCACGGGCTACGGCATCGTCAACGGCACGCTCACGGACAAGGGCTGGCTGGTCGATATCGATCAGGGCAAGATCGAGAAGCTGACGACAACCACGGACGCGAACGGCAAGGTCGTCCCCGTCCCCGCCAGCCAGTCGCACTTCGCGTTCGATCTGCAGCTTACCTACAAGCTCCCCTCCACCGCTGCGCAGGCCGCCGAAAACGGCTTCAAGGATGAATTCTACTTCCCCGTCCTGCTCGGCCTCTCGGCAGACGGCAAGACCTCGACCTTTGCAGTCGCCGTCTCCACGCATTTCGGCATCAAGGATGTGCTCGATCAGGCCGGGATGACGGTGAAGGACCCCGTCACCGGCGATCCGATCTACGTCCTTTTCGCCAATCCGCCGGGCACCAATATCAACGCCGGTGCGGGTGACGACCACATCCATGCCGGGGCAGGCGCAGACAAGATCGATGGCGGCAGCGGCTTTGACGTGGTCGATTATCACCTCTCCGGCGAAGGCGTCGAGGCGAACCTCGCGACCGCCAAGGGCAAGGGCGGCGCAGCGGAAGGCGATACCTACGTCAATGTCGAAGGCCTCGTCGGCTCGGACTTCAACGACAAGCTGACCGGCGATGCGGGTGACAACACGCTCAGCGGCGGCAAGGGCGCCGACGTGCTCGACGGCGGCGCGGGCACCGATACGGTGGACTATACCCACGCGCTCGATGGCGCACCCGCTGGTGCCAAGGGCGTCGAGGTGTTCCTAGATGGCACCCCCTCGCACGGGGGCGAAGCGGAAGGCGATACGCTCCTCAACATCGAGCACGTGATCGCGACCGACCGCGATGACACGGTCCACGGCGGCGCGGGCAACGACTGGGTCGAAGGCAGGGCCGGCGACGATCTGTTCACCAGCAGCGCGGGCGCAGACCGCTTCGATGGCGGCACCGGCACCGACACGCTCGACTACAGCGGCGCGGCCAGCGGCGTTGATGCCCGGCTTGATGGCACTGCAGGCAAGGGCGGCGATGCCGAAGGCGATACCGCAACCGGCGTCGAAAACCTGATCGGCTCGGCCTTCGATGACGTGCTCACCGGCGACAGCGGGGACAACGTGATCACCGGCGGCGCGGGCGCGGACCGCATCGACGGTGCAGGCGGGATCGACACCGTCGATTTCAGCACCAGCGCGGTCGGGGTCGACGTCTATCTCGATGGCCGCACTTCGCACGGCGGCGATGCCGAGGGCGATACCTACGCCAATATCGAAGTCCTCAAGGGCAGCGCCTTCGATGATCACCTCGTTGGCGGCAAGGGCGATGAAACGCTCTCCGGCGGCGCAGGTGACGATGTGCTGGAAGGCGGCGTCGGCGCCGATGTGCTCGATGGCGGCGCGGGCTTCGATATTGCCAGCTACGCGGGGTCCAGCGCGGCGGTGAAAGTCGCGCTCGATGGCTCGCTGCTCGATGGCGGCGATGCGGTGGGTGATCGCTTCGTCAGCATCGAAGGCCTCGAAGGCTCGGCCTTCGGCGATACGCTGATCGGCTCGGCGGGCGCAGACGTGCTGCGCGGGCTGGGTGGAGACGATCTTCTCACCGGCCTCGGCGGCGCCGATACCATCGACGGCGGCGACGGGTTCGACACGGCCGACTACAGCGCCTCGCGCTCCGGCGTTACGGTGCGGCTCGATGGCACCCTGTCCGAAGGCGGCGATGCCGAGGGCGACCGGCTCACCAGCATCGAGAAAGTCATCGGCTCGGCGCGCGACGACGTCCTGCTCGGCGCGGGCGGTGATGAAACGCTCATCGGCGGCGATGGCAATGATCTGCTGTCCGGCGGGGCCGGGGCCGACACCCTGATCGGCGGCAGCGGCATCGATACGGCCGATTATTCCGGATCGCGTGCTGGCGTCTCGGTCGCGCTGGACGGCACCCCCGGCACGGGCGGCGATGGCGAAGGCGATGTCCTGCGCGGGATCGAGGCGCTGACCGGGTCCGCCTTCGCTGACCGCCTCGGCGGCGACGCGGGCGACAACACGCTCTCGGGCAAAGGTGGCGACGATACCCTCATCGGCGATCTTGGTGCAGACACGCTGCTCGGCGGCGATGGTTTCGATACTGCCGATTATTCCGCAGCCGGCGGCGCGATCACCGTGCGGCTCGATGGCAATGCCTCGTCCGGCGACATTGCCGAGGGCGACCGGCTCTCCGGCATCGAGCGCGTGGTGGGCGGCGCTTATGCCGATACCCTGATCGGCGATAGCGGCGACAACACGCTCGAAGGCGGCGCGGGCGACGACATGCTGCGCGGCGGCCTCGGCGCCGATGCGCTGATCGGGGGTAGCGGCACGGACACCGCCGACTACAGCGATTCAACAGCAGCGGTGCAGGTCGATCTGGCTGCAAACGCCGGCATTGGCACCGGCACCGGCGGCAGCGCGGCGGGCGATACCTTCAGCAGCATCGAGAACGTCACCGGCTCGGCCTATGCCGACCGCCTCTCCGGCGATGCCGGGGCCAACCACCTCTCCGGCGGCGCGGGCGATGACCTGCTGGCCGGTGGCGGCGGGGCAGACCTGCTCCAGGGCGGCGAGGGCTTCGATACCGCAGACTACAGCGCCTCGGCCGCCGCCGTCACCGTCGCGCTCGATGGTTCGGCGGGCAGCGGGGGCGATGCCGAGGGCGACCAGCTCGAAGGCATCGAAGCGCTCACCGGCTCGGCCTTTGCCGACCACCTCTCCGGCAACGACAGTGCCAATACCCTGAGCGGCGGCGCGGGTGACGATGTGCTCGCCGGGCTCGGCGGCGCCGACCGCCTGCTCGGCGGCGATGGTTTCGATACCGCCGATTACAGTGCCAGCGCGACCGGCGTGGTGGTCGGCAACGATGGCTCGGTCGGGCTCGGCGGCGATGCGCAGGGCGATACGCTGACCGGCATCGAACGCGTGGTCGGCTCCAGCTTCGATGATCGCCTCACCGGCGGCGCCGGGGCCGATACGCTCGATGGCGGCGCGGGCAACGACCGGCTAGATGGCGGCATGGGGGCGGACACGCTGATCGGCGGGCTCGGCACTGATATCGTCGATTATGGCCGCTCCGAAGCCGGAGTGAATGCCGGGCTTGATGGCGGCGCCAACACCGGCGGCGATGCCGAGGGCGACCAGTATAGCGGCATCGAAGGCATTTCCGGCTCCGCGTTCGGCGATATCCTGCGCGGCTCGAGCGATGAGGATGTGCTGCTCGGCCAGGGCGGCAACGACGTGCTCTATGGCAGCGCCGGAGCCGACATCCTCGAGGGCGGCGCGGGTGCGGACGTTGTCGATTACAGCGCCAGCAGCGCGGGCGTGCGCGTCGACCTCGCGCTGGGCAGCGCCAGCGGCGGCGATGCCGATGGCGATACGCTGACCGGGATCGAGGGCGTGATCGGCACGGCCTTCGCCGATACGCTCGACGGCTCCTCCGGCAACGACACGCTGATCGGCGGCGCGGGTGACGACGTGATCGAAGGGCGCGGCGGGGCCGATGTGCTCGATGGCGGCGCAGGCTTCGATACGGTGAGCTACGAGGACAGCCGCAGCGGCATCACGCTCACGCTCGACGGCTCGGCGGGCGAGGGCGGCGATGCTGAGGGCGATTCGGTCACCGGTTTCGAACGCATCCTCGGCTCGGCCTACGACGATACGATCACTGGCGTCGGTGCCGCCGAAACGCTGGAAGGCGGCGGCGGCGATGACCGCCTCTCCGGCGCGGGCGGCGATGACACGCTGATCGGCGACGCGGGCGATGACATACTCATCGGCGGCGCCGGGGCGGATACGCTGTCCGGCGGGGCCGGGTTCGATACGGCGGACTACAGCGCCTCTTCCGCAGCCGTCACGATCAACCTCGGCGCGGGCACGGGCGCGGGCGGCGATGCCCAGGGCGACCGGCTTTCCGGCATCGAAAGTGTGCGCGGCTCGGCCTTTGACGACGCGCTCACCGGCAGCGCCTCCGCCGACCGCCTCGAAGGCGGCGACGGCAACGACGTGCTGACCGGCGCGGCGGGCGACGACACCCTGATCGGCGGCGCGGGCGATGATGTGATCGATGGCGGCACCGGGGCCGACGCGATCAATGGCGGCGCCGGCTACGACCGCGCGGACTACAGCCTCTCCGGCTCCGGCGTCGCCGTCTATCTCGATGGCACGACCGGCTTCGGCGGCACCGCCACCGGCGATACGCTTGCCGGGATCGAGGAGGTCACCGGCAGCGGTTATGACGACAGGCTGACCGGCGCGGGCGCGGACGAAGTCCTGCGCGGCGGCGGCGGCAACGATGTGCTCGCCGGGCGCAGCGGAGCCGACGTGCTCGATGGCGGCGCGGGCACCGACACGGCCGATTACAGCACGTCAGCGCTCGGCGTGACGGTCGATCTCGCCACCGGAACCGGCGCGGGCGGCGATGCCGAAGGCGACACGCTCATCTCCATCGAGCACCTGATCGGCTCTTCCGGCGCGGACCAGCTTTCCGGCGCGGCGGGCGATGAAACCATCGAAGGCGGCGCCGGAGACGACGTGCTTTCCGGCCGCGCAGGGGCAGACGTGCTGCTCGGCGGCGCAGGCAATGATATCCTCGACGGCGGCGCGGGGGCGGACACGCTCGATGGCGGCGCCGGGTTCGATACGGTCGATTACTCGGCCTCCAGCGAAGCCATCGTCGCCGGGCTCGGCGGCAGCATCGGCATCGGCGGTGATGCGACAGGCGATACGCTCACCGGGATCGAGCGCCTTGTCGGTTCGGCCTTCGACGACCGCCTGCTCGGCAGCCTCAACGACGATACGCTCGAAGGCGGTGCGGGCAACGACACGCTGATCGGCGGCGACGGCAACGACACCTTGCGCGGCGGCGCGGGCGACGACGTGCTTGATGGCGGTGCCGGTGCAGACCGCATCGAAGGCGGCGATGGCAGCGATACCGTCGACTATGGCACCTCCGCCCAGGCCGTCACCGTGCGGCTCGATGGCTCGGTCAGTTCGGGCGGCAGCGCCGAAGGCGACCAGCTCCTCGGCATCGAGAACCTCACCGGCTCGGCCTATGATGATACGCTGATCGGCGCGGATGCGGCGGAGACGATCTCGGGCGGCGCGGGCGACGATGCCATCATCGGCGGCGCAGGCGATGACCGCCTGCTCGGCGGCAGCGGCGATGACGTCCTCACCGGCGGCCTTGGCGCCGACGTGCTCGACGGCGGATCGGGCACCAACACCGCAAGCTATGCTGGTGCGGCCGCGGGCGTCGCCATCGATCTCTCCGGCGCGCTCGGCACCGGCGGCGAGGCGGCGGGCGATTCGCTCAGCAATATCCAGCGCCTCGTCGGCTCGGCCTATGACGACAACCTCGGCGGCGGCATCGGCAGCGAGACGATCCTTGCGGGCACGGGCGACGATACCCTGCGCGGCAGCGCCGGGGCAGACGTGCTCGATGGCGGTACGGGCGCCGACGTTGCCGACTACAGCGCCAGCGACGGCGCGGTCACCGTCGCGCTCGATGGTTCGATCGGGGTGGGCGGCGATGCGGCGGGCGATCAGCTCGTCAGCATCGAAGGGGTGATCGGCTCCGCGCTCGACGACCGCCTCACCGGCAACAGCGCCGCGAACCTGCTCGCTGGCGGGGCGGGCAACGATGTGCTCACCGGCGGCGGCGGCGATGATACCTTGCTTGGCGGCGCGGGGAACGACCAGCTCGATGGCGGCGCCGGATCCGATCTCCTCGATGGCGGCGATGGTTCGGACACCGTCGACTATTCGGATTCGACCTCGGGCGTCTCGGTCTCGGTCGATGGCTCGGTCTCCACCGGCGGCTCGGCGGAAGGCGATCGGCTGCTCAACATCGAGAACCTGATCGGCTCGGCCTTTGCCGATACCCTGCGCGGCACGGCGGCGGACGACATGCTCGTCGGCGGCGCGGGCGATGACGTACTCGCCGGGCGCGGCGGCGCGGACCAGCTCTATGGCGGGTCCGGTTTCGATACGGCGGACTACAGCGATGCCGCCGCAGGCGTCGCCGTCTCGCTCGCCACCGGACGCGGCACGGCAGGCGATGCGGCGGGCGACCGCCTCGACAGCGTCGAGCGCCTCGTCGGCTCGGCCTTCGACGACCAGCTCACCGGTTCCTCGCAGGCCGATGCGCTCGAAGGCGGGGCGGGCAACGACGTTCTCCTCGGCCTCGGCGGCGATGACACGATCCTCGGCGGCGCGGGCGATGATGTGATCGACGGCGGTGCCGGTGCCGACAGGATCGATGGCGGCGCCGGGCACGATACGGTCGACTATTCGGCCTCGCTCGTCGGGGTCAACGTCACGCTTGCCGGTGGCGTCAGCGCCAGCGGCCTTGCCGAAGGCGACGTGCTCACCAGCATCGAGGAAGTGATCGGCTCGGTCGAGGCCGACGTCATCACCGGCGCAGATGCCGATGAAGTGCTGCGCGGCGAAGGTGGCGACGATATCCTGCGCGGCGGCGGCGGAGCGGACGTGCTCGACGGCGGCGCGGGCACCGATACGGCGGATTATTCGCGCGCCGCCGCCGGTGTCGCGCTCAGCCTCGTAACTGGCGGGACCGGCGGCGAGGCAGCGGGCGACAGCTTCGTTTCCATCGAGATCGTCGAGGGCAGCGAGTTCGACGACAGCATCGCGGGCACGGCCGCCGACGATATCCTGCGCGGGCGCGGCGGAAACGACTTGCTGGATGGCGGCGGCGGGGCCGATGTGCTCGATGGCGGCACGGGCAACGACATTCTGCGCGGCGGCGCCGGGGCAGACATGCTGCTCGGTGGCGCGGGTTCGGATACCGCCGATTATTCCACTTCTTCCGCCGGCATCGCGATCAACCTCGATGGCTCGCTCTCGGCGGGCGGCGATGCGCAGGGCGATACGCTGTCCTCGATCGAGAACGCGATCGGCTCGGCCTTCGATGACATGATCATCGGCACCTCGCAGGGCGAGCGGCTTGAAGGCGGTGCGGGCAATGATGTGCTTTCCGGCCAGGGCGGCAGCGATACCCTGTTGGGCGGCACGGGCGATGATACCCTGATCGGCGGCGTGGGAGCAGACCTCCTCGATGGCGGCGACGGCTTCGACACGGCGGACTATTCCGCTTCCGCCGCCGGAGTCATCGTGCGCCTCGATGGCGGTCCGGCTAGTGGCGGCGATGCCGAGGGCGATGTGCTCACCGGCATCGAAGGCGTGATCGGCTCGGCGCAGAACGATACGATCATCGGCGGCGCGGCAGACGACCGGCTCGATGGCGGCGCGGGTGACGACGTGCTGACGGGCGGGGCGGGCAACGACACCCTGCTTGGCGGCAGCGGTGACGATCTGCTCGTCGGCGGGCTCGGGGCCGATGTGATCGACGGCGGCACGGGCATCAACACTGCCAGCTATGCCGGTGCCGCAGCGGGCGTTGCGGTCGATCTGTCCGGCGCGGCGGGCACGGGCGGCGAGGCTGCCGGCGACCAGCTCATCGGCATTTCGCAGCTCATCGGCTCTGCCTTTGCCGATACACTCGGCGGCGGGACGGGTGCGGAGACGATCATCGGCGGCGCGGGCGATGATACCCTGCTCGGCAGCGCCGGGAACGATGTGCTCGATGGCGGCAGCGGTTTCGACACGGTGAGCTATGCCGCCTCGGGCGCAGCCGTCACCGCCTTTCTCGATGGGCGCGGCGGCAGCGGCGGCGACGCCGCGGGCGATGTCCTCATCGCCATCGAGGGCCTCATCGGCTCGGCCTTCAACGACCAGCTCACCGGCAGCGACAATGCAGACCGCATCGACGGCGGCGCCGGAAACGATACGATCCTCGGCGGCGGCGGCAACGATACCTTGCTCGGCGGCGCGGGCGATGACGAGATCGTCGGCGGCGACGGCGCCGATGCCATCGACGGCGGCCTCGGCACCGATACCGTCAGCTACGCCGGTTCGACCAGCGGCGTGACCGTCGCGCTCGATGGAAGCATCGGCGCAGACGGCGCGGCGGGCGACACGCTGACCGGCGTCGAAGTGCTGATCGGTTCCGCCTATGCCGACCGCCTCGGCGGCGGCTCTGCCAGCGAGACCATCCGCGCGGGCGATGGCGACGATACCCTCGTCGGCAGCCTCGGCGCCGATACGCTGGTCGGCGGCGACGGGATCGATACGGCGGACTATTCGGGCTCTACCAGCAGCGTGAATGCCGGGCTCGATGGCCGCACCGGCAGCGGCGGCTTTGCCGAGGGCGACGTGCTCTCGGGCATCGAGCGGCTCGTCGGCTCGGCCTTCGGCGATGTCCTTGCGGGCGGCGTGGGCAGCGAGACACTCGATGGCGGCGCGGGCGATGATACGCTCACCGGCTCCATCGGCGCCGACGTGCTGATCGGCGGCAGCGGGTTCGACACCGCCGATTATTCCGCCTCCACCAGCGGGGTCACCGTCGCTACGGACGGCAGCGTCGGCAGCAGCGGCGATGCGGCGGGCGATACGCTTGCCGGGATCGAGCGCGTGGTCGGCTCGGCCTTCGCCGATACGCTTGGCGGCAGCGCGGGCGCGGATACGCTCGAAGGCGGCGCGGGGAACGACGTGCTCTCGGGCGGCGCCGGAAACGACACCCTGCTCGGGGGCGCGGGCGACGATGCGCTTGCGGGCGGCAGCGGCGCGGACACCATCGATGGCGGCTCCGGGTTCGACAGCCTGAGCTACGCCGCGTCCTCTGCGGCCATCCAGCTCAACCTCGCGACCGGCGTGGGCACTGGTGGCGATGCGGCGGGGGACCGCGTCAGCGGGATCGAACATGTCGAAGGCTCGGACCTTGGCGATACCATCACCGGCAGCGCGGCAGACGAAGTCCTGCTCGGCGGTGCGGGCAATGATGTGCTGTCCGGCGGCGCAGGGAACGATACGCTCTCCGGCGGAAGCGGCGATGATGTGCTTGCAGGCGGCGCAGGGGCCGATGTGCTCGACGGCGGCACCGGCTTCGACAGCGCCGACTACAGCGCCAGCACGGCGGCAGTGCAGATCACCCTCGACGGCTCGACCGCGACTGGCGGCGATGCCGAGGGTGACAGCCTGACCGGGATCGAGCGCGTCATCGGCTCGGCCTATGGCGATACGATCATCGGCGGCTCGGCGGCGGAAACCCTTGAAGGCGGCGCCGGAAACGACACGCTTTCGGGCAGCGGCGGCGGCGATACCCTGCTCGGCGGCGCGGGCGACGACCTGCTGCGCGGCGGCGCCGGGGCGGATGTGCTCTCCGGCGGCGACGGCTTCGATACGGCAGATTATGGCACTTCCGATGCCGCCGTGCAGATCGTGCTCGATGGCTCACCGGCGACGGGCGGCGAGGCGCAGGGCGACGTGCTAATGGGGATCGAGCGCGTCAACGGGTCCGCCTTCGACGATACCCTGACCGGCAGCGCGGGCGCGGATACCCTCTCCGGCGGCGCGGGTGACGATACGCTCACCGGCCTTGCCGGCAACGATACGCTGCTCGGCGGCTCGGGCGACGACATGCTCGACGGCGGCGCCGGGGCGGACCGCTTCGATGGCGGCAACGGCATCGATACGGTCACTTACGCGGCCTCTGCCGCAGGCGTCACCGCCTCGCTCGGCGGCACGGCGGGCATTGGCGGCGACGCGGCGGGCGATACGATCACCAACGTCGAAGTGCTGCGCGGCTCCGCCTTCGCCGACACGCTGACCGGTCGCACCGGCGCGGACACGCTCTACGGCGATGCGGGCGATGACACGCTCGTCGGCACCGCCGGTTCGGACACGCTCGACGGCGGCGACGGCTTCGACACGGCGGACTATTCCGCTTCCGCCGCCGGAGTCACCGTCAATCTCGATGGCACCGTCTCCAGCGGCGGCGATGCGGCGGGCGATACGCTCACCGCGATCGAGCGCGTGGTCGGCTCGGCCCAGGCCGACACCCTGCGCGGCGCGGACGGCAACGACACGCTCGAAGGTGGCGGTGGCAACGATACGCTGCTTGGCGGCGTGGGTGCGGACCGGCTGCTTGGCCAGGCGGGTGACGATACGCTCGTCGGCGGCCTTGGCGCGGACGTGCTCGACGGCGGAGTTGGCACCGATACGATTGACTACTCGGCCTCCGCCAGCGGCGTGAACGCCGGGCTCGATGGCGGCGCCAACACCGGCGGCGATGCGCAGGGCGATACGATTGCCAATGCCGAAGTGCTGATCGGCAGCGCCTTCGCCGATAGCTTGCGCGGCGGGTCCGGCGCGGACACGCTGCTCGGCGGCGCGGGCGACGATGTGCTGAAAGGCAGCGCTGGGGCCGATGTGCTCGACGGCGGCACCGACTTCGACATGGCCGACTATTCGGCGAGCAGTGCCGGCGTCACCATCAGCCTTGCGACCGGCACCGGCACCGGCGGCGATGCGCAGGGCGATACGCTCACCAGTATCGAGCAGGTCACCGGCTCGGCCCTCGCAGACCGGCTCACCGGCAGCAACAATGCCGATGTGCTGCTTGGCGGCGGCGGCAACGACGTGCTGATCGGCGGGCTCGGCGACGATACGCTGTCTGGCGGCACGGATGACGACACACTCACCGGCGGCGCGGGCAGCGACCTGCTCGATGGCGGCGTGGGCACCGATACAGCAGACTATTCCGCCTCGATCCAGGCCGTGCGCGTCGCGCTCGATGGAAGCGCCGGGGCGGGCGGCGATGCGGAAGGCGATGTGCTCACCGGCATCGAGATCGTCATCGGCTCGGCGCAGGGCGATACACTGATCGGCGCCGCTGCCGACGAAACGCTCCAGGGCGGCGCAGGCGACGATACGCTGGTCGGCGGCGCCGGGGCCGATGCGCTCGACGGCGGCACCGGGTTCGACACGGCGGACTATTCCGCAGCGGGCGCGCGCATCGGCGTCGCGCTCGATGGCAGCGCCGGCACCGCAGGCGATGCGACCGGCGACCGGCTGACCACGATCGAGCGGCTGGTCGGCTCGGCCTATGACGATACCCTCGGCGGATCGGCGGGCGACGACACGATCCTCGGCGGCGCTGGGGCAGACACCATCAGCGGCGGCGCGGGCAATGATACGCTCTCCGGCGGCGCGGGTGATGATACACTGATCGGCGGCGCGGGCGCAGACGCGCTCGATGGCGGCGCAGGCTTCGATACCGCAAGCTATGCGGCTTCGGCCAGCGCGGTCACCGTCACGCTCGGCGGCGCGGCTGGCAGCCGGGGCGATGCGGCGGGCGACACGCTCGTCAACATCGAACAACTGATCGGCTCGGCCTTCGACGACCGCCTGACCGGCAGCGCCGCGAACGAGACCTTCCGTGCCGGTGCCGGCAATGACGTGATCACCGGCGGCGACGGCGACGACCAACTCTACGGCGAAGCGGGCGACGATACCCTGATCGGCGGCGCCGGTGCGGATGTGCTCGATGGCGGCGCGGGCACCGATACCGTGTCCTATGCCACCTCGCTCAGCGCCGTCGCGGTCAACCTCGACGGCACCGCGTCCACGGGCGGCGATGCCGACGGCGATGTCATCACCAATGTCGAACGCGTGATCGGCTCGGGCTTCAACGACGTGTTCAACGGCTCTGCCAATGCCGACCAGATCGACGGCGGCGCGGGCGATGATCTCTTCAACGCCAGCGCCGGGGCCGATGTGCTCACCGGCGGCGCCGGGTTCGATACCGCCGATTACAGCGCCGGAACCGCCGCCGTCACCGTGCGGATGGACGGCACCGCGTCATCCGGCGGGCTTGCCGAGGGCGATGTCCTCAGCGGCATCGAGCAGGTCATCGGCACGGTCTATGCCGATACGGTGATCGGCTCATCCGCTGCCGACACGATCCTCGGCGCGGACGGCAACGATGCGCTGTCCGGCGGCGCCGGGGCGGACACCCTTTCCGGCGGCAATGGCGATGACATCCTGATGGGCGGTGCCGGGGCCGACGTGCTCGATGGCGGCGCTGGCTTCGATACGGCGGACTACTCCGGCGCGGCTTCTGCCGTCGCCGTGCGCATGGACGGCGTCTCCGGCACGCTGGGCGATGGCCTCGGCGATGTCCTCACCGGGATCGAACGCCTCGTCGGCTCGGCCTTTGCCGATAGCCTGCTGGGTTCCGCAGCGGCGGACACCATCGAAGGCGGCGCGGGCGATGATACGATCCAGGGCGCCGCTGGTAACGACACGCTCTCCGGCGGCAGCGGCAACGATGTGATCGAAGGCGGCCTCGGCGCGGACCGCATCGACGGCGGCCTCGGCACCGATATTGCCGACTACGCAAACTCCACTTCCGGCGTCACCGTGGCCACCGATGGCAGCACCGGCAGCGGCGGCGATGCCGCGGGCGATGTGCTCACCGGGATCGAGACGATCCGCGGCTCGGCCTATGCCGACGTGCTCGGCGGCAGTGCGGGCGCCGATACCCTGCTCGGCCAGTCGGGTGACGATGTGCTCGCAGGCCTCGGCGGGGCGGACGTGCTTTCCGGCGGCGAAGGCTTCGATACTGCCGACTATTCGGCCTCGGCCAGCGCGGTCACGGTCGATCTTGCGGCTGGCACCGGCAGCGCGGGCGATGCGGCGGGCGATACGCTCTCCAGCATCGAACGCGTCGTCGGCTCGGCCTTCGCCGATCGCCTCACCGGTTCCGCCAATGCCGATGTGCTCGAAGGCGGCGCCGGGAATGACCGGCTCGAGGGCGGCGCAGGCGCGGATACGCTCCTCGGTGGCGCGGACGATGATACCCTGATCGGCGGTACCGGCAGCGACATCCTCGATGGCGGCACTGGCTTCGATACCGCCGATTACACCGCCAGCACGCAAGGCGTGACAGTCTACAACAACGGCATCGATCCGGGCTCGGGCGGCGCGGCCACGGGCGACGTCCTGATCGGCATCGAACGCGTGCTCGGTTCGGCCTTTGCCGATACCCTCGTGGGCGGCAGTGCCGCCGAAACGCTGATCGCGGGTGATGGCAACGACGTGATCGAAGGCGGCGCGGGCGCCGATACCATCGATGGCGGCGCAGGCTTCGATACCGCGTCCTATGAACACGCCTCCTTCGCCGTCGCTGTCAGCCTTGCGGCCGGTGGCGGCAATGGCAGCGGCAACGTGGGTGAAGCGGCGGGCGACGTGCTCACCGGAATCGAGCGGCTGCTCGGCTCGGATTACAACGATACCCTGATCGGCGGCGCGGCGGTCGATACGCTCGACGGCGGCGCAGGCGATGATTTTCTCGTCGCAGGCGCAGGCGTTGACACCATCATCGGCGGCACCGGCAACGACACGGCCGACTATTCCGCCGCCGCTGCCGGGATCACCATCGCGCTCGATGGCAGCGCGGGCAGCGGCGACATCGCGGCAGGCGACCGGCTGACCGGCGTCGAAGGCGTTATCGGCTCGGCCTTTGCCGATACGATCACCGGCGCATTCTCCAACGATACCCTCAGCGGCGGCGGCGGCAACGATGTGCTCTCGGGCGGCAGCGGTGCCGATACCCTGCTCGGCGGCGCGGGCGATGATCTCCTCTCCGGCGATGGCGGTGCCGACGTGCTCGATGGCGGCGCGGGCACCGATACCGTGAGCTATGCCGGTTCGGTCGGCGCGGTCACTGTCGATCTCTCTGCGGGCACGGCCACCGGCGGCGATGCAGCGGGCGATACCTTCATCTCGGTCGAGCGCTTCACCGGCTCGCGCGGCAGCGACACGTTCATTGGCGGCAGCGGCGATGACTGGTTCGATGGCTTCGATGGCAACGACACCCTGTCTGGCGGCGCTGGAGCCGATACCCTGCTCGGCGGTATCGGCGATGACACCATCGCGGGCGGCGCCGGGGCCGACACCATCGACGGCGGCACAGGCTATGATACCGCCGACTATTCAGCCTCCTCCGCTGCGGTCACCATCCGCACCGGCGGCACGTCCAGCGGCGGCGACGCGGCGGGCGATACGCTCGCCAATATCGAGCGCGTGGTCGGCTCGGCCTTTGCCGACCGCTTCGAGGGCCGCAGCACGGACGAGGAATTCGTCGGCGGCGCGGGCGATGATACGTTCATCGCCTCGGGCGGCGCGGATATCTATCGCGGCGATGCGGGGAGCGACGTGGTCGACTATTCCGCCTCCACCAGCAGCGGAATGCTGATCTACATGGACGGCGGCTTCGGCGCCACCGGCGATGCGGCGGGCGACCGCCTGTTCGATATCGAAACCGTGATCGGCTCCGCGCAGAACGATACGATCATCGCTGCCGCCACCGGTTCAACGATCCTCGCAGGCGGCGGCAACGATACGCTGACCGGCGCGGACGGCGCCGATGTGCTCGATGGCGGGGCAGGGGACGACATCATCGTCACCGGGCTCGGCGCCGATCAGGTCACCGGCGGCACGGGCACCGATACGGCCGACTACCGCAATTCGAACGCGGCGGTCACCGTCACCAACAACGGTTCCGCAGGCTCGGGCGGCTGGGCGGCGGGCGACGTGCTTGCCGGGATCGAGGTCATCTACGGCTCGCTCAACTATGGCGATACGCTGCGCGGCGGCACGACAGCCGCCACCGCGCTCTATGGCTGGGGCGGCAACGATACCTTCGTCTCGTTCAGCCAGGCCGACAGCATCGACGGCGGCACCGGCACCGATACGGTCGACTATTCGGCCAGCCTGTCCGCCGTCACCGTCCGCCTCGATGGCACGGCCTCCAGCGGCGGCGATGCGGCGGGCGACACGATCACCGGTGTCGAGCGCGTGATCGGCTCTGCTTTCGCCGATACGCTCATCGGCGCGGGCTTCAACGAAACGCTGCTGGGCGGCGATGGCGACGACACGCTGATCGGCGGCGCCGGGGCTGATACGCTCGATGGCGGCAACGGCTTCGACACGGCGGACTATTCGACCGCAGGCGGCGTCGTCGTGCGCATGGACGGCACTCCCGGCAGCGCCGGTGATGCCAATGGCGATGTGCTGGTGAATGTCGAGCAGGTCATCGGCTCGGCGCTGTCCGACGTGATCTACGGTTCGGCTAATGCCGATACGATCCTCGGCGGCGCGGGTGACGATGTCCTCGCGCCCGGGCTTGGCGCTGATACGCTCGATGGCGGCGCGGGCATCGATACGGTCGACTACACCAGCTCGGCCAGCGCGCTCACCGTCAACCTCACCAATGCCGCGCTCTCCACCGGCCTCGCGCAGGGGGATACTTACGCCAACATCGAGATCTGGTCACTGTCGGCCTCGGGTGACACCTTCATCGGCTCAGCCCTTGCGGAAACGGTCTATGGCAATGATGGCAACGATACGCTCGATACCGGTGCGGGGAACGACACGCTCTACGGCGGCAATGGCAACGATACGCTGATCGGCGGCGCCGGGGCGGATACGATCGACGGCGGCGCAGGCACCGATACGGTCGATTATTCCGCCTCCAGCGCAGGCGTCACCATCAATCTCGGCACTGGCACCAACAACACCGGCGGCGATGCCGAGGGCGATTTCTTCGTGCCGGGCACGGTCGAGAACGCCATCGGCTCGGCCCTCGACGATTCGATCACTGGCAGCGCCGGGATCAACAACCTCAAGGGCGGCGCCGGCAACGACGTGATCCTCGGCGGCGCCGGGGCCGATACGATGGACGGCGGCACCGGCACCGATACCGTCAGCTATCTCGGCGCGGCCGTCGCGGTCACGGTCAGCCTGCTCTCGGGCACTGGCAGCGGCGGCGATGCGGCGGGCGATACGCTCACCGGCTTCGAGAACATCCAGGGCGGCAATGGCGCCGATACGCTGACCGGCGATGCCAATGCCAACACGATCTGGGGCAGCTTCGGCAACGACACGATCCAGGGCGGCGCCGGGAACGACACGCTCTACGGCGAGGACGGCGACGACACCCTCGACGGCGGCGCCGGGGCCGACGTGATCAGCGGCGGCGCCGGCGCCAACACGCTGAGCTATGCCTCGGCTGGATCGGCAGTCGCGGCCAGCCTCGCCACCGGCACCGGCACACTGGGTGATGCGCAGGGCGATACCTTCACCGGCTTCGCCAACCTCATCGGCTCTGGGTTCAACGATACGCTGGTCGGCAGCAATGGCGGCAACACGATCCGCGGCGGCGCGGGCGACGACCAGATCGACGGCGGCGCGGGCAGCGATTCGCTGTTCGGCGATGCGGGCAACGATACCTTCCTCGGCGGCAGCGGCTTCGATTACATGGATGGCGGCACGGGCACCGATACAGTCGATTATTCGGGCGCCGGCAGCGCGGTCACCGCCGATCTCAATGCCGGCAGCGGCACCGCTGGCGACGCGCTGGGCGATACCTACGTGGCCATCGAGAACCTCACCGGCTCGGCCTTCAACGACGTGATCCAGGGCAATGCCTCGAACAACGTGCTCTCCGGCGGCGATGGCGATGACGGGCTCGTCGGCCTTGGCGGCAACGACACCATCCTTGGCGGCAATGGCAACGATACCATATCCGGCGGCACCGGCGCCGATGCGCTCGATGGCGGCGCGGGCGTCAACACGCTGTTCTTCGGCACCAACGTCACTTTCCCGAACAGCGTCTCGGTCACCACCGGCGTCACCATCAATCTCGATGGCGTCACGCTCGGCGTCGGCGGCGATGCGGCGGGCGATACCTACAAGAACTTCCAGATCATCTATCTCACCAACCAGAACGACAGCGTGACCGGCACGGCCATCGACGAATGGTTCCGCGGCCTCGGCGGTGCGGACGCGATCAACGGCGGCGGCGGCACCGATACCGTCAGCTACTACGGTTCGGGCGGGGTCATCGTGGGCCTCGACGGCACCGTCGGCAGCGGCAACGAAGCGCAGGGCGATGTTCTCACCAATGTCGAGATTCTGCAAGGCACCCAGTTCGATGACACGCTGTGGGGCAATGGCGGCGCCAACACGCTCTATGGCATGGAAGGTAACGATACCCTGCGCGGCGATGCCGGCAGCGATGTCCTCGATGGCGGCAGCGGCACGGACACGGCCAGCTATGCCAATTCATCCTCCGCCGTCACCGCCAGCCTGCTCGCGGGCAGCGGCAGCGCGGGCGACGCGGCGGGCGATACCTATGTCAGCATCGAAAACCTCACCGGCTCGAACAGCAACGATACGCTGATCGGTGATGCCAATGCCAACACCCTGGTCGGCGGCGCGGGCGACGATTTCCTTCGCGGCGGCGGCGGGGCTGATGCGCTGAATGGCGGCAACGGCTTCGATACCGCAGACTATTCGGATTCAACCGCAGCCGTCTCGGTCTACCTCGATGGCACTTCGGCGAATGGCGGCTTTGCCCAGGGCGATGTTCTCACCTCGGTCGAAGGCCTGATCGGATCGTCCTTCAACGATACGCTGGTTGGCTCAAACAGCAACGAGACCATCAGCGGCGGCGATGGCGACGATACGATCAGCGGCTTCGTCGGTGACGACACGCTGAATGGCGGGAACGGCAACGATTTCATCGATGGCGGCACCGGAGCCGATACCGTCGATGGCGGCGCGGGCACCGATACCTTCACCTATGCCAACTCGACCGGCGGGGTGACCGCCTATCTCGATGGCACGGCCGGCACAGGCAACGAGGCCACCGGAGACCACATCACCGGCGTCGAGATCCTCATCGGCTCGGCCTTCGACGATACGCTGTGGGGCACCGCGGGGGCAGACACGCTGCGCGGCGGCAATGGCAACGATGTGCTGGTCGGCGGCGCAGGGTCAGACGTGCTCGACGGCGGCGCCGGGACCGACAGCGTCTCCTTCGCCAATTCCGCCGAAGCGATCACCGCCAGCTTTGCTACCGGATCGCTCGTCGTCACCGCCTCCGATGCGGTGGGCGACAGCTACGTCTCGATCGAAGGCGTGGTCGGCTCAGCCCTTGCCGATACCCTGCGCGGCGGCGCGGGCATCGAACTGCTCGACGGCGGCCTTGGCGATGATACGCTCTATGGCAGCGCCGGGGCGGATACGCTGATCGGCGGCGGCGGGTTCGATACCATCGACTATTCCGCCTCCTCCGCCGCGATCACCGCCCGGCTCGATGGCACCGCTTCCAGCGGCGGCGATGCGGCGGGCGATCTGCTCTCCGGCATCGAGCAAGTCATCGGCACCGGCCTTGCCGATACCTTCCTCGGCTCCGGCGCGGATGAGACCTTCCACGGCGGCGGCGGTGACGACACGATGACCGGCGGCGCTGGCAACGACACGCTCTACGGCGATGCCGGCAACGATCTCCTGAACGGCGGCCTCGGCAGCGATGTGCTCGATGGCGGCGCGGGCGCCGATACCGCGACCTATGCCAATGCGTCGCTCGGCGTCGCTGCCAATCTGGCGGACAGCTCGTTCAACACCAACGAGGCGGCGGGCGATACCTACACCTCCGTCGAAAACCTCGTCGGCTCGGCCTTCAATGACCGCCTTACCGGCGATAGCGGCAACAACATTCTCGATGGCGGCGCGGGCAACGATCGTCTCGCGGGCGGTGACGGCGCCGATACGCTCATCGGCGGCGCAGGCACGGACATTGCCGACTATTCGCAATCGGGCAGCGCGGTAGCGCTCTCGCTGGGCGGGGGCGGCGCGGGGACCGGCACCGGCAGCGCAGGCGATGCGGCGGGCGATACGCTCTCCGGCATCGAAAGCGTGCTCGGCTCCAGCTTTGCGGACAGCTTCACGCTCACTCTCGGCGCGGGCTTCAGCATCGATGGCGGCGCGGGCAGCGATACCGTCGCGCTCGCCGCCAATGCCGGCACCGTCACGTCCGCGCAGCTTGCCAGCGTGCTCAGCCGGGTCGAGACGATCGACTTCACCGCCAGCGGCACCAATGCCAGCCTCACCGTCGATGCCAGCTTCATCCAGGGCGTCACCGGCGCGGGCAATGCCGCGCACCTCACGGTCGATTTCAACGCGGGCGATACGCTGCAGATCGCCAACGGCGCGTTCTACACCCAGAGCGGCAACGACTACACCTTCTACAGCGACAACAGCCTGACGACGACGGTGGCGCAGCTGACGGTAGCCTAGCCAACCGGGAACTGAGCGGACCATCCATCTGATGCAAGGCTGCCTTGCGCCTTGCGCGGCTGGTCGACCGCCGCCGCAAGGCTACAACGGGGTCACCGCCGCTCGAAGGTTCCGCTCATGTCAGACCCCACCGATCACGCCTTCTCGCCCTCGGTCAAGGCCGCGCAGATCCGCAAGGGTTCGAGGCCCCACTATGCCGGGATGATCATGGCCGACCGCGTCGACGCGCGCCTCGCCGCCTTCATCGCGGATGTGCGCAGCTTCTATCTCGGCACTGCCAGCGCAGATGGCCAGCCCTATATCCAGCATCGCGGCGGGCCGAAGGGTTTCCTCAAGGTGCTGGATGAGCGGCGCCTCGCCTTCGCCGATTTTCGCGGCAACCAGCAGTTCATCACCACCGGCAATGCGGCGGAAAACCGCAAGGCGTTCATCTTCCTGATGGACTACGCGCACCGCCGCCGCATCAAGGTGTGGGGCGAGATCGACGTGATCGAAGGCGATGCCGATCTCGATGCCGCGCTTGCCATGCCCGGCTATCGCGGCGTGCCAGAGCAGGCCATCGTCTTCACCATCACCGCGTGGGACATCAATTGCCCGCAGCACATCCCGCAATTGCTGCCCGCAGAGGATGTCGCCGAAGCGCTCGCGGCACGCGATGCGCGGATCGCCGCGCTCGAAGCACAACTCGCCGCCCTTTCAAAAAATGGAACGTAAGGTTGCAGTTTATCCCTCTACCAAAGCTAGGTCCCCACACCTACATAGGTTGGGCAGCCGCCGGTTCCCCCCCCTCCCTTCCCGGCGGCCCCTAGCGCTCTGGCGGCACATCCCTGGCCGCACAGAGCCCCAGCACCCGGGCGGGAGCCATCCCCCCCGCAACCCCGCCCGGGTGCCACCTTTTTTGCAATGCCCTGATCCGCCTCAAGCCCTTTGAAAGGCCCCGTCATGTCGCGTGCCCCTCTCCCGCCCGTCACCGCTCGCAAGGATGCCCCGCGCACCCGCGCCGCGCTCGCCTTGCACTTCTGCTTCGAGCGCCTCAATGCCCGGCCAGACTGGCTGGAAAGCTGGCTACTCGGCTGGGCGCTGCTGCTCGCGTGGGGCGTGTTCGCCTTCTTCATCTTCCCACCCGTAGCGGCCGTCCCCGCGCAGGCGGTTTTCTTCGCGAGCCTTTTCCCGTGGATCCTGCTGCCCGTGGTGCAGGCCCTCGGCACGAAGCCCTGCGGCTGACGGAGTGGCCGGGATTGGTGGGAAGCGGACTTAGCCGTCTCCGACACTTGGCACGGTACCTTTGAAGGACATACGGCAGTTCTGTTCGATTGCGCGGTTTGCCCGCATCAGGAGTGGCCTGATCCGACTCTGCTCGTCGGCAGTTACATCCGTCCCGATTTTGCCCCACTCATGCCAATAATGGGTGTTGCCGTCTGGCTGTAGAGCCACATCGAGAGTGTAGCCTCCCAAGAAAGTAGGATCGGAGTAGTTGAACTGGGTGACTGTGATCCCGCGTTCAAACCCTCGGGGGCCGTATCCATCTGACTTGTAAGAGCCTCGTCTAACATCCGGCGCAACAGAGCGCAGAGCATTTTCGATGCAGTCGTAGTCCACTGTGCCCGTGAAGTCCTTCTGTAATGCAAAGTGCACGCCCGGATCGCAACCGGCCAAGGTGCCGCTCAAAAGAGACAAGACAACAGCTATTGCTTGAGATCGGGTGCTCATAAGCCTCAATCTATCAAGGTCGCGGATGTCGGCAACTGGGCGCAATCGGTCGTTCAAACCTAAACCGCGCATGCCCCAGACCGGATCAGGAACCGCCGCTCCCGCCCGTTATCAAGGCTGAACATGCCCCCGCGCCCGGGCACGGCGTCCAGCAGCAAGTCGAGGCTCCCCGCCCACGCTTCCGCCTGCTGCGCGCCGATATAGAATGGCATGCCGCCCACTTCGCCCAGCAGCACGTCCCCCGCGCCGACGCGGAATTCGCCCGCCGGGTAGCACATCGGGGAGGAGCCATCGCAGCACCCCCCCGATTGGTGGAACAGCACCGGCCCGTGCTCGGCGATGATCTCGCCAAGCAGAGCCAGCGCTTCAGGCGTGGCGGAAACGCCTTTGGACATCGGGGTCATTCGCTCAGAAGAAGCCCAGCGCCTTGGGGCTGTAGCTCACCAGCAGGTTCTTGGTCTGCTGGTAGTGGTCCAGCATCATCTTGTGGTTCTCGCGCCCGATGCCCGATTGCTTGTAGCCGCCGAACGCCGCGTGCGCGGGGTAGGCGTGATAGCAATTGGTCCACACCCGCCCGGCCTGCACTGCGCGGCCCGTCCGGTAGGCCTGCGTGCCATTGCGCGTCCACACGCCAGCGCCCAGCCCATAAAGCGTGTCGTTGGCAATGGCATGCGCGTCCTCGGCGTCCTTGAAAGTCGTCACCGCCACCACGGGTCCGAAGATTTCCTCCTGGAACACGCGCATCTTGTTGTGGCCCTCAAGGATCGTCGGCTTGATGTAATAGCCGCCCGCAAGGTCGCCCTGCAGCATGGTCCGCTCGCCGCCCGTCAGCACCTTGGCGCCTTCGCCGCGCCCGATTTCGAAGTAGGAGAGGATCTTCTCCAGCTGCTCCGAAGAGGCCTGCGCCCCGATCATCGTCGCGGCATCCAGCGGGCTGCCCTGCACGATCTTTTCGACCCGCGCGATCGCGCGCTCCATGAAGCGGTCATAGATCGATTCCTGGATCAGCGCGCGGCTCGGGCAGGTGCAGACCTCGCCCTGGTTGAGCGCGAACATGGCAAAGCCTTCGAGCGCCTTGTCGAAGAAATCGTCATCGGCATCCATCACGTCGGCAAAGAAGATGTTCGGCGATTTGCCGCCCAGTTCCAGCGTCACCGGGATCAGGTTCTCGCTGGCATACTGCATGATCAGGCGGCCGGTCGTCGTCTCGCCAGTGAAGGCGATCTTGGCAATGCGGCGGCTCTGCGCGAGCGGCTTGCCCGCCTCCAGCCCGAAGCCGTTGACCACGTTGAGCACGCCCGGCGGCAGCAGATCGCCGATGATCTCCAGCAGCACGTGGATCGAGGCCGGAGTCTGCTCGGCAGGCTTCAATACCACGCAGTTGCCCGCCGCCAGCGCGGGGGCCAGCTTCCACACCGCCATCAGCAGCGGGAAGTTCCACGGAATGATCTGGCCGACAACGCCCAGCGGCTCGTGGAAGTGGTAGGCCACGGTGTCGTGATCGATCTCCGAAATCCCGCCTTCCTGCGCGCGGATGCAACCCGCGAAATAGCGGAAGTGATCGATGGCGAGCGGCATGTCCGCCGCCATCGTCTCGCGGATCGGCTTGCCGTTGTCCCACGTTTCCGCCGTCGCCAGCAGGGCAAGGTTGGCTTCCATCCGGTCCGCGATCCGGTTCAGGATCAGCGCGCGCTCGGCCGGGCTTGTCCGCCCCCACGCGTCCTTCGCCGCGTGCGCGGCATCGAGCGCTGCTTCGACATCGGCGGCTGAGGAGCGCGCGAGCGTGGTAATCACCTGACCCGTGACCGGCGAGGGATTGTCAAACCGCCGCCCGTCCGCGGCATCGACCCAGCGTCCGCCAATGTAGTTGCCGTAATAGTCCTTGTAGGGGTGCGCAGGCAGTTCGCCGGTCATCGTCATTCCTCTCGTTGGTCCCGCCGGGTCTGGCGCCCGGGCGTGGAATCAGGGTGTGGCCTCAAGCGGCCCGTCCACCCGCGAAGCCTATCGCTGGCGGACGTGAAAACAAGAGCTTCGATGCAAGGCCGCAGCCAGACCGGCGTGCAAACCCCTGTCCTACACGCCGCGCCT
Organism: uncultured Novosphingobium sp.; assembly: GCA_964413325.1. Classification (GTDB taxonomy): domain Bacteria; phylum Pseudomonadota; class Alphaproteobacteria; order Sphingomonadales; family Sphingomonadaceae; genus Novosphingobium. The sequence continues at coordinate 283,902 of CAYPRK010000002.1, read as the reverse complement.
TGCGATAAACCGGCGCGATGCTCCTTGACCCCCGTCAATCCCGCGAAACCGGCATGCAAAATGCCGCCGCCGACCCGGCCCGACGTTTCCGCTCAGGACTGTGTCAACCGTGTCAACTTGGCTTGAAGCGGAGACGCGACGAATCGCCCTCAGCCCGGCGCAGGGCCGCGAGAAAATCGCGATGTTTGGGAAAGAAACTGGAGCGGGCGAAGGGATTCGAACCCACAGCGGAGCGGCTTGCCGCGAAGCGCAACAAAGGACTCAGAGGGTTCCCCGCGGGCTGGAGGGACCTTTGCAAAAAGTCACTGATGAGTGAAAGGAACTGGAGCGGGCGAAGGGATTCGAACCCTCGACCCCAACCTTGGCAAGGTTGTGCTCTACCCCTGAGCTACGCCCGCTCGTGCGTTTCGGATCGGGCTGCCAGAAGGCCCCCGACCGGGGTGAGGTGCGCCCTTAGCTTCCCTCTCTGGCCTGCGCAACAGCAAAAATGCGTGTCGGTGGCATCCCGGCCCTGCTTGCCTGCAAATGCCCTTGCCGAATGGCCCCTGCTTCCCACATGGGGAGAGACGACATCCAGATGCGGAGACCATCACGTGGCAAGCCTCGGCCTCAATCTCGAAGAACAGAAAGCGGTGGACCGCTTCCGCAAGGCCGTGGTCGAACCGTCGATGACCAAGCTGGTCGTGCTCGATTTCTGGGCCGAATGGTGCGGGCCGTGCAAGGCGCTCACCCCGGTGCTCGAAAAAGTCTGCGGCGAATATGCGGATAAGGGCGTGCTCCTCGCCAAGATCAACGTCGATGAGGAACAGTTCATCGCCGCGCAGTTCCAGGTGCGCTCGATTCCCACCGTCTACGCCATGTTCCAGGGCCAGCCGGTGGCAGACCTGACGCCCGCGCGTAGCGAATCGCAGCTGCGCCAGATGCTCGATCAAATGCTCGCGCGCCTGCCCATCCAGGCTGGTGACGAGCCTGCGCAGGATATCGCCCCGCTCCTCGCGATGGGTGAGGAAGTGCTGGCAGGCGGCGATGGCGAACGCGCCGTCGGCATCTTCTCCCAGATCGCCGAGATCGCGCCCGATAACGCCGCTGCCTTCTCCGGCCTGATTCGCGCGCTGCTGCTGGCGGGTGACAAGGCCGCGGCTGAGGATGTGCTCGCCTCGCTCGATCCCAAGCTGGCGGAAGACCCGGCGCTGGCGCAGGCCCGTTCGGCCCTCGCGCTCGCCGCCGATGCACCGGAGCCCAGCGAACTCGATGGCCTGCGCGCCGCCGTCGCCGCCAATCCGGGCGACATGGACGCCGAACTTGCCCTCGCCAACGGCCTCTATGCCGCTGGCGACCGCGATGGCGCCGCCAGCCTCCTGCTCGGCATGGTCGCCCGCGACCGCGCGTGGAACGATGGGGCTGCCCGCACGCGCCTCCTGCAGATCTTCGAAGCCATTGGCCTGGAGGACCCGTGGGTCGCCGCCACCCGGCGCAAGCTCTCCACCGTACTGTTCGGCTAGGCCATGGGCGAAACAGGCAAACCCGTGCGTCTCTCGATCTTCCCGCTCACCGGCGCGTTGCTGTTCCCTGGGCTGCAGCTGCCGCTGCACATCTTCGAGCCGCGCTACCGGGCGATGATTTCCGATTCGCTGGTGCGGGATCGGCGCATCGCGATGATCCAGCCGCAGGGCCAGTATGATGGCGCGCCGCTGTTCCAGATCGGCTGCATCGGCAAGATCGGCGAAGTCGAGGCGATGGAGGACGGGCGCTACAACGTCATCCTCGAAGGCATTTCCCGCTTCCGCCTGCTGCGCGAACTCGATGTGACGACGCCGTTCCGGCAGGTTGAGGGCGAATTGATCGAGGATGACGCAGGCGCCAGCCTCAGCGCGGTCGAACGCGCCTCGTTCGAACGCGAAGCGCGCCGCTTTGCCGAAGCGCAGGGCTATTCGGTCGATTGGGATTCGGTCGGCCGGCTCGATGATGTGTCGCTCATCAACGGTGTCTCGCAAATCGCCCCGTTCGATGCCGCTGCGAAGCAGGCGCTGCTGGAGGCGGACAGCCTCACCGCGCGCTGCGAGCTGCTTGTCCAGCTGATGCAGTTCTTCGGCCGCCGCGATTCGGACGATGGCCGGGTGACGCTGCAATAAGTGCGCCTTCCGCATCCGCGGAAGGCTTGCGGCACCAGCCCGCTCCCCCGCCCGGCCACCCATTCAGGGTACTCTCGTGGGTGGCCGGGTGGGGGAGTGGGCCGGTGCCGCCTCCCGCGTTAGCGGGAGAAAGGCTCAGAACTGCGCCTTGATCCCGTCGATCACGAACTGCGCGGCCAGCGCGGCCAGCAGCACGCCGAGCAGGCGTGTGATCACCGCTTCCACTTGCGAACCCAGCGCGCGGATGATCGGCCGTGCCGCGACCAGCGCGATAAAGCTCAGCAGCATAACCGCGCCCAGCGCGCCGAGGATCACCAGCGTTTCCTGCAGCCCCTTCGCCCGCGCGGTGAGCAGCATCACCGAAGCGATCGAGCCCGGCCCGGCCAGCATCGGCATGGCCATCGGGAAGACCGAGACGTCCTCCACGTGCGGCTGCTGCGTGCGGACCTTTTCCGCCCGCTCCTCGCGTCGCTCGGTGCGCTTCTCGAACACCATGTCGATGGCGATCATGAACAGCATGATCCCGCCCGCGATGCGGAAGCTGTCGAGCTCGATGTGCAGCGCGCCCAGCAGGTCCTCGCCGAACAGCGCGAAGACCACGAGGATGCCGCTGGCGATCAGGCAGGCCCGCACCGCCATGATGAAGGCCTGGCGCGGCGACGCGTTCGCGGTCAGCCCGGCGTAGATCGGCGCGCAGCCGGGCGGATCGATCACCACAAACAGCGTCGTGAAGGCGGAAAGGAACAGGGCCAGCACCGGTCTATCCTTCGTTCTTGGCGACTTCGGTGCGTTTCAACACTTCATTCATCTTGCCGTCCTGCCACATCCATACGGTCCACTCGCGCGTCCCGCCGGGCAGAACGGTGGAGCGCCACACCAGCGTGCCGTCGATTGATCGGCCATCCTTGCTGTCCACACCCGGCACGGCTGCCAGCGGCGGGATCGGCCCGGGGAGCGGGCGCATCGGCGGCGGCGTGCCCTTGGGCAGCATGGGCGGGGGCGGGGGCGGGGGCTCATCCGCCAACGGATTGCGCCGGGGCCGCGGCACGCAGTCAGCGACCTTGCCGGTGATGAAGTCGGCGCCTGCCAGCGGTGCCGTCAGATCGCCGCCCTGATCGAGCACCCACTTGTAGTCGCCCTTCTTCTTCTGGCGCTGCCACACGGTGGAGAACCAGCCATATCCGGTTCCGGCCTGATAGCCGCCGAACGTCACGCCCGCGCTGCCATCGCAGCTCATCCACACCGAGCTTGGCTGCCACTGCACCGCTTGCGGCGGATTGGCGCGGCCCTTGAGCCACGGCTTGGCCAGTGTCCGCTGCGGCACGAACATTTCCGCGTCATCGGTCGCCGTCGCGGCAAACGCCGTCCATTGCCCCTTCTCGCGCGCCAGCCGCGCGAAGGCGCTTTCCGCCGCGATCAGCGCGCTGGGATTGCCGATGGGGGTGATGCCGCCGCCAAACCCCGGCGGCCCACCGCGCTGGTCCTGTGCAGAGGCGGATGCAGCAAGGGCCAGCATGGCGAGGGGGATCAGGCGCTTCATGTGCCGCAGCCTAGAGCAGGTGCGTGGCAAGGGGAAGGCGCTGGAATACCCCTCCCCGCTCACCCTGAGCCTGTCGAAGGGTCAGATTGCGTCCGCCGCCAGTTCCAGCCCGGCATTGCGATAGGCCGCCACCAGCGCATTGCGCAGCAGCACGGCAATCGTCATCGGGCCGACGCCGCCCGGCACTGGCGTCACCGCGCCGGCCACTTCCATCGCGCCCGCGTAGTCCACATCGCCGACCAGCCGCGTCTTGCCTTCCTCGGTGGCGGGCACGCGGTTGATGCCGACATCGATCACCGTCGCGCCGGGCTTGATCCAGTCCGCCTTGACCATTTCCGGACGGCCAACCGCCGCCACCACGATATCGGCGCGGCGCACCACTGCGGGCAGGTCCTTGGTGCGGCTGTGCGCGATCGTCACGGTGCAGCTTTCGGCCAGCAGCAGCTGCGCCATCGGCTTGCCGACAATGTTGGAGCGCCCGATCACCACGGCATCGAGGCCTGAAAGCGAACCCAGCCGGTCCTTCAGCAGCATCAGGCACCCCAGCGGTGTGCAGGGCACGAAGCCCGGCTGGCCCACCGCAAGGCGGCCCGCGCTGATCACATGGAAACCGTCGACGTCCTTGTCCGGATTGATCGCGGAAATGACCTTCTGCTCGTCCATGTGGCCGGGCAGCGGCAGCTGGACGAGGATGCCGTCGACGGCGGGATCCGTGTTGAGCTGCTCGACCAGCGCGAGGAGATCGGCCTCTGCCGTCTCGGCGGGCAGGCGGTGCTCGAAGCTCGCCATCCCGGCTTCCACGGTCTGCTTGCCCTTGGAACGGACATAGACCTGGCTCGCGGGATCTTCGCCCACCAGCACTACGGCGAGGCCCGCCTTGCGCCCGGCCTTGGCTTCGAACGCGGCAGCCAGTTCATCCACCTTGCCGCGCAGGTTCGCGGCAAAGGCCTTCCCATCGATCATCGCGGCAGTCATGCGGTATTCCTGTAGTGAAGTTGGTTCAGACCGACGTAGCCGCCATTGCGAGGTAGTAGAGCAGCTGGACCAGCAGGCGCAGGCCGAAGATCAGGATCATCGGCGAAAAGTCGACCCCCCCGGTGTTCGGCATGACCCGGCGGATCGGATTCAGCAGCGGATCGAGGATTGCGTTCAGCGCAGTCCACACGGCGGAAACCGCCTTGTTGTGCGTGTTCACCACATTGAAGGCGATCAGCAGGCTCAGCACGAACTGCACGATCACCACCATCACGACGATATCGATCAGCTGCGAGATGGCAGAGATCAGCGTGAACAACAGCATTGCGCTTTTTCCTATGTCAGCGAGGAGCCACGCTCCTAGCCGACCCTCTCCCCGCCCCACAAGGGCTCCCTCGCCGAACGGCTGACGGCGACGGACAAACTTGTATGTGTTACATACTAATTTGTCCAGAGCTCACACGCGCAAAGTTCGCAAGGTTCAGGGGTTCAGCGTCGTGCTCTCGATATGCCACCTGAGTTGCTCCGGCGTGGCACCATCGATGTCGTTGACGCGCCGCATCACGACTTCGCCGCTGATCACCCGCTTGCCATCGGTGATCGTGACGGGCGCGGTGTAGTAGGTCGAACCGGCCGCGCCTTCGCTCGTCCCCTTGCCTGGCGTGACCTTGGGATAGTGCAGGCCGGACCAGCGCGCCGCAAAGTCGGTGTCGGAAAGGCCGCTGCGCTCACCCTGATCGCCCCAGAACGCGCGGACGGTCGTCCAGTCGCGCGCCTGGATTGCATCACCCCACGCGCGCAGGACCACGTCCGGATCGCGCGAACTCGGTGGCCGCGGTGGTGCGGGCGGGGGCGGCGTCGCAAGCGGCGATATCGAAGGCTCGGCCGACGGCGCCGCTGCGGGTGCGTTGCAGGCGGCAAGGCCAAGCGCGAGCGCCGCGCAAAGAGCATTACGGATCATCAGGACCCAACGCTTGGCAGCAGCGCCGGTTCCCGCCTCGCCCTCACGCGCGGATCAGCGTGCCTGCGCCGCGTGCGGTGAAGATCTCGATCAGCATGGCATGCGGCACCCGCCCATCGAGCACGACCGCGGCTTCACACCCGGCTTCCACCGCGTGGACGCAGGTCTCGAGCTTGGGAATCATCCCGCCGCTGATCGTGCCGTCCTCGGCCAGGCGCGTGATGTCCGCCGGGGTGAGATCCGTCAGCAGGCGGCGCTCCTTGTCGAGCACGCCGGGCACGTCGGTCAGCAGGAACAGCCGCGCCGCGCCGAGGGCCGCCGCGATGGCACCCGCCATGGTGTCCGCGTTGATGTTGTAGGTCTCGCCGTCCTCGCCCACGCCGATGGGCGCGATCACCGGGATCATGTTGGCGGCAGTGATGGTGTCGATCACCGTGGTATCGATCCGCGCCGGCTCGCCGACGAAGCCGAGGTCGACGACGATCTGTTCGCCGCTGTCCTTGTCGTTGATCGCCTTGGGCGCCTTCTTCGCCTCGACCTTGCGGGCGATGACCATGCCGCCATCCTTGCCGGAAATGCCGATGGCCTTGCCCCCGGCGCGCGCGATCCAGCCGACCAGTTCCTTGTTGATCGCGCCTGCGAGAACCATCTCGGCCACTTCGGCGGTCTGCTTGTCGGTAACGCGAAGCCCGTCGACGAACTGCGATTCGATTCCCAGCGCCTTCAGCATCCGGCCGATCTGCGGGCCGCCGCCGTGGACGACGACCGGGTTGATGCCGATCGCCTTGAGCAGCACGATATCCTCGGCAAAGTCCTGCGCGAGCTCGGGATCGCCCATCGCGTGGCCGCCATACTTCACCACGAAAGTGCGCCCCGCGTATCGCTGCAGGTAGGGCAGCGCTTCGGTGAGCGTTTCGGCCTTGGCGAGCATCGCCTTGTGATGGGCGGCGTCGTCTGCTGCGGGATCGTGCGTGGTAGCCATGATGGCCTGCGCTTTGGACCAAGCGGCGCGGCGGCGCAATATTTAGCGCTGTGTGTCCAGACGGCGCCCGAACTGCACGAAGACCCAGATCAGCGGCGGCACCATGATCGTGGAGAGCAGCAGCTTGGACGCGATCTGCCCGGTCATGATCTCTCCGATCGGCAGCGGCACCCCGGCGGCGTCCTTCACCCCGGCGAACGAGATGGTGATGAAGATCAGCGTATCGACCATCTGGCTGAGCAGGCTGGCGATCCAGGCACGCAGGATCAGCAAGCGCCCGCGCCCGCCGGCCAGGCGCGAGAACACGAAGACGTTGAACGTCTGCGAGGTGCCGTAGGAAATGAGCCCCGCGAACTGCATCCGCGCGCCCTGGCCGAGGAGGCGGGCATAGGCCTCCTGATCGCCCCAGAACGGTGCGGGCGGCACCACGTTGATCACGAACGTCAGCAGCAGCATCGAGCAGATCAGCGGCACGAAGCCGAAGCGTACCAGCCGGTTGGCGACTTCCTGCCCATAAAGCTCGGCCACTGCGCTCGCCATCACCACCAGCAGCAGGAACGCGAAGATCCCGCTCTCGACCGCGAGATCGCCAAGCAGCGGCCAGTGCCCCAGCGCGGCGATCTTGGTGCCGAGCACGCCCGCCAGTACGACAAGGCCGCCATAAAGCAGCGAAAAGGCAAACAAGGCGGTCGGGATGCCCGATGGCGCGGGCGGGGCAGAGTGCGGCTGGTCTTGCATCGGTAATGGTTAGCGGGATTTTGACCCTGCGCCAAATCCCGTTTAAGCCGTGACGGACTGGGTTTTCAGGGGAGCGGCAGGCCCGCGATGCGCGTTTTGATGAGCCTCGCCGGCATGGCGCTGATCCTTGCCGTGGCTGTTCTGCTTTCCTCAAACCGCCGCGCGATCCGGCTGCGGGTGGTGGCGCCTGCGTTTGCGCTGCAGGCCGGATTCGCCGCGCTCGTGCTCTATTTTCCGCCCGGCAATGCGGCGCTGCAGGGCGCTGCGGCAGGGGTCGAGGGGCTGCTTGGCTATGCCAAGGCGGGTGTCGCGTTCCTGTTCGGCCCGCTCGCCGATCCGGCCATCGGCGGGCGCAGCTTTGCGATCGCGGCGCTGCCGACCATCGTGTTCTTCGCCGCGCTGATCTCGATCCTCTACTATCTCGGCATCATGCAACTGGTGATCCGCTGGATCGGCGGCGGCCTTGAAAAGATCACCGGCATCAGCCGGGTCGAGGCGCTGTGCGCGGCCAGCAACATCTTCGTCGGCCAGAGCGAATCGCCGCTGGTCATCCGGCCCTACCTTGCCTCGCTCGCGCCCGCGCAGATCTTCACCGTGATGAGCGTGGGCATGGCCGGCGTCGCAGGGACGATCCTTGCCGCCTATGCCGCGATGGGCATCCGGGTGGACTACCTCGTCGCCGCCGCGTTCATGTCGGCGCCGGGCGGGGTGCTGATGGCCAAGCTGATCATGCCCGACACGCCGCCGCAACCGGACGCGCCTGCCGATGCCGATCTGCCGAACCCGCATATTGCCATCGCAGCGCCCGATGAGGAACGCCCCGCCAATCTCATCATGGCCGCCAGCCAGGGCGCGCAGACCGGCGTGAAGCTGGCCGTCGCGGTGGGCGCGATGGTGCTTGCCTTCGTGGCGCTGGTCGCGATGGCCAACGGCCTCCTCGGCACGCTCGGCGCGCATATCGGCTATCCGGGCCTGTCGTTCCAGCAGATCCTCGGCGCGATTTTCGCGCCCGTGTTTCTCCTCCTCGGCGCGCCGAACTGGGCGGAAGCCGCGCAGGCGGGCGGCCTCTTCGGCACCAAGATCGTGCTCAACGAATTCGTCGCCTTCATCGATCTCGGCGCGGCGAAGGACCTGTCCGCCCACACCGTTGCCATCGTGACGTTTGCCTTGTGCGGCTTTGCCAATTTCAGCTCAATCGCGATTCAGATGGCCGTTTCCGGCAGCCTCGCTCCCAACCAGCGCCCGGTGATCGCCAAGCTGGGGATGAAGGCGCTCGCCGCCGGCGCGCTTTCCAACCTGATGAGCGCGGCGCTGGCGGGCATGTTCCTCAGCGTCTAGGGGCCGGGGAAGTACGCCAGAATGGCGTTGGCCACGCCGAGCCACCACTCGGTAAAGAACAGTTCGGTGACGAGGACTTCCGCGCCGACGATCACGGCAATCCCTGTGGCCGAGACGGTCTGCAGGCGGCCTTTGGTGTGCCAGTCCAGCGCGGCCAGCATGACCAGAAAGACATTGGTCATGATGAAACGGCAGGTGAAGAAACCCAGGCCCTCATAGCCGATCAGGGGCTTCAGCATCGGCGAACTTACCCTCGACCACGCTGCACCGAACAGCAGCGACGTGCCGAGAAAGACCAGCCGCTTGTGGATCGCTGGCCGTTTGCGCAGCAGGAGGCCGACCGTCGTGAAGATCAGAAACAGGCCCAGCGAGAAGATCGGGATGATCAGGAAGCGCTGTCCGCCGGGCTTGTGGATGGCTTCGAACTTCTCGCTGTAGGTCTCGGCAAACACGCTGCTAATCGCCATCAGCGGGATCATCGCTGCGCCAACCAGCCCCAGTCTTTTGTGCAGTGCCGGATTTCCCTGGCGAATGAACAGGACTTGCGCAGCGAGCAGCGCAACCCATGCCAGAAACAGACCAGCATGAATTTGCAGAGCAAGGGGCGCGGGGAACTCGGCCTTGCCGTTGAACCGCAGCCAACTCGGCGGGACGAAGCCCAGTATCACACCAAGTATGCCGAGCAGGATGAACGCGAGGAAGTAATTGCGTTCAATCTGCGGGACCGAACGCACACCAGCAACCGTTGCCATTTGATTTCCCCCAAGGCGTTGCCTTGAAAGAGTGTTCGCTATCTGCCCCAACCGTCAAGGCGAATTCAGGCCGCTCGGGTGCTGGCCGTCACTTTCCTGCGCGCTGCCTCGTGACCATTTCCCGCACCAGCAAGGGCAGGCCCAGCAGCACGAACGGCGCGGCCATGAAGCCCCAGTAGCCGTTGTCTGGCCGCCCGAACACGGTGAGCGCTGCGAGAAAGCCCGCTGCGCCGATGGCCGCAATCCGCTCCATCTCCCGCCCCCAGCGCAGCATCGCGGCGAGCGAGGCGGCGACGAGGGCAAGGACCAGCGGACCGGGCAGGCCGGTGAGCACGAGATTGCGGCGCAATGCGTCGATCACCAGCGGCAACCCGCCAAAGCGCACCCAGCCGGGGGAAGTGAGGTCTCCGGGGTGAACCTGCGCGGCGACGAAGTGGGCATGGATCAGCCAGAGGCCGCCTGCCAGCGCGATCGCGCCCAGCGCCATGACGGCCCGCTTCCAGTCCCGCTGCCACAGACCGTGGAGAACAATCGCGGCGAGCCATGCCAGCGACGTCTCGCGCACCAGCACGGCAAGGAAGGCAAGGCCGATCATCAGCCATGGCCGCCGGTAGGCCGCCAGCGACAGCATGATCAGCAGCACGCTCCACTGCTCGTGGAGATAGACGTTGTCGGGAAAGAACGCGCCGAACAGCCCCGCCACCGCCAGCGCAACCACGCCGAGCGCTTCTGCGGGCGGCCGGTCCGACAGGCTCTGGCGCAGCGCAATCAGCGCGCCGAAAAGCAATGCAATCAAGGCGGCGGTGCGTATGTCGGTGCTGGGAAAGAGCGCCAGCCAATAGGTCATCGTCGGCGGGCGGACAGCAAGCGCGGGCTGCACCGGGTATGAGCGCTCCCGCTGCGCGGCCATCGTTGCTGGGTAGAAATTCTCGCCGCCGCGCACGCGCTCGACCACGGTGCGATAAAGCTCCTGATCAAGCTGGACGGGCTTGGCGGGCGCTTTCGCGGCCAGCGGCATCGCGAGGCAGGCGAGCAGCGCTAGAATGAGTGAGCGCCACACTTTCATGACTTCCAATACCCCATTCCGTTCGTGTCGAGCGAAGTCGAGACACTTGGCGCGGCGTGTAGTGTCTCGACTTCGCTCGACACGAACGGGCGTTGGTGACGAGGCAGTGTGCTCACAGTTCCCGCTTCAGATCATAGAGCAGATCGAGCGCGGCCTTGGGGCTCAGCGAATCGATGTCGATGGCGGAAAGCTTTTCGCGCAAGGCATCGACCTTCTCCTCCGCCGCCTCGATGGCGGCAGCGAACAGCGGCAGATCATCCAGCCCCGCCGCCAGCCCGCCGGTCGCGGCGCGGCCCTTCTCCAGCCGGTCGAGCACCGATTTCGCGCGCTTGACCACTGGCGCGGGCACCCCGGCGAGGCGCGCGACGGCAAGGCCGTAGCTCTTGTCCGCCGGGCCCTCCGCAAGCTCGTGTAGCAACAGCAGATCGCCCTTCCACTCCCGCGCGCGGACATGGTGGAGCGACAGCGCCTCGCAGGTTTCGGCAAGGCGCGCGAGTTCGTGGTAGTGCGTCGCGAAGAGGCAGCGCGCGCGGTTCACTTCATGCACCGCCTCGGCCACCGCCCAGGCGAGCGCGAGGCCGTCGTAGGTGGATGTGCCGCGCCCCACTTCGTCGAGAATGACGAAGCTGCGCTCGCCCGCCTGCGCAAGGATGGCCGCCGTCTCGACCATCTCGACCATGAAGGTCGAACGCCCGCGCGCCAGATTGTCCGCCGCGCCGACCCGGCTGAACAGGCGGTCGACGATGCCGATCTGCGCTGCCTCGGCCGGCACGAAGCCGCCTGCCTGCGCAAGGATCACGATCAGCGCGTTCTGGCGCAGAAAAGTCGACTTGCCGCCCATGTTGGGGCCGCCGATCAGCCAGAGTCTTGAGCTGTGCGAGGCGGCACCAGCCCGCTCCCCCGCCCGGCCACCCAACGGAATTGTACGCTCTGGGTGGCCGGGCGGGGGAGCGGGCTGGTGCCGCCCTTCAACCGGCAGGTTGAGAAAACAATCGTTGGCGACAAACCGCTCGCCGCGCGCCGCCAGTGCGGCCTCGACCACTGGATGCCGCCCGCCGCGAATGGATAGCGCGGTGTCGTCGGAAAGATGCGGCAGGCACCAGCCGCCTTCCGCCGCACGCTCGGCCTGTCCCGCTGCCACGTCGATCCGCGCCAGCGCCGCCGCCGTACGCGCAATCGCCTCGCGCGCGGCAACCGCGCGGGCGGTCAGGTCCTCAAAGTGTGCTTCCTCCGCCGCCAGAGCATGGCCGCCCGCTTCGGCGATCCGGCTCGCTTCCTCGTGCAGCGCCAATGCATTGAAGCGCACCGCGCCCGCCATCGTCTGGCGGTGGGTGAAGCCGCTGTCCGGCAGCATCAGCCGGTCAGCATGGCGCGCGGGCACCTCGATGAAATAGCCGAGCACGCCGTTGTGGCGGATTTTCAGCGAGGGCGTGCCCGTCTCGTCGCGGTAGCGCGCTTCGAGGGCGGCAATCGCCCGGCGCGAATTGCCCGCTGCATCGCGCAGGGCATCGAGCGCGGCGTCATAACCCGCTGCGATGAAGCCTCCGCTGGCCCGCTCGGTCGGCGGCGCGGGCACCAGCGCGCGGCTGAAGAGATCGATCAGGGCGCCATGGCCGCCAAGGGCAGGGAGCAGTGCATCGGCCAATTCCGGACGGTCGCTTCGCGCGGCAAGCAGGGTCTGCAACCGCTGTGCTTCGCCAAGCCCATCGCGCAGCTGGCCGAGATCGCGCGGGCTTCCCCGCCCCGCGACGACCCGCCCCAATGCGCGGCCAACATCAGGCGCGGCGCGCAGCACAGCACGCAGATCGCCGCGCAGCAGCGGATCGTCATGCAGCCAGCTGACCAGTTCGAGCCGCGCGCGGATCGCGGCGAGGTCGGTCAGCGGCGCGGCAAGGTCTTCGGCCAGCAGCCGCGCGCCGGCGCTTGTAACACAGCGGTCGATGGCCTCGATCAGGCTGCCCTTGCGTCCTCCCCCGCTCGCGCTGAGGATTTCCAGACTAGCCCGCGTCGCCTCGTCCATCGCCATGAAGGCGCGCGCCTCGCGCACCACGGGCGGCAGCAGCAAGGGCAGGCTGCCGCGCCCGACATGCTCGAGATAGTCGATCAGCCCTGCCGCCGCCGCCAGCATCGCGCGGCTGAACGTGCCGAAGCCATCGAGCGTCGCCACGCCGTGCAGCGCCATCAGCCGCGTTGCGCCGCGTTCCGAATCGAAGGCGCGGGAAGGGCGCTCCGCCGCTTCGGGCAGATCGAACCCGCATTCCTCGGCCATCACGAGCTCGGTCGCGCCAAGCCGGGCAAGCGCGGCGGGCAGCGCTTCGGGGGCGCATTCTTCCAGCTCCATCCGCCCGGTCGAGATATCGCAGGCGGCAATCCCCGCCAGCCCCCGCACCGCACAGACCGCCGCCAGCACATTGGCCCGGCGCGGTTCGAGCAAGGCGTCCTCGGTCAGCGTCCCTGCGGTGACGAAGCGGACGATGTCTCGCGCCACCAGCGCCTTGGAACCCGCACGTTTGCGGGCTTCTTCGGGCGTTTCCGTCTGTTCGGCAATGGCGACGCGGCACCCGGCGCGAATCAGCCGGGCGAGGTAGCCTTCCGCCGAATGGACCGGCACCCCGCACATCGGGATCGGCGCACCGCCATGTTCGCCCCGGCTGGTCAGTGCGATATCGAGCACGCTCGCCGCGATTTTCGCGTCCTCGAAGAACAGTTCGAAGAAGTCGCCCATCCGGTAGAACAGCAGGCAGCCTTCAGCCTGCGCTTTCAGCGCCAGATATTGCGCCATCATCGGAGTTGGGGCATGGGAGCTCACAGCGGTTGTGGCTAGACGAGCGCCGCAGGTTTCTCAAACGATCGACACCGGATATCGACACTTCAAGTCGTAAATGGTCCGGGCATAGGCTGGGCGGATGCTGCAAAGGTTCTTTGGGGGCGGGTGCTTCCAGGGGTCTTGGAGATGGTCAAACGGGCCATCCCGGCTGACGCCGATGCGAAAGTGAACTGGGGTTGATGGAAGTCCGCGAGAAGACCATTGCGATCAGCCTGCGCGGCCTGTGGGAACGTGCGCTCGCGCTGCCGTGGCTGAGCCCGCCCGGCATTGCCGTCATCGTCCTGCTGGTGTGCCTGCCCTTTGCGCTGGTCGAAGTGCCGCCGCTGATCGACGTGCCGGGCCACATGGGCGCCGCCGCGATCGAGGCCGCGCGCCCGGGCAACCCGCTGCTCAAATACTTCTCGTGGAAGTGGGTCTTCACGCTCAATATCGGCGGCGACGTACTGGCAAAGCTGATCGGCGCGCAGTTCGGCATCCTCGCCGCAGGCTGGTGGAGCACGGTGCTGGCGACCGGCCTGTTCGCTGGCGGCTGCCTCGCCACGATCCGCGTGCTGAATCCCAAGGGCGGGCACGGCGCGCCGTGGGCGCTGATGTTCGTGTTCAGCTTTCCGCTGCTGACAGGCTTCCTCAACTACATCCTCGCCACCGGCCTTGCGCTGATGGCCTTTGCCGCTGCCGTCTGGCTCGAAGACAAGCCGAAGCAGCGCGCCGCGCTGCTGCTTGTCGCGCAGCCGGTTGCCATGCTGTGCCATGCCATCGGCGGCTTGCTGCTGGGCCTGCTGGTCGGTGCCAATGCGTTGGGCCGCGAGATCGACCGCCTGCCCGCCGGCTGGTGGCGCCCCGCCGAATGGCGCCGCCTGCGCGATGAGCAGGATTGGCGCGCGATTGCCAAGCGCCTGTTCATTCTGTGCTGGCCGCTCGTCGCCACGGTCGTCACGATCGTGCTGTGGAAGTACCTCTCGCCCGATCCGGCGCGCAGCATGAACCGCTGGCGGTGGGACCAGAAGGCCTGGTATTTCATCCTCACGCTGCGCGATCAGTCGCTGATCCTTGATGGCGCGACCACGATTGCCTGCTTCGCGCTGATCCTGTTCGGCTGGCTGCTCGGCGCGCGGTGGAAGTGGCAGCTCGGTCTGCCGGGCCTGCTCGTGTTCCTCCTCTTCGTTGCCATTCCCAGCGATATCAACGGCAGCAACTTCGTCGATGTGCGCCTGCTGCCGGTGGCCTGCATGCTCGCACTCGGGCTGCAGGACTGGAGCGCCGTGCCGGCCGACCGCGCGCGCAAGATCGCGCTGGTCGGGGCGCTGCTGCTCGGCACGCGGCTGGTGGTGACGGCCGCCAGCTTTGCCGACTATGCGGACGATTATCGCAAGCAGCTTTCCGCGCTCCACCACGTCGAGCCGGGCAGCCGCGTGCTCGCATTCGTCGAGCATTCCTGCGTCGAGGAATCATGGCGCAACACGCGGCGCGATCACCTTGCCAGCCTCGCCAGCCTCTACCGGCAGGCTTGGGTGAACGACAACTGGGCTGTTCCGGGCCTCCACATGGTGATCCCGCGTTTCCGTCCAGGCCGCAATTTCACCGCCGATCCGTCGGAATTCGTGTGGTCGCGTGCCTGCCGCGGAGGCCGCCTGCGCAGCGTCGATACCGCGCTCAAGTTCGCGCCGATCGAGCGTGTCGACTACGTCTGGCTGATTGATACCGGCATGCCGCGCCATCCGGATTCGCGCCTCCAGCTCGTCTGGCAGGAAGGCCGCAGCCTGCTTTTCGCCGTCCGGCCCTTGGGTTTTCCGAACTGGCGCTCTAAGGACCTGTAAACCGGCAGGCTTCGTCTGTCCGGCACCGGAATGCTCGCGCGCCGAGGGGGGATTTGATGACCGACGAGAGCAACGTTCGCTTCACCGAACGGGAAGCGCTGTTCTACCACAACACGATTCGTCCCGGTAAGATCGAGATCATCGCCTCGAAGCCGATGGCGACGCAGCGCGATCTCAGCCTCGCCTATTCGCCCGGTGTCGCCGTTCCGGTCCGCGCCATCGCGGAAAACCCCGCTACGGCTTATGACTACACCGCCAAGGGCAACCTCGTTGCGGTGATTTCCAATGGCACGGCCATCCTCGGCCTTGGCAACCTTGGCGCGCTGGCCTCGAAGCCGGTGATGGAAGGCAAGGCGGTGCTGTTCAAGCGCTTCGCCGACGTCGATTCGATCGACATCGAGCTCGCCACCGAAGACCCGCAGGCGATCATCGATGCGGTCACGCTGATGGAACCCAGCTTCGGCGGCATCAACCTTGAAGACATCAAGGCGCCCGAATGCTTCATCATCGAACAGGCGCTGAAGGAGCGCCTCAAGATCCCGGTGATGCACGATGACCAGCACGGCACCGCGATCATTTCAGCCGCCGGTCTGCTCAACGCTTGCTTCCTCACCGGGCGCAACCTGGCCGATGTGAAGGTCGTGGTGAACGGCGCGGGCGCGGCGGCCATCGCCTGCACCGCGCTGATCAAGGCGATGGGCGTGCGCCACACCAACGTCACGATGTGCGACAGCAAGGGCGTGATCTACGTCGGGCGCGCAGGGATCGATCAGTTCAAGTCCGCCCACGCCATCGATACGCCGAAGCGCACGCTCGAAGAAGCACTCGAAGGCGCAGATATCTTCCTCGGCCTGTCAGTGCAGGGCGCGGTGACGCCCGAGATGGTCAAGAAGATGGCACCGCAGCCGATCATCTTCGCGATGGCCAATCCGGACCCTGAAATCACTCCGCCCGAAGCCAAGGCGGCGCGCCCTGATTGCATCGTCGCCACCGGCCGTTCGGACTATCCGAACCAGGTCAACAACGTGCTCGGCTTCCCCTTCATCTTCCGCGGTGCGCTCGATGTGCGGGCTACCGCGATCAACGAGGAAATGAAGATCGCCGCCGCCCGCGCCATCGCTGAACTGGCGCGCGAGCCGGTGCCCGAGGAAGTGGCCGCCGCTTATGGCCAGAACCACACCTTCGGGCTCGACTATATCATCCCCGCACCATTCGATCCGCGGCTGATGGAAGTCGTCTCCTCCGCCGTCGCCAAGGCAGCGATGGATTCGGGCGTTGCGCAAAAGCCGATCGAGGATTTCGACGCCTATCGCACCGAGCTGAAGGCGCGCCTGAATCCTACCACCGGCGCTCTCACCAGCGTCTATCAGCAGGTCAAGGAAAACCCCAAGCGCGTCGTCTTCGCCGAGGCGGAGAACGAGGTCGTGCTGCGCGCGGCGATCCAGTACCGCGATTTCGGCTATGGTACCCCGGTACTGGTCGGCCGCACCAAGGCGGTCTGCGATCTGCTGACCGAACTCGGCGTCGGCGATCCCTCCAGCTTCGAGATCCACAACTCGGCGGTCTCGCCGCTCGTGCCGGAAATGGTTGCCTACCTCTACGAGCGGCTCCAGCGCCGCGGCTTCCTCGAGCGCGATGTGCGGCGCATGGTCAATCAGGACCGCAACGTTTTCGCCTCGCTGCTCGTCGCACTGGGCCACGGCGACGCGATGATCTCGGGCATGACCCGCACGTTCGCGCAGACCATCAAGGAAGTGCGCCAGGTGCTTGATCCCAAGCCCGGGCACCTGCCGTTCGGCATCCACATGATGATCGCGAAGAACTACACTGTGTTCCTCGCCGATACGACGGTGAACGAGCGTCCGAACGCGACCGAGCTTGCCCATATCGCCACCGAAACCGCAGCAGTCGCCCGCCGCATGGGCCACGAACCGCGCGTGGCGTTCCTCTCCTACTCCACCTTCGGCAACCCGAGCGGGCGCTGGCTCGACGAAATCCGCGGCGCGGTCGCCATCCTCGACGAGCAGAAGCCGAACTTCGAGTACGAAGGCGAAATGGCGCCGGACGCGGCGCTCAATCCCAAGGTCATGGCGAGCTATCCGTTCAGCCGCCTCTCTGGTCCTGCTAACGTGCTGATCATGCCCGGCCTGCAATCGGCCAACATCTCCGCCAAGCTGCTGCGCGAACTCGCCGGCAATGCGGTGATCGGCCCGATGCTGATCGGCATGGAAAAGCCCGTCCAGATCGCGGCGATGACCTCGATCGCGCCCGATATCCTGACGCTGGCGGTGCTGGCGGCGGCGGGGGTTGCGGGTTGAACTAGCGACTTTGCATGCGCCGGATGCGGGCTCTGACGAAGAGCACGTATCCGGTGTAGATCAGCGCGAGTGTCCCCGAGCAAAGTAGGCCCACGTGATAGCTCCCGGTGGCATCACGCATCGCGCCGAACGCATAGGGTGAGGCGAACGAGCCCAGTTGCCACAGGGTGTTGATCGCGCCGCTGCCCACAGCGAGTTGGCGCACCGGCAGTGCATCGGGCCATGAGGCAATCACCAGCCCACCAGCAGCGAAGCTCACCGCCGTCTGCAGCAGATAGCCCGCCACCACTGCTCCGGGCGAAGGCGCAAGCCCGATGAGGAGCAGGCCGAGACCGGCAATGGCGCCAAAGGCTGCCGCATAAAGCAGCCGGTCGCCGGTCCGGTCGGACAGCCAGCCGGAGAGCAGGATCACCAATGCGCCGTTGAAGCCGCCAAGGCTGACCAGCCAGCCGATGGTCTTCGTGTCGAGCCCGCCGTTTGCCGCCAGAATTGCCGGCGCCGACAGGACAAAGCCGCCCATCGCGCAATTGAGCAGCAGCCCGGTGCAGCCGAGCAGCCAGACCGTTGGATTGGCGAGGACCGTGCCCAGGTCGTGGCGATCGGTGTGGCCGATCAGCGCTGCGTCGCGGGCCAGGATATCGGCAATCCACGCCTTCTCTTCCCGGTCCAGCCAGCGCACGTCGTCCGGCCGGTCGGGCAGGAAGCGCAGGATGGCGAGGCCCATCAGCACGGCGGGGATGCCCTGCGCCAGGAACACCCATTGCCATCCGGCCCATCCGGCAAGGCCATCAAGCGCCAGTAGCGGCGCGGCAGTCGCCCCCATGACCACGCCCGCCAGCGCCGGGGCGATATAGATCCGGCTCACGGCGCGCCCACGGTACGCCTTCGGGAACCAGTGCGAGAGGTAGTAGACAAGGCCTGGGAAGAACCCGGCTTCGGCGGCGCCGAGCAGGAAGCGCATCAAGTAGAACTGCTGCGCGCTGCGGATGAACATCATCCCCACCGCAATCAGGCCCCAGGTGATCATGATCCGCGCCAGCCACTGGCGCGGGCCGAAGCGGAAGGCCATCGCGCCGGAGGGAATCTCGAACAATGCGTAGCCGATGAAGAACAGGCCCCCGCCGAATCCGTAAACGGTTGCGCTGAAGCCGAGGTCGGCGTTCATCTGCAGCGCCGCGAAGCTCACGTTCACGCGGTCGATATAGGCCATGATGTAGGCAAGCAGCAGGAACGGCACGATGCGCAGCATCGCCTTGTTCATGGCGCGGCGCGCGACGTCTGCTTCGCCCCTATCGTCGCTCGTATCCCCCACACCCCGCTCCGTTTGGCCCGGTGCGGAGGTTGAGCGGGTGGCGCGCTCAGCGCAAATGAAATGTCAGATCAACCCCGCCAGCGGACTGCTCGGATCGGCGTACTTGCGCGTGCCCATGCGGCCCGCCAGATAGGCATCGCGCCCGGCTTCCACCGCCGCCTTCATCGCGCGGGCCATGCGGATCGGGTCCTTGGCTTCGGCGATGGCGGTGTTCATCAGCACGCCGTCGCAGCCAAGCTCCAGCGCCACCGCGGCATCGCTTGCCGTGCCAACGCCCGCATCGACCAGCACCGGCACCTTCGCGCCTTCCACGATCAGCCGGATCGTGACGCGGTTCTGGATGCCGAGGCCCGAGCCGATGGGCGCGCCCAGCGGCATGACCGCTACCGCGCCTGCGTCTTCCAGCTGCTTCGCCGCGATGGGATCGTCCACGCAGTAGACCATCGGCAGGAAGCCTTCCTTGGCCAGCACTTCGGTGGCGCGGATCGTCTCGACCATGTTGGGATAGAGCGTGCGCGCCTCGCCCAGCACTTCCAGCTTCACCAGATCCCAGCCGCCCGCCTCGCGCGCCAGACGCAGGGTGCGGATCGCGTCTTCGGCGGTGAAGCACCCGGCGGTGTTGGGCAGGTAGGTGATCTTCTTCGGGTCGATGTAGTCCGTCAGCATCGGCGCCTTGGGATCGCTGACATTGACCCGGCGCACCGCGACCGTGACGATCTCCGCGCCCGAAGCCTCCACTGCCGCAGCGTTCTGCGCGAAATCCTTGTACTTGCCAGTGCCGACGATCAGCCGCGAGCGGAAGGTGCGGCCTGCCACGGTCCAAGTGTCTTTTGGCCAAGTATCGTCCACCTCACCACCTCCCACGAAATGCACGATCTCCAGCACATCGCCATCTGCAATCGCGACGGCTGCAAGCGTCGAGCGCGGGACGATCTCGCCATTGCGCTCCACCGCCACCTTGGCGGGATCGAGCTCTAGGCTGCGGACGAGATCGGCAATCGAACAGGGCGCGGCCCGGCGCGGTTCGCCGTTGATGGTGAGGGAAAGTTCAGAAGGCATGGCAGGGGGCTTTAGCGCCCGATGCAGCCCATGCAAGCGGTCAGCAACTGCTCCGGCGCAGGTTGACAATATGGGCAGAGGCCACGAGCACCACGCCGCAGATCGTCAGCAGCGCTTCGCCGGTGCCGTGATCGCTGACAATCGCGGCAGCCATAAGCGCAAGGCCGGTCGTGCCGAGCGCCAGTGGCAGCCGGTGCCCATGGCGCAGCGCACCCGCGCCGATGGTGAACATGCCGACGAGGAATGCCGCGACCAGCCCGAAGCGGTGAATCGCCGGATTGAGCAGCACGCCGCCGCCAAGGCCGAGCACGCCGATCAGGAACAGGCCCGCCACGCAGTGCACCATGCACAGCCCGCTGATCAGCACGCCCAGCCGGTCAAACCGGCCGCGCAGCAGATCGGGGGAGGAGTCGGGGCGTTCGTTCATGGCGGGTGCTATATGTAATAGTATCACATAACGCAATGCTGATCCGGCGCTCTGGCGATTCCCTTATTCCCGTGCCTGCACCTGCCCCCATTGGCGCTTGCGTTTCAGCGCCTTGGCGCGCAGAGGCGCGGGCTATGGACGCTGTAGCCATGGCCCCGGCCCGTAACCGCACCGCCGCTCCCGCCCCCCTTGCGCTCGTGCGCTGGCTCACGGTCGTCGCGCTGATGATCATCGCCATCGTGGTTGTCGGCGGGATCACGCGGCTTACCGAGTCGGGTGTCTCGATCACCGAATGGAAGCCCGTCTCCGGCGCGCTGCCGCCGCTGACGGAGGCGGACTGGCAGGCCGAGTTCGCCAAGTACCAGCAGACCCCGCAGTATGTGCTGGTCAACGGTCCGGCGGGCATGACGCTTGCCACCTACAAGTTCATCTTCTTCTGGGAATGGGTCCACCGCCTGCTCGCGCGCGCCATCGGCATGGCCTTTGCGCTGCCGCTCGCGTGGTTCTGGCTGCGCGGGCAGATCCCGGCTGGCTACAAGCCTCGCCTCCTCGCGCTGCTGGCCTTGGGCGCGCTGCAGGGCGCGGTCGGCTGGTGGATGGTCAAGTCCGGCATCGCGCATGACATCAAGGTCAGCCACTTCCGCCTCGCCGCGCACTTGCTGGTGGCGCTCACCACGCTTGCGGGCGTCGTCTGGACCATGCTCGATCTGCGCGCCCTGTCGCGCGGCGAGCCCCGTGCCAAGCTGACCGGTTTTGCCGCGCTTGCGCTGGGCATGCTGCTCATCCAGCTGTTCTACGGTGCGCTGCTCGCGGGCATGCGGGCGGGAACAGTCGCAGGCGGCGGCTGGTTCAACTGGGATGTCTGGCCGCTGATGCAGGGCGCCTTCTTCCCCGCCGGGATCGAATGGTCGCTCGGCATGGGCCACGCGTTCTTCTCCGATCCCTACCTCGTCCACTTCATCCACCGCTGGTGGGCGTGGGCCGTCGTCGCGGTCCTCGTTATCATGGGCCGCAAGCTCCGCCGCGCCGGCGCGCGCCCTGCTTCCGTCGCGATCCACACGGCATTCGGCACCCAGATCGTGCTCGGCATCGCGACCGTGATGAGCGGCGTGACGATCTGGATCGCCGTGCTTCACCAGCTTACCGGAGCGCTGCTGGTGGCCTGCACGGCATGGGGCGCGCACCGCCTTGGCAAGCAGGTTTAGGCGTTTGATCCGCTCACGCGGATGGCGGCACCAGCCCGCTCCCCCACCCGGCCACCCAACCAGGGTACTCTCGTGGGTGGCCGGGTGGGGGAGCGGGCTGGTGCCGCCTTCGTTTCAGCCTCGCTGAAACGCTTAACACGAACAAGGTATTATTTTACCTCTCCGGAAACGCCCGGTTTGCTTGACTCTTTGCGCCACTTGCAACAAAGGCGCGCTTCCTCGCCGTGGGGCGCACTTCGGTGTCCGTACGGCGTACCACAATTCCAGGATGGGTTTCAGCCATGAAGGCGCTCACGAAAGTCACCCGGTCGATCAAGCCGGCCGAGGTGGAAAAGAAGTGGCATCTCATTGATGCCGATGGCCTCGTTGTCGGCCGTCTCGCGGTGGTTATCGCGAATCACCTGCGCGGCAAGCACAAGCCGAGCTACACCCCGCACGTCGATTGCGGCGATCACGTCGTCGTGATCAACGCCGACAAGGTGAAGCTGACGGGCAACAAGCTCAAGGACAAGGTCTACTACAAGCACACCGGTTATGCCGGCGGCATCAAGGAAGTCACTGCGGACAAGGTCCTCGGTGGTCGCTTCCCGGAGCGCGTGCTCGAGAAGGCCGTTGAGCGCATGATCCCGCGCGGCCCGCTTGGCCGTGCGCAGATGCGCGCGCTGCATCTCTATGCCGGTGCCGAGCATCCCCACGCGGGGACGCAGCCCGAGCCGCTCGACGTCGCGTCGATGAACCGCAAGAACAAGGTGGGTGCGTAAGCCATGTCCGACACCGATACCGTCTCCAGCCTCGCGGATCTCAAGGATCTGACCTCGGCTGCCGCCGCCGCTGCTCCTGCTGCCTCGGCTCCTGAAGCGCCCCGCGCTCCCTCGGCTCCCGCCGCGCCGCTGCGCGAGCGCGAAGTCGATGCGCAGGGCCGTTCCTACGCCACCGGCCGCCGCAAGGATGCCGTTGCCCGCGTGTGGATCAAGCCCGGCTCGGGCAAGATCACCGTCAACGGCCGCGATCAGGAAGTGTACTTCGCACGTCCGACGCTGCGTCTCGTCATCAACCAGGTGTTCGACATTACGGACCGTACCGGTCAGTACGACGTGATTGCCACCGTCAAGGGCGGCGGTCTCTCGGGCCAGGCCGGTGCAGTCAAGCACGGCATCTCGCAGGCGCTGACCAAGTTCGAGCCCGCGCTGCGCAGCGCCGTCAAGGCCGCCGGGTTCCTCACCCGCGATCCGCGCGTTGTCGAACGCAAGAAGTACGGCAAGGCCAAGGCCCGCAAGAGCTTCCAGTTCTCGAAGCGCTGACGCGAGCCTGCGCTTGGCCTTGCAAAAAGGCCAGCAATATCAAGGAAAAAGCGGGGTTCTGCCCCGCTTTTTTCATGTGCAACAGATCTGCAACAGCCCTTTAAAAGCCGCAGTTTTCTGCGCCCCTTAACTCGACTTCAATTTTTGACTGCAACAGATGGTGCAACAGATCGCACGGAACGTGCAACAGGTCTGGAGCACATAAAAATGAAGCGGATCAATGCGTTAAAGCTTGAAGAGGGCAAGATTACAGTCTTCCAGCGGAGCGACGTAATCAGCGGCCTGTGGTATGCTAACTTCCAGCTTGGCCACGGCAAGCGCACCATGAAATCGCTGGAAACCACGGATCGCGCCGTGGCGGAATACAAGGCTAAAGAGCTTTACCGCAAACTGCTTGTCCGTGTTGACCAAGACCTCCCGCTTCGCACGATCAAATTCGCGGAATTCTGGGACAGCAAGTGGCTGCCCTACGCGAAAAAGCGTCTGTCTCCGCATCGCTACCGCCTGCACGACATCACTGGCCGCCTCTATCTCAAGCCCTACATGGGCAATCGCAATCTCGACCAGATCACCACACTAGTGGCGGAAGGATACGTGGATTGGCGTCGGGATTTTTGGCTGAAACGCGAAGATCGTCCAAAAAATTGCGCGGTCAGGCCGTCCAAGAAAACCCTTCAAATCGAATTTGGCTTGCTCGTGCAGTCATTGGCTTGGGCAGCGCGCGAAAGCCTCATGCGGCCTATGGGTAAATTGAAGGCTCATGTCGTCAAAACCGACCCAGACCGCCAGCGGCGTTACGGCTTCACCTCGTTTGAGTGGCTGGAATTGGCCACGCACATGGAGGGCTGGCAGCATGATGGTCGCCACCGCCTGCATAATACCCAACGCGCCCTGCTTCGCCGCCTCATCTGGTGCTATTACCTGACTGGTCTGCGCCGCCGTGAGATGGAAACCTTGAAGTGGAAGGGCGTGAAGCCGCACGGTGACGGATCACGCGCGGAAATCACCGTCGCGGCTGACACCAAAACGGGCACTCGCACGGTCATCAGCCAACCAGACATTTATGCGTATCTGCCTTCACGCGGCGCGGACGACGAATTCGTTTGGCCAGAAGGTTGGGAGCCGCATGTCAGCTTGCGGAAACTGCTCGATGATATTGGGCTGCTCAAAGGCCCTGATGGCGAAAACCGCACCATCTACAGCTTCCGCCATACATACGCCACGGAACGGCTTACCGCTGGCGTAACCTACGAGGATTTGGCTCTGAATATGGGCACGTCCTATGAGCAAATCCGCAAGCACTATAGCCATGTCGTGCCGCAGGAGCGCGCAGACGCGATCACCAAACTGGACGGCTTCTCAGCAGCGCAAATCGTGAAGGCCACGAGTTGGCTGCAAAAAGCCGCGCAGGGCAATGACCTGAATTGGGATGAGCTTGTCAGGAAGGCATTGGCCGCGCAGGAGGCAACTGCGAACGATGGCACGGGCGACAAGTCTTTGGACGCCGCGTAGCGATTTGCCCAGACAAGCCCAGACAAGCGTTTGCCGCCCAGTCCGCTACCCGATTGCCCCGTCAGCGCGTTCAGCCCGTCAAATGCTCGGATTTGGGCTGTCGTGACGCAGCCCCGCTGCGCCTCACTATTAGTGGGCAGCACCGCCCGTGCATAGATCGACATGCTGTGGAGAATCGTGTCGATTTCCCCCGAACAACCGGAGGAAATCGCCATGCGGCAACATCTACGAGATAATTCGGGCAACTTGTTGGGGTGGCGTCAGCAGGTAGGGCTGAGGATCAACGGCTACACGGCGGCGGGCTGGCTCGTGGGCTGGTATGATCCGAAATTCAATGCCACGCACAATGGCAACGGCCATCGCGTTGGCACGGGCGATCTGCTTTCCTCACTAATAGTGAGCAAACGGTAGGGCGGACACGCGGCCCGCCCTACAAGGCATTGAGAATCATGCGGCGGGCTGCTTAGCCTTGCGCTGCACCTTGCGGCTGGCAATCGCTGCCTTCGCCTGTGCGTCCAGTTCACCAGCCTGGACGGCCTCAATGATCGAAGCGACGACAGCGGGCAGCGCCGCGAGGTTTTCGACCTCCACGGCATTCATGCCCTTGGCCAGTTCCAGCGGCTTGCTCCCGTAGCGGATCTGGAAGAACATCTTTCCAGCAGCATCCGTGAACCAGCCCTTGCGAACATGCCGCGGGGCATCGACGCGGACCTTTTCGCCCGCTTCGTTGGTGCGGGTCACGCGCTTGGTGGCGCTGAACGCCGTGCCGCCGATTTCCGCTTCCGCGAGAGCCTTCTGCTCATTGAGATAGCTGACGAGCTTGCCGCGCAGCACCTGCTCGGGCGTCAGGGTCACGTTGCGGGTGGCAGCGGTCAGCTTGAGGGACTTGAGGATCGACATTTTCATTACTCCTTGGCCGTTATGGTCAAGGTCAGTCGATGGCATCGTCGTTCAGACGGTCGATCAGAAACCGGCCCAAAGGCTCAATGCTGCTCAATCAGCTGGTTTCGGCCTTGCCTTTGACGGCTCAAAATGCCTGTTGATGGATTGGAACAAATAGTGAATATTTGCTGGACATCCCGAAATGTGGCGCCATAATGGCGCCTATGGACATTCACGATAACGTAGCGGGCTTGGACCGCATAAACCTGCGGCTTTCGCACGCCACGTTTCAGGCCATCGACCAAGCGCGAGCAGCAAGACCCGGCCGCATTTCACGAAACACGTGGATCGCCGAAGCAATCGAAGCAAAATTGGCCGAGGAAGAGGCGTTGTCTGAGCGCACGCAAATCGCGGCAGCCAACAATGCCTAGTTTCTACGAGTTTTTCGCGGGCGGCGGAATGGCGCGGGCTGGCCTTGGAGCGGGCTGGGATTGCTTGTTCGCAAACGACTTCGACCGGAAAAAGGGCCTAACTTATCAGGCAAATTGGGGAACTGGCGGCGAACTCAATATCGGCGACGTAAGAGAGATTTCTGCGAATGATTTGCCGGGAACCGCAGACCTCGTTTGGGGGTCATTCCCTTGCCAAGACTTGTCTTTGGCAGGTGGCGGCGCGGGGCTGAGGGGCGAGAGATCAGGAACGTTTTACCCTTTTTGGGACGTGATTAGAGGGCTGGTGGCTAACGGTCGCGCGCCTCGATTGATTGCACTTGAAAACGTGCTTGGCACACTCACGTCGCACGAAGGCAAGGACTTCCAAGCCATCTGCGAGACATTCGTAATGTCGGGGTATCGTTTTGGGGCGCTGGTGATTAACGCCGCCCATTTCGTGCCGCAGTCTCGCCCTCGCCTGTTCGTGATTGGCGTGCGAAATGATGTTGAGATCGATCCCGCACTTCTCGCGCCTGGCCCGATGGACCCGTTCCACACTCGCGGCCTTTGCACGGCTGCTGAGGGTATATCGCAACAGGCTAAGGAGGCTTGGCTGTGGTGGAATATTCCGACCCCGCCGCACCGAAATTCGACGTTTGCAGACGTGATTGAAGAAAATCCAACTAGCGTAAGTTGGCATTCCGCCGCTGAAACAAGGCAGCTTTTGGGTATGATGTCCCCAATAAACCTTGCCAAGGTCTCTGCCGCCAAGCGTGCAGGGCGGCGGATGGTCGGCGGTGTTTACAAACGGACACGGTTGGACGAGCGAGGCGTTAAGGTTCAGCGCGCAGAAGTGCGCTTTGACGATGTCGCTGGCTGCCTTCGCACACCCGCAGGTGGATCAAGCCGTCAGACGATCATCGTTGTAGACGGCAATAACATTCGATCTCGCTTGATTTCGGCGCGCGAGACCGCGCGACTGATGGGGCTGCCAGACGAATACAGGTTGCCGAAAAGCTACAATGAAGCATACCATTTGACGGGTGATGGGGTCGCGGTGCCAGTTGTGCAGCATCTCGCCGCATACTTGTTTGAACCTTTGCTAGGCGTCGGCGATGTCGCCAATCGGAACCGTGAGGCCGCGTGAGCATCATACCCTGCGAGCAAAACCAAGGTTTGCGCGAGCAGATTGAACGGTTTGCCGAAGTGTTAAAAACCGAAGCACACAAGCTGGGGCAGCATGGGTTAGAGGAAAAGGATTTCTACAATTCCGGGCTGTTTCGCGGCGCAATCGAGCGTGTGCGCGGGCAATTTTCAGCGACGATGCGCGGCAAGCGCGAGTTCGTTCAACACGCGCTAAATCACATGGAAGATAGTGGTTTCATAGCAGGCTGGGACCTAACGGAGGATGCCAGTCGCAATGACTACTCGGTCAAACTTAAAAGTGGCCGCACAGCCGTAATCGATCTGAAAGGCTGCCTTGACGGCAACAACACCAATATCTTCGAACGGCCACCAGATGCCGACGAATTTGTAATCTGGAGCATTTGCACGAACCGTGGCGGCAATCCGAGACGGAATGCATGGTCGGGAATCCATACGCGTCTAAGCGCCGAGATGATCACCCGCAATCAACGCGTCGATGGCGTCGTTATGTGGGATATGGTCTGCGGAACGCTCGGTCGCCCTTGCCCGAAGCTAAAAAGTCTGGCGCGGCAAACGGATATTGGTCCGTTCGCCGTCCCGCCTCCCTGCATCTACCTTTTGCCTGCGTCGATACCGTCGGATTCGATGCCAGTGGTTAGCGCCCAGCCCTTGGATGCAGTAGAGCTTCTTACCGCATTTCACTCCTGCTTTGGCGGGCAGGACGAAGAGCTGCATTTTGTGGATTTCGAGATCCAACGTAGTGGGCTCGAGTTGTGCAGGAAAACCAGCGTGCGGCGCAATGGTCAAGTGCAACAAGAATCGGAGATGACGCCGATACGGCGCGTCTGATACAGATGCGCGATGGCCAATCGCGATCCTGATTCCGTAAACTTTCCGCCGTTTGAAACCGAGGACCTGCGCGAAAACCTCGCAAAGTTTCTCGACACGCCATTTGTCGCGCCTGATGGAAGCTCACTAAAAGTGGGCAACTACAAATGGGGTGTTTACGCATTCTTCGATTACGATGGTGAGCCGATCTACGTTGGACAAACCAACGAAAAGCTTCGAACCCGCATTCGCCGGCACCTCACGAACCAACGGACTGACGCAGTTGCTATGTCGGTGCTCGACCCGTTTGAGGTGTTCGAGATTGAAGTATGGCCGCTGCCGCAATTTCAGGATACGGCCGGAAGCAATCAGGCTGCGAGACAGCATTTGGATGCGCTGGAAAGGATCATTACTGCGCTCGCCGTTGAGGGCTCACAATTCAAAGCCATTCTCAACGAAAAAGACCCGCCACCTGGAGTGGTTGATGTTACTCCCCCAACATCGTTCCGACATCGAATTGTGTCTGATCGGGTTTTCGAACTGCGCTCTCATCCGGATTTCCGCATAGCCCGTCGCGCATTGGTCATCTCAAGGCTCGCTCAGGTGATCTCTGAACGGAAGGTCCAAGGTGGACTGCGCCGAGTGTTGCTGACCCAAGCGAAGCGGCTGCAATGGTTGGCTGATCGACGATATGAAGCGTTGGGTGGTGCCGCCTCCGTTGCTCAGGAAGGCGACGAAGATGGCTGACGCGAGCCGCTCTAACATCATGAGAGCGGTGCGATCATCAAATACGAAACCCGAAATTGCGGTTCGGAAGTTGGTCCACGGGCTTGGATGCCGGTTTCGGCTTCACCGTGCGGATTTGCCGGGACGGCCAGATATCGTCCTACCTAAACGCAATGCGGTTATCTTCGTGCACGGATGTTTTTGGCACGGACACGATTGTAAGCGCGGGGCACGCCAGCCGAAGTCCAATTCAGAATACTGGGCGCGGAAAATTTCAGGCAACGTCGTGCGCGATCACCGCGTCGCGCAGGACCTAATCGAGGCGGGGTGGACTGTGCACGTCGTCTGGGAATGTGAATTGAAGCATCCCCAGCAATTGGAAGCACGATTGCGCGCCGCATTATGCGGGCCTCTTGAACATCATGCAGCGGGACGAGCCGCATGATCGGGCGTAGCACACACAAGCAACGGAAAAATTGACTTATTGTTTTTTCACGGCCAGCAGGAAGGCCATTGGTTTGGAGGTTTTATGCAGGTCATTGTTTATGCCGAAGACCTGAGTGGACGACGAGATGATGGCTACTATACGAAGCCAAGTCTGTCCGCAGCGCTCGACATCTTTTTCTCCGCCGATGCCTCACCAAATTTCACTAGTAGTGAAGCGGAGGACGAACTCAGTCGTGCGGACGCAGAGGCCATATTCAATCAGGACAAGCGAGTTTCCTTCTACAACGCGGATGGTGAGAAGGTGGTTATCTCGCTTGATCCCTGCGGAGCTGCTTGACGGGACTTACGCAGAAGC
The DNA here is from genome assembly GCA_964413325.1 of uncultured Novosphingobium sp. Classification (GTDB taxonomy): domain Bacteria; phylum Pseudomonadota; class Alphaproteobacteria; order Sphingomonadales; family Sphingomonadaceae; genus Novosphingobium. The sequence goes on along the minus strand of CAYPRK010000002.1, from coordinate 254,825 downwards.
TTGCGCGAGCAAGCGGTAAATGGACTGCCTGTGGCAACCAAGCTCAGTGGCAATCGCGCCCGCCGTCATGCCCTGAGCGGCCATCGCTCTGACACGCTCAGCATCAATCCCAGCCCTGCGCCCTTTGTAAACGCCGTTGGCTTTGGCTTTCGCAATGCCCGCGCGCTGCCGCTCTCTGCGAATGTCATTCTCGAATTCAGCCACCGCGCCCAAGATCGCGAGGGTCAGCTTGCCCGTGCTGCTGCTGGTGTCGATGGACTGGTGGACGCATTGAAACGCAACGCCCTTGCGGCTGAGTTCGTCCAGTAGCTGGAACAGGTCTGTCAGCGAGCGGGCGAAACGATCGAGCCTACTGACCACAATGGTGTCGCCGTCGCGGACAAACTGCATCATTTCCGCCAGCCCTGCGCGCGCCCTGCTGGTGCCGCTGGCCTGATCCTGAAAGATGCGTTCGCAGCCGTGGGCCGCGAGTTCGTCCATCTGAACATCGAGGCATTGGTCCGTGGTGCTGACACGCGCATAGCCGACGATCATTTTGTGCTCCTGTCACTTTCGGGTCTGGAGCCTGACCATCTGATGCCATTTTTGGCGGAAATCGACCTGAATGTGACAGGCACAGCGCGGAATGCGACTGTCACGACAGGGACTACCTGAATGCGGCGCTCACTCGGCGCGGAGCCCAGAACTATTCTTAGCGCTATCTCAAATATACGCGAATCGATCTATCGCATAATCTTTGCTGCATTTGCGTCAGTTTCATCTTTGAAAAAGTAAAAAAATCTACATTTTTCCCCGACTTTGTCTTTCGCGCTAGAGCGATATACCAAAATCTGATGTCTATATTCAATCCTATGTGCAATCAGATCTTTCTTGAAGCGTTGAAAGGCGCGGTGATCGGCCATGTCGCCCGGAATAATAATTCTTTCAAGCATATGAGGATATGACAGTATAGCCTTCTCGATTTTTTTGTTAATCCGAACTCCGTCGCTGAGGTCGATCATTGGCCTACCGCCCTGAGAAGTTTTGGGCTTCGGGAAGCGCGCCTGAACTTCCTTGTCCCACGGAAGCGGAAACGGCTCTTGCAGATCAAATTGCAGCTTAATCATCCCAATATGCTCCTATAAATTCCTAAGCGCTGAAGAGTTTCGGCATCCGGTTCAGCCACCTCCAACCCCAACCAACTTCCGCCGCTCTCGCATTTCCCGCATCCGCTGCTTGGCAGTCTTGGGTGCCTGGCCCGCTTTGGGCCGCCCTGCTTTGCCGACCTCCCAATCCAGTCCCGTTTCCAGCTTCGCCACGGTGCATCCGTCGAATTTGCTGGCCAGCCACGCAGCGCTTGCGCGGCTTGGGACGATCACGATCACAGGGGCAGTTGCAGCGGGTTGCCGCAATGAGCAGCGCATGACCGCCTGATATTCCGATTGGTAGCAAATTACCGTGCGGACCTGTGCGTCGGTCAGCCCCAACATACCTAGGAACTTGGCGCTGGCATGATTATGGACGAGCGCGATCAGGCTGACCACGGCGTTGCAGCTTTGGAAATGCGCCTTGTTCAGGCCGTGGCTTACAGCGGGCAAGCGGTCGTTCTGATCGAACATCGGCATATCCGCCGCCTTGTTGGCAACCCATAGGAAGCGCTGGCCTGCGAAATGGCCCTGCACAAAATGCCCCACGTCTTCCAGCAGCGTGCGCCTCGTTTGCGGGTTCACTCTTCGTGAGCGCGAAATCGACCATTCGTGCTCGAACAGGAAATTGACCGTCAGGCGTTGCCCGTTGCCATGCTGCTTGAAGCGAAGGCCCTTGGACAGATGGGGGTGCTCTTGGAACTGAACCTCGCTGAGCGATTCCCATAGAATGAACAGTTCTGTTTCCGTGGCATTCGCGCCCATGAAGGTGACGGATTTGTAGTCCGCGACCACTTCCGCGCGCAGGATTGAGAAGAAGTTCAACTCGCCCTTGGGGCGTTTGCCGCTGAGCAGGGCGTTATATTCCGCCGTCTCGACCATGACCGTGCGATTGTCGTCGAGCAGATGGGTTGCGATCTCGCCAAACAGGCCCAGAAGCTGGTCGCCGCTCTTGTTGACGCGCAGGGTTTCCATCTGGGATTTGCAACCCTCGCGGATATTCACCGCCGCAACCTTGTCCGTGATGGCCTCCAATTCGAGGAGGTCCGTCAAATGGCTATGGGTCTTGGCCACTCTGAGTGAGACGTTTTCAAAGACGGCTGGAATCTCATCGACGAACAAATCCCAATGGACGCGATACGCATTGGGGAGCCGCTTCAACGCCTCGTGCGTGATGAGCAGGATTTCCCCGCTGTGCGGGTCTGCCTGCTTCATATACTCCACGATCTCTGGCATTACGGGCTTGCCGTCACCCGCATTGTAGATGGTGCGCGCGGGAACGTCTGGGAATTGAGATTGAATTTCCGCGAGAGTTTGAAGCATCAGCACTTTAGTGGGCTGAGCGATGAGCACCTTGGCGTGTTGCGACTTCACTAAAGTGGCCGCATGTCCAACAAGCTGGTGAGTTTTTCCTGAACCCGCGCCAGAACATACATAATATACTGTCGCCACTGTCATCGTATCTTGTAGCCTATTGCTTTTTAAGCGGGACGTTACGGCGGCGCTATTGGGAAATTATTATTTTGTTACGATAATATTCTAAGACATAGAGTTTCGTAACACCAGAAATTGAGGATTTTATTAAAAACGAGGCAGGCGAAAGTGCGAAATGCCCGCGAAAGCGAGGCGTTTTGCGCTTTTCCGCCGCGTTTTTATGGGTTTGCGAACAGACTGGCGCAGCAAGGCAGTTGAGCAAAGCCATTGGTATCCCGCGAAATTTGGCCAAGATCGCGCGATTGCCCTGTGCATCTGGTCGCGATTTCACCCAATTCCAACACCTTCACATGTCTTCCGCTGCGCTGCGCTTGCAGAAGACAGCTTCCCGCGCGCAGGCATGATGTTTGGCAAGCCCAACATCACGCACAGGCGCGTGCGGTCAGCAATTCCAAGGCTTCAATGGGAACTGCGGAGCAGAGAAGATTGGGCTGGCGCGATAGCGCTTTCCCGTTGAGTGCCGCCGTAACGGCGAAACTGCTTCTTAACTCAGGCCGCATAATCTGCCTATCCGCGCTGGTCACTTTAGTGGTGGCCGTCGCGGTAGCTCTTTGAAATCTCGAGAACTCCAACGCGAGAGCAAGCAGCGCGTTCGCAAATGCGTCGTCCATCCACTGGCCTCAAGCCGTGGTGGGGGGGCGCAGGAAGAACAGGCGTTGCCACACCCGCAGGGTCAAACCTGCATTCGCCAGTGGCTGCGCTGTAACGCTCAAACAGAGGAGAAATCTATGAGCATTGAAAACGTGAAGAATACCTTGTTGAATCTCGTCTCTCAATTCACCACGCGAGTGGATGATGATGAGAAGACGATCAGAAGTCTTGAGAATCGGAAGCACGAAGTGACTTGGGCACAAATTCAGGAGGCGTATGGCATTGCCCAGCGCATCTTGGATCCAAGCAACCAGACTGCCTATGAGGCGATCCTCGCGGATTGCAAAATTCCCAAGGCGACTGAAAAAAGCAATCGTTGGTTGCCCGTCGTGAAGCTGCTGTATGGCCGTTGGAACGCCGACAAGACGGAATTCGTGCTGAACCGCAGTGCTGAAAAGTATGCCTGTCCATTCAGGTATTTCGAGACCAACGGTATTCCTGCGAGCAGCGTTGCCGCGCACATTGAAGGGTTTAACGACCCTGAGCACGGCGCGCATCTCAAGGGGATTGAAGCTTTGGACCGTGCAACAAACGGCAGGACCAAGGACGAAGCGAAGATCGACAAAATTCGAAAAGTCGGTCTGAGCCGCTCCAATTCTGACGTGGTTCGTTTGAAGCGGCCTGTCTGCGTGCCTACGGGTAAGCAGAACGGCTTCTTGTGGTTTGAGGTGGAAGGCGACGAGATTGTCGTGCTTGGATACGATGACATCAACCCCAAGCAATTCGACCTTCTTGCAATCCGTAAGGGGCGCAAGATTGAAGCTGCAAAGCACGCGAAAGCTGACAAAGAACTCGATGCGATCGCAAGCGGAGACAGCGCCAATGAGGTATCTCAGGACGCATAAGAGCGCAAAGGGGGTGGGGACAGCAATGTCGCCATCCCCTTTTTTGTGCCCTCACTCTTCGTGAGATCAGCAATCGCGGTGCCCGTCGATCAGGAATTATCTACATAGTAAATTGGCATGTGCGTGGCTGACAGCAAGCCGCCCTGCGTCTGGTTTCAATCGACTTGCTCAATCTTCAATTTATATGGGTAGAATGGAGGTCTGACCTCAAGACGGATCGCTGAACGAACGTCAGTTCGACCGCTGCAAAGTGCCAGCGTAGGATACATGGCGGGCACGTTCTGCATCTTCCCGCTGTTTCTGGTGGTCTTTGACCGATTGCAGAGCTTGCTTGGCCACGTCCACTTGCCGCTTATGCGCGGCTACAACGGATTGCTCAGGCGTCAACGGCTTGCGGGGTTTACTCGGTTTCTTGGGCTTTCGCGGCTTGGTCGTGGCGAACTCGAAAAATCTCATGCCGTATTTATGCCACAGCGCCAGCAATTTGCTGTCGAATGCAAATGCTCTCCCCGCTATCGTGGCGGGCAGCGCAGGGGGACATATGAAGTTATCCAGTTGTGTGGCTCTTTGTTCGGCATTGGCGCTCGTCGCCTGCGGCAAAACGGACGTGTCTGGAATTTACGTGTTCGCATCTGAGCGCGAAGTCACGATGGTCCAGCTTATACAGTCGCCAGATGGCAAGCTTACAGGGCGCATCCAGAGTGATTCTATCGACGCAGATGGCAAAGTGGCGGAGAAATCAGCGGCGGCGGATGGGGCAATTTCTGGCAATGATCTTGTGCTCAAGCCCGCAAGCGCTTGGTATGGCGGCGTGCAGGCGTCTGGCACGATAAAGGGAAGCAATCTCACCCTGAGTGGCGAAGGCTTCACGCTGAATGCCACGCGTTCATCGCTGGACGATTTTCAGAAAAAGGTGGCCGCGCTTCAATCTACGGCAGCAGAGCAGCGACAGAAGCTGGCGAAGTCGAGGGCCGATGCTGCTCAAGCGCAGGCGGAAGCGGACATGCAACGCAGTCTGGCCGCTCAAGCATCACAGGTCACTGACCGAGTTGCAGCCATGCGTAACGCGACCTCACGGCTTGCAAACGCAATTGATAGGTCGCCAAACTTTGGCCAGGCTGCGGCGGCAAACACTGCGAAAATCGCACGCATGGCATCTGCCGCACCTTCCATGTCAGAGGTGGCCCGTGGGCAACTTGGCGTTGCGGCCAGTCAGATCGAAGTGGGCACCAATCAGATTGAGGTTCAACGAGCCCAATACGCCAATGGCCTAAACCAACTGGTCAGCGACATCACGGATAATGCCACGCAAATCGCCCGCATCTGTGGCAAAGCACCTGCTCTGCCATTGGTAGCCTCATGCGATAGTGCCAAGGTTGCTGCGAATGAATTCAAAGCGATTTATGAGCGCGGCAAATTGAGATTCACCCCTTACAAGGCTCAGGTTGAAGCTGAGATTGCGAAACAAGATTCGCTTATCAGGCGGATCGACAACTGACCGCCAATCCGCTTCGTCGCATGTTAGGTTGAGCTACAGCTTCACGTTAGTGACGAATTTTCAATGGGTTACGCAGAATGTCCTGCAACAGATTTGCAACAGAATTTTGCTCTTCCACGAAAAATGCCATAAATTCATTTGGATATGGCTTGATTACAGTTAGCGAAGCGCTAATCGCGCTTCGGCAGGCAGTTCTCGAAGCGCTAATCGCGCTTCGGCAGGCAGTTCTCGAAGCGCTAATCGCTTTCGGGAAACCGGATACAGAAAAGGGCGCCGGGCTATCCCGGCGCCCTTTTTCTTTGCGCGCGGATATCAGTGGCCGCCCGCGTTGCGCTTCATGCTCTCGGCCATGCGGGCGAGTTGCTCGGGCGTTGCCTCGGTCTGGTAGCGCGTTTTCCATTCATCGGCGGGCAGGCCATGAATCACTTCGCGCGCCGCAGCCTTGTCGAACCCTGCACCGGCATCGTTGATCCAATCAGCCAGACAATTGCGGCAAAAGCCGGCAAGGCCCATAAGCTCGATGTTCTGCGCGTCGTGCCGGTGGCGCAAGTGCCTGACAAGGCGGCGGAACGCGGCTGCAGCCACGGCGTCAGGCAGTGCGTCGAGGGCATCGGGCGATGAGGTTTCTGCATTCGTATCCATTGGGTTCGTCCTTGGGTTTTCAAGGTAGGTAGGCCATAGGGCGGGCGCATTCAATTCGAGGTGATGGACGTGGCAAAACTGGATCCCCGTGGCCGCAAGGTGAAGATCCTTGCCACCGTAGGACCGGCCAGCCGTTCGCCGGAAATGCTCGAGAAGCTGTTCCGCGCCGGGGCTGACGCCTTCCGCGTCAACATGAGCCACGGCGAACACGCGGTCCATGCCGAAACCATCGCCGCGATTCGCGCGCTGGAGCGCAAGGTCAATCGCCCGATCACGATCCTGTGCGATCTGCAGGGCCCCAAGCTGCGCGTCGGCAAGTTCAAGGAAGGCCGTGCGGTTATCCGCCATTCGGGCCACTTCACGCTCGATCGCAATCCGGAGCCGGGCGACGAGAACCGCGTCCAGCTGCCGCATCCCGAACTGTTCGGCATCCTGCGTCCCGGCCAGCGTCTGCTGATCGACGATGGCAAGCTGCGCCTGCGCGTCATCCGCGCCGACGACAACGAGATCCTCTGCTCGGCCGAAGTCGGCGGGGTCATTTCCGATCGCAAGGGCGTCAACGTGCCCGACGCGGTGATCCCGGTCCCGGCGATGACCGACAAGGACCGCCGCGACCTCGCCTTCGCCGTGGCCCAGGGTGCGGACTGGATCGCGCTGTCGTTCGTCCAGCGCCCGGAAGACGTCGCCGAAGCCCGCCGTCTGATGGGTGGTCACGGCGCGCTCATGGCCAAGATCGAGAAGCCGGCGGCCATCTCGCGGCTCGACGAGATTCTGGAGATTGCCGACGGCCTGATGGTCGCGCGCGGCGATCTCGGTGTCGAACTCAATCCCGAGCAGGTTCCGCCGCTGCAGAAGCGCATCGTCGAAACGGCGCGGCGCGAGGGCAAGCCGGTGGTGGTCGCCACGCAAATGCTCGAATCGATGATCGAGAGCCCGACGCCGACCCGCGCCGAAGTCTCCGACGTCGCCAATGCGGTCTACGACGGTGCCGATGCAGTCATGCTGTCCGCCGAAACCGCTGCCGGTGCCTGGCCTGAGGAAGCCGTGACGATCATGGACCGCATCGCCAGCGAGGTCGAGAACGACCCCGGCTATGCCGCCCGCGTCCACTTCATCGAGACGCGCCCCGATCCCACCACGGCGGACGCGCTGGCCGAGGCTTGTGCCAGCATCGCCAAGGCAATCCCGATCGCCGGGATCATCATCTTCACCGGCTCGGGCTCGACCGCCCGGCGCGTCGCGCGCGAACGGCCCGGCGTGCCGATGCTCGTCCTCACGCCCTCCGCGCAGACCGCGCGCAAGCTTGGCCTGCTGTGGGGCGCGCATGCCGTGATCACCAAGGATATCGGCAGCTTTGAGGAGATGATCGCCAAGGGCAAGCGCATGGCGCTGCGCCACGCGTTCGGCACCGCTGGCTCGCGCCTCATCACGCTGGCGGGCGTGCCGTTCGGTACGCCGGGTTCGACCAACCTGCTGCACATGGTGACGCTGTCCGGCGACGAGCTCGCCAGGCATCAGGCCTGAAAGGGCCGACTTCAGCGCAAGCTGGTTGTCATCGCAAGCACGCCGACCGCGACGATCAGCGTCGCGAGGCCGATCATGAAGCTCTTGTCCGCCACCGCTTCGAATCCCTCGGCCCGCGCATCATTGCGCAGCGCGAGATAGGAAAAAAAGCAGCTGATCGAAAAGCTGGCGGCGGATAGCCAGGCGATCTCGTCCGCCATCGACTTGCCGCCGCTGTCCGAAATCCTGAGGCCGGCAATCAGCAGGAGCGAGATGCCAAGCAGGTTGCTGGCGGCGTTGAGGATGTGATGCGTGCGCGTCATGGCGCCGCTTCAAGTCTCTCTGGCCTTAAGCCGCGCTGAACCATTACCGATCGCAGGCGGGGTCTGCGGTCAGCTCCGCGCGCCGAATAGCGCCGAACCGATGCGCACATGCGTCGCGCCCAGCATCACGGCGGTCTCGAAGTCGTCGCTCATGCCCATGGACCGGGCGGAGAGGCCATTGTCATCAGCCAGCTTGGCGAGGAGGGCAAAAAAGGGCGCCGCTTCGATCCCGGCGGGGGGCACGCACATCAGGCCGATCACCGGCAGGTCCGCACCGCGCGCCTCGGTGAGCAGCGCGGGCAGGTCCACCACTGCGCAGCCGCCCTTCTGGTCTTCGTCACCGATGTTGACCTGAACGAACAGCGGCACGCGGCGGCCCACCTTGTCCATGGCCCTGGCCAGTGCGGTCAGCAGCGATAGGCGGTCGAGCGAATGGATGCAGTCGAAGCGGCGCACCGCGTCTTCGGCCTTGTTCGACTGAAGCTGGCCGACGAGGTGAAGCTGCAGGTCCGGATGGGCTTCCTGCAGCGCGGGCCACTTGGCATCGGCCTCCTGCACGCGGTTCTCGCCGAACACGCGCTGGCCTTCGGCGATCAGCGGCAGGATTGCCTCCGCCGGATAGGTCTTGGAGACGGCGACGAGCGTCACCTCCTCTGCCTTGCGCCGCGCGATCAGGGCGCTGCGGGCGATGCGCTCGCGCACGGCGGCAAGCGGAGTCAGGGTGGCCAACGCGGTCTCTGGATCGGTCATGACGCGGTGCTATAGGCGCCGTATGTACCGGTGTCATCCTGTCCCGCGGACCTTCCTCCTGACCGACGCGCGCAACGATCACCGGCTCGAATCGGCGATTGTCCGCCTGCCGCGTGGCAGCGCGCTGGTGTTCCGGCACTACCACCTGCCGCCTGCGCAGCGCCGTGCCCGGTTCGAGGCACTGCGCCGCCTTTGCGAGAAGCGCGGTATCCTCATTGTCACCGCCGGCGAAGCACGCGGCTGGCGCGCCGATGGCCACTACGGCGCACCGCAGAGCCTTGGCCGCACCACCGGCCTGCGTCTCGCCACTGCGCATTCGCTGGCCGAGATCGGCGCAGCCATGCGGGCGAGGGCGGATGCCATCCTCCTTTCGCCGGTCTTTCCCACCCGTTCGCATCCCGGCGCGCCGGTGCTGGGGGCCATCCGCTTCCTCCACCTCGCCCGCCGCTCGCCGCTGCCGGTGATTGCGCTTGGCGGCATGACGAGGCGCCGGGCCATGCGCCTGCCAGTGTGGGGCTGGGCGGCCATCGACGGGCTACGCTAGAACCCGCAGAAACCCGCGACTCGCCGGGATTCCTAGGGTTTGACACGCCATGGATTCTTGACGCCATGCCCTCTTAAGGCGCATGAAGCGGGCAAGAAGGGACAGGTTTCATGGCATCTCGCGCACTCGTTTCGCCCGCTGGAGGGCGCGCCGCCAAGGCTGCGGACTGGCGCGCGATCCTGAGGCGCAGCTTCCGCCGCAGCGCGGAACTGATCGGCGCGGCGCTGCTGTTCGCCATGATGATTGCGCTCGGCCTCGCGCTCGCGACTTATACCCAGACCGATCCTTCGGGCAGCACCGCCTCGGGCAGCCCGGTCGAGAACTGGATGGGCCTGCCCGGCGCCTGGGCTGCAGAGCGGGTGCTGCTGTTCTTCGGCATGCCCTCCGTGCTGCTGCTGCCGCTGCTCTATGTCTTCGCGCGGCGCCTGTGGGACGCAGCCGGCGATCTGATCGACATGGACGAGGAGGACGAAGGCATCGAAGCGCTGCCGGCATGGTGGCGCCTCGCCCTGATGCTCGCGCTTGCCATGGCGCTCGTCGGCACGGCACTGGCGTTGATGCTCACTGGCCCCGGCGGTACGCTTCCGGCAGGCGCGGGCGGGCTTGGCGGCCTGCTGGGCGCAGCACTCGTGCGCGGCATCGCGCATCTGGTGCCGGCTGCCGAGCCGTGGATCGTCGGCGGCGCAGCCGTTGCCACGGCGCTCGCCGGTCTCGTCGTTACGGCCAAGGTCTTCGTGTTCGATTGGCACCGCCTGCCGCGCCTGCCCGCCTTCCTGCGCCGCGCGGATCGCCCGATGGTCGGAGCCGCTGCAGAAGCCGCCGCCGGTGTCGCTGCGCTGCTGCCCAAGCGGCAGGCCAAGCCGCGCGTGGAACCCGCCGAAGATGGCACTGTGGCCGCCACCGATGCCGCGCCGAAACCCCGCCGCCAGACCGAGATCACCGATCCCTCGCGCCCGCCCACGCAGGCGTCAGCCCCCGGCAAGGCGCGGCAGGGCGATCTGTTCGACCAGTCCGAGTGCGCGCTTCCCAGCCTCGACATTCTCGAGCCGATCCCTGCCGCCTCGGGCCCCAAGATCGACAAGCTGGCGCTCGAGCGTAACGCGCGCCTGCTGGAAAACGTGCTCGACGATTTCAACGTGAAGGGCGAAATCACCGCGGTCCGCACCGGCCCGGTCGTCACGATGTACGAACTGGAGCCCGCGCCCGGCATCAAGGCCAGCCGCGTCATCGGCCTGGCGGATGATATTGCCCGCAACATGAGCGCGATTTCCGCGCGCGTCTCCTCGATCCCCGGCCGCACGGTCATGGGCATCGAACTTCCCAACGCGGTGCGCGACATGGTCTCGTTCCGCGAGCTCGTCTCCTGCAGCAAGTTCGCCGATTCCAAGGCCATGCTGCCGATCATCCTCGGCAAGGACATCGCGGGCGAACCGATCGTGGCAGACCTCGCCACGATGCCGCACCTGCTGGTGGCGGGCACCACCGGTTCGGGCAAGTCCGTGGGCCTCAACTGCATCCTGCTCTCGCTGCTCTACCGGCTGACCCCGCAGCAGTGCCGCCTGATCCTCGTCGATCCCAAGGTGCTCGAACTCAAGTCCTACGACGATATTCCGCATCTCCTCTCGCCCGTGGTGACCGAGCCCGCCAAGGCCGTCCGCGCGCTCAAGTGGGCGGTCGAGGAAATGGAGCGGCGCTACCGCATGATGTCCTCGGTCAGCGTGCGCAACATCTCGGGCTTCAACGAAAAGGTTCGCGCCGCCGCCAGCAAGGGCAAGCCCTTGGGCCGTCGCATCCAGGTCGGCTTCGATCCCGATACCGGCGAGGAACTGTTCGAGGAGCAGCAGCTCGATTATCAGGTCCTGCCGCAGATCGTGGTCATCGTCGACGAGCTGGCGGACCTCATGGTCACCGTCGGCAAGGAAATCGAAGTGCTCATCCAGCGCCTCTCGCAGAAGAGCCGTGCTGCGGGCATCCACCTCATCATGGCGACGCAGCGCCCCTCGGTCGACGTCATCACCGGCGTCATCAAGGCCAACTTGCCGACCCGCATCAGCTTCGCCGTCACCAGCCGCATCGACAGCCGCACGATCCTTGGCGAACAGGGCGCCGAACAGCTGCTCGGCAAGGGCGACATGCTCTACAAGCCCAGCACCGGCGCGATCGCCCGCGTCCACGGGCCGTTCGTCAGCGACGAGGAAGTCGAGCGCGTTGCCGATCACTGGCGCGCGCAGGGCAGCCCGGACTACGTCGATTCGGTCACCGAAGAGCCCGAGGACGGCGGCTTCGGCTTCGACGACCTCGACGCAACCGCCTCGGACAACCCGGAAGAGCGCAAGTACCGGCAGGTCTGCCAGCTCGTGTTCGAAAGCCAGAAGGCCTCGGCCAGCTGGGTCCAGCGCCAGATGGGCGTGGGCTACAACACCGCCTCTAAGTGGATCGAGCGCATGGAAGCAGACGGCTTCGTCGGCCCCGCCAACCACGTCGGCCGCCGCGACATTTACCGCGACAAGGACGGTAATCCGCTGTGAACTGGCCCCTGTGAACTGGCCCCTGTGAACTGGCCCCTGTGAACTGGCCCCTGTGAGGCGGGGGGACAGCCCCATGATTGCTTAACAACAGCCGTTCGCCGCCGTTCTCTCTTGATGACCGGCGGCGGCGCGCTTTGCCCATCGTTGCTGCTACCGGTTCCGGTCCTTGTGCGGGCCGGCGTTCAGCAAGCGAGAAAGGTCATGGCGTGCCCTATGTAGCCCTGTCCCAGTGCTGGTTCACCAGGGCGCATCAGCCGACCGCCTGGCGCGCGCGCGAGGATGACGGCGGGATCTACAGCATTTGCCGCCACTGCGGGCGCCGCATCGTCACGTGGGGGCGGCACCGCTGGGGCATTGCCGATGGGCTCGACGTCTCGCACCTCGCCGAGACGGTCACCGGGCGCTTCCTTACCGTGCTCGACAGCGCGGACGAATTTGTCGTGCGGCGCTTCACCGTCGATCATCTGCCGGACGAGGACGCCATCGAAGCGTTCAAGCTCGAACTGCGCGAGCGCTATGACATGGACGAACCGGGCAATGATCTGGTGCTGCTCGACAGTGCAGACCAGAAGCCCCAGCGCCCGCGCAAGCCTCCACCGATCACCGCCCGCGGGGCACCGGGTACCCCGCGAACCGCTTGATCTGGCGCAGCGAGAAGCTTGACCGCATCGAGGACACGCCCGGCAGCCGCGCCAGGCAATCACGGTGGATGCGGTCGTACTGGTCAAGGTCGGCTGCTGCCACGCGCAGCAGATAATCGGCCCCGCCTGACATCAGATGGCATTCGAGGATATCGTCCATATCCCCAACCGCGCGCTCGAAGCGGTCCATCGCCTCGCGGCTCTGGCTGGTGAGTGTGATCTCCACGAACACGAGCGCGGCAAGCCCGATCCGGCGCGGGTCGACGCGCGCGGCATAGCCGCTGATCACTCCCGCTTCCTCCAGCGCGCGCACGCGCCGGTGGCATGCCGATGGCGAAAGCGCGACCGCCTCGGCGAGCGTGGCAATGGGCCGCGCCGAGTCGTGCTGCAGTGCATCAATCAGCGCGGCGTCGATCCGATCCATGCACAAATTTCCTGTTCAGCAGCAGTTTGTCAGGAAATATCACCAAAACCGGCACCGCGAAACCATCAATCAGGTGAAACAAGGCGTGCGCCCGGGTGTATCCTTTCGCCAACGGAGAGCGAAAAGGATCCTGCCATGCGTGTCGGTACCGTTCGGGAAATCAAGAACCACGAATACCGCGTCGGTCTGACGCCAGAGAGCGTGCGCGAACTGGCCGCGCATGGCCACGAAGTCTGGGTCGAAACCGGCGCCGGGCTCGGCATCGGCGCAGCGGACCGCGACTACGAAGCCGCTGGCGCCGTGATCAAGCCAGATGCCGCAACGATTTTCGCCGAATGCCAGATGGTGGTGAAGGTCAAGGAACCGCAGGCTGTCGAACGTGCGCAGCTGCGCGAAGGCCAGATCCTCTTCACCTACCTCCACCTCGCGCCCGATCCCGAGCAGACTGCCGACCTCGTGAAGTCCGGCGTCACCGCGATTGCCTATGAAACTGTCACCGGCCCCGGCAATCAGCTCCCGCTGCTCAAGCCGATGAGCCAGGTCGCTGGCCGCATGGCGATCCAGGCCGGTGCGACTGCGCTTGAAAAGGCCCACGGCGGCCGCGGCGTGCTGCTCGGCGGCGTTCCCGGCGTGCTTCCGGCCAAGGTCGCGGTGATCGGCGGCGGTGTCGTCGGTTTCAACGCCGCGCAGATGGCAGCAGGTCTTGGCGCCGACGTCACCATTCTCGACCGCGATCCCGAAGTGCTCGAGCGCCTCGGCACGCACTTCGAGAGCCGCGCCAAGACCCGCTTCTCCAATCGCGCGAACCTTGCCGATTGCGTTGCCGAGGCGGATCTCGTCATCGGCGCAGTGCTGATCCCCGGCGCCGCCGCGCCCAAGCTCGTCACGCGCGACATGCTCGCCACGATGAAGCCCGGCGCCGTGCTCGTCGACGTCGCCATCGATCAGGGCGGCTGCTTCGAAACCAGCCGCGCCACAACCCACGCCGAACCGACGTTCGTGGTCGACGGCATCGTCCACTACTGCGTCGCCAACATGCCGGGCGGCGTTGCGCGCACCAGCACTTATGCGCTCAACAACGTGACGCTGCCGCATGCGCTGAAGATTGCCGATCTCGGCTGGAAGGCGGCACTCGCGGCCAACCCGCACCTTGCCGAAGGACTCAACGTCCACGCCGGCGAAGTGACCTACGAGGCAGTCGCGCGCGAACTGGGCTATGCTTACCGCCCGGTGAGCGAATTGCTCGCCTGACCACAGGGGCCGAGTTAACATTGCTCTAAGCTGATCTTGCTAGATCCGGTCCCATGGACTGGATCTGGCGCAGGATTGTGCTGTTCGGGCTGGTGGCGATGCTATCCGGCCTGTTCGGCATGCCCGCTGCCGCCGCGCCCATCGCCGCAAGCCAGACCTGCCACGCTTCGGTTGACGCTACGGAAAGCTACGCGGACTTGCGCCGCGCACCGGAGCGCTGGATCTGCGTGGATTCAGGGTACGATATCGGGCCACAAAGCCTCTATCTGCGCTTTCGCCTGACCGATCCGGCGCAGCCGCGCGCGCAGAGCTTCGTGACCCACGCCTCCCCCTTCGGCACGATCACGATCTGGGTGGTCGACGAGCGCGGCACCGTCCGCTTCCAGCGCTACAAGCCGGCCTCGGTCCACCACCTCATCGCCGGCCCGCTGATGGTCCTTCCGCTGCCGCAGACCCCGGCCCGACCGCGCCTCGTCGCGGTGAAGATCGATCAGCCGTGGAACAAGATCATCGCCAGCGAGGGCCGGCTCGATAGCGCAGCCGAAGGCTCCGGCTGGGATATGGGCGTGGTCGTTGCGATGGCAGTGATCTGCGGCATGCTGGTCGTTCCGCTGCTGCTCAATTTCGGCTTCTACATCGTGCTGCGGCGCCAATTCGTGTTGTGGCACGTGGTCATGGTCGCCCTGATGCTGGTGCAGACGATCATTGCCACCGGCTTCATCCACATCGGGGCAGACCCCGACGCCGCGACCGAAATTACCATCAGCAGCCTGTGCTTCGGCGCCGTCGCCGCCGCCGGACTGATGTTCCTCGTCACCTTCCTTGAACCCGAAGCCCTGTCGCCGCGCATGCGCCGCGTGATCGTCGGCTCTGCACCGCTGGTGATGGCCGGGGGCGTGTTCACCGCGCTCCCGCTTGAGGCACTGCGCCCGTGGAGCGCACTCGGCGTCTATTGCGCGGTCTCGCTTGCGATCATGCTGATCTTCGTCGGCCTTACGGACGCCTGGCGGCGCGGCAGCAAGCTCGTCACCTTCCTGATCGTCGGCTGGAGCCCCACTCTGCTCGTCGGGGTCTACCGCATCGGTTGCTACGTGCTGCCCCATGCCCGGCCGACCGAATCGATCGTCATCTTCCAGCTCGCGCTGGCCGCTGAAGTGCTCGCCAATTCGCTGGGCATCGTGATCCGCTTTCTCGAACTGCGCCGCGAGCGCGATCTCGCCAATGCCCGCGCGGTCGAACTCGAAGGCGTCGCCGGCCGTGACGCGCTCACCGGCCTGTGGAACCGCCACTCGATCGAGCGCCGCTTCAACGATCTGTTCCAGCTCGGCTATCGCACCATGGCGGTGGTCGATCTCGATCACTTCAAGCGCATCAACGACCGGCACGGCCATGCCGTGGGCGATTCGGTGCTCAAGGTCGTTGCCAGCGTGCTTGCGGAAGACAGCGATGGCTGCGCCATTCGCATGGGCGGCGAGGAATTCCTCCTCCTCCTGCGCGGCCCGGGCGCTGCCGAACGCGCCGAACGCTGCCGCCGCGCGCTCAGTTCGCGGATCGCGGCAGCCGTCCCCGGTCTCGGCCATGTCGTTACCGCCAGCATGGGGCTGGTGGAGCATGATCTGGCGGGCACGCTCGATGTCGAATTCGCAGTGCTCTACAGCCACTGCGACCGCCTGCTCTATGAAGCCAAGCGCCTCGGCCGCAATCGCACGATGCGCGAACGGCTGACCGGCTTCACACCCGATCTGCAGCTGCGCACGGCCTAAGCGGCCCAACCCTGATTCCGAGACGGGCGTCCCGACACCCGCTCATGCTGAGCCTGTCGAAGCATCAGGCGCGGCGCCCGTGCCAGCACCCTTCGACAAGCTCAGGGTGAGCGGGGTTGGGAGAGATTCTCACGCCAGTACCCTAATCCACAAACAGCGCCGCCATGT
This sequence comes from uncultured Novosphingobium sp., assembly GCA_964413325.1. GTDB lineage: Bacteria > Pseudomonadota > Alphaproteobacteria > Sphingomonadales > Sphingomonadaceae > Novosphingobium. The sequence continues at coordinate 238,676 of CAYPRK010000002.1, read as the reverse complement.
CCGCCGGCACGCGCTGGATGCGCATGGTGGCCTTGTCGATCAGCACCCACTGTGTCCGTGCGCTGACGATGACCTTGCCCGCGCTATTGCGGAAATCGACCCGCCGGTCGAACCGCGCGCCGCGCGGAGCATCGGGCACGAAGGTTTCCGCCGTCACGCTTTCGCCCAGTGCGATATTGCCGCGATAGTCGATCTCATGCCGCGTCACGACCCAGACATAGGCGTCCTGCCACGCCGCCGGGGCGAGCGCTTCCCAGTGCGAGGTGGCAACCGCTTCCATCCACTGCACCCACACCGCATTGTTGACGTGGCCCAGCACATCGATGTGCTCGGACCCGGCGGTGAAGGTCTTGCTGTGCATGTTCAGGCTGAAACCTGCAGCTGCGCGAGGATGAAGGCAAACTCCTCGGCCGTCTCGCGCAGGCCTTCGAACCGGCCCGACTTGCCGCCATGCCCGGCGCCTATGTTGGTCTTCAGCAGCAGTTCGTTGCTGTCCGTCTTCAGCTCGCGCAGCTTGGCAACCCACTTGGCCGGTTCCCAATAGGTCACGCGCGGATCATTGAGGCCCGCCGTCACCAGCATCGGCGGATAGCTCTGCGCCGTCACCTGATCATAGGGCGAATAGGAGCGGATCAGCTCGAACGCCGCCTTGTCCTCGATCGGATTGCCCCATTCGGGCCACTCGCCCGGCGTCAGCGGCAGTTCCTCGTCGAGCATCGTGCTCAGCACATCGACAAACGGCACATGCGCCGCCACCGCGCCCCACAGCTCGGGATCGGAATTGATCACCGCGCCCATCAGCTCACCGCCCGCCGAGCCGCCCGCAATCGCGATCTTGCCCGCCTTGGTGAAGCCTTCCGCAATCAACCCCTTCGCCACGTCGACGAAGTCATTGAACGTATTGGTCCGCTGCTCAAGCTTGCCCGCCTTGTACCAGCGCCGCCCCAGATCATCGCCGCCCCGGATATGCGCGATGGCATAAGCGAAGCCGCGGTCGATCAGGCTCAGCCGCGTGGTCGAAAAGCCCGGTCCAATGGCGATGCCATAGGCACCGTAGCCATAGAGATAGAGCGGGCCGCCTTGCGTACGGCCCTTGCGCCAAACCACCGAGACCGGCACCGCCGTGCCATCGCGCGCGGTAATCTCCAGCCGCGTTGTCTCGTAGAGCGAGGCGTCATAGCCGCTCGGAATCTCCTGCGTCTTCAAGAGCTCCAGGCGCCCCTCGGCGACGTGATAGTCGTAAACCGAAGCCGGGCTGGTCATGGACTCGTAGCTGACCCGCAGCTTGTCCATCGCCCATTCCGGGTTATCGCCGAGCGAGGCTTCATAGCTCGCTTCCGGGAACGCAATCGGTTCGATCCGCGCCGGATCGTCGTAATAGCGCACCTCGATCCGGTCGAGCCCGCGCACCCGGCCCTCGACGACGTAGAAGTCGCGGAACAGATCGAACCCGGTCAGATAGAAGTCGTCCGTCCCCTCGATCAGCGTGGTCCATTCGCCGGGATTGGCGAGCGGCGCGGTCGCGAGGCGGAAGTTCTCGTGCGTGTCATTGGTGTGGATGAACAGCGTGTCGCCCCGCACGTCGACATCGTACTCGACGCCGACAGCCCGCGCCTTCACCAACAGCGGCATGGCCAGCGGATCAGCGGCAGGCACCAGCCGCACTTCGCTCGTCTCGTGGTCGCCCGTCGAAATCACCAGCCACTCGTCGTTCGCCGAAAGCCCGGCGGAAACGCGGAAGCCCTCGTCGTCCTCGTGATAAAGCTCGACATCGCTCTCCACCGGCGTCCCCAGCCAGTGCAGCCGCGCGTTGTCCGTCCGCCACTGCGCATTGGCGAGGCTGTAGACCAGCGCCTTGTCGCCCGCCGCCCAGACGAGCGCGGAGAGCGTGCCCGGGATCACGTCGGGCAATTCCTCGCCCGTCGCGATCACCTTGATCCGCGCCGTGAATCGCTCCGACCCGTTGTCATCCACCGCCCAGGCCAGCAGCCGCCCGTCGTTCGAGACCGAGAGCGCGCCCAGCCGGAAGTATTCCTTGCCCTCGGCCAGCGCCACTTCGTCGAGGATCAGCTCATCCGGGCCGCCGCTCACGGGCCGCCGCCACCACTTCTTGTACTCGGCGCCCTCCTCGTATTCGATCCAGTAGAGCCAATCGCCGTCCTTCTGCGGCACCGACTTGTCGGCTTCCTTGATCCGCCCGCGCATCTCGGTCAGCAGCGTCTCGACCGTCGGCTGCAGCGGCGCCATGCGCGCCTCGAACCACGCGTTCTCCGCCTCCAGATGCGCCAGTACCTCGGCGTCCTTGACCTCGGGATAGCCCGGATCGCGGAGCCAGTTGTAGGGATCCTCGATCGTCACGCCGTGGTGAGTGAACGTGTGGGGCTTCTTCGCGGCGATCGGCGGTGCCGCGCCAGGGACCTTGGGGGTGGTTTCCGTCATCCCCCGCATCTATGGTGTGCAGCATGGTCCCGCAAGTGACGCACTGGGCGGGCAACAGACTTCAGGACACGATGCCATGCTGATGAACACCCATGAAGCCCGCCTCGATGCGCTGCGCAAGGAACTCTCGCGCCAGGAACTCGACGGCTTCGTTATTCCGATCTCAGACGAGCACATGAGCGAGTACGTCGGCGCCTATGCCCAGCGCCTCGGCTGGCTGACCGGCTTCGGCGGCTCCGCGGGCACGGCGGTCGTGCTCAAGGATGAAGCCGCGATCTTTGTCGATGGGCGCTATACGCTGCAAGTGCGCGAACAGGTCGATGGCCGACTTTACAGCTACCAGTCCGTCCCGCAGACTTCGGTCGCGGCATGGCTGGGCGAGCACGCCCCCGAAGGCAGCCGCATCGGCTATGACGCATGGCTCCACGGCAAGGGCTGGGCGGACAGCGCCGCCGCCGCGCTCAAGGGCCGTGGGGCCACCCTCGTCGCGGTGCAGCAGAACCCCATCGACGCGATCTGGCAGGACCGCCCTGCGCCCTCAACCGCGCCCGCACTGGTCCATGCGGACGAATATGCAGGCGCCTCCGCCCATGAAAAGCGCGCCGAAGTCGCCGCATGGCTCACCGCGCGCGGGCTCGACGCCGCCGTCATTTCCGCGCTCGATTCGGTCGCATGGCTGCTCAACATGCGCGGGTCAGACGTCGACTGCACGCCCGTCGCGCTGTCCTTCGTGCTCGCCCATGCGGACGGCACGGCAGACCTCTTCATCGCGCCCGAAAAGGTCACCCCCGAACTCGCGCAGCACCTCGGCAATGCCGTGCGCGTGCAGGACCGCGATGCCTTCACGCCTGCGCTCGCGGCGCTGGCGGGCAAGAAAGTCGCGGTTGATCCCGAACGCGCGGTCGCGGCCATCTATGCCGAACTTGCGGCGGCAGGCGCTGAAGCCGTCTCGGTCACCGATCCCACCGTGCTCCCCAAGGCCCGCAAGAACCCGGTCGAGCAGGCCGGTCACCGCGCCGCGCAGGCGCGTGACGGTGCTGCGATCACCCGCTTCCTCCACTGGCTCTCGAACGCAGCCCCCAAGGGCACCGAAACCGAACTCTCGGCCGCCGCCGCGCTCCGCGCCGAGCGCGAAAAGACCGGCCTGCTGCGCGATCTCTCGTTCGACACCATTTCTGCTGCAGGCCCCAACGGCGCCAGCCCGCACTACAAGGTGGATGAACACACCAATCGCCAGATCGAGCCCAACAGTGTCTACCTCGTCGATTCCGGCGGCCAGTATCTCGATGGCACGACCGACATCACCCGCACCGTCTGGGTCGGCCCCGATGCCCCGCCTGCCGAAGTGAAGGACCGCTTCACCCGCGTGCTCAAGGGCCATATCGCGCTTGATCAGGCCGTCTTCCCCGAAGGCACCAACGGCAGCCAGCTTGATAGCTTTGCGCGCCAGTTCCTGTGGTCGGCCGGGCTCGACTATGCCCACGGTACCGGTCACGGCGTCGGCAGCTTCCTCGCCGTCCACGAAGGCCCGCAGCGCATCGCCAAGGCGGCGGGCGGGCAAGCCGGCACCGGGCAGGCGCTGCTTCCCGGCATGATCCTTTCGAACGAGCCCGGCTACTACAAGGCCGGCGAATACGGCATCCGGATCGAGAACCTCGTGCTCGTCGAAGAGCGGCAGATTGCGGGCGCCGAGGGCCTGTTCATGGGCTTCGAGACGCTGACTTTCGCCCCCATTGACCGCACTCTGGTCGAGCCTGCGCTGCTCCTCCAGCACGAGCGCGACTGGTGGAACACCTATCACGCCAAGGTGCGCGATCTGCTCGCCCCGCAGCTGTCGGGTGCGGACCTCGCCTGGCTGGAGGCTGCCTGCGCCCCGTTGTAACCCTATCTGTTCATGGTATGTTCTGATTATCGCGACTCGATGAATAGGAGGACTGGATGATCGGCTACGTCACTTTGGGAACCAACGATCTCGCGCGCGGCGCGAAGTTCTATGATGCGCTTGCCGCCGAAATGGGCACCGGCCGCATGTATGAATGGGACGGCGCGATTGCGTGGGGCGAAGCAGGCGGTGCCGCCGGCATCGGCCTGATGAAGCCCTATAATGGTGAGCCTGCCACTGTCGGCAACGGCGTGATGGTCGCGCTCGAAGCCAAGGACAACGCGCAAGTCGACCGGCTCCACGCTGCCGCGCTTGCCAATGGCGGCACGTGCGAAGGTCCTCCGGGTCCGCGCGGGGAGGGCGGGTTCTATGCGGCCTACTTCCGCGATCCCGATGGCAACAAGCTCAACGCTTTTGTCATGGGGAGCTGATCATCATGGCGCACCGCCTCGATACGAACCCCATCCACATCGGGCTCGGTGCGAAGGCGGTGCCCCAGCCGGCCTTCACGGGCATGGAATGGTACGGCGGCTATATCGCCCGCCACGGGGAAGATGGGGCGGAAGGCCGCCTCGTCAGCCAGCACAGCTTCAGCGAAAGCTGGGACAGCTGGGAAATGCACCCGGCGGGCGATGAAGTCGTCCTCCTGCTCACCGGCGAAGCGGTGATGCATCAGGAACTGGCGGACGGGACCAAGGTGGCAGTGCGCCTCGTTGCGGGCGAATACGCCGTAAACCCGCCCGGCGCGTGGCATACGATGGATCTGATCTCCGCCGAAGCCACGGCAGTGTTCATCACGTCTGGCCTTGGTACGGAACACCGGCCGCGAGTGTTTTGATTCGCTCACGCGGAAGGCGGTACCGGCCCGCTCCCCCGCCCGGCCACCCACGAGAGTACCCTGGATGGGTGGCCGGGCGGGGGAGCGGGCCGGTACCGCCCTGTTTCGGCCACACCGAAACAGCTAAAAGAGCGCGACAAAGTGCGACAAAGAACCGCATCGGTGGGATAACCGTGCGACAACCTGGCCCTAGAGAGGACACAGACAGCGGGAAGGGCGATCCTTCCCTGCGTCCCTTCCAGGACAAGGACCGCGCTCGATGAAAAAGACCACACTTGCCGCCTCTGCGGCTGTTTTGCTGACCGCCTCAACCGCGCTCTATGCCACCTATCCTGCCTTTGCCGAACCCGGCCGCGATCCGATGGGCGATGCCACCATCACGTGGGCCGATGCCAAGGCCAAGGCCGATGCGATGTGGACAAGGCTGGACGTGAACAAGGATGGTGTGCTCAATCAGGCTGACCGCGAGGCCAAGATGGCCGAGATGTTCGACATGATCGATGCCAACCACGATGGCTCGATCAGCAAGGCCGAATTCATGGAGCATCACAAGAAGATGATGGATGGTCCAGGTTGGAAGGGCGGAAAGGGCCGCGATGGCGCGCCCGGTGATATGCCGCCCCCGCCTCCGGGCGGCGGCATGGGCATGATGATGGGCCCCGGCGCGCACATGATGCGCGAAATGGCCGAGAAGGCCGATACCAACCACGATGGCACGATCACCCGCGCCGAATTCGATGCTGCCGCCAAGGCTCGCTTCGATGCCGCCGATACCAACCACGATGGCAAGCTGACTCCGCAGGAACGCCGCGCCGCGTGGATGGCGATGCGGGGTGGTGGCCATGGCGGCTGGCGCGGTGGTCGCGGCATGCACCACATGGGCGGCATGGGTGGCGGCAGCGGTGATGGCGGGGACATGGGCGATATGCCGCCCCCACCGCCCCCGGGTGCCTGATATGGCGGCATTGCCCGACGCGACCCGTGTTCTGGTCGTTGATGACGAGGCTGCCCTGCGCGAACCCCTGTCGGACTATCTCGTCCGGCAGGGGTTCGCCGCTGCGCAGGCGGGCAGCGCTGCCGAGGCCCGCGCGCTCCTCGCCGCCGAAGCCTACGATATCGTCCTCCTTGATATCATGATGCCGGGTGAGGACGGCCTTTCGCTGTGCCGCCACCTGATCGAGGCGCGGCAGCTGCCGGTCATTTTCCTCACCGCGCGGGGCGAGGCGACGGACCGTATCGTCGGGCTCGAAATCGGCGCTGACGACTATGTCGTGAAGCCCTTCGATCCGCGCGAACTGGTCGCCCGGATCCGCTCCGTCCTGCGCCGCGCCGCGCGGTCCATGGACCCGAAGGCCAATGCGGCAGACGAGTTTCACTACATGTTCGATGGCTGGCGCCTCGATCCGCTGCGCCGCCGCCTGACCGACCGCGAAGGCGCGGTCGTGGCAATTTCGTCGGCGGAATTCCGCCTCCTCATTGCCTTCCTCGATCACCCGCGCCAGGTGCTCGACCGTGATCGCCTGCTCGATATGGTGCAGGGCCGCGAGGCGCACTTGTTCGACCGCGCGGTCGACAATCAAATCAGCCGCCTGCGCCGCAAGGTCGAGCGTGACAGCCGCAATCCCGAACTGATCCAGACGGTGTGGGGCGGCGGCTACATGCTCGCCGCCGATGTGCGCAAGGTGCCCGCCGATGGCTGACGTTTCCGAACCGGGGGCGGCGCGCCTGCGTCTCTGGCCGCGCAGCCTGCAGGGCCAGATGCTGCTTGCCATCGCCCTCGCGCTGATGGTCGCGCAGGGGCTGTCCGCCGCGCTGATGTGGCGCATGCAGCACGAACGGCACTTTGCCGGCCTCGTCAATTATGCCGCTTTCAGCCTGCTCGGCCGCAGTCCGCGCGCGCAGTTTGGCCCGCCTCCGCCACCGGGCGGCGAAGCGCCCGAAATCGGCCTGCGCATGCCGCGTCCGCTGCGCGTGCAGGAAGAAGCGCGCGCGCCGCAGCTCGCCGGTGATCGCCGCCGCCCCGAGATCGAGGAGGCGCTGCGGCAAGTGCTCGAAGCCCAGGGCGTCAATGCCTCGCGCCTGTTCGTGGCAGAGCGCGATCCGGCACGCGATCCGGTCATCACCGCGTGGCTCGCACAGCCGCGCGTGCGCATGGCCCGCTCGCCCGGCACGCCGCGTCCGCGCCTGATCATCGCGGCCATCGGCCGGCCCGACGGCACCTGGCTCACCGCGCGCCTGCTCGCCCCGCGAACCGAGCGCGCGATGCTCACCACGCTCGTGCTGCAGACCTTGTTCATCTATCTCGTCCTCGTCGGCGCGGTGGCGCTGATCCTGCGCCGCATCGCGCGGCCGCTGAAGGCACTTACCGCGCAAGTCGAAGGCTTCGCCCGGTCGCGCACCGCCGCAGGCCAGCTTGCGCCTGAAGGTCCGGACGACATCCGCCGCCTGATCGTCGCGCACAACGCCATGGAGCGCCGCGTCGGGGCGCTGCTCGATGAAAAGGACGTGATGCTCGGCGCGATCGGTCACGATCTCAAGACGCCGCTTGCCGCGCTGCGCGTGCGGATTGAAGCCGTCGAGGACGATACCGAGCGTGGCCGAATGGCGGCGACCATCGAGGACATCAACCGCTCGCTCGACGATATCCTGAGCCTTGCCCGCGTCGGCCGCCCGTCCGATCCGCTCGAGACAACCGAGCTCTCTGCGCTCGTCGCCGATGTCGTCGGTGAATACGAGGACATGGGAGAGGATGTGACGCTGGGCGATGCGACCCGCATCGTCATGCCGCTGCGCGCCACCTGGCTGCGGCGGGCCTTGCGCAACCTTGTCTCCAACGCGCTGCGCTATGGCACCCGCGCTCGCGTCACGCTCCGGCGTGAGGGCGGCGAGGCGGTCCTCACCGTGGACGACGACGGACCCGGCATCCCCGAGCACGAGATCGCCCGCATGCTGGAGCCGTTCACCCGCCTCGAAGCTTCGCGCAATTCATCGACTGGCGGTGCGGGTCTCGGCCTCACGCTCGCCCGCGCCATTGCCGATCAGCACGGCGGCGCGCTGATCCTCGCCAATCGCAACGCCAATCTCATTGAGGGCAGTGAGACCAAGGGCCTCACCGCCACGCTTCGTCTTCCGCTCCAATAGCCCTCTCCCCTGCAGGGGAGAGGGCCAGCGAGAGGGGCTAGTTACTTGAGCTTCGCGACCGCCGCGGTCAGTTCGGCTCCACGCGCATCCTTCAGCATGCCGCAAGCGCGCACGCGCTCGATCGTGCGCTCCAGCTCCAGCGCGCCGGACTTGCCCGCGAACTTCGCGCGCAGCCCGTCAAACTCGTTCGCCGCGCTGACCGAGCAGAAGTTGCCGAGAATCTGCGGCAGCCGCGCGCCGAAGAAGATGCCTGCACCGCCGTTCAGCAGCTCGTCGAGGTGCGCCTTCATCCAGCTGTAGCCCCAGTCGCGCGTCTCCGGCGTGTAGACCACATAGCGCACGAAATTGAGCTTCTCGGACTGGCGCAGGCGCTTGTCCTGGAACTCGTCGAGCAGCCACTTCGCCGTCGCCGCATCGCCGCTCGAACCGATCGCGCCGAGCGCGGCCGGGCGGAACAGCGGGTCTTCCGAAGCCAGCGCCTTGTCGATCAGGGCCTTGGCGCCGTCCAGCTTGTGCGTGGCCAGCCAGGCATCGAAGGCGGCGCCGAACAGCGACGGATCCAGCGCCCCGGCATCCCCGCCAAGATAGGCATCGACCGCCGTGCTCAGCTTTGCCCGCAGCGCCTCGTCGCGCGCGGTTCCGGCCAGCAGTTCGACCAGCTGGACGCGGCGCTGCTGTTTCTCCGGATCATCCCCGGCATGCGCGCCCGCCTTCGGATCGAGGCCCAGCGCCTTCAGCTGCGGCGCATAGAGCGCATCAACGAAAGCGCGGAACTTGGGCTTGGCGCTTTCCGCGATTACCCCGCGATCGGCCATCGCCTGCAGCAGGCCCGTGGCATCGCCGCTGGCATAGCTGTCGGGATTGGCCGCCAGCGCTCGCGCGCCTGCGATCAGCTGATCCGAAGTCAGCCGTCCGGCGTAGAAGCTGGCGTTCATGCTGTCTTCCACCGCCAGCGCCTCGCTGCCGCTCAGCGTCGGCGTGGCAGCAATCAGCTGGTCCCATTCCTTCGCGGGCAACTCGAAGCGGTAATAGCCGGTGCCGCCCGCGTTGGGCATGATCGGCCCCATGCTCTTCAGCGTCACCGTCGTCGTCTTGTCGGTCATCAGCGTGCACTGGCGCACATCGCTCTGGCGCATGCACAGCGGGATGCCCCAGATCGTGTCCGGACCCTTCATGCCATAGCGCACGAAGCGGCTCTGCGTGACCTTCCAGCTCTGCGGGCCCGCTCGTTCCAGCGTCACCAGCGGGACGCCCTGCTGATCGGTGAAGCTCTGCATCGCGGGCAGGATGCGCGGGTCGCCCGCCGCTTCGGCCATCGCCTTGAAGAATTCGGCGCTCGTCGCGTTGCCATACTTGTGCGCCGCCATGTAGCCGCGCACGCCGTCGCGGAACTTGGTGTCGCCCATGAACGCGGCGATCATCGCCACCACGTGGCCGCCCTTGCCATAAGTGATCGTGTCGAAGGCCGCATCGATCTGCGCGTTCTTCGCGATCGGCTGGTGGATCGGGCGCCCGGAGATCAGCGCATCGATGCCCATCGCGCTGAAGCCTTCAGCCAGCGCACCTGCACCAATGTTGAGATCGGGCCGCCATTCGTTGCCGATGCGGAAGCCCATCCAGTTGGCGAAGCTTTCGTTGAGCCAGATGTCGTCCCACCACGCCGGGGTGACGAGATCGCCGAACCACTGGTGCGCCAGCTCATGGCTCACGACCATGCCGAAGGTGCGCTTCTGCGCGGTCGAGGCCTTGTCATCCATGACCAGAATGCTGTCGGCATAGAGATCCGCGCCCGCGTTCTCCATTGCGCCGGGCAGGATCGGCGTCGTGATCTGGTCGAGCTTGGGGTAGGGGAAGCTTTGGCCGAAATAGGCTTCGAGATGCTGCACCACGCCCTTGGTGCCTTCGAGCGCGAAATCGAGTTTGCCCGCATTCTGCTTGGTCGAAACGATGCGGATCGGCAGCGGCGTGGAGCGCTGCGGGGTCGCCGGCACCGTGCCTTCCACGGTCACGAACGGGCCCACCATCAGCGCCACGAGATAGCTCGGCAGCGGCAGGGTCTGGCCGAAGGTGTGGACGGTCATGCCGTTCACGGTCTCGGTCTTTACTTCCGGCGCATTGCTCACTGCCTTGAGGCCCGCGGGCGTGCGCAGCGTAACGTTCCACGGCACCTTGAAGCCGGGCTCGTCGAAGCTGGGGAAGCTGGCGCGCGCATCGATCGATTCGTGCTGCGTCCACGAATACCAGTCATCGCCCACCTTGAGGTGGAACATGCCCGCCGGGCCGTCACCGAAGGGGGCGTCATAGTCGAACGCGAAGGTCGTCTTGCCCGCTGGCAGCGGCGCATCGAACGTGACGAGCGCAACGCCGGTCGGATCGACCTGCCGGAACGTGCCCGCCACCGGCTGGCCGCCTACCATCGCGGTAACCTTGCCGACCTTGAGGTCGCGCCCGTGCATCCACACGAAGCGACCCGCCTTCTTCACATCGACGTCGATCTCGACATGGCCGGAAAAGCGGTCCTTGGTCGGGTCGACGGTCAGATCAAGCCGGTAGGTCTGCGGAACGACCGACCCGTCGAGCTTGCCGGCTGGCATCTGGCCTGCCTCGGCAGGGATCGCCGCTTCGGTGGCCGCCTGCTGGGCGAGTGCGGGAGACGCTAGGAAAGTGCCTGCGAGCAGGGTCGCGGCAAGCATGATTGTACGCATTGTGGCCTTTCGGTTCAGGCCGGGTCAGGCCCGGTCTTCGATGCCGCTTGCTGCCCCGATCCTGTTGCATCCGCAACCGGATTCGACGAACCGCCTGCCGTCGTCGTCGAACGACGTGTTTGGTTCAGGCGGCACCGACCCACGCCCCCGCCCGGTGCCGCAATCCGCGTGAGCGGACAAAGTCCCTCAGCGCAAAAGCCCGCCCAGCAACCCGCGCGCGAAGCGCCCGAAGGCCGCGCCGCCGATCTGCGTCGCGATCGTGCCGACAATCGCGCTCGCGCCGGATTCGATCGGCGAGGCGCGCGATTTCTTGCCCATCATTTCCGCCGCGATCATCGATCCCGCCGAAGCGGCAATCGCGCCCACGGCGGCCTTGCCTGCCTTGCCCCACATCGAAGGCGTCTGCCGGGCCGAGGCCTGCTGTGCGGCCGCGCCCTGCTGTTCCACCTGCTGCGCGGCGGCAGCGGCATCGGCCGCCTTCTGCGCCAGCACTTCGGCAGCGGATTCGCGGTTCACCGCCGTGTCGTACTTGCCGTCGAACGGGCTGGTGGACTGGATCACCGCGCGCTCCTTGGGATCGAGCGGCCCCAGCCGCGAGCGGGGCGGCGCCACCAGCGTGCGCTGCACGATCCCCGGCGCGCCATCGGCGTCGAGCGTCGAGACCAGCGCCTCGCCCACCTTGAGCTCTGTGATCACCGTTTCGACATCGAGATCTGGATTGATGCGGAAGGTATCCGCCGCCGCCTTGATCGCCTTCTGATCGCGCGGAGTGAAGGCGCGCAGCGCATGCTGGACGCGGTTGCCGAGCTGTCCTGCGATCTTCTCCGGAATGTCGATCGGGTTCTGCGAGACGAAGTAGACGCCCACGCCTTTCGAGCGGATCAGGCGCACCACCTGCTCCACCTTGTCGAACAGCGCCTGCGGTGCATCGTCAAACAGCAGGTGCGCCTCGTCGAAGAAGAACACCAGCTTGGGCTTTTCGGGATCGCCCACTTCCGGCAGCGCCTCGAACAGTTCGGAGAGCAGCCAGAGCAGGAACGTGGCGTAGAGCTTGGGGCTCTGCATCAGCTTCTCGGCGCTGAGCACGTTGACATAGCCGCGGCCCTGATCGTCGATCTTGATGAAGTCGTTGATCTCGAACGCGGGCTCGCCGAAGAACCGGTCCGCCCCCTGGCTTTCGAACGCCAGCAACTGGCGCTGGATCGTGCCGACGCTGGCCTTGGAAACATTGCCGTACTTCGCCGCAAGCTCGCCCGCATTCTGCGCACAGGCCATCAGCGTCGCCTGCAAGTCTGCCAGATCGAGCAGCAGCAGGCCATTGTCGTCGGCATAGCGGAACGCGATGTTGAGCACGCCTTCCTGCGTTTCATTAAGGCCCATCAGCCGCGCCAGCAGCAGCGGGCCCATTTCGGAAATCGTCGTGCGGATCGGGTGCCCGGCCTCGCCATAAAGGTCCCAGAACACCACCGGATTATCGGCATAGGTGAACGGATCGATGCCCAGTTCCTTGGCGCGGCTTTCGATCTTGTCCGCATTCTTAAACGTCGGGCTGCCGGGCATGCCGATGCCTGAAAGATCGCCCTTCACGTCCGCCAGGAACACCGGCACCCCGCGCGCGGAAAACTGCTCGGCCATGCCCTGAAGGGTCACCGTCTTGCCGGTGCCGGTCGCCCCCGCCACAAGTCCGTGACGGTTGGCGCGGTCCAGCCGCAGCATCTGGCGCTCCCCTGTCGCGCCGAGGCCAATGTAGATATCGTCCATATGCAGTAATTCCACCCGTGCTCGGTTCAGAACCTCGTCCCGCTATTCTTGTCCCCCGGAATGAAACCGTAGGAAAGCGCTTTTTGCATCCGGAGCGGAGCGCCGCTAAAGCGCGTCACCCATCATGACCGCCGCTCCCTTCATCCTGCTCGACGACGCCCGCGAAGAGGGCGCTGGACCGGCCCGGCTCTACACGGCCCCGGCGGAGATCGTCGTCGCGCGCCGGGCGGAGGACGTAGAGGCTGCGCTCGCCCGCATCGGCGCTGAGCCCGGGCACTGGGCGGGCATGATCGCCTATGAAGCAGGCCTCGCGCTCGAACCCCGCCTTGCCGCGCGCCTGCCCGCCCGCACCGGCGCGGCAGGGCCGCTCGTGTGGTTCGCGCGCTTTGCCGAAATGCGCGAACTGACTGCGGCAGCGGCGCAAGGCTGGCTCGATGCGGCGATCGCAGGGAGAGGCCGCCTCGGCCCGCTCGATCCGCAAGTCTCGCCCGGCGGCTACGGCACCGGGTTCGACGAGCTCAAGGCCGCGATTTCCGCCGGTGACATCTATCAGGCCAATTACACCTTCGAGCTCGGCGGCTCGTGGTCTGGCGATCCGCTCACGATCTACCGCGCGCTGCGGGCGGATGCGCGCTCCGGCTATGGCGCGGTGATCTGGGACGGCGCGCACTGGCACCTCTCGGTCTCGCCCGAACTGTTCTTCACGCTGGAGGAGGGCCGGGCGCAAGTCCGCCCGATGAAAGGCACCGCGCCGCGCGGCCGCACGCCGGAGGAAGACGTCCGGTTCAAGGCGGAGCTTTCCGCCAGCGTCAAGGATCTCGCCGAAAACCTGATGATCGTTGACCTCATGCGCAACGATCTCTCGCGCGTGGCAGAGCCTGGCAGCGTGCGCGTCGAGGCGCCTTTCGCGGTCGAGACTTATCCCACCGTCCACCAGATGGTGACGACGGTTCATGCCCGCCTCAAGCCCGGGTCTGACGCGCGCGATCTCGTCCGCGCGATCTTCCCCTGCGGTTCGATCACCGGCGCACCCAAGATTCGCGCGATGGAACTGATCGACGAGATCGAGCGTGATGCCCGCGGCCTCTATTGCGGCGCGATCGGGCGGATCGATGTCGATGCTGCGCAAGGCTCTGGTGACGCTGCCTTCAATGTGGCAATCCGGACCGTACGGCTGCTTCCGGACTATCCGGGGGCAGGCCGGGGGCGCGCTACCATGGGGGTCGGTTCCGCAGTCGTTGCGGATTCGGCAGCCCTTGCCGAATGGCGTGAATGCCTGGTGAAAGGGGATGTCTTGCGTCTGGAGGCCAGCAGCGCCGATCTGATCGAGACGATGGCGTTCGACCCGGCGCAGGGCATCGCGCTCCTCGAACTCCACCTCGAACGCATGAAGGCGAGCGCCACCGCACTCGGCTTCGAATTCGATCGCCACGCGCTGCGCAATGCGATCCACGTGCTCTGCTTCGATCTCGATGCGCCTTCCAAGGTGCGCCTGCTGGTCTCGAAGAGCGGCGCCCACGCGCTTGATGCTGCGCCAATGCCGCCCGCGCTGCCCGATCCCGCGATCTGCGCCGTCCTCCCGCTGCCCGTCGCGGAAGGCGATTGGCGCCTGCGCCACAAGACCACCGACCGCCACTTCTACGAAGACGCCCTGCGCGCCGCCAAGGCTGCCGATGCACACGAAGCGCTGCTCCTGCGCGATGATGGCCGCCTCACCGAAGGCAGCTTCACCAACATCTTCGTGCCGCGCGGCGATGTGCTGATAACCCCGCCCGCCGCGCTTGGCCTGCTCCCCGGCGTCCTGCGCCGCAGCCTTCTGGACAGCGGCCGCGCTGTCGAAGGCGATGTTGCCATGAATGATCTTGAATCCGGCTTCTTCATCGGCAACGCCTTGCGCGGCCTGATCCCTGCCAAACTGCTCGGCGCATGAGCGAACTGCATTTCAGCGAGGCCCTGGGGCGCATTTCCGCCTCGCGCACCACGGTGATGACCGACCGCGCCATCGCGCTGCGCGCCGAAGGCCGCGACATCATCTCGCTTTCGGTGGGCGAGCCCGATTTCCCCACTCCGCCGCATGTGATCGAAGCCGCCAAGGCCGCGCTCGACGCGGGCGACACGCGCTATACCGCTGTTCCCGGCACAGCCGCGCTGCGCGAAGCTGCGGCGCTCCACTTCGCGCGCGATCTCGGCATCGAAGTGCCGCCCTCGCAGGTCATCGTCAGCGCGGGCGGCAAGCAGGCGATCTTCCTCGCGATCACGGCCACCGCCGGTCCGGGTGATGAAGTCCTGATCCCCGCGCCGTGGTGGGTCAGCTACCCCGAAATCGTCCGCTTCGCCGGTGCCGAACCCGTCGCCCTGCACACCACGCCGGAAACGGGCTACCGCATCAGCGCCGACCAGCTCGCCGCCGCGATCACGCCGCGCACGCGCTGGCTCCTGCTCAACAGCCCCGGCAACCCCACCGGTGCGGTCTATCCCGCCGAGGATCTCGCCGCGCTCGGCGAAGTCCTGCGCCGCCACCCGCAACTCCTAGTCCTCAGCGACGACATCTACGCCCCGCTGCGCTACACCGCAGGCGCGCATGCCACGCTCGCGGTGGTGTGCCCCGACCTCGCAGACCGCGTGCTGACCGTTTCCGGCGTTTCCAAAAGCCACGCGATGACCGGCTTCCGCATCGGCGTCTCCGCTGGCCCACAATGGCTGATCGGCGCCATGGCAAAGCTGCAGTCGCACGCCTCGGGCAATCCCTGCTCGATCAGCCAGGCCGCTGCCGTCGCCGCCTTCACCGGCCCGCAGGATTTCCTCCTCGATTGGCGCGAGCGCTTCCGCGTGCGCCGGGATGCAGCGGTCGCCGCGCTGAATGCCATACCGGGCCTGTCCACTCCGGTGCCTGATGGCGCGTTCTACTGCCTCATCGATGCCGCCCCGCTGATGGCCCGCTTCGGCGATGACGAGGCGCTGGCGCTGCACCTCCTCGATCACGGCGTTGCCGTCGTCGCTGCTTCCGCATTCGGAGGGCAGCATGGTTTCCGGATCAGTTTTGCGGCGGATGATGCGCGCCTCGCAGAAGCGCTCTCCCGCATCGCAAAGGCCCTGAAATGACCAAGGCACTATGAGCGTTCTCCCCATCCTGTTCGAAGACGGCGAAGCGCTCGTCATCAACAAGCCCGCCGGCCTGCCCATCGACCGTCCGCGCGCCGGCGGCACCAGCCTCGAGAATTACCTCGACGCACTGCGCCTCGGCTTCCAGCGCCTGCCGCTCGCCGTCCACCGGCTCGATCAGGATACCTCGGGCTGCCTGCTGCTCGCTCGCCACGCCAAGGCGCACAAGCGCTTCGCCGCCGCGTTCGAGGCGCGGCAGGTGGAAAAGGTCTATCTCGGGGTCGTCGCCGGGCCGGTCGCGGACGATGAGGGCACCATCGCACTCAATCTCAGCAAGATCAGCAGCGCCGAAAAGGGCTGGCGGATGATCCCCGCCCGCGCCGGCAAGCCCGCCGTCACCCACTGGCGCGTGGTGGAGCGTAAGGAAGGCATGACCCTCGTGGAGTTCCGCCCCGAAACCGGCCGCACCCACCAGATCCGCGTCCACGCCCTCGCCGGGCTCGGCGCTGCGCTGCTTGGCGATCCTGTGTACGGAAGCGGTGAAGGCGCGCGCCGCACCATGCTCCACGCCGCCGCGCTCACTGTCCCGCGTGAAGGCAAGCCGCCGATCAGTGCCACCGCGCCGCTCCCCGCCGATTTCGCGGCGCTGGGCTTTGCGATCGACGTGCCATGTCCGCCGTCCCAGACCTGACAGGCGATCTGATCGCCCGCGCGCTGGGCCTGATCGAGGAAAGCTTCATCGCCTCGGCGGGCCCCGGCGGGCAAAACGTCAACAAGGTGGCGACAGCGGTGCAGCTCCGCCTCGATGTGTTCGCGCTGCGCCTTGAACCGCAAGTGTTCCACCGCCTGAAGGAGCTTGCGGGCAGCAAGATGACGGCCAAGGGCGAAATCGTCCTCACCGCGCGCAGCTACCGCACGCAGGAACAGAACCGCGAGGACGCGCGCAGCCGCTTGGCCGACTTGCTGCGCGAGGCGGCGACGCTGCCCGCCCGCCGTGCGAAATCGAGGCTGAACCGCGTCGGCAAGACCGAACGTCTGGCGGGCAAGAAGAACCGCAGCGCCATCAAGGCCGGGCGCGGCAAGGTGTGGCTGGACTAAGGCTTTTTCGCAGGCTCGGCCGCCGCCTGCGAAGCCGGGATCGTCGCCAGATCGGCCGGCACGGTCGCATCCGCCAGCGGCGGGGCGGGGCGCTTCTGCAGCATTTCCGCCGCTTCATCGAGCGCGCGGGCTTCGCCGACGGTCACGCCGCCGGGCCCCGGGTCGGTGTCCTGCTGACAGCCGCCGAGGCACAGGGCTGCGGGGAGCAGCACGCTCGCGGCCAGCGCCGCACGCACGCTCCCCGGTCCGCGCATCACTGCGGCTTCTGCTGCTGCTCTTCCGCAGCGGCAGCAGCAGCGGCCTTGGCGTCTTCGGCAGCCGAAACCGCGCTGTCTGCCGCGCTCTTGGCGGCATCTTCGGCGCTCATCGCGGCCTGCGAGGCATCGGCAGCGGGGGCGGGCGCAGCTGCCGAAGGCTCGGCCGAGGGGAGTTCATCCGCCGGCATCTCGACGTTGTCGGCCGTCGCGCCCGCAGAGGCGTCGTCGGTCTTCCCGCAGGCGCTCAGCGCGAAGGCAGCCGCGCAGGCCAGCACGGTCGCGAGGCGCTTGATCTGGGTGGTCTTGGTCATGGTAGTCCCTCAGGCTGGTCGGTATGATCCGTTTCGGCGGTATGCTGCCGCCACGCCCGGGCGTTCTAAAGCGCCGTCCCGATCAAGGCAAACCTCAAACCGCAGGCGTTAAGGGTTATCCTACTGTTATGCCATATAAGGAATTCTTTATATGGCTTGCATGACATAAAGAAGGCTTTATATCGATATGGTGATGTCTGTGCTCGAAACCCTCCGCGCCTTGGCCGATCCTACCCGGCTCCGCATCATGCGGCTGCTGGCGAGCATGGAGCTTGCCGTCGGCGAACTGGCGCAAGTGCTCGGGCAAAGCCAGCCGCGCGTTTCACGCCACATCAAAATTCTCTGCGATGCCGGTCTGGCGGAGCGCCGCCGCGAAGGTGGCTGGGTGTTTCTGCGTGCCGCCGTCAGCGAGCTCGGCGCGCCTGATGCCCTTGGCACCGCGCTGGCCCGCGTGCTGGTGAATGGCGAGGACGATGACGCGGCCTTCGGGGCGCAATGCGCCGAAGATCGCCAGCACCTCGGCGTGATCCGCTCCGCGCGCGAAGCTACGGCGGCAGACTATTTCGCCCGCCACGCCGCCGAATGGGACGAACTGCGCAGCCTCCACATCGCCGATGGCCCGGTCGAGGCGGCGCTCGGCGAAATGCTGTCCGGTCAGATCGGCCGCCTGCTCGATGTCGGCACCGGCACGGGCCGCATTGCCGAGCTGTTTGCAAACCGCGCCACCCATCTCACCGGGCTCGACAAGAGCCCGGAAATGCTGCGCCTCGCCCGCACCCGGCTGCAGCATCTGCCTGCCGGGAATGTCACGCTGGTGCAGGGCGATTTCGCGCAGCTGCCGTTTCCCGATGCCTGCTTCGATACGGTGCTGTTCCACCAGGTCCTCCACTATGCGCTCGCCCCGCAGGCCGTGCTGGCCGAAGCCGCGCGTGTCACAGCGCCGGGTGGGCGCATCGTCATCGTCGATTTCGCCCCGCACGAGCGTGAGGAACTGCGCACCGCGCATGCCCACGCCCGCCTCGGCTTCTCCGATGCCCAGATTGCGGGTCTGCTCAGCTCCGCCGGGTTCGATCCCGCCGGAGACCGCGCGCTCCCGGGCCACGAGCTCATCGTCAAGATCTGGACCGGCGTCCGCCGTGCCGCCCTCACCGAATTTCCACGACTGGTAACCGCATGACCACGACTTTCGACCAACTGCGCGAAGCGCGCACCGCGCTCGATACCCCGCTCTTCGCAGGGCTTCCCGGCGATATCCGCGTCAGTTTCGAGTTCTTCCCCCCGCGCACTGATCCGCTGATGGAGCAGCTGTGGGATGTCGTCACCACGCTCGCCCCGCTGCGACCCAGCTTCGTGTCGGTGACCTATGGCGCGGGCGGCTCGACCCGCGACCGCACCCACGGCACCGTCGCCCGCATCATCAAGGAAGCGCGCCTCCCCGCCGCCGCGCACCTCACCTGCGTCGATGCGAGCAAGGCTGAAATCCGCGAAGTGGCCGAAAGCTACTGGGAAGCGGGCGTGCGCCACATCGTTGCGCTGCGCGGAGATATGGGCGCACCCGGCGTGCCGTTCACGCCGCATCCGGATGGCTATGCCAATGCCGCGGAACTCGTCGCGGGCCTCAAGCAGATCGCGCCGTTCGAAATCTCCGTCGCCGCCTATCCGGAAAGCCACCCGGATTCGCCGAGCGTCGAGGCCGATATCGACAACTTGAAGCGCAAGCTCGATGCCGGTGCCACCCGCGCGATCAGCCAGTTCTTCTTCGAACCGGAAACCTTCTTCCGCTTCCGTGATCGGCTTGCCGCTGCCGGTATCACCGCACCAGTGCTGCCGGGCATTCTCCCCGTCTCCAACGTCGCACAGACACGCAAGTTTGCGGCGGCTTGCGGCGCGCATATCCCGGCGTGGATGGACGGCCTGTTCGAGGGGCTGGACCACCACCCGTCGTCGCGCCAGCTCGTCGCCGCCACGGTCTGCGCTGAATTCTGCCGCCGCCTCTATGCGGGCGGCGTGCGCGATTTCCACTTCTACACCCTCAACCGCGCCGAGCTGTCCTACGCGATCTGCCACTTGCTCGGCCTGCGCCCCGAACGTGCCCCGCTGGAGCAAGCCGCATGACGATTACCCCCTCCGCTGCCCGCGCGGCTCTCCTTGAGCAGGCAGGCAAGCGCATCCTCATCACCGATGGCGCGTTCGGCACCGAAATCCAGAACTGGAAGCTGACCGAGGCCGACTATGCCGGCAACCTCGGCCTCGCGCGCGATCAGAAGGGCAACAACGATATCCTCGCGCTCAGCGCACCGCATGTGCCCGAATCGATCCACCGCGCCTATTTCGCGGCGGGCGCGGACATTGCCGAAACCAACACCTTCTCCGCCAACCGCATCAGCCAGGCCGACTACGGCGCCGAACACCTCGTGCGCGAGATCAACCTCGAAAGCGCGAAGCTGGCCCGCCGCGTGGCCGATGAATTCCAATCGGATGATGGAAGGCCCCGCTTCGTCGCCGGAGCCATCGGCCCGACCAACAAGACCCTCTCGCTCTCGCCCGACGTCAACGATCCGGGTTTCCGCGAGATCGACTGGGACTTCCTCGTCGAGGTCTACCGCGAACAGGCCGAAGCGCTTGTCGAAGGCGGCGCGGACTTCATCCTTGTCGAGACGGTGTTCGACACCCTGAACGCCAAGGCCGCGATCATGGCGGTCCGCAAGCTCGAACAGCAGCTTGGCCGCGAAGTGCCGATCATGCTCTCGATGACGCTGACCGACCTTTCGGGCCGCAACCTCTCGGGCCACACGGTCGAGGCGTTCTGGTACGCCGTGCGCCACGCGCGCCCGGTCACCATCGGGCTAAACTGCTCGTTCGGCGCGCAGCAGCTGCGTCCCCACGTCCGCGCGCTCTCGCAGATCGCCGATACGCTGATCATGGTCTACCCCAACGCCGGCCTGCCCAACGAACTCGGCGCCTACGACGAGCTTCCCGCCACCACCGCCGGGTTCGTCCACGAATGGGCCGAACACGGGCAGGTCAATGTGCTGGGCGGCTGCTGCGGCTCCACGCCGGAACACATCGCCGCCATCGCCCGCGCGGTGCAGGGTCTCCCCCCGCGCACGCTGCCCCAGCACCAGACCGCTACCGCGCTGGCCGGCCTCGAACCGTTCGTGATGGCATAACCAGTTCCCCTCCCGCTTGCGGGAGGGGTTAGGGGTGGGCTGATCCAGCACCGTCCCTCTGAACCAAACCCACCCCCGACCCCTCCCGCAAGCGGGAGGGGGGAGTCCGAAATGACCACCGATACTGCCACCGCCACGCGCCCCACCGGCTCCTCTTTCGTCAACGTCGGCGAACGCACCAACGTCACCGGCTCGGCCGCGTTTAAGAAGCTGATCCTCGCGGGCGACTATCCCAAGGCGGTCGAAGTCGCGCGGCAGCAAGTCGAGAACGGCGCGCAGATCATCGACGTCAACATGGACGAGGGCCTGCTCGATGCGGTCCACGCCATGACGACCTTCCTCAAGCTGATCGCGGCCGAACCCGATATCGCCCGCGTGCCGGTGATGATCGACAGCTCGAAGTGGGAAGTGATCGAGGCCGGGCTCAAGTGCGTTTCGGGCAAGCCCATCGTCAATTCGATCTCGATGAAGGAAGGCGAGGACGCTTTCCTTCACCATGCCCGCCTTTGCATGGACTATGGTGCCGCCGTCGTCGTGATGGCCTTCGACGAGAAGGGCCAGGCGGACACGAAGGAGCGCAAGGTCGAGATCTGCGAGCGCGCCTACAAGCTGCTCACCGGCATCGGCTTCCCGGCGGAAGACATCATCTTCGATCCCAACGTCTTCGCCGTCGCCACCGGCATCGAGGAGCATGATCGCTACGCGCTCGATTTCATCGAAGCCGCGCGCGAAATCCGTGCCCGCTGCCCGCACGTCCATATCTCGGGCGGCCTGTCGAACCTCTCGTTCTCGTTCCGCGGCAACGAGACGGTGCGCCGCGCGATGCATTCGGTGTTCCTCTACCACGCGATCCCCGCCGGCATGGACATGGCCATCGTCAACGCAGGCCAGCTCGATATCTACGACCAGATCGACCCGGTGCTGCGCGAGGCTTGCGAGGACGTACTCCTCATGCGCCATCCGGAAGCCACGGAGCGCCTGATCACCCTGGCCGAGAGCTTCAAGGGCAAGGACGCCGTCGCCGAAAAGGCCGCCGAGGAGTGGCGCGGCTGGGATGTCGTCCGCCGCCTCGAACACGCGCTCGTCAAGGGCATCGACCTCTACGTGGTCGAGGATACTGAGGAAGCGCGGAGCCAGATCGCCGCGCGCGGCGGCCGCCCCATCGAAGTGATCGAAGGCCCGCTGATGCAGGGCATGAACACGGTGGGAGACCTGTTCGGCTCGGGCAAGATGTTCCTGCCGCAGGTCGTGAAATCCGCCCGCGTCATGAAGAAGGCGGTCGCCCACCTCATCCCCTACATCGAAGCGGAAAAGCTGCCGGGCGCGCGCCCCAAGGGCCGCATGATCATGGCCACCGTGAAGGGGGACGTCCATGATATCGGCAAGAACATCGTCGGCGTCGTGCTCCAGTGCAACGGCTACGAAGTGATCGATCTCGGCGTCATGGTGCCGTGGTCGAAGATCCTCGAAGTCGCCAAGGCCGAGGATGTCGACTTGATCGGCCTCTCCGGCCTGATCACGCCCTCGCTCGACGAGATGGTGACCGTGGCAGAGGAAATGCAGCGCGCCGGGTTCACCATCCCGCTCCTCATCGGCGGCGCGACCACCAGCAAGGTCCACACCGCGCTGCGCATCGATCCGGCCTATGAAGGCCCCGTCGTCCACGTGCTCGATGCCAGCCGCGCGGTCGGCGTCGCCAGCCAGCTGCTGTCAGACACCCAGCGCGATGGCTTTGTCGAAGCGACGGCGGGCGAATACCAGCACGTGCGCGATCTGCGCGCGGGCAAGGAAGCCTCGGTGCTCCTCAGCCTCGCCGACGCGCGCGCCAATGCCTATGCGCCGGACCTTTCCGAAAAGGCCCCGCCGCCCGAGCAGCCGGGCCTCCATGTCTTCCCCGAATGGGATCTCGCCGATCTCGCCGAATGCATCGACTGGACCCCGTTCTTCCGCGCCTGGGAACTCGCCGGAAACTACCCGGCCATCCTCGATGACGAGATCGTTGGCGAATCCGCGCGCAGCCTGTTCGCCGATGCACAGGCCATGCTGAAGCAGATCATCGCCGAAAAGTGGTTCACTGCAAAGGGCGTCGCCGGGTTCTGGCCGTGCCACCGCGAGGAAGACGATGTCGTGCTCTACCTCCCCGAGGAAGAGCGCCATGTCCGTCTGCCCTTCCTGCGCCAGCAGATCCGCAAGAGCCGCGACCGCAAGAACATGTGCCTCGCCGATTTCATCGATCCGCAGGGCGATTGGCTCGGCGGCTTCGCGGTCGGCATCCACGGCATCGATCCGCACCTCGAACGCTTCAAGGCCGCGCACGACGATTACAACGATATCCTGCTGAAGGCCCTCGCCGACCGCTTCGCCGAAGCTTATGCCGAGCGTCTCCACCAGCACGTGCGCACCACGCTCTGGGCCTATGCCCCGGGCGAACAGCTCACCAACGAAGCGCTGATCCGCGAGCAGTACCGCGGCATCCGCCCCGCGCCCGGCTATCCCGCCTGCCCGGATCACAGCCTCAAGCCGATCCTGTTCGAACTGCTGGGTGCGCAGGCCAACGCCGGGATCATGCTGACGGAATCGCAGGCCATGCTGCCCACCGCCGCCGTCTCCGGCTTCTACTTCGCGCACCCTGAAAGCCAGTACTTCGGCGTCGCGCGCATCGGCCGCGATCAGGTGGAAGACTACGCCGTCCGCCGCGGCTTCGATCTTGCGACCACGGAGCGCTGGCTGCGGCCGAATCTGGATTGAGGCGGGCCTCCGGCGGTAGTCGCCTGCGCAACGCCTCGCGGTTATCCCCAAACGCAAAACACCCGGGATGCAAGGGCAGTGGCCCTTGCCCGCCGGAGGCATTAAACCCCAGTAAATGCCCTCGATGAGCACCTCCGAAATCTTCCTGATCGCGCTGACGATCATCCTCGCCGTGCCTTACGCCTTCTGGCGCCTGCTGCGCACCGATCACTACGCCCCGCTCGTCGTGGTGCAGATCGTCGGGGGCATCATCCTCGGCCCCGGCGTGCTCGGCGCGGTGTTCCCCGGCTACTATGCCTTCGTGTTCAACCCGCAGGTCATCGGCGCGCTGAACGGCGTCGCGTGGTGGGCGGTGATGATGTTCGTCTTCGCCGCCGGGCTCGAACTCGATCTCAGCGATGCGCTGGAGAATTGGCGCGAGACGACGGTCACCGCCGGTTGCGCGCTGCTGTTCCCGCTGCTTCTGGGGGCAGGCGCGGCGGCGGTGCTGCTCCAGCAGCCGGGGTGGATCGGCCCCAAGGGCAACTACGGCCAAGCCGTCCTTGGTATCGGCATGGCCTGCGCGGTCACCGCGCTGCCCATCCTCGTCCTGCTGATGGAAAAGCTGGACATCTTCCGCACTCCCTTCGGCCAGCGCCTGCTGCGCTATGCCAGCCTTGATGACGTGCTGATCTGGGGCGTCCTTGCCCTGATCCTGCTCGATTGGGAGCGGGTTGGCAGGCAAGGCCTGTTCCTCGCCGGGTTCGGCGTCGCGGCATGGGCGGTGCGTCACCTCATGGCCCGCATCGAGGAGAATGATCGCTGGTACGTCAGCCTCGTCTGGCTGTCCGCCTGCGGCTTTGCAGCAGACTGGTCCGGCCTGCACTTCATGGTCGGCGCCTTCCTCGCGGGCGCCGTGCTCGATGCCAGATGGTACAGCCGCGAACGGCTCGATGGTTTCCGCAGCTTCCTGCTCCTCGCAGTCATGCCGGTATTCTTCCTCTCGACCGGCCTGCGCACGAACTGGGGCGTAGGCGGCGCGGCTGTCTTCGGCGCGGCCGCCTTGTTCCTCTTCGCGGCGGTCGTCGGCAAGCTCGCGGGCGTCCATGTCGCTGGCCGCCTGCTCGGCTGGGGCAAAGGCGAAGCGGCGGTCATCGGCTGGATGCTTCAGACCAAGGCGCTGATCATGATCATCTTCGTCAACGTCCTGCTCGACAAGCAGATCATCACCGCCGAAACCTTCACCGCCATGCTGCTGATGGCCGTCGCCAGCACGATGCTGACAGTGCCCAATGTGCGGCACCGTCTTGCGAAGCTGGGCCTTGGGGCCGGGCAGGCATGAGGCGCTGGCTCCGCTTCCTCGCCGCGCTGCTGCTGCTCCCGGCCATCACGGCTCCAGCGCAGGCGCAAAGGCCCTATGCCGCCACGGTCGCGGTCACGTTCGATCGCCAGTCCCTCCGCCCGGTGCTGATCGAGGGGACTGCCGACATGATGTCCGGCCGCCCCGTATCGGCGGACGATCCAGTGCGCATCGCCTCGATTTCCAAGCTCGTCACCACGCTCGGCGTGCTCCGGCTGGTCGATGCCGGCGTGCTCGATCTGGACCGCGACGTTTCGGACTATCTCCACTGGACACTGCGCCACCCGCAGTTCCCCGATCGCCCGATCACTCTGCGCCTGCTGCTTTCGCACCGCTCCGGCCTGACCGACGGCGCCGACTATATCATCCCGCTCGGCGAAACGATCCGCCAGCGCCTGGGCGATTCGCGTGCTTGGGACCCGCAGCACGGTCCCGGTGGCTCTGGGGGCGATGACTGGTTCCACTATACCAATCTCAATTTCCCGGTCGTCGCGTCGGTGATGGAGGCCGCCACCGGCGAGCGGTTCGACCGGTTGATGCAGCACCTCGTGCTGAAACCGCTGGGGCTTTCCGCCTGCTACAACTGGTCCGGCTGCACTGCCGCCACGGCGGCCCGCGCGGTCGTGCTCTACCGCGCCGATGGCACGCCTGCGCGCGATGACCTGCGCGGAGCCTTGCCGGCCTGTCCCGTCGTGGTGCCCGATGGCCAGCCCTGCAATCTCGATGTCTACACGCCCGGCTGGAACGGTGCACTGTTCTCGCCGCAAGGGGGGCTCCGCATCTCGATGAACGACCTTGCCCGTGTCGGCCAGATGCTCGCGCGCGGTGGGCACGGCTTCCTCTCGCCCGCCAGCTACGCCGCGCTGACCACGCCCGAATGGCGCTTCAACGGCCACAACGGGGTCGGCGAATATGGCGAGCCCGACGGTTTCTTCTGCGCCTATGGCCTCGGCCTCCAGCTGATCGGCAATCAGACCGCAGGCTGCCACGACGATCCGTTCGGCGATGGCGTCCCCCGCATTGGCCATCCCGGCGAAGCCTATGCCCTGCGCTCCGGCCTCTGGCTCGATCCGCAGACCGGGCGCGGCCTCGCCTTCTTCACCACCGCCGTTCCCGATGATGCGCCGAAGGGCCAAAGCGCCTTCACCTCTGCCGAAGAGGACGTGGTGCAGCGGGCGCTGCGACCATAATCCGGGGATAATCCGGCGCGGAGCCAATCGGGCTTTTCCTTAGGTGGCCCAATCTGCCATGGCAAAAGTGTGAGCACGATCAGTCCTCAAATCGGCGACGACACCCTCGCCGCGCTCGCGCGCGTGTTCGGCTTTGCCAGCTTTCGCGGCGTGCAGGAACACGTCGTCAGCCGGGTGCTGGCGGGGCAATCGACGCTCGCCGTCATGCCCACCGGCGCTGGCAAGTCGCTGACGTACCAGCTCCCCGCCGCCATGCTGCCCGGCACCTGCGTGGTCGTCTCACCGCTGATTGCGCTGATGCACGATCAGTTGCGCGCCGCGAATGCCAACGGCCTCGCCGCCGCCGCGCTCACCAGCGTCGATATGGATCGGGAGCAGACCATCGAGCGCTTCCGCAGCGGCCAGCTCGATCTGCTCTATGTCGCCCCCGAACGCGCGAGCCAGCCGCATTTCCGGGAATTGCTCACCCGCGCTCCCATCGCGCTGTTCGCCATCGACGAAGCGCATTGCGTGTCCGAATGGGGCCACGATTTCCGGCCCGACTACCGTCTGCTGCGCCCGCTGCTCGATGCGTTCCCGGAAGTCCCCCGCCTCGCGCTGACGGCGACGGCGGATCGCCATACGCGCGCCGATATCCTCGCCCAGCTCGGCATTCCGGACGAAGGCCTCGTCATCGCCGGGTTCGACCGGCCCAATATCCGCTACCGCATCACCCCGCGTGACAACGCGCTGCGCCAGTTGAAGGCCCTGCTCGCCGAGCAGCGCGGCCCCGGCATCGTCTATGCGCCCACCCGCAACGGCGTCGAAAAGCTCGCGGCGCAGCTCGCCGATGGGGGGCGCCGCGTCCTGCCCTATCATGCGGGCCTTCCGGCCGATGTGCGCGCCGCCAACCAGGCCGCGTTCGTCGCCAGCGAAGACATGGTCATGGTCGCCACCGTCGCCTTCGGCATGGGAATCGACAAGCCGGACGTCCGCTTCGTGGCCCATGCTGGCCTGCCCAAGTCTATCGAAGGGTACTATCAGGAAACCGGCCGCGCGGGCCGCGACGGGGACGATGCCGTCGCGCTGATGCTGTGGGGCGCCGACGATTTCGCCCGCGCCCGCATGCGCATCAGCGAAGTCGAGGAACACCGCCAGCCCAGCGAACGCGCCCGGCTCGACGCGCTGGCGAACCTCGTCGAAACGCCCACTTGCCGCCGGGCCGTCCTCCTGCGCCACTTCGGCGAACATCCGCCCGAAACCTGCGGCAATTGCGACAATTGTCTCCACGCGCCGGGCGTTACGGACGCCACGCAGATCGCCCGCAAGCTGCTCTCCGCCGTCTACCGCACCGGCCAGATGTTCGGCCTCGGCTATCTCGAAAAGGTGCTCACCGGCGCGGCAGACGAACGCGTGACGGATCGCGGGCACGATCAGTTGTCCGTCTTCGGCATCGTGCCCGGCGAGGAAGCGCCGCTCCTGCGCCCGGTCGCCCGCGCCTTGCAGGCGCGCGGCACGCTCGTCACCAACGAACACGGCGGCTTCGTGCTCGGCGGCGATGCGCGCGCGCTGCTCAAGGGCGAGGGCCGCCTCGATCTCGTCGTCGCGCCCAAGACCGAGCGCACCTCGCGCCGCCGCCGGGGCGGGGAGGCCGAGCCCAACCCCATCGGCGATCCGCTGTTTGAGGCGCTGCGCGGCCTCCGCCGCGAACTGGCGCAGGAAGCCGGGGTGCCACCCTATGTCATCTTCCACGATTCGGTGCTGCGCGACATGGCCGCGCGGCGGCCCACCTCGCTGCAGGATCTTGGCGCCATCGGCGGCGTCGGTGCACGCAAGCTGGAAGCCTATGGCGACCGGTTTCTGGAAATGATCCGGCAGTTCTGAGGCTGATTTAAAACGGCACCCGCGCCCCGTCCCAGGCATAGAGCCCACCGCTGGCTTCCGGGGTCAGCCCGTCCAGCACCGCCAGCAGCGCGCTTGCAGAAAACGCCGGGGTAAACAGCTTGCCCTCAGCCACCCCGCGCTGGAATGGCTGGGAAAGCGCCGTATCCACGGTGCCCGGATGCAGCGTCACGGCAATCGCCTGCGGGTGCGTCCGCGCCAGTTCGAGCGCGAGGTTCTTGACCAGCATGTTGAGCGCCGCCTTGCTTGCGCGGTAGGCATGCCAGCCGCCCAGCCGGTTGTCCGTGATCGAACCGACCCGCGCGGAAATCGCCGCGAACACCGCGCGCCCGTCCCGCCGCAGCAGGGGCAGCGCATGCTTGGCAATCAGCGCCGGGCCGATGGTGTTCACCGCAAAGAGCTCCGCCATGCCCTCGCCGCTCAGCGCTCGGTACGATTTCTCCGGCCCGGTCCCGTCCACCCGCGTCAGGCGGCCCGTTGCGATCAGCACCATGTCGAGCGGCCCGCCGATGCCGGCACAGGCCGCCGCGATGCTGTCCTCGTCCGTGAGATCGAACGCAAACCGGCGCAGTTTTCCGCCGCCAATAGCCTGCCCGCTGCGCGATCCGGCATGCAATTCGGCCACGTCATCGCGCGCCGCGAGGGCTTCTGCCAGCGCCCGGCCAAGGCCGCCAGACGCGCCGAACACGGCGCAGCGCAGGGGAGGGGAGGGTTCGTTCATTGGCCCGGCTTGGCCTGCCCCACCGCCCCTGTCGACCGGTTCGGAAGGGCATGCGCTGTATTATCTCGCCAATACAGCTTGCGAAGCGGCACCGGGCACGCCACATTACCCCTACCAGCGCCCTTTTTGCGGGAATGAGACGTCACGCCATGGCCAGCAATTCGACCGACACCGTTTCGCCGATCACCCTGACCCCGCCCGATCCCGTGCCCGTGGTCGCGCCCACGCAGGCCGCCGGCCTCGTGCCGGTGACGGACGACACCAAGTCCAAGCTCGAAGCCCGCGCCGAAGCCTTCGTGGCAGACCTCGTCGCGCAGGATGCCGCCAGCCCCGAATTCGGCAAGCGCGTCGATCAGCTGTCCAACATGGGCCGCAAGGAAATCGCCGCCGCCGCCGGCATGTCGAACCGCTTCCTCGATCGCCCGGTGCGCGCGATGGACAAGGATTCGGGCGTCGGTGCCGATCTCGCCGCGCTGCGCCGTACGGTGGAAGAGCTTGATCCCGGCCGTCAGGGCAAGCTGTCCGGCCCGCGCAAGATCCTCGGCATCATCCCCTTCGGCAACAAGCTGAAGACCTATTTCGACAGCTACCAATCCTCGCAAGGCCACATCAAGGCAATCCTCGACCGCCTCGCCTCGGGCAAGGACGAGCTCCTCATGGACAACGCCGCCATCGACGTTGAGCGCGGCAAGCTGTGGGAAGCGATGGGCAACCTCGAGCAGATGATCCACATCTCCAAGGTGCTCGACGCCAAGCTGGAAGACGCAGCGAACGACCTCGACCACACCGATCCCGCCAAGGCCAAGGCGATCCGCGAGTCCGCATTGTTCTACACCCGCCAGCGCACGCAGGACCTGCTGACGCAAATGGCGGTGACGGTGCAGGGCTATCTCGCGCTCGATCTGGTAAAGAAGAACAACGTCGAGCTGGTGAAGGGCGTCGACCGCGCGGGCACCACCACCGTTGCCGCGCTGCGCACCGCCGTCACCGTCGCGCAGGCGATGACCAACCAGCGCCTCGTCCTCTCGCAGATTACCGCGCTCAACACGACGACCGCGAACATCATCGATTCCACTGGCAAGCTGCTGCGCGAACAGACCGGCAAGATCCACGAGATGGCCGCCTCCAGCACGATCCCGCTCGAAACCCTCCAGCGCGCTTTCCAGAACATCTACGAGACGATGGACACCATCGACACGTTCAAGCTCAAGGCATTGGACGCAATGAAGCAGACGGTCGACACGCTTTCGGGCGAGGTCGAGAAGTCCAAGGGCTATATCGCCCGCGCCGAGGGTGCCTCGCAGGCCAAGCTCGAAGGCGGCGCGACCTCGCCGCTGCTGAGCCTGGAGGGCTGATCCACCCATGGCGGAATCTGCAAGCGACAGCAGCCGCATCCTCGCCGAAGCGCGCGCCAGCCTGCAGCGCCAGCAGGCCGGTGGGCGCCGGGTCGGCGGCAAGTCCATCGGGCGGCGGTCGGCCGAACTGAAGCGGCTCCACATGTTGCGCAAGGCTGCGCGCATGGCTTTCGCGGTGATGGGCATCCTGTTCGCCGCGCTCGTCACCGGCCTCGTGATCGACGGGATCGGCTTCACCGGCATTGTCGTCACGTTCCTTGCCATCGTTGCATCGCTTTTCGTGCTCGGCACTTTCCCGCGCATGAAAGTGCCCGAACTCGGCATGCTCAACCGGGGCGACGCCCGCTCGATGGTCGCGCGCACCGAGCTCTGGCTGGAAGCGCAGCGCCCCGCATTGCCCGCCCCAGCGGTGAACCTGATCGACCAGATTGGCGTGCAGCTCGATGGTCTCGGCCTCCAGCTCGAAGGTGTCGACCCTGCCGAACCCGCCGTCGCCGAAGTGCGCAAGCTGGTGGGCGAGCACCTGCCCGGCATGGTCGAATCCTATCGCCGCATCCCGGCGAACCTGCGCCGCGAACAGCGCGACGGGCGCACGGCGGATCAGCAACTGACCGACGGCCTCGGCAAGATCAGCCAGGAAATCGACGCTGTCACCCGCCAGCTCGCCGCCGGAGACCTTGATGCCCTCGCCGTCCGCGGGCGTTTCCTCGACTACAAGTACGGCGATGGGCTTGAACAGGCTGCGCCCCAGCTTGCCGCCCCCCAGGTTCCCTCGCCAACGGCTGAAAACTGATGCGCGTCTCGATCCCCCACACCCTCGGCAAGGACGAACTGCGCCGCCGGATCACCGCGCGGCTGGGTCAGGCGGAAGACAAGGCCAAGGGCATGCTCGGCAGCCTCGCCACGGTGGAGACCCGCTGGGCCAATGAGGACACGCTCGACGTCATCGTCAGCGCGATGGGCTACACCATCCCCTGCAGTGCCACGGTTGCCGAAGCCTCGCTCGATTTCGAAGTCGAAATCCCCGCTGGCGCAGGCTTCGCACGCCGAATGATCGAAAGCGCGGTGCGCGAAAAGGGTGAGAAGCTGGTCGGGTAAGGCCAGTACATCCCGCAGCCTCCCAACTCCCGCTCATGCTGAGCTTGTCGAAGCATCAGACGCAGCTGTTGCTCCAGCACCCTTCGACAAGCTCAGGGTGAGCGGATCTTGGAAACTGCTGCAACGGGTGGCCGGATTGCGAATCCGGCGCGCCCTCAAGCCGCCAGGCTATAAGGCTCGATCTCGCCCGCCAGATAGAGCTTCTTCGCCTTGGCGCGGCTCAGCTTGCCCGAACTGGTGCGCGGCAGCGTGCGCGGCGGCACGAGTTCGATCACGCAGTTCATGCCGGTGATCGCGCGCACCTTGTCGCGGATCGCATCGCGCAGCTTCACGCGCTCTTCGGGGTCCGATACGCGGCAGTGGACGAGCACCGCCGGGGTTTCCTCGCCGCTTTCGGTTTCCACCGAGAAGGCTGCGATGTCGCCCTGGTGGAAGCCGGGCAGCTGCTCCACCGCCCACTCGATATCCTGCGGCCAGTGATTCTTGCCGTTGATGATGATCATGTCCTTCGCCCGGCCGACGATGAACAGGTAGCCTTCTTCGTTGAGGTAGCCCATGTCGCCGGTGTCGAGCCAGCCGCCCACCATGCAGGCTTCGGTCGCTTCCGGATCGCGGAAGTAGGAATGCATCACCGAAGAGCCACGGCACCACACCTTGCCGATATGGTGATGGGCCAGCACCTCGCCGTGCTCACCACGCACTTCCACGTCCATGCCGCGCACCGGCAAGCCACAGTTGACGATGGCGCGGTAGCGGGCCGGGCGTGACAGGTCCCGGGGCGTGCCAGACAGGCGCTCTTCCTCGACGAGCTCGACGCGGATGCCTTCACCCGGCGGCATCAGCGTGACGGCAAGGGTCGCTTCGGCAAGGCCGTAGCTCGGCAGGAACGCGCTCGCCTTGAAACCGGCATCGGCAAAAGCGTTGACGAAGCTCTGCATCACGTCAGGCCGGATCATGTCCGCGCCGTTGCCCGCCACGCGCCAGCTCGCAAGGTCGAAGCGCTCGGCCACATTGCTCTGGCTGGAAATGCGCCGCGCGCAGATGTCGTAGCCGAAGGTCGGCGAATAGGAGAGCGTGGTGCCCTTGTTGCGGCTGATCAGATCGAGCCATGCCAGCGGACGGCGCGCGAAGTCCTCGGTCTTGAGGTAATCGGCCGACATCTGGTTGGCGATCAGCGAGAGGAAGCAGCCGACGAGGCCCATGTCGTGATACCACGGCAGCCAGCTCACCGCGCGGTCGCCCGGCTGGAACTTCATGCCGTTGGAATGGCCGGCAAGGTTCGCGAGAAGCGCGCGGTGGGTCACGGCGACACCGTGCGGGAAACGGGTCGAGCCGCTCGAATACTGGAGGTAGGAAATCGCGTCCGGATCAGGCGTCGGCAGCGGCGCATCCGAAGGTTCGGCAGCAGCTTCAAATTCCTGCCAGGTCAGCCCCTTGCAGCCGCAGCGCTCCGCCGCTGCCGCGCAGATCGCAGCGATCTCGTCGGGGT
Organism: uncultured Novosphingobium sp.; assembly: GCA_964413325.1. GTDB lineage: Bacteria > Pseudomonadota > Alphaproteobacteria > Sphingomonadales > Sphingomonadaceae > Novosphingobium. The sequence continues at coordinate 206,151 of CAYPRK010000002.1, read as the reverse complement.
AGAGCAGCATGGCCGGGTCAGAGCTGGTGATCTGCACCGCAAGCTGGTCGATGTAGTTTTCCTTGCCGCCGAAGCTGGTCGGCAGCGGCAGCGGCACCGGCCAGGCGCCGGCATACATCGCGCCGCAGAACAGCGCGGCGAAATCGGGGCCAGTCTCGGCGATCAGCGCAATGCGGTCGCCCGGCTGCACGCCCATCGCGATCAGCCGGCGCGCGGCGACCAGCGCATCGGCGCGCAGTTCGGCATAAGGATAGACGCGGGCCAGGGTGCCGCGCGCGTCATGGAAATTGAGCCCGCAGGCGCCCTCTGCCGCGAAATCCAGCGCTTCGCAGAAGGTATTGAAATCGGCGAACCGACGCGGACGCCCGTCATCGTTGGGCGTGGGAACCAGAGCGGCCTTGGTGGCGGCTTCCAGGACAGTCATGCGTTACCCCGTTTATTGGTCTGGTTGATCTTGAAAGGGGCCCAAACGGGCTGTTCTGTGCCCGCAACAAGGTGCGGTAGGTTCCCATTTAAGCGCGACTATGGCACGAATGTGGCATGGCGCCACGAACGACCGACACCAGTTCTGGACGCGCGCCGAGCCGAGCCGCTGGCACCCGGCAGAAAACCCCGCCGCCTCCGCTGGATAGCGCAGCGCTCGATGCGCTGGCGCTGACGTATGTTGCCCGGTTTGCGACAAGTTCCGGGCGGCTGGCGGCTTACCTCAAACGCAAATTGCGCGAGCGCGGCTGGGCGGAGCAGACCCCGCCGGACGTCGCCGCCGTCGTCGCGCGCCTATCGGAGCGGCGCTACGTCGATGATGCCGCCTATGCCGCCGCCAAGGGCGAGGGCCTCAGGCGGCGCGGCTATGGCGCGCGGCGCATCGAGACGGCCCTCAATCACGATGGGATCGCCGCCCCCTTGCGCGCCGCCGCGCGCGGCAGCGAGACGGAGCGCCGCCATGCCGCCATGGCCTTTGCGCGGCGCAAGCGGTTCTGGCCCTATTCAGGTGAACCCTGTCTTGATCCTGCCGTGCGCCGCAAGCAACTCGCGGCTTTCCTTCGCGCGGGGCATGGGCTTGACCATGTCCGCCGGGTGATGGATGCGCGGGATCTCAGTGACCTCGAAGAATGGGCCGACGAATATGCCGAAGACGATCTGGAATAGGGCCGCCAGCCTCGCGCTGCTGATCGCGGCGGTCGGCTGCTCGCCGCTCGCAGCCGGATCGACGAGCGCGCAGGGCACGGCCACCACTGCACCTGCCGCGCAGTCTGCGGTCCATCCGGTCTCGGGCCTCAAGGTCATCCCGCTCACCGCGACGACAGCCAATGGCCCCCATGTCTTCAAGGTGGAAGTCGCCGCCAGTCCCGCCGAGCAGGAGCGCGGCCTGATGTTTCGCACCACGATGGGCGCGGACGAGGGGATGATCTTCCCGATGGACCCGCCCCGGCCCGCCGCATTCTGGATGAAGAACACCGTGATCCCGCTCGACATCATTTTCGTCGGCGCGGACCACAAGGTGCTCAACATCGCGGCCAATGCCGTGCCCTATGATCTTTCGCCGCTACCTTCGTTCGGCAATGCTGCGGGCGTGCTCGAACTCAATGGCGGGCGCGCCGCGCAGATCGGCCTGAAGCCTGGTGATACGGTTAGCTGGTAGGTTGGGCGGTCTGCCACGGCAGCAGCACGACTTTCCCGCCCAGTCCGCCCTTGTCAATCCGCCGATGCACGTCGGCGGCGGCAGAAAGCGGCAGGCGGTCTGCCACGACCGGCTTGATGCGGCCTTCCTTGAGGCAGTTCAGCAGCTTGGCCATGTCCTCGGCGAACTGCTCAGGGTAAGCCTTGCGCCGGTCGGTGATCGAATACCACACCGCGCGCCGCCCGCGCAGCAGGGGGCTCAGCAGCGACCACAGCTTGAGGCGCAGCAGGCCAAGCCCCGCGGCGATCAGGCTTTCCCCGCCCGTCGCCATCGTCTGCGAGCCATAGCCGACCAGCACGCCGCCCTTGGCCAGCGCGGCGAACGAGCGCTTGAAATGAGCGCCGCCAATCGCGTCGAACGCGGCATCGACGCCGCGCCCGCCGGTTGCGCGCAGCACGGCGGTGGTGAAGTCACCCGCCCGGTAGTCGATCGCCTGCGCGCCATAGCTTTCAACCACGCCCATGTTGGCTGCGGAGCAGGTGCCAATCGCCTTCAGTCCCATCGCTCGCGCAAGATCGAGCAGTGCCGTGCCGACCGATCCCGATGCGCCGATAACCAGGACAGTCGCGCCGGACTGGATCGCGGCGGCCCGCGCCAGCATCTGGTATGCGGTCATATAGGCCAGCGGCAGGCACACGGCCTCCGCCGGATCGATGCCTTCGGGCACCGGAACCAGCGAAGCGGCAGGCCGCAGCGCATATTGAGCGTAGCCGCCGACCACGCTCATGTCCGCCACCATGGTGCCCGGCGCCGGTCCGGTCACGCCTTCGCCCAGGGCGTCGACCGTGCCGACAAGGTCATAGCCCGGGGTGAACGGCAGCGGTCCCTTGAAATCGGGATAGCGGCCCATGCGGATGAAGGTGTCGGTAAAGCCCGTTCCCGCCGCCAGCACCTTGACGCGCACCTCGCCCGGCCCGGGCACCGGCAGCGCGTCTTCGCTGACCAGTTGAAGGACCTCAGGCCCGCCGAACCGGGCTATCTCGATATGCTCCCACGCCACGCGACCATCCTGTTGCAAGGGACTTCGCGGTGCAGACTATGAAGGCAGGGCCGCAATGCAACCACTTATGCGGCCTCATCGTGCCGGAACGATGCATCCACCGCTTGCGGAAACCCCCTCTCAGACGCTAAGCGCGCATGCCATGAGCATCCTCGGCAAGATCTTCACCTGGTGGGACGGCGCCACCTTCGGCACCATGATCGACAGCGCGCGCAATGGCGAGAAAGTCGGCCAGGATGCGCAAGGCAACACCTACTACCGTGCGCGCAAACCCTATCCGGCGGGCCATCCCTTTGCCGGGCGTGAGCGCCGCTGGGTGATCTACAACGGCGCCAACGATGCGAGCCGCGTGCCGGCGGAATGGCACGGCTGGCTCCACGGCAATTTCGACGGCACGCCCGAAAGCAACCTGCCGCCACCGCGCATCTGGGAAGTGGAATTCACGCCCAACACCACCGGCACCTCCGCCGCCTATCGCCCGCAGGGTGCGCTGGAGCGCGGCGGCAAGCGCGCGCGCGCGACGGGTGACTACGAAGCCTGGTCGCCCGAAGGCTGATGCGTTTCATCGCACCGCTGCTGCTTGCGGCCAGCCTGCTGGCCCTGTCTGCATGCGGCGGCAACAAGAACGCCGAAGCCCCGCCGCCCAGCGAGGCAACGCAAGGTGCCGGCCCGGCTGCGGATGCATCAGGGGTGGTCGAGAGCGAGTTCGGCACGCCGGTCAAGGACCGCGTCGCCACCCTCGGCTTCCTCAACAAGCGCAACAACATCACCCAGATCGTCCAGCTGAAGACCGGCGAATCGCGCCGCATCGGCAATGCGATCATCAAGCTCGCCACTTGCGAGCGCACCGCGCCGTGGGAAGACCCGCCAGAGACCGGCGCCTTCGTCCAGCTCTTCGTCGAGGAACGCGCAACCACACAGGAAAAGCTCGCGTGGCACAAGGTCTTCTCGGGCTGGCTGTTCAAGAACTCGCCCGCGCTCAACGTGGTCGAGCACCCGGTCTATGACGTGTGGGTCAAGGACTGCGCGATGAAGTTCCCCGGCGAGGAGGACAGCCCCGCCGCCGCCGCATCGACCAGCAGCGCGGCAAAGCCCGCAGGCAAGCCCCCGGCCCCTGCCGCCGCAGCCCCGGACGACGCTCCGGCGGACGATTCGCCGCCTGCCTGAGGGCTTGAAGGCGGGCCAAGCGCCGCCTGCAGCATATCGAGGTAGCGCGCCTGCGTGATCTCCACCGCGCCCAGCGAAGCGAGGTGCGGCGTGGTGAACTGGCAATCGAGCAATTGCGCCCCCGCGCGCCGGAGCGCCGCCACCAGCCATGCCAGCGCCACCTTGGAGGCATCGCTCGCCCGGCTGAACATACTCTCGCCGCAGAACACCCGGTCGAACCCGACACCATAGAGCCCGCCGACCAGCACTTCCGTTCCGCCCGGGCCCGCCTGCCAGGTCTCGATCGAATGGGCATGCCCGTGCCGGTGTAGCTCGCGGTAACTCTCGGCGATGCGCAGGCTGATCCAGCTGTCCTCGGCATCGATGCGCGGCGCCGCGCAGGCATCGATCACCGCGTCAAACGCCTCGTTGCACGTGACCCGGAAACGCCCGCGCCGCAAGGTCCGCGCGAGGCTGTGCGAAAGGTGGAAGCCATCGAGCGGCATGATCGCGCGCATCCGCGGCTCGACCCAATAGACTTCGGGATCGTCGCGACTATCCGACATCGGGAAAATCCCCGCGCGGTAGGCCTGCAGCAAAAGCTCAGGCGGAATGATCGCGGTGTCGTGACGGGACATCTTCGCCTGAATCTTCTTTGGTTGCGCTGGCTGCGTCAACCCACTAAGGGCGCTTCTCCGGCACAGGAGTGTAGCTCAGCTGGTAGAGCATCGGTCTCCAAAACCGAGGGCCGGGGGTTCGAATCCCTCCACTCCTGCCACGTCGCCCAGACAGGCCACCTGCCTTTTCCCGTATCTGGCCGTTTCCCGCATCCGGCCGCTTCCCACATTAGAGAGTTTGTTCCCCGCCATGGCCGCTGCCATGGTGCGCGCCAAGCCATTCCTCCTGCCGAAAGCCCACTGCCATGACCGTCAAAGCCTATGCCGCAGAGGCCGCCGACCAGCCGCTCGGGCCCTATGCCATCGAGCGCCGCGAGGCGGGGCCGAGCGATGTGGTGATCGAGATCGCGTTTTGCGGCGTCTGCCATTCCGATCTTCACACCGTGCGCAGCGAATGGGGCGGCACGCTCTATCCTTGCGTGCCGGGGCACGAGATCGTCGGCACGGTCAGCGCCGTCGGCAGTGCCGTCACGCGATTCGCGGCGGGGGACATGGTTGGCGTCGGCTGCATCGTCGATAGCTGCCGCACGTGTTCCGCCTGCGGTGAGGGGCTGGAGCAGTTCTGCGAAAGCGGGATGACCGGCACCTACAATTCGCCCACCTCCGATGCGCCGGGCCACACGCTCGGCGGCTACTCTGAGCGAATCGTTGTCGATCAGGCCTATGTCCTGGCGATCCGCCACCCCAAGGAGCAGCTTGCCGCGGTCGCGCCGCTGCTCTGCGCCGGGATCACCACGTGGTCGCCGCTGCGCCACTGGCAGGCAGGTCCGGGCAAGCGCGTCGGCGTCGTCGGCATCGGCGGGCTCGGCCACATGGCGGTCAAGCTCGCTCGTGCGCTCGGTGCGGAAGTGACGGCGTTCACCACCAATCCGGCCAAGGAAGCGGCCATCCGCGAACTCGGTGCGCACAACGTCGTCGTCTCGACCGACAAGGGCGCGATGAAGGCCGCGCGCGAGACGCTCGATCTCATCATCAACACCGTCTCGCACAGCCACGATCTCGATCCCTACCTGCTGACGCTGGCGCGTGACGGAGTGATGGTCATGGTCGGCGGCCCGGAAAAGCCGCACCCGATGCCGACGCTGTTCCATTTCCTGACGCGCCGCCGCAGCCTTGCCGGCTCGCTGATCGGCGGCATCGCGGAAACGCAGGAGATGCTCGATTTCTGCGCCGAGCACGGCGTCGTCTCCGATATCGAACTGATTCGCATGGAAGAGATCGAGGGCGCCTACCAGCGCATGCTCAAGAGTGACGTGCGCTACCGCTTCGTGATCGATACCAGCACCTTGTAGTCCGCTCACGCGGAAGGCGGCACCGGCCCACTCCCCCGCCCGGCCACCCACGAGAGTACCCTGAATGGGTGGCCGGGCGGGGGAGTGGGCCGGCGCCGCCCGGTACGCGCTCTTCCGCGCGTACCGCAAACGACTCCTCCCACCTTGCCAAGCGCCGCCCCAGCGCTTAAATGCACGGCTTCTTCCGACATCGGAAACTTCACCTGCCCCTCCCGGACCTGTCCGGGGCGGCGATGAAGCCTAGCCGGAAGCCGTGAAGGCGCCCCTCCCGGCGCAAGCGAGAGCAGGACTACGTGATGGCAAAGATCAGCCCCGGTGAATTCATCAACCAGGTCCGCGCCGAAGCGCGCAAGGTGATCTGGCCGACCCGCGCCGAGACGACCTCGACCGCGATTTTCGTCGGCATCATGATGCTCATCCTCGCGGTGTTCTTCCTCGGTATCGATTCGATCTTCAGCCTGATCGTGCGCTCGCTCCTGACGCTTGCCTGACAGTAGCGGCCTGATCGCGCTTTCCCCGATTTTCCCAAGGATTCAAACCATGGCCCGCTGGTACATCATTCACGCCTACTCCGGCTTCGAGAACAAGGTGAAGGAAGCCATCCTCGCCGAAGCCGAACGCATCGGCCTCTCGCAGCTGGTCGAGGCGGTTGAAGTGCCCACCGAAACCGTCACCGAAGTGAAGCGCGGCAAGAAGGTTCAGGTCGAGCGCAAGTTCATGCCGGGCTACGTCCTCGCCAAGCTGGCGATGAACGACGACATCTACCACCTCGTCAAGAACACCCCGAAGGTCACCGGGTTCCTCGGCAACAACAACAAGCCGCAGCCGATTTCCGACAAGGAAGCCGCGCGCTACTTCGGCGCCCGCGAAGCCGCCGCCGCCGAACCGCGCAAGCAGGTGCTGGTCGATTACGAGATCGGCGATTCGGTCAAGGTCAACGCCGGCCCGTTCGCTTCGTTCAACGGCACCGTGGAAGAGCTCGATTTCGAAAAGCAGCGCGTCAAGGTCGCCGTCTCGATCTTCGGCCGCGCCACCCCGGTGGAACTGAGCTTCGAGGAAGTCGAACTGGTGAAGTAAGAGGGCGAGCAGTGTTGATATCTCGCAAGAGTGGCATCGTAACACTGTCGATTGAACCACCAATTGGGTTACAGGTGGTGCAATCCCGCCTGTAGGAACTCACAGTCTTAGCTCTTCGGTCATGGGCTAGTTTGCCATCGCATCGGAAGCTTCCAATCAACTGGCGCAGGATGGCTTAGGGGGTTCAAGTTTGATCGAGGCAAGATTGAATTTCGTGCTATATGAAATATTTAAGTCATCATACAATGCTGAATTTAAATTGATATCGCATTGGTTTTCTTTGGCCTCCGATATGAGCTGAAATTGGCTATTATATGCAGTCGATAATTCTTGGCGAAGGATGTTGGAATCAGTTGAGGATACAGCATTTGCGAAATCGACTCTATTCCAACAATTTTGCGGTGTAGGTGACGGACTTTCTCGCACGCACGACTTCAGAATATCAATGCTGATCGGCCAACGTGTTTTGGTTTTGAGGTAGCTGTCATTTATATCAACCTGCTGTCTATTCAGAGATGAGCATGTATCTGCATGCCTTTGTTGCGATTCGCGAAAATCTCTGAGTGAAACTTCCCAAGCCGCTATCTGAGCTGCGCAGTTTGATTGCTGACCTTGATCAACTGTGGGGTCCATTGGCTGACCAGTTTCACTGGCAGATGCGTCTTTCTGCGCGTTGCAGCCGGCGAGTGCAAAAATTGATAACAAGAATGCAAATTTCCCCACAGTGAGCCCCCCATTTACACCGGAATCTAGATCAGAATCCTGTTCTTCACTCTAGTCAGACCTTACACTACTTCACTGCTTGATCCCATAGTGCGCATAGAAATGCCCCACATCCGGGAACACCGTCTTCGCCGCCTTGCTGAATGCCGCCGCCTTGGCCTTGTCGCCCATGCGGTCCGCCACGATCCCGGCCATGAACAGCGAAGCCGTCTGCTCAGGTTCTGCCGCCAGCGCGGCTTCGTAGTCTGCCATGGCTTCCTTCAGGCGGCCGGCGCGGAAGTGGACCAGCGCGCGGCTGTCCATGTACATCGCCGGGTCGGCTTCCAGTTCGATCGCCTTGTTGCAATCGGTCAGCGCGGTATCGAGCGCGGTGTTGCGCAGGGCGAGGTACCAGCAGCGCGCATTGCGCAGCTTGGCCGATGAACCGCGCTTCTCCAGCGCCTCGTCGAGCATCCCCAGCGCCTCGTCATGCTTGTCCGCTTGCTCCAGCCGGTCGATCTTCTCGAGGAAGTTCGAAAGCCCGTCATCGGTGGTGATGTCGAGGTCGGTCGGCACCAGATCCAGGCCCTCGTCCACCTTGCCCGCTTCGATCAGCTCGTAGGACAGCGTGCTGCGCGCATCCGCGTTGCCTTGCTCGAGGTCGTAGGCGGCCTGCGCATCGGCCATTGCGCCGGCGCGGTTGCCCAGCTTGCTGCGCAAAGACGAGCGCTTGAGGTAGCGATCCGCCGAGGCATCCACGGCGAGGGCGCGGGTGTAGTCGGCTTCCGCCGCAGCCCAGTTGAACAGCGTCCGCTCGAACCAGGCGCGGTCGGTCAGGCGCGTCGCATCATCCGGCTTGTCCGCAATCCGCGCGTCGAGGATCGCGCGGACCTTGGCGAGCGCCGGGCTGCCCTTGCGCCGTGCCACGTCGTCCCACCACTTGGGGTACGTGGGATCGAGCGAGAGCCGCGCGGTGCGGTCCATCGCGTCGGAGATCGCCTTGGCCGTGCTGCTCGCCTTGTCGGGCGCGACTTCGGCCCCGCTCTCGCGTGAGACGATGTCTTCCGCGAGCTCGCCGCCGGAAAGGGCGATGGTCCGCTGCCAGCTGGCGGCAGGCAGATCGAGGCTGCCCGGATCATTGCCGGTGAGCGAAACGCCCTTGCCCGCGTCCGGCAGGCGCCAGCTGGTGTGCAGCTTGGCATGCCACGGATCGCTGATCAGCGCCGGGATCGCCCGCCACGCCGCCCGGTCGCGCGGCGCGTCGTAGGTCACCTTCAGGCCCGGCGGCACGGCCAGCGCATAGTGCCCGTCGCGGTATTTCCAGTCCGGATAGGCAATGCCGTCGAAATCGAGCGTCCACACCGCCGCCTCGGCATCCCACACCGATCGCGCCTTGCCGACGAAGGTATCGCCGACCCAGTTGGTCGCCGCCTTCTCGGCAAAGGCGGTCAGCTTCTCGTCGTAGTTCGGGCCGGGATCAACCTTGTAGGCCGCGCCATAAGTCCCGTTGTAGCGCAAGGTCAGGTGATAAGGCGTCGCAAGGTGCGGCCCGGCGGTCATGTCATAGGAAAGGTCCGCGTCGATATCGGGCCGGGCATGCGCGCGCAGCGGCAGCGCGAAGAGCGCGGGCTTGCTGCCCTCGATCGTCCCGCCCATCGGCAGCACCCAGCCATAGCGCGGCACATCGCGGATATCGGCAAGCCGCGAGCCGAGCATCGTGCCGTCGAGCCAGAAGTCCTCCGCGCCCACCTTGGCGTGGACGAAGACATGGTCGAACGCGAGCGCGGCGGGCACCATGTCGGGCACCGCGTCACCGCGCTTGCTGTTCGCCATCACCGGCTCGGCCTTGATCCCCAGCCGGTCGAGCACGGCGAGCAGCAGCATGGTCTTGGCCTTGCAGTCGCCATAGCGCTTGGACCATGTATCGGCGGGCGCCTGCGGCACATAGTTGCCGTTGCCCATCGCGATCAGTTCGTAGCGCACTTCATCCTGCACCAGCCGCAGCGCATCGGCCATGCGGCGCACCGGGTCGGTCGAGCGCGCCGCGATGGCATCGACCCGCGTGGCAAGGTCTGAGCCGGGCGCGATCTTGTCCTTCGCCGCATAGAGCGGGCCCATGACCTTGGCGACCGAGGCCCAGTCCGGAAAACTGGTGAACTGGATCAACGGCAGCGGCGTGAACCGGCTCGGCGCGTTCTTGGCGGCATCGGGCAGCTTGGCCACCGGCAGCGGCACGACAATCTCTGTCCACGTCGAATCGAGCGGCTTGGGCACCGGATTCACCCCGGGCGCGAGTGACTTGAACGTCAGCGGGCTCGCCGTTTTCCAAAGGAGACGCGCGCGCCCGAAGCCGACCTTGATCGGCGCGGGCAGCAGCACCAGCCCGTCCTGCACATAGCCCGCCAGCGCGGTGTCGCGCTCGGAAAGGCTGAACACCATGCGCAAGGTGTCGCCCACGCGCAGGTCCTCGATATGCTTCACCGCTGTCAGCTGGCCGTCGACCATCAGCCGCTCCAGCCCCGCCTCGCGGCGGATCACGGTGATCCCTTCGCCCTTGCCCAACGCATCGATCACCTGATCGCCGCGGATGATCTCCAGCTTGTGCAGGGTGAGGTCGCCATGATCGGGCTGCCAGCCCAGCGTCAGCGTGCCCATCTGCTGCAGCGCCTCGGGGCTCGAGGCCTGACGCATGGTGTCGATATAGACCGTGGTGGTGTTGCCATCGATCTGCACCTGCTCGTCAAAGCGCACCGCGCTGTCGGCCTTGAGCACGGGCGGGGCCTGGTTGACCCACGCCGGTACCGGCCCGACGAGGACTTTATCTCCGGCATGGGCCGCAGTGGTGGCGAGCGCGGAAAGAACGGCTGCGCCGAAAAGCTTTTTGTGCAAGTGAGGCCCCGGACAATCGGTTTGAAACGCAAGGGATAACCGAACACCGCCAAAGCGCAACGACTGGTCGCACCGAATTGGCCCCGGCACAGTGAGCCGCGCCCCGCTGCACCCCATTGCCAAAAGGACCGGTCCCCGCTATGCGCGCCCACTTCCGGCAGGGCCCCGCCCCGCCTGATTCCGTGCGGGAGGGTGTCTCGGCATCCGTCTGACCGCTCACTCTGCGGAGGCTTTGGCCTTCAACAGGAAGAAAGGAGGCCCATCGTGGCCAAGAAAATTGATGGTTACATCAAGCTGCAGGTTGCAGCTGGTGAAGCGAAGCCCTCGCCGCCGATCGGGCCTGCGCTCGGTCAGCGCGGTGTCAACATCATGGGTTTCTGCAAGGAATTCAACGCCGCCACCCAGGAGATCGAAAAGGGCACCCCGCTGCCCACGATCATCACGGTCTATTCGGACAAGTCGTTCACCTTCGTGACGAAGACCCCGCCGGCTACCTTCCTCATCAAGAAGGTCCTCGGTCTGAAGTCTGGCTCGAAGGAGCCCGGCAAGATCTCGGCAGGCAAGATCACGCGTGCCCAGCTCGCTGAAGTCGCTGCGCTCAAGATGAAGGATCTGAACGCCAACGACGAAGACGCCGCAATCAAGATCATCGAAGGCTCGGCGCGCGCCATGGGCCTGCAGGTGGAGGGCTGATCCGATGAAGACGACCAAGAACCAGAAGGCCCTCGCCGAAAAGCTGGGTGACAACCAGAAGCTCTACAAGGTCGATGAAGCGATCCAGCTTCTCAAGGACCTCAAGCGCACCAAGTTCGACGAATCGATCGAAGTCGCGCTGAACCTCGGCGTCGATCCGCGTCACGCTGACCAGATGGTCCGCGGCATGGTCACGCTGCCCGCCGGCACCGGCAAGGACGTCAAGGTCGCCGTGTTCGCGCGCGGTGACAAGGCCGAAGCCGCTCTGGCCGCTGGCGCTGACAAGGTCGGCGCGGAAGACCTGCTCGAGGACATGCAGAACGGCAACCTCGACTATGGCCGCGTGATCGCGACGCCCGACATGATGGGCATCGTCGGCCGCCTCGGCAAGGTGCTGGGTCCCAAGGGCCTGATGCCGAACCCGAAGCTCGGCACCGTCACCCCGAACGTCGCGGATGCGGTCAAGGCGGCGAAGGCCGGCCAGATCGAGTTCCGCGTCGAAAAGGCCGGCATCATCCACGGCGGCATCGGCAAGATGAGCTTCTCGAACGAGCAGCTGCGCGCCAACTTCGACGCCTTCGTCGATGCGATCGTCAAGGCGAAGCCCGCCGGCGCCAAGGGCAAGTACCTGCGCAAGGTTGGTCTGTCCTCGTCGATGGGCCCGGGCCTCAAGGTCGACGTGGCGGAAGTCCACGGCGGCTGATCGCCAGCTCCGAGCATGGCCCTTTGACCCGCTCACCCTGAGCTTGTCGAAGGGTCCTTCGGGCAAGCGCTGCGCCAGCATCCTTCGCCAGGCTCAGGATGAGCGGGTCGGGGGACGCACCAAGCCGGATAACGAAAGGCCGGGAGGGGAAACCTTCCCGGCCTTTTTCGTATCAGCGCCCTGTGACGAGCGGCGACGTGTAACCCGGATCATGCGCGAACGGCAGCGGTTCGCCGTCTCGCAGCGCCGCCAGCACCGCGGCAAAGTCGGTTTGCGCCCGCCAGCCCAGCTCCCGCTCCGCCAGCCCCGGATCATAGACCCGCCCCAGGCTCTTCGGCAGCACCCACCCGCGCGCAGCAAACAGCGCTTCGGCCTCCGGAAAGCGCTCGCGAATCAGCGCCGTGGCATCCGCCTTCAGCGCCGCCGCATCCTCGCGCGCAAACGGCGTCGGCGCGCTCGCGATGTACAGCCCGAACCCCACGTCCGGCGCCTTTGCCAGCGCCGCGACATGCGCCTGCGCCGCATCCTCCACCGTCAGCCGCCGATGCAGCAGTTCGATGGCCTTGAGGTTCTCGCCCGAAGGCTGCTTGTGCGTGTCGTCATCCTCGGGAAAGAACCGCGAGGTCCGCAGCACCACGCAGGAAAGCCCATGCTCCGCTGCATAGAGCCGGCACAGCCCCTCCGCCGCCAGCTTGGTCACGCCATAGATGTTGCGCGGCGCGAGCGGCCCGGTCTGCTCGTCAAGCCACACCGCATGCGGCGCTTCCTCGCGGCGGATCGCTTCGCTGATCATCAGCGACGTGGTCGAGGTCATCACGAAGCGGTCGTGCCCCGCCGCCCTCGCGGCTTCGAGCAGGTTCAGCGTGCCGGTCACGTTCACATCGACAAAGGCCTGCACCGGATAGCGTGCAATATCCGGCTTGTGCAGCGCCGCCGTGTGGATCACCGCGTCGATGCCGAGCGCCATGGCCCGGTCCACCACGTGCCGGTCGGCCACGCTTCCCACCACATGCGTCTCCGGCCCCGGCGCCAGGTCGAGCCCCGTCACCGTATGTCCCGCCGCCCGCAAGGCCGGTGCCAGAAAGCGGCCCAGCCACCCGGACGAACCCGTCAGCAGCACGCGCATCAGTGGGGCCCTTTCATCAGATTCGCCCGCGTATAGCATTCCGCCACAAAGCTGATCCCGCGCCCGTCGGCCAGCCGCAGCACCGCCTTGTGCGAAAGCACCGTCCCTGCCGGACACTCCGCCGCGCGGCCCCGCAGGCTTTCCAGCCGCTCGCGGTGAAATCCCAAGGGCCGCACCACCGTGCCGAACGGCGTGCGCGTCGTTTCCAGCGCGGTGTTCATGGCCGGGGTCAGGCGCCCCGGCACATACCAGTTCTTCGCATCGGAGAGCACGGTTCCGCCGCAGCGCAGCCGCACATGGCGATAGGCAAGCGGCTCCTGTGCATCCACGCCCAGTGCCGTGCGGATCGCCGGGGAGGCGGCTTCCTGCTCGCTGCGATCACTTTCCGCCACGATCTCGGCCGGCGCGGCAATCCCTCGTGCTGCACACCAGTGCTGCAAGGCCGCCGTGGCGCTATCATTTGCGGCGAGCGTGCGTTCGAAACGGGCAAGTCTGGGGGAGCAAGCGGCGAGCGCCGGAACCATCAGCCACAAAAGCCAACCTCCCGTTCGTGTCGAGCGAAGTCGAGACACCAAGCGCGGCGTATGGTGTCTCGACTTCGCTCGACACGAACGGGGAATGAGGTGATTGCGTCGTGAGGTCAAATGCCCCCCGGCACCGCCTCGCGGCCCAGCGCGGTCAGCCCATCGACCAGCACCCCGGCCACGGCATCGAGCACTGCCTGATCGGTCGAGCGGATCACGAAGTTCGCGCCCACGCGTCCCTCGCGGAAGAAGGGATAGCTGCCGATCTGGCACCCCTCGTGCGTCTTCTCCGTCTCGCGCAGCAGGTCGGCCACTTCGCTTTCGGCCACCCAGCAGCCGACCGTCGTCGAGAGCAGCGGCAGGCCGCCTTCGAGCGTCCCCGTCAGCCCGTCGAGCATCTGCGCGGTGATCCCCGGCACGCCAGCCATCAGGAACACATTGCCCGCCTTGATCCCGGGCGCGCCCGAAAGCCGGTTCGGGATCAGGTCCGCGCCCTCCGGCACCCGCGCCATGCGCAGCCGCGCCGGATTGATCCCGCCGCGCGTTTCGTAATAGCGCGTGAGCATCGCCTCGGCCTCGGGATGGATCACCACCGCCACGCCCAGCGCCTCGGCCACCGCATCGACCGTGATGTCGTCATGCGTCGGCCCGATCCCGCCCGTGGTGAACAGGTAATCGTTGCGCGCCCGCAGTGCATTCACCGCCTCGATGATCGCTGCCATGTCATCCGGCACCACGCGCACTTCGCGCAGGCGGATGCCTTGCACGCCCAGCCACGTCGCCACTTGTGCGATGTTCTTGTCATGCGTGCGGCCAGAAAGGATCTCATCGCCCACGACAATCAGCGCGGCGGTCCAGATACGGGATGCGTCAGTCATGCGCGCAGCGATAGCGCAAACGGGGTGCGGCGCAATGGGGCTTTGGGGGGATTGCGTCAGGCGGATCGGCCGCCAGCCCCTCACAAACACCTTTCCTACACAGCCTTGCCGAGCGCATGATTGCGGGGCCGTTCCTTGAACCGTGGATCCGTTCAGGGCCGCAGCCGGCCCGCCCGTCCCGTCACCATCATGGTCGGGAGACGCCGCCGCGTGTCCGCCGCAGGAATAACTGACGCGCGTGTCATTTATTCCTGCGCGGCTGTTGGACAGAATTTCGGCAAAAAAGATTTAAAAGCAGTGTGATGAAACCTGAAAGCGGGGGGTGACAGTTATTTCTCTGGACCGTGTCAACTGTGTCAACTTACCCGGCTTCCTACTCCGCCGGTTCGACCACTTCCCCGGCCTTCGCCGCCTGCGCGCCGGTCGCCTTGCCGAAGCGCATGATCCCGTCGTCGAGCGGGTTTTCCTTCATGTACTTGCGGTCCCAGACATAGTCCTGATTGAGCCGCCACGGCATTTCCTTGGCGTTCTTCGGCTGGATCGCCAGCCCGCGCTGGATATAGCCCGAGGAGAGGTCAAGCGGGGTGTCCGGCGTCAGCGTGCTTTCGTCGGTCAGTACCGGCGTCGCGCTGTCCGCGCCCACCTTCTTCATGTGGTTGAGCAGGCGGCAGACGTAGTCGGCATCGATGTCCGCGCGCAGGGTCCACGATGCGTTGAGGTAACCGAACACCTGCGCGAGGTTGGGCAGGTTCGAATACATGCAGCCCTTGTAGTACCAGCGCTCGTTCATCCGCACCGGCTGGCCATCCATGCCCAGCGCGATCTTGCCCGCCATGGCGAGGGCGAGGCCGGTGGCGGTGACGATCACGTCGCAGTCGAGCCGCTTGCCGGACTTGAGCTGGATGCCGGCTGCGTCGATCCGCTCGATATGGTCGGTCACGATGTCCGCCTTGCCCGCCTTCATCGCCTCGAACAGATCGCCATCGGGCACGAGGCACAAGCGCTGTTCCCACGGGTTGTAGGGCGGCGTGAAGGTGGCGGGATCGTACTTGGGGCCGAGCGCTTCCTGCAGCTTCTTGGTCAGGAAGTCCTTGACCTTCTGCGGCTCGTTGCGCGCCCGCTTGAACACGATGCTCTGCATCGTCACGTTCTTGAAGCGCGTGATCCGGTAGGCGAGCTTTTCCGGCAGGAACTTGCGCAGCGTATTGGCAATGGCATCGCGCGCCGGGCGGATGGCGTACCACGTCGGCGTGCGCTGGAGCATGGTGACATGCGCGGCCGTCTTCGCCATCGCCGGGACAATGGTCACGGCCGTCGCGCCCGAGCCGATCACCACGACGCGCTTGCCCGTGCAGTCGAAGTCTTCCGGCCAGAACTGCGGGTGCAGGATGGTGCCGGCAAAGTCCTCGCGCCCCGGGATCGCCGGGTCATAGGGCGTGTCGTAGTCGTAGTAGCCCGAGCCGAGGTAGAGGAACCGCGCCGTGGTGCGGCTGCGCTGGCCGTCTGCGGCCTCGGTGGTGATCACCCACCACGCGTTCGCGCTTTCCCAGTTGGCCGAGACGACCTTGGTCTCGAAGCGGATGTGCTGGCGGATGCCGCGCTCGCTGGCGATGCGGTTGAGGTATTCGAGGATGGATGGGCCATCAGCGATCGACTTCTCGTGCTTCCACGGCTCGAAGATGAAGCCCAGCGTGTGCATGTCGCTGTCCGAGCGGACGCCGGGGTAGCGGAACAGGTCCCAGGTGCCGCCAAGCTGGGGGCGACGTTCGAACAGGGCATAGCTGCGGTCGGGGCAGAGCATCTGCATATGCGCGGCCATGCCGATGCCGGAAAGCCCCGCGCCGATGATCGCGACGTCGATGTCCGGCTGCCCGCTGCGGCGCGTGCCCTCGAAACCCATGGTGTTCTCCCGTGTTATTGACATGCATGATAGCAGCCGGGGCCATGATTGCCAGTCTGTTTCAATGGGCGATTAAACGCAGGTGATTGCGCTTTCCCGGGCGCCGCGACAGAAGGAAGACCATGCCGATCATCGCCGCGCGCCGCTATACCGAGGGGAAGCCCGATCCGGCCGATCTCGCCCTGACCGGCGATCCGGTGACCGAAGAAGCCCTGCCGCGCGGCTGCTTTGACTGGATCGGACTGTGCGATCCGACCGCGGAGGAAATGGCGCGCGTCGGGCGCCAGTTCGGGTTGCATCCGCTGGCGATCGAGGATGCGCTCAATCCGCGCCAGTTGCCCAAGGTCGATCTCTATGGCCAGCAGCTCTTCGTCGTGGCGCGGACCGCGATGATGGATCCGGGCGGCGATACGATTACCTACGGGCAGACGTCGATGTTCCTCGGCGCACGGTTCATCGTCACGGTGCGGATGGGGTCGGCGCGCGCGCACGCCGATCTGCGCCGCGCGCTCGAGGCCGATACCGAGCACCTCGCCGAGGGCGCGGACTACGTGCTCCACGCCGTGCTCGATTTCATCGTCGATGGCTATCTGCCCATCGCCGATCAGTTCGAGGAAGTGGCGCATGCCATCGAGGAAGCGGCGATCGACCAGTTCCCCGATCCCGTAACCATCCGCCGCATCTTCCGGTTGCGCCGCGAACTGCGCCGCTTCGAGCGGATCATCGGCCCGATGGAAGAACTCACCGAGCGTCTTGCCGAGGCGGACCTGCCGGTGATCGATCCCTCGGCCCGGATCTGGTTCCGCGATGTGCTCGATCACGTCCGCCGCGCGATGGCGCGGATGCAGAGCCTGAAGGAGACGCTGGCGGCGACGGTCGAGACGGCGGGGCTGCTCGAGCAGCACCGGCAGGGCGTGATTACCCGCCAGCTTGCGGCCTGGGCCGCGATCCTTGCGGTGCCAACGGCGATTGCCGGGATTTACGGGATGAACTTCGACAATATCCCCGAATTGCACTGGCGCTGGGGCTATCCGATGGTGTGGGGCCTCATCACCGTGATCTGCGGCGGCCTGCTCTGGCGGTTCCGCCGGATCGGCTGGCTCTAGCCAGGCAGGCGCCAGTCAATTGGCGCGGCGCCTTGTTCTTCCAGCCAGACATTTGCCTTGCTGAAATGCCGGCAGCCGAGGAAGCCGCGATGTGCTGACAGCGGACTCGGGTGCGGGGCTTCGAGGACCAGGTGCGGGCCGGCGCTGGCCTCGCGGATCAGCGGGGCCTTGCTGCGGGCATGGCTGCCCCAGAGGAGGTAGGCGCAGGGCGTGCCCCGTTCGGCAACAGCGCGGATCGCGGCATCGGTGAACAGTTCCCAGCCCTTGCCCTGATGCGAACCGGCTTGCCCGGCCTCCACCGTCAGCACCGTGTTGAGCAGGAGCACGCCGCGCTGCGCCCAGCTTTCGAGATGGCCATGCGCGGGGCGGGGCAGGCCGAGGTCTGCTTCCTGCTCCTTGAAGATATTGAGCAGGCTGGGCGGCACCGGCACCCCGGGTCGCACCGAAAACGACAGGCCATGGGCTTGACCGGGGCCGTGGTAGGGATCCTGCCCCAGTATGACGACCCGCACTTGCGGCAGCGGTGTCAGCGCGAGTGCGGCAAGGCGCGTCCCGGCGGGCGGATAGATCGTCTTGCCTGCCGCTTCCTCTGCCTTGAGGAAGCCGCCGAGTGTGCGCAGCGGACGGCTGGCAAGGACGGGGTCAAGCGCCGGGCGCCAGGTTTCGGGGATGGAGCTGCCTGTCATGAAGCCGCATCGTTAGCCTTCCGGCGGCCCGGCGGGAATACCGTTTGCATGGGCACTCCGCGGATCGCTAACGGGCAGAGCGCAGTTTCAAGGATACGCGCATAAAGATCGCAATGGTGGGTTCGGGCTATGTCGGGCTCGTTTCCGGTGCCTGCTTTGCTGATTTCGGCCACGACGTTGTCTGCATCGACAAGGATGCCCGCGGCATCGATCTGGAGAGTGCGTGGGCCAGCTCGTGAACAGCCGCGTGCTGGAGGATTTGCGCAACGTCTACAATCCGGACGGAGTGCGTGCCGCCGGATGGCACTGTAGCAGCGTCGGACGGATGTAGGCTGGCCCATCGGGCCGATTCTCGCGCTTGCCGCCACCGCAGTGAAAGCCTAAGCGGGATGGATGGCTGTCTACCTACATGAAGAAGACCTGCCCGAGGGCGTGCTCGCGCCGGGTCCGGTTGCTGTCGATACCGAAACGATGGGGCTGATCACGACGCGTGACCGGCTGTGTCTGCTGCAGATTTCGGACGGGCACGGCGATGAGCATCTCGTGCGGTTTGCTGCCGGCAGCGATTATGCCGCGCCCAATCTGCGCGCCGTGCTGGCCGATCCGGCGCGGCTCAAGCTCTATCATTTCGCCCGCTTCGACCTCGCGGCGATCCACTATTACCTCAAGGTGATGGCAGCGCCGGTGTTCTGCACCAAGATCGCCTCGAAGCTGGTGCGCACCTACACGGATCGCCATGGTCTCAAGGAACTGGTGCGCGAATTGCTCGGCAAGGAGATTTCCAAGCAGCAGCAATCGAGCGACTGGGGCGCGCCGGCGCTGAGCGACGCGCAGCAGGACTATGCCGCCTCCGACGTGCGCTATCTCCATGCCATGCACGCGATCTTCGTCGAGCGGCTGGCCCGCGAGGGCCGCACTGATATCGCCCAGGCCTGCTTCGAATTCCTGCCGACACGCGCGCTGCTCGACATCGCCGGGTGGGCGGACCGCGACATCTTCAGCCACGAATGAGCGCGGAAGCGTGACGATCTCCGGGAATGCGGCCGCATGACGGTCAAGGCCGACGATCTGCGCGGTCGGCGGCAGCGATTTGCCGCGCCCGGTGGATTCCATGATCGCATGGTGCGCTTGATTGCGGTGGGCATGCCCTCGCTGATCGGCGCGCTGCTGGCGGTTCTGGTGATCGCGCCGTTCTCGCCGCGCGGGGACATCAGCTTCCTGCTCGACCGCAACAAGGTGGCGATGGTGAGCGACCGGTTGCGCGTGGTGAGCGCACTGTACCGCGGGCAGGATGATGCCGGACGGAATTTCTCGGTCACCGCTGGGAGCGCCGTGCAGCATTCCGAAGCCCGCGACGAAGTGGAGATGCGCGACATCACCGCGCGTGTCATGCTGAACGACGGACCGGCCAGCCTGACGACCGGGGCGGGGGTGTATGACTTCGCCAAGCAGAAGATCGATGTGCCGACACCGGTCAATTTCGAAACGTCCGACGGCTACCGGATGGTGACTGGCGGCGCCGATATCGATATCGGCAAGCGCCTTCTGGTCAGCCAGGGCCGGGCCGAGGGGCGCATTCCGGCTGGCACTTTCTCCGCCGACAGGATAAGCGCAGACCTCGAAGCGCGGACGATCACCCTTGATGGTCACGCCCGCCTGACGATGGAACCCGGCAAGCTGAAGATGCCCTGATGGCAATGCAATGACCACGCTGATCGAAGCCTTGAAGGCCGCACGGCCGATGCGATCCTTTGCGATCGGATTTGCTGCAAGCGCGGCGCTGGTAGCCGGTGCGCAGCATCTGGGCGCGCAGGCAATCGCGGCGCACAACAGCAAGGCGCCGGTGAACTTCGGCGCTGACCGCATCGAACTGATGGACAAGCAGAATCGGGCGGTCCTTTCCGGCAATGTCGAGATTACGCAGGCTGATCTGACGCTGCGTGCGGCGCGCACCACGTTGGCCTATACGGATGTCGGAACATTGCAGATCCAGCGGATCGACGCGACCGGCGGCGTGGTGGTGACACGCGGCAACGAGCGGGCGACCGGCGATGCTGCAGTCTATGATTTCGACCGCAAGATCATCACGATGGTTGGCAATGTCGCACTGCGGCGCGGCAATGATACGCTGAATGGCGGGCGGCTGGTGATCGATCTCAACACCGGCGTCTCGAACATCGACGGGCGTTCTTCCGGCGGTGCGACGTCTCCCTCTGGTACAACCGCCGAACCGGGCGTAAATCGCAGCGGTAGCCGGGTCAGCGGCAGTTTTTCGGTTCCAAAGAACTGAATTCAGCCGCGTTTGGACCGCGGCTTCCCAGCCAGGTAAAGCGGCTCTCGGCCACCCGAGTTACGTGTATTGCCTACGTAGAGATAGTTCCATTTTGCTTGCCATTGTGCAATGCAATATGCCAGAAGACATAGACCGGATTGGTTCCGTGCTGCATTTCCGGCGTTGGCGGGCTGCGTTCTGGGTGGAGATCGGCATTATGGCCTTCAGGCAGATTCGGCGATTTTCCCTCCCAAATCGCAGTCAGGGCGACTCTCGTCCCAAGTAGGCGTTCGAGGGATGGGGATCCGTAGTTTCGTCATGATCTTGCAAAGTTTCCGGGCACATACCGCACCGCGTTTGTGCGGTCGTCCCTCAGCAATGCCATTGGAAATGCCGCGCGGATCGACGTGCGCGAAGGACTCTTTCGCGTGACGTACGAGAGGCGAATTTTTCGGAGTAATTTCGCATGATCAAGGTTGGAATCATCGGGTACGGCAAGATGGGCCGCCTGCGGCACGACCGGATCGAGGCATCCGGCCGCGGTGTCGTGGTCGCTGTCCACGATCCCTTCGCCCAGCCGACCGATCTGGCTGACAGCGTCAGGCTTTATGACGACTGGGAAGAACTGGTCGCCGACCCCGAAATCGATGTGATCTTCATCGCCACGGCCAACGTCTACAACAAGCCGGTCACCATCGCCGCGATGCGTGCGGGCAAGGCCGTGTTCTGCGAGAAGCCGCCGGCGCTGACCGGGCAGGACGTGCGCGATATCCGCGAAGTCGAGCGCCAGACCAAGGCGAAGCTGATGTACGGTTTCAACCACCGCCACCATGGCGCGGTGAAGCACATGCGCGGGCTGGTCGACAGCGGCCAGTACGGCCGTGTGCTGTGGATGCGCGGCCGTTACGGCAAGTCGGTCGATTCCGACTTCCTCAAGGGCTGGCGCGCGGACAAGGGCCTCTCGGGCGGCGGCATCCTGATCGATCAGGGCATCCACATGCTCGATCTGTTCCTCCACCTCGGCGGCGGGTTCGACGAAGTGCAGGCGATGGTCTCCAGCGTCTACTGGCATCAGCCCGGCATCGAGGACAACGTCTTCGCGCAGATGCGCAACAAGAAGACCGGCCTCGTCGCCTCGCTCCATTCGACGATGACCCAGTGGCGCCACCTGTTCAGTCTCGAAGTGTTCATGGAGCGGGGCTACATGGTCCTCAACGGGCTCAAGACCTCGAGCAACTCCTATGGACGGGAGGAGCTTGTCGTCGCGACCAACCGCTCGAAGGCCCCGGCGGCACACTGGGAAGACGAGGAGCGCTTCACCTACGAGATCGATACTTCGTGGGATGAGGAAATGCGCATCTTCTTCGACGCCGTGGAAAAGGGCATGCCGGTGACGGCGGGGAGCTCCGCACACGCGCTCGAAGTGATGGAGCTGATCGACCGCATCTACGAAAACGAGCGCCTCGATTCCGAGCTGCTCTACACCGACCTCAACGCCAAGCTGGCCTGATTCGCGGCTCTGCTGCATTGCGCCGAATACCGGAAGGAGTGACCACCATGAGCAAAGAGTTCCTTGACGCCTATTTCGAGGACTATCGCCGGCTTGCCTTCCCGGCTGAGGTCTACCCGCTGATCGAGCAGTACCGCGATCTCGCCGGACGCGTGCGTGATGCGGGCGGCAAGCAGATGTTCGCAGGCAACGGCGCCAGCGCCTCGGCCGCCGAGCATGGCGCGGTCGACTTCACCAAGCAGGGCAAGGTCCGTTCGATGACCTTCCATGATCCCAACCTGATCACCTGCTTCGCCAACGATTTCGGCTACGACCACTGGATGGCCAAGGCGATCGAGCATCACTGCAAGCCCGAAGACGCCGTCGTGCTGATTTCGGTCTCCGGCACTTCGCCGTCGGTGGTCAACGCGGCCCGCTTTGCCCGCGATGCCGGCCTACCGGTGGTGAGCTTTACCGGACGCGATCCCAACAACCCGCTCAAGCAGCTCTCGGACCTTGCGTTCCACGTGCCGAGCGATGCCTACAACCTCGTCGAATGCGTGCACTGCATCTGGATCACGGCGACGATCGACCTGATGATCGGCAGCCCGGTCTACGAAACGCGCGCCTACGAACTCTGATCCAAGGGAATGACCGGAAACACTGCGCGCGTGACGCCAGGGGATCTCCTTGCCCTGCGGGCCGGACGCGCGCGCCGCGTGCTGGGCCCCGCCGACCTGCCGGCTGACCCGGCTGCCGCTTATGTGTTGGCAGCCGAGACAGTCGCAGCGGCGGGCCGGCCCGTGGCCGCGTGGAAGCTCGGCGCCACCACGGCGGGCACGCGCGCAACGTTTGCGACCGATACGATCTATTTCGGCGCCCTGCACGGCGAGGAAATCTGGGTCGCGGGGGAAAGCCCCGCGCATATGCCGCCGCCGGTGTTCCGGGCCGAGGCCGAAATCGCTTTTCGGCTCGCCATTGATATTGCCGCCCCCGATGCCGTCCGGGTCGCTGCAAACACGCCGTCCGAGGCGTTGTTTGATGCATGGACCCCGGCGCTCGAGGCGCCTTATTCCTGCATCATCAACATCCCCGAAGCAGGGCTGACGGCACTGCTGTCGGACCGCTGTGCGGCTGGCGCGCTGTTTCTTGGCACGCCGCGAGCCGACGTGCGGGACCCTGCCATCAACAGCGAGATCGCGATTCTGATCGATGGCGCGGTGGCCGCAGCGGCGACCGCTTCCAAGGCGCTGCTGATGAGCCCGAGCGAGGCGGCGCGCGGGTTCATCATCGAGGCTGGACGCCAAGGCGTTTCGCTCGCGCGCGGACAGTGGATATCGACCGGCGGCATCACCCCCTGCATCGACTTGCCGAGCGACGGAACGCCGATCGGCCTGTCCTTCGCGGGCGAGGCGGTCTTTACGCTCGACTTGCTCCCGGTTCCGCCAGAGACGGGCGCGAAGGCATGAGCCCGATGCTCGCCCGCCTTGCCGCGCATGTCGCGGAAGCAGCCGCCATGGCATCGGGCGCACGTCCGCAGGCAATCGAGCAGAAGAGCCTGCACGATTTCGTGACCGACATGGACCGGCGCCTCGAGGATCACCTGCGCGGTGTGCTAGGGCCGCTGTTCGGCGTCCCCGTGCTGGGCGAGGAAAGCATCGCCGAGGACGAGATCCTTCCGCCGCGTGCAGTGGTGGTCGATCCGCTTGACGGAACCAGCAACTGGATCGCGGGTCTGCCGTTTGCCGCCGTGTCGGTCGCCTATATCGAGAATGGCGAGAGCCTGCTCGGGGCGGTCGTCGCCATCGGTTCGGGCACCGTCTATGCCGCAGAAGCCGGGCAGGGCGCATGGCGCGACGGTGAGCGGCTCGCGCTGGCTGGCACGGCGCCGCAATCGCTGATGGCCCTTTCGACGGGCCTGCTCGATGTGCTCGATGGCAGCGACGGCTTCCGGGCCGTGCGCCGCTTCGGCAAACTGCGCAACTTCGGATCGCAGGCCTTGCAGCTCTGCGCGGTCGCGCAAGGTGCGCTCGCGCTCAACGCCTCGATCGAAGCGCGCTTGTGGGATGATGCCGCTGGCCGCCTGATCGCGAGCGAGGCGGGTGCGGTCTACCGCGCCATGGTCGATAGTGCCGATGCCGTCCGCCCGGCCGCCAAGCAGCGCTGCCTTGCCGTGCATCCCGCCATCGCGGACGAAGTCGCCGCGATCCTCACACCCTTCCTACGATCCAGCCGGAGTTGAACCGACGATGGGCAAGACTATCGCCATGATCCCCGCCCGCATGGGCTCGCAGCGACTCGCGAAGAAGAACCTGCGCGAACTGCAGGGCGTGCCGCTCATCGTGCGGGCGATCCGCAAGTGCCATGAGGCTGGGTGCTTCGACGAGATCTGGGTCAATTCCGAGAACGCCGAATTCGGCCCGATTGCCGAGGCCGAGAACGCCCGGTTCCACCAGCGCCCCGAAGAGCTGGGCAACAACAACGCGACGTCAGAGGATTTCGTCACGGAATTCTTCAACGTGCATGATTGCGAGCGGCTGGTGCAGGTCCACTCGATCGCGCCGCTGCTGACTGCCGCTGAAGTGCGCGATTTCGTCGCCGCCTGGCAGGGCAGTTCGCACGACGTGATGCTCTCGTGCATCGAGGACCAGATCGAAGTCGCGTTCCAGGGCGTCCCGGTCAACTTCACCTTCGCTGAGAAGACCAACAGCCAGGACCTGACCCCGGTGCAGCGCATTACGTGGTCGATCACCGGCTGGACGCGCGAGACGTTCCTCGCCGCCAAGGCTGCGGGCCAGACCGCGACATATGCCGGTTCGGTGGGCTTCTTCCCCGTCAGCGGCATTTCGGGTCACGTGATCAAGACGCAGACTGATCTCGACGTGGCGGAAGCGCTGCTCGCTGCGGCGCAGGGGTGAGGCCGGACTGATGACCAAGCGTATTCTCGTCTCCAATATCATGATGCTCAATGAACGCCCCCGCTTCGAAGCGGAAATCCGCGCGCGCGGCTGGGAGCCGGTGTTTCCCGAAGTTGACCAATTCCTCAGCGAGGAAGCCTGCCTCGGCTTTGCCGGCCAGTTCGACGGCTGGCTTGCGGGTGACGACCGCATCACCCGGGCGGTGCTCGAAGCGCATCTGCCCCGGCTCAAGGGCATCGCCAAGTGGGGCACCGGGCTCGACAGCATCGACCTTGCTGCAGCTGCCGAACTCGGCATTCCGGTCAAGAACAGCCCGGCGGCGTTCTCCGAAGCGGTGGCGGAAGTGGCGATCGGCTACATGCTCATGCTGACCCGTTCGTTGCTGGCAATCGATCAGGGCGTGCGCGCCGGCGAATGGCCCAAGCCGCGCGGCCTCGGCCTGTTTGGCCGCACGCTCGGCCTGATCGGCTATGGCGCGATCGGTCAGGGCATCGCCCGCCGCGCGCGCGGCTGCGGCATGACGATCATCGCGCACGATCCGCCGCTCGCGGCGGCGCGCCCGGATATGGAAGGTGTCACGTTCATGGACGTCGATGCGTTGATGGCCGAAGCCGACGTCGTCGCGCTCGCCTGCAACCTGACGGCCGAGAACCGCCATATCATCAATGCTGCGCGGCTGGCGCTGATGAAGCCGCAGGCCATCGTGGTCAATGTCGGTCGTGGGCCGCTGGTCGACGAGGCTGCGCTGATCGCGGCGCTGCAGGCCGGCCAGATCGCAGGCGCGGGGCTCGACGTGTTCGAGGAAGAGCCACTGCCGATGACGAGCCCGCTGCGCAGCCTGCCGAACGTGGTGCTGGGCAGCCACAATGCCAACAACCTGCACTCTGCAGTGGAGCATGTGCACGCCAACACGCTGGCGAATCTCGACGGAATCCTGGCCGGTTGAGATGCGTGCGGCAGTCATCTCGGGACTGGCTGCGATGGTTTGGCCAGACAGGCAACGGCGGGTCAACTTTACCAACCCGCTGAATGGTCGGCGCTGGCTGAGCCTGCTCGCCCCAGATCCGCGCCACGGCATCCGCTTTCACCCGAACCTTGCACTCGACCGGCGGGAACTCGGCTTCAGCTTCCGCTCCAATGCGCTTGGCCTGCGTGGTCCTGCTGCGCCGGATGCACCGCAAGTTGTGCTTGGCACCTCCTTTGCGATGGGGCTGTCCGTCGACAACGGCGACAACTGGTACGAACGGTTGCTCGAGCCTGGGCTGTGGTTCAATGCGGCAATGCCGGTGGGGCCGCTCAACCAGATCCGCCTGCTGGAAGATGTCTATACCGGCAGCGGAGACGCGCTCCTTTATCTCTACCATCCCAATCTCTGGAAGACGGCCCAGGGCTACCTCGCGGCAGACCGCGAAGGGCGCGACATCTTCACCGTGATGCGCTGGAAGGCGGACCCGGCAAGCACCTGGAAGCTCGTTCCGCGCTGGCTCGCCAAGGAAGGCGCCAAAGTCAGCTCGGGCCTGTCGCACTACACCAGGATTGATGGCGAACCGTGGTACTTCAATGCTGGCTACTGCCATCTCGATCTGGCCAAGAACAAAGCGCTGTTCGACACGGTTGCTGGTCATCTCGACCAACTTTTCGCGCGATTCAAAAGGGTTGTCGTGCTGCGCGTTCCGATCAAGGAAGAGCTTGCTGCAGACCGTGGGTTCTCACCGAGGCTGATCGCGCTGGGGCAGGGCTACGACAGCTTCTGGGATGCCTTTCAGGCTCGGCTGGCCCCAAACGTCGAAGCGCATGTCCTCCCGCGCGATGCTTTCGAGTTCTCCGATTTCCTGCCCTACGATACCCATTGGAGTGCACGCGGCAACGCAACGTTCTGCCGCCTTGCCGCACCGCTGCTACGCGGCGCAGGGCTCACAGGGATCCTTGAGAGTGACTGACCGGAGCGAGCCTGCTTCTGGCGTCGGCAAAGGGCTGGATGAGTCCGAGGCCAAGGGCCTCGTTCGCAACATGAGCTGGTCGACGCTCGGCACTGCCGCGCGCATCCTGATTGCAGGCGGCGCGCTTGCACTGGTGAGCCGGCAGGTCACAACGGCGGAGATGGGGCTCTACGGGATCGGCTGGGCCGGCGCATCGCTCGGCTATACGATCAGCTTGAATGGTGCAGCGCAATCGATCATCGCTGTGCCGAACATGGAACGCGGTCATGTGGGGGCCGCACAGTTCCTGTCACTGCTCATCGGTCTGATCACCGCAGCGATCCTGATCGGGGTGTCGCCCTTTGCTGCGCAGTTCTATCATTCTGCCGACGTCGGCCATGCCGTCTGGGTGGGGGCGCTGTTCGTGCCACTGATGTGCCTCGGCGCTGTGGATGTGGCACAGGCGCAGAAGGCGTTGCAGTTTTCCAAGCTGGCGCTTGTGCAGACCGTGGCTGTGGTGCTCGCGGCCGTAACGTCGCTGGCCCTTGCCTATGCAGGCCAGGGGCTGCTGGCGCTGTTCGCTCTGCAGGGCCTGATCGGCTTCTACGTGTTCGTGGTCTCGCGCTTCGTCGGCCTGTCCATGGGGCTGCACCGCTTTGGCTGGCGGCACCTCACGGACATCTTGTCCGTGGGCTTGCACCTGTCGCTGGGGAGCCTGACAGGGGCGCTGTGGCTCAACATGCCGCAGCTGCTGATCGGCACAGTCGCTTCGGTGGACGTGGTGGGGCTCTACGTTTTCTGTTCGCGCATCGTGCAACTCGTGTTCACTCAGCTATCGGGGATGATCAACAACGTGATCTATCCCACGTTCGCACGGTTGCGTGATGATCCGGCGCAAGTGGGCGCCAGCTTCCTGCAGACGGTGCGCTTCACCTATTTTTGCCTCAATTTGCCGCTGCTGATGCTGGCCGCCGCGCCGACCGCCTTTCTGACGGTCTATGGCGGGGGCAAGTGGGCGTCCGGAAGCACCGTGCTGCTTTATCTGGCCCTTGCGCAAATGGTCGTGGCGCTGGGCGCGAATGTGTTTCCCACGTTTGCCGCGATGGGGCGGCCGAGCGTCGCGTGGCGCTGGAACCTGTTCATTACGCTGGTCCAGGGCCTCGGCATCATGGCAGCCGCACCGTATGGCATTGTCGCCATCGTGCAGACACTGGCACTAACGGCGTGGGTCATGCCGCTGGCGGTCTGGTGGCTATCGAAGGTGACCCTGTTTCGCATGCGCGATTATGCACGCAACATGGTACCGATCGTGCTGGCGCTGGTGCCAGCCATCCTGGCCGGTCATCTGGTCGAAGCCGCATTGCGCTGGCCGGCGCTGATCGTCCTGGCAGTCGCGACGGCCACCGCCATGGTGATCTATGCAAGTTTCACGCTCCTGATGGATGCGAGCCTCAGGCAGCAGCTGCTGGGCATTGTCCGCAAGCGCCGCCTGCGCAACGGAGCGGCCAAGCCGGCTCCAGACGAGGGCCGCAGTCGATCAGGGGATCCGCTTTCCCGCGAGGGCGGGGAAGTCGCACAATGAACAGGGAGTCCCGTCGATGAATTTTGAGCAGATGCGCTTCATGGCCAGCTACTATGGCAAGGCGCTCCCGATGATGAAGATCCTTGGCCCCCTCAACGGGCGGATCAATCCGTTTTACAAGCGCGATCGGGAGCGGCGCTGGGAGGATTTGCGCAAGTCGCTGGCCGGGCACGACAACTGGCTGGTGGTCGGCAATGGTCCTTCGCTGCGTCTGGAGGATCTCGAGGCGCTGAGCGGCATTCCTGCCGTCGCCTCGAACAAGATCAATCTACTGTTCTCGCGCACGACCTGGCGGCCCCGGCTCTACACGATCGGCGACTCCCTGCTGATGCACAAGCTGGCAGCCGAGCACTATGAAGACTTCGACCAGGTGCTGCTGCCCGATGCCTATCACTTCATGTGCCGCGCGCGCCGCAAGCTGACCTGGCACTTTCTGCGCGATCATGCCGGTGCGGCTGCATACGTCACGGGCAATGCGCCGCTTGATCCCTCGCTGGGCTTCTTCGCCGGGTACACGATCACCGTTCCCAATATCCTGCTGGCGATCTGGGCCGGCGCCAAACGCGTCTATGTCATCGGGGTGGACCATTCGTACAAGCGTGAGGCGGCAGCGATCGGCAAGCACTCCAGCCATGCCGGCGGGGCGGACCACTTCGACCCGAACTATCGCAAGCCGGGCGAGATCGTGAACACCGCGCCGATTGACGGCATGGAGCAAGGCTATCAGTATGTGCGGCAGATTGCGGACAAGCACGGTGTTGAAGTGATCAACATCTCGCGCCAGACCGCGCTGACCGCGTTCAAGCTGGGTACGGTCGAGGAAGCGCTCGAAACGATTGGCATGGGCGAAGCCCGGTAGTCAGCTCACGGGGGCTCAACAAGCGAGGTCAATTGCATGAATGCGCAAACGCTGCGGATGCCGGTGCGGAACGCGCACATGGCGCGTGCGGGGACACCCTACAGGCCTGACCCCATGACGCTTTGGGTCCTCGCGATCATGGCGGTCTTCACGATTTCGACGCCAGCGGTCGAGTTGTTCGGGGTGCCGCGTATCACCGTGGTCTCGGTGGGTTTCACGCTCTACATGCTCTTCCGGATTCGGGGCCGTCTGAACCCCGATCTCATGTGTTTTGTGTTCGCTTATGTGGCGGCCTTCGTGCCATCGACCATTGCGGCCTCTTTCGCAGGTGATGTGCGCATAGTTTCAGTTGCTCAAGGAGCGGTTGGGCTGGTTACGCTAATGGTGATCGGCACATATTTTTTAAATTGGATGAGATTTACTCCACAAAAGAAGATAGCATTTCAGTTTCGGTTGCTGACGCAGGTTTTCCTCGTGCTCACGATTGTTGAAATCATTTTCTTTAAGTATTTTGTCAATATTCGTTTATATTTATACCAAAATGCCGATGCCCTAGCCGACGTTGGCTCGCTCTTGTCGCGCGAACTGACGGTCTATGGTGGACGTCCGTCGGGTTTGTTTTCCGAGCCATCGCACTTTGCGCGGTATATCGGTCTTATGATGATCGCCTATATCAGCGCGACGAAACGTTCTGTTCCCTCGCTCTGGGCATCAGGCGCATTTATGCTTGCGACACGCTCGGTGTCGTTCTTCTTTGCCATCCCCGCAATGTTCGTCGAAGCGCGCCAAGCAGTCTTAGCCGATACCGCAGCCGGGACGGGCAAAAAAAGGAAATCTCCAATCACCATGCGGATCGTGGGTGTGGGGATTGTCGCCTCGCTGGCGTTGGCGGGTATCTACTATACTCAGTCAGATCGCATCAATGCTGCGCTCGGAGCGGGGAGCAATTCTGCGGTAACCGGCGATAACAGTCTCAATGAGCGCATCGTGTTGCCAGCTGGCTATTTCGTGGATGGACCCAAGTCGCTCTTGATCGGCCTTGGCCCCACCCCTCAGGACGAGATGCAGGAATACACGCTTTTCGCGACGCGCTCGGCTTATCATTCGAGGCTCAGCTCCGACTATAAATCGGCAGTTTCGGCGACGATCTTCACGCTTGGTGGTATGGGTTACACGGGCATCGCCATCATGCTCCTGATCATGTTTCAGTTGCGGGGGTGGTTTGGAGTCGGATTGGTCTTTGCCTACTTCATCTCAAACACGTTTAGTTCTGGCTACCATTCGGTAACATCGCTTGTACCAAGTGGTCTGTTGCTATCGATCATGATTTTTCAGAAAGGCAACGCTGTTGTTCGACGCCGCATGCCTAGGCAGGCGGTCCGATGACTCCGGTTCATTTGATGCAGCAAGCGGCGCGCTGGTTCTCCGAAAAACTGGAAACTGAAGCACAACCAGCTCCAATCTCTGGCCTGCCATCAGCGCACCTTGATTTGCTCAGAGGCCTTGCTGCCGTTGCGGTTCTCTTTGGTCATTGGCGACCTTTCTGGTGGCCTCACTATGTCAATGGCGACATCGGCGTGCTGGAGCGGCTGGGATATTTTGTAACTGGATTTCCGCATGAGGCGGTGATCATGTTTTTTGTGCTCTCAGGCTTCCTCGTCGGTGGGAGTGTATTCCGTTCCGCAAGCTCTTGGAGCTGGAAAAAGTATTTGATTGTACGCTTGAGTCGCCTGCTTACAGTTTTACTGCCAGCTCTATTAATTGGTGCGGTATTTGATATCATTGGAATTTATCTGATAAAATCTCCAATATATCATGGGCAGTCGGTTTCTATATACTGGGAGGTGGGGCAGCGCTTGAGTTATGGAACATTGGCCTGCAATATATTGTTCTTGCAGACTATTGCCTGTGAGCCATTTGGATCAAATGGCGTTCTCTGGTCGCTTGCAAATGAATTTTGGTACTATATTATGTTTCCGATGATTGTATTGTCGTTATACGATAAATCATCAATCTCACTAAGATTTATATATGTATTTATCGTCGCAATAATATTGTTTATTATTGGCGAGAGTATATCAGTCTTATTTTTGATTTGGATCATGGGCGCGCTTATTTATCTTTTGCCCGATATCCATTCTTCTTCATCAAAGGCCGTGGCTATCCAGATTTTCTCATTAGGTATATCTCTTGCGTGCGCGCTTGTAAGCCGCTTCATGAAAAATACCCCATCTGATATTTTGTTCGGTGCAGCTTTCACGCTTTTTGTTTGGAGCCTTTGTCAGTACAAGGCCCAATCGTCGAAATTCTATCAAGAGATTTCATCAAGGCTATCTTCATTTTCATATACTATGTACTTGTTTCATCTTCCAGCACTTGCGCTCGTCGCTGCGATTTTGACAGAATACACGTCCTTTGGGGCTCCCGTCAGTGGAGTGCTGTCCCTGTTTGCCGTGATCATTTTTTGTTTGCTGGCCTATCGATCATTTGAGGCTCAAACGCCTCTGGTCAGGCGCACTCTTTTCAACGTGTTTCGGTAAACCGCGCTAGACTTACAAACGTATGAGCTTGTCTCGAAGCTTAAATAGTCGAGTCATCAAGAGCGGCGAGTAGAGGTGTCCGGTCTGGGCAATCAAGGGAACGAGAACGACGCCATCTCAGTCTCAATATCGACCGCAACTGGACGGCCTTCGTGCCATCTGCATCATTTTCACTGTTATTCACCATCTGCCCGGCTCACCAGGTTGGATCAACGGTCGTATGGGAGTCGATATGTTCTTCGCCCTGGGTGGGTGGTTGATCACTTCGCTCTTGCTCGAGGAGGTGGCCAAGGACGGCAGTGCCAATTTGGGAGCTTTCTATATTCGACGTGTGACGCGAATAGCTCCGATTTATTATGTCACAATAGTGCTTTATATCATTCTATCGCTGGTCGATTTGATCGTCAAAGCGGACGGTGAGAACTGGCATCAGATGCTGAATGCCTTGCCGTGGATCGCGACATTCAACAGCGAATACAGAACGGTTGGTGCCCGTGTTATCTTCGGTCATGCATGGACACTTGGCGTTGAAGAGAAATTCTATGTTATTTCGCCAATAATTTTCGTCGTTTTCAGAGCGAGGACGGTATCAGCTTTCGTACTGTCGTACGCTGTTGCGTTTCTCCTGACATAACTGGCTGGCTTTGATCCTGGCCCGATCCAGGGTTACCTCGGGCTCGGCTTTGGAGCCGCATTAGCAATCCTTGCTGCCCAACGGCACGCCGTGATCTCTCTGCTGCGCAGGCCAGTTGTCGCTGTCGTCAGCGTGGTTTGCATAACCGGGTTTCACGCTGCATCCATCGTTCACCCCGCTACCGCGTGGCACGTCCTGGCCTCATTCGGCACAGCATTTCCTGTTGCCTGCCTATGGTATTGTGACAGTTCCTGGGTTGCCCCCGGCCTGTCATGGGCGGCAATGGCGTTTGTCGGGAGACTGACCTTTGGCATCTACCTACTGCACGTCCTGGTCATGAACGTGCTGCTGAAGGGCGGCATGACAAAGTTTGGCCAATCGCTCGATTGGCCGTTCGCATTCATAGTCGTATGCGGAGCGTCGATGCCGGTTGCTTACGCCTTCTATCGGGTCGTCGAGCCAATTTCGGTGGGAGACTTGCCTTGACGCGGTTCGCGCGGGCGGAGGGGGCCGGATCCCCGGGTTGACGGTGTCACTGCTGCGCAAAGAGGCGCAGGGCCGGTTTCTGCAGAGCTTCAGCCTGCCTTGGCCGCCTTTGCTGCATCGTATTCGTGGATGAGTTCCACGGTGTTGACGATGTTTGCGCGGCTCGATGCGCCGAACAGGATCGATTCGACGTAGGGCTCGTTCACGACCCATTCGATCGCCTCGCGCGGGCGGATGCCGCCCGAGGCCAGTACCGACATCGCGATCACGCGGGCGGGATAAGCTGTGGTTGCAGCGCGGTAGCCCTCGATCCCGCCCGACATGCGGAAGGCGATCTTGTTCACGTTGGCGCAGACAATCGGATTCTCGATCCCCGCCTCGTGCAGCATCGGCAGCAGCTTGGGCAGGTTCATGGTGATGAACCCGGCTTCGGCGTTGTAGCGCTTCTTGCAGTGTTCGGAGAAGATGCAGAAGGCATCGACCACACCGAGGCCCTGGACGAGATCGGTCACGACGTTCTGCAGGAAGATTACCGGCGTCGAAAGGCCCCGGAACATCTTCATCTCGGCGTCGACCAGCAGGGTCATCATGCCTTCGATATCGCGGTTGAGCACGGCCATGCCGCCGCGCATCATCGCGTCAACAATGCCCTCCTTAGGCAGGAACTTGCGCAGCGCGTCGAAGTAGCCAAGCTCGGTCACCGCATTCGCATACTTGTGCGCGTAGGGCATGCCCGGATAGAACGTGAAGCCTTCCCAGGCGGCGGGATCGGCGCGGACGCGGTCGGCGATCTTCTCGATCGTATCGTGCGTCGTGCACATGAAGCCGCCTGCGCCGGCATGAAGCGCATGCTGCAGAACCTCGACAATGTTATCGATGTCCTGAAAGCGCATGGCCTGCTGCCGCGCCTTCTCCTCCGACATGTGGTTGATGCCGAAGAACTGGTTATCACCAAACAGAATGCGTTCCATCGATGGGTCCTCAGGAGGGGGCGCGGACGCTGGCCAGGAAGCCTCGCACCCCAGAAAGCAGTTCGGGCGAAGCCTGATCCGAAATGGCCGTGTCCATTCCGAGCGGGTTGGCGAGCAGGCCGGTCATTTCGCGGTGCATGTCCTCCACCGTATCGACCACGCGCAACCCGGGCAGGTGTCCGAAGCGCTCGACGGTGTGGATCTGGTGGTCGGTCGTGTGTTCACCCCATTCCTGGTGGCGCGGCAACATCAGGGTCTGCTTGCGCTCTTCAAGGGCCTGGAGGATCGAGCCCATGCCGGCATGCGCAACAAACAGATCGCAAGTGCGCAGCCGCTCGCGGTATTCGGTCATCGGCATCATGCGGGTGAAGGGCGCGTGGCGTGGCTCGTACTCTGTGCCGCCGATCTGGATATAGACCGCCTCGTCCGGATTATCGCGCGCCCATTCGTCCACCCCGCGGACAAACCGCTCAAACGGCAGCATCGAACCGACCGAGGCGAAGATCACAGCACCGCTCCCCAGCACGGGATCTCTTCGGCTGCGGCGACTTCAGGCCACTGCGCGATCGCGGTCGTCGCGAGGCGCTTGGCGACCTTGCCCGACGAGGACATTTCTTCGGCCTGAGCGATCGAGTCGATCCACAGGCTCTTGGTGCCCATCATCCGTCCGAGCATCAGGAACGCCAGCATCGGCGCGGAGCCCGTGGTCACGATGGCATGCGGCCGCTCGCGCAGCATGATCCCGGCCGCCTTGACCATGACTTTGCCAAAGGCGAGCTTGTCGAAGCGCGAAGCATCGGGAACCGTGTAGTACCGGGCCCCGGGAACGGCCGAGGTGTAGTTCTCGAACATCGAGACATACGCGACATCCCAGCCCTCGAACGCGGGGCGCAGGCGCAGCAACTCGATCCAGTGGCCTCCGCCCGACGCAATCGCGAGCAGGCGCTTTTTCGGGGTGCCGGCCACAGCTCAGCGTCCCAGGATGCGTCCGACGAGGCCCGATTTGCGCGGCGCAATCTCGGTAGCGCCAAAGTTGCCGACCGCGCCGCCGTCAGCCGCCACCGCGCGGATCATCTCGATCGTCGCATCGGTTTCTGCCGCGCTCTGGAAGGTGTTCTCACGCGGCGCTGTGCCGGTCATGATTGCATTGCCGAAGGCTTCGAGCTGCGCACTGTATTCCTCGCCGCGCAGGTAGAAGCTCACCGGGGGCGTGAGGTCGGTGATGTAGTTGACAGTCCAGCCGGTCTTGTAGCCTTCAGGGATCGGCGCAGTGCCGGTCAGGAAGACCTGGATTTCCTGCCGGTCGGCATAGATCCGCCCGGCCGTGCCCCATACCGTGATCCGCGTGGTCATCTTGCGGACCGAGGGATCGGACCAGTTGACCGAAAGCTGCCCGGTCGCACCGCCGGCAAAGCCGAGCGAGGCATAAACCTCATCGTCCACTTCGGCAGAGAAGCCGCTCTTGAGCATGGCGCCTGAACAGGCGACGGCTTCGCCGAAGAACCAGTTCAGCAGGTTGAGCGGGTGAGCCGCATAATCGTAGAGGCAGCCGCCGCCGCCGCCGGCCTTGCCGCGCCAGGTCGGCTTCGAGGGCTTGAGCACCACTGGTCCGTAAGCTTCACCCTGCACGTGGCTGACCGTGCCGATCGCCCCGGCAGCGAGCAGACGGCGCATCTCGCCGAACGTGCCGATGAAGCGGTTGTGGTAGCCTACCTGGGTCACCAGGCCCTTGGCCTCGGCAGCGATGCCCAGCTCGCGCGAGACGGCGGACGAAAGTGTCAGCGGCTTTTCGCAGAAGACATGCAGACCCTTGTCGATAGCCTTGCGCGCCATCCACTCATGCGTGGTGGTCGGCGTGGCGATGATCACCGCCTGCAGGCCGGGCGTTTCGAGCAGCTTGTCGAAATCGGAAATGAACGGGATGCGCGTGTACTTCTCGAGCACGCCGCCGACGATCTCCGAGGTGTCGCACATGGCGATGACGTTGAAATGATCGAGTGCATTGGCAATGGCAAGGTGGGACAGGCCCATCTTGCCGAGCCCGACTACAGCAACGTTGACTGCCATTCGTTCCCCCAGCTCAGGAGCGCTAAACCCGCCATGATTGTGCGGTGCAAGATTGTCCGTTGGCAAGTGCGAAAAAAGCTGTCGATGGGCCAACCGAGGGACTGTTTATCCAAATGCCTGCGAGAGGCAACCCCAAAACGGAAGTATTTCATAAGTGGCTGAAAATGGAGCCGAATGCCCCCTGCGCGGTCGCTTGCGGCCGTGCAGATTGCTGCAGTATTCCGTGGTCCTTCATTGCCTATGCCGCAGTGCAATGTTATCGGCGGAAAGTTGGTTTTCGACCCTGTTTGCTCCCAAGCCTGCAAGCGTGCGAAAGCTGGGTTCCTACTTCGTTGCCGCTGGCGGCGAGCCGGGATCACGCAGTCCGATGGCAGGGAGCATGCCCGGAAGCCAAACCTGATTCTTGTGATCGAAGAACTCGAACGAGTTGGTGTAGGCATAGTAACACTGCGGCACGCCGAGCTGCGTGAATGCCTTGTGTATGTTTTGCACATAGGCAACCCGCTGCGGCAGCGGCGCGGTATCGTAAGCGCCGGATTCGCCAAGAAGCGGAATCTTTCCGCTTTTCCTGATATAGGCGCGGACTTTTTCGACGTCGCCAGCCAGCTGGTCCGCATCACTAGGCATCTTCGCCTTGCGTTCCGCTTCACTCAGCACGCCATAGACCCGGCCGAGCGGGGGCACCTTGCCCTTGCCCCAGGTGGCGCCCTGATGAGTGAAAAAGTACGGATAGTAATAATGGAACGTCGGCCAGACGTAGGGATCGTTCGGCAAGGCCAGCGTGGCCAGCGATTCCACCCGGCTGGAGCGATCCCCACCGATGATGACCGGACGATCACGCGAAACCTTGCGCACCTCGGCAAGCGATGGTGCCAGCGCAGTAAGCAGGTTGTCGTTGGTGTAGGGCAGCTGCGGCTCGTTCATCAGTTCGAACCAGAGATGCTTGGAGCTCTTTGCAGCGTACTGGCGGGCAAGCTGCGCCCAGATATCCCTCATCCACGCCCTGCTGGCTGGGCTACCGGCATCCGGGTCGTGCAGGAAGAAGTTCTGATTGACGAGAATGACGTTGAGGCCTTGCGCCAGCGCAGCATCCAGCATGTCCGAGACGCGAGCGAGCCACTTCGGATCGATGGTGTGCGGCGGCGTCGGATCGCTCGCGGATCGCCAGTTCACCTGCAGGCGTATTGTGCTGAAACCGGCCGCACGAATGTTCGCCATGTCTCCTGCATCAAGACGCTTGCCCGGGCTCTCGCCGCCAAGGCTTGGGGCGAAGTTGCTCACATTGATGCACATACCGACAGGCAGGCTGGATGGCGGGGCCTTCGCCATGGCCGTTTCGTCAAGCGCGGCCCACAAAGTGCCACCGTCACCCGATGATTGCGTTGCCAGATTGGCGCAGGAGCCGGCAACGAAGGCGCAGGAAAGTGCTGCAACGCTTCCGAACGAAAAAAGGTGGCTGCGGACGTACGTCGCAATGCGCTCCGCCACGAAGCGTGCGGCCGGAACATGACCAGACATTGCCTAAGCTCCATCTTGATTGCAGGGCGGCTAGGCCCGATCATCCCCGCTGATAGCTAAGCACCGGAGCAGGATGCTTGCAAGCCCGCTGCGGCGAAGTGTGCAGGTGCAGCATGATCGGCAGGCACCCTGCACCCGACCCACTGCCGTGGCAGCGGGCCAGATGCGTGTTGGGCATGCTCTGCAACACTATCGCCGGATCGGCTGATACAGATCAGAAACCGTAGTCATCACCCAGCGCCACGACATGCAAGGTTGGCTTGAGTTGTACCGAAACAGCGGAATCCGTGATTGGTGTGCCGGAAGACCCGACTGCGGCAGAGCTGTCGACATATATCGCGATCTGCGTTGTCGATGGGACATCGACCACCTTGAAAGTGCCGTTGAGTGAAGCATTTACCGAACCACTGATCGTCACCACGTCGCCGGCGTTGAATCCGTGTGCGGCTGCGAAATTGATGAAGCCAAGGTTGGTGCTGTTGGACCCACCGTTCCGCCCGGTCAGAAAGCTCGACGTGCCGGTAACTGCGGCTGGTGCCGCTTCGACCGTGCCGCACTTGAAGTACAGCCGCGTGCCGGCAGTACGCACTTTGGCCGCTTCGTTGGCGTGCAGTCCCGGCTCGACGACAGCCGTCTTGCTGCTGAGAGCGGTCAAGGCCGAGGTTCCCGAGCTCGACACAAGGTTTGTTGCCCCGCTCTCGTTCCAGACACCGGCCGTAGCGGTCGTGATCGCCTTGGACGGCAGCAGGTAGGCGAGCTTGCCGACCCTGTACTGACCCTTGTTTGACGCATACATGTCTTGCGCCGTGGTCACCGTCAGATCGGCGTCGAACCGGAAGCTGACGGTCTGATCCGGGAGCAGGTTGCCGAGCCTGACGAGACCGGAGTAGTTTACAGGGAAGCTCAACTGCCCGGTGGGATAGAACCCGCCATCGCGGCTGCACTGCCAGTTGCTGATCTCCACCTTGGTCTGGTTGGACGATGCGTCGCGCACGAGGAACGCTACGGAAGCGTTCACGATGTTCTTGCTCGTCTGCAGAATGCCGATTCGCCAGATTCCGCGATTGCCATACAACCCGGTGGACGCTGTGCTGCGCGGGATGAACAGGCCGCAACTGGTCGTGATGTCGGTGGATAGCATCGTGCAATAGACCACCTGCACCACATCGACCTGCAGCGATTGCACGGAACCGCCGATCAGCCCCGTGCCGTCGCTCTTCAGCCGGCACGCCTCGAAGTGCACCGCGCCCAGCGCCACATTGTCAGCACCGATGTACCAGACATCACTGGTGAAGTTGAAATGCTCGATGTTGGTGATCCCGTGTTGGTCGCCGTTGCGGAATGTCTCGTGGATCGCCGAGACGAGCGTGAGCGGCGGGGTTGCGATGTCAGGGAAGGCCGTGGTGCAGGTCACGTAGCGATTGACGAAGCTGTCCTGCGTGCCATTTCCGCGGTCCACCCAGCCCCAGCGGCTCGGGTTCTCGATAAAGACCTGGCCCCAGGTGTTCGAGAAGCGAACCGGATTGACCCCAACATCGCTCGCGTTCACCAGCTTGTTCGGAGCCACTGCCAAGCGTTTGCCGATCGCAGCAGCTGAGGGCATCGGATCGCGCAAGGTCAGGACATCAACCGCCACGCCAACGATCCGCGTCGTGTGATAGCCGCCTGCATCGAGCGCGATCTGGACATACATCCCGGGTAGCCATGGATAGGCTGCGTTAAGGTCGGTCTGTGCGTTGGCAACCTTGACGGAGGTTGCGGCGGCAGACGCTGCGAGCGCGAGCGTGCTGTTGATCGCGCCGGGGAAGAAGACGCCGACTGCCCCCTGATAAGTGTGCAGATAGGGCACGGATGACATGTACAGGCCGTTGCCCTGCCCGGGGTTCACAGTGCAGAGCAGGCACACTGCCCCGTAGTTCGTCGAAGGCTGAGCGTTCATGAACGACAGCCTGGGGAAGCGCCACTCGCTGCGCGATCCGTAGAACGTCATGACCGGGATGTTGTCGGTCCGTTGGATGATCTCGGCGCCGACCTCTGCGCGGATACCGCTGGTGCTTGCGGCAATAGAGTCGCCATTCCAGTGGATCGTCTTGGTGGTCCCGTATTTGCCCGGAGGCATCACGCGCCAGCACAGTTCGCCCGCCCATGCATTTAGCGCGTCGGCATTGTCGGTTCCGGGTGCTGCGGACGAGACGTAGTCGGCTTTTGCCCCGAAGTGGAAGGGGGTGAGGCGCTGGGTGACGGGGAACGTCAGGAGCCGCGCATCAGTCGGCGCGAAGATGGCGTCCGTATCGTTGGCGCGAAAACCCTTGGCGAAATTAAGGGCGAAGCCGTTTGCCGACAGCGTCGCCCCGCCCATGAACTCGATCACCACCGAAAAGTTCGTGACCGTGCCGGTCGCGACCCACGCCAGGCCATTGACGATGACTCTCGACTTGCCGGTGGCGACAGCCTGAGCGCAGGCCAGCTCCACCCCGCCATGTGCCGTCGCGAACACCGCATCGCGGTATCCGTTGCCGAGATCGCCAAGCGTACCGCCGCTCGGCAGCGAGACGAGATTTGCTCCCTTGCCAGGGGCGGAGGAGGCCAGATCGGCCAGTTTTGCGGACGTGAGCCGCGCGAAAGCATCAACGCTCATGGTCTCAGCTCCCGGCCCGGATCATGACGGTCGCACCGGCACCTTGGCGTGCCTTCAGATAGCAACTGCCAGGCAGTCGATAACGGCCTGCGGCGGTGATCGTGGTAAGCGAGAGGCCGTTGCGGTCCCACGCGGTGCAGTCATTGAAGGTGACACCGTCAAAGCTGTCCTGGAAGATGTAGGCGGTCGTCGGCGTTCCAACGATCTGGATTTCGATGTCCGGATAGACACGGCCATTGAATGCTGCAGTCGGCGTCCAGGCGGCAGGCATCAGCATCGGCTGGGTGGTCACTTCCGCGAAAGTGTCGTCACCGATGTCGACGAGCCGCTTCTGCAGGCTCCCTACAGTGGTGAAGGTAATGTCTGGCATGAGTTGCTCCGAGCAAGAGGGGCGCGCTTCGGGGCGGTATTTCCGGCTGCACCTGAATCGTCCGGCACAGAGGAGAATCACCATCCTTGCCGGAAATGTTCCAAATGAATTCCAACATATCAACATAAAACACCATATAGGTTAAATTATGCCCGAGTTGAGTTCAAAGCTGACTGGGGTGGTTCGTGCGGCGGGTGATGTGCTCTGCGCCTGAGCAGCGCTTCCGGTGAATCACATGTTGGTGCGAGATTGACCCGAGGCCGCCATGCGGAATTACCACCCCGCCAAGGGTCCGCCGATATTGGACGCAAAGCTGCCCCCCGGCTCCAGCCCTCTGGCCAAAACCAGGGATGTACCTTCAAACAAATACGGGCTGGAGGCGCATTGCGTGGCAACGCGGCTCAAGAAGACCGCGCCTTACCGAGCCAGTGAGAGATTCACGTCGTCGAGGTGGACCGGTGCATGAGGCGCCAGCCAGAAGATCAACTGCCGGACCTGGCATTCGTTGTCGATCACGAATTCCTGCCGCCAAGCGTCCGATTTCCCGGCAACTGGCTCGCCAACAAGCGCCTTGCTGAAGTCGGCATTGCAGGCCAGCGAGATCTGAAGCGCGCGCGCCTGCGCCGGGTTGGTGTCTGGCGTCCGCCAGGTAAGTTGATAGCGACCGGGCTTCAGCACCACGATCTGCTGCACGATCGGCAGGCTGACCGAACCGGTGACTTCAAGCCCGAGGTTGCGTTGGCTGCCCTCTCCGGCAATCGTGATTTCTGCGTCACCGCTGCTCGAAAGCTGCCAATCGAATGCTGTCGACTTCTGCAAGGTGTCAATGTGATCAAAGCCGCCGTCGTAGAGCAACGCGCCAGCCGTTTCGCAATTGAGTTGCCAGACAGACTGCGCTTCGGGGATCATGCCGAGATTGATCAGCCGCTGCGTAATCATTTCGGACGTCGGGCAGTCCCAGACGCCCTTGCCCGTCCGCCGCATCAAGTCGATTCGCTGCAAAACCTCGTCGGCGGGAAGCTCGCGAACCGTCGTGACCATGGTCCGCGCCCAGACCGGTGCGAGCTTCAGGCGTTCGGCCAGCGCGCTCCGGCCCTCTTCGGTGGCAGCAACGGCAGCAAGCAAGCGGTCGCGATTTTCATCGGTGGGCGCTTGCCGCAGCAAGGCATCAAGCCGCTCGGCAGCAACCTTGTAATTCTTTTCCTGCAGCGCCTGGTCGAGCCAGTAGATCTGGGTCATGCCATCGCGCCAGCCCAGCTGCCCTGAAACTCTGAAGGCTTCGTACGCTTCGGTCGTGTTCTGGGAATAGAGCTGGGCTTGCCCGAGGATCGAGATCGCCTGCGCGGAAATCGGGTCTGAAGCCACCGCTCTGCGCGCATAGCCAATGGCGTGGGCCGGGCCTTGCCGAACGAACGTGAGCATTGCGCGCGATCGTGCTGCGCCGGTGTCGTACGGCCAACCGACGAAGCTCGGGGAATTCGGAAACTCCCGGCTTTGCCGGTCTGTGCCACTGAGCAGCGCGGCAATGGCCATCACCAGCAGGGAGACGACCAGGACCGCCTTGCGGACACGCCCGGCCA
Source organism: uncultured Novosphingobium sp. (assembly GCA_964413325.1). Taxonomy (GTDB): domain Bacteria; phylum Pseudomonadota; class Alphaproteobacteria; order Sphingomonadales; family Sphingomonadaceae; genus Novosphingobium. The sequence goes on along the minus strand of CAYPRK010000002.1, from coordinate 164,228 downwards.
CACTCGTGACGCGCGGTTCCGACATGCGTCAGCTGCCCGAGGTATTGCTGTATTGGTAGTAGTTGTAGCCGTAGTACTCCGAATACCGGTTCCCTGAATCCGTCGGGTCGAACTTGGTGAGCACGCCGCCAAGCACATTGGTGCGCATGTTGCGCAGGCGGCGGAGCGACGCCTTGAGCGAGCCGCGGCGGCTGCGATCGGATTGAATGACGATGACCACGCCGTCGACCAAGGCTGCCATGAGCGGCGAGTCCGCGAGACCGAGCACCGGCGGGCTGTCGAGCAGCACCATGTCGAAGCGTGCCGTGAGCTCATCGAGCAGCTGCAGCATTTTGCTCGAGCTGAGCAATTCGGTCGGGCTCGGCGGGATCGGGCCAGACGTGATGACCTTGAGGTGCTCGAGGTCGGTATCGCGCAGGGCCTCGTCCACAGTGCTCTGGTTGGTGAGGATGCTCGAGACGCCGAGGCTGTTTTCCGCATTCAGCATCGGAATGGCGCGGTGCAGTGCAGGGCGGCGCAAGTCGAGGTCGAGCAGGACAACGCTGCGCCCAAGCCGTGCGATACCTCGAGCGATCGCGATACTCGTTGTGGACTTGCCTTCCGAAGGCTGCGAGCTGGTGACCAGCATCGTCTTGGGCAGGCCGGACGGTGTCGAGTAGAGCAGCGCGCTTCGCAGCGAGTTGTACCCTTCGCTGACGGGGGACTTGGGGTCCTCCATCGCGACTTCGAGATCGCTGTCCTGCACAAGCGGGATGACCCCGAGGAGCGGCATCTGCAGCTTGCTCTCCACGTCCTCGGGAACCTTGACCGAGTCATCAAGCTGCGTGCGCAGGTAGATGAAGACGGCGGCCGAACCAAAGCCGATCACCAAAGCGATCAGCAAGTTGCGGAAAAGGTTTGGCGAGCTGGGACGGATCGGCGCGATGGCCGGGTCGATGATTGCGATGTTGCTGGCGCTGATGCCGGCCGCTGCATTGAGTTCCTTGTAGCGCTGCAGCAGGCCCTCATACACCGTGCGGTTGGTATCCGCTTCGCGCTCAAGCAGGCGGTACTGGACGAGTTGGTCCTGCTCCGCGAGCGACGAGCCCTTCAGCTCGGCAACCTGCTGGGACAGGCTGCGTTCGGCCTCGAGCGCGGCGTCGTACTGCTGCTTGACCGAAGCCTTAATGCTGCGAGCAACTGACTGGATCTGCGCATCGATAACGCCGACCTGCGCCTTGAGCTGCTGGACCACCGGGTAGTCCTCAAGATGGTTGGCGCGCTGCTTCTCGAGTTCGGCCATCTGCTGCGCGCGCTGGGCCAGCAATTGCGAGATGGCTGGGTTGGCGAGCACGTCCGGCGAGCTGAGCAGATTGCCGCTCGAGATGAGCTTCCAGCGGCCCTCGGCGGCGATCCGCGCGGCTTGCGCCTGGTTTGCTGCCGAATTGACCTCGAGCAGGCTGGTCGTCGTTACCGAATTGCCCAGCCGGCCGGATTGGTTGGCGCCCGCTGCGGTCGAATCGCGATCGCGGATGAGGCCTTCTTCACGCGCGTAAGCGTTGAGTTCGCGTTCGGAACGCTCGAGCTTGGCGCGCGCTTCCGAGAGCTGGCCGGAAATGAACTCACGTGCATAAGCCGAGCTGTCGAAGCGGCGCTGGAGATTGGTCTGGATGAACTCTGTGGCGAACGCATTGGCGATCTGGGCGGCGAGTTCGGGCTGGGTGCTGTTGAAGCTGACCGTGGCGAGACGCGTGTTGCGCGGCAGATCCACGTCACGGGCATCCTCGATGGCCCGGATCGTCAGATCCTCGAGTTCGGCACGGGTGAGATCGCCAGTAGGCTGGCGCACGCCCATCGCATCGTAGAACTTGGCATTGCCGACCAGCCGCAGTCTCTGTGCAACCCGCTCGGCCAGCGCGCGGCTCTTCAGAATGTCGACCTGCGTCTGCAGAAATCTTTCGGTGTCGTTTGCAGCGACCACCGGGTCCTGCATCGTGTCGTCCTGCTTGCCGAAGATCTGCGCCGACTGGTCGTTGATCTGCAGGGTTGTTGCAGCAGTATAGCGCGGCGTCTGCAGCATCGTGACGACGATCGCCAACGCGAACGTGACCGAAACGATCACGCTGATGAGGATGAGATTGGCCCGGATGATCGCGATGATCTCGCGAATGTCGAACGCCGGTTCGCCATCCACGTAGTGATGGGGATCGCCATAGCTACCATTGGCCGCGAGTTGCTCAGGGACGAGGTTGATGTCGGCCTGGTCGGAGACTGGGGTGATCTGTTGCACGATACCGCCGAGGTTAAAAACGAGTGAAGACGTTGAAGATCGGCGCGGCCTGGAGGAAGTCGCGGTAGATCGATTTCGCCTGCGAGAAGCCTACGACGACCACGTCGCCGCCAAGAATCTGAGGATCGGGATCCTGGCCGGCACGAATGCGCCCAATGTCGAACCTCGCTGCTATGCGGGTGTTGTTTACAGTCCGGAAGACAACGACTTCATCCAGTTTCGCGATGCGCGTCGGGCTCTGCGCCAGTGCGATCGCGCCAAGCAGGGTAGTCTGGCTATCGACAGGATAGGTCCCGGCTTTCAGCACCTGGCCTTCGATCGTTACAGTCTGCCCGGGCTGCTCGATGACGTTGAGAGTCACTTCCGGGTTGCGCAAGTAGCGGGCACCCAGTTTGGTCGCGATCAGCGTCGAGGCCTGGGCGGGGGTCAGCGTCGCGATATGCACTGCACCGGCCAGCGGAACCTGGATGAACCCGGCGTCATCGACCGGAAGCTTCTCGAATGTCAGGTCTGGCTCGCCGAAAACCATGAGCGAGACCACGTCGCCGGGCTCGATCAGATACTCGGACGGGGCGACTGCCTTGTCGATCGGGGGAATGATCGCATAGGCTGCGTCTCTTGCGGGAAGCGCGCCATAGAGCCCCGACGAACACGCGGAGAGGCTTGCACTGACCAGCAGCAGGGAAATGGCCGCGGATTTCTTCACAACTACCTAAGCCCCTTGGCGAGAAATTGATCGATAAGTTCAAAACGATGCCAGCATACCTGGCCCGGCGCAACATCGGATGAGAGCGCGAAAATCCTCTGCATCATTGCCGACTACGCTGCGCTGCAGCAGGCTCTAGCAGCATCGCTACCGCAACTGCAGCAATGGCGGCAAGCGACATGCTGCGCATGGGGTAATCGACAATGGCGTGGAGCGCCTCGATCAGCAGGAATCCGATCGCCATCAGCACCTGTGCACGTCGTGCCGGCATGGTATTGGTCTCGCTGACCGCGATGATCGCCTTCACCATCAGGTAGGCAACAATCAGGATGATCAGCCCGAGGACGATCATCCCAGGGAGCCCAGCCTCAAGCATCCACTCAAGCCAGTCATTGTGGGCGCGAACGGGCCGTGTCGTGTCGACGACCTCCAGTCGTTCGGCCGCCTCGAGCATCGGCACGATCGTTCCGATACCGCTGCCAAACGGCCAGACCTGACCAATGGCGTACCACGTGTCCGACCAGAGATCCCAGCGCGCTTCCCGAACCAGCGAAAAACGGGAGACAACCTTCTGAACGGACTGAAGCTGCATCAGCAGCCCGCCGCTCACAGCAGCCACACCAAATACCCCGCCGATGCCATAGAGCACGATCTTGCGCTTGCGCAGCATCGGCCACAGCATGATGGCGACAAACAGCAGGCCGATCGAGGAAAGAGCAATGCCGGTGCGGGAACCGGTCATGAAGAGCCCGACGAGCAGGCCGAGCAGCGCCATCACCAGCCCCGTCCAGGTCAGGATATGATGCCGGCCATCGCCCAGCCGTGCGGTTGCGAGGACACCGGTCGCCAGCATCGCGGCGAGCAGGATATCGGCCTGTGCATTGCGGTTCGCCTGAAAACCGACAAGAAAGCCCTCGCTGAACTCACCGTAGAGCGACCATTCGTAGCCGGCAGTCCGCGACAATTGCAGTACGCCGAGTGCGAGTGACAGCGCAGCGACGCCTACGATGACTGCACAAAGCCAGTTGCGGCCGCGGAGTGAAAGGCGGCTCACCTGCAGTAGAAGGAGCACCGGGCAGATCATCGCGAGCAGTGATGCAAATGTGCGCGCCGGCGCCATCGTCAGCGGCATCCACGCCTTGTCACCCTGGATCAGCGCCATCGACTGTGTTTCGACCGAGCGGCCCGGCAACGCCTGCCAGACGGACGGGGGGAGCGGAATGAGCTGGAAGACAGGGATCAGCAGCACCAACCCGCCAAGGACGATGGCGGGCATCTGTACCGGGCCAAGACCGCGCTGCCAGGCAGGGCTGGCGACAAGCGGGATCACGATGAGCGCCGTCAGGACCTGAAGGACCATCTCGGTTTGCGGATTGACCGTGCCGCCACCGCCGAGGATCATGGCCAGACCGACGAGTGCCATGCAAAGCATGGTGCCGGGAAGGGGTCTTGTGGTGACCGGAGACGCTTTGTCGGCGCTTCTGCCAGAAGAAGAGCGGCTTTCGCTGCGACGGGTTTCGGCAGAGCCCTTGATTGCCTGCGCGCTGGACATGTCAGTGCTTCCCTCGCAGACGGTCTAGGTTTCCTGCCCACCAAGGGCAACCCTGATTGCCGCTCACCACGGCCCCGTTTCTGGACATCCGGTTTCGGATTGGCCGCAAGGTGTCAGCGGCAGTTGCAAGAAGGGCCCGCAAATCGATCTGCGAGCCCTTCATTGCCATCGATCAGACCGAGGCGATTAGCCGCCGTTGCTGTCGTTCGACTTGGTGACTTCGTAAAGGGCGACGCCCGCAGCGCCAGCAGCCAGAACGCCGATGCCGATATCGGTGCCCGAAACTTCACGCGACCCACGCGACGACGGAGCCGTCGTACGGAGAGCCTTGATCTTCTTCACCGACACCACACCCGGAGTGGCGGCAGCAGCGCGCACCGGTTCCGCATTTGCGGCAGCGCCAGAAAGTACGATGCCGAGCGCAGCAGCGCCAGCCATAGCGATCTTGAACATGCTCATTGTCCCACACTCCATTAACTTTACGGAAGTTTGCTTAGTGCTCTTTGGTGATTCGTTCAACCCGAATATTGCCCCGCATTCAAATTCATGCTGCGCGTGCGAACGATAAAAAACGCCGTGAATTGAGGCAGATTGCGAATAATCATACCAGGAATTCGCATGTGCAGTCGCTTTATCGCGCTGATCGAACGGCTCGGCTCAGAAAGCACGGTCGTGAACCAATACGGTGAGTGTCGCAAAAATAATTCGTACATCCCGGATCGCTGTCCACCCATCGAGGTACTCAAGGTCCGCCTGCAACCGGCTGCTCAGATCGGCTTCCGAATCGGTAGCTCCACGTAGACCGCGGATCTGGGCAAGCCCTGTAAGGCCTGGCTTCAGCGAGTGGCGCAGCAGATACCGCGGATCGACTTCCCAGAACCGCTTCTGACCTGCCAGCGAGCCAATGGCATGCGGCCGGGGGCCAACGATGCTCATATCGCCCCGCAGCACGTTGAGCAGCTGCGGCAGTTCGTCGATGCTCGTCTTGCGGATGAAGCGACCGATGCGCGTGATCCGGTCATCATCCTTGCTTGCAGACCGCGCTCCGGTCGCGTCAAGCTTCTCGACCCGCATAGAGCGGAACTTGTAGATCCAGAAAAGCCGGTTGTTGCGCCCCTGGCGTTGCTGCATGAAAAATACCGGCCCACGATCTTCGAGCCAGATCATCAGCGCAACCACCAGCAGCATCGGCGCCAGCGCGATCGTCGCGCTGCCAGCTATCGCGAGGTCCATTGCCCGCTTCACTGCGCGCGCCCGCAGTCCCAGCGGTCCGACGGAAACAACCAGCGAGCCGAAGCCGTGACCGCGATTGGCGCCCAGAACGCCCAGTTCCTGCACTTCCGGATCAACGATTTCGCCGCAGATGTTGGAGCCCTTGAACACGAGCGCCCAGTCCTTGCGGCGTTCGGGGGGGCAGGTCACGATGACGCGGTCCATGTTGGTCATGAACATGCCAAGCCGGTCAAGCATATGCGGATCGCTGCGGTCGGCGCGAAGCCGGTGCTCGCGGGTATCGACATGCCAGGCATGCGGCATACGAACCGGGGAGCCGCCATCATCGATCACCAGCACGTTCTGTGCCGTGGCGCCGCAGCCGGAGCGGATAAGCATTTGGGTCGCTGCTCTGGCCCACGCCATGCCGGCCGCAATCACGATGATGCTGGCGACGGTGGACACGCGCGAGAATTGCTCGCTCGACTTCGTGAAGAATGCGATGAAAATCATCATCAGCAGCGCGACGCCCATCGCCATCATCGAGCGGGCCTGGCTGTAGCGCAGCGATGTCAGTGCCCGGATCGAATAGGTCCGGGTCATCAGTGCCGAGCCCCAGTAGAGCGGCAGATAGAGCTCGATCTGCTGGATGGTCTGCGGATCATAAGCGTGGCCGAAATAGAGCAGGCTGACGAGGAGCGATGCGCCGACAATCGTCAGTCCATCGACCAGCATGAGCAGCAGGTAAGCCTGCAGTCGGCGCTTCTCGAGCGAAGGCGCAAGCGGCAACTTCAGCTGGCGCTTCGCACCAGGAGGTTCGCCGCCTCCGTTTCCGGTGAGCGGCGCGACAGTCACTCTGTCTCGCTGCAACGTCGTCATCGCAAAAAGCACCTTGTTGAACCGCCAGAGATCAGCGTTCCGGTTGTGCGACCCGGACGACAAATTCGTCTTATAAGCAGATTCCTCGAGATTGGTAGGAATGCTGCGTTGCAATACGTACAAGGTTGTGCGGCAAAAACAAGCGAGTCGGTGTGACCAGCCGCACAACCGGTCCGATCGGGGCGTCGACTCGTCGGATATCTAGCGCGCTGCGGCGCGCGCTATTTCTGCAAGTCCCTGAGAAAGAACAATTTCGCCATTGCGGTTATCCGCGAGCAACTGGCGATGGAGCGCCATCAGGCGCTCGATAAGTCGCACGAGTTTGCGGCCTCGCCACCGTCGAAGTTGCTGCGAAAGATCTGGTTTGTCCCGAAAGAACACGCGCCGGGCAGCCATTTCCTGTTCCAGAAACGCGTTGATGTCGCCGCGCCCGCGCATGCGCCCGGCGAGCTGCGCAAGCTGTGCTGCGCGGCGCTCGAACGCCAAAAGCAGTCCGACCGGATTGAGCTCAAGTTCCTGAAATCGCGCCAATTCGGAGGTAAGTCGGCCCGTGTCGCCGGCGAGAACGGTGTTCACCAGCGGCATGAAACCATCGTCTTCGCTCACTGCGGCAATGGCGTCGAGAGCCGCTGCATCGGCTCTGCGAGGCGATTCTGGACTCGCATCGAGGTAAAGTACCAGCTTTTCGATCTCGCTCCGCGCCATCCGCGTGTCGAGCGCTGCCCCCCGCGCGATTCGCTCGGCCAATTCGTCGGTGAGATGGACGCCGGCGGGATCGGCCATTTCGCGAACCGCCAGCGTCACGGAGCGCAAGTCCGGTGGATGAAACATCGTGACGAGCGCATCGGGCCGGTCGGCCAGCAGCTTGGCGAGGCGCGATTTGTCAGTGGCGGAACTGGCCAGAATGAACACCGGCCAACCCTTGACCGGACTGGCCAGCAGGGTTTCGACCGCGTCGTAAGCCTCATCGCCGGCACAGCGGATGTGGATCTGACGCTTGTCGCCGAACAGTGAAACTGATCGCGCTTCGTCGGCTAGCCGCACCGGATCGCGGCGCAACTCGGCCCCGGCAAGCTCAATCCGCTCGAACTGCCCTTGTTGCGCAGCGATGTGGGCCGAGAGCTTCTTCGCCGCATCTGCTGCGCCCGCTTCGTCCGGGCCGCAGAAATAGAATACGGTCGCATCGGCCGCTGCACGCGCCATCTGCCCGGCAAAGTTCTTCTGGGTCGCCTTCACGGCGTGCTCAGCCTGCCTTGCGCAGCTTCGTGGCGACGCGGGTCACGATCTGGTCGGCCACCTCATGGCTGAGATTTTCCAGCGCGGTCTGCTCGGCGGCGATCACCGCATACTCGCTCGATACGATGTCGATGCCCGCGTCGGCTCCGGCTGTTGCATCCAGCACGATCTCGCCGCTGCCGAGATCGACCAGCTGGTAACGCGCCCGCAAGGTCCGCCGTTCGCGAGTGACAGAGTCGTTGGAGAGCAGGCCGAGGCCCTGAAGCTGCTCATCGAGTCGCACGTCGAGGCGATAGCGCGGGGAGCTTTGCGCCCCCGCCCTAAGCCGATCGACCAGCGCCGCGCGCACCAGCCAGCCCGCCTTGCCCTCGATCGAAGTGACCGAGACGCCGGCCAGCGCCCTTGCGACCGGACCACTGCCGCCCCCCGCATACATCGGCTGCAGGCCGCACCCGGCGAGCAGCGCCAGCGGTGCAAGGGCGGCGAGACTGCGTTTATGCAACAAGGTTCACCAGCCGGTCGGGCACCACGATCACCTTCTTCACTTCCGCCCCGTCCAGCGCACGCTGCACTTTGTCGGAGGCGAGAGCAAGCCGCTCCAGTTCCTCACGCGCGGTTCCCTTGGCGACTGTCAGCGTATCGCGCAGCTTGCCTTTGACCTGGACTGCGACAGTCACTTCATCATCGACGAGCAGCGCGGAATCGACTTCCGGCCAAGCAGCCTCGGCGACGAGTCCTTCGGCAAAGGCCGAATACGCTTCCTCGGCAAGGTGCGGCATCATCGGGGCAACCAGCAGCAACAGCGTGCGGATGGTCGCCGTACGATCAGCCGAAGGCGCTGCCTTTTCGGTTGCGCCGGTCAACTCGTAGATCCGCGCGACAGCCTTGTTGAAGCCCAGCGCCTCAATGTCCTGCGCGACGGCGTGGACGGTCTGGTGCGTCTTGCGGCGCAGCGCGATATCTTCGCCCGTTGCGGACGCGTCCGCGGCCCCGAACAGGCGCCACAAGCGCTGCACAAAGCGCCAGCAGCCCTCGATGCCAGCCTCGGACCACGGCAGGTCGCGCTCGGGCGGGCTGTCCGAGAGCATGAACCAGCGGATCGCATCGGCGCCGTAGCGGGCGACGATTTCGTCCGGGTCCACCACGTTCTTCTTGGACTTCGACATTTTGATGACGCGGCCGATTTCGACAGGTGCGCCATCGGCCTTGAGCGTTGCACCGTCCGCCGTGCGTTCCACTTCGCCGGGCGAAAAGAACAGCGGCTGGCCGTTCTCCGGATTGCGGCGCTCGTAGGTCTCGTGCGTCACCATGCCTTGCGTGAACAGGCTGGCGAAGGGCTCCTTCACCTCAAGCTTGCCGATCCGCGCCAGCGCGCGGGTCCAGAAGCGAGCGTAAAGCAGGTGCAGGATCGCATGCTCGATGCCGCCGATATATTGCTCTACCGGCAGCCACTTCTTGATCACTTCCGGGTCAAACGGCGCGTCGCCCGGCTGGCTGGCAAAGCGCAGGAAGTACCACGAGGAATCGACGAAGGTATCGAGCGTATCGGTCTCGCGCCGCGCGGCGTGGCCGCACTGCGGGCAATCGACATGCTTCCAGGTCGGGTGACGATCGAGCGGATTTCCCGGCACGTCGAAGGTCACGTCCTCCGGCAGCACCACTGGCAGCTGCTTCTTGGGAACCGGCACCACGCCGCAGACTTCGCAGTGAATGAACGGGATCGGCGTGCCCCAATAGCGCTGGCGCGAAACGCCCCAGTCGCGCAGGCGCCACACTGTCTTGCCTTCGCCCCAGCCCTCGGCTTCGGCGCGGCCAATGACGGCGGCCTTGGCGGCGCTTACGGCCATGCCGTTCAGGAAGTCGGAGTTTACCAGCACGCCATCACCCGCCTCGGCCTCGCCGGCAAAGGGCTTGTCGGCGTCAGCCGGATCTGCGGCGACCACGCGCAGGATCGGAAGGCCGTACTTTGTCGCGAAATCGAAGTCGCGCTGGTCGTGGCCGGGCACGGCCATGATCGCGCCGGTGCCGTATTCCATCAGCACGAAGTTGGCGATGTAGACCGGCAGGTACTTGCCCGTCAGCGGGTGACGCGCGCCGATGCCGGTGTCGAAGCCCAGCTTCTCTGCTGTTTCCAGCTCAGCGGCCGTCGTGCCGCCCTTCTTGCACAGTGCAATGAAGTTTGCCGCTTCGCAGTTTGAGGCCGCGACACCTTGCGCGATCGGGTGATCGGGTGCGACCGCCACGAAGCTTGCGCCGAAGATCGTGTCGGGACGTGTGGTGTAGACTTCGACGCTATCGCCGTTCGACAGGTCGAAGCGGAACTGCAGGCCCTGGCTCTTGCCGATCCAGTTCTCCTGCATCGTGCGCACCTTCTCGGGCCACTTGTCGAGGCCGGAGAGGCCTTCGAGCAACTCGTCGGCAAACTCAGTGATCTTGAGGAACCACTGGTTCAGCTTGCGCTTCTCGACGAGCGCGCCCGAGCGCCAGCCGCGTCCGTCGATAACCTGCTCGTTGGCGAGCACGGTCATGTCGACCGGGTCCCAGTTGACCGTCGATTCCTTGCGGGTGATCAGGCCCGCCGCGTAAAGGTCGAGGAACAGCGCTTGCTCCTGGCCGTAGTATTCCGGCTCGCAGGTCGCCAGTTCACGGCTCCAGTCGAGCGCGAAGCCGAGGCGCTTCAACTGCGCCTTCATGTTCGCGATGTTGGCACGGGTCCAGCCGCCGGGATGGACGCCCTTTTCCATCGCAGCGTTTTCCGCGGGCATGCCGAAGGCGTCCCAGCCCATCGGGTGGAGCACTTCGAAACCGCGCATGCGCTTGTAGCGCGCCAGCACGTCGCCCATCGTGTAATTGCGCACGTGGCCGATATGGATGCGCCCCGAGGGATAGGGGAACATCTCCAGCACATAGCTGCGCGGTTTGGGCGACGTGTCATCAGCCCGGAAGGTCTGGCGTTCGTCCCACGTGCTCTGCCAGCGCAGATCGGCTGTTGCAGGGTCGAAGCGTGCGACTTCAGGGCGCGATGATTCTGGGCGCGCGGATTCTGGGCGGACTGGTTCTGAACGTTCAGCGGTCATGCCGTCCCCTCTAGGGAGCGGCGGGAGGCCGTGCAACTGTCAGACGAGGGCGAACCCTTCGGAAATCAGCCCCTTCCGGAAATCAGCCTTTGACCAGCGTCTGGCGGCGCAGATCGCGTGCCTTGGTCAGGATGATGTCCTCCAGCTTCTGGACAGTGGCGGCCTGAACCGGTGCATCGACCCAGTTACCAGCCTGGCTGACCTGACGGCTCGCCGCGATCCGCAGCGCGTCGGCGCGCAGATCCTGATCGAGGATCGAGACGGTGAGCTTCATCCGCTCGCTGGGGTTACGCGGATTGGCGTACCAGTCGGTGACGACAACGCCGCCGTTGCTGTCGGTCTGCACCAGCGGCATGAACGAGAGCGTTTCCAGCGTGGCGCGCCACAGATAGGCGTTGACGCCGATCGTGGTAACCTTGCTGGCGGCGAGATCGAGCTTGGGGCGCGCCTTGTGACCGCCGCATCCTGCGACCAGCCCGGTGGCGGCGATGACCAGCATGCCGGTTGCGATACCGCGGGCAAAAGTGGAGGAAAGGCGGGGGCTTGTCGTCACTTGCTTACTGTCCTTGCTGGCGGGTGCCTGCGCGGCCTCGCCGTGCGTCCTGCCTTAATGAAATCCGCGCCGATCAGACGCCTTGCGAAGGCGGCTCTATCACCCCGGCGCCGCGCGCCGCAAGGGCCATGCATTCAATGGCGGATCGCGGCTTGTTGTAATATGAACAGCGCGGCATGGCAGGCACGTGATCCGACGGGCTGTGGGTTCGCTGCAACAGGTTTGCCGAGACACGCATGAGGGCGAACAGAAAATCGTTGTCCTACTGGAAATTATCCTCACGGCACCGTATGTCATACCTACAGAGTCGGACTCCGGATTCGCTGGAGCAATGAATTACACGGCTCTGCAAAGGGAAAGTCCAAGGCGGACATGAGCGGCAAGACGATCAAGGGAGCCAAATCGCGCGGAGTTGTCCGTGCGCGCGTGCTGCCGCTCGTCAGCTGCGCGCTGCTTGGCATGGTCGCGGCGCCCGCTTTGGGTAGCGTTCTCACGGGCGGTTTCGTGTCGTCCCCGGTAAGCCTCTCGGCGCGCGGCGGAATTGGTTCTTTCACGCCTGCCTCGGTCGATCCCAAGCTCGTTTCCGAAATCACCGCACAGATTCAGGGACGGACCCCGGGCCATGTCCGGCTGTTCCGCTTCACGCCTGCTGGCATGGACAATCGCCCCGATCGCGCGGTGACCGTTGCGGTGCGCGTTAGCGAGATCGGTGCGCAGAACCTTGTCGTCCGCGCTGCGCTCCCCGCCGGGGTGAGCGCTCCTGGTGCTGCGCCGGTCCGGATCGCGCCGATGGTCTACAACCTTGGCCTTGCCCGCGGTTATCAGAGCTTCGCAGCAACGCCGGGCAATCGTGAGACTGCACGTCTCGACATCCAGCAGCTGGATGTGCCTGACCTGCGCGCGATTGGCCACAAGGACAACTTCGCAACGGCTCCGTCCGGAACGCCTTCGCGCCTCGCTCCGCGCATTGAGCTCGATACGCGTGATCGCGTCGGCCATGCGCCCCGCACCTTCGAGGGCCAGAGCGACTATCAGGTCGATCTGGGTGGCAGCTATCGCCTGACCCGCAACCTCGACGTGACGGCTGGGGTGCGCTATTCGCCCGAGCGTGATCGTCTCCGTCCGCTGACCGACGGCAAGAAGGACAGTCAGGCGGTTTACGTCGGAACCCAGTTCCGGTTCTAACTATCTCAGATGCGAACCGTTGCGGTGCAGTCGTATGACTGCGACCTAAGCGCTTGTCCGCCAGCAGCCTTGCGACTACCCTCTCTGCCATCGACCGGAGAGGGAGAAGAGAATGACGCGCGTTGCAGTGGTGACCGGGGGTACCCGGGGTATCGGTGAAGCCATTTCCCTCGCACTTCAGGCGCAAGGCCGCACGGTCGTCGCCAACTATGCCGGCAATGAGGAAAAGGCGCGCGCCTTTACGGAACGGACCGGAATCGCGTCCTATCGTTTCGACGTGGGCGACCACGAAACGACGCTGGAAATGTGCGCGAAGATTGCGGCCGAGGTCGGCCCGATCGATATCGTCGTCAACAATGCCGGCATCACGCGCGACGGCGTGCTGCACAAGATGAGCTTCGACGACTGGAACGAGGTGATGCGCATCAACCTCGGCGGCTGCTTCAACATGGCCAAGGCCACATTCCCGGGCATGCGCGAACGCGGCTGGGGCCGCATCGTCAACATCGGCTCGATCAACGGGCAAGCCGGGCAATATGGCCAAGTCAACTATGCGGCGGCGAAGTCCGGCATCCACGGCTTCACCAAGGCGCTCGCGCAGGAGGGCGCCAAGTACGGCGTCACCGTGAACGCCATCGCGCCGGGCTATATCGATACCGACATGGTCGCCGCCGTTCCCGCGCCGGTGCTGGAGAAGATCGTCGCGAAGATCCCGGTCGGCCGCCTCGGCCAGGCCGACGAGATCGCGCGCGGCGTCGCCTTCCTGACCTCCGAGGAAGGCGCTTTTGTCACCGGCTCGACGATGAGCATCAACGGCGGCCAGCACATGTATTGATCCAATGCTGCCCCGCTCCCTTGGGGCGAGGCAGCATCAAGTCCTCAATCGACAGTGATGGCCGCAAGTTTCCAGACGCCATCCTCCGACGCCATCTGCAGCGTTTCCGGCGCGCTGGCCTGCTTGCTGTAGCGGGCTTTGAACCTGATCACCCAATAGCCATTGGGCGGCGCAGCAGTGAAATCGATCGTCGCCAGTCCGCGCGAGATCGGCGTGCCAACGCGGCTGCGGACGGATTGCGATGCCTGTGCCCACCATTCAACGGTGTTGAGCAACTGGAACGATTTGTGGGTGGCCTTCCAGCTGCCCTCCCAGTCATCGTGATCGAGAAGCGCGAGAAAATGCCGTGCAGCCTCGGTCGCGGCAGCCTCGCTTGACGATGTCCTTGCGACCGAGGGCGGCGCGGCCGATGCAACGCTCCCGGGTGAAACATGTGCGCCTGACTGTGCCAGCACGGCGAGCAGGGCAAGGGTGATGGTCATTGCAAGTCCTCCGGCGATCCACCCAGCACGGCGCCAATCGCCAAACCTCCGGATCGTCTGCCGGTTGGAATGCATGGCGAGGTTCTGGGCGGCATCCCCGATCCGTTTGTCCCCCAGCAATTCGGGGTCCTGCCCCTCGATCCGGTGCAGCAATCGGGCTGCCTCGCGGCTGCTTGATACTGCCATCTTGCGCCGCGCATCTCGCAGCCGTTCGTGGATCGTATGGACGGACAAGCCGAGGTGACGCGCGATCGACTTGGCATCATGGCCGCCAAGCAGCAGCCGCAGCGTCTCCTTCTCCTTTTCGGTCAGTGCGTCGTAGCCCGCGGTCATGAAGGGGGTGTACGAAGGTGGGCACTTGTCGGCCACCCCCAATAATTCGTATCGCCGCTCAATGTCTGCGCCCTACCACCCCCCGGTCAAGCGATCGGTCGAAATCGCGGGACACAAGACCTCGATCAGCCTCGAGCCGCTGTTCTGGGATTTGCTGCGCGATGCGGCGGCAGAGGAAGGCGTGCCGATCAATGCCATCGTCGCGCGGATTGATGCGGAGCGGATCGTGGCAGATGTGCCGCCGGGCCTAGCGGGTGCCGTTCGGCTATGGCTCACGGCGCGTCTCGCCGCAGCGGGCGGGCAGACTGGCGCAGTCTGAGCCGGGCGCTATCCCCGTTCATCCCTGATTCTGACACAGTTTGTCGAATTGCCGAGCTGACGTTTCCGCAGGAGTACCTTTGATGCGCCGTAGTTTCCTTGCCGTTGCCATGCTGGCCACACTCGCGACGACCGTCGTTCCCGAAACGGCCGACGCACGCCGCAAAACCACCCACAGCTATCGTACCTGCCGTCATTCGAGCGGTACGGCCGGCCTGATCGCAGGTGGAGCTGGCGGCGCGCTGGTGGGCAAGGCGGTGCTGGGCGGTCCTGTCGGCATCGTGGCTGGTGCCGTCGGCGGCGCCTTCGCTGGTCGCGCCATCGATCGCACGCTTACCGCAAAGAAGCGCTGCCGCTAAAGCTGTTCAGCCCGAGGGGGCTAGCGACAGCAGCAGACCGGTGGCGGCACAGACCGCCATCGACACCATGATCCCGCGCTTCAGGCCGAATATCAGCGCCGCCGCGAGCGCTGCAATCAAGGCTGCCCGCAAATCGAGGCTGGCAAAGTCGGGTAGTCCGTTTCCCGAAACGCGGCGAAACAGCACGTGCAGGGCGAACCACAGCGCAAGGTTGGCGATCACGCCGACCACCGCTGCGGTGATCGCCGCCAGCGCGCCTTGCAGACGTTCGGCACGCTCCAGCCGCTCCATCCATGGCGCGCAGGCGAAAATCCACAAGAAGCACGGGGCGAACGTGACCCACGTGGTGAGCCCGGCTCCCAGCAAGCCCGCGACCAATGGCGACAAACTACCCGGATGACGCCACGCGGCGACAAAGCCGACAAACTGGGTGACCATGATCAGCGGACCCGGGGTCGTTTCGGCCAGACCCAATCCATCGGCCATCTCGCCGGGAGCAAGCCAACCGAAGCCGCTTACCGCCGCCTGTGCCATATAAGCCAGCACGGCGTAGGCCCCGCCGAATGTCACCACCGCGAGGCGCGAGAAGAACAGGCCGATCTGCCAGAGGACGTGATTCGGGCCGAGGATCAAGAACACCGCTGCCAGGGGCAGAGCCCAGATCACCAGCCACGCGGCGACCGTGCGGGCAGTCAAGACGACGAGCCTGCCAGACGGAGTAAGCGGAGCGTCACCTGCGACAGCATGGTGTTTGCCGAGCCACTGCGGCGCCCACTCTGCGGTTGCCGCTCCGATCAGACCGGCTGTCAGGATCACCACCGGGAAAGGGGTGTGCAACAGGGTCAGCGCCAATGCGGCGATTGCGGCGAGCAGCACCTTGAAGCGGGTGCCCAGTGCGCGCTTGGCAACCCGCAGCAGCGCCTGAAGCACAACCGCCAGCACCGCCGCCTTGATCCCGAGGAAAAGTGCAGCAAACCAGTGCAAACCCGATGCCGCCACATAGAGTAGCGACAGTGCCAGCATGACTGCCGCACCGGGGAGGACGAAGAGCAGGCCAGCGATCAGGCCGCCGCGCACGCCGTGCAGCCGCCAGCCGATCCACGTCGCCAGCTGCTGCGCTTCAGGTCCGGGCAGGAGGTGGCACAGGTTGAGCGCGCGCAGGAACGCGCCCTGCTCTACCCAGCCGCGCTCATCGACGAGTTCGTGCTGCATCAGGGCGATCTGCCCTGCCGGTCCACCGAAGCTGAGACAGCCGATCCGCGCGAAAACCCGGGTCAGTTCTCCGAGCGTCGGCGCTTTCATCAGTCGCCGCCGACGCGCTCCACATCCGCGCCGATCAGCGCGAACTTCTCCTCGAGCCGCTCGTAGCCGCGATCGAGGTGATAGAGTCTGTGAACCTGCGATTCGCCCTCGGCCGCGAGCCCGGCGATGACAAGGCTCATCGAGGCGCGGAGGTCGGTCGCCATGACTTCGGCACCGTGCAGCTTGCTCACACCGTGGACAATCGCAGTGCGGCCCTTGGTCTCGATATGCGCGCCCATGCGGTTAAGCTCGGGCACGTGCATGTAGCGGTTTTCGAAGATCGTCTCGGTCAGCACGCTCGACCCATTGGCGAGACAGAGCATCGCCATGAGCTGTGCCTGCATGTCAGTCGCGAGGCCGGGATAGGGCGCGGTCGACAGCGTCACCGGGCGCAACTGGCCGTCGCTGGCGATCCGCAGGCCGCCGCGGACTTGTTCGACCAGCACGTTCGCATCGCGCAGCGCCTGGATGGTGGCGGCCATGTCTTCCGCGCGGGCTCCGGCAAGCGTGATGTCACCACCGGTGATCGCGGCGGCGCAGGCATAGCTGCCCGCCTCGATCCGGTCGGGCATGACCATGTAGGTCGCGCCGTGCAGCCGCGAAACGCCGTGGATGGTAATGTCGGACGTGCCGATGCCTTCGATCTGCGCGCCCATGGCGACGAGCAGGTTGCATAGATCGACGATCTCGGGTTCGCGCGCAGCATTGTGCAGCGTGCTGGTGCCGCGCGCGAGGACGGCGGCCATCAGCGCATTCTCGGTCGCGCCGACCGAGACGATCGGGAAGCTGTAATCCCCGCCCGGCAGGCCCCCATCGGGCGCAATCGCGCGGACGTAGCCGGCTGCGAGTTCGATCTGCGCGCCAAAAGCTTCGAGCGCCTTGAGGTGGAGGTCGATCGGGCGATTGCCGATGGCGCAGCCGCCGGGGAGCGAAACCGTGGCTTCGCCCGCGCGGGCCAGCAGCGGGCCAAGGACGAGGATCGATGCGCGCATCTTGCGAACGAGATCATAGGGTGCAACCGTCGAAGTGAGCCGCGTGGCCTGCAGCGTCATCACGCGGCCGAAGTCTTCGGGGCGCGCACCGGCAATCGATGTCGAGACGCCGAACTGGTTGAGCAGATGCTGGAACCCGTCGATATCGGCAAGGCGCGGGAGGTTGCGCAGCGTCACCGGCTCTTCGGTCAGGAGCGCACAAGGCAGCAGTGTCAGTGCTGCATTCTTTGCGCCCGAGACTGGAACCGTGCCGGAAAGGCGATTGCCGCCGCGAATAATGATCTTGTCCATCGCGGTCGTTTAGCTTGTTTGCCAATTGGCGCAACAAGATCGAAATGATGGCGCACTAGCGCTTCGATATGCCAGAGTGTGCCGGGGGCCGTGATCGGCTGCCAAAGGAAGGGGACCAAGTACGACATGTCAGGAAGCAATGAATCACAGCCCGTTCGCAAGCCCGTCCGCAAGGCGGTATTCCCAGTTGCTGGTATGGGTACGCGCTTCCTTCCGGCGACCAAGGCAATCCCCAAGGAAATGCTCCCGATCATCGACCGGCCGCTGATCCAGTATGCGGTCGACGAAGCGCGCGAGGCGGGCATCGAGCAGCTGATTTTCGTGACCGGACGAGGCAAGACCGCCATTGTCGAGCACTTCGACACGGCTTTCGAGCTTGAGCGCACGATGGGCGATCGCGGTAAGGATCTCTCGATCCTTGATGCCACCCGCATGCTTCCCGGCAATCTGGTGACGGTGCGCCAGCAGGTGCCGATGGGGCTGGGCCACGCCATCTGGTGCGCGCGGGCCATTGTGGGCGATGAGCCCTTTGCGATCTTCCTGCCTGACGAACTGATGATCGGGACGCCGGGCTGCATGAAGGAAATGGTCGAGGCCTACAATGAAGTGGGCGGCAACCTGATCAGCGTGCTTGAAGTGCCGGAAGAGGAAGTTTCGAGCTACGGTGTGATCGCGCCGGGTGCGCGCATCTCCGACAAGCTCACGGAAGTGACCGGGCTCGTCGAAAAGCCGAAGCGTGAAGATGCGCCTTCCAACCTCATCATCTCAGGCCGCTATATTCTGCAGCCCGAAGTGATGCGCACGCTGGAGGGCCAGGAAAAGGGTGCCGGCGGCGAGATTCAGCTGACCGATGCCATGGCCCGCATGATCGGCAACCAGCCGTTCCATGCCGTGACCTTCACCGGCCGCCGGTTTGACTGCGGTAGCAAGGCAGGCTTCGTCGAGGCGACGCTATCGCTGGCGCTCCAGCGGCCTGACATGGCGGACGACGTCCGCGCGATCATGACCCGCTTGCTGGCGGAGTAGCGAGGCGGCTCAGGCCGCCTTCCACCGCAGTGGAAGGCGCTTGAGCCCGCCAACGAACGTGGACTTGGCGCGGGCGGGTTCGCCCGCCAATTCCACGCTGTCCAGTCGGTCGAGCAGCACTTCGAACAGGATGCGCATCTCGAGCCGGGCCAGATGGAGGCCGAGGCACTGGTGCGCGCCGGCCCCGAACGCGAGGTGGCGATTGCCTTCGCGCGCAGCATCGAACCGGCGCGGATTGGGGAACTGCGATGGATCGTGGTTGGCCGCGACGTAGTTGAGCATCAACCAGTCGTCCTTGGCGATTTTCTGGCCGCCTAGCTCGGTATCCGCCGAAGCCGTGCGCATGAAGTGCTGCACCGGCGTGGTCCAGCGGATCGCTTCTTCAACGATACCGCCCAGCAAGCTGCGATCAGCTTTGACCCGCGCAAACTGCGCCGGATCGCGGGCGAGGGCGAGCATGGCGCCAGCCGTCGAGGCGCTGGTCGTGTCGTGCCCGGCGCTGGCGGTGATGATGTAGTAGCCGGCGGTGACCACGTCATCGAGCGGCTGGCCGTCGATCGTGCCGTTGGCGATCACGGTGGCGACGTCGTCTGTGGGGTTCTTGCGGCGTTCGGCGGCGAGTGCGGCGAAATAGGCTTCGAAGTCCTTTACCGCACCGGCGACGATCTGGGTGATCATCTCGGGCGGGAGGTTCTTGATGCCGGACTGGTTGAGCTCCTCGTCCTGACCGCCAAACATCTGCTGGGTGAGCACAAGCATGCGCTGCTCGTCTTCCTCGGGTACGCCGAGGATCTGCATCACCACGTGGAGCGGATAGGGCGATGAGACGAGCTTGGTGAAATCGCCTTCACCGTCTGCCTCAAGCAGGCGATCGACAGTTGCTTCGGCGATCTTGCGCGTGCGCTCCTCTATGGTGCGCAGGTTCTTGGGCATGAACCAGTCCTGCGTCAGCCGCCGCAGCTTGGGATGCAGCGGCGCATCGAGCTGCACCAGCGACTGCACGAGGTGCGGGCTACCGCCGGTGATCGCGCGGGCCAGCGCATCGGTGCTGCGCAGCGCAAAGACGGACGACTTGGGGTGATTGAGGAAGGTCGCGTTGTCCTTGCTCGCGGCCATGACCTCGTCAAATCCGCTGACCAACCAGAATGGCTCGTGCAAGTCCGTGGACGAGACGACGCGGGCCACTTGCAGGCCTTCCTCCCGCAGCGTGTCGAACTGATCGAGCAGCGGATCCCAAGCGGCATAAGCGGCGGGATCGATCACGGCGCGGCCGATCTCCTCGGGAACGATGCGGTCGGCGGTGGTGGCCATGGATTTCGTCCTTGAAAGAGAAGTTCAGGCGGCCGCTGCGGCGGCAGCCTTGTATTCGTCGCGCAGCAGGCGCTTGAAGAGTTTGCCGGTGGGCTCGCGCGGGAGATCGGCGCGGAAGTCGATCTGGCGGGGGAGCTTTACCCGGCTGAGCTGGGGGGCCAGCCACGCAGTGAGTTCCTCGGCGAGGGCGGGGCCAGCCTCATCAAAGTCGTGAGGCTGCACGACCGCGACCACGCGCTCGCCCATGTCCGGGTCAGGTGCCCCGATGACCGCAACGTCGGCCACTTTTGGATGCGTTATGAGCAGGTTTTCGATCTCCTGCGGGTAGATGTTGACCCCGCCCGAGATGATCATGAAGCTCTTGCGGTCGGTGAGGAAAAGGTAGCCGTCCTCATCCTCCCAGCCCACGTCGCCAAGGCTCGTCCAGCCGTGCTTGTTGGTGGCGTCGCGGGTCTTGTCGGGATCGTTGTGATAGGCGAACGGGTTGCCGCCTTCGAAGAAGACTTGGCCTTCGGTGCCACGCGGCACTTCGTCGCCGTTCTCATCACAGATGCGGATCGTGCCGAGCAGAGCGCGGCCGACTGAGCCGGGCCGCTGCAGCCATTCGGGGCTGGAAATGAAAGTGAAGCCGTTGCCTTCGGTACCGGCGTAGTACTCGTTGAGCACCGGGCCCCACCATTCGATCATCGCGCGCTTGACCGGCACAGGGCAGGGCGCCGCTGCATGGATCGCTCCGCGCAGCGAGGAGAGGTCGTAGCGCGAGCGGACTTCTTCGGGCAGCTTGAGCATGCGCACGAAGTGCGTCGGCACCCACTGGCTGTCGGTCACCTTGTAGCGCTCGATGGCCTCGAGTGCCTTCTCGGCTTCGAACTTTTCCATGCAGACCACGGTGCCGCCAAAGCGATGCACCGTCATCGACCAGCGCAGCGGCGCGGCGTGGTAAAGCGGCGCGGGAGAGAGATAGACGGCATCGGGACGAATGCCGAAGGGGCCGCCGGCGAGCATGATCAACGAGTTGGCACCGCCGATGGCCGGGTCTTCCGGTAGCGGTACGCGCACGCCCTTGGGCTTGCCGGTGGTGCCGGAGGAATAGAGCATGTCGCACCCGGCGCGCTCGTCGGCGATGGGTCCGATCGGCATGGCTGCCAGGGCGGCGGCCAGATCATGCTCGCCGGTGCCCCCGAGGCGGAGCTGCGGCACTTCGGGCGCGGCTTCGGCTACCGCATCGAGCAGCGGGGTGAGCGTGCCGCTGCCGACCAGCAGCTTGGCGCCGCTATCCCGCGCGATATAGGCAATTTCCGGCGGGGCAAGGCGTGACGAGATTGCCACGTAGACTATGCCGGCACGCTGAGCGCCCCAGCACAGCGAGAAGAAGAAGGGGTGGTTTTCGAAACACAGCGCGATGGTGTCGCCGATCCCGATCCCGCGCGACCGGAGCAGCTGCGCGAAGCGGTTGCTCTGCGCCTCGAGCTCTCCATAGGTCACGACCTCGCCGCTGCCGGACATGATCACGGCGGGCTTTTCGGGATTGGTCTTCGCGTGGATACTCGGGTGGTACTGCATGCGCATCCTCTCAGGATCGACCGGCCTGTCAGGCCATCTTTCGAGAGAGTTTAACCGCTCGATTAAAGCGTGCAACGGGATTCGTCAGCCAAAGCACATTCTGTGGGCGCAGATGCCATAAAAGAAGAAGGCGGCGTTTCCGCCGCCTTCGTCCCATCCTCTCCAAGATGCGTTTTTTGCGGCGCTCAGCGCGCCAGCTGAGCAGGCACGTCGCTCTGCGCCAGAACGGTCTCGGTCGAGACGCCCGGGGCGACGGTCTGCATGTAAGGAATGGGGTTCACGGCTTCGCCACCAATGCGCACTTCGTAGTGCAGGTGCGAGCCGGTCGAGCGGCCGGTCGAGCCGACGTAGCCGATCACGTCGCCCTTGTGGACGCGCTGCCCCTCGGCAACCGCGATGCGCGACATGTGACCGTAACGGGTTTCCATGCCGCCGCCATGCTCGAGCTCG
The DNA here is from genome assembly GCA_964413325.1 of uncultured Novosphingobium sp. Taxonomy (GTDB): domain Bacteria; phylum Pseudomonadota; class Alphaproteobacteria; order Sphingomonadales; family Sphingomonadaceae; genus Novosphingobium. Next base: position 142,297 of record CAYPRK010000002.1, on the reverse strand, counting down.
ACGAACAGGCCGTAGCCGCCGAACCAGTCGGCCTTGCCGACAACGCCGTCAGCCGAAGCGTGGATCGGAGTGCCGGTGGTGGCGGGAAGATCGATGCCCTTGTGCGCACGCAGCCCGCCGAGGACGGGGTGGACGCGCATGCCGAAGCCGCTGCTCATGGCGCGGTTCGACGAAACGGGAACGAGCGAGGGGATCGAGACGCCGCCGTTGCGCTGGGCGGGAGCGATGTCGGTGCCGACCGACGAGCCGCCCTCAAGCGCCTTCCAGCTGGCGAACAGCTTGTGGAATTCATCATCGGCGGGGGTGGCGGTGGTGCCGTTACGAGCGGCCTCTGCGGCGCGGAGCGGGGCAGCAATGTCGGCTGATGCAGCGCTGTTGGCCAACGCAGGAGCGGAGAAGAAACAGGCGGCTGCACCAATCGAGCCAATCACCAGTTTCAAAATCTTGTTGTTAACCATTACGACCCGCTAACCCTTAATCGCCTTGATCCTGCAGCATCACCTGCGCTGCTGAGACCGAAACCGATCCACCTGGAGCTTCCCAACGGCCCGCCGGATCATTCCGGTCTGCCTGAAAAGTTCCCTGAGACTGTGCGGAAACCCCTCCCGCTGCCTCGCTGAAATGGGGTTAGGGGGAAGAGTCTTAATCAGACAACCCCTGTCATCAATTCGTACGACAAACCGGCAGCACGGCGCGCCGAGTCGTTGAACGGTGGCTTAACAGCCCCGCGAAAATGCCGCGCGACAAGGGTTTTCCAGAGGACTGGCGGCGATTCACCCCGCTCGTCGCACAGTTTCAGGAAGTGCGTTGTGCCGTAGCGCACATGCCTGATCTCATCGCTGAGGATCCGTTCGAGGATCCGGGCGGAGCGGAAATCCCCGGCAGCGGCAAAGCGCTCGATGGTAACCGGCGTCACGTCCAGCCCGCGCGCTTCGAGCACCATGGGCACCACGGCAAGCCGAGCAGCAGCGTCGTGGGCCGTTTCCCGTGCAGCGTCCCACAGTCCGTCGTGGGCGGGCAAGGCGCCGTAGTCCGACCCGAGCGTGCGCAAGCGGCGGGCAAGCAACGAGAAATGCATCGCCTCGTCCGCTGCCACGTCAAGCCAATCGGTAACGAACTCTGGCCCGCGTTGCTCACCAAAACGCCCGGCCGCATCGAGCGCGAGGTCGATCGCAACGAACTCGATATGCGCCAGGGCATGGAGCAGTGCGAGCCGTCCGCGCTCCGATCCGCCGCGCCCGCGCTTGGGCATGGCATTTGGCGGCAGCAGTTCAGGCCGCGCCGGGCGGGCAGGCTCGTCGGGCATCGCTTCGTCGAACACGAAGGCGAGGCGGCCAGCAGTCCAGTCACGCCGGACGGCTCGCGCCGTCATGACCTTGGCCGCAGGATCGGCGGTGAGCATTGCCCCGCGAATCGCTGCGGCAACAGAAATGTGGGTCATCTGCCGATCAGAGCGCCTTTGCAGCAGCGAGCACTTCCTCGGCGTGGCCCTTGACCTTCACCTTGGACCAGACTTGCGCGATCTTGCCGTCTGTGCCGACGAGGTAGGTCGTCCGCTCCATGCCCATGTAAGTGCGGCCATACATCGACTTTTCGGTCCAGATGCCGAGCGCGTCCGAAAGGCCGCCTTCTTCCGCATCGGTGGCGAGCGGTGCGGCAAGGCCGTGCTTCTCGATGAACTTGAGGTGCTTCTTGGGCGGGTCCTTGCTCACACCGAGCAGCGCGGTACCAGCGGCTGCGAACTCTGCCGCCAGCGACGAGAAGTCCTTGTTCTCGGTGGTGCAGCCCGGCGTGTCGTCCTTGGGATAAAAGAACAGCACCAGCTTGCGTCCGAGAAAATCGGACGGCTTCACCGCGCCGCCTTCGGGCGTGGTCATGGCAATGTCGGGCAGCGGGCTGCCCGCGCCGATGGTCTCGCTCATTCAAAGATCTCCAGTTCTTCGCCAAACACGGTGTGCCAGCATGTCGCGATTTCGCGGCGGGCTGCCAGCACGGCATCGAGCAGCCCCGACCAATCGGCAAGGCCGCATGCCCGAGCAACGATAGCGCGGCTGGCTTCAGGCGGATAGCGTCCGTCAGGGGCAACCAGGCGGACGGTGATCAGCAGCCGGGCGAGCAGATCGTGTGCGGGACGCAACGGGCAGGGTAGCAGGTCGGCCGCGGTGAGTGCATCGACCGCGCGCCCGAGATCGGGATCAAGCGCGGTGCGTTCGCGCAGTTGCAGATAATGGACGAGGAATTCCAGATCGACGAGTCCGCCGCGCGCCAGCTTCACGTCGAGCGGCCCGGCCGGCGGCTTGTGCTGCGCCATCTCGGCACGCATCGAGAGGACATCGGCGCACAGCTTTTCGGGATCGCGCGGGCGATTGAGCACATCCGCAATGATCGCCGAGAGCGTCGCGCAGTCTGTCGGCGTGCCGAACAAGGGCCGCGCGCGGCACAGCGCCATATGTTCCCAGGTCCAGGCGTCCTCGCGCTGATAGCGGGCGAAGCTTTCGAGGCTCACCGCAATCGGCCCCTGCGCGCCGCTGGGGCGGAGGCGGACGTCGACTTCGTAGAGCGCACCGGCGGCGGTGGGGGCGGAGAGCGCGGCGATCACGCGCTGGGCGAGGCGATTGTAATAGAGCGTGCTGCCTAGCGGTCGGGCGCCGTCCGATTCGCCGGTGTGATCGCCGCTGAACAGGAACACGATATCGAGATCGGACGCATGGGTCAGCGCTGCGCCGCCCAACCGGCCTAGTCCGAGGATGACGAGTTCGCTTCCGGCAATCTTGCCGTGTGCGCGGGTGAACTCCCCTCGCGCTGCTTCGGCGAGGACAAGGATTGCCGCTTCAGCGATGCGTGAGAGGGCAGCGCCCACTTCGAGCGGGTCGCGCCAGGTTTCGCTCAGCTGGCTCTCGATCAGCTGGACGCCGAGCGCGAAGCGCCACTCGCCAACCTTGCGGCGCACGGCATCGAGCAAGCACTGGTAGTCGTCACCCGCTTCGCAGCGGCGGAACTCACCGGCAAGGCTGGTGACGCTGCCGGGCAGATCGAAGGCGCTGCGATCGATCAGTGTGTCGAGCAGATCCGAACGGCGGGCCAGTTCGTCCGCCAGTGTCGGCGCATGGGCAAGCACGCGCATGACGACGCCAAGGAGGGCGGGTCGCGCCTCCAGCAGTTGGAAAATGTTGATCGCGCTGGGCAGGCCGGCCAGCAGACCTTCCCAGCGCAGCAGCGCGCGCTCCGGATCGGGTGCGGCGGCCAGTGCGCCGAGCAGTGTGTCGCGCAGCCGGGCGAAAGCGGCGCGGGCTTCGGCGCTGCGCAGGGCGCGGTACTGGCCATTTTCCCAGCTTTCGATGCGTGTGGCGAGGGGGCCGGGATCGGCGAAGCCGAGCGCCTTCAACTCCTGCTCCAGCGGGCGCGCGGTGACCGGGACCGCACCGGTCGGGGCGTATGTGGCGATCAGATTGTCGAACCGGCTGCCGACCGTTTCGGAAATTTGCGCAAGCTCTTCGACCAGTGTAGCGCCTGAAGGCAGGCCGTCGAGGCGCGCCACCGCTTCGAGTAGCGCCGGATCGGTCGGCAGGCTGTGCGTCTGCTGATCGGCAATCATCTGCAGGCGATGTTCGAGCGTGCGCAGGCGGTCGTAGCTGTCACCCAGCACGGCAGCGTCGTCGTTGGCCACGATCCCGGCCTCTGCCAGCGCATCGAGCGCGGCGCGGGTGCTGCGCAGGCGCAGCGACGAATTGCGCCCGCCATGGATCAGTTGGTGGGTCTGCGCGAAGAACTCGACCTCGCGGATGCCGCCGCGGCCGCGTTTGAGGTCATAGCCCGGACCTACCGCCTGCCCGCCAGCGTAGTGGTCGCGGATTCGGGTGGTAAGGCGTCCGATCTCGGCAATCGCGCCGAAATCGAGGCTGCGGCGCCAGACGAACGGGCGGATGGCGTCGAGGAAGCTTTGCCCGGCCGCGATGTCGCCCGAGGCCGGACGGGCGCGGATGAAGGCGGCGCGTTCCCACGCCAGCGCGCTCGATTCGTAGTGGGTGATCGCGGCAATGAAGGGCAGGGCCAGGGGCGTGACTTCGGCGGCCGGGCGCAGACGCAGATCGACGCGGAAGACATAGCCGTCGCCGGTAACGGCGCTCAGCAGTTCGACGACGGTGCGCGCGATGCGCTGGGCGGCTTCGGCGGGATCGTCACGCTCGCGGCGGGGGAGCAGATCGGGATCGTAGAGCAGGATCGGGTCGATGTCGGACGAGTAGTTGAGCTCGCCCGCGCCGTGCTTCCCGAGCGCGATGGCGGAGAAGCCTTGGGGTTCGGCGTCCGGTACGCGGCGGCGCATGGCGGCGACGATAGCGGCATCGAGCGCCTCATCGGCGAAAGTGGAGAGTTCGGCCATCACGCGCGCGAGCGGAAGCGCCCCGGCCAGATCGCCGATGGCGAGCGTCACTGCGAGCGCAAGCCGTCGGCGGCGCAGGGCGATGCTCGTATCGGGCTCGTCTGTTCCGGCGAGATGGGCGGCGGCCAGCGCCTCTTCGATTCGGCCCGCCTGCAGCAAGGCCTCGAGATCGGGCAAGCGGTCGAGCCCGCGCGCCAGGAACGGCGCTTCGGCGCGGGCGCGGTGGAGGGCGTGCGCCCAATCCAGGGTCTGGCTCGTGCCGGTCATCCTGCTGCGATGCCCGGTCAGCGCCATGCGATCAAGCGCGCGCGTGCGGCTTGCCAGCACGCGGGGGCTCTGCCACCTGTGCGCCGCAAGCCGGATGCGGCACTGTGATTGGTATGAGGGAAGCGAAGATGAAGATCGGCAAATCGTTTGGTCGCAAGGCTTTGATCCTGCTGTGTGGTGCTGCGTTGGCGGTGCCACTGGCCGCCAGCCATGCCGCGCCGGCTGTGCCGCCGGTCGACGAGGCGCTGATGCGCGACACGATCCGCACACTTGCTTCGGATGCGTTCGAGGGGCGTGGTCCGGGTACGGCGGCCGAGCCCAAGACGCTCGACGCAATCATTGCGCGGTTCAAGGCGGCGGGGCTCAAGCCGGGCAACAAGGGGCGAGATGGCAAACCGACCTGGCTGCAGGACGTGCCCACGGCCACGATCACGGCTACCAACAAGAGCCCGCTGACCATTACCGGCGGTGCGCAGGTGCTCACCTTCAAGCCCTCGAGCGATTTTGTGGCGGGCAGTTATCGCATCACCCCGCACACCGAAGTGAAAGACAGCGAACTGGTCTTCGTCGGCTATGGCATCAATGCGCCGGAGCTCGGCTGGAACGACTATGCCGGGATCGACATGCACGGGAAGACCGCAGTCATCCTCTTCAATGATCCGGACTATGCGATGGAAGGCGAAAACGGCCCCTTCCGCGGCCGCCGCATGACCTACTACGGGCGCTGGACCTACAAGTTCGAGGAAGCCGCGCGGCAGGGCGCCACCGGCGCGCTGATCATCCATGATACTTTCCCGGCGGCCTATGGCTGGCAGGTGGTCGAATCGAGCTGGTCGGGCGCGCAGCATTTCGTCCAGACCGCCAATGACGGTGCAGACCAGACCGTCGCCAATGGCTGGGTCCAGAAGCCGGTGGCCGAGGCGATCCTCAAGGCGGCAGGCAAGGACCTGACCGCGCTGACCGCCGCAGCGCAGCAGAAGGGCTTCAAGCCCGTCCCACTGGGCCTCAAGGCCAATCTTTCGTTCGACAGCACGATCGAGAAGGCCAATTCGCACAACGTGATCGGTGTGCTTCCCGGCAAGACCCGTCCCGGCGAATATGTGCTCTACAGCGCGCACTGGGATCACCTTGGCCGCTGCAAGCCCGATGCGACGGGAGATGACATCTGCAATGGCGCGGTCGACAACGCGACTGGCGTTGCTGCGCTGGCTGCGCTCGCCAAGATGAACGCCGCAGCTGGCCGCGCCGCGCGCAGCCAGGTGTTCCTTGCCGTGACGCTGGAGGAATCGGGTCTGCTCGGCTCCGAGTATTACGCGCAGAACCCGGTGTTCCCGCTCACCAAGACCGTGGGCGGGGTCAACATGGACGCGCTGGCGGTGGGCGGCCCGGCCAGGGACATCACCGTGACCGGCGGTGACAAGTCGGAGCTGACGGCGATCCTGCGCAAGGTGGAAGGCGAAATGGGCCTCAGCGAATCGCCCGAGGAACATCCCGAGCGCGGCCATTATTATCGTTCGGACCACTTCAGCCTCGCCAAGCGCGGCGTGCCGATGTTCGATGTCGGGCGCGGCACCGATCTTGTCGTTGGCGGCAAGGCTGCCGGCGCAGCGGCCTCGGACGACTATACCAACAACCGCTACCACCAGCCGAGCGACCAGTATCAGGAAAGCTGGGACATTTCCGGCATGGTGCAGGATGTGAAGCTGTTCTACCGGCTCGGCCGCGAGCTGGCCAACAGCACTGTGTGGCCGAACTGGCACCCGAACGACGAGTTCCGCGCGATCCGCGACAAGAGCCTCGCCGCAGCAAAGGGCAAGTGAACCCATGACCGACACCGCGCTGCGGATGCCCCCTGAATGGCATCCGCAGGACTGGCTCTGGATCGGCTTTCCGCATCTGGCGGAGGAATGGTCTGGCGTGATCGATGCCGCGCAAGTGCAGATCGCGGCCTTTGCCAGCGCCGTGGCTGACAGCGGGCAGGAAGTCCGCCTGATCGTGCGCGATGCAGCGAACGAGGCGCGGGCGCGCAGCCTTGTTTCGGCAGCGGTGACGCTGGAGCGGCGCGTCTACGGCGACGTCTGGCTGCGCGATACCGGGCCGCTGGTGGTCTGTGGCGCGGATGAGCGACGCGCGCGGCTATTCGGCTTCAATGGCTGGGGCGGCAAGTATCTGATGCCGGGCGACGAGGCGATCGGCGCAGACCTGGCCGCGAGCGCCGGACTTGCCGCTGACCGCTGCGACTGGATTCTGGAAGGCGGCGCGCTTGATGGCGATGGCACGGGTCTTGTGGCCACGACAGGGCAGTGCTTGCTCAATCCAAACCGCAATCCGGCGCTGACGCAGGCCGAACTCGAAGCACGGCTGGCGCGCGATCTCGGCTACGACCGTGTGCTGTGGCTGGGCGATGGCTTGATCAACGATCACACCGACGGCCACGTCGATAATCTCGCGCGCTTCGTGGCGCCGAATCGATTGGCATTGCCGCGTGCAACGGGGCCGAGCGATCCCAATGCCGCGATCTATGCCGATGCCGCCGCGCGGGCGCGCGATTTCGGGGTCGAAGTGGTCGAGGTCCCCTCGCCCGGGCTGGTCGAGTGGGGCGGGATGGTGCAGCCGGCGAGCTATATGAACTTCGTCATCGCCAACGATGTGGTCATCGTGCCGGTGTTCGGCACACAGCACGATGATGACGGCGTCGCCGCGATTGCCGAACTCTTTCCGGAGCGCGCGGTGATCGGGCTCCTGGCCGATGCGGTGCTCGCGGGTGGCGGCGGTTTCCACTGTTCCAGCCAGCAGATGCCTTCACTCTGATTATGCGCCCCTTAACCCAGCGGTGTTAGGGGGCAGAGCATGACACAGACGATTCTCGTGGTCTTCGGCACCCGGCCGGAAGCGATCAAGATGTTTCCGGTGGTGCACGCGCTCGCCGCTGATCCGCGCTTTCGGGTGGTTACCTGCGTTTCGGCACAGCACCGGGGCATGCTCGATCAGGTGCTGGCGATTGCCGGGATCGTGCCCGATCACGATCTCGACCTGATGAAGCCCGACCAGACGCTCGACGGGCTGACGGCAGCGCTGCTGACCGGCCTTGGCGGCGTGATGGACGCTGAAAAGCCCGACTGGGTGGTGGTTCAGGGTGACACCGCAACGGCCATGGCCGGCGCGCTGGCAGCCTATTACCGCAAGATTCCCGTCGCCCATGTCGAGGCAGGGCTGCGCAGCCACAACATCTATCACCCATGGCCGGAAGAGGTGAACCGCAAGATCATCGGCACGATTGCTGCGCTGCATTTCGCGCCGACCGAGACGTCTGCCGCCGCGCTGCGTGCCGAGAATGTCAGTGCCGATGCGATCCATGTGACGGGCAATACCGTGATCGACGCGCTTCAGTGGGTCAGCGCCAAGATCGAGGCTGAGCCGGCGCTGGCGGAGGGGCTAGCCGATCTCGAGGAGCGGTTCGATGGCAAGCGCATCATCGGAGTCACCAGCCACCGGCGCGAGAATTTTGGCGGCGGACTGGAAGCAATTGCCGAAGCCATCCGCCAGATTGCCGAGCGTCCGGATGTCGCGCTGATCTTTCCGGTTCACCCCAATCCCAACGTGCGCAAGGTGATGGAAGGCGCGCTCGGCGGCCTGCCCAATGTCGCGCTGATCGAGCCGCTCGACTACCCGCATTTTGCTCGCCTGCTGGGCCTTGCCGAGATCATGCTGACCGACAGCGGCGGGGTGCAGGAAGAAGCGCCTGCGCTCGGCAAGCCGGTGCTCGTGATGCGCGAGACGACCGAGCGACCCGAGGGTATTGAGGCTGGCACGGCGAAGCTCGTCGGCACCGAAACCGCCCGGATAGTTTCCGAAATCTTTACTCTGCTCGACGATAAGGTTGCCTATTCGGCCATGGCGCGCGCGCACAATCCGTTTGGGGATGGGCACGCTGCGCGGCGTATCGTGGAGCTCTTGGGGAATGTCCGCTAAAATCGGCAACGGTGATGTGAAGCCGCAGGTCTGCGTCGTCGGGCTTGGCTATATCGGACTGCCCACTGCCGCCGTCATCGCCCGTTCCGGCTGCCCGGTGCTCGGCCTCGATGTGACGCAGAGCGTGGTCGACACGATCAATCGCGGCGAGATCCATATCGAGGAAGTCGATCTCGACGGCCTCGTCCAGGGCGTCGTCCAGCGCGGCCTGTTGCGCGCTTCGACCCAGATCGAACCTGCCGACGTCTTCGTGATCGCGGTGCCGACGCCGTTCGCCAAGGATGGCCACCACACGCCGGATGTTTCCTATGTTCAGGCCGCCGCCAGCGAAGTGGCGGGCGTGCTGAAGGCGGGGGATGTGGTGATTCTCGAATCGACCAGCCCTGTCGGCACGACCGAAATGATGCGCGACCTGATGGCGGGCCTGCGGCCTGACCTCAAGTTTCCCGGCATGACTCGGGAAACGCCGGATGTCTCGATTGCCTATTGCCCCGAGCGCGTGCTGCCGGGCCGTATTCTGGAAGAACTCACCAACAACGATCGCTCGATCGGCGGCATCACTCCGCGCTGTGCGCGCAAGGCGCTGGCATTTTACAAGCGCTTCGTGCGCGGCACTTGCGTCACCACCGACGCTCGCAGCGCCGAAATGACCAAGCTGGTCGAAAACGCCTACCGCGATGTGAATATCGCCTTCGCCAATGAGCTTTCGATTGTCGCGGACCGCATGGGCCTTGATGTGTGGGAAGTGATCCGCCTCGCCAACCGCCACCCCCGCGTGAACATCCTGCAGCCGGGGCCCGGCGTCGGCGGGCACTGCATCGCGGTCGATCCCTGGTTCATCGTGGCGAGCGCACCCGAGCACACCCCGCTGATCCGCGCCGCGCGCGGCGTCAACGACCAGAAGATGCACCACGTGATCGAGCGCGCCACGCAGCTGATCGATGCGCATCCGGACGCGCGGATTGCCTGCCTTGGCCTCGCCTTCAAGGCTAACATCGACGATTTCCGCGAAAGCCCGGCGCGCTTCGTTGCCGCCCGGATCGCGCGCAAATACGGCAACCGCGTCAGCGTCGTCGAGCCTTATGCGCAGGCGCTTCCCGTCGAGTTCACTGATACCGGCGCAAGCCTGATCGACCTCGACGACGCGCTGGAGACTTGCGATCTGCTGCTCGTGCTGGTCGACCACGATGTGTTCAAGGTCGTCCCGCTCGCCGAGCGTAGCGGCAAGGTAGTCTATGATACGCGCGGGATCTGGCCCGATCAGCCCGATGCAGACACGGCCGGCACCGCGCTGCGCCTCGCGAGCTGATGTCATGCGGGCGCGCCTGCCCGTTGCCGGAAGGATCGCCATGAGGGTTCCACTATGGCTGGGCGCCGGACTGGCGGTGCTGGGCGTGATTGGGTGCAGCGGGCTGGGCAGCGAATCGAATGCCCAGACGGCGCCGCATGGAGCGGCCGCGCCGCCGCTGCAGCCCGTGGTTCCGGCAGAGCTGCCGCCGCCGCATACCCCGGCCGAATACGCCGCGCATGACGCGAGCTATCCCTTCTACATGCCGATGCGCGGGTTGCGCCGCCCGGCCAATCGTTTCTTCGTGAAATGCGATGCCTCGCAGGCCGCGGGGCGTGAGGTCTATCAAGGCAACGACGTCGCCGCGCTTTATGGGCGCGCGGAAGGCGGGCTGGAGTTCGTCTACGAGGCCCGCGACCGCGCCGGGCGGCCATGCGTCTACCCCTTTGCTCCGAACCTGCCGGATATCATCGGCAACCTCGACGGAACGCAGTACATCTTCCGCTCCTCGGTACCGGGAGAGCGGGTGACGTTCCGGACGGGTGACCAGTGGGCAGCGCTGCGGATGCGCGCGCTCGATATGGGCCGCAGCCGTATCCATTTCGAGATGCGGGATATCGAGCTTGATTTTCCGGGTGCGGTCCAGCCGATGGGCGCGTTGCATCTTGAGACATTCGGCGGGGCTCCGCCCGGGCTTTTCACGGCGGTCGTGCGGCGTTCCAAAATCTTTGGCGGCAAGAACGCGCTGTTCGTACCCGGTGGGGAGACCATGCTTTATGCCGAGGACAGCGAGATCACCGGCAATGTCGGCGGCAATGCCGACCAGGAGCATTCGACCTACATCAACGGCACGCTTGTCTCACACTTCCGCAATGTGCGCTGGCAAGGCCAGCAGGGCTGGCGCGATATTGCGAGCGGGCACCAGTTGAAGGACAAGGCGTACCTGCGCATTTACGAGAACGTCACTGTCTCCAACGCGCCGGGCCGGGGCTCACCCTCGGCAATGCCGCTGATTGATGCGACATCGTTCGGGTTTACCTGGTCGAATGGTCTCCGGATCGAGCGCGTGCCGCCGTTGCAGCCGCTGCGGGATGCATTGGTCGATCTGCGCAGCGAGATTCTCTACGGCAATCCGCAGCATTATCCCTGGCCGGTGATCGCAACGTCTGACTGGCGCATGCCCCCTGCCGCGCTCGACGTTCTCGACAAGGCGTACCTTTCGGTATTCTTCAACACCGATGTCCGCAGCTTCCGCAACGAGCCGTATGTCTTTGCGCTGCGCCCGTGGGGCCGCGGCTTCCAGCCGGGCACCCCGACGATCGCGGGCGAGGGGCTCACACTGCGCAGCGAGCAGCGGGCGGTTTCGCTGGCGTTCGGCACGCGCGGTACCTTCGGTAAGGTCTATTCCGCAGACGGGTGGACTTATGTGAACCCGCGCCTTTCGGACGACATGCTATGGGTGGCTGACCGCGATGCCTTCATCCGCCATGCGCTGGGGCTCATCGGGCGCTAGGTGCCCGTTGCGTTCCATCCAGCGGGCGCGGATCGTGTCGCTGCTATCGCGGCTGCCATCGTGGCTCCAGCCCGGCTCGCGCACCAGATAGGCGAGCTTGTAGCGCCATGGTGCGGTGGCAAAATCCTTCAGCATGCCCTTCCATTCGTGGAACACGCTGTGGATCAGGTTGAACGTGCCGAGCTGGCGAATCACGCCGTAGCGCGGCGGTTCCTCGTCCAGCTCGGGCTGGAAAGTACCAAACAGGCGGTCCCAGAACATGAACACTCCGGCATAGTTCCGGTCGAGGTAGAGCGGGTTCGTCGCGTGGTGGACGCGGTGGTGTGATGGCGTGTTGAACACCCATTCGAACCACGCCGGCATGCGGCGGACGGCTTCGGTGTGGATCCAGAACTGGCCGACCGTGTTTGCTGCGCCTGCCGTCAGCAGCATTTCCGGCGGAACGCCGACAAAGGCAGGCCAGATGCGGAACACGAAGGAAAGCGCCAGCGGGCCGGTCCAGGTCTGCCGCAGCGCGGTGCTGAGGTTGTAGTGCTGGCTGGTGTGGTGGTTGACATGGGCCGCCCAGAACCAGCGGACGCGGTGCCCGGTGCGGTGCGCCCAGTAGTAGTTGAAATCATCCAGCAGCAGCACCGCGATCCACGACCACCACGCATAGGGCACTGTCGCGAGACGATGGGCGTAGAGCCAGGTCGCCGCGGCATATATGGACCCGGCGAAAAGTGCCCCTGCGATCGTGCTGCCAAGCCCCATCAGCAGCGAAGTGAGCATGTCGCGCGCTTCGTAGGCTTTCGGGGCATGGCGGCGCGCCCACGCGATTTCGATCAGGATCAGCGCGACAAAGGCCGGGACGGCATAGGCGATTACGTCGATCGGGTGAGTGATCGGCGTGCTGAATGCGGCGAGGAGCGATGCGAGCATCTCGTTCATGCGCGCGCTCCCAGCCTGCGCAGGCTGGCGGCCCAGACTTGCGCGCGCTCGCCCAGATCGAGCGTTATGCTCCCGAAATGGGGATCGTCGGTTGAAAGCGTGAGGAAACCGCGATCGAGCCGGGCACCGGCGTGCGAGGACAGCACGCGCGCCGCGAACCGCGCGCCATGGCGGCGGATCAGCATCACTTCGCCCGCGCCGTTGCGCAGCAGCGCACCGATGCGAGCGCGGTCAAGCGCGATATCGACCGGATCGAACCCGCAGCGGGCTTCTTCGGCAAGCGCCCGCGCTTCCGCTTCGTCGGCAATCCGCACGTCGCTGCCCATGCCGAGCGCGCGCACGACTGCAAAAACCAGCAGCACGGCGATCAGCGATCCGATTGCTTGCAGGGCAATTGCGGCGCCGGGGAAGGCAAGCAACGCGGCGAGTGACATTGTGCCGGCCTCAGCGTGCCTGAGCGGCGAGAAAATCGATCTGCGGCATGATCGGGCCCACGTCATAGCCTGCGCCGGCGGCGTGGGCGGCGATGGCATCGGGCGCCATGCCTGTCCGCGCCTGCGCCAGCGCCCAGAGCAGTGTGGACCGCGTGCCCGAACGGCAATAGGCCAGCACCGGTTTGTCGCCTGCTTCCGCCAGCGCGGCCTGCATCGCTTCGACCTGCGGCATCGAGAAACCAGCATGCGTTACGGGAATCGCGACATAGGCGATGCCAACTGCCTTGGCGGCGGCTTCGATCTCTGCGCCCGGAGTCTGGTCGGGAGACTCGTCTTCGGGCCGGTTGTTGATAATCATGCCGATGCCCATGGCCTGCGCTTCGGCAACGTCCGACAATTCGATCTGCGGGCTGGCGAAAGTCTTGTCATCGATCTTGCGAAACATGGCGGCAATCTCTCTCCGTTGCCGGCGAGGGTGCTGTGCTCTGGCGCAGCACCGACGCGGGGCAAATTTGTTGCTGCCGCTTTGCCGAAACCCTCTGCCAAGGGCAAGTGCCGCCCTAACATGGTAGAAAGGCCACACTCCTCTACCGCCAAGTTGTACCCACCAACGAATCCGTTCGCACTGAAGCCTTTTGTTGGCTATAGTCTTAATTGCAGAGGATCAGGCGAGCAGAGTCTCGCGCATTTCCCTTGTTGTGCCGTCGGCAGCCGCGTCCGGCTTGCGGCACCCAGGAAAGCAGGGGCGGAACGAAGGTTTATTGGTTTTTATGGGTTTTGACAGAGGGCGGCGGGGTCGCGGACGCGACAAGCGCGATGGTTTCGGTGACGAGGGCGGCTTCGACCCTTACGGCGGCGGCGGCGGTGGTTTCGGCGGCGGTGGGTTTGATCGCGGCGGCTTCGGTGGCGGCGGCGGTCGTGGTGGTTTCGGCGGCGGCGACCGTGGCGGTTTCGGCGGCGGTGATCGCGGCGGCTTCGGCGGCGGCGGTGGTGGCGGCTTCGGCGGCCCGCGCGGCGGCGGCGGCGGTGGCTTCGGTGGCCCGCGCGGCGGCGGCGGCGGCGGCGGTATGCCGGCTCAGGTCGTCGGCACTGGTAAGGGCGTCGTCAAGTTCTTCAATTCCCAGAAGGGCTTCGGCTTCATTCAGCGTGAAGATGGTGGCGAAGACGTGTTCGTCCACATCAGCGCGGTCGAGCGTGCCGGGCTGGAAGGCCTTGCCGAAGGTCAGCAGCTTGAGTTCAACCTCGTCGATCGCGGCGGCAAGATCTCGGCGGCCGATCTGCAGGTTGTCGGCGATGTGATCGCGGTTGCGGCCAAGCCCGCTGCGCCCCAGCGCCAGCTGACCGGTGAGAAGGCGACCGGCACGGTCAAGTTCTTCAACGCCATGAAGGGCTTCGGTTTCATCACCCGTGATGATGGCCAGCCGGATGCGTTCGTGCACATCAGCGCGGTTGAGCGCTCGGGCATGCGTGAGCTGAACGAGGGCGACAAGCTCGAGTTCGATCTCGAGGTCGATCGGCGGGGCAAGTACTCGGCGGTCAATCTGGTGCCCCGACAAGACTGATATCGGCGCGTGGTCCTTCGGGCTTCCGGCCCGAAGGCCTGTGCCACCGACATTTTCAGATGGCGGCCCTCCGGGGTCGCCATTTGTCGTTTACGACAATGCTCCCAGCGGAACGGGAGCCGAAGCAGGAAGGACCTAGCCCATGTCGATCACTCCGCTGATGCCCGTCTATCCCCGGTGCGGCGTGCGTCCGGTGCGTGGAGAGCACTGCCATCTGATCAGCGAAGACGGCACGCGTTATCTCGATTTCGCCAGCGGTATCGCGGTCAACCTGCTCGGCCACAGCAACGAGCACCTGATCGGCGCCATCCAGCGGCAGGCGGCTAAGCTGATGCACGTCTCCAACCTTTATGGCAGCCCGCAGGGTGAGCATCTGGCGCAGCGGCTGGTCGACCTGACCTTTGCCGACACGGTGTTCTTCACCAATTCGGGTGCCGAGGCGGTCGAATGCGCGATCAAGACCGCGCGCGCCTATCACCAGCACGCGGGCAATACCGATCGCTATGAACTGATCACGTTCAAGAACGCCTTCCACGGCCGCACGATGGCCACGATCAGTGCCTCCAACCAGGAGAAGATGCACAAGGGCTTCATGCCGCTGCTCGAAGGCTTCCGCTACGTCGACTTCGACGATCTCGAAGGCGCGAAGGCGGCGATCGGGCCGCACACGGCAGGCTTCCTCGTCGAGCCGATCCAGGGCGAGGGCGGCATTCGCGATGCTTCGCCGGAATTCCTGCAGGGCCTGCGGGCGCTGGCAGACGAGCATGACCTCATGCTGATCTTCGATGAGGTCCAGTGCGGCGTTGCCCGCACCGGCGATCTTTATGCCTATGAGCAGTACGGCGTGACGCCGGACATCATGGCAACCGCCAAGGGCATCGGCGGCGGTTTCCCGCTCGGCGCCTGCCTTGCGACCGAAATGGCTGCGCGCGGCATGGTGATCGGCACGCACGGCAGCACTTATGGCGGCAACCCGCTCGCCATGGCCGCCGCTGAAGCCGTGCTTGATGTGGTTGCCGAGCCTGCCTTCCTTGATGAAGTGAAGGCCAAGGGCGAGCGCCTGCGCGGCCGGCTGGAGCAGTTCATCGGCAATTACCCGGACATGTTCGAACTTGTTCGCGGCCGGGGCCTGATGCTCGGCGTGAAGATGAAGATCGAGCCGCGCCCGTTTGTTGCCCACATGCGCGACAACCACCATCTGCTCACCGTGGCCGCGGGCGACATGACCTTCCGCGTCCTGCCGCCGCTCGTCATCGACGACAGCCACATCGAGGAATTCATGGAGAAGCTTTCCGCCGCGACAGCGAGTTACGCGGCAGAAGCCGTGCCGGCATGACCCGGCACTTCCTCAGCCTGAGCGATGCCGGCGGCGATGCGCTTGCCGCCATCCTCGGCGATGCGATGGACCGGAAGGCCGCGCGGCGCGGGCTGCCCAAGGGCTTGCCCGATGCCGATTCGCCGCTCGCAGGCCGCGTTCTCGCGATGGTGTTCGAGAAGAACTCGACGCGTACTCGTGTCTCGTTCGATATCGGCATCCGTCAGCTTGGCGGCAGCGGCATCGTGCTCGATGCCGGAACCACGCAACTTGGGCGCGGCGAGACCATCGCTGATACGGCCCGCGTGCTCAGCCGGATGGCCGACGCCATCATGCTGCGCACTGATGATCACGCAAAGCTGGAAGAGTTGGCGCACTACGCTAGCGTGCCGGTCATCAACGGCCTGACCGACCTGTCGCATCCCTGCCAGATCGTGGCAGACCTCCAGACTTTGCTGGAACACGGCAAGGCGCTGCCGGGCCTCGAAGTCGCTTGGCTCGGCGATGGCAACAATGTGCTCAACTCGTTCGTTGAGGCGGCGGGCCTGATGAAGTTCAACGTCCGAATCGGCGTACCGGAAGGGTACGATAGCGATCCCGCGTTCATCGCAGCGGCCCAGGCGGGCGGCGCGCGTATCGATACCTTCCGCAGCGCAGCCGATGCTGTTCGCGGCGCTGACGTTGTCGTTACCGATACCTGGATCTCGATGGGACAGGCCCACGCCGAAGCCAAGCTGGCAGCGATGACACCGTTTCAGGTGAACGCCGGCCTCATGGCACAAGCGAAGCCTGATGCCGTGCTGCTGCACTGCTTGCCGGCCCATCGCGGCGAGGAAGTAACTGACGAAGTGATCGACGGGCCCCAGTCAGTCGTTTGGGACGAGGCGGAAAACCGCATCCACGCCCAGAAGTCGATCCTTCGCTGGGCCTTCGGGCAGATCTGACCATGTCTGACGGCAGCGCATCTGCAGGAACGACCGGCTTCGATCAGGTCCTTGCCTTCACCGTGCCCGAGCGCAACGCGCGCGGGCGCATTGTGCGGCTTGGGCCGGTGCTGGATGATGTAATCGCGGCGCATGCCTATCCAGCCCCGGTCCGCCACCTGCTGGCCGAGGCGCTGGTGCTAGCGGCATTGCTCGGCTCGCTCCTCAAGGACGAACAAAGCCAGCTCACCATGCAGGCGCAGACCCGGGACGGCGTCATCGATCTGCTGGTGTGCGACTACCGGGCAGGCGAACTACGTGGCTATGTTCGCTTTGACCGCGCGCGGCTGGATGAACTGGGGCCAAGCCCGACGCTCTACGCCCTGTTCGGCAATGGCTATCTTGCGATCACTTTCGATCTTGCGGCGACCGGGCAGCGCTATCAGGGCATAGTTCCGCTTGAGGGTGAGACACTGGCTGCTGCCTGCGAAAGCTACTTCTTCCAGTCAGAGCAGATTCCCACGCTGATCCGGCTCGGCGTGCGCAGCGATGCCAATGGCTGTGTGGCCGGCGGCCTGCTGATCCAGCATTTGCCCGAGGGCGAGGAAGGGCGCGAGCGGCTCCATGTCCAGCTCGATCACCCGGAGTGGGAGCATATGCGGATCATGGGCGGCGCGGTCTCGGCGGTCGAACTGGTTGATCCCGGACTCGATCTGGAAACCGTGCTCTGGCGCTTGTTCCACGAGGAGCAGGAAGTGCGCGTGGAGCAAGGCACGCGGATCGTCAAAGGCTGCCGCTGCACCAGTGACTACTACCGCTCGGTCCTGGCTCGCTTTGGTGCGACCGAACGGGAAGAAATGCGCAACGAAGAGGGTTTGATCCTTGTCGATTGCGCTTTTTGTTCACGCGTTTTCGAGATTGATCTCGACTGATCCATCCGTTTCGGTTCGTCGCTGACGAAGAACACTTTAACGCAGCGCGATTCTGGGTATATTGGACCTTGGCGAACCGGCATGGTGCCGGAGCGCTTTTTGGATGCGCCTGTCAGATGGACCGCCTGCTGCGCCTCTTTTCCGGTGTCTCACCGCGCCTGCTGGCCCGAGCGGCTGGCGGCAGCTTGTTCGCTCTGATCGCATTTGCCGGGCCGACGCTCGCCGCGCAGCGTCCTTCGCTGGCGATGCTCGATTTGCTGCAGCCAGGCCAATGGGAAGTGCGCGACCGCGATCTGGCCGGAGGCCGTAGCCGGATCTGCATCGAAAGCGGCCGCCGCCTGATCCAGATTCGGCACATGCGCGAAACCTGCCGCAGCTTCACGGTGCAGGACACCGCCGATGCGGTGACAGTGCACTATACCTGCCCAGGCAACGGCTATGGCCAGACATCGGTGCGGTTCGAGAGCGCACAATTGGTTCAATTGGAAACGCAGGGCATTGCACAGGGACTGCCCTTCAATTTCCGCGCCGAGGTGCGCCGGGTCGGGGCATGTACCTCCTGATTTCGCGCTGAGGATTGCCACGCGCGGTGCATGGCCTTAGCTCTGCAACATGGTCGCTGAAACCGTTTCCCAACAAGCCCCTCTCGCCGTCGTCCTGCTCTCAGGCGGGCTCGACTCCATGGTCTGCGCGGCGCTTGCTCGCGAACAGGGCTTCCGGATTCTGGCGCTGACGATTGACTACAACCAGCGCCACCGTGTCGAGATCGAAGCTGCGCGCGGCATTGCGAAGTCGCTGGGCGTCGAGCGCCAGGTGGTCCTCCCGCTCGATCTGCGCCAGTTCGGCGGATCTGCGCTGACGTCTGATATCGCCGTGCCCAAGGACGGCGTGGGCGATGATATCCCGGTCACCTATGTGCCAGCCCGCAACCTCGTGTTTCTTTCGTTGGCCCTCGCATGGGCCGAAGCCGCTGGCGCGTCGGATTTGTTCATCGGGGTCAACGCGCTTGATTACTCGGGCTACCCCGATTGTCGGCCGGAATTCATCGGCGGATTTGAGAATCTCGCCCGCGTCGCCACCAAGCTTGGCGATCAGGGCGGCACCGTGCGGGTTCACGCCCCGCTCCAACACCTGAAAAAAAGCGAAATCGCGCAAGAAGCGGCCCGTCTCGGGCTCGATCCTGCGGCCAGCTGGTCATGCTACGACCCGCTGCCTGATGGGCGAGCCTGCGGCGTGTGCGACAGCTGCCGTCTGCGGCGCGCGGGATTCGATGCAGCCGGGATAGAGGAT
The DNA here is from genome assembly GCA_964413325.1 of uncultured Novosphingobium sp. Taxonomy (GTDB): domain Bacteria; phylum Pseudomonadota; class Alphaproteobacteria; order Sphingomonadales; family Sphingomonadaceae; genus Novosphingobium. The sequence goes on along the minus strand of CAYPRK010000002.1, from coordinate 123,490 downwards.
GGCACCAAGTATGGAGATGACGGATAAGCCGAAGCAATGGTTCGGTGTTGACCGCTACAGCTGGTACGCGCTGTTCGTCCTGGTCATAGTCTACATCATCAATTTCGTTGATCGTCAGCTGCTGACGATCCTCGCCGTGGACATCAAGCACGATCTCGGCATCTCGGATGCCCAATTCGGCTTCCTTTACGGCACGGCGTTTGGCGTTTTCTACGCCCTTTTTGGCATCCCGCTCGGCAAGTTGGCAGATCGCGCCATGCGCACGCGCGTGCTCGCCACGGGCCTTGCCGTGTGGTCGGCGATGACGGCGCTATCTGGCCTCTCGCGCAGCTTTCTTCAGCTGGGCGCGGCGCGCATCGGGGTCGGGGTGGGCGAGGCGACTGCTGGGCCCTGCTCCTATTCACTGCTGGCCGATTACTTCCCGGCGCATCGCCGCGCGACCGCCGTGGCGATCTTCTCGTCGGGCATCTATCTCGGCGGCGGCTTCTCGCTTTACATCGGCACGGCGATTGCGGGTGGCTGGAACCACGCCTTTCCGCTGGGCGAGCGCCCGTTTGGTCTGGCTGGATGGCAAGCGGCTTTCCTCGCCGTCGGCCTGCCCGGGCTTGCTCTCGCGCTGTGGGTGCGTAGCCTAAAGGAGCCTATCCGCGGCCGTTTCGAGACACCTTTGCCAGATGAGGCAGCCCGCCCGGCGCAGCAGCCGGCAACACTTGCGGCATTTGTGCGTGATCTGGCGGCGATTGTGCCCCCCTTCACTCTGCTGGCCGCGGCCCGGCGCGGCACTGCGGCACTCCTCGGCAATATCGCTATTGCCGCTGGCCTTGCGGCGCTAGGCACGGTGCTCTCGCTCCTGATCGGCGATCCGGTGCAATGGATCGCGCTTGGCATCGGAACTTATGCCATCGCGTCGTGGGCCGTTGCCTTGCGGTACGATGACCCTGAGGCTTTCCGGGTGATCTGGGCTTCGAAATCCGTGGTCGGACTGAACCTCGGCTATGGCCTCATGTGCGTGATCACTTACGCCAACTCGGCATTCGGCCCATCCCTTGTGATCCGCGAATTCGGCGCGACTGCTGGGGCCGTGGCGCTGATCGTTGGCGGATCGGCGGCCATCGGCGGTGCGCTTGGGGTCATTGCAGGCGGAGCTCTGGGCGATCGTCTGGCGGGTGACCGATACCACTCACGCCGCATTCTCGTCGTGATCGCAGCGCTGCTCACTTCGTTGGTGCCCAACGTCATCATGCTGGCGACGCATTCGCTCACGGTCGTCTACATTTGCGTGTTCCCGATGTGGTTCCTCGCCAGCTGCGCGCTCGGCGGTGCTGCAGGCACGATCGTGAATATCGTTCCGGCTACCACGCGTGCGACTGCGACAGCGGCCTTCTTCCTTTTCGCAACGATGGTCGGCTTGGCGCTCGGGCCCTACTCCGCCGGCAAGATTTCGGGCGCGTTCGGTGCCAATCTGCGCATCGGCCTCGGTGGCATTCTGGTGGTCGTGCCTTTTGCCCTCATCGCCCTCGAAGTCTGCCGCCGCGATCTGGCCAGTCGCGAACGTTAGGCAACTTGCGCGGCCACGCACGCCCTGACTGCGTTTGCAGGAACGCGGTCTAGCCCTGCCGAAGGCACTTCCCTGCAACCACTGCCGTCGTCATCACGGCAAAAGAAAAGGGGGGCCGGATCGCTCCGGCCCCCCAATCTCAATCGGCTGATGCCGAAGCTTACATGCCCGAACCCGGACCGTACGTGATTTCCACGCGGCGGTTCTGGAGTTCCTTGACACCATCGGCAGTCGGAACGCGCGGGTTCGCTTCACCGAAGGCCTGGCTGGTGATCGAACCATCCGGGATGCCATGGGCGGTCAGGTAGCCGCGGACCGAGTCGTTACGACGCTGCGAGAGGCCGAGGTTGTACTTCGGCGTACCCGAACGGTCGGTATAGCCCGCGAGCATGATCGGAACGCTGGCGCAGTTGCCATAGGCCGTGACCGCGTTGTCCAGAATGGTTGCCGCTTCAGGCGTGATGTTCGACTTATCCCAGTCGAAGAACACGATGTACGGACCCTTGTTGCAGACCGGAGCCGGCGGCGGGGGCGGCGGGGGCGGCGGCGGCGGCGGCGGCGGGGGCGGCGGCGGAGCCGGCGGTTCCGGCATCGGTGCCGGCTTGTCGCCACCGAAGTTGTACGCCAGCGTGCCGAGCAGCGAGTGCGAACGCCACTGACCGTTGATCGCCGCGCCGCTCAGCGCTGCGTTGCCCACGAAGTTCAGCTTGTCGACGCTGAAGTAGCGATACTTCAGGCCCACATCCCAGTGCTTCGAAATCGGAGCGCGGACACCAGCGAGGGCCTGCCAAGCAAACCGGGTGTCCGAATCGTTCACGCCGCCGAAGCCCGCCGTCGAGATAACGTACTTGACGTTGGCAACGCCAACGCCGCCGCCGACGAAGCCCTGAAGGCCATCATCGCCACCGAAGTCGAGCAGGCCGTTGACCATGTAGCTCAGAGCCTGCGTGCGGCCGCCCAGTGTGCCGCTGGCGCGGTCAACCGTGGCGCCGGTGCTGTCCGTGATACGGTCGGCACGAGCGCGGCGGTAACCGACTTCGGACTCGAGGCGGAAGCCGCCGAAGTCGTAGCCGACGATGCCGCCGATATCGTAGCCAGTGTCATTCTTGAGAGTGGCCGCGTTAGCGACACCAGCGATTGCCAGATCGGTCTTTTCGACGATCATCGCGCCGGCATCGACCTCGACGTACCAGGAATCTTTCTTGGCGAGCGCCGGCGTTGCGAGCGCCGTCGACGCCAGGGCCAAGCCCACGAGCAGTTTCCGCATTCTCATTTCCCCTTTATTCGAAGTCATGCCTCGGGTGCTCACGCCATTAGCGGCTCTCGTTTTTTCATGCAAGCAAACGTGAGTGTCTTCTGTTGCCAAAAGGCAACTAAAACCAGACATCTATGCAACAAATCCGAGGGTTCCGAGGCGGGTCTTGGCGTGTATCGCCCGGGGCATGACCAAAGGGGAAGCAGGTCAGGCTAACACGCCTGCGGTGCGCAGCGATGTGATGATGGCGGAGATGGCCGTGCGCGCCTGGCTGTCGATTACACTGCCGCCAGCAGGCGCTGCGGGTGAGTTCGCGAGGCGCCAGGCGCCGCCCGCATAGAGGCGATAGGCAGCAGCTGCGACGTCATAGGCCCGCATCCCCTCGCGCGCGGTGAAGAAGCGCCAGCCTCCCTCGCTCCATGCTGCGATCCGGTCAGTCTGCCCCGCGAAGGCTCCGGTTGCAGCCGCTCCGACCAGCCAGCACTGTCCGTTTGCCGGTGCCGCTGGCGGGCTGGAAACCACAGCCTCGATTGCGGGATGCAGCAATGCGTCCGCTGCCAGCAGGGCTTCGTTGACGATCACTTCCTTCTGGCTCTGTCCGGCGAACAGCAAGGGAAGCGCATGGCGCGGAGAAGCGGAGAGGAAGCTGAGGGGATCAGTCATGGCAAAATCCTTTCGCTTGGATCAGGCGGGAAAATCGATGCGCGACGCGATCGAGGCGGCGTCCCGGCCGATCTGGCGGACGGTGAAGTAGAGCGGCCCTCCTGTCGGCAGGCCAGCGACCTGCGCGGCTGTCGCGCTGAAGGTCGAGGTGGTCGTCTGCCAGCGCAGCACCGGCGCGTCCGGATCGCCGACGGTGATTTCCCAGCGCTCGAACTCCTCGTTCAGCGGCGCGTCGACGCCGTCGGACCATAGCCATGCGCCGCGCGACCGGCGCACCCAGCCAAGCGTGATCGAACCATCGCTCTGCCGCACGGCCTTGCCATGAACTGGCGAGAGTGGACGCATCGTCGCGCCGGGGTCCTCAATCGGCACGCTGACGGCGGCCTCGTCGCCTAGCCCGACGGCAATAATCCGGGTCGTTGCAGGCGTTCCGATCAGCTTGGCATCGAGTTCGAGCAGGCTGTCGTCGACAAGAACAAAGGCTTCGCTGGCAACATGCGTGCCCACCGCCCACTCCGTGCCGCCACGGCCGCGCATCAAGGTGCTCAGCCGCCATACGCCTCCGCCAAGAGGCACGGCACTGCCGAACTGTATCATTTCGCTGCCAATGCGCGCCTTGTTCGCTCCCTGGAGCAATTGGCTCAGGCTGGCATCGCTCAGAGACTGATCAGGCGCTGCGAGCGCAATGTCGATGGTCGACCGGCAATCCAGCAGCAGCGGCGAGGCAGCAGGCAAAGTGCCAAGTGTGCGTCCTATGTGCGCTCGCGTTCGGCCGGTCGAGCCAATCGAGACAAGCGCGCCGCCATCGCCGTCGAGGTCAGCGAGCAATGCCGCGCCAGTCCATCCACCGCTGGCACCCGATGCAGCGACGTAGATCGCCGGGGTCGTTCCGCTGCCGGTCCCGTCCCACGGCAAGCCAAACGCTTCGAGCACCGTCGGGGTGTTTACGAGATCGATTGCGGCATTGAAGCGGCCGGGATCGGCGGCAGTGGGCACACTTGCAAGCGTCGCACCGCTCGACGGATACGCCGTCAGATCCAGCAGTACACCGTCCTGCTGCCACTCCCACTGGGCGACGCGCCAAAGTCCGGAGGTGATCGGAACCTGCACAAATGCCCCGGGGACAATCGCCGGATCGATCTCGGTGACCCGGTAGCTGATGGTATCGGCAGGGCGCGCAGCACGGCGGCTCGCATTGCTGGCAAGGGTCTGGGCTTCCGGTGCGCTCAGCGCTGCGGGCAACTCGATCACCTGCAGGTCACCCTGTTCGCTCCGCCCGATGCCGCGCTGCAGACCCGGCTGGTAATCGCGCGCTGTATCGTAATAGCGAACACCGCACTGCCGGACACGCGGAAGCGATTCCCGCTTGCGGGACCAGCCACTCGCCTTGGCCTCGGACGACTGGCTCTCCTTGTTCGCTGCCGCCGGACCGGGCAGAAGCAGGGGTGCCACAATCCCGACTGGTTCCGCCGCGTGCAGTGTGAGAGCGCCACCATTCACGGCACAGGCCATCGGGACGGCATCGGCGATCACCGCCAGCGTGTCGCCAGCAGAGCCCTGATCGATGCTGAATCCGCCGAGACTGTTGTCGAGATTGCTCACCGTAGCTTCGGGCAAGATGGCCCGCGCCACCGCAGCGATCGACGTGCTGCCAGCGTCCGCCAATATCTCGAACGTCAGGGAAGGGATGCGGTTGCCATAATCCGCCAGCTCCAGATCCTCGAACACGACATAGGCGAGCCCGCGATAGGCGGGACAGCGCGCCACGCCCTCGGCTTGTGCCATCAGCGCGTCCGCGCTCTGGTCGCCGTGCCCGAGGTGAACGCGCAGCTTGCCGCCAACCTTGAGGTCGCCGCTGGCGCCGCGCAGCAGATTGCCATCGGCCCAGATCCGCCCGATCCCCGCAATCGGGCGGCTGCTCACCGCCACGGCGAATGAAGAAGTATAGGTATAGCTGGTGATCGATGGCCGTCCCTTGCCGCCGGTCGTCTCCTTGTGCTCGACCAGCTCGGTCGCCCAGATTACGCTGCCTGCGGCGCGCATCTTGCCAAAGTGAAGCGGCAGCGCCGATCCGTAGCTCGAGGTCTGGACAGTCAGGTCCTTGAGCCTTGGGCCTTCCACCCGGCGTCCGCCAAGGATCGCCGTATCGACCTGACGCCCGACGAGCGCGCCGATCGCCCCACCAAGCGGGCCGCCGAACACGGTGCCGACGGCGGTCAGAAGCAAGGTAGCCATAAAGCTCAGTTCCCGATTGTGTGCATGGGGCCCGGTACGCGCCAGGTTCCGGCGATCGGCCACGGCAGATCGCCCGGCAGATAAGTCACCCTGCCGATACCCGCGTGCGCGTGGACGAAGCCGCCCGGCGCGCGGATGGTGAGGTGCGGCTGGACCGGGTTCACCATCACGAGAAAGACGTCGGCATCCGCGGGCGTCGCCGGCATGAAGCGGTTGGCGTGGGCAAACGGGAGCAAGCCTGTCACGGATGCACCGCGCAGCCGGTATCCCGCTGGCACGACAGGCTCGATCCCGGCGAGCCGCATGGCTTCCGCTACCACGCCGACGCAGTCGAGGCCTGTCGCCGGATCACGGCCATGCAAGCGAAAGCGCACGCCGACGAGGCTCAGCGCGGCATCCGCTATCGCCGCGTTCACCGCTGCGCCGCCGGATAGCGCGTCAGCAGGTCGTTCCCGGGCAGAAACGGCTCGCCCTGAAAGTTGACTGCATTGCCGAAGCGGGTCGCGCAGGTATCGAGCGTGTGGTCGCACCCTTCGCGCAGCTCGATGCGCGTGCCCGTCACGACATCGGTCGATGTCGTTCTGTCCAGCCCCAACCACGTCCCGTCGATCGCTTCGATGCGGCGGACGATGCCTGCCTCCGGACCATCGATCCAGCGCAGCGTGCCGAACGCAAGCGATGCAGCAGGCGGGCCACCCGAAACGCGCACCGATCCGCCGTCTGCCGCGATTTCCGCAAGGCTTGCCTGGTGTGTAAAGGCGACGGCCGAAAGCGTGCAGCCCTCGCTGCAGAACTCCGCCCGGCAAGTGGGGGCGGTTCGGGGAACGATCTGCCGAGCCAGCAGATCCTTCATCGAACGCAGCTCGGCGGAAAAGCCTGCGCCTTCATGGCCGACGGTTCCGATCGTCCCGGCGTAGAGCGTCATCCGCTCCAGCGTCTCCCAGTCGACCAGCCCCATCGCGATCGATCCCCCGTCGAACCGGCCGGCGGCGAGGTCCGCCTCGCGGATCGAATCGTGGCTCAGTGCGCCTGCCACTTCCGCGCTGTCCGCCTCGAAGTCGGCAGTCCGGCGGATCGCCGATGGCACCATGCCCGGTGCCGTGCGGTGAACGAGCCCGTCGAAAGTCAGGTCGCGGTCATGGCTGGTGAAGCCGAGCGTTACCCCGTCGCGCCGTTCTAGCCGCCACCAGATCGCTACGGTCTCGAGCGGCTGGCTGAACCAGATCCGCGTGCTTTCCGGCATGTCAGGCATCCTCGCGCAGTTCGATCAGTGGCACGCTCGGCGCCTCACCGGCAGCAAATGCCGCGCCGGAAACGTCGAGCCGGTCTTCTGCAAACCGCACCGGCACATCGAACTGAAAGCCCGCGCGGACCACCTTCCCGGCTGCGGGCGCGTCGGCGAACACGATTTCGCCCAGCGCATCCAGTGTCCAGCTGGTCGCGGGCGTACCGTCCACGCTCACCAGCAGGGTTTCCGGACGCGGCCGGGTAATCCGCCGCTGCTGCGCATCGAGCCCCGACCCGTAGGCCTTCACCAGCGCAAAGCGCGCCGTTGCTCCGTTGCCCGTCCCGATCACCTGATCCATCGCGGTGGGCACACCGGTCATTCCGTTGGAGCTGTAATCGGATGGGTCGCGCAGCCTGAACCCGCGCGCCTGTCCGCGTCTTGCGCGAAAGAAAGCGATCAGTTCGCCAAGTTCCGCCTCGGAACGCACGCCCGGGCCCACATCGAACCGCAGGCGCGCATCCGCCCACAGGCTGTTGCGCCGCTCGAAACCCGATGCCGTGATCGTCACGTTGGTCGAAAACTCGGGAGTGATCGTCGCCGATCGGCCGATTGCGATCGGGAATAGCACGTCGTCGAAGGGCTGCATGATGTCGTCCTCGGTGGTTGCTCCGGCGGCTGCGTCGGGCAGGCGGGTGAAGCCGTCGCGCGCCACCTGGGGCAGCGCCCAGATGAAAGTCTCGGCCAAGCCCATCGCCTGCGCTTCAGTCGCCGCCGCATCGATCAGCGGCCACTGCGTCGCGGCGTCCACTTCGTTCAGCACAAAACCTGAGAGGTAGTGCTGGTGCGTGCGCGGATAGCCGAGCCGCGCTTCCGCTTCGGCCCGTCCCCGCGTTCGTCGTGCTTCAAAGCCGCCGGTAAGCCAGTCGTAGTCTTCCAACTGGAGCACATCGAACGCAGGCGATGCCCACCCGGTCGGCAGGTTCGCCCGCCGCGCCTCGGGCATTGCCGGGTCCAGCACGGTCGGCAGGAAGGCCAGCAACAAGGTCTCGCACGGTGCGCTTCCCGCAGCAGTTCGCACCGCCGCTGTAAGGCTCGCGGTCGATGCAGAAAGCAGCGCGCCTGCCGCGTCGAGCAGCGCTTTCTGCGCAGCGGTCAGCGATGCACCGAGGTCTGCGATGACCACGGGGCTGCCACCCAGCGAAGCCTTGGCTGCGTCGTCATAGAGGCAGATCTTGCGGTCCGCAGTCACCCACCACCACGGCTCGCCCACCTGATAGCGGATCGGCAGCCCGGCCTCGGCCAGTAGCCCGGCAAGGCGCACGGCCACCTTGCGCAGCCAATTCGTCGCTGCCGTATTCGCCGGCGAAAGGAGGGCAGAAGGAGGCGACCATCCTGTCCGAGCCGGCGTCCCATCCGCCGCGCGCTGCTGCCAGGCAGCGGGGCAATGCTGCGCAAGCAGTTCGTAGGATTGCGACAGGATCACGGTGTAGCCCATCGCCTTGGCGGCAGCGAGGAACGCCGCGTGCCACCGCTCCGCCGCAGCGTTGAGCGCAGGCAGCGCCGGGTCGACCACAAAGCCGCCAGCACCGTCCGGCGCGAGCGGGAAGAAGTGGCTCATCCCCACATAGTGATTGATACTGCCGCGATAGCCGAGCCCGCGAATGCTGCGGAGCAAGCGCGCCGGCGTCTGGTTATAGCCATCGTCATAGCCCGTCGCGATGCACAGCCCGTGCGGCGGCACCATCACGTCACCGATCGTCAGCATCGGCTTGTGCCCGCTGCAGCGCATTGCGCTGAGTTCGGCCCAGCCCGTCACTGCAGGTGAAAAGGGCGTTGCGGCCGTTCCCGAATAGCCCGGCGCGACAAGCGAAATGAACATCCGGTCGATGTCGGAAGGGTAGACCGGATCGGCCTCCCCCGGCAGCAGGAACCCGCCAGCGAGCGCCGAGAACGGCAGCGTCACCACCGCATCGGTGGGCGTTCCCACCGCGTAGTTCCACAGCCGGACATACCACCCGCGCGGATTGCCCGCGGCGTCGCGACCCTCGATGGTCAGCGTCGGCCCGTTCACCGCATCAAGCGGCAGCACCCCGCTCGAACGCCAGCGGAACGACAACGTCAGCCGCGAATAGTCGCGGTCGGTGTCATAGGCGAGCAGCGGGTGGTCCCACCGGTCGGCGCTTTCCCAGATCAGCCCGATCAAGTCGTTCGCCTTCTGGAATACCGCGTCGACGCGCAGCGCATCGGGTGCGGTCGTCACCACCGATGCCATTGCCGGGCGCGGAAAGTCGACCGTCCAGAACCGCGGATCGAACCGCTGGATCGTGTCGGTCGCCTGCACCGTGCGGCGGCTTGCCAGCCAGAAGCTCATGGCCCCTCGTTCCTTTTCCGTAGTCGCCTGATCTCAATAGTCACTCAGCGCCCGGCGCACGGCCTGCGCCACCTGGCGGCTCGAGCGGCGCAGGCTTTCGGGGCTGCTGCTCCCTTCCGGCGCCATCACCCGGATCGAGACATTCACCGACCTGCCCCCGCCGCCCCCGCCATTCGCGTCGACCTGGCCTGCAGATGTCGGCACAAACAGCTCCGGCCCGCGCTCACCGACGACGTAGGGGCGGCCCGGTGAGACCGGCCCACCCGTCGCCCGCCCCGGTAGACCGAACAGCGAGCCGATCAGGCTCCCCAACCCGAGTGCACCACCACCGCCGCTGCCACCCGATCCGCCGATCCCGATCGAGGCCAGCCCGCCGCGCAGTGCCTGCGCCGCGATATCGTCGATCACGCGCAGACCGGTGCGGCGCAGGTCCTCGAAGCCAAGGCTCCCGCGCCGCACCGCGCTCAGCAGCCCGCGCTCGAGCACGTCGCTGCCGCGGCTGAAGCCGTCGACCACGATCGAATCGAAGCTGCTGCGCATCTGGCCAATGTCGCTGGCAAACCCGTCGGTGCTGGCCCGCACATCGACGACCAGCGTTGAAAGACTATCCATGCGCGTCGCGCTCCATCATCGCTGTCAGGGTGTTACGGTCGATCCCGTCTCCGGGCGGCGGGGCGGCGGCCATCACGATTGCGACCAGTTCGGCTGGCGTTGCCGCCCAGAACGTGGCGGGCGTCCAGCCAACGAGCAGCGCGGCCTGGCCTGCCAGGCGCGTCGCTGCCTCGCCGAAGTGCTCGCTCATCCGCCGCCCTTCAGCACCTGCACCAGCAGACTGCGCAGCGCTGGCGCGCAGGCGGCAAGGCCGGCCCGGGTCACCGCTTCGGCAAAGTCCTCGCGGCTCTGGTCTGAAGGATGCGCGAGGCAATGCCAGAACAGCGCCACCATCTCGCCGAGCTTGAGCTCGCCGCCGCTGGCCCGCTCGACGAGCGCGAACAATGGCCCCAGCTCTTCCTCGGCCGCCACCAGCGCACCGAACGTCGGGCGCAGCACATGCATCACGCCGTCCAGCAAGAGGCCGGCTTCACCTCGGTGCGGGTTGGGGGCCACGGACGCGCCGCTCATACCTGCGCCACCGCGCCCGAGCTTTCGAGCGAGAGGGTGTAGTTGCGCTCGCCGTTGAAATCGCCGGCGTAGTCGAGCTTCTGGACAAGGAACTTGCCGCGCATCTTCTCGCCGCCTTCGAACGAAAGCTCGTAGTCGGTGATCGTCCCGGTCAGTGCATTGCCGCGCACTTGCGCTTCGGCCGCGCTGCCAAGGAAGATACCGGCCGCGCTCACGCTGACCGAGCGCGTGCCTGCGCCCGAAAGCAGCTCGCGCCACCCGCCGGAATCCTTGCTGGTCACGACCACCAGTTCGCCGTTGATCGACATCTGCGTCGTGCGCAGCCCGGCCACGGTGTTGTAGGTCGGCGTTGCCGCGCCATCGCTGATCTTCAGCAGAAAGGCGCTTCCCTTCTGTGCTGGCATCTTGGTTCTCCTGGTTGAAAGGAAGGATTGGTCAGGGCGGAGGCCCTTGCGGTCAGGCCGCCAGCACCCGCGCCCGGTACTCCAGCACCAGCGCACGCAGGGCCTCGCCGCGCTGTTCGGCCCGGGCCTTGAGGAACGTCAGGCTGGCAATCTGGAACCCGGCTGCGCTCTGGTCAGCCGGCAGGCTTTCCATCCGCGCCTCGATGGCTCCGATCAGGCCGGCTTCGGCGAGCTGCTCATAGCCCCGGTAGTTGAGTTCCAGCGCCACACGGATTTCCCGCCCGCGCCCGCTCTTGTTGCTCCAGTCGGTGCTCCCGCTGGCTGTCAGCGCGAGCCACGGCAGCGCGGTCCTGAGCGGCGCTTCCTCGACAATCGCATTCAGTCCGGCGGCAAGCGTCGGATCAGCGGCAAGCCAGCCGACCACGGCCGCGCGAAAAGCCAGTTCCATTGCTCACTCCTGTCACAGCAGGGGCCACAGCCACCGTGCGGATCGCCAGTTGGCGGTGTTGTCGGGTGCAGCACGCTGCACGGCCCGCGCCTCGGCGATCCGGCGCGCGGCGGCGAGCAGCTGCTGCTGCACCTGGGCAAAGTTGCTGCTCGTGCCGCTCATGCGATGCGCATCCGCCGCCAGGGCCGCCACAGTGCCGCGACCGAGGCCGGCGGACCGGCCATCGCCTTGTCGTTGTCCCGCGCGCGGTGCTGATAGGCCGCCCAGCGCACAATACCCTGCTGGATGGCATCGGGCAGCGTGTCCCAGCTTTCGGCCATGCCGGCGGTGAACCGCACGGCGACGCGGGTCTGGTCGAGCGGCCGCGCCAGACGCATGCGCCCGGTGCCCTCGGCATCGATGTCGATGTCGAAGTCCGTCGGGGCGAGCGCAGTGCGCGTGCCATCCGCCGCAATCGCCAGAACGCCCGAGATCGCCTTGACCGGCCGGGTCGTCAGCGATTGCCAGGCACTGCAGGCCGGGAGCACTTCCTCGCAGCCCGATACGAGCGGCATCGTGCCGATAAATCCTTCGCACAGCTCCAGTGCGGTCCTGATCAGGCCCGTCAGCTCCGCATCATCGCGCGTCGTGCTGATGCCGAGCCAGGCCTTCAGCTCCGCGAGCGCCGTCGGTGCCAGCGTCGGCGGCGCGGTAATTGCCCGCTTCATGGCGATCTCCGGTGTTCAGGGGATGCGAGCATCCCGGGGCAGGGAAAAGGGGGCGTCCGCGGCGTGAGGGGAGCCGCCGCGGACGCAGGGGCAGGCGCGTCAGGGGATCGCGCGCCCGCCCCAAGCCGCTCAGGTCGAGATCTTGAGAAGCTTGATCGCATCGCTGTCGAGCAGCTGGCCGCCCACCCGGCGCGTCGCATAGAACTGCACGTAGGGCTTGTTGGTGTACGGATCGCGCAGGATCGTCGTCGCGGTCCGCTCGGCGATCAGGTAGCCGGCCTTGAAGTTGCCGAATGCGACCGGGAAGTTCCCGGCACCGACATCGGGCATGTCTTCCACTTCGATCACCGGATAGCCGAGCAGCCGGCTCGGCTGGCCGTCGACGATCCCTGCCTGCCACAGGAATGAACCGTCAGCCGCCTTGAACTTGCGCACTGCCGCCAGCGTCGCCGAGTTCATCATCCACACCGCGCCTTGGCGCAGCGCTGCCTTCATCGAAAAGACCATGTCGATCAGCTTGCTTTCCGGCGTCGCGTCAAACGCATTGGCATTGCCCGATGCGACGAACTGCAGCGTGCCGAACGGACGCACCGCATCGTTCTGCGCGGCCGTCGGGCCGGTCAGGAAGCCCTTGGGCTGGTTGGTGCCGGTGCCGTTGACGAAGGCGGCGCCTTCCGCACGGGCAAATTCGGTGGCAATCTCGTTCGCCAGCCAGCTGCCAACATCGAAGGCGGCATCATCGAGCATCTGCTGCGTCGCCGAAGGGTTGGCGTAGAGCTCGCCGAGCGGCGGCACGATTTCGGCCAGCTTCGGGCTGCCCGTCTCGATCCGCGCGCCGGTTTCGTTCGTCCAGCCCGAAGCGGTGCCGCCGATCGAGATCAGACGGCGGAAGCCGCTCGTGCTGGTCTGCACCACGTTGGCCACGCTGCGCACCGGGCTGATCCTGACGAGGCGGCGGGCGATCTCCGCGTCGATCGGACGCGGCACGGCAAAGCCGCCGTCGGCGGGCGAGCCGATCGAAAGCGACTTGAGCTCGGTCTCGCGGCCCATGCGCAAATAGCCGTCGACGAAGCCCTTCATCTCCGGCGTCGCGTCGGCCAGTTCGCCGCTGCCGATGACCGGGCGGACCGCAGCGCGGTTCACCTTGTCGAGCCGGCCCTTCACTTCGGCGATGTCGCCGCGCAGCGATTCGATTGCTGCGGCGGTTTCATCCTGACGCGCCACGATGTCGAACGACGCGTCGAACGCGTTGGCCTTGGTCTCGATTGCGCCGTCACGAGCGCTTTCGGGGGTGTTGATGTCCATGGAACCGAACGTCCTTTCTTGATGGCGGCCGTCATTGCGGGGCTCACGCTCCGCAGGCGGCCATTTCTGGGGTCACGAAAAGTGGAGTTAAGCCGGCGCCAATTGGCTGCCTGTGCTGTCGACATAGTGGACCCGGGCCAGCTGCTGCATGGGCCGTGTCACCAGGCTGACTTCGATCAGGTCGACGCTGCGCAGCTCGCGCCCGCCGCCCTGCGGTGCGGCATCGCGCACCCGATATCCGAACGAGAGGCCGTTCACTGCGCCCTCGGCCAGCGCCTTCGCGGCAGGGCCTGCGCCCGGCGATAGCGAGGCGATCACCCGCAGGCCGTGGCGGTCCTCCTCGGCGAGGTCCACCCAGCCGATCCGCTGGCCGGTGCGGTGCTGCCACAGCAGCGGCAGCCGCACGCCCGCTTCCTTGCGCGCCGCCAGCGTTGCGGCAAACGCGCCCGGCACGATCACATCGCCGCCGCTGTCGCGCTTGCCAAACACTGCCGCATAGCCTGCAAAACGCAGGGCGGCAGGCGATGAAACCGCCTCCGCACTCATCGCAGCACATCCTCGGAACCGAAGCGCACTGCGATGCCCAGCAGCAGCAGCGCCAGCACGCCGCGCACCACCCAGCCGACCACGGCCTTCCACGCGCTCGCCTTCGCGTCGCGCCATGCCCGCAGCAGTTCGCGCAGCTCGGCAAGGTCCTCGTGCGCGGTCTCGTCGGCCAGACCCATCTGCTCCAGCGCCCTTGCTGCACCCAGTTCGCTCGCCTCTTCGACGACCGCCCTCAGGGTTATCAGCTCCGAACCCTCGCATCCCGCCTGCGCCAGCAGGCCCGCCAGCATGTCCTCGCGCCTCATGCCAGTTTCTCCGCAATGCCGAGCATCTGCCGCTTCTCGGCGGGGCTCAGGAAATCTGCCGCCGTCACTTGCGACCACAGCGCCTGCCGGTCCTCGGCCAGCGCCGGCACCCGGTCGAGCTCGACCGCCAGCTTTGCGTCGGCAAACCAGGGCGCCAGGCCCTCGGCGAGCGCATCGAGGATCTTGCCCGTCAGCGGCAGCAGCGTGAGCCGCCACAACGCGCGGTTGGCCTCACGGTAGTTCGAATAGGTGTTGTCACCCGGCAGCCCGAGCAGCATCGGCGGCACCCCGAAGGCCAGCGCAATGTCCCGCGCGGCCGCGGCCTTCAGCGTGGCAAAGTCCATGTCCGCCGGGCTCAGTGCCAGCGTCTGCCACTTGAGCCCGCCTTCGAGCAGCATCGGCCGCCCGGCATTGGTCTCGCCCGAAAACGCTGCCGCCAGCTCGGTCTTGATCCGCTCGAACTGATCCGCGCTCAGCGCCGCACCCGGTTCGCCCGGATCGTAGACCAGCGCGCCGGACGGCCGCGCCGCGTTTTCCAGCAGCGCCCGGTTCCACCGCGCGGCGGCGTTGTGGATCGCCACCGCTTCGTCCGCCGCTTCCAGGCAGCCCGCGCCATAGTGATCGTCCGAGGGATGGAACGCGCGGATATGAATGAGGTTGGGCCGCCCGAACTCGTCCACTGCATCGATCTGCAGCGTCGTTTCGCCCAGTGTATACGCGAACGCCGCCGGCCAGCCCTTGCTGTCGGGCAGCACACGCACCCGTTCCGGACGCAGCGCGAAAAGCTCGGCCGGCTGGCCATCGGCATCGCGCAGCACCTGAACATAGCCGTTGCCATGCAGCAGCAGCTGGCTCGCCAGCGTCTCCAGCAGCGCCTGGCCTGCGCTCGTCGCGCTCACCAGCCGCAGCAGTTCCGGCTCCGAAGCATTCAGTGGCGCGCTGCCTACGCCTTCCGCCACCAGCCGCACCGCGCGCTGCGCCACCGGGTTCTTGAGATAGGCCTCGCGGATCGCCGCCGGGTAGTTCAGCGGTCCACGCGCTTCCCCGCCGCGCCAATCGAACGCTTCGGCCCAGGGTGAAATGAACCCGCGTGCCAAAGGCGCACGGTCGGATACCGCGGCGCCCTTGAAGGCCGCCGCAAGGCTCTGCAAAATCGACATGTCCAGCCTTTCAATGCGCTCGAAGCGTTGCTCTTCCCTCCCGCAAGCGGGCGGGGCAGTCCCCGTTCTCCCCTCCCGCAAGCGGGAGGGGCCGGGGGAGGGCGTGTTTTCCGCCGCCCCTCAATCAATCCAGATGCGCGGTTCGCCCAAGCGGCCCAGCATCAGCTCGGTCAGCGCCCAAACGCAGGCATCGGCCCGGTCCGGTGACCGTCCGGGACCCTGATAGGTCCCGCCCGGCAGCAAACCGCACAGTTCGTCCTCCAGCCGCGCGAACAGGCCGGCATGGCGCACCCGCCCAGCCTCATAGAGCGCCGCGACCGGTTCCGCCCGAGCGCTTTTGCCGCGAGTGGCATGCACCAGCCGCAGCGGCAGCGCGGCATTGGCCGCCCGCAGCACGGCCTCCACCATAGCGCCGCCCTGGTTAGCCTCGGCGACCACGCGGTCCGCCGACCAAGCCCGCGCCGCCTCGGCAACAGCCCGCGCCCAACGCTCCGGGCTCGGCTTCTCGACCGAGGCGTCCGCCAGCACCCGCGCCACGCCGTCGCCGCCCAAGCCGCACACGACGATCCCGCAGGCATCGCCCTCGGCACTGGCCGGAGGATCGACGCCCACGATCACCCGCGTCATTCCCGGCATGGCGCCGGTCTCCCGGCACGTCTCGATCAGCCCGCGGGTCCACAATGCTCCGGGCAAATCATCGATCAGTTCGCCGTCCAGTTCCTGCCGGCCCAGCAAGGTCCCGCCAAACTCGCGCGTCACGTCGGCGATGAACCGTCCCGGCAAGTTGGCCTCGTTCTCCAGCGTCGATCCGCGCGTCAGCACGACCTCGTCACCCGCGCCGACTTGCGCCATCAGCCGCCTGACCAGTGGCACGGCACGGGGTGTCGTCGTTGCCACGATCTGCGGCGCGTCTCCCAGCCGCAGGCCGAGCATCAGGTTGTCCCAGCTCCTGCGGGCCTGGCCTTGATTGTCGTCCCACTTGGCAATCTCGTCGCACCACGCGTGGCTGTGCTGCGGCCCGCGCAGCGCCTCGGCTTCCGCAGCCGAATACAGCAGCGCCTGCGCTCCGGTCGGCCACACGATCCTTCGCAGCGAAGGCTCGTAGCGGGGCCTCATGTGCGGCGGACTCACGGCCATCAGCCCGCTTTCACCCTCGACCATCACGCTGCGTGCCTCGTGCAGCGATGAAGCGACCAGTGCGATCCGCGCACCCGCTGCGCTTTCTGCCACCATCCGCACCCATTCGGCGCCGGCGCGGGTCTTGCCGAACCCGCGTCCGGCCATGATCAGCCACACCCGCCAGTCCCCGTCGGGCGGCAATTGCGATGCCCGCGCCCACATCGGCCAGTTCGTCAGCACGAGGTCGCGCTCGCCCTGATCGAGCATCGTCGGCAGCGCCTCGGCCAGGCCATCTTCGTCGTGGAGCAGAAACTCCAGCCGGTCGCGCCTCACGCCGGGTCCTGCGGTTTCGGCAGGATCGCGACAGCTCCTGCCAGCGCAGCCGCCTCGCGTTGCGCCTTCGCTTCCATCACCCGGCGCCGCAGTTCCTCGACCTTGCGGTCGATTGCTGCCCGGATTTCCTCCGCGCTCGTATGGCTGCGCTGAGCCCGCTCGCGCGTCGTCGTTTCACGGTGCGCAGCCAGCAGGCGGAGCGCGGTGGCATTGTCGAAGGTGCGAACACCTTTCTTGGCTCCGGCAGCCGGCTTCACTTCGCCCGTGCGGAGCCGGCAGAGGAGCTCCATCTCGAGGTTGTCATACCCTTCGCACAGCGCCACCTGCCACGCGCGGTTGAACTCGTGGTTGTGGCGCCGGCGGTTGTAAGCAGTCGAAACGTCGATCACCGCCGCGCGCGCCGCAGCGGTCACGTTCGAGGTGTCTGCCAGTGCTGCCAGGAACACGTCGGTCCATTTGGGCTTGCCGCCCGACTTGGTGCGACGCGAAGGGGCAGCGGTGCGCTGCTTGGGCGCATTGGATCGCTCGGCCATGGGGGTTCCGTCGCTGGGGTAGGGGGCACCGCGTGTTTCGCTGCTGGGGCGGCGACTCGGTCTATCGCGATGTTCTTGTTATGTACTCAAACAGCGTGACGATGTCAAGAACTTTGTACCCATATGGTTAAGAGCGTCACCCTCTAGCGCTTGGCCCACCGCTCGCTTAGGGAATGTTTGGAATGCGCTGCTAGGGACTGTCTGCGGGACGTGTCCCGATTCTGCCCGCAGGCGCCCAATTGATCAGCCGAGTACCCAGCCCAATGCTTCGCAGCCTCTACAACTGGACCATGGCCAAGGCCACGCACCCGCTCGCCGAAGTCTGGCTGGCACTGTTTTCGGCGATGGAGGCCAGCTTCTTCCCGGTTCCGCCGCACCCGCTGCTTGGGGTCATGTGCCTTGCGGAACCCAAGAAGGCGGTCCGTTTCTCCGCAGTCGCCACCGCCGGTTCGGTGCTGGGCGGCCTGCTTGGCTATGCGATCGGCTATTTCCTGTTTGCCAGCGTCGGCAAGCAGTTGCTCACGATGCTCCATCTGGCTGAAAGCTTCCCGCAGGCCGCCTGCTATCTGCGTGCGCACGGCTGGGAAATCATCATCGTCAAGGGCGTCTTGCCGATACCGTTCAAGCTGATCACGATCAGCGCCGGTTTCATCAAGATGTCGCTGGTGACGTTCCTGTTCGCCAGCATCATCAGCCGCTCGATCAGCTTCATGATAGTCGGCGGGCTGTTCCAGGTGTTTGGTGCGCCGATCAAGCGCGTGATCGACAAGTACCTCGGGCTCGTCACGATCGGCTTCGTGGTCTTCGTTGTCGGTGGGTTCGTGCTTGCCGGTATGTTGACTGGCGGTAGCGGCGGGACCGATCCTGAGGCTGTCCGCTGCGCGAGCGCCACGCTCGCCAATTTCTGACCGCTCGGCCCGCCCTCTCCCCAGATGGGGCAGAGGGGCACAGGGCCAGTCAGAAAGCCTCACCCGGGCCTCAGTGCCCCGGAAAGTCCATCAGCGCTTCCACGTTCACGCCTGCTCCGCGCAGGCGCTCAGCACCATGCAGGTCGGGCAGATCGATCACGAACAGCGCGTGATCGACCTTGGCCCCTGCGCCGCGTAGCAGTTCGGTCGCGGCCAGTGCCGTACCGCCCGTCGCGATAAGATCATCCACGATCACCACGCGCGCACCCTTGTCGATCGCGCCGGGATCGATCTCCAGACGGTCGCGGCCGTATTCCAGCGCATAGTCGATGCCCACGGTGCGGACCGGCAGCTTGCCCGGCTTGCGCACCGGCACGAACCCCAACCGCATGTGCGCCGCCACGGCCGCACCGAAGATGAACCCGCGGGCTTCCATTCCGGCGATCACCTCGGCACCCGCCGCTTCGGCCATCCGTGCCAGATGCGCAATGCAGGCGGCAAAGCCGTCGCCATGGCGGATCAGCGTGGTCACGTCGCGAAACAGGATCCCCTTGGCGGGGAAGTCGGGCACGGTGCGCACAAGCGCCTTGATTTCGTCCTTGGTCATCGCGGCCCTTCCATAGCCCCGCCCACAAAAAAGGCCACCGTTGCCGGTGGCCTTTGTTTTTTACCGAGGTCGGTACGTTAGGGTGGGTAGCTCAGTGCTTGTCCGCCCAGACGTTCCGCTTGGCGAGGTAGGCAAGAACCGTCGCCGCAAGCAGGAAGCCGAGCACCGGCCAGCCCGTCTGCTTGCGCTTGTCGAGCTTCGGTTCGGCCGTCCAGGTCAGGAACGCTGAAACGTCCATCGCCATCTGGTCAACCGTTGCCTTGGTGCCGTCGCTGTAAGTCACCTGGCCGTCGCTGGTCAGCGGCTGCGGCATGGCGAGGTTCAGGTTGGCGAAGTACGGGTTGAAGTACAGGCCATCCGGCGTCTTCGCATCGGGGAACTTCTTGAGCAGTTCCTCGCCCGCTTCGTTCTTGTAGCCCACCTGGTCGGTGTAGCCCGTCAGCAGCGAGTGGATGTACTGCGCTCCGCCGTGACGCGACTTGGCGACCAGCGAGAGATCCGGCGGATTGCCCTGACCGGCGTAGTAGACCGGCGGGAAGTGGTCCGAAGGCAGGTTCGGACGGTCGCCGCGGTCACCGGTCTTGGGATCGAAGGTCTGGGCCTTGTTGCCCCAGTTCTTCGCGATCGCCTTCACTTCGGCTTCCTTGTAGCCAAGCTGGGTGAGGTCGCGGAACGCCACCTGCTTCAGGCTGTGGCAGTTCGAGCAGACTTCCTGGTACACCTTGAAGCCGCGCTGGAGCTGCGCCTTGTCGAACGTGCCGAAGGGGCCGTCGAACGAGAACGAGACTTCCTTCGGATGCTTGTGGAACAGCGCTTCCGCAGTCGGCGGAGAGGGCTGGGTCGCCGCGTTGTAGGCGCCGTTTCCAAACGACCAGAGCAGTGCGACTGCGAAGAAGAGGCCAACGAGCGGGCCAAATAGACGGACCATGAGGTTTCCCTTTGGATGTGCCGGGTTGGCAGGCTCAGGCGACAGCCGGGGTTGCAGGAGCGAGGGTGGCGCGATCGTCCTTGCCCAGCACGGCCTCGGTGATCGAGAACGGCAGCGGCTGCGGCGTTTCGATCGACGAGACGATCGGCAGGATCACGAGGAAGTGCAGGAAGTAGTACGTCGCTGCAATCTGCGAGATCATGACGTAGGGCTCAGCCGCCGGCGCACCGCCGCAGTAGCCCAGCACGAGCACGTCGACGACGAGCGCGTAGAAGAACTTGCGGAACAGCGGACGGTAGTGGCCCGAACGGACCGGGCTCGTGTCCAGCCAGGGCAGGAAGAACCACACGAGGATCGCGCTGAACATCGCAAGCACGCCCATGAGCTTGGCCGGGATGAACAGGAAGTCCGAGGTGAAGGCGCGCAGGATCGCGTAGAACGGCCAGAAGTACCATTCAGGGACGATGTGCGCCGGGGTCGAGAGCGGGTTCGCCGGGATGTAGTTGTCCGGGTGGCCCAGCAGGTTCGGTGCGAAGAACACCAGCGCGCAGTACACCATCAGGAAGATGCCCAGCCCGAAGCCGTCCTTCGCCGTGTAGTAGGGGTGGAACGGCACAGTGTCCGATTCCTGCTTCACTTCCACGCCGGTCGGGTTCGACGAGCCGGGGATGTGCAGCGCCCACACGTGCAGGATGATCACACCCAGGATCACGAACGGCAGCAGGAAGTGCAGCGAGAAGAAGCGGTTCAGCGCAGCGTTGTCCGGCGCAAAGCCGCCCAGCAGCCACTGCTGCAGCGGGGTGCCGACCAGCGGGATCGCCGAGAACAGGCCGGTGATCACCTTGGCGCCCCAGAAGCTCATCTGACCCCAGGGAAGCACGTAACCCATGAAGGCGGTCGCCATCATGAGCAGGAAGATCACGACGCCCAGCAGCCAGATCATTTCGCGCGGGGCCTTGTACGACGAGTAGAAGAAGCCGCGGAAGATGTGGGTGTAGACCACGATGAAGAACATGCTCGCGCCGTTGGCGTGGGCATAGCGGAGCATCCAGCCCCAGTTCACGTCGCGCATGATGTGCTCGACGCTGTCGAATGCCACACCGGCATTCGCCGCGTAGTGCATCGCAAGAACGACGCCGGTCACGATCTGCAGAACCAGCGCGAAACCGGCGAGCACGCCGAAGTTCCACATGTAGTTCAGATTGCGCGGCACCGGATAGCCAGCGCCGACCGCGTTGTAGACAAAGCGGGGGAGGGGAAGCCGGTTGTCGACCCACTGCATCAGCGGGTTGGTCGGCTTGTATTCGTTCGCCCAGGGAAAGCTCATCGTGTCAGTCCTCAGCCGATCTTCACGACAGTGTCGGAAGAAAATTCGTGGGGGGGCACCTCAAGGTTCTTGGGTGCCGGGCCTTTGCGGATGCGGGCCGCGGTATCGTAAACCGAGCCATGGCAGGGGCAGAAATAGCCGCCAAACTCGCCCTTCACTTCGCCTTCGCCGGCGCCGAGCGGCACGCAGCCCAGGTGGGTGCAGACGCCCATGGTGATCAGCCAGTTGGTCTTGCCCGCGGTCGTGCGCTGCTCGAGCGTCTGCGGATCACGCAGGCTCGCCACGTCGACCTTGTCGGCCGCCGTGATTTCCTCGGGCGTCAGATTGCGGATGAAGACCGGCTGCTTGCGCCACACGGCCTTGATTGCCTGACCCGGCGAGATCGCCGAGATGTCGATCTCGGTCGAGCTCTCGGCCAGCACGTCGGCTGACGGCGCCATCTGCGCGATCAGCGGATAGAGCGCGGCGAGACCGCCAACGCCTGCGAAGCTGACCGCAGCGATATTGATGAAGTCACGGCGCCGTACGCCGTCACCAGCCATGGTAGCCTCAGCGATGCTTGCTTGTTCAGCCATTGCCATTCCCTGCCTGCGCTGTCGCCGCCACGGATCGGGCGCGATAGCGTGTCCTAAAATGTCCCACACCGATCCGGCGGGAAAGTGCCCAAAGGGACGCTCGTCCAGCCATGCCACACAAACACCCGCGACAACGCGGGAGTCCGGTCCCCTTGGGCGCGCCTGATAGACGCAAAGCCGCCAGTTTGCCAACAAGCATTTTGCCGTGGATGCAAGGCGTCTAATCGCATTTTTAACAGTGACTTGAATGATTATTGCAAATCATTCGCAACACGGGTCTTGCAACGGTGTGACAGAGCCTCAACCGCCTGCCGCCGCGCTGACTCGGCCAAGGCCTGCCCCATCGGGCCATCCCGGCGCAGCAAGGCCCATCACCTTGAACAGGGAGCCCATTTCCGTCGGAGCGGTCAGCCTGATCGTTGCGGCCTCGATCGACTCCGCTGCATGCGGTGCGGCCCGCGCAAGGCTCCCGGCCCGCGCGCCGATACCCAGCGCCGCCAGCCAATGCCCTTGCGTGCTGGTGCCCAGCCACCGCGCTCCGGCCTGCTCGGCCACGTCGGCCAGCGTCGCAAAATCCACATGCGCGGTAAGGTCCGCCTCACCCGGCTCGTCGAAGACAGGGACTTTCCGGTGTGCGCGGACCGCCTGCAGGGTGCTTCCCAGCTGCGGCTCGGCATAGCCGTAGTCAATGAATAGTGCCGCTCCGCCTTGCGCGGCGAGGCGGCCGGCCACTTCCTGAACGACCGTCGCCGCAGCCGGTGATGCTTCGACAACCGACCCTTCGGCGGCCCCGGCAAACCGTTCCGGCACTGCGGCGTCCATCGGCCGCGTGCCCGCGACGGGGATGAAAGCGCCGTCTGCATCCAGCCCGACCATCCGCTCGCGCCAGCCACTAGCCATGCGCACCAGCTGCCGCACCGGCAGTGCATCGAGGAACTCGTTCGCCACGATCAGCAGCGGCCTGTCAGTTGGCACTCCGGAAAGGTCATGATGCCAGACCGCACCGGGATGCGCCGCGCGCTGCAAGGCCATCAGCGCTGGGCTGGTCTCGACGAAATGCACCTCCGGCACGAGCCCGGCGCGCCCGGCAGCTCGCAGCGCATCGCGCGCCAGCGTCCCGCGCCCCGGGCCAAGCTCCACGTAGCAAACGCCCTTCGGGCTTCCAGCCCGCTGCCAGATGTCCGCCAGCCACAGGCCGATCAGCTCGCCGAACATCTGGCTGATTTCCGGCGCAGTCACGAAATCGCCCCCGGCGCCCAGCGGATCGCGCGAGCCATAGTAGCGCGCGTTCGCTTCGGCCATGTAGTGCGCGATCGAAATCGGCCCGGTCGCGGTAATCAGCCGCGCGAACACCGCCGCCAGCCCGGTGGGCATGCCGTTTTCACCGTCTGTCATCGCCGCCGATCCCTGCCGCGGTCACGAAACGACCGTCTGCCCCGTCGTTTGCCCGGTCGGCTGGATCGTCACCGCCAGCGGCGGGCTCATCAGCGCGCGGAAGGCAAGGCCCAGCCCGATCGCCATCATCGGCAAGGTCAGCCACTGACCCATCGAAAGCCCGCTGCGCATCGCGAAATCAAGCAGTTGCGCGTCCGGTTCGCGGTAGAACTCCACGGTGAAGCGGGCGAGCGCATAGCCCAGCCCGAACAGCCCGACGAGCAGGCCCGGCCGCCAGCGCGCGCGGGTCCGCCAGAACAGCACGAACAGCACCACGCCCAGCACAAGGCCTTCCAGCAGCGCTTCATAGAGCTGGCTGGGGTGGCGGGGCATCGGTCCTGCGCCGGGGAACACCATCACCCACGGCATCTTCGAATCGGTCACACGGCCCCACAGCTCGCCGTTCACGAAGTTTGCGCAGCGCCCGAAAAACAGGCCCGGCGGCACGCACACGGCGATGTAATCGCAGGTCCGCACGAAATTGAGCCCGCCGCGCCAGGAAACCCAAGCAATCGCCACCACGGTACCGATGAGGCCGCCATGGAAGCTCATGCCGCCTTCCCACAACCGGATCAGCCGCGAAGGTTCGGCCAGCAGTTCGGGCGCGTAGAAGATTGCGTAGCCCAGTCGGCCGCCCAGAATGACGCCCAGTGTCGCATAGAAGAACAGGTCATCGGCATGGCGCTGTGCCAGCGGGGCGCCGGGCTGGCGAATCATGCGGCTCAGCTGGTAATAGGCCAGCATGATGCCCGCGAGATAGGCGAGGCTGTACCACTTGATCGCAAAGAACCCGAGGTCGAGCGCGATGGGCGAGAGCCCCAGGCTCTCCCAATGCAGCGGCTGTTGACCCGCAGCGGCGAGGGCCGGGGCAGCGGCTGCGGCGGCCGATAGTGACAGCAAGGGCCAAGCTCCCTAGAGATTTCGCTGGAACGCGATTTTGCAACAACGGGGTTTGTAACAGAACGGTTTTGTTTTGTGCCGCGTGCGCCGCAGCCTTGCGCGGCCTTCTGGCACAGGGCAAACCCGCGAGGCAAACCGAATAACGACAAAGACCCCATAGCGGCGGCCCATTGCACGGGTGTTGCCGGATTTGGGCGGAGAGGAGTGATTTTACCCCCATGTTGACCCAGCTTGATCGGGATCTAGCCCAGGTAATGGATGGGCTGACCGCCCCCGGCGGCATGCTCGCAACGACGCCCTATCACGCCTTTGGTCGCGATTTGCCGATGATCGCGGCGGCTCCGCCCACGCTCGGCGCCTATTTCACCCAGTTCTGCACCTTCCACGGCGCGCGTGAATTCATCGTCGATGGCGATGTGCGCCTGACCTTTGCGCAGACGCTCGAAGCCGCGCGCACTGCCGCCGGGGGCCTCGTCGCAGGCCACGGCCTCCAGAAGGGTGACCGCGTCGGCATCGCCGCGCGCAATTCGGCCAACTGGATCGTCGCCTACATGGCCGTGCTCATGGCGGGCGGCTGCGCCGTCCTCATCAACGGCTGGTGGCAGGGCGAGGAAATGGCCCACGGCATCGACATGGTTGGCTGCCGCATGATCATCGCCGATCGCCAGCGCGCCGAACGCCTCACCGGCATCGGCCATGGTGCCGAGATCATCCCGCTGCTCCATGATTGCCATCCGTCCGAAGGCCTCGCCGCGCTCACCGCCAAGGGCGGCGATGCCTCCACCCCGCTGCACGACGTCGGGCCAGACGATATCGCCACGATCCTGTTCACCTCCGGCTCGACCGGTGTGTCGAAAGGCGCCTACTCCAACCATCGCGGCGTGGTGCAGGGCACCTACAGCTACCTCGCGCAGAGCGTCATGGTCCTCGGCCTGATGACCGCGCGCGGTGAGGCGCCGCCGGCGGATTCGCAGCCCATCGCGCTCGTCAACGTGCCGCTGTTCCACGTCACCGGCGAAGTGCCGCTGATGCTCCAGTCCTACGCGCTCGGCCGCAAGCTCGTGCTCATGCCCAAGTGGGATGCGGTCACCGCGATGAAGCTCATTGAGCGCGAGAAGGTCACCTACTTCGTCGGCGTGCCGCTGATGAGCTACGAGATCGCCACGCATCCCGATCACGACAAGTACGATCTCTCGACCTGCGTCACGTTCGCGGCCGGTGGCGCCCCGCGCCCGGTCGAACATGTCGACCGCATCCGCAAGGCACTGCCCCACGCCTTCCCGATCCTCGGCTATGGTCTCACCGAAACCAACGGCGTCGGCTGCGGCAACTTCAACGAGAACTACATCGCCAAGCCCGGCAGCACCGGCACTCCGTCGCGCCCGCTGGTCGATCTTGCCATCCTCGATGATGCCGGCAACCCGGTCCCCCAGGGCGAACTCGGCGAAGTCTCGATCCGCAGCGTCGCCAACTTCGTCGGCTACTGGGACAATCCGGAAGCAACCGCCTCCGCGATCATGCCCGATGGCTACTTCCGCACCGGCGATCTCGGCTACCTCGATCCGGAGGGCTACCTCTTCATCGTCGACCGCAAGAAGGACATCATCATCCGCGGCGGAGAGAACATCACCTGCATCGAGGTCGAAAACGCGATCTACGCGCACCCCGGCGTCGCCGAAGCCAGCGTGTTCGGCCTGCCGGACGAGCTCTACGGCGAAGTTCCCGTCGCGGTCTATCTCGCCAAGGAAGGCTGCACGGTAACCCCTGACGACCTGCGCACGTTCCTTGCCAGCCACATCGCCGGTTTCAAGATCCCCGTGCAGTTCTGGGAAGAGCACGAGGCGCTGCCCCGGCTCGGTACGGAAAAGGTGGACAAACGCACCCTCAAGCAGCGCTACGGGTCGCAATGGCAAGAGACGCGCAAGGCGGGATAGGCTAGAGGGGAGGGGTCATGATCACCCCCCGGATTCCCAACCAGCGCGCCATCATCGATCGCCGGGCGCTTGCCGATGCCATAGCCGATCAGGTCGCGGCGCAGGGCGACAAGGCTCGGCCCGCGATCGTCGAACTTCTGCGCGATGCGCTCGCCAAGGGCCGGGAGGAACTCGCCCGCCGCCTGCGTGAAAAGCCCTCGCACGGCACCGAGTGCGCGCAGGGGCAGGCGTTCCTGATCGATCAGCTGGTCCGGGTGATCCACGATCACGTTGTCGGCAACGTCTACCGCGCCAGCAATCGCTCGACCGGCGAACGCATCGCGCTCGTCGCGGTCGGCGGCTACGGGCGCGGCGAGATGGCGCCGCATTCGGATGTCGACATCGCTTTCCTCACCCCCACCAAGCCCACCGCCTGGTGCGAGCAGGTGATCGAGGCGATGCTCTATTTCTTCTGGGATCTCGGTCTCAAGGTCGGCCAGTCCAGCCGCTCGCTCGACGAGATGGTGCGCATGGCGCGCGGCGATCTCACCATCCGCACCGCGCTGCTCGAGGGCCGCTACGTCTGGGGTGACCGCGCGCTGTATGATGAAGGCTCGCGTCGCTTCTGGGCCGAAGTCGTCACCGGCACCGAGCGCCAGTTCGTCGCCGAGAAGCTCGCCGAGCGCAACGAGCGCCACAAGAAGCTGGGCGACAGCCGTTACGTGGTCGAACCCAATGTGAAGGAAGGCAAGGGCGGCCTGCGCGATCTGCACACGCTCTACTGGATCGGCAAATACATCCATAAGGTGCGCGATCCCAGCGAACTCGTCGAAGTCGGCCTGCTTACCGCTGCCGAGTACCGGGCGTTCCGCCGCGCCGAGAGTTTCTTCTGGTCGGTGCGCTGCCACCTCCATGCGGTCACCGGCCGGGCTGAGGACCGCCTGACCTTCGACCTACAGCGCGAAGTCGCGCTGCGCATGAATTTCGCTGATCGCCCCGGCAAGAGTGCGGTCGAGCGCTTCATGCAGTACTTCTTCCTGCAGGCGACACAGGTCGGCTCGCTGACCGGCATGTTCCTCGCCCAGCTCGACGAGCAGTTTGCCAAGACGAAGATCGGCTTCTTCGCCGCGCTGCGCGGCCGCCGCAAGCGCAAGATCGGCGCTTTCCCGATCCAGGCTGAAAAGCTCGGCGCCGATGGCGATGATTTCTTCCGCCACGATCCCGTCCGCCTGATCGAGATATTCCTCGTCGCCGACCGCGAGGGGCTGGAAATCCATCCTGAGGCCATGCGCCTCGCCCGCCGCGATTCCGGCCTGATCGATGCTTCAGTCCGCCGCGATCCGCGCTCGAACACGATGTTCATGGAGCTGCTCACCAGCCGCCGCGATCCCGAAACCGCGCTGCGCTGGATGAGCGAGGCGGGCATCTTCGGCCGCTTCGTGCCTGATTTCGGCCGCGTGGTCGCGCAGATGCAGTTCGATATGTACCACCACTACACGGTGGACGAGCATACCATCCGCGCCATTGGCCTCCTCTCGCGCATCGAGAAGGGCGAGGAGACCGAGCAGCACCCCATGGCGACCGAAGTCATCGCCAAGGTTGCCTCGCGCCGCGTCCTCTATGTCGCCACCTTGCTCCACGATATTGCCAAGGGGCGGCGCGGCGATCACTCGATCCTCGGCGCCGAAATCGCGATGAAGCTGTGCCCCCGGCTCGGTATGTCGCCGGCGGAGACGGAACTCGTCGCATGGCTGGTGCGTTGGCACCTCCTGATGAGTGCGACGGCTTTCAAGCGCGATCTTGCAGACTACAAGACCATCGCCGATTTCGCGAGCCGGGTGCAAAGCCAGGAGCGTCTTCGTCTGCTTCTCGTGCTCACCATCGTCGATATCCGCGCGGTCGGTCCCGGCATCTGGAATTCGTGGAAGCGCCAGCTGCTCGGCGATCTGTTCACCTCGACCGAGGAAGTCCTGCGCCTTGGCCACAAGCAGTATGGCCGCGCCGAGCGCATCGCCGCCAAGAAGAAGGCGGTCGCTGCCCTCCTCAAGGAACGCGATGCCCTGATCGGCACAGTCGGCAAACAGCTTGGCGACGCCTACTGGATCGCCGAGCCGGAAGACATCATCTCCCTCAATCTCCAGCAGATGGATATCTCGCTCGACGAGCCGCTGACCGTCGAAGCGCACTGGTACCCGGCGCGCGGCGCCACGCTCGTCACTGTCCTCGCCGCCGACCATCCGGGCCTGTTCTACCGCATCGCTGGCGGCATCCACCTCGCGGGCGGCAATATCATCGACGCGCGCATCCACACGGCGCGCAATGGTCTCGCGGTCGACAACTTCCTCGTGCAGGACCCGCTTGGCCGCCCGCTCAATGAACCGGCGCAGATTGCCCGCCTCAAGACGGCGATTGCCGATGCGCTCGCCAACCGGGTGAAGCTCCTGCCCCAGCTTGCCGCGCGCCCCTCCGCCCGCCCGCGCGCCGATGCCTTCGAAGTCGAGCCCATCGTCATCTTCGACAACAAGGCCTCGAACCGCTTCACCGTGATCGAAGTCGGCGCGCGGGATCGGCCTGCGCTGCTCAGCCAGCTGGCCCGCGCGCTGTTCGAAGCGCGGCTGGTCGTTCACTCCGCCCACATCGCCACCTATGGCGAGCGCGCGGTCGATACGTTCTACGTAACTGACCTGCTCGGTGAGAAGATCGAGGCGGACACCCGCATGCGCGCCATCGAAAAGCGTCTGATCGAAGCGGCGGAGGATCGCCGCAGCAAGGCTGCTGCGGCATGACCGAGGCGGAGTACCTCGCCGGGCGCATCCTCCTCGCGATGCCCGGCATGGGCGACACTCGCTTCGAGCGCGCCGTCATCGCAATGTGCGTGCACGACGAACACGGTGCGCTCGGGATCGGCGTCGGCAGCGTGCGGGACGGCGTCACCCTGCACAGCCTGCTCACCGATGTCGGCATCGATCCCGGCGTCGTGCCTGATGGACCGGTGCTCAATGGCGGCCCGGTCGAAACCTCGCGCGGCTTCGTGCTCCACAGCACCGATTGGGGCGGTAGCGGCTCGGTCGAAGTCAGCCCGCTTTGCGCGCTCTCAGCTTCGATGGATGTGCTGCGCGCGATTGCCGAAGGGCGCGGACCATCGAAATGGCTTGTCGCGCTCGGCTATGCCGGCTGGGGCGCCGGGCAACTCGAAGGCGAGATGCGCCAGCACGGCTGGTACGCCGCCCAAGGCCGCAGCGAGATCCTGTTCAAAACCTCGGTCGCCGCCCGCTGGGCTGCCACGTGGCGCGCCGAAGGCATCGACCCCTCGCACCTCGTCAGCCAGACCGGCCGCGCCTGATTAGCGCATCCCGTCGAGGCCCAACCGCCGAACCGCCCCATCCCGCCCGATCAGCGGCAGCATCGCCTTCATGTCCGGCCCATGGTCCATGCCCGTCAGTGCCTGACGAAGGGGCAGAAACAGTGCCTTGCCTTTGCGCCCGGTCGCATCCTTGAGCGCCCCGGTCAGCGCGCTCCACGGATCGAGATTCCAGTCGAGCATGGCGGCAACCGTCGCCGCCTGATCCAGAAACGCCCGCGTTTCCGCATCGAATTCCGGTGCCGCGATCGGTCCCGTCACCACCCGCCACCAGTCCGCCGCTTCGGCCACGGTGTTCAGATTGGGCCGGATCGCCTCCCACGCGGCCTCGCCCATCCCGTCCGGCAACTGCCCCACCACCCGCTCGTACGGCAGCCGATGGATCACCGAGGCGTTCACCCGCGCCAGTTCGGCATCATCGAACCGCGCGGGAGCCCGCCCAAACCGCGCAAGATCGAAGCTCGCCGCGAGTGCCTCCGCATCAAGCGCCGCATCGACCGGATCACTCGTCCCCAGCCGCGCCAGCAATGCGATCAGCGCCTCCGGCTCGATCCCCTGCTCGCGCATTTCGGAAACGCCCAGCGAACCGAGCCGCTTGGAAAGCTTGCCTTCCGCGCCTGTCAGCAAGGCCTCATGCGCAAAGCGCGGCACCTCGGCGCCAAGCGCGGTGAACATCTGCACTTGCGTCGCGGTGTTGGAAACATGGTCTTCGCCGCGCAGCACATCGGTCACGCCCATCTCGATATCGTCGATCACCGAAGGCAGCATATAGAGCCACGAGCCATCCGCCCGTCGCACCACCGGGTCCGACATCTGCCGTGGATCGAAGTGCTGCGGTCCGCGAATGCCGTCCACCCACTCGATTGGCGCATCATGATCGAGCAGGAACCGCCAGTGCGGCGCCTCGCCCGCCGCCGCCTTGGCGGCATGATCCGCCTCGGTCAGCGCCAGTGCGCCCCGGTCGTAGATAGGGGGCAGTCCGCGCCCGAGCAGGATCTTGCGCTTGAGTTCCAATTCCTGCGCCGTTTCATAGCAGCGATAGAGCCGCCCCGCCGCGACCAGCTTCTCGAACGCCGCCTCGTAGATCGCAAAGCGGGCCGACTGCCGCTCCTCGCGCTCCGGATGCAGCCCCAGCCATGCCAGATCGGCCCGGATCGCTTCGACATGTTCCTCGCGGCTGCGGGCCACGTCGGTATCGTCGATCCGCAGCAGGAACCGCCCACCACTCTTCTTCGCCAGCAGCCAGTTGTGCAGTGCCGTGCGGATATTGCCGACATGCAGCGTGCCGGTGGGCGAGGGGGCAAAGCGCGTGGTGACCGTCATGGCTCCCGCCTATAGCGGCCAGCGGTGGGCGGACAAGCTCAGCGCATCAGCATCAGCGCGTGGGTAAAGGCCGCCCACAGCGGTTCATGACGATCAGGACGGACAAGCCCCCCGATTGCGCCATCGAACGCCGCGCGGTCTCGTGCCCACCCCGCATGGGCCATTTCGGCGACCGTCGCCTCGTCCGGAGACAGGCGCTGGCAACAGGCGCGCCCGACCACGAACGGTTCCGGCCAGGCCTGCGCCACCGCGCGCACCAGATCGTGCACGGCATAGGCCGCCTCGCAATTGCACAGCCGCAGCGCGAGGGCCGGCAAGGGATCAGACCGATCGCGGGCCGCGAGAGCGCAGAGACGGAACGCGTGGACCACCTCCTGCGCCGAAGGGCTTTGGGCCTGCAGCACGCGCGGCTTTGCGAGGGCGGCGATGGTGGCGGCATACCGGGTAAGCGATGTCATGGCCAAACCTGATTATTGCGAATGAGTCGCAACGTATCAGGCCAAGCCATGCCGTCAATGAGAATCGTTCGCAATAAGATCAGCCGGTGCGGAACCCGTGCGTAATCGGATAGCGCCGGTCGCGCCCGAAGTTGCGCATGCCCAGCTTGACCCCGGGCGGAGCCTGCCGCCGCTTGTATTCCGCCACGTTGAGCAGCCGCTCAATCCGCGCGACGGTGGCGTGGTCGAAGCCTTCCGCCACCAGTTGGTCGACGCTCTTCTCGTGCTCCACCAGCCCGAGCAGGATGCCATCGAGCACCGCGTAATCGGGCAGCGAATCCGAATCCTTCTGGTCCGGGCGCAGTTCGGCGCTGGGCGGCTTGGTGATGATCCGGTCCGGCATGACCAGGCCTTCCGGCCCGAGCCCGATCTTGGGCCGCGCCTCGTTACGCCAGCGCGCGATGGCAAACACGGTCGTCTTGTAGGCGTCCTTCAGCGGATTGTAGCCGCCGTTCATATCGCCATAGATCGTCGCGTAGCCGACGCTCATCTCGCTCTTGTTGCCGGTCGTCACCAGCATCGGCCCGAACTTGTTCGAAAGCGCCATCAAGGTCGTGCCGCGAATGCGCGACTGGAGGTTCTCCTCGGTCAGATCGGGTGAACGTCCCTCGAACGTTGGCGCCAGCATCTGCGCGAAGGCATCCACCGCCGGCACGATCGGGATCGTGTCGAGCCGCACGCCCAGCATATTCGCGCATGCCTCGGCATCTTCGAGGCTCTCGGCGCTGGTATAGGCGCTCGGCATCATCACGCACCACACCCGCTCCGGCCCCAGCGCATCGACCGCGATGGCCGCGCAGATCGCCGAATCGATCCCGCCCGAAAGCCCCAGCACCACGCCGGGGAAGCGGTTGGTGTTCACGTAGTCGCGCAGCGCAAGCACCATCGCGCAGTAGATGTCCTCCGGGTGTTCAGCGAGTTCGCAGACCACGCCCGGCTGGCAGCGCCAGCGGCTCCCGGATGCCGCCGGCACCTTCTGCCACACCGTGTCGACGATGGCCTCTTCCCAGTCCGGCAGCTGCGCCCACAGCGCGCCTTCAGGGCCGACCACGAAGCTTGCTCCGTCGAACACGACTTCATCCTGCCCGCCGACGCGGTTGACGAACACCAGCGGAATGCCCGTATCGATCGCCCGGCGCTTGGCGACGCCTTCGATGCGCAGTTCGTCCTTGTCGATTTCGTAGGGGCTGCCGTTGATGCAGATGAAAATCTCCGCACCCTGCTCGGCCAGATGTCGGCAGACCGGCGCGTGCCAGATGTCCTCGCAGATCGGCAGGCCCAGCATGGCCCCGCGGAACGGCACTGGCTCCGGCAGCGGGCCGGGTAGGAAATAGCGCTTCTCGTCAAACGTGCCGTAGTTGGGCAGCTCCACCTTGAACCGCACCGCAACCACCTTGCCCTGATCGAGCAAGGCAACGCCGTTGTGCAGCGCGCCGTCGCGAACGAACACGGAGCCGACCAGCATCGCAGGTCCGCCATCCGCCGTCGCCGCCGCCAGCGCGTCGAGCGCAATCGCGGCGCGTTCAATCAGGGCCGGCTTCTGGATCAGGTCCTCTGGCGGGTAGCCGATCAGCTGCAGCTCCGGATAGACGATGAGATCGCTGCCTTCCGCCCGCTCGCGCACGGCGAGCATTGCTGCTGCGTTGGCGGCAAGATCGCCGACCTTCTGGTTGAGCTGGGCAAGCGTGATGATGAGTGTATCGGCCATGGCTGCGACCCTAGGCGGCATTGGCAGACGAGTTCAAGGTCGGCGCTGGTGCAAAACCGTGTGTCTGAACGTTGCAATGCTGTCATCTTGGGCTAATGGCCCACGCATCGCCCAGATTCGAGGGACTCGGGAAGCCCATGAAGATCATGTCCGGCAACGGCAACTTGCCGCTGGCCCGCGCCATTGCCGCCTATCTCGAACTGCCGCTGACCGAAGCGTCGGTGCGCCGCTTTGCCGACGAAGAAGTCTTCGTCGAGATTCACGAGAATGTGCGCGGCGAAGACGTGTTCATCGTCCAGTCGACCGGGTATCCGGCAAACGACAACCTGATGGAACTGCTGATCTGCACCGATGCGCTGCGCCGCGCCTCGGCCAAGCGGATCACGGCAGTCATCCCCTATTTCGGCTATGCCCGGCAGGACCGCAAACCCGGCCCGCGCACCCCGATTTCGGCCAAGCTCGTGGCAAACCTGATCACCACGGCGGGGGCGGACCGCGTCCTCGCGGTCGATCTCCACGCCGGGCAGATCCAGGGCTTCTTCGATATCCCGACCGACAACCTCTTCGCCGCGCCGGTCATGGCCGCGGATATCCAGACGCGCTACGGCGGTCAGGATCTGATGGTCGTCTCGCCCGACGTCGGCGGCGTGGTGCGCGCCCGCGCGCTCGCCAAGCGGCTCGACAACGCCCCGCTCGCCATCGTCGACAAGCGCCGTGATCGCCCGGGCCAGAGCGAAGTGATGAACATCATCGGCGACGTCTCCGGCCGCATGTGCATTCTGATCGACGACATCATCGATTCGGGCGGCACGCTGTGCAACGCCGCGCAGGCTCTGCTCGATAGCGGTGCCAAGGGTGTTGCCGCCTATATCAGCCACGGCGTCCTTTCGGGCGGCGCTGTCGCGCGGGTCAACAATTCGGCGCTCAAGGAACTCGTGATCACCGACACGATCCTTCCGACCGACGCCACCCAGGCTTCAGACCGCATCCGCGTGCTCACCATCGCCCCGCTGATCGGCGAAGCGATCCGCCGCATCGCCGACGAAAGCTCGGTCTCCAGCCTCTTCGATTGATCCAGCGAGGTTCCGGTCCCCTCCCTGACGGGGGAGGGGGTCGGGGCAAGTCGCTACAGGCCGAAGGCCGCCAGCGCAGCCTTGGCGATAACGTCGCCGCGCTCCTGCACGAAGTGGCCGCCATCGGCGATTTCCAGCGGCGGCGGGCAGCCGTGGATCGTCTTGCGCAAGTTCGCCATCACATCCGGCCCAAGCACCGGGTCCATCATCCCCACCGCCATGAACGTCGGCCCGCGCCATTCGTCGTGCCACCACGCGGCAGCGCGCTTCGCTTCGGTCACGCCTTCCATGTCCGGGTCGGTCATCACCAGCTCGGGGAATCTCCGCACGCCGGACTTGTAGCGCACATCGGGGAAGGGCGCGCCATAGGCCGCAGCCTCCGCATCGCTCAGCCCCACTTGCGCGCGCTTGAACAGGGCGGGAATGTCGAGATCGGGCTGGCTGCGGTTGTAGGCGCGCCAGGCATCGAAACCCGGCCCGGCTGAACGGCCAGTCGGGATCGCCGTGTTCATCACCAGCAGCCGCTCGAACCGGTCCGGCATGTCGGGCGGGATCGTGAGGCCAAGGATACCGCCCCAGTCCTGACAGACCAGAGCGATGCGTGTCAGGTCCAGCGCCTCGATGAACGCCATCAGCATGCCGCGGTGGAAGGCGAAGGTGTAGGCCGCCTCATCGACCGGCTTGTCCGACCGCCCGAAGCCGAGCAGGTCGGGCGCGATCACGCGGTATCCGGCATCTGCGAAGATCGGGATCATCTTGCGATAGAGATAGCACCAGCTCGGCTGGCCGTGCAGGCACAGGAACGTCGTCGTCGCATCCCTCGGGCCTTCATCGATGTAATGGACCCGCAAACCCTCATAGCCCGTCAGGCCGTCGATATAATGCGGCGCAAAGTCAAAGCCTGGCAGGTTCTCGAACCGGCCGTCATCGGTACGCAAGGCTTCCATCGAGCCTGTCTCCCATCAGTTTGTCGTGCCGCCGCGCCGTGAAGTGTAGCGCGCGGCACGCTTTGCGCAATCGGCCAGCGCCGGGGTTTTGACACCCGCGCTGCCCCGGCCCATGGAGGGGCGATGGCGCTGATCCTGTTCAACAAGCCCTTTGGCGTCCTCTGCCAGTTCAGCGCGGAACCGAATGGCCCGCCGCGCCCCACGCTGGCCGACTATATCCAGCGCCCCGACGTCTATCCCGCCGGCCGGCTCGATCATGACAGCGAGGGGCTGCTGCTCCTGACCGACGATGGCCGCCTGCAGGCCCGTATTGCCGATCCGCGCTTCAAGCTGGCCAAGACCTATCTGGTTCAGGTCGAGGGTGATCCGGACGAAGCTGCACTGGAACCCATGCGCCGGGGCCTCGTGCTGAAGGATGGCCCGACCCTGCCAGAGGAGGTCCGCCGCATCGATCCGCCCGCGCTCTGGCCGCGCGATCCGCCGGTCCGCTTCCGCAAGAGCGTGCCCGATTCCTGGATAGAGCTGACGATCCGCGAGGGCCGCAACCGGCAGGTGCGCCGGATGACTGCCGCAGCGGGTTATCCCACCTTGCGGCTGGTGCGCTGGCGCATCGGTGAATGGACGCTGGACGGCCTCGCGCCCGGCGAATGGCGCGAAGGGCCTACTGCCAGGGCCTGATGTCGCCCGGCGCGATCCGCGCGAGCATTTCCAGCCGCCGCGCCTGCCGCGTCTCCAGCGAAAGCGTTATCAGCGGCTGCGGCGAATCGACGAACTGGCGCGGGCTCATCCCGAACAGCGCAGTGAACTCGCGGATCAGGTGGCTCTGATCATAGTAGCGCAGTGCCAGCGCCTCGGCCTCGTCGTGATCCGCCACGCCGCGCAGGTGGCTGGCCATGTCGAGCGCACGGGCGCGGCGCAGCACCTGCTTGGGCGGCATGCCGAAATCGCGGCGGACCAGCCGTTCCAGTCGGCGCAGTTCGGTGCCGCACTGCTCGGCAAGCCGCGCAACGGTTATCTCCGGATTGGTGAACGCCGCAGCCTCGACCGAGGCCGCCACAGGATCGGGTTCCCCGGCACCACTGCGGGCGATCAGGCGGCGCATGGCCTCCTCCATCGCGGTGCACCAGTCTTCAGCCGAGGCATCCTTTGCGAACATGCTCATCCACTCGGTCTGGCACATGCCAAG
The DNA here is from genome assembly GCA_964413325.1 of uncultured Novosphingobium sp. GTDB lineage: Bacteria > Pseudomonadota > Alphaproteobacteria > Sphingomonadales > Sphingomonadaceae > Novosphingobium. Next base: position 87,511 of record CAYPRK010000002.1, on the reverse strand, counting down.
TGTTTCGAGCGGAGCGAGCCGGTCGCACATCGTATCGAGCTTGATGCCGCCCAGTGCATGGCACGCACCCGCGCGGAACGAGAGGCCAACGCTGGTGAAGCTGCCCTTGACGGTGATCGGCATGCGCCGTGTCTGCGGGCCGAAATAGAGCGCAGCGCGGCCCATTTCGCGGCGGCCGTCGGCGGTCTCCGCGATCCAGTCGCCTCGCAATTGGATGCGCAGCATCGCTGCGTCGCTGAAAATGCCGCAGGATACTTCGTGATCCTTCGGCGCATCGACGATGGTGACGTAAAGCCGTGCGATCCACGGAGCCAGATCGCATGCCGGCGCGCGGCTGTAGGAGATCGGCTGCCCATCCCGCGTCGCCGCCCCGCCCGAGGCGATCGCCGGGTCAACGGCAGGTCTGCTCATCCGGTTCATCAATGTCCCCCGCGCCCATTCATGTCAGGAATAGCCTGGCTGGTGAACGGTCTAACCACCCAAAAGTCCCCCGGGTGTGCGTAATATCACTATCGATAAGCACAAACCTGCCGCTTAGCCAAGGTCGTAGACCTCTGTGGGCAAGGCCCAAGTTGGCACAAACGCTCCCGCCTAAGCGCCCCCCTTGACCGCGGCCCTCTTGACCGCAGCACCGCGCGAGGGCCATGGCTGAGCCATGAAGGACACCGACCTCGACCGCGACATCGCCCTTGCCCTGCGCCTCGCCGATGCCGCCGGGGCCGCCATCCGCCCGTTCTTCCGCAGCGGCGTTTCCGCTGATCGCAAGGCCGATGCTTCCCCGGTCACGCTGGCGGATCAGGCGGCGGAAGAGGCCATGCGCGCGATCCTTGCTGCCGAAGTGCCGGACGATACGGTTATCGGCGAGGAAATGGGCTCCACGCCCGGCACGTCCGGGCGCAGCTGGGTGCTCGATCCGATCGATGGCACCACCGGCTTCCTGGCCGGCCGCCCCTTGTTCGGAACGCTGATTGCACTTGTGGTCGAAGGCTTCCCGGTCCTCGGCGTGATCGACCAGCCGATCCTCGGCGAACGTTGGGTTGGCGTGATCGGGCGGCCGACAACGCTCAACGGCCACGCCGTCCGCACCCGCGCCTGCGCGCAGCTTTCCGATGCCGCGCTGGCGACCACCGGTCCTCACTACTTCAACGATCACGATGGCGGACATTTCATGGGCCTCGCGGCCAAGACCGACCACAAGCGCATGGTCATGGGCGGCGATTGCTACAATTACGCGATGCTGGCCTCGGGACACCTCGACGTGGTCTGCGAAGCCGGTCTGAAGCTGCACGACTGGGCCGCACTGGTTCCCGTCGTCGAAGGCGCGGGCGGCACGATGGCGGACTGGAACGGCGAGCCGCTCCACGCCGGGTCTGATGGCCATGTCATCGCGGTCGGCGATGCAGCGCGGCTCGAGGATGTGGTCGAGGCGTTGGCCTGCCACCACTGATACGGCATCACTGATCCGATGCCCTTTCCGCGCCGCCTGTTCTTCTACGGCACGCTGACGCACGAACATTCCAACACGCTGACTGATACGCTGCTGCCGCGCCTCGGCGGACGACCCCGCCGGGGCTGGGTGTGCGGCGCGCTGTTCCTCCGACGCGATCCGGCAGGCGTCTATCCGGTGCTCATGCCGGGCGCAGGGCGCGTGCGCGGCTGGGTCTACGGCGGCTTGCGCCCGATCCCGCGCGATGTGCTGGCCGCCTTCGACGCATGGGAAGACTGCGATCCTCGCCACCCCGGCCGGGGCGAATATCGCCGCGCCAACCTGATCGTCCACACGCGCGGCGGCCCGCTTCGCGCCGCGGCCTACCTCCCGAACCGCCGCGCGCCGCTTGGTCTGCGGGCCGTACCCGGCGGAGATTTTGCCGCTCACGCCGCTGCCCACGGACTTTCCGTGCTGAGCGACTGAGCCGTCTTGCCAGCCCTGCCCGCGCATGCGAGCAAGCTTTCGATAGTGACGTGGAGACAAAGGTAATGCGCAGTTCAATCGCGGCAATCACCATCGCACTGGCACTTGCCGCCGCGCCTGCCAGTGCCAAGACGGTTGTCGTCCGCGCCGCGCATATGGTCGATGTTCTCGCCGGCAAGACGGTCGACAACGTGCAGGTCGTGATCACTGATGGCCGCATCGCCGCCGTCGGCAAGGCAGGAGATGCTGTGCCTGCCGGTGCCGAGACAATCGACCTCGGCGCGCGTACCCTCGTGCCGGGCCTGATCGACATGCACGTCCACCTCACCGGCGATCCGCGCTTCAGCGGCTATCGCGGGCTCGCCTACACCGACAACTTCTGGACCGTCGTCGGCGTCGCCAATGCCAAGCGCACCGTCGAGGCGGGCTTCACCACGGTCCGCAACGTGGGCTCGTCAAACTTTGACGATGTGGCGCTCAAGCAGGGCATCGAGGCTGGCTTCATTCCCGGCCCGCGCATCGTTCCAGCGACCTACGCGCTTGGCGCGACCGGCGGCCACTGCGATTCGACCGAGTTTCCGCCCTCGATCAAGGTGCCAGCGCCCAATATCGCCAATTCGCCCGACGGTTTCCGCGCCGCCGTGCGCACGATGCGCAAGTATGGCGCCGAAGTGATCAAGGTTTGCATGACCGGCGGCGTCCTTTCCAAGACCGATAGCGTCGGCGGCCAGCAGATGAGCCTCGAGGAAATCAAGGCCGTCACCGATGAAGCGCACATGCTCGGCATGCGCGTCGCGGCACACGCGCACGGCACGGCCGGGATCAACGATGCGCTACGCGGCGGAGTCGATACGATCGAGCACGCCAGCCTTGCCGATGACGAAAGCTTCAAGCTGGCCAAGGCCAAAGGAGCCTGGCTCGACATGGACATCTACAACGACGACTACATCCTCGCCGAGGGCGCGAAAAACGGCGTGTTCGAGGAAAGCCTGGCCAAGGAACGCATGGTTGGCCGCAAGCAGCGCGAGACGTTCCGCGCCGCGCATGCCGCCGGGGTCAAGCTGCTGTTCGGCACCGATGGCGGCGTTTACCCCAATGGCGACAACGCCAAGCAGTTCGCCAAGATGGTCGAATGGGGGATGACCCCGCTTGAAGCCATTCAGGCCGCCACCCGCAGTGCCGCGGAAGCGCTCGACAAGACTGCCGATGTCGGCGCCATCGCGCTGGGTCGCTACGGCGATCTCGTTGCGGTGGACGGCGATCCGCTCGCCGACGTGCGCGTGCTTGAAAAGCCTGCGTTCGTGATGAAGGGCGGCGAAGTGGTACGCGCCGCCCCCTGAATCGTGCGAGGGGGGCTGTCAGGCCTCCGAGGCTTCGCTGTTGAGCTGGATGTAGTTGGCGAGGCCCATCCGCGCGATCATCTCGAACTGCGTTTCGAGCACGTCGACATGCTCTTCCTCGTTCGAGAGGATGTCGGCGAACAAGTCGCGGCTGACGAAATCGCGCACGCTTTCGCAGTGGGCAATCGCGTCCTTGAGCAGGGGAATCGCGTCATTTTCCAGCGCAAGGTCGGCCTTGAGCACGTCTTCGACGTCCTCGCCGATGCGAAGCCGGCCTATGGCCTGAAAATTGGGCAACCCATCGAGGAACAGGATGCGGTCCGCCAGCCGGTCGGCGTGCTTCATCTCGTCGATCGATTCGTGGCGTTCGTATTCCGCGAGTTTCTTGAGGCCCCAATTCGCCAGCAGCCGGTAATGCAGCCAGTACTGGTTGATCGCGGTCAGCTCGTTGAGCAGAGCCTTGTTGAGGAACTCGATGACCTTGGCATCACCCTTCACGCTGTGTCTCCTCGCTAGGCGGCGAGACTAGTCAGCGGCGCCCATCGGCGCAAGGCGGGCGTTCAAGCAGGCACGCAGGCGCGCGCTTCGTTCACGATCTGCTCGGCATCTTCAAGGCACTGGCGGCACTGCGGCGCAAAGCCCAGCTTGCCGTAGAGCGTTTCGGCATCGCCGCTGTGCTCGATCGCGGCGCGGCGCAGGTCTTTTTCACGGATGGCGTTGCAGATGCAGATGTACATCGGATGCGAATCCTTGGCTTGATGCGCAATACTTAATGCGAGGCATTTGCAATAGCAAGTGGCTTGTGCGCAGGTCTGCCTATGCGCCGCAGCGTTGCATTTTAACGGCGAGCGCCCTATGTCTCCACGCGCATCAAGAGTTGGGGAATGACGCCCCGACGCCAACCTGCCGGTCTCCGGGCAAGGTGGCGCCTTCGCCAGCGAAGGGATGTGGCCGGTCCGGCAACCAAACGGAACAAGGCTGCAGGCGTCGTCTCTCCCGCGAAGCTCAAAGGGTTACGATACGTGCCGATCCGCATTGCCGATAATCTTCCCGCCCGCCGCACGCTGGAATCCGAAGGCGTGATCGTGATGAGCGAGACCGAGGCCGCGCGGCAGGATATCCGCCCCTTGCGCGTCGCTCTGCTCAATCTGATGCCCGACAAGATCACCACTGAAACGCAGATCGCCCGCCTGCTCGGCGCCACGCCGCTGCAGATCGAACTCGAACTGGTGCGCATTTCGGACCACGTCAGCAAGAACACCTCGGCTGGCCACATCACCGCGTTCTATCGCCCGTGGGAGGACGTCCGCGCCGAGAAATTTGACGGATTGATCGTCACCGGCGCCCCGGTCGAGCAGATCGAATTTGCCGAAGTGACTTATTGGGACGAGATGCGCCGCATTCTCGATTGGTCGCAGGAGAATGTCCACCGCACGCTCACCCTGTGCTGGGGTGCGATGGCCGCGATGCACCACTTCCACGGCGTCCCCAAGCACGCGCTCACCGAGAAGGCGACCGGCGTGTTCAGCCACGCCAATCGCGCCCCGGCAAATCCGATCATGCGCGGTCTGCCGGACCGGTTCGACGTCCCCGTCTCGCGCTGGAGCGAGCTGCGCGGCGATGATCTGCCCTCCGGACACGGTCTTGCCGTGCTGGCAGACAGCGCCGAAACCGGGCTCTGCCTCATCGGTGATCCGGCGCATCGCGCCGTCCACATGCTCAATCATCTTGAATACGACACGCTGACGCTCGCGGGCGAATATGCGCGCGACGAAGGCCGCAGCCTGCCGCAGCACTACTTCCCGGGTGACGATCCGGCCGCTCAGCCGTCCAACACCTGGCGCGGCCATGGCCACCTGCTGTTCGGCAACTGGATCAACGAGACCTACCAGACCACGCCGTTCGATCGGGACGCAATCGGCGGGTGAGTCCGCTACCGCTTGCCTTTTCCCCGCCGCGCCACTAAGGGCGCCCACTTCATCGGATGCGACTTCGATGACTCGCCTGGCCATGCAGGGCTGCCACGGCAAGTCGGACGCATCCTTACCAAGGAGACGAAAATGCCCAAGCTCAAGACCAAGAGCGGTGTGAAGAAGCGCTTCAAGATCACCGCATCCGGCAAGGTCAAGCACGGCGTGGCCGGCAAGCGCCACCGCCTGATCAGCCACAACGCCAAGTACATCCGTCAGAACCGCGGCATGGACGTGATCTCCGACGCTGATGCGAAGGTGATCAAAAAGTGGGCGCCCTACGGGCTGAACTGAGGAGCGTTAGACCATGAGCCGCATCAAACGGGGTGTTACCACCCGCGCCAAGCACAAGCGCATTCTCGAACAGGCCAAGGGCTATCGGGGCCGCCGCAAGAACACCATCCGCGTTGCCCGTCAGGCGGTCGAAAAGGCCGGCCAGTACGCGTATCGCGACCGCAAGGTTAAGAAGCGGGAGTTCCGCGGTCTGTGGATTCAGCGCATCAACGCCGCTGTCCGCGCCGAGGGCCTGACCTACTCGCAGTTCATCCACGGCACCAAGCTGGCCGGGATCGAACTCGATCGCAAGGCCATGGCTGATCTCGCGATGAACGAAGGCACCGTGTTCACGGCGATCATCGCGCAGGCCAAGCAGGCCTTGGCGAATTGATCGGAAGCGAGGGGTTCTTACGTTCCAATCTGGTGCGTGAGACTGCCGTTAACTTCTGAAAATAGCCAAAATACAAAGGGGCACCGGTTTTCTGACCGGTGCCCCTTTTGCCATTTTGGTCGGTTCCCGTTTATGCTGCAAAGGGATATAACCCTACCAACAGGGACATAACGAGGGGCGCAGCAGTGGACGGTCAGAGTACCGTGAGGGTACGATTCTATCAGCCTCCTGCGGCCATGCGTCCGTTTTTCACCACCTTTTACATCACGGAGATCGATGCGGGCGCCAATGGACGCGTGACCGACCAACTCCATCCCGAATGGGCCAATCTGCGGATCGTCAGCGGCACCCTGCCGATCTCCGAACTCCGCAAGGTTGAACCGGTCGGCAATCTGGCCGGGATCGTCACCGGACCGACCAGCACCACGGTCCGTTTCACCACCGGCACTTCGCGCATCTGGGGCATCGGCCTGCTGCCGCTCGGCTGGGCCAAGTTCGTCGCCGCTCCCGCCAACGTCTTTGCCGACCGCCTGTGCGATCCGGCGGAGGAACCCGAATTCGCGCCGCTGCTCCCGCTGGTGGAGACGCTGTTCGGTGCGGAGCCGGATGAAGCCGGCGAACTCGCCCGCATCACCCAGCACTTTGAAAGCCTCTGTGGTCGCGAAGTGCCTGAAGAAGCGCGTATCCGTGCAGTGCATCAGGCCCTCGTCGATCAGGAAGTCGCCAGCGTGGCAAGCATGGCAGAGCACGCGGGCCTGCCGACCCACACGCTGGAGCGCGTCTGCCGCCGCCATTTCGGCTTTCCGCCTAGCCTCCTGCTGCGCCGCCAGCGCTTCATGCGCAGCCTCTCGCAATACATGCTCGATCCCTCGCTGACGTGGATCGGCGCCATCGATTCGCATTATCACGATCAGGCGCAGTTCGTGCGCGAGTTCCACCGCTTCATGGGGATGAGCCCGCGCGCCTATGCCGCGCTGCCCCACCCCGTGCTTGCCGGCGTGATGCGCGCCCGCATGGCGGCAGCGGGCGCACCGGTCCAGGCCCTGCACGATCCCTCAAGGGATTGAACGCCATCCTTGGATTCCGCCGCGTTTGGCGCTAGCGGCGGGCGCGATGGAACAGCTTGAAACCACACTCGCCGCGATTGCTGCGGCAGACACGATCGAAGCCGTAGAGGCACTGCGCGTTGGCGCGCTGGGCAAGCAGGGCTGGGTCTCCGCCCTGCTCAAGTCGCTCGGCGGCCTGAGCCCGGAGGAGCGCACCAGCGCAGGCCCGCGCATCCACGCCGCGCGCGAGGCGGTCACCACCGCGCTGGCCGAACGCCGCGGTGCGCTGGAAAGCGCTGCGCTCGAAGCAAAGCTCGCGGCTGAAACCGCCGATCTCTCGCTGCCCGCACCCGCCACCCCGCGCGGCAGCGTTCACCCTGTCAGCCAGGTGATGGACGAACTGGCCGAGATCTTCGCCGACATGGGCTTCGCGGTCGCCACCGGCCCCGAGATCGAGGACGACTGGCACAACTTCACCGCGCTCAACATGCCGGAAACCCATCCGGCGCGGGCGATGCACGATACGTTCTACTTCCCGGACAAGGACGCAGAAGGCCGCTCGATGCTGCTGCGCACGCACACCTCGCCGGTGCAGATCCGCTCGATGCTGAGCCAGGGCGCGCCCTTGCGCGTCATCGCCCCGGGCCGCGTCTATCGGTCTGACAGCGACGCGACGCACACGCCGATGTTTCACCAGATCGAAGGCCTCGTCATCGACAAGGGCATCCACCTCGGCCACCTCAAGTGGACGCTCGAAACCTTCCTCAAGGCCTTCTTCGAGCGCGACGACATCGTCCTGCGCTTGCGGCCCAGCTACTTCCCCTTCACCGAACCGTCGGTCGAAGTCGACGTCGGCTACACCCTTGTGAACGGCAAGCGTGTCGTCGGTGGCAGCGGCGATGATGCCAATGGCGGCTGGATGGAAGTGCTCGGCTCCGGCATGGTCAACCGCAAGGTGATCGAATTTGGCGGGCTTGATCCCGATGAGTGGCAGGGCTTCGCGTTCGGCACCGGCGTCGACCGCCTCGCCATGCTCAAGTACGGCATGGACGACCTGCGCGCGTTCTTTGATGGCGATGTGCGCTGGCTCGGCCACTACGGCTTCGGCGCGCTTGACGTGCCCACCCTTTCCGGCGGCGTGGGAGTACGCGCATGAAGTTCGCGCTTTCCTGGCTCCAGGCCCTGCTCGATACAAAGGCTGACGCACGGCTGATCGCCGAGAAGCTGACTACGCTCGGCCTCGAGATTGAAGGCGTGGAGGATGCCTCGGCTGCCCTCACGCAATTCCGCGTCGCCCGCGTGCTGACGGCGGAGAAGCACCCGCAGGCGGACAAGCTGCAGGTCCTCTCGGTCGATCTCGGTGACGGCACTCCGCTCCAGGTTGTCTGCGGCGCGCCCAATGCGCGTGCGGGCCTCGTCGGCGTGCTTGGCCTCCCTGGCGCAGTGGTTCCCGCGAACGGCATGGAACTGCGCAAGTCCGCCATTCGCGGCGTCGAATCGAACGGCATGATGTGCTCGACGCGCGAGCTTGGCCTTGGCGAAGAGCATGACGGCATCATCGAACTGCCCGCCGATGCGCCCATCGGCACCAGCTTTGCCGACTATCTCGGGTCGGACCCGGTGTTCGACGTGGCGATCACGCCCAACCGGCCGGACTGCATGGGCGTCCACGGCATCGCGCGCGATCTCGCGGCGGCTGGTCTCGGCGTACTCAAGCCCATCGCGGCGTCGCATGTCGCCGGCACCTACCCGTGCCCGGTCGCAGTGCGCACCGATGATCCCGAAGGATGCCCCGCCTTCTACGGCCGTGTCATCCGCGGCGTGAAGAATGGCCCCAGCCCCCAGTGGCTGCAGGACCGCCTCAAGAGCGCGGGCCAGCGCCCGATCTCTGCACTCGTCGATATCACCAACTACGTCATGCTCGGCTATGGCCGCCCGGCCCACGCCTACGATCTCGCCAAGCTGAACGGCGCTGTCGTCGCCCGCCGCGCAGTTGAGGGCGAGACCTGCCTCGCGCTCAACGGCAAGGAATATGCGCTCCAGCCGTGGATGACCGTCATCGCCGACGATTCCGGCGTCCACGACATCGCCGGCATCATGGGCGGCGAGCATTCTGGCTGCTCGGACGAGACGACCGACGTCCTCCTTGAAGTCGCCTATTTCACGCCCGCCAACATCGCCCGCACCGGGCAGGCCTTGGCGCTGACCTCAGACGCGCGCGGCCGCTTCGAGCGCGGAGTCGATCCCGCGTTCCTCGATACCGGCATGGACCTCCTCACCAGCCTGATCCTCGAAATCTGCGGCGGCGAGCCCAGCGAAGTCATCCGCGCCGGAACCCCGCCCACGGTCCGCAAGACTCTGGCCTACGATCCGGCGCTCGCCGGCAATCTCGGCGGCATCGACGTGGCGGACAGCGAGCAGAAGCGCATCCTCGCCGCACTTGGCTTCGACGTCGCGGAGGACTGGACAATCACGGTGCCGACCTGGCGTCCGGACGTCGATGGCGCGCCCGACATCGTCGAGGAAGTGATTCGCGTCCACGGTCTCGACGCCGTACCCTCCACCCCGCTGCCGCGTGCGGACGGCGTCGCCAAGCCCACCGCTACTGCAGCCCAGATGCTGGAACGCCGCGTCCGCCGCGCCGCTGCCGCGCGCGGGCTCAACGAAGCGGTCACGTGGTCGTTCCTCCCGCCTGCCGAGGCCGAGCATTTTGCCGATGGCAATGGCGGCCTCTGGACGCTCGCCAATCCGATCTCCGAAGACCTCAAGACCATGCGCCCTTCGCTGCTGCCGGGTCTGCTCTCCGCAGCACGGCGCAACCTCGATCGCGGCGCGACCACCGTCCGCCTGTTCGAGATCGGCCGCCGCTATCTGCGCGGCGAGGGCGGTGCCAGCGACGAGCAGCCCAGCCTCGCCGTCGTGCTCGCGGGCGAAGCCACGCCGCGCGGTTGGGACTCGAGGGTCAATGGGGGCAAGGCCAAGCCCTTCGACGCGTTCGACGCCAAGGCCGAAGCGCTCGCGCTCCTCGCCGAAGCCGGCGCGCCGGTCGACAATCTGCAGGTGATGGGTGAGGCTGGCAGCCAGTTCCACCCCGGCCAGTCCGCCACGCTGCGGCTCGGGCCCAAGACGGTGCTCGCCCGTTTCGGCCTGCTCCACCCGACAACCGCCAAGGCCTTCGACCTCTCCGGCCCCATCGCCGTCGTCGAGCTGTTCCTGGACCGCATCCCCGCGCGCAAAGGCCCCGGCAGCTTCGCGCGCCCGCACTTTGCGCCGCCCGCGTTGCAGGTGGTCACGCGCGATTACGCCTTCCTCGTGCCCGCCACGCTCCCCGCTGGCGATCTGCTGCGCGCTGTGCGCGGGGCGGACAAGGCCAATGTCGTCGCCGCCCGCGTCTTCGATGATTTCCGCGGGCAGGGCGTGCCCGAGGGGCAGAAGTCGCTCGCCGTCGAAGTCACGCTGCAGCCCACCGAAAAGAGCTATGACGAGGCGGCGCTGAAGGCGATCACCGACAAGATCGTGGCAGCCGGCGCCAAGCTCGGCGGCGTGCTGCGCGCCTGAGCGGCCGCAGGGCCGATCATCCAGCCGGGGTGCCTATGACCGACTTGATTGCCATCGCCAACGAGCACCTCACCGCGCGGATTCATCCGTTCGGTGCGGAGCTGTGGTCGCTTACCGATGCCAGCGGCGGCGAGTACATGACTGATGCCGATCCTGCTTTCTGGACGGCCCATGCACCGCTGCTCTTTCCCATCGTCGGCGCGCTGGCGAACGATACGCTGCGGCTGGGCGGGCAGGCCTACACCTTGCCCAAGCATGGCTTTGCCCGGCGCAATCCGTTCACCGTGGTCGAAAGCGCGGCTGACCGCGTGGTACTGCGGCTGGTTGACGATGCACGGACGCGCGAGGTCTACCCCTTCGCGTTCCAGCTCGAAATGACCTTCGCGGTCGAGGGCATGACGCTCCGCAAGACCGCGACCGTGCACAATCCCGGCGACGTCCCGCTGCCTTTCAGCTTCGGCTACCACCCTGCCTTTGCCTGGCCGCTGCCGGGCGGCGCTGACAAGGCCGCGCACCGGATCGTCTTCGAACAGGATGAGCCGCAGCCGATCCGGCAGATCGAGAAAACGACCGGACTGCTCCTCCCTGACGGCGTGCCGACCCCGGTGCAGGGCCGCGAAATGCCGCTCGACGCCGAACTGTTCCGCGCCGACGCGCTGATCTGGACCGACCTTGCCAGCCGCAGCCTCTCCTACGGCGCAGAGGGCGGCGCATGGCTCGATATCGCGTTTCCGGAAAGCCCGATGCTCGGCATCTGGCAGGTCCCCGGCGCGCGCTACGTCTGCATCGAGCCGTGGCAGGGCTTCGCTGACCCGGTCGGCTACTCCGGAGATTTCCGTGACAAGCCCGGCGTGGTCGTCCTGTCCCAAGGGGCAAGCCGCACCTTCCGCATGGATGTCACCGTTCGCCCTGCCTAAATTGCAGGCATGCCAATCGCCACCATATTTGCCAATCCCGATTTCCTGCGCATCGCCTACGCGGCGAATATCTTGATCCTCGTCCCCGTTTGCTGGAGCATGATCGCGCCGACGGCTGCCGCGACAGTGTTTCAAGGCGCGGTTGCTGAAAGCGCCGGGCTGCGGCTGCTGGTCCTCAGCCTTTGGTCCGCGATCCTAGCCGCTTCCGTCTGCGGCCTCTTCGCGCCGGCCTTCTTCGCGCCACTGCTGCTGGTGCAGATCTTCTACAAGTCGCTGTGGCTAGCCCTGTTCGTCTGGCCAGCGCTGCGTGCCGGGGCGCCTGTTCCATGGGGCGTCGCGGGAACGTTTGGCGCCATCGTCGTGGTCTGGCCGATCCTGCTGGTGCTCGCGCTGCGCGGCTGAGGCGTGACTCCGTCGCGCCCCTCGGCTAGGCGCGCTGGCCATGAGTTCCAATCGCCGCACCTTCGCCATCATCTCGCACCCTGACGCGGGCAAGACCACGCTGACCGAGAAGCTTCTGCTCCAAGGCGGCGCGATCCACTTGGCCGGCGAAGTGAAGGCGCGCGGCGCGGCCCGCCGCGCCCGATCGGACTGGATGAAGATCGAGCAGCAGCGCGGCATCTCGGTCACGTCCTCGGTGATGACCTTCCAGAAGGACGGCGTCGTCTTCAATCTGCTCGATACTCCGGGCCACGAGGACTTTTCCGAAGACACCTACCGTACGCTGACCGCGGTCGATTCCGCGATCATGGTGATCGACGCCGCCAAGGGCATCGAACCGCAGACGCGCAAGCTGTTCGAAGTTTGTCGCCTGCGTTCGGTGCCGATCATCACCTTCGTCAACAAGGTCGACCGCGAAGGCCGTGCCGTGTTCGAAACGCTCGATGAAGTGGCCGATGCGCTCGCGCTCGATGTCTGCCCGATGTCATGGCCCATCGGCATGGGCGGTATTTTCGAAGGCGTGCTCGATTTCGCGACAAACACCATCGCCCGCCCCGAAGGCGATAGCCGCGAATTCCTCGGCAAGCGCGATCCGCTCGTTGACGGCGCGATCCCCGCCGACGTCGCCGAGGAAATCGAACTCGCGCAGATGGGCTACCCGGAATTCGATCTCACCGCCTATCGCAACGGCGACCTGACCCCGGTCTATTTCGGCTCCGCGCTCAAGAATTTCGGCGTTGCCGAAATGATCGACGCCATAGCCCGTTATGCCCCGCCGCCGCGTCCGCAGCCGAGCGAGAACGGCACGATCGAAATCGACCACCCCGAAGTCACCGGCTTCGTGTTCAAGGTCCAGGCCAACATGGACCCGATGCACCGCGACCGCATCGCGTTCATGCGCATGGTCTCGGGCACCTTCAAACGCGGCATGAAGCTCACCCCCTCCGGCCTTGGCAAGCCCATCGCGGTCCATTCGCCCATCCTGTTCTTCGCGCAAGACCGCGAGATCGCCGACACGGCGGAAGCGGGTGACATCATCGGCATCCCCAACCACGGCACCCTGCGCGTGGGCGATACGCTGTCCGAGAAGAACACCGTCCGCTTCACTGGCCTGCCCAACTTCGCGCCGGAAATCCTGCGCCGCGTCCAATTGAAGGACCCGACGAAGACCAAGCAGCTGCGCAAAGCACTCGACGACTTGTCCGAGGAAGGCGTGATCCAGGTGTTCTACCCGGAGATCGGCGCGCAATCGATCGTCGGCGTGGTCGGCCAGCTGCAGCTTGATGTGCTGATTTCGCGGCTCGAGGCGGAGTACAAGGTCGAGGCAGTGCTCGAGCCGTCGCCCTTCGATACCGCGCGCTGGCTCAAGGGCAGCGATGCCGCGCTCAGGAACTTCGCCGATTTCAACCTGTCGAACCTCGCCAAGGACCGCGACGGTGATCCCGTCTTCATGGCGCGCTCGGCGTGGGATGTCGGCTATCAGCAGGAACGCAATCCGGAGCTGACCTTCAGCGCCACCAAGGAGCGGTAAAGGCCATGCGCATCGCGGTTACGGGCAGTAGCGGCAAACTCGGCAAGGTCGCCGTCGCGGCACTCAGGGCTGCGGGCCACCGCGTGACCGGCTTCGACATCGTCAGCTCGGTCTACGGCGATGATACCGTCCGGCTCGATTGCGCGGATTTCGGCGCGGTCATGGGCGCGCTTTCCGGTGTCGACACCGCCGCGCGCCGCTTCGATGCCGTGCTCCATCTCGCCGGCATCCCCAAGCCCGGCGCGACGACGGATGAAGCCGCCTTCCGCGTCAACGTGATGGGCACCTACAACGTGTTCTCCGCCGCCGCCCGCCTCGGCATCGACCGTGTCGTCTGGGCCTCGAGCGAGACGATCCTCGGCCTGCCCTTCGCCGAGCCTCCGCTCTTCGCGCCCATCGACGAAACGCACCCGCTGCTCCCCAACTGGTCCTATGCTCTGGGCAAGCGGGTGGGGGAAACCATGGCCGACGAATTCGGCCGCTGGCATCCCGCCATGGGCATCGTCTCGCTGCGCTTCTCCAACGTCTACGTGGCCGAAGACTACGCCGCGCTGCCGCAGATCCAGACTGATCCGGCCAGCCGCAAGTGGAACCTGTGGAGCTATATCGACGCAGAGGACGCGGCGGAGGCCTGCCGCTGCGCACTGGAGGCCGGGACGACCGGCCATGAGGCGATGATAATCGCTGCGGCAGACAACCTGATGGGCCGCCCCTCACGCGATCTGATGGCAGAACACTTCCCGGGCGTGCCGCTCGCCGATGACCTCGCCGACGAAGCTGCGCTGCTATCCTCCGCGCGGGCTGCGGAAATGATCGGATTCCAGCCGCGATTCTCCTGGCGCGACCGCATCTGAAGGGTCAACCGCACTTGCGGCCTGTTCGCACCTGCGGCAGAGACGGCGGATGACACTCCTCGGCCCCACCTCGAACACCTTCATCTCGCAGCGCCTGCGCCTCCACTACGTCGATTGGGGCAATGCGGACAAACCGCCGCTCCTCCTCATCCATGGTGGGCGCGACCATTGCCGCAGCTGGGACTGGACTGCCGAAGCCCTTCGCGACGACTGGCACGTCATTGCGCTTGATCATCGCGGGCATGGTGACAGCGAGTGGGCGTCGGACGGCAACTACCGCACGATGGACATGGTCTACGATGTCGCGCAGCTGGTCCACCAGCTCGGCCTCGCGCCCGTCACCATCGTCTCGCACTCGTGGGGCGCCAACGTCTCGCTGCGCTATGCCGGGCTGTTTCCGGAAGACGTCGCCAAGCTCGTCGCCATCGAGGGCATCTTCCCGACGCCCGATTGGGAACTGCGCATGAAGGACGTGCCCTTCGCCCGCCGCGTGCGCGACTACATCGCTGAAAAGCGCAAGGCCGCTGGCCGTCTCCCGCGCCGCTACGCGACGCTGGAAGATGCCTACGCGCGCATGAAGTCGGAGAACCCCTACCTCACCGACGTGCAGGCCCGCCACCTCACGATCCACGGGATCAACCGGAATGAGGACGGCACTTTCACCTGGAAGTTCGATCCCTACGTCCACATCGATCATCCCTACGACATCTCGACCGAGCGCAAGCACGAGCTGTGGGAGGCGATCACGTGCCCCACGCTCCTGCTCAACGGCGCGGATTCGTGGGCTGGCAATCCCGAGCGTGACGGGCGCATCAAGCACTTCCGCGATGGCACGGTGATCGAGTTCGAGAACGCCGGCCACTGGCTCCACCACGACCAGTTCGACCGCTTCATCGCGACCTTGCGCGACTTCCTCTGATGGCAGACTTCACCGACCGCATCCTGCCGCAGCACGAAGCGATGATGGGCGCGCAGAGCGTCTTCTTCGTGGCGACGGCAGCGGCGGACGCGCGGATCAATCTTTCGCCCAAGGGGTATGACAGCTTCCGGGTGCTCGGGCCCAACCGCGTCGCCTATCTGGACCTCGCCGGTTCGGGCAACGAAACGCATGCGCACCTCGTCGCCGATGGCCGCATCACGATCATGATGTGCAATTTCGGCCAGCCGCCGCTGATCCTCAGGCTCTACGGCACGGGCCGCCCGGTGCTGCCTCAGGACGCTGACTGGGACGAGCTCGCCGCCCACTTCACCATCCTCCCCGGCACGCGCCAGATCTTCGACATCGCGGTGAACACCGTCCAGACCAGCTGCGGTTGGGGCGTCCCCGTGATGAGCCTCGAAGCCGAGCGCCACACGCTGGTGAAGTACCACGCCCAGTCCGACGAAACCGCGTGGATGACCAAGACCTCCGGCCGCACGCGGAGCATCGACGGCCTGCCGACGACTCCCACGGACCGCTTTTTCCGAGGCAATTGAGTCGCATAGCTGCTGCCTAATTTTTGGGCAGTTTCTGAAATCTGCCCAAGATTCGAGCGTGGTTGTTACGTAGTTTTTCGCAGTCGCGAAAAAGAATCCCCCTGATTCCAGCGTTCCGCGCAATTGGCACGCTGTTTGCGAAGAGCTTTGAGCCGGCGGGTCGCCCGGCGAGAAGGCCGCAAAGGGGGCATGAATGAAATTCATCATCGCCATCATCAAGCCGTTCAAGCTCGACGAAGTGCGCGAGGCGCTCTCCGGGCTTGGCGTTGCCGGGATGACGGTGTCGGAAGTGAAGGGTTTCGGACGGCAGAAAGGCCAGACCGAGATCTACCGCGGCGCCGAATACACCACCAACATGCTGCCCAAGGTGAAGATCGAGATCGCTGCGAGCGATGATCTCACCCCGCGCATCATCGAGGTGATCCAGCAGACTGCCAGCACCGAGGCGATCGGCGACGGCAAGATCTTCGTTCTCGATCTTGCTTCTGCCACTCGCATCCGCACCGGTGAGACCGGGGATACCGCGCTGTGACGGCCGGCGTCGAAAACGCGGTGGGGACCGCCATTTCCGACATGAGGGGAACTTCGATGATCCGTAAGATGATCGGCGGGGTCGTTGGTGCGGGCTTGACGCTCGGCGCCGCTTCCACCGCCTTTGCCCAGGCGGCAATGGTCAAGGCGCCCGATGTGGCGGCCCAGGCCACGATGGTGAACAAGGGTGACACCACCTGGATGCTCGTTTCGTCCGTGCTCGTCCTGATGATGAGCATCCCGGGCCTCGCGCTGTTCTACGGCGGCCTTGTCCGCACCAAGAACATGCTCTCGGTGCTCATGCAGGTCTTCATGATCGTCTCGATCGCGGGCCTGCTGTGGGCAACCTATGGCTATTCGCTGGCGTTCACCGGCGGCTCGCCCTTCATCGGCGGCTTCGGCAAGGCGCTGATGGCCGGCGTTACCAGCGGGACCTACTCGGCGACGTTCTCCAACAACGTCTACATCCCCGAACTCAGCTACTTCGTGTTCCAGATGACCTTCGCCATGATCACGCCGGCGCTGTTCATCGGTTCTTTCGCGGAGCGCATCAAGTTCACTCCGCTGATGGTCTTCGTCGTCCTCTGGTCGACCTTCATCTACTACCCGATCGCGCACATGGTCTGGTACTGGGCCGGACCGGACTTCCTGGTGGACGCGCCGACCGACTACGGCTTTCTCTGGGGCAAGGGCGCGCTGGACTTCGCGGGCGGCACCGTGGTGCACATCAACGCCGGTATCGCGGGTCTCGTCGGCTGCCTCATGCTCGGCAAGCGTCTGGGCTATGGCAAGGAAGCCACCCCGCCGCACTCGCTGACCATGACCATGATCGGCGCCTCGCTGCTGTGGGTGGGCTGGTTCGGCTTCAACGCGGGTTCGAACCTTGAATCGAACGGCGTCGCTGCGGTTGCCTTCGTCAACACCATGCTGGCCACTTGCGCTGCTGCGGTGAGCTGGGCGGTCGTCGAGCAGGTCGTGCACGGCAAGCCGTCGATGCTCGGTGCTGCTTCGGGTGCCGTCGCCGGCCTCGTCGCGATCACCCCGGCTTCGGGTTACGGCGCGCCGATGACCTCGATCGTCCTCGGCCTGGTCGTCTCGCCGCTGTGCTTCTTCTTCGTCAGCACGGTGAAGAACAAGTTCAAGTACGACGACACGCTCGATGTCTTCGGCGTCCACTGCGTCGGCGGTATCACCGGCGCAATCGCCACCGGTATCGTCGCGGCTCCGTCGCTCGGCGGTCAGGGCGTGATCGACTACACCAAGTTCCCGGCTGTCGCGGCTCCCACCTACGACATCGCGGCCCAGCTCATCGTCCAGCTCGAAGCGGTGCTCATCACCCTCGCCTGGTCGGGGATCGGCACCGCGGTGATCTGGTTCGTCCTCGACAAGACGCTCGGCATGCGGATCAGCGAAGAAGGCGAGCGCGAAGGCCTCGACATCGCTGACCACGGTGAGCGCGCCTATAACTACTGAGTTTAATCAAGCTTGGCGGGGCTAGAGGGCCAGATCCTCTCCCTCTTGGACCTCGGGGCCCCGCCAGACCATGTTCCTCCTGCGAACAGACTAAGGCCGGAAGCGCATCTGTGCTTCCGGCCCTTTTTTTGTTTTCTGCACGGGATTGCTGCCACAGTTCAGCCAGTCATGCGGCGTTAACCTTCCTACAAGGCGCTTGCGTTACATACCTAACGTGAAGTGACCAGCTTACTAGGGGACGCCGGAGTGGTGCTGCGCAAGGCACGTGGAGTATTCGGATTGGGGGCAAACGATGCCTCCCCTGTCCGTACGTCCGAAGGCGAAGCCGCTGCGCTTTGCCACACCTACGAAGATCTCGGCCTCGGCTTCTTCTGGTCGACCGACGTGGAAGGCCGCGTCACCTATCTCTCTCCCGGCGCGCATGCGCTGCTGGTCGGAAACGGCACGGCGACGGGTCACAACTTCCTCGAACTGTTCCTGCGCGCGGGCAACGAAAGCGAAGGCGAGCGTACGCTGCCGTTCTGCTTCGCGCGCAAGGGGCGCTTCGAAAAGCTGACAGTCCGCAGCGAGCGGGCCGACGGCGAAACGCTGTGGTGGTCGATCTCGGGCGAACCGATCATCCAGCGCGGCGAATTCGCCGGCTTTCGCGGCCACTGCGAGGACATCACCGGCGAGCGCCGCTCGGCGGAGGAAAGCTCGCACATGGCGATGCACGATGCGCTGACCGGTCTGCTCAACCGGCGCCGCATGTCGCAGCTGCTCGAACGCACGCTCACCCAGTGCTCGCAGCAGCGCAGTCCCTGCACGATCATGCTGATCGACCTCGATCGGTTCAAGCAGGTCAACGATACGCTGGGCCACGCCGCGGGCGATGCGCTGCTCAAGCAGGTTGCCGCACGTCTTGTCCGCGTGGTGGGCGACAAGGAAAAGGTCAGCCGCCTCGGCGGTGACGAATTCCAGGTGATCCTGCCCGGGATCGAGGATCGCGGTGTGCTCGGCGATATGGCGACGAGCATCATCACCAGCATTTCGCAGCCCTATACCATCGATGGCAGCCGCTGCCTGATCGGCGCTTCGGTTGGCGTCGCGGTCTCCCCCTTCGACGGGGACGACAGCGATAGCCTCGTACGCAATGCGGACCTCGCGCTCTATGCCGCCAAGGGCGGCGGTCGCGGCCGCTTCCGCTTCTTCAGCGCAGATCTCCTCAAGGCTGCGGCGGATCGCCGCCTGCTCGAGGAAGATCTCCACGATGCGCTCCAGAAGAACGAGCTCGAAATCCACTACCAGCCGGTGGTGCGCGCGGCGGACAACCATGTCGTCGGCGTCGAGGCACTGGTGCGCTGGAACCATCCCGAGCACGGTCCGGTCAGCCCTGCGCGGTTCATCCCGATTGCCGAGGAATCGAACCTCATCAAGGGTATCGGCGAATGGGTCTTGCGCCACGCCTGCGAACAGTGCGCGGCCTGGCCCGGCGGCCTGCGCGTCGCGGTCAACGTCTCGCCGGTTCAGTTCGGTGACGAAGGCTTCCCCGCGCTCGTCGCCAGCGCGCTTGCCAATTCGGGGCTGGAGCCCGAGCGGCTGGAGCTCGAAATCACCGAAAGCGTGTTCCTGCAGGAAGGCGGCGCCACCAACGATCGCTTCAAGGCGCTCAAGGGCCTGGGCGTCCGCCTCGCGCTCGATGACTTCGGCACGGGCTATTCCTCGCTCGGCTATCTGAAGACCGCGCCGTTCGACAAGATCAAGATCGACCAGTCCTTCGTGCGCGGCGCGACCGAGACTGGCTCGCGCAACCGTGCGATCATTGCCGCCATCGTCGCGCTCGCGCAGGCGCTGGAAATGGATACGACGGCGGAAGGCGTCGAGAGCTTCGACCAGTTCGACCTGATGAAGAGCCTCAACGTCACGCTCGTGCAGGGCTACATCTACAGCAAGCCGATCCCCAACGACGAGTTCGTCAAGAAGCTCAACGAAGGCAACTGGATCATCGAGCCTTCAGGTCCGGCCTTCCAGCGCCATGACCGCCAGGCCATGTTCCGCCGCATCGGCGCGATCCATGACAACCACTACTACCCGGTCGTGCTGCGCAACCTCTCGGTCTCCGGCGCGCTGATCGAGGGGCTTGTCGATGTACCGATTGGCACCGAATTCGTGATCGATCTCGGCGAAGGCCAGCTTGCTGTCGCCCGCGTGCGCCGCTCGCGCAAGCGCCAGCAGGGGCTGGAATTCGAGCAGGCGCTGGTGCCGGATGGCAACGGCGGCCTGTGCACGCGCCACCGTGCTTCGCCCTACCAGCTGGCAGCAGCGGGCCTCCCGCAAAGTCCGAAGGGTGACGGCGTTCAGCCCATCGGCCCGCACCTCATCGGCGGCGGCGGGGAAGACGGCAAGGCCTCGATGCCCGCCTTTGCCATGGCGAGCGACTGGAAGGGCGCCGTCCTGCGCGTCGACCCCTAGGTCCTGGCCCTCAAAAACAGGCCGGACCTGCCCGCGGGAGACGGTTCCCTTGGCGCCGCAAGACCGCTAAGGCGCGCCGGTCATGTCCGAACCTTCCGCCCCCGCTGCCGCCAATCGACCCGTGCCCAAGCCGTGGATCGCCGCGATCCATCCTTACGTGCCCGGCAAGTCGACCGGTACTGACGGGCAGGTCCTGATCAAGCTTTCCGCCAACGAGAACCCGCTCGGCACCAGCCCCTTGGCGCGCGCCGCACGCCTCGGCGGCGGCGAAGGCGCGGGCGACCCGGCGCGCTACCCCGATCCGGAAAGCCACGCTTTGCGCGGCGCGCTCGGCGCACTCCACGGCATCGATCCGGCTCGGATCGTGATGGGCACCGGCTCGGACGAACTGCTCAACCTCGCCGCACAGGCCTTTGCCGGGCCGGGCGATGAAGTGCTTTACCAGCGCTACGGCTTCGCGGTCTACGAAATCGCCGCGCGCCGCTGCGGGGCCGAGCCGGTCGTCGCGCCGGACCGGGACTATGCGGCAGACGTCGATGTCCTGCTCGGCTGCGTCACGGAGCGCACGCGCGTCGTCTTCCTCGCCAATCCCAACAACCCCACGGGCAGCTACCTGCCGCGCGCCGAACTCGCCCGGCTCCACGCCGCGCTACCAGCCGACGTGCTGCTGGTGGTTGATCAGGCCTACGCTGAATATGTCGCCACCGATGACAGCGACGGCGCGCTGGAGCTGGCGGCCACGACCGAAAACGTGCTGATCACTCGCACGTTCTCCAAGATCTACGGCCTTGCCGGCGAACGCGTCGGCTGGGCGACCGGCGCGCCGCACCTGATCGACATGCTCAACCGCATCCGCGGCCCCTTCAACCTCACCCTCACGGCGCAGGCCGCCGCGCTGGCGGCGCTCGGCGATCAGGCCTTCGTCGATGCCTCGCGCAAGCATAACCTCGCCGAGCGGACCCGCTTCGTCGCCGCGCTTTCCGCGCTCGGCAACCATGGCCTGCGCCCGCTGCCGAGCGAGGCGAACTTCGTGCTGATCGAATTCTCCGGCGCTTTGACTGCCGAAGCCGCCTACAAGGGCCTGATGGACCACGGCTTCATCACCCGCTGGCTGCCGGGTCAGGGCCTGCCGCAGTGCCTGCGCGTGACCATCGGCACGGCTGAGGAAATGGACCGCGTCGCCGCTGTGCTGCGCCAGATGGCCGAAGCGGCGCGATGAGCGCGCCTGCGCCCTTTGGCCGCATTGCCGTCATCGGCCTCGGCCTCCTCGGCGGTTCGGTCGCGCGGGCCGTCCATGCGCACTTGCCCGAAGCGCTGACCACCGGCTTCGACGCTGATCCCGCTGTGCGCGAACGCGCGCGGGAAATCGGCCTTGCGAACTTCGTGCCCGAGACCGTGGCCGAAGCCGTCACCGGGGCCGATCTGATCGTGCTCTGCGTCCCCGTCGGCGCGATGGCGGCAGCTGGGGCAAGCCTGGCCGACCATCTCGCGCCCGGCGTGATCGTGACCGACGTCGGCTCGAGCAAGGCCAGCGTTGCCAAGGCTCTGGCCGAAGTCCTGCCGGGCGTCTCGGTCATCCCGGCACACCCGGTTGCCGGCACCGAGCAGAGCGGCCCGGACGCAGGCTTTGCCGCGCTGTTCCGCAACCGCTGGTGCATCGTGACGCCGCCGGCCGGCGCGGACGAGGCCGAAGTCGCGCGGGTCATGGCGTTCTGGGAAGCGCTCGGCGCGCGGGTCGAGGTGATGGACGCCGAGCACCACGACCGCGTGCTCGCCGTCACCAGCCACCTGCCGCACCTCATCGCATATACCATCGTCGGCACTGCCTCTGACCTTGAGGAAGTGACGCAGAGCGAGGTGATCAAGTATTCCGCCGGCGGTTTCCGCGACTTCACCCGCATCGCCGCATCCGATCCGACGATGTGGCGCGACGTGTTCCTCAGCAACCGCGAAGCGGTGCTCGAAATGCTCCAGCGCTTCAGCGAGGACCTGACCGAACTCCAGAAGGCGATCCGCAAAGGTGATGGCGCCATGCTGTTCGACACGTTCACCCGCACCCGCGCGATTCGCCGCTCGATCATCGAGATGGGCCAGGACGATGCGCGGCCCGACTTCGGCCGTAGCCATAGCTGATTAGCTCAGCAGGAACATCGCCGAGACGAGGATCATCACTGCCGTTGCCGCCCAGCCGCCGATTTTCAGCAGCGGCGGCAGCGTCAATCGGCCCATGACCTTGGGATTGCTCGCCGCCAGCATGGTCATCACCATCAGCGGCGGAGCAAGCAAGCCGTTGATCACCGCCGTCCAGTAAAGCGCCTGCATCGGATCAATGCCGATGAGGTTGAGCGCCACGCCGCCCAGCACCGCCACGACGATCGCGCCATAGAAAGCCTTGGCCTCTTGCGGCTTGCGGTCGAGCCCCTCGGTCCAGCCGAAGGTTTCGGAAAGCGCATAGGCCGCCGAACCCGCCAGCACCGGCACCGCGAGCAGGCCGATCCCGATGATGCCCACCGCGAAAAGCAGGAAGCTGAGGTCGCCCGCAATCGGCCGCAGCGCACTGGCGGCGGCATCGGCAGAAGCAACCGTGTTGATCCCGTGGGCGTGGAGCGTCGCGGCGGTGGCGATCACGATGAACAGTGCGGTCACGCTCGTCACCCCCATGCCGACAACCGTATCGGTGCGCATGCGGTTCAGCCCCGGACCTGCCGCGCGCGGGAATACGCCGAGCGGATGCTTGCGCTGGCGGTGCTGCTCTTCCACTTCCTGCCCGGCCTGCCAGAAGAACAGGTAGGGGCTGATCGTCGTCCCGAGCGTCGCGATCACCGCCATCGCGGTCGGCTTGTCAAAGCTGAGCTGCGGCACCAGCACGCCGCGCAGCACTTCGCTCGGGGAAAGCTGCGCGACGAACGGCACGAGGATGTAGGCCAGCAGCGAAAGCGCCGTCCACTTGAGGATGCTGGTATAGCGCGCGTAGCTGACGAAGATTTCCAGCAGCACCGAAACCCCGCCAAACAGCGCGACATAGAGCATCGTCGGCCCCGGCAGCAGCAGGTTGAGCGCAGCAGCCATCGCGCCCAGATCGGAGCCGAGGTTGATCGTGTTCGCCACCAGCAGCAAGGTGACGGCCAGCCACAGCACCGGGCGCGGATAGTGGCGCTTCAGATTGTGCGCGATGCCGTGCCCGGTCACCGCTCCGATCCGGGCGCAGATCAGCTGCGTCGCGACCAGCAGCGGGTAGCTGAACACCATGATCCAAGCGAGGCTGAAGCCGAATTGTGCGCCGACCTGGCTGTAGGTGCCGATGCCGCTCGGATCATCGTCCGCCGCGCCGGTGATCAGGCCGGGGCCGAGCACTTCGCCCCATGTGCGGGCATCGGCCTCGGTGTGCCGCTCATCGGTGCGCCCCTGATTGATGCTGGCGTCCTCGATGCTCATGCGTTCAGCACATTGATCGCGGCATGGACGCGGGCCTCGATGTCCTCGCGCGGCAGACCGGGCGGGATTTCCTCGCCGAAGCGGTAGCGGATCGTGCCAGGGCGCTTCCACAGGCGGTGGTAGCGCGGCCCGCTATCGACCGCGACGGGCACCACCGGCAGGCCGAGCATCTTGTAGAGTCCGGCAAAGCCCGCCTGCAGCGGCGGCTGCGTGCCATGCGGCACCCGTGTGCCCTCGGGGAAAATGACCAGCGGCCGCCCATCCGCCGTCCAGCGCCGCGCTTCGGCGAGCATGGTCCTCAGCGCGCTGGCACCGCGCGCGCGGTCCACTGCGATCAGGCCATAGCGCGTACCGATGGCACCCCACAGCGGGATGCGCAGCAATTGCTCCTTCGCGAAGACCACTGGCAGCGGGTACATGTGCGGCAGATCGATCGCCTCGAAGAAGGACTCGTGCTTGATCGCATAGAGCACGCCGGGCCGGGGGGCGAAGCTGTCACCCTCGACCGTGATGCCCAGCAGGCGGCGCACGCAGGCGCGGTGCCATGTCGACCATACCTGCACCACGTGGCGGTAGCGGTCGCCGCCCAACGGCATCACCGCAAGTGCGACGAATACGAGCAGCACGGTGCCGCCGTAGAATGCAGCATAGAAGGCAATGCTGCGCAGCACATCGGGCAGGCGCGTGCCGTTCGCAGCCGTCCTTGCCATGGTTCGATCTACCACCCCGCCAGCCACGCGAGCACCCGTGCGATAAGCTTGTGGTACTCGATGAACAGGGTCTTCATGCTCGGCCGCGATGGCACCGCATCGGGCAGGATCTCAACGCCGCGCGGCGCGGCCATGGCGAGATCGAACTCGGCGCGGCGCATGTGCCAGTCGGTGGTGACGAGGCGCACCGACGTGATGTGCTCCGCCGCGATCCAGCGCGCGGCTTCGAGGGCGTTGGAGCGGGTATCGACGGATTCGAAGCCGAGCGTCACGCAGCAGGCCAGCAGTTCGGGCGAGACATTGTATTCCGCCGCAAATTCGCCGGGCTTCACTTCGCTGGCGACACCGGCGATCAGCACCTTGCGCGCTTGCCCGGCGCGCAGCACGTCGATGGCGCGGGGGATGCGTCCGCTCGCGCCGGTCAGCGCGATGACGCCGTCGGTCTTCTGCGCGCCGGCCGGGCGGGGCAGGGCCAGCGCGAACCACAGGAAGCCGAGCACCCAGACGAGCATGACAGTCGCGCCGATCCGGCGCAGCAGACCCGGCGGCTTGCGCACCCGCGCCATGTCAGAGCATCCGCCTGAGGGCTGCGAGCACGGTCACTCGCGCCGTGAGCACGGCGAGGGCGACCCCGGCGAGAGGAATGGCGGCGATCACGATCCAGTCCTGCCAATGCAGCACGGCGCCCGCCACCATGCCGGAGCCGAGCCCGGAAAACTGGCGTGAGAGCGCGGCAATCGTGATCACGCCGGAAATCAGGCCGACAAGCCCGCCCGCTGCCGCATCGAACGCCATCGAGCGCTGGAACACGCGTGCGATCTGCTTGTCGGTGCCGCCCAGCATGTGGACGATCTCGATCGTATCGCGGTGGTTGCCCAAGGCATTGCGCGAGGCGAGGAGCACCGCGGCGATCGTCGCCAGCGCGAGCAGGGCGATGAGGCCGCCCGCCAGCCATTGCAGCGTGCCGATCGCGGCGAACACCGGGGCAAGCCAGCCCGCCTGCGCATCGACGCGCGCGGAGGACGCAACCGGCACGGCCAGCGCACGCAAATGCGCCACGCGGTCCGGCGTCGCCGGTCCCTTGAGCCGCACGTCGATCAGCGCCGGGATCGGCAGCGCCTCGACATCGTCGCCGGGCCGCGTGCCGAGCCATGGCTCGACCAGGGTGTTGAGTTCCTCTTGTGCCACCTGCCGAACGTCTGCCACTTCGGGGGCCTTGGCAAGCACGGCGACCACCGCAGCCGCCTGACGCAGGCGTTCGGAGGGCGCGGCGGTCACGATCTGCACGGTGACGCCGCCTTCGAGATCGGCGCTCGCCGTCTGCGCCGCATTGCGCAGGGCAAGGCCGCTGGCGGCGGCGACTACGGTCAGCGCGATCATGATGGCGATGACCCACGGCATCGGGCCGGAAAGCTGCGCCTCGGGCAGCAGGCGCGGATCACTGGTGGCGCCGCCGCTGCGCCAGCGCTGGAACAGGGAAGAGAGAAGGGCCATCGTCCGGCAGTCTTAAAGCGGCGGCGGCGCGTCCGCACCGGTTCCGGTGGGGGCCATCGTGGTGCGGCGCGGAGGATAGCGCAGCGCGCCGGTCGGATCGCTCAAGCGGCCCTTGTCGAGCCGCATGATCAGCGATTCCGGCACCTTGCGGATGAGGTGAACGTCGTGGGTGGCGACGACGACGGTGGTACCCAGCCGGTTCAGGCTCTCGAACAGCCGCAGCAGCTTGAGCGCCATGTCCGGGTCGACGTTACCCGTCGGCTCGTCCGCCACGAGCATGTCGGGCCGGGCGATGACGGCGCGGGCGATGGCAACGCGCTGCTGCTCCCCGCCTGAAAGCGTGGCAGGGCGGGCATGCAGCCGGTCACCGAGGCCCACCCAATCAAGCATTTCGCCCACAGGCCGCGAGATGTCCTTCTCGCTCACGCCCGCCACCCGCAGCGGCAGCGCCACATTGTCGAACGCGGAGAGATGCTCGACGAGGCGGAAGTCCTGGAACACCACGCCGATGCGGCGGCGAAAACCGGGCAGGCGTTCGCGCGGCAGGGTGATCGCATCGGTGCCGAACAGGCGGATCAGCCCGCGCGAGGGGCGCTGCGCCAGATAGAGCAGCTTGAGCAGGCTCGTCTTGCCTGCGCCGCTCGCCCCGGTGAGGAAATAGAAGCAGCCCGGGTAGAGCGTGAACGAGACATCGGCCAGGATTTCCTTGTCCGTTCCGTAGCGCAGCCCGACGTTGTCGAACTGGACGATTTCGGCATCAGGCTGGCTCATGTCAGGCGTTGCGATCCCGGAGGGTTGCTGCGTACGCGCGGGGGCTGCGCGCCGCTTGGGTGCGGCTATAGGGCGCAATCGATGTGGAAAAAAGGGCGAGTGAGCACTTCTCCCCGTCCATACCTATTGTTTCTCTGCAAGTTCGCATGCTTAACCGCCCCATGATCATCGCGTGCCCCGCTTGCTCGACGCGCTACGTCGTTCCCGACAGTGCGATCGGTGTTGAGGGGCGCACCGTGCGCTGCGCAAAATGCCGCCACAGCTGGTTCCAGCACGGCCCCGACATGCCCCCGCGCGAAAAACCGGCGCCAGTGGCCGCGCCCGCCCCGCCTCCCGCCCCGGCTGCAGCACAGCCCGCTGCACCGGTTGCCTTTGCCGAGCCGGAAGCGCCTGCCGTGGCTGCCGAACCGGTGCCCGAGCCGCCTGTGGTGCCGCGCCCGGTCGTCCGCCCCACTGCGCGCAGCGCCGACGAAGGCTTCGACGAGACCGCCTCCAGTTTCGACCACCAGCCGCCGTTCCGCCCGCGCCGCAACATGGCGAAGCTTTGGACGATGGCCGGGGTGGGCTTTGCCGTGCTGGTCGCGGTCCTGATCGGGCTCGCCACATGGCTGGGTCTGCCGAACTGGCTGCCGACAGCGCATGGCACCTTTGGCGCGGGCAATCCCGATCTCGTGCTCGCGTTCCCGTCCGAGCGGCAGGACCGCCGCACTCTGCCCAACGGCACCGAGTATTTCGGCGCGAGCGGCACTGTCACCAATGTCGGCAAGCAGCCGCAGGAAGTGCCGCCGATTCTGATCGTGCTGCGCGATGCGAAGGACAAGGTGGTCTACACCTGGAACGTCGCCCCGCCCCGTGAAATGCTGAAGCCGGGCGAAAGCGTGACGATCAACGAAGCGGTCACGGATGTGCCCAAGAGCGCGAAGGTCGCCGAGATCGGCTGGAAGCCGGAATAAAAAAACCGCAGCTTGGTTGTTGCGCAGGCTGGGGTGCTTTGCTAGGGGCGCCGCTCTACCCCGGCGGGCCAGCTTTTTCGAAAGCAAGTCCCGCATTCGATATGCGGTCGTGGCGGAATTGGTAGACGCGCAACGTTGAGGTCGTTGTGGGCGAAAGCCCGTGGAAGTTCGAGTCTTCTCGACCGCACCATCATTCAGGTCAGATAGAGATCACCCCTTTAGGGGGAGCCCTTGCCCAAGGCGCTCATGGCGCGCGTTCATGACCCTGCAGCAAGGAACAGGGCGAGGGCCGAGGCTTCTGCAGCGGCCCCGGTTTGCCCGGAACCGCCGCTCCACAGGCCATCGATGGGCTGGCTGCCGTCGCCGCTCAGCGCCCACACCGCATCGCTGTTGCGGGCCAGCCATGCGCTCAGTTCAGTGCGTTCGGCGCCGTCTGGCAGGGCCTCGACCAGATGGCCGAGGTGATAGACGAAGACGCCCTTGAACATCGGGCCATCGGCGCCGAGCTCGTCGGAGGGTTCGGTCAGCAGCCCTTGCGCCGTGACCAGCGTTCGCGTCGCCGCCAGTGCGGTGCGCAAGGCAGCGGCGCGGTATTGCGGATCGCCGGTGATGGCCGTCAGGTCATCGAGGCCGCCCAGCATCACGCCCTGGTTGTAGGTGTAGCGCGGCTTGCCGTTGTTGCGGCACTGGGCATCCAGCCCGTCGTTCACCAGCCCATCCGGCCCGATCATGCCCGAGGCGGCGAACCAGCCCCAGACCCGCAGCGCCCAGTCGCGATAGCTCTCCTGACCCGTGGCGCGATAGAGCCGGGTCGCAGCGGTGAGCAGCAGTTCATTGGTGATCGCGTTCTTGTAGGTATGCCTGGGGTCCCACCAGATCCCGCCCGCGCAGGTGCCGTCCCAGTGATCGGTGACGAGGCGGCTGAAATTCGTCGCGGCCCAGCCCAGCAGTTCGGGGTCGTGGTCCACCTGCCACGCATCGACGCTGGCGATGACGGCCCAGAGGTCGTCGTCGTTGAGGTAGCGGCCTTCGCGGTTGCGCACGGCGGACCCGATCTTGGCCGACCAGCGCGAGTCTGCAGTGCGGCGCTGGTAGTCGAGCAGGACGTCCACGATGGGGAAGCGCTGCCAGTTCTCGCTGGCGTTCCAGCCGCCGTCCTTGCCCCACACGCGGTCGAGCGTTTCAGCAGCTGCAGCGGCGCGGGTCTGCCACACCGGCGTTTGCGCGTGGGCTGAGGTGGCACCGAGCAGGAGCAGCAGGGTGGCCAGCAGGCGCATCGTTCAGGCGGCGTCCCGGCGGCGGAAGAGCAGGGCACCGCTCACCAGAACCACCATCAGCCCGGCGAAGATCGCGGCGAGTTCGCGGTTGTTCCACGCCATGGTGACGAGTGCGAGGCTCGCCATGGCGAGCGCGAAGGCCGGAGCGAAGGGATAGAGCGGAGCGCGGAAAGGGCGGGAAAGCTCGGGCTCGGCGGCGCGCAGGCGAAACAGCGCGGCCATCGAGACGACGTACATGAGGAGCGCGCCAAATGCCGAAAGCGTCACCACGCTGGCGGTGAGCGACTGGCCCGCGATGCTGATGAACGCGTCGCTGTAGATCGCGGCGATGCCGACCACGCCGCCCGCCAGCGTCGCCACATGCGGCGTGTTGAAGCGCGGATGGAGCCGCGCGAACACGGCGGGGAGATAGCCGGCGCGGCCCAGCGCGAAGATCTGCCGCGCATAGCCCATGATGATCCCGTGGAATGAGGCGACAAGGCCGAACAAGCCGAGCCACACCAGCATGTGCAGCCAGCCGCTGGACGCGCCGACCGCGCGCTTCATGGCCTGCGGCAGCGGATCGTTGAGGCTGGAAAGTTCCGCCCAGCTGCCCGAACCGCCCGCGAACAGCATGACCCCGAAAGCGAGCACTGTCAGCGTGAGGATGCCCGAGATATAGGCCATGGGGATCGTGCGGCGCGGCTCCCTGGCTTCCTCCGCCGCCATGGCGACGCCTTCGATGGCCAGGAAGAACCAGATCGCGAACGGCAGCGCGGCGAAGATCCCGCCGACGCTCGCCAGCGTGAAATGGTCCTGCCCGGCCCAGCCCCCGGCAAGGAAGTTCGACCAGCGAAAGGCGGGGAGGACAACGGCCATGAACACGAGGAGTTCGCCCACTGCGAGCAGCGTTACCACCACCTCGAAGCTTGCCGCGATATGCACGCCGATGATGTTGAGCGCCATGAACACCGCATAGGCGCCAAGCGCGGCATGCTTGGGTTCCAGCGCGGGGAACTGCACGTGGAGATAGGCACCGATGGCGAGCGAGATCGCGGGAGGGGCGAACAGGAACTCGACCAGTGTGGCAAAGCCCGCGACCGCGCCGCCGAGCGGCCCGAACGCGCGCAGGCCATAGGCGAAAGGGCCGCCCGCGTGCGGGATCGCCGTGGTCAGTTCGGTAAACGAGAAGATGAAGGCGATGTACATCGCTGCCACCGCCACGGTGGTGACAAGGAAACCCAGCGTGCCCGCGCTGGCCCAGCCATAGCTCCAGCCGAAGTACTCGCCCGAGATGACGAGGCCCACCGCAATGGCCCAGAGGTGGAACGGACCGAGGCGTTGCTGCAACTGAGGTTCGTTCATGCGCGGTTGGCGTCCTCAGCAGGCAGGGTGGGAGAGATCAGGGCAGGGGTCTGGTCGTCCTTCAGCGCCACGCCGGAAAGTTCCAGGCGCAGTGCCTCGCGCAAGAGCCAGCCGAGCGTGCGCGCGGCGTCTTCGGGCGAGAGGCCTCCGGCACCGTGGATATTGGAAATGCAGTTGCGCTCGGCATCGGTGCGGCCGGGGCGCGGGGCGAAGGTCATGTAGATGCCGAGGCTGTCATGCACGCTGAGGCCGGGGCGTTCGCCGATGATCATCACCACCACGCGCGCGCCGAGTGCCTCGCCGATCGGATCGCCCAGCGCGACGCGCGCCTGCTGCGCGATCACGACGGGCCCCACGGCAAGATCACCCAGCTGCGCAGCACAGGCCTTGAGCAGCGTGGCCGCGCCTGCCTGCACGCCAGTGGCGGAAAGGCCGTCGCCGATGACAAAGGCAACGTCGCAGCGCCCGCCGGTTGCAGCCAGCAGCGCGGTTGAAGTCTCCGAGAGGCGGCGGCCCAGATCGGGGCGGCGCAGATAGGTTGCCCGGTCCGGCGCGGCGCTTGCCACCTGCAGCATGGGCAGCGGCGCCAGTTCGGCTGCCAGTGCGACCACATCAAGCGGAGCGTGAACCGCATCGCGCGCGCGGGCATGAGCGAGCTGGAAATCGAGCACTTCACCCAGCGGCAGGGCATGGCCGACACGGCCTAGCGCGATGCGCGCCGGGGTCGTCCGCCGCAGCCGTGCCCACAGTTCGGCGTTTACGGGTTCACCCGGCACCACCTCGCTCAAGAAATGGTCTCCGCCAGCTGGCGTACAAACGGAGAGGCGCCGTCCGCCAGCGCGCGCAGCGAGCCATCGGGCGCGGCGATGCCGGCCTGCTCCAGCCATGTCTCGAATTCGGGCGCGGGGCGCAGGCCCATCATGCTGCGCAAGTAAAGCGCGTCATGGTTGGAAAGGCTCTGGTACGAGAGCATCACATCATCGCTGCCCGGCACGCAGATCAGGAAGCTGCAGCCCGCGACGGTGAGCAGCGTCATCAGGCTGTCCATGTCGTCCTGATCGGCCTCGGC
Source organism: uncultured Novosphingobium sp. (assembly GCA_964413325.1). GTDB lineage: Bacteria > Pseudomonadota > Alphaproteobacteria > Sphingomonadales > Sphingomonadaceae > Novosphingobium. The sequence continues at coordinate 56,291 of CAYPRK010000002.1, read as the reverse complement.
ATGGTTGGTGTAGCACACGTCGCAGCCCATCGGCAGGCCGAGCAGCTTGCCGCAGAAGTGGTCCTCCAGCCCCGCGCGGATGATCTGCTTGCCATCGTAGAGGTATTCCGGCCCGATGAACCCGACGACGGTGTTGACGAGCAGCGGATCGAACGCGCGCGCCACGGCATAGGCGCGCGCTTCCATCGTCTGCTGGTCGACGCCGTGGTGGGCATTGGCGGAAAGCGCGGAGCCTTGCCCGGTCTCGAAATACATCGCGTTCTGGCCCGCCGTGCCGCGCCCCAGCGTCTGCGCGGCGGCATGCGCCTCGCGCAGCACCGCAAGGTCGATGCCGAAGCCCGCGTTGGCCGCCTCGCTCCCCGCAACCGACTGGAACACCAGATCGACGGGCGCGCCGCGCTCCATGATCGTCAGCGCGTTGGTCACATGGGTAAGCACGCAAGTCTGCGTCGGGATCGCATAGCGTTCGCGCAGTTCGTCGAGCATGCGGATGAGCGTCGTGGCGGCGGGCACGCTGTCGGTCGCCGGGTTTACCCCGATCACCGCATCGCCCACGCCGTGGAGCAGGCCGTCGAGCACGGCAGCGGCAATCCCGCGCGGGTCATCCGCCGGGTGATTGGGCTGGAGCCGGGTGGAAAGCCGTCCTGGCAAACCGATCGTGCTGCGGAACGCGGTCACCACGCGGATCTTCTTCGCCACCGCGATCAGATCCTGGCTGCGCATCAGCTTGGAAACAGCGGCGGCCATTTCCGGCGTGACGCCGCACGCGATGGCCGCCAGTGCGGCTTCATCGGCGGCTTCGCTCAGCAGCCAGTCGCGAAAGCCGCCGACTGTGAGGTGCGCGATGGGCGCAAAGGCAGCGGCATCGTGGCTGTCCACGATCAGCCGGGTAACCTCGTCGCTTTCGTAAGGGACGAGAGCCTCATTGAGGAAGACCGTCAGCGGCAGGTCGGCCAGCACCCACCGCGCCGCAACCCGCTGCGTGGCGCTGGTCGCGGCAAGTCCCGCCAGCTCATCGCCCGATCGCAGCGGGCTGGCGGCGGCAAGCACGGCTTTCAGATCCGCGAAGCTGTGCCGCTCACCGCCAAGATCACTCGTATATGGCAAGATCGCGACCCTCCATGCCCTTCCGGGATGGTAAGCCGCGATCTTGCTGCAATGCAATGACCGTGTGGGGAAGTTACTCCGGAATGCGCCAGCGGATCACGCCGGAATAGCGCCCCGCGACCAGATCGCCGTGCTCGTCGCGTGCCGGGGTGAAGCGGGCGCGCTGGCTGAGGCGGGCGCACGTGGTGGCATCGAGATCGGCCGAACCGCTCGATTGCGCGATGCGGCAATCGCGCACGCGGCCATCGGGGCTGATCACCAGTTCAAACCGTGTGGCACCCTGATCGCCGCGCCGCAGGGCTGCCGTCGGATAGTCTGCATCCGAAACCCACTTGCCCGGCGCGCCCAGCGGCTGCGCCGCGCGCGGGGTGAAGGTCGCGCTGGGTGATGCGGTGGGGAGTGGCGGCAGCAAGGTGCCGCTGCCCCCGCCAAGTTCCGTCCCGGCCGTCGGCAGCGGGCCGAGATCGATCGTCGTGTCCGGCCCCGGCAGCGGCGCGGTCGTCGGCAGCGGCAGGGGGTTCGGCGCCGGATCGCGCAAGTGAGGTTCGGGCTTGGCTGGGGGAGTGGGCTGCGGCGGTGGCGGCGGGGGCATGTAGTTCCACGTCTTGAGCGTCTGGCGCTGGATCTCCTGGATGATTCCGCCGGCGAACCCGGTCAGCAGCGCCACCGCCATGACGCCGTGGACGGCGCCTACGCCGGCCAGCGCGACAATCCTGCGGCGGTTGGTTTTGGGAGTACCATAAGCCATGCATGCTCTCCTCGGCTGTGCCGGACAGACCGGGTTGCGAAGACAAGCAGCGGGAACGAAACGAACAATCCCGATGCAAGCAACACGGGCCGTACGACGTTTAATGGTATAACGTTACCACGGCTCTGGAGCACTGGCGAGAAGTATCTCAACCGCATTGGTGGAGTTTTAAGTTGCAGCCAGCAACGGATCGCGGGTTACCCGCCGCTGTTCACGTAATCCCACACTTTCGAGATCACCACCGAGCCTTCACCCACCGCCGAGGCCACGCGCTTGACCGAGCCCGAGCGAACGTCGCCCACCGCGAAAATGCCGGGATGCGAGGTGGCATAGGGCGATTCCGCGCCCACCGCGGGTCCGGTCAGCACGAAGCCCTTGTCGTCGAGTTCGACCAGCCCCGAAAGCCATTCGGTGTTGGGCGCGGCGCCGACCATGATGAACAGCGCGCGGGTCGGGATGTCCTGCGTCTCGCCGGTCTTCGCATTGCGCAAGGTCACGCTTTCAAGGTGCGCGCCGCCATGGAGCGCCACGACCTCGGAATTGTACTCGATGGCGATGGCCGGGTCGGCCTCCAGCCGCTCCGAAAGATAGCTCGACATCGACAGTGCCAGCGACGGACCGCGGACCACGACATGTGCGCAGCGGGCGGAGCGACTGAGGTACATCGCGGCCTGCCCGGCCGAATTGCCCCCGCCGATGATCACGGCCTGCGTGCCCTTGCAATAGCGCGCTTCGATCTCGGTCGCTGCGTAATAGATTCCTGCGCCTTCAAACTCGGCAAGGCGCGGGATCGGCAGACGGCGATACTGCACGCCCGTCGCCACGATGATCGTTTTCCCGCGCACGCGCTGCCCGTTGTCGAAGGTGGCGCAGAACATGCCGTCATCCAGCTGTTCGAGCGCGGTGACCCGGCGCGGCAGGGCGAAGCGGGTGCCGAACTTCATCGCCTGCACTTCGCCGCGCCAGACAAGGTCGCCGCCGGAAATGCCGGTCGGGAAACCCATGTAGTTCTCGATCCGGCTGGAAGTGCCGGCCTGCCCGCCGATCGCAAGGTCCTCGATCACCAGCGCGCAAAGGCCCTCGGCGCCGGCATAGACGCCCGCCGCCACGCCCGCCGGGCCGCCGCCGACGATCAGCACGTCGAAGGCCTCATCGTATTGCAGTTCGCGGTTGATGCCGAGGAGGTGGGCGATCTTGTCCGGCGTGGGATCGGTGACGACGGTATCGCGGCCGAAGATCACGGCGGGCACCGACGCCTCGATCGAACAGGCCTGCGCGGCAACACGTGCATCGTCGCTGCCAAGGGGGACGGACTTGTAGGGAATGCGGTTGCGGCTGGCGAACTGCGCGACACGGCGGACGGCGGCGTCCTTTTCCTCGCCGATGAGCTGGAGCGAGCTGTCACGCTCGTCGAGCTGGCGGCGGCGGCGCGCGGCGAACACGGTGATGACAATGTCCGACATTTCCGGAATCTGGGCCATCAGCTCCAGCATCGCCTCACGCGGGACTTCGATCACCCGCGTATCCTGCGCCGCGCGCATCGCCATCGAGACGGTGCCGCCACTGAGGAATGCGATCTCGCCCATGAACTGCGTCGGGCCGAGCGAGGAGGGCAGGTGGCGCTCGTCGGTGAGTGGATTGACGACCTCGATCTCCCCTTCTTCGACATAGGTGAACTTGTCGGCGGGGTCTCCGGGCCGGGCCATGAAAGTGCCGGCGGGATAGGTCTTGACGGTGCCGGCGGCGCGTAGCGCTTCCACGTGGCTGTCATGAAGCGGGGTGCGCTGCATCGCGCGAAGATCGACGCCAATTGATTCCATGTGCGGTCGGGTCCTGCTGTCGCCGGGGGGCGATGGGCGCGCGGAGTCGCGCGGGGTCAGCATACCGTAACGCCCTGCGCCATCCTACAGCCGGATGGTTCAGGATGGCGGGATCAAGCGAGCGGCGGGAACGAGGCGACCACGTTGACGGCAACGACCGACACCGAGACGGCGACGGATACCAGGCGGGATCTGAACGACATGGCGGGTGGTCCTTTCTGTGGGGAAGGATGGCGGGCGCCTGCTGGAGTGGGAGCTGCAGACGCCCGCCCCCGGTCATCAGGCCGCTACTCGGGCGGTGACGACCGGGAAGTCGATCTCGGTCTGGAAGGCCGAGTTGACGTAGTTGGTCCAGGTGTTGAGCGCGACGTGCTGGACGATCTCGAGCAGCTGCGCATCGGTGTAGCCGGCGGCACGGACGGCTTCGACATCGGCAGCGCCGACATGGCCGCGCGCCTTCACCAGCTGCACCGCGAAGCGCACCGCGGCATCGGCCTTCGGATCGTTCGAGGCGCCATTGCGGTTGGCGGTGATTTCGGCGTCATCCAGCTTCGAGACGTTCTTGCCGAGGTAGGTGTGGGCCGAGAGGCAGTAGTCGCAGCCATTGACCTCGGCGACGGCGAGGGCAATCCGCTCGCGGGTCTGGGCGGGCACCTTGCCCTTGGCGAGCGCGCCGTTCATTGCGAGGTAGCCTTCGAGCGCGGCGGGGCTGTTCGCCACCAGGCGGTGCAGGTTGGGGACGGTGCCGATGGCCTTGTTGACGGCTTCGAGCAGCGGGCGCGAAGCTTCGGGGGCATCAGCGATCGTGGCGGCGGTGGGGATGCGGGACATGGGATTGACCTTTCCTGTGGAGGCTGGCCGGTGATCGGCCGCTGAGGAGGAAGTAGGCCCTTTCGCTGAGCGGCAGTATCCGCTACCTTGGCAATGTTCCCTTCCAAAATGCGGAATGTTCAAATGGACCGGTTCGAGGCCATGCGTACCCTGCTCGCCGCGGTCGACGGGGGCAGCCTGTCCGCCGCCTCGCGCGCGCTGAACACGCCGCTACCCACGATCAGCCGCCGGGTTTCCGATCTGGAAACGCATCTCGGCGCGCAGCTCCTCGTGCGCACCAGCCGCAAGCTGATCCTCACCGAAGCGGGCGAATCCTTCGTGGCCGCCACCCGCCGCGTGCTCGAAGATCTTGCCGATGCCGAACGCGCGGCCAGTGGCGAATACCGGGCGCCGCGCGGCGAACTCATCGTCACCGCGCCGATCATGTTCGGCAAGCTCCACGTCGCGCCCATCGTCCATGCCTTCCTCGAGGCGTACCCCGAAGTGACGGTGCGGCTGGTGCTTTCGGATTCGAACATCGATCTGGTCGAGGCCCATGTCGATGTGGCGGTGCGGGTCGGCCAGCTGCCGGACAGCGATCTGGTTGCCCGCAGACTGGGCGAGATCCGCTGGGTAGTCTGCGCCAGTCCCGCCTATCTCGCCCGGCGCGGTCCGATCGAGCAGCCCGAAGACCTTGCGCATCACGATTGCGTCGCCTTCGAGGGCCTGCATTCCAGCCGCAACTGGCGGATCGGCGTTGGTCCGACCGCCCGGCATGTCGAGATCACGCCGCGCTATTCGGTCAATACCGCCGATGCGATCATCGATGCGGCAACCGCAGGCGTCGGCGTTGCGCGGATCATGTCCTATCAGGCTTCCGCAGCCGTCGAGGATGGCCGGCTCGTCCCGCTGTTTGTCGAACTGGGCTGCGAGATGGCGCCCGTCCACCTCGTGCACCGGCGCCAGCGCAGCCAGCCGCTCAAGCTCAAGGCGTTCCTCGATTTCGTCGCGCCGCGCCTGCGCCAGAAGCTCGATGGCGTTGCGGGCTGCTTCTACAAGGGCTGATTCTACAGGGGCTGAACCCGGTCAGCCGACCGACGCAACCATGCCTTCCGCCAGCCAGCGGCCGAGCAGCGTTCCGGCGGTCGTTACCGCTGCTTCTTCACCCAGTCTGTCAGCGAGCCGCGCGCAGATTGCCGCGAAGCCCTCGCCTGCGGCAGACCACGCCAGCACATCGCGCTCGTGTGCGTCCGCGCGGCGGAACACGGGTTCGAGGCCCTGCCGCCACACCAGCAAGGCCGCGCCGCGCTCGGCCATTTCAGCGCCCGGCGGCGTCTCTCCGGTCGCCAGCGCCAGCCAGATCGCGTCGGCGTTGGTCCTGATCGGCAGCACGAGGAGCGAGGGCACAGCGTGGATGACGGCGGTTTCCCAATCCGCCACGGCCAGCCCTTCCGGCTGCAGCGCCTCTGCATCAGGGCCGACAAACACTTGCCCAACGGTCCAGTCGATCAGCGCGAGTTCAGCGACTTCCGGATCATCGGGCCACAAGGTCGCGACAAAGTCGGTGAAGTCCTCGCCATAGGCATCGAGAGTCCAGCTCGAAGGCGGGCGTGCATCGATATAGCGCGCGGCGGCGGTTTCGAATGCATCTTCGCCCAGCCACAGCACCAGGCGCTGGAAGGTTTCGGCCAGGCTGGAGACGAGCGCGGTGCGGTAGTTGTTCTGGTAGACAGCGGTGCCCGGCCCGCCGCCGAGTGCAGCCGCGGCGCTCTCCTCGCCGGTCACCAGCCAGTCGCGGAAATCGCGCTGCAGGGCGAGCAGGCTCATGCCGCAATCCTCTTGCCAGCCGCATCCGCGCTGATGCCGCGCGCCACGTCGAGTTCGGCGCACAGCTCATCGAGCTCGGGGATATTGTCGTCGCGCTCGATCATGGTCGGCACGGGCCCCGCCAGCGCAGTCGCGGCGCGGTAAAGCGCCCAGACTTCCTCCGGCACCGGCTGGTCATGCGTGTCGATCAGCAAGTGCTCGCCCTGAACATGCCCGGCGAGGTGGATCTGGCCGACGGCGTCCATCGGAATGGCTGCGAGATAGTCCTCGGCGGCAAAGCCATGGTTCTGCGCGCTGACGTAGATGTTGTTGACGTCGAGCAGCAGCCCGCAGCCGGTGCGCCGGGTCATCTCGGCAAGGAACTCCCACTCGGTCATCGCGCCGGGAAAGGCGATGTAGCTCGAAGGGTTCTCGAACAGCATGCGGCGGCCAAGCGCGTCCTGCGCGCGGCCGATATTGCGGCAGACCACATCCAGCGCTTCCTCGGTATAGGGCAGCGGCAGCAGGTCGTGCGAATTGAAGCCGTCGATCCGGGTCCAGCACAAGTGGTCCGAGACCACTGCGGGCTCCATCCTCTCGACAAGGCGGCGAAGCTCTATGAGGTAATCATCCCTGAGGCCATCGGCCGAGCCGATCGACATCGAAACGCCGTGCAGCGCCAGCGGGTAATGGCTGCGCGCCTTCATTAGCGTATCCAGCGGCTTGCCGCCGGGGATCATGAAATTTTCCGAGATCACCTCGATGAAATCGACGGGCGCGGTGCCGTCGATATAGGACCGGTAGTGCGGCCGGCGCATGCCAAGGCCAAATCCGGCCAGTTTCTCAGACATTGCGCGCCTCGGTCATCAGGGGTCTCGAAGAAGGCAGGAAAGAAGGCCAGGGCTCCCGGTGGCGCCAGGGAGGGGGGTAGGCGCCTTTGGGCAATGGGACAGGGAGCCCCGGCCAAGTCAAGGTAGCATCAGCCGTGAGGGTGGTCCGGCTGAAGGAACCAGGCCTTACTTCGGCTCGGTCAGGCTACCACCCTGCGCAGCGCAGGCATCCTTGGTCAGAGCCTTGAAGCCCTGCCCCTTGCATTCGTTCTGGCCCTTGCAGCTGTGGTTGCCGGCGGCGCAGTCCGAGGTGCCCTTGCAGGTGTTCACACCGTAGCAGTGCACGACTTCGGCGGCCTTCGCCTTGGCGATCGCCGGGGCAGGGGCAACTGCCATGGCGGCAGGAATGAGGGCAGCGTTGGCGGCGATGGCGAGGCCGGTCTTCAGGCCAGAGGTCAGGGTGGTCATGGGGTCGTCTCCGTGGATTTGCGCCGATTGGCACAATCGAATTCGCCGCACCCACTTCGCCGGTTACAGGCCCCGCACATTTTTTGTGCAGCCCAAGTCTCCCGTCAGGCGCGGTTGCGCATCAACCACTCGCGAAACACCGCAAGGCCTTCGGGCAGGTTCTTGCGGCCGAAACCGATGCGGAAATGATCCTGCGGCACCGGGCCAAGCTCTGAGCGGTAGATGCTGGAGGGCAGCAGCAGCACGCCGGTTTCCTCCACCAGCCGTTCGCTGAACCGCTCGACCCCGTCCGCGCCCTTGTAGCGGATGAACGCCACGCAGCTGCCATCCGGACGGCGCCAATCGAACAGGGCAGGGAAATCGGCAAAGAAGCTGTCGAGCAGCGCAAGGTTGGCATGTGCCAGATCGCGGTTGCGCCCGACGATCGCCGCGCCCGCCTTGAGCGCGATTTCGGCAAGCAGCTCGGACGGCGCCGAATTGCAGATCGAGAGGTAGTGCTTGTAGTGCTCGCACGCCTGCAGGAAAGCGCGGTCCTGGCAGGCCAGCCAGCCGATGCGCAGCCCCGGCAGACCATAGGATTTCGACATCACATTGAGCGAGACGCCGCGTTCATAGACATCGGCCACTTGCGGCACGCGCGCGTCCGGGCGGTGCTCGATCAGGCGGTACACCTCATCGCTGAACAGCCAGATCCCCCGCTCGCGGCACAGCTCGATCAGCGCAGCAAACGTTTCCTGCGAAGGGATCGCGCCGGTTGGGTTGTTGGGAAAGTTGATCGAGATGAGCTTCGTATTGGGCCGCAGTGCCGCGCGCACAGCATCCAGATCGAGCGCCCAGCCCGCGTTTTCATCGAGAGCAACCCCGGTCACTGCGCAGATCGAAAGCGGGATCGTTTCGGCAGACTGGTAATTGGGGGTGATCACGATGCAGTGGTCGTCCGCCTGCAGCAACACGCGCATGGCGACATAAATACCCTCCTGCGCGCCCGCGAAGAGAAGCAGCTGGTCGGTGCCGATGGTCTCGTAGGTCTGTGCGATCTGCTGCAGCAGCGGCTCTGCGCCGAAGGTCTTGGTATAACCGAAGTGCAGATTGTCGAACCGCTCGCGATCTTCCGGAGACGCGTGGGCCAGCAGCTCGGAAACCGTCATGCTCTGCGCGTCTGATGCCGTGAGGTGATACTTCGCGGCGAATTCCCACTTCGAGAAATACACCTCCAGCGCGAAACTCCGCATGGGGCCGATTGTCCTTTCAAGCCGGTGATTTGCCAGCGGCCTTCCTAGGATCTGTGCTGCGCCGGGTCCAGCCGCGCGCAATAATTGCTGCACGGCTTGTAACCCTGCACGGGCAGGCGGCGAACTGGTCAACGTGGCCGGCGCGAACATTTCCGGACACAGGATGCGGCTGGCCCCGGACGGGCCCTGCATCCTTGGCTTCCAGACCGGACCCATGCGGTCCGCTTCACGTAAAGGATCACATCATGAAGATTGCTGCTTCCGCTCTCGCCGCTTCGATCGCTCTCGGCCTTGCTGCCGGCGCCGCGCACGCTGCCGATACCAAGCCCGCCATGGAAAAGTGCTACGGCGTTGCCAAGGCCGGCAAGAACGAATGCGCCGCGGGCCCGGGCACCAGCTGCGCCGGCACTTCGAAGGTCGATTATCAGGGCAACGCCTGGATGCTGGTCAAGGCCGGCACCTGCACTTCGATCAAGACGCCCAAGGGCAACGGCTCGCTGACCGCCAAGGCTCACTGATCCAGCGCGGGCGCTCCGATTAGCCGGGGTGCCCGCCCGGACCGTTCGAGGTACCGCACATGACCGCTCTCGTATCCGTCTACAACCGGCTGGCCGAGCTTGCCGGGCGCCTGCTGCCCGAAACCGTGCTGCTGCTGGTGGCGCGGCTCGGCATTGCGGCGGTGTTCTTCCAGTCGGGCCGGACCAAGGTGGAAGGCTGGCTGACGATCACCGACAGCACCTACTACCTGTTCGAAACCGACTACAAATTGCCTCTCGTGCCACCGCATCTGGCCGCCCACCTGGCGACCTATCAGGAGCACCTCTTCCCGATCCTGCTGTTCCTTGGCCTCGGCACGCGGTTCGCCGCACTGGGCCTGCTCGGCATGACCACGGTGATCGAGGTCTTCGTCTATCCCGATGCCTGGCCGACGCACCTCAGTTGGGCGGCCATACTCCTGCCGCTCATCGCCAAGGGCGGTGGAGCACTCTCGCTCGACCGTCTGCTGCGTCGGGGCTGATACCCGCGCCGCCCGCTCCGCGCAGCGGCCGGCCCGTTTTCCTCGAGGCGTGCTCCTTGGGGTATGCGGGCCGGTCTTGCGGGACCTTGGCAAAGATGCAACGTGGCCGGGAACCGTCAGCCAGAGCTCTGGCCCTGCGGTGCCCGGTCGACTTTCTTTTGGGCGCGGCGGTGCAGTGAAGGAAGTGTCATGCCCCAGGGTCCGGACGGACCGTCCATCGAACAGACGATCGAGGCGCTGGTTGGTGATCTGCGACCGGTCGTGCCGCTGCGTCTCTGGCGCGGGGTGGTTGCCGGGCTGGCGTTGACGGCCCTTGCCATCGGCGGCGTCTGGCTGACGTTCGGATTGCGCGCGGATGTGATGGCCATGCATCCGGCCCCCATCGTGATCGCACGCGGCGCTGCCCTGCTGGCGGGCGGCTTTCTTCTGCTCATCGCTGCGCTGCGCGCTGCTGTTCCGGGCCGTGCCGATCAGGGCGCCACCGTGCTTGGCACGCTGATCCTCGGGATCATGCCGATCGGCCTGATGGGCCTGCTCCTCGATGGCATCGTTGCGGGGCGCCGGCCTGGCTTTGCCGAGGTCACGCCGTTCATCGTAATGCGCTGCTTTGGCATCGCCCTCGGCACGTCGCTGCTCGTCGGCGGCGGCCTCGTGCTGTGGATGCGCCGTGCCGCGCCGACTGATCTCGCGCGGGCCGGTTGGCTCACCGGATGGGCGGCAGCTGCGCTCGGCACCTTTGCCTACAGCCTGTTCTGCCCTTCGCAGACGATGGCCTTCGTCACCGCCGTCTATCCCGCGGCGATGCTGCTGGCGGCTACCGTGATCCGATACGGGGCGCCGCCGCTGCTGCGCTGGTAGGCCTCAGGCTTCGAGCAGCGCGGCAAGCACTTCGGCAGGTTCCGCGCGCTCGCGGAAATCGACATTGGCATAGGCAAACCGCACAAGGCCGGCCTGATCGATTGCGAACGTCGCCGGAACCGGCAGGAATCCGCTCGGTGAGCCATAGAGTTCGTGCATGTTGACTCCGTGCTTCTCGTAGAAATCGAGCAGCGGATCCCCGGCAAAGAATGCAAGCCCAAGCGACAGCGCGACGCCGTGGTCGATGTCGCACAGCACTTCGGCAACTTCGGGATGCGTGGATGCGGCAAGCAAGGCGCCCAATGCGCGCGCGCCGCCGCCGGTCTCGCCGGTCACTTCGATGAAGCGCACCCCGGCCTTGGCCAGTTCGGGCAGCATCTCGGCCCAGACCGACACTTCATGCACGCAATATGGGCACCAGCGGCCCCGGCTGAAATTCAGGATCACCGGGCCCTGCTCCAGCACATCGCCCAGGCGGCGATAGCTGCCATCCGCTGTCGGCAGCGAGAAATCGGGAAACATCTCGCCCACGCGGGGCGCTGATGTGCCGACACCCGCCTCGCGCAGCCCGATCACGATCTCGTCGAAAAACGGGCTGATCGCCGGAAAGCGCTGCCGAAGGCGGGCCAGTTGGGACGCCAGGTCGGGAGGAGAGTTGGGCTGGTCCATCATCGTCTCATAGGGGTGATTGCTGCGCAGGGGAAACGACCCGCGATGCATCGAGTCCATGCGCGGTCCCTATGATGGCCCGCCCGGCTGCTCGCCGCTGGCGAGTGCCCAGTCCTGCGCCCGCGCAACGCGCAGGAACGCTTCAGCCGCCACCGAGCGGCGCCGACCCGCGACCGAGGCCAGCACGAACCGCGTCTCCACTGTCCCGAACGGCAGCGCCGTGGCCGAAAGCGGCGGCGCGGCGAGGCTGCGCGGAGTCCAGCCGCAGCCGAGCCCGGCCTGCACCATCTGCCTGAGCTGCGCCGCACCTTGTGCCTGATGCCGCACCTCGATCGCCGCACCGCTTTGCGTGGCGATCCGGGCGAGCGCTGCGCAACCGTCCCCCGCAAGATCGATCCACGCTTCCTCCTCAAGCGCGGCGGGCGAGGTGGGCGGCGTGGCCGCAAACGGATGATCCGCGCGCGTGATGATACACCAGGCATCGGCAAACAGCGGCCAGCAATCGAGCCGCTCGGGCGCTTCGTCGGGCATCTCGACAATCACCAGATCAAGCGAGCCCGCCATCGCCAGTTCGATGAGCTCGCGCGAGGAGCCGCTCGCCAGCGCCAGTTCCAGCCCGGTCAGGCCTTTGCCAAGCTCGCCCAGCACGCGCTCCAGCATGGCATGCTCGACTGTCCGCGCCACGCCAAGGGCCAGCGGCGCGATTTCCGCACGCCCCATCCCGCGCGCCATCTGCTTGGCGGTCTGCGCGGCTTCGAAGCTGCGCTCCAGATGCGGCAGCATGGCCTTGCCCAGCTCGGTCAGATGAGTCCGCGCGCGCTCGCGCCGGAACAACGGCGCGCCAAATTCTTCCTCCAGCTTCTGGATCGCCTTGGTCAGCGAAGGCTGCGACACGTTGCACTCGATTGCAGCGCGCGTGAAGTTCAGCAGCCGTGCTGCGGCCAGGAAGTACCGGACCTGATGCATTTCCATGGCTAAGCTGCCCTGTGCCTGTTGCCGCCAGATGCTTCGGGGCTTGCCGGCACCACCTTGGTGCCGCGAGAGCCGCAAAATACGGCGGAATGACCTGACAACCATGAGCGTCAACGCTTCCTGTCGCAAGCGTTGTAACCAACATATGATCTATCCACGAATTGCATCGAACACGACTGAAACGGACCGAACCGGTGCTCTATCCGCATCGGCCGTGCGTGCAGGAGAACACTGTGAACGATCTCACCGGCTGGATGCGCACTTTCATCACTGTGGCGGATGCGGCCAGCTTCAGCCGCGCCGCCGCGCGTCTGGAATTGCCGCAGTCCACGGTCTCCCGCCAGGTCGGCGCGCTCGAACGCCATCTGGGCGCCACGCTGCTCAAGCGTACCACGCGTTCGATCGCGCTGACCAGCGAAGGCCAGGCCTATTACGAGGCTGCCCTGCGTGCGCTCGCCGCGATTGACGAAGCAGAGGCTGCGGTCGGCCTCCACGGCGCGCTCGGCGGACAAGTGCGGCTGACGGCGCCGCTCACTCTCGCGCAATCGCGCCTCATTGCGATGCTCGGCGATTTCCAGCGCGTGCAGCCGCGCATCGAAGTCGATCTTCGCGTGTCCGATCACGCGCTCAATCTCATTTCGGACAATCTCGATTTCGCGATCCGCGTCGGCGCCATCGGGGATAGTCGCGCGATCGCGCGGCGCATCGGCGTGGCCCGGCGGGTGATGGTGGCATCGCCCGACTATCTCGACGAATATGGCGTCCCGCATCAACCGTCCGATCTCTCGGCCCACAATTGCCTCAGCTATTCGCTGCTCTCGACTGGCAACAAATGGGTGCTCGGCGATTCTCCGCCGGTCGAAGTGAGCGGGACCTTCCGCGCCGACAGCCCCGATGCCCTGCGCATCGCCGCGCTCGCCGGGATCGGCATTGCGGTCAATGCGCGCTGGCTGTTCGAGGAGGATCTGGCGAGCGGCCGCCTTGTCGAAGTGCTGCCCGGGCATCCCCCGGCGGACATGCCGATCCACCTCGTCATGCCGGCGGGGCGTTATGTCGCTGCGCGCGTGCGGGCACTGGCTGACTACCTGATCGCCGCATTTGCTGCCGATCCGCTGCTCCGATCGCCCTGAAGCTCTGTAACGAACCGCTGCTTTCCGGCGAACCGCTTTCCAGCAAGGCGGGAGCAGGCACATGACGGACAAAGCGGACGGCAGCGGGCGACCCCACGTCGTGATCGTGGGCGGCGGTTTCGGGGGACTGGCGGCGGCCAAGGCCCTCGCGGGCGCGCCGGTCGACGTGACGCTGATCGACAAGCGCAACCATCACTTGTTCCAGCCGCTGCTCTATCAAGTGGCGACCGCAGGCCTTTCGCCCGCCGATATCGCCGGATCGATCCGCGCCATCCTCGCACGGCAGAAGAACGTGCGCGTGCTGCTCGACCGGGTCTACGGCGTCGATCAGCAGCGCCGCCGCGTGATCCTCGGCGATGGCGAACCGCTCGCCTATGATTGGCTGATCCTCGCGACCGGTGCCACGCACAGCTATTTCGGGCGCGACGATTGGGCGCCTTTTGCGCCGGGCGTGAAGACCATTGACGACGCGACCGCGATCCGCCGGCGCGTGCTGCTCGCGCTCGAACGTGCGGAAACCGAAACCGACGAGGCCAAGCGCAAGGCGCTACTCACGTTCGTGGTGATCGGCGGCGGGCCAACCGGCGTCGAGATGGCGGGCGCCATTGCCGAGCTTGCCCGCCAGTCGGTCAGCATGGATTTCCGCCATATCACCCCGCATTGCTCGCGCATTGTCCTGCTCCAGCGCGGGGATCGGCTGCTGCCTTCCTTCCCGCCCGGGCTTTCAGCCAAAGCGCGCAAGGGGATCGAGGAATTGGGCGTCGAGGTCCGGCTCGAATCCGATGTCACCGCTATCGATGGCGAAGGTGTCGTGGTCGATGGCGAGCGGATCGAGGCCTGCACGGCGATCTGGGCAGCAGGCGTCATGGCCAGCCGCGCGGCGGAATGGCTCGGCTGCAAGGGCGATCGTGCGGGGCGCGTGCCGGTGGACGCCGGTCTGCACCCCTTGGGCGATACGGCGATCTTCGTGATCGGCGATACCGCGGCCTGCACTGATGCGAGCGGGCGCGCGCTTCCCGGCGTGGCGCCTGTCGCCAAGCAGCAGGGGCAGCACGCGGCCCGCGCCATCCGCGCCGCGCTGCAGGGCCGCTCCGTGCCGCCGTTCCGCTACCGCGACTATGGCAACATGGCGACCATCGGGCGCAGCCGTGCCATCGCGGATTTCGGCCGCCTCCGCGTCACGGGCCTGCCCGCGTGGGTGCTGTGGTGCGTCGCGCATATCTGGTTCCTGACCGGGCACCGCAATCGCATCTCGGTCGGCCTTTCGTGGCTGTGGAGCTACCTTACGTACCAGCGCGGCGCCCGTCTGATCACCGGCGATGTCGCCCCAGACCTGCCCGCAACGCGCGAACTGGCCCCTGCATTGCGCCGAAATCGGCCCGCCGCGACACAATTTATCCCTGCAGAATAAAGGCTTGAGTGCACTCATTCCCGGCATGCATTGATAATATAACCGCGTGGTGCGTGGCCGCCTTGCCCTCGCTCGGGCACTGTTGGTGCATCGAGAGGCAAAGGAGGAAAGAATGGCAAGCCAACTGGAGACCGCCCGGCACGCCGCAAGCAGCCCGCGCAAGAGCGCCGGCTACGATTGGGAAGGTGCCATGGCCGCCAGCCTTGCCGGCGATGCCGCCGCCTATCGCCGCCTGCTGGAAGAAGCGGGCCGCTGGCTCCGCCGCTACTTCGCCCGCCGCCTCTCGCCCGAAATGGTCGATGATGCCGTGCAGGAAGCGCTCACCGCACTGCACCTCAAGCGCGCCACGTTCGAGCCGGGCCGCCCCTTCCTGCCCTGGCTGGCGGCGATTGCGCGTTTCAAGGGTGTCGACAGCCTGCGCAGCGCCGGGCGCAACCGCACCGAAGAGCTCGACGAAGGGCTGCACGGCGTTCCGAGCCACGAAAGCGCCTCGCTCAGCGGGATCGTCATGGCCGGGCTGTTTGATCGCCTGCGCCGCCCGCAAGCTGATGCGATCCGGCTGGTCAAGCTGCAGGGCTTTTCGGTCCGCGAAGCCGCCGCGATGACCGGGCAATCCGAAGCACTGGTCAAGGTCAACATCCACCGCGGGCTGACCGCGCTCAAGTCGTTCTTCGGTGAAAGCGATCTGATCGGTTGAATACGGCACCAGCCCGCTCCCCCGCCCGGCCACCCATTCAGGGTACTCTTGTGGGTGGCCGGGCGGGGGAGCGGGCTGGTGCCGTCTCGAAGTGCGCTCTTTGCGCACTTCGCAAAAAAAGAAGGGACGGATTGCTCCGTCCCTTCCTCGGCCGAGGGCCTTGTGGCTCCGGTCGTTAACTGAATAGAGAAGCGATTACAGCAGCTTCCAGGTGATCGGCACGGTCACCGTGGTCGCGCCTCCCGGCGGGGGCGGAACCGAGCCGGTGCGGCTCGGCAGGGCCAGCGCTTCGCGGTCGAGCGAGGTCGAGCCCGAGGGCGAAATCAGTTCGGCGCGTTCCACTGCGCCCGAAGCAGCAACGTAGATCTTGACCTTGGCCGTGCCTTCCTCGCCGCGTGCCTGCGCGGCCTTGGGGTAGGTCTGCTTGGAGGCGATCGTGCGGGTGACCACCTTGATCCAGTCAGCCGACTGGGCGTGGGCGGGGCCAACAATCGCAGCGGCAGCGAAAAGCCCGAGGGCCAGTGTCTTTGCAGTCTTGAACATCGTGGGTCCTTCCGGTTGGCGTGGTGATCAGGAAGTCCGCCAGCCGGGGGGGAGCTGTCGGACCGTGTTCTCGTGGGGTGGCTCCATCTGGCGGAAAGGCCGTTAGATTCGCCCCAAGCCCGCTTACGAGCGGCACCGGAGGGGCGATTCACCCGGTTTCGGACCTCCGGCGGCACGAAACCTTGCTTCGCCGCGCAGCTTGAAGGTTAATGCCGGGCTATGATGAACCGCCGATTCGTCCTCGCCGCGCTCGCGCTTGCCCCTTTGGTCATGGCCGCCGCGCCGAAAAAGCGCGCGGCACCGCCCCCACCGCCCCCACCACCACCGCTGGCCGCAGTCGAACGCGTGGCGCTCACGACCGAGCTGGGCACGATCGAACTCGCGCTTGATGGCGCGCATGCGCCGATCAGCACCGCCAATTTCCTGCACTATGTCGATACCAGGCGGTTCGACGGGATCAGCTTCTACCGCGCCATGCACCTGGCCTGGGGCGATCAGCCCAATGGCCTGCTGCAGGGCGGCCTGCGCGATCCGCGCCGCCTGTTTCCGCCCATCGCGCATGAGCCGACAAGCCAGACCGGGCTCAGCCATGTCGCGGGCGCGATTTCGATGGCGCGCAATGCCCCGGGCACGGCGACGGCGGATTTCTCGATAATGCTCTCGGACCTCACCAGCCTCGATGCGAATCCGGCCTCGGCCGATCCGGAGGCCCAGGCGGGCTATGCCGTGTTCGGCAAAGTGACGGCGGGCATGGATGTGGTCCGCAAGATCTGGGACTCGCCGATCTCGCAGACCTTGGGCGAGGGATCGATGCGCGGGCAGATGCTGGAAGCGCCGGTAAAGATCGTCACCGCGCGCCGCCTGCCGCCACTGCCCTCCTCCTGATCAGTCCGGACACGTTACCGGTTCGCCGGCCTCGCGCTGGAACAGCACCATCCGCAGGTTGAACGAATCGCCGCCCGCCGTCTGGTTCGGTCCCGCAACCAATTCCAGTGCATCGCCGTTCGCAAGGCTGGCGCTGAGCGGCGGCAATTGCAGCTGGCCGGTCAGCACACCGCGCCACAGCACCTTGCCCGCAGCCGTCACCGTCAGGTCCACCCCGTCGCCCACCGCAGACTTGGCGAAGCATCCTCCCACCTCGATCGCCTGCGCCCCCGTTGCGACATAGCGCCACACCGCGCGGATCGGTGCGGCGGCAGTCCCGCCCGGCGCGGCGGAGGTGGTGTTGATCCGCAGCGGTCGATACCAGCGGTCGCCGAAATAGCTGGTGAACTGGTCGTCAAACAGCGGCAGGCGGTAGCTCGTCTCGGCCTTGAGCCGCGCGGCATAGCGCCACTGCGGGCTGCCCCAGCCCATCAGCGTATCGGCGATCCATGTCGAGGCGCCATAGCGGATTGCGGTGGTGCCGCTGATCACCAGCGGGCTCTCGCTCACCCTGAGGAGCGTTGCGGGCGCGCCGGTCGCATCGCGTACTTGCCCGCCTTGCACGGTCAGCGTGCGCGGGGCGCCCCACACCACGGTGGTATCGGCGCCGAAGCGATAGGCGAACAGCAGCGGATCGCCGAGATCGAGTCGCTGCGGCCGTCCGCGCGCCAGCAATTGCTGCATCAGCCGGAAGGCCCCCGCCTGCGTCTTGGCCGTATTCCCGGCATAGAGCCCCATGTTCGGGAACCAGCGCTGATCGATCAGCGCATACCAGGTGGCCTGCGCCGCGCCATTCGCTGCAAGCATGGTCGCCTGCTTGATCAGCTCGCCCGCGGCGATGGGCTGGTTGCGGCTGTCGACGCTGAACTCGCTCGCCCAGACCGGCACACGCTTGCCCGCCGCATCCATCGCGGCGTTGAGCTGCGCCAACTCCACATCGAGCCCCTCGGCGCGCAGGCGATAAGGGTGGACCGCAATGCCATCGACCGCATCGAGCATGCCGGCGGCAAACAGCGTCCTCAGAAAGCCAGTGCCGATCATGTTGGTCGATCCGCCAAGGATCGCTGCCCGCCCGCCGATGCGCGTGCGGACGGCCTTCAGCGTCGCGACATAGGCTGCGGCGCGGTCCGCGCCTGCCGGGTAGACCAGCGTGCCCGAACCGTTGATCTCGTTGCCAACCTCGATGGCCGCGAGGCACGGGCCGAAGCGGTCTGCCAGCGCGGCAAGGTATGCGGCGAAGGCGGCATTGCCCGCCGGGGTCGAAACCCATTGCCCACCTTCGTAGAGCGGATTGGCCGGTACGGCGGTCAGCAGCAGGCGCTGCCCCCCTGCGCACGCCGCCGCCAGCGCCTGCGCGGCGGGCGAGTTCAGGCTGTAGTTGCCGCGCACTTTCTCGGTATCGGCCCAAGGCAGCGAATCGCGCAGCATCGGCGCGCCGACTTGTTGCGCGAGCGCCAGCGTGGAAGGCGCCCAGCCCTGGCTGAAATGCGTCTGCACGCCCAGCGCCATCGGCGGCAGCTTGGCCTGCTCTGCCGAGCCAGCGGCCTGCGCCGTGCCGATGGGCGAGGTCACTTCCGCCGTCCGCCTGAGATGGGCCGGCCCGCAGGCGGCGAGCATGGCGACCAGCACGGCAATGCGCAGCGCCGGGCGCACCTGGCCTGCAGCTGCGCGAATGGGATCGATCAGGGCACGGCGGACCATGGCACGCTTTCCAGCTTGGGGACGCGACAAGGGTGCCGAAGACGCCTTAATGCGCTCCCAGCGGATTCGCTTAAGCGGCCATTTTTGTGTGTTGTGCCAGTCTCGCCGAACGCCTCAGGGTTTGTCCTTAGGCAAGGACAGTCCGGACAGCCATTTCGATTGCATCGCCGATCCGCGTCAAGTCGGCCTCGTCGATGCAATAGGGCGGCATCACATAGATCGTGTTGCCCAGCGGGCGCAGCAGCACATCTGCCTCGCGGAACAAGGTGAGCAGGCGCGGCGCGAGCGAGGACATGTAGCCGCCGTCCGGCACTTCCAGATCAAGCGCGGCGATGGTCCCGCAGCGGCGCGTGGTGGCAACGCCGGGCAGCCTGGCGAGCCGGTCCAGCAGCGCCTGCTGGCGCATGCCAAGCTCCGCCAGCCGCTCCAGCACCGGCTCCTGCTGCCAGATCGCGATATTCGCCGCCGCCGCCGCGCAGGCGATGGGATTCGCGGTGTAGCTGGAGGAATGGAAGAACATCTTCGCGCGGTCGGTTGACCAGTGCGCCATGAAGATTTCTTCCCGCGCCATCGTCACCGCCAGCGGCATCGAACCGCCGGTGAGGCCCTTGGCAGTGCAGAGAATGTCCGGCACCACGCCCGCTTGTTCGCAGGCCAGCAGAGTGCCGGTGCGGCCCCAGCCGGTCATCACTTCGTCGGCGATCAGCAGCACGTCATGGCGGCGGCAGATCTTGGCCATCTCGGCCAGCAGCGCCGGCGGGTACATCAGCATGCCCCCCGCGCCCAACACCAGCGGCTCGACGATGAACGCGGCCGGCGCCTCGCGGCATGCCGCTTCCAGCGCCTCCAGCGTGTTGGCGCCGTCGCCCACCGGGAAGGGAATCGTCCCCACATCGAACAGCAGCGGCGCGTAGGGCGCGTTGAACACCCCGCGCTCACCGACCGACATCGCGCCGATGGTATCACCGTGATAGCTGTGCTCGAGCACCAGAATGCGCCCGCGCGGCCGTCCGGTGTGCGCCCAAAAGCCCAGCGCCATCTTCAGCGCGACTTCGACCGAGGTCGAGCCGCTGTCCGAGAAGAACACCCGCGTAAGTTCCTGCGGCATCATCGCGGTGAGCCCGGCAGCGACGCGCTCGGCAGGCGTGTGGGTCCAGCCCGCGAAGATCAGCTGATCCAGCGCGCCCGCCTGCGCGCGGATCGCCTCGACGATGCGCGGGTGGCAATGGCCGTGCGTCGTCACCCACCACGAGGAAATCGCATCGATCACCCGCCGTCCGTCGGCGGTAAACAGCGCGGCGCCCTCTGCATGAGTCACCAGCGGGACCGGATCGCCCAGCCCGTGCTGGGTGAAAGGATGCCAGACGGCGGAACCGCTCACGCGAAGTCGTCGAGGCTGAAACCTCGCGCAAAGGCGTCGGCCAGCGTCAGCGGCGTCAGCGCGGGCAGCAGCGGCAAGCGGCCGAGGCGGCGGACCTGGCCCATCTCGCAGATCGTCGCTTCGTTGTCCTCGTTCGCCTCGCCCACGAAGGCCACGCCGTGGATCGGCACGCGCCGCGCGCGCAATGCTTCGATGGTGAGCAGGCTATGGTTGATCGTTCCGAGCGCGGTGCGCGCGACCACGATCGTCAGCAGGCCCCATTCGGCGAAGACATCGGCATAGGTCACTTCGCGCGTCAACGGCACCAGCGCGCCGCCCGCGCCTTCGACCACCAGCGGCCGCACCTCAGGCAGAGTCAGCACATCGGGATCGATGGCCACGTGGTCCAGCTCCGCCGCGCGGTGCGGCGAAAGCGGCTCGGTCAGGCGATAGGCTTCGGGGATAATCCGCTCCGCCGGCAGCGCGGCAAGCGATGCCACACTGTCCTTGTCCGCACCATCGGCGAGGCCGGACTGCACCGGCTTCCAGTAATGGGCCCCCAGCGCTCCGGTCAGAGCCGCTGAAAACACCGTCTTGCCAATCCCGGTATCGGTTCCGGTTACAACAAACGCACTCATGCCAGCGCCTTTGCCAAGGCGGCGGCCAATGCGTCAATATCCTGCAGCATGACGTTTCGTGTCAGTGAAATCCGCAGGCGACTTGTGCCGGGGGGAACAGTGGGCGGGCGAATGCCGCGCACGTCGAAACCTGCCGCCTGCAACTGCGCCGCAACCGCCATGGTGCGCGCTTCATCGCCGAGGATCAGCGGCATGATCTGCGTACCGGTCGCGCCTGCGCCGAGCGGCGCCAGCACGGCTTCGGCATGAGCGGCCAGCGCCATCAGCCCGGTGCGGCGCTCCGGCTCATCGACCAGCATGCGCAAGCCCTCGCGCACGGCGGCGGCCATCAGCGGGGAAGGCGCGGTCGAAAAGATGAACGGCCGCGCGCGGTTGACAAGGAAATCGCGCACCACCGCCGGAGCGCAGATCAGCGCGCCTTCCGCGCCCAGCGCCTTGCCGCAGGTCCGCAGCACCACCGTATCCGCGCGCCCGTCGAGCGTCGCGGCAAGCCCGCGTCCATCCGGGCCGAACACGCCGGTGGCATGGGCCTCGTCGATCAGCATCACCGCCTCGTGCCGCTCGGCCAGCGCGGCAAGGTCCGCCAGCGGCGCGCGGTCGCCGTCCATCGAATAGAGGCTCTCGAAGGCGAGCCACACGCGGCCTTTGCCCCCCGCCTTGCGCCAGGCGGCGATCACATCGGCGAAGCTTGCCACATCGTTGTGCGTGGCCATCGCCTTCTCGGCCCGGGTCAGCGCCAGCCCCTCGTGCATCGAGGCATGGATCAGCGCGTCATGGACCACGAGGTCGCCGCGCTGCGGCAACGTCGCCAGCATCGCCACATTCGCGGCATAGCCGGACGAGAGATAGAGCGCGCTTTCGCAGCCGAAGAACCGCGCGGCATCCGCCTCCAGCGCCTCATGCTCGGGATCATTGCCGCGCAGCAGCCGCGATCCGCCCGACCCCATCGGCACGCCGCGCGCGATGGCTTCCTTCACCGCGCGCGCCAGCCGCGGTGCGCCCGACATGCCGAGGTAGTCGTTCGAGGAAAAGTCCCGCCCGGCCCGCGCGATCAGGCGGCGACTGCGGTCACGCGCCGCAAGGCCGTCCAGGTCGGCGCGGTGGGCCTGCCACAGGTCCATCGGACGCCTCGCTTCAGCAGCCGCAGGCGCCTCGCTTGTCCGCGCGCATCGGTTCCTCGGCTTCCATCGGCTTCAGCCCCAGCCGCGCGAACAGCGCCGCGTCGGCATCGTCGCCCGCATTGGCAGCGGTCAGCAACCGGTCGCCCGTGAAGATCGAGTTCGCGCCCGCCATGAAGCACAGCGCCTGCGTGGCTTCCGACATCGATTCGCGCCCCGCCGAAAGGCGCACCATCGAACGCGGCATGGTGATCCGTGCCGCCGCGACGGTGCGCACAAACTCGATGTCGTCGATCTTGGCGAGCGGCGTGTCGGCCAGCATGTCGCCCAGCACGGTGCCCTTGATCGGCACCAGCGCGTTTACCGGCACGCTTTCCGGGTGGCGCTCCAGCGTCGCCAGCGCATGGATGAAGCCCACGCGGTCGCTGCGCGTCTCACCCATCCCGACGATCCCGCCCGAGCACACGTTGATCCCCGCGCGGCGGACCTGCTCCAGCGTGTCGATCCGCTCCTCGAAGCTGCGCGTGGTGATGATCTCGCCATAGCGTTCGGGTGAGGTATCGATGTTGTGGTTGTAGTAATCGAGGCCTGCTTCGGCGAGCTGCGCCGCCTGGCTTTCGCTCAGCATGCCCAGCGTCATGCAGGTTTCCATGCCCATTGCGCGCACGCCCTTCACCATCGCGATGATCGCGGGCATGTCGCGGTCCTTGGGATTGCGCCACGCGGCGCCCATGCAGAAGCGCTTCGATCCGGCATCGCGCGCCTGCGCAGCGGATTGCAGCACCGCCTGCACTTCCATCAGCTTGGTCGCCTCCACTCCGCTGTCTGCCTTCACCGATTGCGCGCAGTAGCCGCAATCTTCCGGGCAGCCCCCGGTCTTGATCGAAAGCAGGGTGCACAGCTGCACTTCATCCGGCCGGTGATGGCGGCGGTGCACTTCGGCGGCGCGAAAGACGAGTTCGGTGAACGGCAGGTCGAACAGCGCCGCGATTTCCGCCCGGGTCCAGTCGGTGCGGACACAGT
The DNA here is from genome assembly GCA_964413325.1 of uncultured Novosphingobium sp. GTDB lineage: Bacteria > Pseudomonadota > Alphaproteobacteria > Sphingomonadales > Sphingomonadaceae > Novosphingobium. Next base: position 33,408 of record CAYPRK010000002.1, on the reverse strand, counting down.
CAGGCGCAGGTGCTGCGGCAGCGACACGGCCATCAGCAACGCGGGAGGAAAGGGTCGCGGCGTCGGTCATGGGGGCACTCCAATCGTCTTGTCAGGAAAAAGAATCAGGCACTTGCCCCTAGCTCAATTGGATGGACCTGACTTCCCGGAAAATAGGTCAGGCCATTTCACTTCTGGAAACCGGGCCATGCTCAGCTTGGGGGCACGCGCTGCGCCTTTGGAATTTTTTCACATACCCGATGCTACGACGCGAGGTGAGTGACGGGTTTGCGTAGCATGCCCCGTTCAGCCCACCCGTCCGCTGGCGCTGCGCCCGGACAGCGAAGCGCATGAGGCGGATAGTTCTGGTATGACGGCGTTCGGTAAAATCGGTGTGATCGGGCTTGGCTATGTTGGCCTGCCGCTCGCTGTGTCGTTTGCGCGCAAGCACGACGTGATCGGCTTCGACGTCAGCGAGCACCGCGTCTCCACGCTACGCGCCGGGCATGACTATACCCACGAGATTTCCGCCGAGGATCTCGCGGCGTCCACGCTCGCCATCACCTCGTCGATCGAGGACTTGCGCGGCTGCAGCATCCTGATCGTCACCTTGCCGACCCCGGTCGATGAAAGCCGCCGCCCCGATTTCTCCAATATCACCGCCTCCTGCGCCGCGATCGGCAAGATCATCGCGCCGGGCACGATCATCGTGTTCGAAAGCACCGTCTACCCCGGCGCGACCGAGGAAGTCTGCGCGCCCGTCATCGAGGCCGCCTCTGGCCTCAAGAGCGGCGAGGGCTTCAAGCTCGGCTACAGCCCCGAACGCATCAACCCCGGCGACAAGGCCCATCCGATCGAAGCCATCGTCAAGGTGGTGGCCGGGCAGGATGCCGAGACGCTCGATACGCTCGCCGCGCTCTACGGCTCGATCATCCACGCCGGCATCCACCGCGCTTCCTCGATCAAGGTGGCGGAAGCCGCGAAGGTCATCGAGAACACCCAGCGCGATATCAACATCGCGCTGATGAACGAGATTTCGAAGATCTGCGATCTCGTCGGCATCCGCACCAAGGAAGTGCTCGCAGCGGCGGGCACCAAGTGGAACTTCCTCAAGTTCTACCCCGGCCTCGTCGGCGGGCACTGCATCGGCGTCGATCCCTACTACCTCACCGCGAAGGCGGAGCAGATGGGCTATCACCCCGAAGTGATCCTCTCCGGCCGCCGCATCAACGACAGCATGGGCAGCTACATCGCCCAGCGCGCGGTGAAGATGCTCGCGGTTTCCGGCCATCCGCTGAAGGATGCGCGGATCGGCATCCTCGGCCTCACGTTCAAGGAAAACGTGCCCGATATCCGCAATTCGAAGGTGGAGGATATTCACCGGGAGCTGTGCGAATTCGGCGTTTCGCCGCTGGTCCATGACCCGCTGGCCCATCCGGAAGCGACGCGGCACGAGTTCGGGATAGAGCTTTCGCCGCTCGATGCTTTCGCCGGGCTCGACCTGCTGGTCTACGCGGTCTCGCACGATCACTATGCCGAAATGGGCGTTGACGCGATCCAGGCCATGATCGCCCCGGGCGGCGTGCTGATCGACGTCAAGTCCGTGCTTTCACCCCAGAAACTGCGCAGCGATATTCGCTACTGGAGCCTCTAGGGTCAGGCGCTGGGCACCGGCTTCGACCCGCATATCGGCAACCCCCGCCGGAGATAAAAATGGCAATCCTCGTTACCGGCAACGCCGGCTTCATCGGCTTTCACACCGCCCGCACCTTGCTCGAACGCGGGGATGACGTGGTCGGCTTCGATGTCGTCAACGATTACTACGACCCGGCGATCAAGGAAGCGCGCCTCGCCATTCTGGAAGAGACCGCGCGGCGGACAGGCGCGAAGTACACGTTCGTGCGCGCCAATCTGGCAGACCGCGCCGCCGTGGAGCAGGCCTTCGCCGCGAACCAGATCCGCCGCGTGATCAATCTCGCTGCACAGGCCGGTGTGCGCTACTCGATCGAGAACCCGCACGCCTACGTCGAGAGCAATATCATCGGCTTCACCAACATTCTCGAAGCCTGCCGCCATGGCGGGGTCGAGCATCTGGTCTATGCCTCGACCAGCAGCGTCTACGGCGCCAACCAGGCCATGCCCTTCAGCGAGCATGTCGGCGTCGATCATCCGCTGCAATTCTACGCCGCCACCAAGAAGGCGAACGAGCTGATGGCGCACAGCTACAGCCATCTCTACCGCCTGCCGACCACCGGCCTGCGCTTCTTCACCGTCTATGGTCCGTGGGGCCGGCCGGACATGGCGCTGTTCCTGTTCGCGAAAAACATCATCGCGGGCGAGCCGATTAATGTGTTCAACTATGGCAATCACACCCGCGATTTCACGTTCGTCAGCGATATCGTCGAAGGCGTGATCCGCGCTTGCGATCATCCGGCGCAGCCAAACCCGGCGTGGGATGCCCGCAATCCCGATCCCGCCACCAGCAACGCGCCCTACCGCATCTACAACATCGGCAACAACAACCCGGTGAAGCTGACCGAGTACATCGAGGCACTGGAAGAGGCGCTCGGCAAGCAGGCGATCCGCAATCTCCTGCCGCTGCAGGCGGGCGACGTGCCCGATACCTTCGCCGACGTGTCCGATCTCGAACGCGAGCTGGGCTACAAGCCCGCGACCACCGTGAAGCAGGGTGTCGCCGCCTTCGTCGAGTGGTACCTTGCCTATATGGCGAAGGCCACGGCCTGACGTTTCCGGCGTAGTGTGATAGGCGCTTCCTTTCAGAAGGAGGCCGCCGGTCGATGCAGCTGCGCCACTTGCGCTATTTCGTCACGCTCGCGCGCGAGCAGCACTTTGCCAAGGCGGCGGCGGTCTGCGGCATTTCGCAGCCGACGCTGTCCGCCGGGCTGGGCGCGCTGGAAGCCGAGTTCGGTCGCCGCCTCGTCGAACGCGATCGCCGCTTCATCGGCCTGACCCAGCACGGGGAAGCGATGCTGCCATGGGCCGAGCAGATCCTCGGCGCGGTCAGCGGCATGGCAAGCGCTGTGGCCGCCACCGCGGCGCCCTTGCGGGGGGAATTCGGCCTTGCCGCGATCCCCGCCGCGCTCCCGCTGGTCGGCCTGCTGAGTGAGGCGCTGCTGGCGCAGAATCCGGGGATCACGGTCTCCGTTCGCTCCGCCACCTCGCGCGCCATCGACCACGGGCTGCATGCCTTCGAAGTCGATGCGGGGCTGACCTATCTCGATCACGAGCCGCCCGCCAATGTCCTCTCGGTCCCGCTCTATGCCGAGCGCTACGTGTTCCTCGCGGCGCGCGGCAGCGGTTTCGATGACCACAGCGCGATCGGCTGGCAGGAGGCCTGCGCGCAGAACCTCTGCCTGCTTCACCAGGGCATGCAGTACCGCCGCATTCTCGACGAGCGCCTTGCCGCACGCGGCCTCTCCGCCACCCCGCGCGCCACGGCAGACAGCCACTTCGCGCTCTTCGCCATGGTCCACTCCGGCGCTTTCGCCGCCATTGTGCCCGATGGCTATGCGCGCCTCATGGCAGGGGTGGAATGGGCGCGCTTCCTCCCCTTCGACGAGCCGGAAGACGCGCGCCGGGTCGGCCTTGTCGTGGTCAATCGCGATCCCCTCGGCCCGATGGCCCGCGCCGCGCTCGCCGCCGCCCGCGCGCTCGAACCGGCGGGCCTGCGCCCACCTTTATGATAGCTTTTTCCTATCAGACATTACGCAATTCGATTTGACCTTCGCGCGCCGATTATCAAAGCGTTATCGCATGACAGACCACGACGAGCTCGATGGCATCCTCGCCGCCCACGCCGGCCGCGAAGGCGCGCTTCTGCCGATCCTGCACGATGTGCAGGCCGCGTTCGGCCACGTTTCGGAACACGCAGTGCGCCAGATCGCGCACGCGCTGAACCTGACGCGGGCCGAAGTCCACGGCGTCGTCAGCTTCTATCACGATTTCCGCGAAGAGCCGGAAAGCCGCCCGGTCCTCAAGCTTTGCCGCGCCGAAAGCTGTCAGGCGCGCGGCGTCGAAGCCATGGTCGCTGCGCTGCCGGACCATCCCCGCGTCGCGGTCGAGACGGTCTACTGCCTCGGCCTCTGCAGCGTCGGCCCCGCCGCGATGGTCGGCCATGAAGTCCATGGGCGCCTCGATGCCGCCCGCCTCGGCGCGCTGGTGGAGAGCCTGGCATGACTGTGGTCCGCATATCCGATGACGCTGCCGCACTCGCCTGCGGTGCCGATGCCGTCGCCGCCGCTTTCACCAAGGCCGGTTGCACGGTCGAGCGCGTCTCCAGCTGGGGCATGCACTGGCTCGAACCGCTCGCCGAAATCGACGGGCCCAATGGCAAGATAGGCTTCGGCCCGCTGACGCCCGCTGATGTCGCCGCCGTCCTCGCGGGCACCAGCGACTTGGGGCTGGGCTCTATCGCCGAGCACCCCTTCATCGCCCGCCAGCAGCGCTTCACTTTCGCCCGCGCCGGCAAGACGCGCCCGCTCAGCCTCGACGACTACGCCGCGACCGGCGGCTGGGCTGGCCTGAGGCGCGCCCGCGAACTCGGCCCCGAAGCCACGATCGCCGAAGTCACCCAGTCCGGCCTGCGCGGACGCGGCGGTGCTGGCTTTCCGGCGGGCATCAAGTGGACCACCGTCGCCAAGGCATCCGGCCCGGCAAAGTACATCGTCTGCAATGCCGACGAAGGTGATAGCGCCACCTTTGCCGACCGGATGGTGATGGAAGGCGATCCCTTCATGCTGATCGAGGGCATGGCCATCGCCGGTCACGCGGTCGGCGCGGGCAAGGGCTACATCTACGTTCGCAGCGAATACCCGCACGCCATCGCCAAGCTGAATGCGGCGATTGCGCTGGCCGTTCCGCATATCGCCCCGTTCGAGGTCGAAGTCCGTGTCGGCGCCGGCGCCTATGTCTGCGGTGAGGAAACCTCGCTGCTCAACAGCCTCGAAGGCAAGCGCGGCGAAGTCCGCGCCAAGCCGCCGCTCCCCGCGCTCGAAGGCCTGTTCGGCAAGCCCACTGTGGTCAACAACGTGCTGACCCTCGCTGCCGTGCCGTGGATTCTGGCGAACGGCGGCGCAGCCTACGCCGAAGTCGGCTTCGGCCGTTCGCGCGGCACCATGCCGATCCAGCTGGCGGGCAACATCAAGCACGGCGGTCTCTTCGAAGTCGGCTTCGGCATCACGCTCGGCGAACTGGTGAACGAGGTCGGCGGCGGCACCGCATCGGGCCGCTCGGTCCGCGCGGTGCAGGTTGGCGGCCCGCTCGGCGCCTACCATCCGCCCACCGATTTCCACCTGCCGTTCGACTACGAAGCCTTCGCCGCCGCCGATGGCCTGATCGGCCACGCGGGCCTCACTGTGTTCGACGAGACCGCGGACATGAGCGCGCAGGCCCGCTTCGCGATGAGCTTCTGCGCAGCGGAATCCTGCGGCAAGTGCACCCCCTGCCGCATCGGCTCCACGCGCGGCGTCGAACTGATCGACCGCATCCGCGCCCGCACCGGGCGGCAGGCCGACAAGGTCGAAACGCTCCCCCAGATGCACAACGCCCGCAAGGCTCCGCGCACCCTGGGCGATGAAATCGAGCTGCTCGAAGACCTGTGCGAGACGATGAAGTTCGGCTCGCTCTGCGCGCTCGGCGGGTTCACGCCCTACCCGGTGCTCTCTGCGCTCAAGCACTGGCCCGAGGATTTCGGCATGCCCGCGCCGTCGCAGGAAGCGGCTGAGTGACGATGGGCCGCGCCAACATCCTTCGACAAGCTCAGGATGAGCGGGGTGGGGGTATGTCTCATTTCCATAATCACCAACATCCGCTCGCCCTGAGCTTGTCGAAGGGCCGCAGCACGGCGGTGCCGCAAGCATGATCCTCGGCGCGGTCCTTGCTGGCGGCCAGTCCTCGCGCTTCGGCAGCGACAAGGCGCTGGCCGCGCTCGGCGGGCAGACCCTCCTTGCCCGCGCGGTCGCCTCGCTCGAAGCGCAGTGTGACAGCGTGATCGTGGTGGGCCGGGGCGACGTCGCAGACCGCCCACGCTCCGGCATGGGCCCGCTTGGCGGCATCAACGCCGCGCTCCACCATGCGGCGGCGAACGACTACGCCGACGTCCTCACCTGCGGCGTCGATTGCGGCGGCCTCGCGCCGGATACGCTCGCTGAGCTCACGCCCGCACCCGCCTATGTCGCGGACCAGCCGGTGATCGGCCTCTGGCCCGCGAGCGCCGCCCCCACGCTCGACGCCTTTCTCGCCGCCGATGCCAGGCATTCGATGCGCGCCTTCGCCGAACTGATCGGCGCAAGGCCCGTCAAACTCTCGGCCACGACCGCCAATATCAACACGCGCGAAGATCTCGTCGCCGCGCAGGAGCACCACGATGGACGTTGAACGCGAAACCTATCGCCCGCAGCCCGATTTCGGGACGCCCCCGTCCCCGGCTGAACGCGCGGGCGAAGCCACCGTCACGCTCACCATCGATGGCCGCGAAGTCTCGGTCGCCCCCGGCACCACCGTCATGCGCGCGGCTGCCGTCTCGGGCGGTTCGATCCCCAAGCTCTGCGCGACCGACAGCGTCAAGCAGTTCGGCTCCTGCCGCCTCTGCCTCGTCGAGATTGACGGGATGCGCGGCACGCCCGCCAGCTGCACCACGCTCGTTTCCGAAGGCATGAAGGTCCGCACCCAGACCAAGAAACTCGAAAAGCTGCGGCGCGGGGTGATGGAACTCTACATCTCCGACCACCCGCTCGATTGCCTCACCTGCAGCGCCAACAACGATTGCGAACTGCAGGATCAGGCCGCCGCCGTGGGCCTGCGCGATGTGCGCTATGGCTACGAGGGCGAGAACCACCTCGCCCAGACGATGGACATTTCGAACCCCTACTTCGATTTCGACCCGTCAAAGTGCATCGTCTGCTCGCGCTGCGTGCGCGCCTGCGATGAAGTGCAGGGCACTCTCGCGCTCACCATCGAAAGCCGCGGCTTCGGCAGCAAGGTCAGCGCGGGCCTCGCGTCCGATAGCTTCCTGTCCTCCGAATGCGTCTCCTGCGGCGCCTGCGTGCAGGCCTGCCCCACTGCGACGCTGCAGGAAAAGGCGGTCAAGGAAATCGGCAAGCCCGAGCGCGCGACCGTCACCACTTGCGCCTATTGCGGCGTCGGCTGCACCTTCCGTGCCGAGACGCGGGGCGAGGAAGTGGTGCGGATGGTGCCGTGGAAGGACGGCAAGGCCAATCGCGGCCACTCCTGCGTCAAGGGCCGCTTCGCGTGGGGCTATACCCAGCATCAGGAACGCGTGCTCTCGCCGATGATCCGCGCCTCGGTCGATGAACCCTGGCGCGAGGTGAGCTGGGACGAAGCCATCGCCCACACCGCCAGTGAACTGAAGCGCATCTCCGCCAAGTATGGCCGCAACGCGCTCGGCGGCATCACCTCCAGCCGCTGCACCAACGAGGAGACCTTCCTCGTCCAGAAGCTCGTCCGCGCCGGGTTTGGCACCAACAACGTCGATACCTGCGCGCGTGTCTGCCACTCGCCAACGGGCTACGGCCTCAAGACCACCTTCGGCACCTCGGCGGGCACGCAGGACTTCGATTCGGTCGAGGACAGCGACGTCATCCTCGTGATTGGCGCGAACCCCACCGACGGCCACCCCGTCTTCGCCAGCCGGATGAAGCGCCGCCTCCGTCAGGGCGCGAAGCTCATTGTGATCGATCCGCGCCGCACCGATCTCGTCCGCAGCCCGCACATCAGCGCCGACTATCATCTGCCGCTGCGCCCCGGCACCAATGTCGCGGTGCTGACCGCGCTGGCGCATGTGATCGTCACCGAGGGCCTCGCCGACGAAGCCTTCGTGCGCGAGCGGTGCGACTGGGAGGAATACCGCCACTGGGCCGATTTCGTTTCGCTGGAGCGCAACAGCCCCGAATTCCTCGAACCTGTTACCGGCGTCCCGGCAGCGGACCTGCGCGGTGCTGCCCGCCTGTTCGCCACGGGCGGCAACGGAGCGATCTACTACGGCCTCGGCGTCACCGAGCATAGCCAGGGCTCGTCCACCGTCATGGCGATTGCCAACCTCGCGATGGCGACAGGCAACATCGGCCGCCGGGGCGTCGGCGTGAACCCGCTGCGCGGCCAGAACAACGTGCAGGGCGCCTGCGACATGGGCAGCTTCCCGCACGAACTGTCCGGCTACCGCCACGTTTCGGACGCCGCAACCCGCGCGCTGTTCGAGGCGGAGTGGGGCGCGCGCATCGATCCGGAACCGGGCCTGCGCATCAACAACATGCTCGATGCGGCGACCGACGGCCTGTTCAAGGCAATCTACATCCAGGGCGAGGACATCCTCCAGTCGGACCCCGATACCAAGCATGTCGCCGCCGGCCTTGCCGCGATGGAATGTGTCATCGTGCAGGACCTGTTCCTCAACGAAACCGCCAACTACGCGCACGTGTTCCTGCCCGGCTCCACCTTCCTTGAGAAGAACGGCACCTTCACCAACGCCGAGCGCCGCATCCAGCCGGTGCGCAAGGTGATGGAGCCCCGAAATGGCCCTGATGGTCACGGCTACGAGGACTGGGAAATCACCCAGCTTCTCGCGCAGGCGATGGGCCTCGATTGGGCCTATACCCACCCGCGCGAGATCATGGACGAGATCGCGCGCCTCACGCCGACTTTCGCCGGCGTCAGCTTCGCGCGGCTCGATGCCGAAGGCTCGCTGCAGTGGCCGGTCAACGATGCCGCGCCCGATGGCAGCCCGATCATGCACATCGATGGCTTCGTGCGCGGCAAGGGCAAGTTCGTGGTGACCGACTACGTGCCGACCGACGAGCGCACCGGCCCGCGCTTCCCGCTGCTGCTGACGACGGGCCGTATCCTCAGCCAGTACAACGTCGGCGCGCAGACCCGCCGCACCGCCAACGTGGTGTGGCACCCGGAAGACTTGCTCGAAATCCACCCGACTGACGCCGAAAATCGCGGCATCAAGTCCGGCGATTGGGTCCGCCTCGCCAGCCGCTCGGGCGAAACGACCTTGCGCGCGACCGTGACAGACCGGGTCGCGCCGGGCGTCGTCTACACCACCTTCCACCACCCGGTGACGCAGGCCAACGTGATCACCACCGACTATTCGGACTGGGCCACCAACTGCCCCGAATACAAGGTGACCGCAGTCCAGATCACCCCCTCCAACGGTCCGACCGACTGGCAAGAGGAATACGAAGCGCAGGCCGCGCGTTCGCGCCGGATCAAGGGCCCCAATTCTTCTGAAGAGCGCGGCGCGATGGAGCCAGCAGAATGAGCGCGCATACCGCCGAAAAGCTCGTCTACATGGCGAACCAGATCGCGCGGAACGTCACGCACGAGCCGGACCCGGTCGCCATGATCGCCGAACACATCGAGGCCTTCTGGTCGCCCCGGATGAAGGCCGATGTGTTCGCCGTGCTGGACGGCCCGATAGGCGCCGCGCTCGATCCGGTGGCCCGCGCGGCGCTGGACCGGCTTGCCGCGCATGCCCACTAAGGCTGCCGTCCCGCACACCTTCGCGGAACATTTCGCCGATGGCCGGCCCGCTGCCCCGCGCGAGCGGCTCCTTGCCATCGAGGCGCCGGTCGCGATCGAGATCAACGGCCTCGGCTATGCGGTGATGATGGCGACGCCTTCGGACCTGACGGACTACGCGCTGGGCTTCTGCCTCTCCGAACAGCTCATTGCATCCCCCGCGCAGCTCCTGTCCGCCGAGGCGAGCGAAGTGCCCGCTGGCGGGTGGATGCTGCGGATTCAGCTCGCCGCCGATGATGCCGCCCCGTTTATGGAGCGCGCCCGCCTCCGCCTTGCCGAGGGCAGCTGCGGGCTCTGCGGCATCGAAAGCCTCGAGCAAGTGCTCCGCCCGCTGCCAGTGGTCGCGGCCAGCCTCGCTGTCGACGACGCCGCGATCTTCCGCGCGGTCGCCGCTTTGCCCGATCTTCAGCCGCTCGGCCGCGCTACCCGCGCGGTGCATGCCGCTGCGTTCTGCGATCCCGATGGCACGGTGCGGCTGGTGCGCGAGGATGTCGGCCGCCACAATGCGCTCGACAAGCTGCTCGGCGCGATGGCGCAGGCGGGGCTTGCGGCGGGGGAGGGCTTCATCGTGCTCACCGCGCGCTGCAGTTTCGAACTGGTGCAGAAGGCCGTGCTGGCAGGCTGCCCCTTGCTGGTCACTATCTCCGCCGCTTCCACGCTCGCCGCGCAGCAGGCCGCGGCGCATGGCCTGCGCCTCGTCTCCCTGGCGCGGGAAGACAGCTTCCTCGCCGATTGAGTTCATCGCGCAAGGGATTCCGGACCGCCGCCGGTTCCCCTAAGGTGGCCCGCGATGAGCAACCCACCGGCGAGCACCCGCTTCAGCGATCGCCCCGCGCTCAGCCGGCGGACGCGCCTTTGGCTGCTGCTCGCGGTTGCCGTGTTGCACGTCGCGCTGGGCTTCGCGATCTTCACCGGGCTGGCGAGCGGCGCGATCACGATGATCCAGGACGCAGCCACCGCTGCCTATTCCGTCCCGCTCGATCCGCCGCCTCCACCCGCAAGCCCTGTCCCGACGCCCGAACCCGCCGGAGCCGAGGGCGCGGCAGCCAAGCGCGCCAAGCCGAAACCCGTCGCCGCGCCGCCCGCGCGCATCCCCAACAAGGCGATGACGGCCGCCCCCGCTGCCTCCACAGGTGATGCCACGAAGTCCGGGACCACCAGCGCAGGCAGCGGCACCGGCGGCGGCACCTTGGGCACCGGCACAGGTGGCGGCGGCAGCGGCGATGGCGCGGGCTCCGGGGCCAGCCGCGCGGTCAAGATCGCGGGCGACATTACGGCGACGCGAGATTATCCTTACGCCACGCGGGGCCTTCGGCTGGGTAAGAGCGTTATCGTCGTACTCACCGTCGGCACCGATGGCCGCGTCCACGGCTGCCGCATCCACCAAGCCAGTCCGGACCCCGAAGCCGATGCCATCACCTGCCGCCTCGCCACCGAACGCTTCCGCTTCCGCCCCGCGACGGACCGTGCCGGCAATCCGGTTTCGTCCGAATTTGGCTGGCAACAACGCTGGTTCGCTCCTTGAACGACCTACAACAGCATTGCAGTCAAATGTTCTCAGGCTATTGCGCTAGCCTGCCTCGGCGCCGAGAGTGGCTTGGTCCCGAACCCACGATCCAGGAACCCGATGGACACAATCATTCCCGTTGTTCTGTGCGGCGGCAGCGGCACCCGCCTTTGGCCGCGCTCGCGCAAAACTTGCCCGAAGCCGTTCCTGCCGCTGGTGGGTGATACCACCTTGTTCGAAGCCACCGTGCTGCGCTGCCCGCCGGAAGCCGGCTTCGGCGCGCCGATCGTGGTGACCGGCGCCGCCCATCTCGATTATGTCGAAGCGCAGCTGCCCGATGCAGCCAACAGCACGGTGATCGTTGAGCCTGAGGGCAAGAACACGGCCGCGGCCATAGCGCTCGCCGCGCTGCGCCTGCCGGAAGACGCGGTGATGCTCGTCTGCCCAAGCGACCACCACATAGGCGATGTCGCAGCCTTTCAGGCCGCCGCGCATGAAGCGGCGGCACTCGCCCGCAGCGGTTGGCTCGTCTCGTTCGGCATCGCGGCCACCGCGCCGGAGACCGGCTTCGGCTATCTCAAGCGCGGCGATGCGATCCCCGGTTCCGGCGGCTTCGCGGTCGCCCAATTCGTCGAAAAGCCCGATCTCCAGCGCGCCATCGTCTTCCTTGCGGATGGCGGCTATGCTTGGAACGGCGGCATCTTCGCATTCCGCGCGGGCACGTTCCTCGCAGAACTCGCCGCCCACCGCCCGGCCCTGTCTGAAGCTGTGCGCGCCGCCGTCGCGCAAGGCCGCGAAGAGGGCGCGCGCTTCTATCCTGACGCCGCAGCCTTCGCGCGGATCGAGAGCGAATCGGTCGACTACGCCGTCATGGAAAACACCGCCCATGCCGCAATGGTGCCCGCCGCCATGGGTTGGTCCGATATCGGCAACTGGCATGCGCTGCATGAAGCGCTGGACCGGGACGAGAGCGGCAACGCCGCGCGCGGGCCGTCCGAACTGGTCGACTGCACCAATGTCCTCGTCGATAGCGATGGCCCGCGCGTCTCGGTCATCGGCGCGAGCGACCTGATCGTCGTGGTCGACAAGGATGAAGTGCTCGTGTGCAGCGCCTCGGGCGCGCGGAACGTGGGCAAGCTCTTCGGCGCGATGAACCAATGAGCCAGCTCGCCATCCGCACCGTTGAGAAGCCCTGGGGGCGCAGCCAGCTGCCTGCCCCGTTCATGGCGCCCTTCGGCAAGCGGATCGGCGAGATCTGGTTCGAACCGGTCGAGGAAATCCACTCGCTGCTCGTGAAGTACATTTTCACCAGCGAGAAGCTCTCGGTGCAGGTCCACCCGGACGACGAGCAGGCGAGGGCGCTCGGCGAATACGATACGGGCAAGGAGGAATGCTGGCTGGTGATCGACGCCGAACCCGGCGCAACGCTCGGTATCGGCTTCAACGAAGTAGTGGATGCCGCAGCCATGCGCGCCGCTGCGCTGGATGGCAGCATCGAGGGCCTCATGGTCTGGCACGCGGTGCAGGCGGGCGATTTCTTCTATATCCCGGCCGGCACCGTCCACGCCATCGGCGCCGGGGTCAGCCTGATCGAAATCCAGCAGAATTCGGACATTACCTACCGCCTCTACGACTATGGCCGTCCGCGCCCGCTGCATCTCGACAAGGGCATTTCGGTGGCGAAGGGCGAGCCCTATGCCGCCGCGCTCCACCGCCACCTTGCACCCACCGGTACGGTCGAGCTGGCGCGCGGGCGCTATTTCACCGCGCACCGGGTCGAAGGCGCGCCCGATGCGGCCTTGCTGGCGGAGTACGACGGCCCGCTGCTGGTGCTGCCGCGCCGCGGTGAGCTGGAACTGGGCGAACACGTGCTGCGCCCCGGCGAATGCGGCTTTGCGCCCTCGGCTGCAGCCGTAACCTTCGGCCCCGAAAGCCAGTGCATCTTCGTGCGCCCCGCTGCCTCATGAATCCCGAACATCCGGTCATGCTGGCCCAGACGATCCAGCTCGCGCTGGCGCCGGTCTTCGTGCTCGTCGCCATCGGCAACATCATGAATATCCTTACCAACCGCCTCGCGCGGATGGTCGACCGTTCGCGCCACCTGCAGACGCTGCATGCCGGCACCAAGGGCAGCGAGCACGACGGAGTGGTGGTCGAAATGCGCGTGATCGACCAGCGCATCGCCCATATCGGCCATGCGTTGCTGTGCCTCGTGATCAGCGGTCTGGCCATCGGCACCACAGTGGCGACGCTGTTTATGAGCGAGCTGGTCGGGGCGGACCTGCGCATCCTGACGGCGGCAACCTTCGTGCTCGCCATCGCCCTGCTGATGGTCGCGCTGGTGCTGCTGCTGCTCGAGACCCGGCTGGCCGCGAAGACCTTGCGCTTGCCGCCCGAACTGCTCGAACTCGAGCGCGGGGACCTCTGATCCACCAGTCCAATAAATAGGGACAGTCCCTATTTTTGACTGTCCCTATTTTCGACTGACCCTATTTTTCCAGCAAGTGCCCCGTCCGGTCGCGCTTCGTATCGAGATAGCGCGCGTTGTGCGGGTTCGCTGGCAGCTGGTGCGCCACCCGCTCGCTCACCGTCACGCCGACAGCCTCCAGCGCTGCGACTTTGGCAGGGTTGTTGGTCAGGAGCCGCACGGCGCTGACACCCAGCAGATCGAGCATCCGCGCCGCCACCGGAAAATCGCGCGCTTCGCTCGGCAAGCCGAGCCGCTCGTTCGCGTCCACCGTATCGAAGCCCTGATCCTGCAGTTCATAGGCGCGCAGCTTGTTGATCAGGCCGATGCCGCGTCCTTCCTGCCGCAGATAGAGCAGCAGGCCCCATCCGCCCGCGTTCGCTTCCTCTGCCATCCGCGCCAGCGCCGCATCCAGTTGCGGTCCGCAATCGCACTTCAGGCTGCCGAGCACGTCGCCGGTCAGGCATTCGCTGTGGAGCCGCACCAAGGGCACATGGTCGCCGCTCTGCGTGCCGATCACCAGCGCGACATGCTCGCGCAGATCGTCGCGCGCGCGGAAGGCGATGATCTCGGCACGCTCGCAAGCATCGACCGGCAACCGCGCCCGGGCCTGAACCGTAAGCTCCAGCGGGTCCTTGAACGCGGCAAGGTCGTCCACCGAGACCGTTGCCGCCGCTTCCACCCCGGTCGCCACCATGAACGCCGGGAGGATACCCGCCAGCCGCGCCAGTTCCATCGCTGCGACGGCGGCGGCCTGCGCCGGGCAGGGATCGGCGCGGAATGGCCCGCGCATCGGCTCGGCCAGATCAAGCGCCGGATCGGCCAGCGTGCGCGCGGCGTGGAGCGAGAAGGGTTCCGCGCCGTGGATCATCACCGGCATATGCGGCTCGGCAGCATCACGCTGGTTGGCGAGCTTGAGCGTGGCGGCGCGGGCGTGGCTGATCAGCAGGCGCGCGGCATAGAGGCCGGGCTGCACGAACGCCGTCTCCGCCGGCAGCAGATCGAGCGCGCCGTCCGCTGCTTCGACGCGGATCGCCCAGCCATGCCGCAAGGCATCGAGCGCCAACGCCGCCGCGCGCGGGTTTCCGCTCAAAGCGCAAACTCCGTGATCAGCGGCACGTGGTCCGAAGGCTGGTCCCACTTGCGGGTCTCTTCGACGATCCGGTGCGCCGAGGATTTGTCCGCCAGCGCGGGCGAGGCCCACATGTGGTCGAGCCGGCGGCCCTGATCCTTGTCGCGCCAATAGGAGCGGTAGGACCACCACGAATAGTTGCGCTCCGGCGCGGGGATATGCTTGCGGCCCAGATCGACCCAGCCATGCGCCGCACCGAAGGCGCCCAGCGCCGCCACTTCCTGCGGCGTGTGGCTGACGACCTTGAGCAGCGCCTTGTGATCATAGACGTCGCAATCGAGCGGGGCGATGTTGAAGTCGCCCACAATCAGCGTCGGTCGCTCGATCGCGCCGGCCCACTGCGTCATGCGCTCCAGAAACGCCAGCTTCTGGCCGAACTTGGGATTGGCTTCCGGATCGGGAATGTCGCCGCCCGCCGGGATATAGACGTTCTCGAGGATCAGTCCGCTTTCCGGCGTCATCACCTCGACGCCGACATGCCGCGCCTCGCCATTGGCCTGCCAGTCGTTGCGGGTCAGCTCGCGGATCGGCACACGGCTGACGGTCGCGACACCGTGATAACCCTTCTGCCCATGAACCGCGCGGTGGGTATAGCCCAGCTGCTCGAACACTTCGTGCGGGAACAGTGCTTCCGCCGTCTTGATCTCCTGCAGGCAGAGCACATCCGGCATCTGTTCGGTCAGGAACCGCGCCACTTGCTCGATGCGCAGCCGCACCGAATTGATGTTCCAGGTGGCGACAGAGAGCTTCGAGGAAACCATCCGCGCGCTTTAGGAGCCTTGGGCAGCAGCGGCAAGCCGCGCGCGCGGGCAAGCGCGACAGGGCGCGACGTTCGGGCCTCTGGGTTCCCCCAGGGACGGCCGTTCGCAGCCGTCCCTCGGGGAACCCAGAGCCCGAACGAAAAAACCCTCGGACCGGGGGCATGGTCCGAGGGTTCCTTGTGCGTTCGTCACGCTGTCAGACAGAACGGGATTGGTAGACCGGGTAACAGGGGGGGGCGAACCCGGTCGGTTCCGTCTTGACCACCCCTTGTTAGGACCGTTCCGCTTGCTGGCGGATGAACGACCCTGTCAGGGTGGTCCCAAGTTGGTCGCAAATTGTCGCAGGATCGTGACGGTGGTTTGCCGGGCTGCGACGAGCCGGTGATTACTTGCGCCCAGTGCCGCGCGGGTCATTCCAGCGGAAGATGTTGGACGGCAGCGCCACGCCATAGCGCTGATTCGTCAGCCGCACCGTCGTCCGCCGGTTCTGCGAATCGAGCGCGATCCAACTGTTGAGCTCCCACCCACCCGGCGCGCCGGGCTTCCTCAGTAGGATCATCGTGATCGAGCCATATTCTGGATGGCGGGGATCGTGCACGTCGAGGCTGATCACATCGGAATGGCCGGTCGGATTGAGCGTGGCGAAGCGCGCGACGTCCTTGTTCGGATCGAGCAGCGCGCCCAGCGGGCTGTTGCGGATCGGCCAGCGCTGCACCTGCCGCACTTCATAGTCGATCAGCGTCAGCGCCGCGCCGTCCGAAACGATCAGCAGCGGAATGCCGGGCTGGTACTGGAAGCGAATCTTGCCGGGGCGCTGCATGCTGAGCACGCCGGTCAGCCGCTGGCCATTGCGGTCGGTCTGGACGAAATCGGCCTGCAGCGTGGTGATCGCGCGCAGCGCGCCGACAGCCTGCTCGATTTGCGGGTTCATCGCGGGCGCCGGGGCTGCAGGAGGCGCGGCTGCGGAAACGACAGGTGCCGCCAACGCAAGAAGCGCGGCGGCAACGAATGAGCGGGAGGCGGAAGGCCGGCGGGCAAGGGAGAGCTGCATCGTCATCCCTATACCACTGCCGCAGAAGCATTGAACCCGGCGTGAACCTGATTTCAGGTCACGCGCCGGGCCAAGCGCCGCTTACTTGATCTTGGCTTCCTTGAACTCGACATGCTTGCGAGCCACCGGATCATACTTGCGGAACACCATCTTCTCGGTGGTGTTGCGCGGGTTCTTCTTCGTCACATAGAAGAAGCCGGTGTCAGCGGTCGAGACCAGGCGGATCTTGACGGTAGTGGGCTTGGCCATGACTTTATCCTGAAACTTGGTGTGCGCACGTCAAAAACGAATGCGGCGGCGCGTTGCCACGCCGCCATACAGGCGCCGGTCGTTGTGAGCGAATCGCGCAAAAGTCAAGGGGCGGCAAACGGCTTCAGCGGTTTGATCACCCCGAAGTGCTCCTTCGCCAGCGGTTCGTCCAGCGGCGGCAGCGCGGGAACCTTCTGCTCCACCGGCTTGATCGGGAGCCGATCGAGCAGATCGCGCACCAGAGTCAGCCGCCCCCGGCGCTGGTTGTTGAAATCCACCAGCGTCCACGGCGCATGCTTGGTATGCGTCGCCTCCAGCATGGCCTCGCGCGCCTTGGTATAGTCGCGATACTTGCCCCGCGCGGCGACATCGATCGAGGAAATCTTCCACTGCTTGCCGGGATCGTCGTGCCGCTCGGCCAAGCGTTCCTCCTGCTCGGCCTGATCGCAGGTCAGCCAATACTTGAACAGCAGCAGCCCGTCGTCCGTCAGCATCCGCTCGAACTTGGGCGCGGCCTCCAGAAACGCCTCCACCTGCTCGTCGGTGGCAAAGCCCATCACCTTCTCCACCCCCGCGCGATTGTACCAGCTGCGGTCGAACAGCACGATCTCGCCTGCCGCCGGCAGGTGCGCCACATAGCGCTGGAAATACCACTGCGTCTTTTCGCGGTCGGTGGGGGCGGGAAGGGCGACCGTACGCACCTGCCGGGGGTTGAGCTTCTGCGAGATCGCGTGGATCGCCCCGGTCTTGCCCGCAGTGTCGCGCCCTTCAAGGATCACCAGAATGCGCGCGCCGCACTGGCTGGCCCAGCCTGCCATCGCGGTCAGCTCGCCCTGCATCGCCTCGAGCGCGTCCTCGTAGTCCTTCTTGCTGAGCTCGTTCTTCTGGTCGTCCTTGCTCACGCGGTCTCCTCTCGCTCGCCGCGGGCAGACTGTCGCACCCTCGCCGCTTTGGCAATCGCCGCCCGTTGCGCTGAAGCGCCGGAGTCGCTAGAGGTTGCAATTGAAACCATGTCGGACCTGATCGACCTTGCTGCCGATTTCACGCGGCTCCCCGAACTGCCGGCCAGCGTCTTCACCGCGCCGTTGCAGCGCCCCGCCCATGTCGGTGAGGATTGGCTGGAGCCGCGCCAGACCGACTACAGTGCGGACGAGCACGCCGTGTGGGACGATCTGTTCGCCCGCCAGATGCAGGTCCTCCCCGGCCGCGCCGCCAGCGCGTTCCTCAAGGGGCTGGACCGGCTCGATCTGGGGCGCGGCGGCGTGCCCGATTTCGCGCGGCTTTCGTTCGAACTCGGCGCGCTGACCGGCTGGAGCGTCGTGCCGGTGCCGATGCTGATCCCCGATCACGTGTTCTTCTGGCACCTCGCCAACCGCCGCTTTCCGGCGGGCAATTTCATCCGCTCGCGCGAACGCTTCGATTACATCGAGGAGCCGGATGTCTTCCACGATGTGTTTGGCCACGTGCCGATGCTCACCGATCCCGTCTTTGCGGACTACATGCAGGAATATGGCCGCGCCGGGTGGAAGGCGATGCGCCACAACCGCCTGAAGGCGCTCGGCGCGCTCTACTGGTACACGGTCGAATTCGGCCTGATCATGGAAGCCGATGGGCTCCGGGCCTATGGCGCAGGCATCCTCTCCGGCCCAACCGAGGTGCGCTTCGCGCTGGAAGCGCAGTCACCCAACCGCATTTTCCTGCATGTCGACCGCGTGATGCGCACCGACTACGCCATCGACGATCTGCAACCGACCTACTTCGTGATCGAAAGCTTTGCCGATCTCTACCGCCAGACTGTCGAGCGCGATTTCGACCGGCTCTATCGCGGGCTCGGCGCCGGTTTCACTTATGCTGGCAGCGCGGTGATCGATGTCGACGATGTGCTCCACCGCGGCACGCTGGAATACCACCTGCGCGGCGGACGCGGGTCAGGCGCCGCGCCGGTCTAGACGGACAGCAGCCAGGCGAGGCCAGCGGCCCCCAGCACGATCCGGTAGACGGCAAACGGCGTAAACCCGCGCTTGCTGACATAGCCGATGAAGAACTTCACCACGACCAGCGAGACCACGAACGAGACGATCGAGCCGATCGCGATTTCCTTCATGCCGACCGGGCCGCTGCTCGCCGCCAGCTCATGCCGGTGATCCCACAGCTGCTTGGCAGTCGCGCCGAACATCGTCGGCACTGCGAGGAAGAAGCTGAATTCCGCCGCCGTCTTGCGGTTCTCGCCCATCACCAGCGCGCCCATGATCGTCGCGCCTGAGCGTGAGACGCCGGGGATCACCGCGATGCACTGCATCATGCCGATGCGGATCGCCTGGCCCAGCGGCATCTGCCCCACTGGCCGGTAGGGCTGGTGCGAGACCAGCCGCTCCACCGCGATGATCGCAAGGCCGCCGAGGATCAGCGCGATGCAGACCACCATCGGATTCTCGAGCAGCAGATCGATTCGCGATTTGAACAGCACGCCGACAATCGCCGCCGGAATGAACGCCGCCAGCACGTTGCGCACGAAAGCAATCGATTCGCGCGATCCGCGCAAGGCGCCCACCGCGACGTCCATGAACGTGCGCCAATAGAGCACGACCACCGCCATCACCGCCGGCAGCTGGATCACGACGTTGAACACCTCCCACGTCTTCGCGTCATAGCCGAACAGCTCTGACGCGAGGATCAGGTGCCCGGTCGAGGAGACGGGGATGAACTCGGTAAGCCCCTCGACAATGCCGAGAAGGATCGCGGTGATGGTCGTATCCATGGCGCGCAGGGGTCGCCGCAGCGCAGCATTCTGTCAAGCGCGGACGCGGCTTAAACTTTTGTCATCTCGTCGGATTGGCGCCTGTCCACCCCTGCCCCCCCCGCATGCGGGGAGGGGAGAAGAAAGCGCGACAGGCTCCCCTCCCGCGTGCGGGAGGGGCCGGGGGTGGGCAGGCGACCAAACGCAGCCTCACCAGATCCGCACGCGGTCCTTCGGCGCGAGGTACAGCTTGTCGCCCGGCTTCACATTGAACGCCGCGTACCAGGGATCGAAATTGCGTACGACCGCGTTGACCCGCGCCACTGCCAGTGAATGCGGATCGGTCTTCAGCAGCTGCCGCGCCAGCTGCTCGCGGATCTTCTCGCGCCACGATTGCGCGTAGGAGAGGAAGAAGCGCTGGTCGCCGGTCAGGCCATCCAGCACCGGTGCCGGCTTGCCTTTCAGCGAGAGCTTGTAGGCGGCATAGGCCATCGAAAGCCCCGCCAGATCGCCGATGTTCTCGCCCAGCGTCAGCTTGCCGTTGTGGCAGGTCTTGCCCTCGTCATACGGGCAGACCTTGTCGTACTGCGCGGCAAGCTTGGCGCCCAGCGCGTCGAAGGTCTTGCGGTCGGCGGCCGTCCACCAGTCCTTCAGCGCGCCGGTCCCGTCATAGCGCGAACCTTCGTCGTCGAAGCCGTGCCCGATCTCGTGGCCGATGGTCGCGCCCACCGCGCCATAGTTCACCGCTGCATCGGCAGAGGGGTTGAAATAGGGCGGCTGGAGATAGGCAGCCGGGAACACGATCTCGTTCGCGGTCGGCTGGTAATAGGCGTTCACCGTCTGCGGCGTCATCAGCCACTTGGTCTTGTCGACCGGCTTGGCCAACTCGTCCAGATTGTCCTGCCAGTGCCAGCGCGCTGCTTCGATGGCGTTGGCGAGCGGCTGGTCCGGCTTGATGTTCATGCCGTCATAGGTCTTGAACTTGTCCGGATAGCCGATCTTCACCGTAAACGCGTCGAGCTTGGCGAGCGCGGCCTTGCGCGTCGCGGGGCTCATCCACGCCAGCGTCTTGAGCTTGCCCGCCAGCGCGGTGCGCAGGTTGCTCACCAGCGTGACCATCGCTGCCTTGCTCGAAGGCGGGAAGTGCTGCTCGACATAGGCCTTGCCGATGCCTTCACCCATCTGGCCCTGCACCGATGACAGCGCCCGCTGCCAGCGCTGGCGGTCGCGCTCGCGTCCCTGCAGCGTCTTGCCATAGAACGCGAAGCGCGCATCATCGACATCGCTGGGCAGCACCGAGGCGTTGTTCATCAGGAAATGCGCCGCGGTCCACGCCTGCAGCGTGCCAAGGTCTTCCTCGCCCAGCAGCTTGACGAGCGCGGGAAACCCGCCGCCCAGCTTGGCGAGATCGTCCTTGGAAAGGCCAAGCTTGGCCACCTTTTCAGGGGTCGGCGGGATCTCGTCCACGAACACCGATTGCGCCTTGTCCAGCCCCGAACCATCGAGCAGCGTCGCCACCGGGAACGGGCCGCCCATCGCGATCAGGTCCTCGCGCGAAACGCGGTTGGTCGTCAGCAGCGGATTGCGCTGCAGGGCCTTGTCCCAATCGAGCACCGCGATCTTGCGCTCGAAGTCATAGACCTTGGCCGCCGTGCCCGCCGCGTCGGCATAGCCCGCCTTGCCCAGCATGAACGTCAGCAGATCGCGGTACTTCCCCTGCAAATCGCGGTTGCGCTCGTTGTCGACGAGGTAATAGTCGCGGTCGGGCATGCCGAGGCCGCCGACGCCGGTATAGGCCGCATTCAGCCCCGGCTTCTCGGCATCGATCTGCACCGAAAAGTCCACTGGGGAAGGGAAGCCGGGCGCCGCAAACAGCGCGGCGAGGTCTGCGCGGGTCTTCGCCGCCTTGATCTTGTCGAGATAGGGCTGCGCCGGCGCCATGCCCGCTGCGTCAATCGCCGCGCGGTCAAGAAACGCCTTGTAGCTGTCGGCGATGCGCTGCCCGTCGGTGCCCGGCGCCTGCGGCGTCGCGGCGAGGCCCTGGACGATGTCCTTGACCGCCTGCTCGGCGCCCAGCGTGAGCGCCAGTGCCACGCCGCTGTAGGGATATTGCGGCGGAATCGCCTCGCTGCGGTCCCATTTGCCGTTCACATAGGCAAAGAAATCGTCGCCCGGCTTCACGCCCTTGTCGATATCGGCGGGGTTCATGCCCCAGCCACCGAAGGTCGGGATGCGATAGCCGTCGATTTCGGCAGGCTTGGCCGTATCGGCGCGGACGGCGGAGGAACAGGCGAGCGCCACCAGCGAGGCCGCGGTTATCGCGCCTTTGACGTGCTTCAGCATGGCTCAGGATTATCCAATCGGTTGCGAATGTACCTATTTGGGACACTAGCAATCGTCAGACGGTTGTCCAGCGCCCAACCGTATTACCTTTGGATAGTAGTACCTTGAGGCAGTCGCTCAGGCTTCTGCGCCGTCGAACTGCAGGCGGGCGAGGCGGGCGTAAAGCCCATCCTGCGCCGAAAGCGCGGTGTGCGTGCCTTGTTCGACGATACGGCCCTTTTCCATCACCACGATGCGGTCCGCCGCGCGCACGGTGGCAAGGCGGTGCGCGATGACGAGCGTCGTGCGCGCCTTCATCAGCCGGTCGAGCGCGTCCTGCACCAGCCGTTCGCTTTCGGCATCAAGCGCGCTGGTCGCCTCATCCAGCAGCAGGATCGGCGCATCGCGCAGCAGCGCGCGCGCAATCGCAATCCGCTGGCGCTGCCCGCCCGAAAGCCGCGCGCCGTCCTCGCCAAGGAACGTGTCGAGGCCCTGCGGCAGTTCCTTGAGGAACGTGGCGGCATTGGCCGCTTCCGCCGCTTCCCAGATCTGCGCGTCGCTCGCGCTCCAGTTGCCATAGCGCAAGTTGTCGCGCGCAGTGGCGGCAAACAGCACGCCTTCCTGCGGCACCAGCGCCATGCGTGCGCGCACTTCAGCGGGGTCCGCCTGCGGCAGCGGCACGCCGTCGATGCGGACCATGCCGGCATGCGGATCGTAGAACCGCTCGGCCAGCAGAAACAGCGTGGACTTGCCCGCGCCGGATGGCCCGACGATGGCCACCGTCTCGCCCGGCTCCACCGCCAGCGAGAAATCCTCCAGCGCGGCCACTTCCGGGCGGCTGGGATAGCGGAACGAGACGTTCTGGAACGCGATCTGCCCGCGCGGCGGCTGCGGCAGATGCAGCGGGCGCGCCGGCGCGGTGATCTCGGGTTGTTCGAGCAGCAGTTCGTTGAGCCGCCCGGCTGCGCCCGCGCCGCGCAGCAGGTCGCCATAGACTTCGGTCAGCGTGCCGACCGCGCCCGCCACGATGCCGCCGGTGATCACGAACGCCGCGATCGTGCCGCCGCTGATCGCCCCGCTCGCCACCGCGCTCGCGCCTTGCCACATCAGCACCGCGATCCCGCCGAACACCATGACGATAACGATGGCAGTCATGATCGAGCGGATCATGATGCGCCGCTTGGCCACCGTGAACGTGCGCTCCACCGCGCCCGCAAATCGCTCCGCTTCGCGCTGTTCCTGCCCGAACGCCTGCACGACCTTCATCGCGCCGAGCACTTCGCTGATCTGCACGCCGATATCGGCGACGCGGTCCTGGCTGGTGCGCGATGCCTTGCGCAGCCGCGAGCCGAAGAACACGATCGGCCCGACGACCACCGGAATGCCGACCAGCAGCCCGGCGGTCAGCGCCGGGGCCAGCGTGAAGAGATAGATCAGGCCGCCCAGCGCCGTGATCGAATTGCGCAGCGCCAGCGAAACCGTGGTGCCCACCACCTGCTCGATGATCGCGGTGTCCGAGGTCATGCGCGAGGAGATTTCCTTCGGGCTGTTGCTCTCGAAGAAGCTCGGCGGCATGCGCAGCAGGTTGGCCTGCACCTTGAGCCGGATGTCGGCGACCACGCGCTCGCCCAGCCACGACACGAAGTAGAACCGCACTGCGGTGCCGAAGCCGAGGATCACCACGACGAGCAGCAGCCAATGGAAGGCGCTGTCGATGATGTCCGGATTGGCGCCGGGCCCGAAGGCCTTGTCGATGATCAGCTTGAAGCTGGCCGGAATTGCAATCGTCGCGCCCGATGTGATCAGCAGCGCGGTCAGCGCGATGGCCACTTCGCCCGGGTAGGAAGCGCCCTGGCGCGCAAGCATGCGCAGCGGGCTCAGCGTGCGCGCGGGGCGGGCGGCGGAAGCGGGCTCGTTGGTCGGAACTTCGGGGCCGATGTTCTGGGTATTGGCGTCCATCGCGCGTGCCCTAGCCCATGCTGGCAGGGGCCGAAAGGGGGCAGCAGGGCAAACCTGTCCCGTTTGGGTCAATGGTGCGTTGCACAAGGTGCAAAATCACGGCACACTGGCCGCAATCGGAGCAGCATACGGCTCCGCAACATGACAAAGGTGTTCGCAGTGCTCTACAAGGCTTACGAGATTCAGCGTTCCATGCTGAATGCAGGCAGCGCGATGGCGTCGATGGCCGCCGACATGCTGGCCGATCCGCGCAATCCCTGGGCGCCCTTCGGCGGAACCCAGATGATGGCCTCCGCGCTCGAAGTGTTTGCGCATGCCGCCGCCCCGCGCGGCAAGCCCGCGTTCGGGATCAAGATCATCAACGTCGATGGCACGCCGCACGCCGTGAACGAGACGGTGGAGATCCAGCAGCCCTTCGGCAACTTGCGCAAGTTCACCCACGAAGGCCTGCCCGCCGATGCGCCGCGCCTGCTGATCGTCGCGCCGATGAGCGGCCACTACGCCACGCTGCTGCGCGGCACGGTGGAACGCATGCTCGAACGCTGCGTGGTCTACATCACCGATTGGGCAGACGCGAAGTACGTGCCGATGGCGGAAGGCCGCTTCGATCTCGACGAGTATATCGATTACCTGATCGGCTACCTCGAGCACATCGGCCCTGGCGCGCACATGATGGCCGTGTGCCAGCCTTCGGTCCCGGCGTTCGCCGCAACGGCGGTCATGGCGGTGCGCGAGAACCCCTGCCGCCCGGTCACGCTCACCATGATGGGCGGCCCGATCGACACGCGCGAAAGCCCGACCGCGGTCAACGACCACGCGATCACCAAGCCTTTCGTATGGTTCAAGCACAACGTGATCACCACCGTGCCCGCCAACTATCCGGGCGCGGGGCGGCAGGTCTATCCGGGCTTCGTCCAGCTCGCGAGCTTCATGTCGATGAACCTCGGCAGCCACATGAATGCCCACTACGGCCTGTTCAAGCACCTCGTGCAGGGCGACGGCGAAAGCGCCGACGCGACCAAGACCTTCTACGACGAGTACCGCGCCGTCTGCGACATGACCGCCGAGTTCTACCTCCAGACCGTCGACGTCGTGTTCCAGCAGCACCTCCTGCCCAAGGGCGAACTGGTCCACCGCGGCATCCTCGTCGATCTCGCGGCGATCAAGGACACCGCGGTCCTGTGCATCGAAGGCGAGCGCGATGATATCTCCGGCATCGGCCAGACCAAGGCCGCGCTGAAAGTCACGCCGAACCTCCCCGAAAAGCTCAAGAAGTACCACCTCGCGCCCGAAGTCGGCCACTACGGCATCTTCAACGGCTCGCGCTGGCGCACCACCATCGCGCCGGTGGTGGAAAGCTGGATCAAGACCAACAGCAAGGCCCGCAAATTGAGCGTGGTGGCTTAGGGGTTCGCCTGCCAGTTCCGGCCGAGGATGGCCGGAATTGGTGGTTAGCGGATTGTCCACTTCCGCGTCCGATAGCGGACCGTTCGTTTCAAGGCATCTCGCCACACCAGCGACAACTGCTCGGTGCAGGTCGTCTAATCAAGAAGCGATCGGGGACCTAGCGAGAGGACTGTGTCGCCTTCGTCATAGCTGCCAGCTACGTTGCTTATTTCAACGCTACCAATGCAGCCATCCGGCCGAACCAAAACCTTGAAGCTACCCCCGTCTTTGAATATGACATTTCGTATATCATTTCCGTTCTCTTCAGTAATAGAAAGAGACTCTATGCTAAGCAGGTCGAGAACGTCGATTCGTTTGTATTTCTCATAGGACAGACCTACGATACCTGCATCAAAGGATATCATTTTTCTATTTTCCATTACTCAACCTCACTTCGCTGCCTTACATTGCCGCATAGGCCGCGGGGGCGGGAACCTCGCCTGCTAGGCGCATCGAGACCGCGCTACTGCAACGCTTCTGCTGCTGCCCAGCGTGGCCGTGTCCAACCAGGCGCGCCAAACTAACGCGAAATCGAGTCCCCACAACCTACTATCGATGGGGCATCGGCACGTCAGCAATTGGTCGGAAGCGGTTGTTCTATCCTGTCTGCCCGATTTTTCGGCTGACGCGACGGGGTACAAGGCAGCGTTCCATTCCTTCACTTCGTCCTTGCGAGGAGCGCAGCGACGAAGCAATCCAGAGCCGCGCAGAGCCGCCCTGGATTGCTTCGCTACGCTCGCAATGACGAACCGGAAGGGTATAGCGTAGGCGGAAGGCGCACAGGCAACCGCGCCCCCTCAACCCCTCAAACAAAAAATTGCGTAATCCACTCGCAGATCAGTGCGGGCTTGGGCTCGTCTTCGATCTCGACGGTGATTTCCATGGTCTGCTGCCACTGGCCGGGGCGCTTTTCATCCAGTTCCAGCAGCTTGAACACCCCGCGCACGCGCTTGCCGGAGCGGACGGGGGCGAGGAAGCGTGTCTTGTTGCCGCCGTAGTTGACGCCCATCTTCACGCCTTCCGGGCGCGGGCAATCGCTCTGCTGGGTCAGCAGCGGGATCAGCGAAAGCGTCAGGAAGCCATGCGCGATCGTGCCGCCGAAGGGCGTCAGCTTGGCCTTTTCCGCGTCGATATGGATGAACTGGAAGTCGCCGGTCGCCTCGGCGAACTGGTTGATCCGCTCCTGCGTCACCTCGACCCATTCCGAGGTGCCCACCACCTGACCGACCAGGTCCTTGATTGCGCTCGGTGCCATCGTCTTCATGCTTGCCTCTCCCTCTCGTTTGCACCTTCTCTAGGCTGCAAACGCGGCGCCGCGCAACAGGCGGTCAGGCCGAAGCGGGGAGGGACGGGGCGGCAGCGCGCGCCGCGCGGAAGGGCTTGGGCGCCGCGCGCTTCACCCGCCCGATATAGGCCGAAAGCCCGCATTGCAGCCCGACCAGCATGTAGCAGAACGGCTGGAATGCGATGCCGACGAAAGCACCGCCGAACAAATAGACGATCTGGGCCTGCTGCAGGCTATCCGCCAGCGGCGTCACCCAGGCGAATTCCGGCGACGTCTCCTTGGCATAGCGCCTGCGGATCACCTCCATGTGGAACAGACCCATGATATGCAGCAGCAGCCATAGCGCGAGGCCCGGATAACCCTGTTCGCCCAGCATCTCGAAGTAGCTTGAATGGTAGGCGCGGGCGTGTTCCTCGATCCGCTGGGTCTCGATCGCGGTGTTGTTGTCGCCCGCGTTCTCGGACTGGACGGTGTCATAGCTCAGCACGTTCTGGCGATAGGCTTCGAAGCCGCCACCAAAGGGATGCGTCTTGGCGTATTCGATCGTCCACTGCCACACCGCCACCCGAGTCGAGGCGGATTGGTCGGACTGGTGGTTGCGGATCGTGTTCATCCGCTCGGTAAAGCTTTGCGGCAGGAACGGGATTGCGACCAGAGCCAGTCCGCCGATCACGCCGATATAAAGCATGCGCCGCTTGACCGAGCGCAGCATCATCACGCCCAGCACCGCCACGCAGATGAGGCCGGTGCGCGCCTGCGTGCCGACCGGCATGAGCAGGCAGGAAAAGCAGATGCCCAGTGCAAACAGCCACACCAGCCAGCCCGGCTTGAAGATCGTGCCATAGCGCGCCAGCCACAGCGCCAGCGGCATCACGCAGACCGCCACGGTCGAGATGATCGAGCCTTCGTAAAGCCCGGTGTTGTCGTTCACCAGCAGCTTGAGTTCGCCATAGCCGCCGCCGCCGGCCAGGGTCTTGATCCCCCCGCCGATCACGATCACGCCCACCGAAAGCACCATGACCAGCGTGAACGCCTCGATGCGCAGGCGCGTGCGCAAGGTCAGCGGCAGGAACATCGCAAAGACCAGCGCTTTCCACACCCAGGCCCACTTCTCGAGCGCTTCTTCGGGAAAGTCGGCGGTGCGGGTGGTGAGGCCGCAATAGATCAGCAGCAGCAGCAGCAGGCATTGCCGCGGTGAGAAGCGGATGCCGTTCTTGTCCTCCGCCACGGCCCAGGCGATCACCGCGCCCATGAACGCGATCAGGCTGATCGGGATGACCTGCAGGAAGCCCCAGCTCACCTTCTGCGGCGCGACGATGTCGATATAGGCATAGGCCAGCACGAACAGGAACGGCTTGCGCACGCCCGCCGCCAGAAACGCGGCCACGAAGGCGGTGAGGAAGAGATTAAGCACCCGGCGTACCCTCGCCGCGCAGCGGGCGCTTGCCCTCGCGCCCCATCAGGCTGCGTTCGGGGCCGGGCAGGATCGGATCGCTGTCGAGATCGTCGCGGAGCAGCAGGCGCCAGACGGCAATCGCCATCAGCAGATGGGGCACCACCACGGTAATGATGTCGATCATGCGGGCATGCCCGGAATTACCCTTCCGGCCCGCGATCGGACCGTTCTCGCATGCTCAATAGGCAAACTCGGTTGACGCGGCGTTAAGTCCTGCCGTGCGATGGCAAAGCGCATGGCCCGGGTTCTCCATATCCTCGATCATTCGCTGCCGCTGCAGAGCGGCTACACTTTCCGCACGCGCGCGATTCTCAAGGCGCAGGAAGGGCTGGGGCACGAAGTGCGCGGCCTGACCGGATTGCGCCACACCGCGCCGCTGACCGGCGCTGAGCCGGAAGTCCACGATGGCCTCCCGTTCTACCGCACCCCGGGCAAGCCGTCGGGTCCGCCGGGCCTGTCCGAATGGCAGGAAATCGGCGCGATTGCCCGCCGGATCGAAGCCGTGGCCCGCGAATGGCGGCCCGATGTACTCCACGCCCACTCGCCGGCGCTGGGCGGCCTCGCCGCGGTGCGCGCCGGTCGCCGCCTCCGCCTGCCCGTCGTCTACGAAATCCGCGCCTTCTGGGAAGACGCCGCCGTCGGCAACGGCACCGGCAGCGAAGGCTCCTTGCGCTACCGCCTCACCCGCGCGCTCGAAGACCGGGTTGTGCGCGGCGCGGATGCCGTCGTCACGATCTGCGAAGGCCTGCGCAGCGATCTCGTCGCGCGCGGCGTCCCCGGCGCCAAGATCACCATCATGCCCAACGGCGTCGATCTCGCGCTGTTCGGCCAGCCCCTGGAGCGCGACGCCGAATTTGCCCGCAGCCTCGGCCTCGGCGAAGGCCCGGTCATCGGATTCCTCGGCAGCTTCTACCCTTACGAAGGCCTCGATGACCTGATCGCCGCGATGCCGCTGATCCTTGCGCGCCAGCCCGATGCGCGGCTGCTGCTCGTCGGCGGCGGCCCTGCCGAATCCGCCCTGCGCGCACAGGCCGCGGCCTCGCCCGCCGCGCATGCGATCCACTTCATCGGCCGCGTCCCGCACCAAGAAGTCGACCGCTACTACGCGCTTGCCGATGTCGTCTGCTACCCGCGCAAGGCGATGCGCCTCACCGATCTCGTCACCCCGCTCAAGCCGCTCGAAGCCATGGCGCAGGGCAAGCTCGTCGCGGCCAGTTCGGTCGGCGGGCACCGCGAACTGATCGAGGACGGGATGACCGGCACCCTGTTCCCGCCTGATGACCCGGCTGGCCTCGCCGCTGCCATGGCAGGCTTGCTGGAGGACCGCGCCATGTGGCCCGCCCGCCGCACCGTCGCCCGCGCCTTCGTCGAACGCGCGCATGATTGGTCACGTAACGCTGCTCGTTATGATTCCGTTTACCAAACCCTGTTAACCCGAAAGCAAGCAATCTCCGGCGCTGCGGCCTGATCTCAGGAACCGGCACCGGGGGAGCAGCCATCCCACCGCTACCGGGGTCCGACACGCGCCATGAGTACGTTTCGCCAGAAAATTCAGGCCACGACGAACTGGGCCAAGCCCGATCCCGAGGATTTGGTCGAGAATACGGCCAAGCCATCGCGCAAGCCGCGCCGCTCTGGAACCAACTCAGGCACCAGTTCCGGCAAGCGCCGCTCTGCGCCGGTCACTGCGCACCGCTTGTTCCCCGCCTTCGCCGCGCTTTGGTTTGCCGCGCTGTTCGGTCTTGGCAGTCTTGCCATTCCCGGCAGCCTGCTCGGCGCGGTTGTGCTCAAGACCGGGCTTCCTGCCATCATTCCCGCCGCCGCGCCGCCGCTGGGCTTCACCGCGCATTTGCTCGTGGCCTTCATGCTCGCCATGTTCGGTGCCGCGCTCGGCCTCGCCGCAGCGCTCCGCCTCAGCCCCAAGGCCGCGCGCCCTGCCGCGCCCGAGGTTGTCGTGGCCGCCGCTCCCGAGCTTGACGACGTCTACAAGGTGCGTGCCCGCGATGCCCACCCCGATGCGCCGCCGCGCCGTCCGCTGGTGCTGACTGAAGCGCTTGGCGGTCCGCTGGAGGAAGCGACTGCCGACGAAGTGTCGACACCGTGGATCCCGGAATTCACACCGGGCGGCATCGGCGCAGTGCGTCCGCTCGATCTTGCCGCGCTCGATCTGGTTGATCCCATCGAACCGGCCCAGTTTGCCCAGCCAGCGTTCGCCCAGCCCGAACCTGTGGCTCAGCCGGAACCAGTTGCGCCCGAAGCCATCGACATCCCGGCCGATCCCGCGCCAGAACCAGAGCCAGACCCAGCCCCAGCCCCCCAGGCGGAGCCCGCCGTCATCCCTGCCGCGCCGGCACTGATCGCCGCCACGCCGCAGCTTCCGGTCGGCTTCACCGCAGCCCTGCCCGATGTAGCCGAAATCAAGCGCTCGCCCGTCGCCGGTGCGCCGCTCGAAAACCTCGGCCTGGTCCAGCTGATCGAACGCCTCGCGCTGGCCATTGCCCAGCAGAAGGCCGCCAACGAAGTCGTCATCGCGGCGGACAACGCAGCGGACACGGCGCAAGAGCCAGTCAGCGCTGATCTCGAATCGGACCCGGAGTCCCAGCCTGCGGCTGAGCCCGGCCCGTTCTCGCGGCCGCAGTTCGCCAGCCCCGCCGATCAGGCTGCCGATGCGCCAGCCATCAGTTCCGGGCGAGAGTCGATCCTGCGCCGCCTCGGTGCGATTGCAGCCGGTGAGCCCGCCGCAGGAGCAGACGGCGAAGGCGCTGCGCGGCTCTTCACGCGGCCTGCAGCCGTGGAGACATCTGCCGAAGGGCCTGCCGAAGCGGTTGTCCCGCTCCGGACGGTTGAACCTGCCGCGCCCGCCGCTCCATTCGCCGCGGCCGCGCTTTCGCTTGCTTCGACAGGTTCGCTTGCTTCGACTGGCCCGATGGCCCCGGTCGAGGCGGACGAGGCCCTGCGTTCGGCACTCGCCACGCTCCAGCGCATGACCGCACGCGCCTGACGCTACGGCAAGGCTGCTTCCGGCGCCCTGCAAACGCGGGGCGCCGCCGTGCATCCGTATTTCCGACCGGATCGCCGCCGGACCCTTCGGGCAAATCGCGCTGCGCCATTGCAAAATAACTTTCCTGCAGTCATGGGGGGATTCCGCGCAACTTTCGTTGCCCTCTGGGCAGCGTGATTCGCGCTGGGCGTATCAACCGACGTCATTTTGACCGAGTGCAGGGCAAAAATTGTGATGGGTTTTCCGCAGGTTCAGGGCCTTTACGATCCGCGTAACGAACACGATGCATGCGGCGTCGGCTTCGTTGCGCATATCAAAGGCATCAAAAGCCACGGAATTATCGAGCAAGCGCTCGAAATCCTGCGCAATCTCGATCATCGCGGCGCGGTCGGTGCCGATCCGCTGCTGGGCGATGGCGCCGGCATCCTGATCCAGATCCCCGATGCGCTGCTGCGCCGCTGGGCCGAAACCGAAGGCAAGGACCTTCCGGCACCTGGCGACTATGCGGTGGCCATGTGCTTCCTGCCGCAGGACGAGCCTGCGCGGAACTTCGTGATCGAAGTGTTCGAGCGTTTCATCGCCAAGGAAGGCCAGCACCTCATCGGCTGGCGCGATGTGCCGACCACGCTTGACGGCCTCGGCAAGACCGTGATCGAGCAGATGCCGGTGATCCGCCAGTGCATTATCCGTCGCGGCGATAACTGCCCGGATCAGGACGCGTTCGAGCGCAAGCTGCTCGCCATCCGCAAGCAGACGCAGAACCCGCTGGCTGCCATGGCCGAAAAGCACGGGCTTCCGGGCGTGACGCAACTTTACATGCCCAGCTTCTCGTCGCGCACCGTGGTCTACAAGGGCCTGCTGCTCGCCGATCAGGTCGGCTCGTTCTACGATGATCTGCGCGATCCGGTCTGCGTTTCGGCGCTCGGCCTCGTTCACCAGCGCTTCTCGACCAACACCTTCCCCAGTTGGAAGCTCGCGCACCCATACCGGTTCATCGCCCACAACGGCGAAATCAACACCGTGCGCGGCAACGTCAACTGGATGAACGCGCGCCGCCGCACCATGGAATCGGAGCTGCTCGGCCCCGATCTCGACAAGATGTGGCCGCTCATCCCGCACGGCCAGTCGGACACCGCCAGCCTCGACAACGCGCTCGAACTGCTGCTCGCGGGCGGCTACAGCCTCGCCCACGCGGTGATGATGCTCATCCCCGAAGCCTGGGCCGGCAATCCGCTGATGGATGCCAAGCGCCGCGCGTTCTATGAATACCACGCCGCGCTGATGGAGCCGTGGGACGGCCCCGCCGCCGTCGCCTTCACCGATGGCCGCCAGATCGGCGCCACGCTGGACCGCAACGGCCTGCGCCCCGCGCGCTTCTCGATCACGCGCGATGATCTCGTCTGCATGGCCTCCGAAAGCGGCGTGCTGCCGTTCCGCGAGGAAGATATCGTCCGCAAGTGGCGCCTCCAGCCGGGCCGCATGCTGCTGATCGATCTCGAGCAGGGCCGCATCATCGAGGACGAGGAAATCAAGGCGAAGCTGGCGAGCGACGAGCCTTACGAGGAATGGCTCGCTTCCGCGCAGTACAAGCTCAAGGAACTCGCCGAAGTCGAGCCCGAGGAAGCCGCGCTGCCCGAGCCGACGTCGTCGCTCTTGGACCGTCAGCAGGCCTTCGGCTACACGCAGGAAGATATCGCCAAGTTCCTCGAACCGATGGCGACCACCGGCGATGATCCGATTGGCTCGATGGGCACCGATACGCCCATCGCGGTCCTCTCGAGCCGCTCGCGCCTGCTCTACGATTACTTCAAGCAGAACTTCGCGCAGGTGACGAACCCGCCGATTGACCCGATCCGTGAAGAGCTCGTGATGAGCCTCGTCTCGATGATCGGCCCGCGCCCGAACCTGCTCGGCCACGATGCCGGCACGCACAAGCGCCTCGAAGTCGATCAGCCGATCCTCACCAACGCCGATATCGCCAAGATCCGCTCAGTCGAAGCCGCGCTCGATGGCGCCTTCCGCACCGAAACCATCGACACGACCTGGGACGCCAGCACCGGCGCCGCGGGCCTCGAAATGGCGATCAAGGAAATGTGCTGGGCGGCCACCGAAGCCGTGCTCGCGGACAAGAACATCCTGATCCTGTCTGACCGCGCGCAGGACGAAAACCGCATTGCCATGCCGGCGCTGCTCGCCACCGCCGCTGTCCACCACCACCTCGTCCGCCAGGGCCTGCGCATGCAGACCGGCCTCGTCGTGGAAACCGGCGAAGCGCGCGAAGTGCACCACTTCTGCGTGCTGGCGGGCTACGGCGCGGAAGCGATCAACCCCTACCTCGCGTTCGAGACGCTGGAATCGATCCGCGTCTCCCGCGAACTGCCGCTGTCGACCTATGAGGTCGAGAAGAACTACATCAAGGCCGTCGGCAAGGGCATTCTCAAGGTCATGTCCAAGATGGGCATCTCG
The DNA here is from genome assembly GCA_964413325.1 of uncultured Novosphingobium sp. Taxonomy (GTDB): domain Bacteria; phylum Pseudomonadota; class Alphaproteobacteria; order Sphingomonadales; family Sphingomonadaceae; genus Novosphingobium. The sequence goes on along the minus strand of CAYPRK010000002.1, from coordinate 29 downwards.
ACCTACCAGTCCTATTGCGGCGCGCAGAT